>DATLZZ010000025.1:0-189914 GCA_035573715.1 Candidatus Xenobia bacterium | reverse complement strand
TCAGCCGGGCGTGGGCCGTCCGGCTCAACTCCACTCCCGAGCCCGCCCGCGGGCGGGCTCGGGCCCTAGCCCTTATCCCATAGTCAATTTGCATGGGTGCCACTCTACCTGCGTGTCACCCATCATTCTGAACGAGCTCAGGTAAGAGGCAGCGCCGCGTACCAATTTGGCCGCTGCGCCCCGCACGGCCAGTAGGTTATAATCCGCTGTGTTTGCGCGACAATTGAAGGTTGAAGTGCTGCTCGACGGCCAGCGCCGCCCCTGCCCGCTGGAATGGCTGGACAGTTTCTGTATGCGGCGCTTTACCGGCGAGGCCGCGTTCGACGACACGCTGCCGCGCGCCGACGGCTTGCTCGAAGCCGGATTCCGCGTTGACGCCGCGCGACTGGCGGTGGAAATGAGCGACTGGCTGACGAAGAAAAAAGGCGGCGGCAGGCGCGTCGAAGTGGAGATTCGCGAAACGGAGAGCGCAGCGCGATGAAGAACACACTGGGCGAACTCAATCCTCCTCCCCGCATTCTGCTCGGCCCCGGCCCCTCGAACGTCGACTCGCGCGTCTATCGCGCCCTGCTCGCGCCCGTGCTCGGCCATCTCGACCCGGAGTTTCTCCGCGTGATGGACGATGTACAAGTGCTGCTGCGCCGCCTCTTTCAAACCCAAAACCGCCTCACCTTCCCGGTTTCGGCCACCGGCAGCGCCGGGATGGAAACCGCGATGGCGAACTGCCTCGAGCCCGGCGACACCGCCGCCATCACCGTCGCCGGACACTTCGGTGCGCGGCTGGCGGAAATGGCGCAACGCGCCGGCGCGGAGGTCATCGCGCTGGAAGCGCCCGCCGGCACGCCCGTTGACCCGGAGCAGGCGCGGCGGGCGGTGCGTGGAAAGAAAATCAAAGTGCTGGGCGTCACGCACGGAGAAACGTCCACCGGCGTGCTGCACGATCTCGACGCCTTCCGCCGCGTTGCCGATGAGTGCGGCGCCTTGCTGGTGGTGGACGCCGTCGCGACCGCCGGCGGCATGCCGCTCAATGTCGACGAGCAGCGCCTGGACGTCTGCTTCACCGGCTCGCAGAAGTGCCTGAGCGCTCCGCCCGGCCTTGCCCCTTTCACCGCCGGGCCGCGCACGGAAGAAGCTCTGCGCGCCCGCAAGACGACGGTGACAAGCTGGTACTTCGACCTCACCACCATCATGAAGTACTGGGGCGGCGAGCGCACCTATCATCACACCGCGCCCATCTCGATGGTCTACGCGCTGCGCGAAGCCCTGCGCATCGTGGATGAAGAAGGCTTGCCGGCGCGCTGGGAGCGCCACCGCCGCAACCAGCAGGCGCTCATCGCCGGCCTGGAGGCCATGGGGCTCGAGCCGCTCGTTCCCGCGCCCCAGCGGATGTGGACCGTCACCACCGTGCGCACGCCCGCCGGCGCCGACGAGGCGCGCATCCGGCGGCGCCTGCTGGATGAATTCAACATTGAAATCGCCGGCGGCCTGGGCGAGCTCAAAGGCCGCGTCTGGCGCATCGGCCTGATGGGCACTTCCTGCACCGACGCCAACGTCTTTGCTCTGCTCGGCGCGCTGGAGCGCATCCTCCCCGAAGAAGGCTTCAAACTTTCCCCCGGCGCCGGCGCCGCCGCCGCCGCCCAGTCTTATTCTCAGTCTCCAGCTTCCGCAACCACGTAGCTTGGCGGCGGGAGTTTCGGAAGGGCGGGGTTTCAACCCCGCCGTTGAGCCAGCGTGAAAAAACTTGGGGCTTTAGCCCCTGAGGTTCCTTGGACTCTTCGGTTCTTGGACTCTTCGATCTAATCGCTGCGCTTGGTTGCCGGTGCAGCCGCTTTCTGAGCCGCGGCCGGAAATCCACTCGGCGGCGGCCACTGCGTCGGGCGCACCTCCGCCCAACCATTTTCTGCCGACCACGAGCGAACCGTCAGCGGGCGGACGCGCTCGGGGCACTTCTCCACGGTGTGCGTGAGTTTCCCTTCCCGCTCCAGTTTCCGATGAATGTCCCAGTAGGCATCTTCGCGCGTAGCCGCAAGCAGTTCAAAGCTGGGGGAGAAAGTGTAGAGGCCTGCGGGACCGTGCCACTCCGCCGTTTCCACGGTGCGGACCTCGACGACGTTGTCGGGAGACACCGTAATGTAGTTGACAGTGTTGGGCCAGTGGGTGAGCAGTTGATGAAGCTCCGAGCGCGGGAAAAAAAAATACCGCACCGGTAGCCGCCCCGGGCAGCCATCACAATGAAACGCCGAGCCCGGAGTCTGGGGCGAAGTGACGGCCTCCGCCTCGGCATCCAGCACGGCCAGCATCCCGCTGCTGTCGTACTCATTGTTGACTCCGCCTGCCAGGAGGTACAGACGAGAACCAGTCCGCAGGTAGTTCAGCCGCTGAATGGTGCCCGAATTGACAAAGCGGCGGCTCGCCCGACCCTGCGCGTCCATCCGCACGACGAACGAAGGCCACCAGGGAATGTGCGCGACCGCAACCCACAGCGAGTCCGCTGGCCGACCGGGCACCACCACCAGGTCAGTGATTCCCCATGCGCCGTCGAACCGCTTGCCCCCGAAGGAAAGAGAAGACTCGGGCTGGTACGTCCACAGCAGGTGCCCGCGGGGCGAGAAGCAATAAAGGATTCCCTGAGCGGGCGCCTCCCGAGAGGTCTCCATGAAAGGAGGCGCAGTCAGGATTTCCCGCACGCCGTCGCCATCCAGGTCAGCGAAAACCACCCGTCGCTCGACTTCCTGCGGCTGCAGCGGCGCCACGCGCCGCGGCAGGGCATAGGTCCACGCCAGCCGCCCGCGCTCGTCCCAGGTCTGCAGCGTGGTGCCGGCAAATGTGACTCGCGCGATGGAAGGCGCGCGGAGAGGGTTGAACCAGATAAAGCCAACCAGAGCGAGCAGCAGGACCAGCGCAGCCAAGCCTGCAATCACGCGCAAGCGAGCACCTGAGCGGGGCGCGGTCGAGTCTTCGTGGTTGATCGGAGTGCCCGAAGCCAGCCAGGCATCGATTTCTTCGCGGTAGGCAAAGACGGCATGGCGCTTTCCGCCGGGAATGCGGTGCACCGGCAGGCCCTTATCTTTCTCCCAGCGGATGACGGTGCGCACGTCGCGCCCGAGATACTCCGCAATCTCCTTCCAGGAATCGAGACGCGTCTTGGACAAATTGTCAGCCACGAACAGCCCCCGAAAGGGGGTCAAAACGGGCCCCAAGGCGGCACGTGTCGCTTTCCGCCACATCCCGCCAGTTGACTACAAACTAGCACAAGCGCATAACTTGCCACAAGCCGCGCGCGAGCACCCGATGGGTTCCACATTACCTCTAGAGGAGGAAACTATGCGTAGACTGTCTCAACTGCTTCTAGTCCTTGCCCTGGCGCTGGCCGCGCCCGCTCTCGCCAGCGCCCAGTGCACCTTCACCACCGTCGGAACCACTATGTACCTCGACGCCGACTGTACGACCTCCAGCACGATTTTGGTTCCAGACGGATACACGCTCGACGGCAATGGTTTCACCATCACGGCGGTCGACCCGTCGGGCGACCATTTCAAGGGTGCGGTGATCAAGAACGCCGGCTGGACCGCGCACGTCACCAACCTGACTATCACCACCTCGAATCTGGCCAACGCTTGCGACGCCGGGGGCGATCGCCTGCGCGGCATCCTGTTTGAGAGCGCGTCCGGCACCATTACCCACACCACGGTATTCAACCTCAATCAGGGTGCCAGCGGCTGCCAAGAAGGGAATGCCATCGAGGTGCGCAACGCGCCCTTCGATGGCACACACCCGAACACACAAACGGTTGAAATCCTCCACAACAAGCTGTCGTCGTGGCAGAAGACCGGCATTGTGGCCAACGGCGACGTGAGCGTCCGGATTGCCTTCAACGCTGTCGGGGCCTCGGCGACCCAGGAGAACCTGGCGGCGAACAGCATTCAGTTGGGGTTCGGGGCGCTGGGCACCGTCGAGCACAACGACATCGCCGGGAATTCGTGGCTGGGTTGGTCGCCGACATCCGACTTCGCCGCCACCGCGGTGCTGGTGTTTGACGGCGGGCCCGGCATCGTCATCCAGCGGAACAACATCATGGAAGGCAATGCCGATGTGGGCATTTACTTCCAAGCCAACAACGGTACTGTGGACAACAACCGCGTGTTTGAAACCGGCCCTGACGCCGGCTACGACATCGGCATCGGGGACTACGGCACCGGCAACAGCGTCACCAACAACAAGGTTCGCGCCTACGTGATGCCCTATGACGGCGTCGTCGGCGGCCGGAACAAGACCATCCCCAGCCCCAAGGACTGAGCAGACTGGCCCCCGGAGGACGACAGAATCGGAGCGCTGGCTGCACCTGTCAGCTTCTGCCAGCTTCCGCCAGTTGACGCGAGCCCTGCCCCGGGTTAGGCAGTACGCAACTGCCCGGAGGAACTGCAAGTCGCAAGCCGGGTCGAACCGGCGGGGCGCTCGGTCGGATGTGACAGGATGAGTGGGCGAGAGCGGAGAGGAGTGAGCCCTGACTTCACCGACCCGCTCTCGTCCTGGAAAGAAGGGTTTGGGGCGGGCTACCGGTGGTTCCTCGAGGCCCCACAGGTCAACACGGAAACCGGCCCGCCTGCCCCGGACAGGCCCCACCGCCTCGACGACCCTGAATTCAACCTCGGCGTCGAGCACGGCATCCGTCAGGCGCAGAGGAACCGATACCACGGGCCCGGTGGCGTCCAGTCCAACACCGTCACCATCGCCGTCGAGTAGCCCCCCTTCAGGGCGGAACAAAGAAAAAGGGGCACGCCGGGGGTGTGCCTGAGCCGTTACTCTGACTCAGGATTTCCGACGTGCCCCGCGGGGCAGCTGGTTCAGCCGAGTCAGTACTTCGGCTTGGAACTGGACTTGGTGCTGCTCGATGCAGTGGGGGCCGCGGGCGCCTCTACCTTGGTGGCCACGTTCTGGCTGTTCTCGATACGATAGTGCACTTCGACGTGGGCGCCGTCCTTCAACGCGCCCTCCATCTTGGTCTCCGGAGTCAGGACAAAACTGGTTTCCGTCATCTTGCCCTTGGCGCCGTGCGAGACCACCAGACTGGTGGCAGTGTGGGAAACAACTGTGCCGCTCGCCGTCTTGCCGTTCTCCTTCTTGCCGGCCTTGTCCGCGGCCGCCCAGGTCGCTACGGCCACGGTCAGAACCAGCACGGTGAGAAGAACCGTGATTCCCTTGCCAGACTTCATACGAGTTTCCTCCTTGGAGTAAGTTGCCAATGACAACGGCTGCGAGGGTAGCGGGAGGGGATTAGCGCGAAATTAGGGTCAGATTAGTTTTTTCTAATCCGATTGCGGGAGGCGAACCACTACACAGGTGCCGCGGCCGGGCTCGCTTTCGACCTTCACTTCCCCGTGGTGCTCGCGGACGATCCATTGCACGAGCGCCAGGCCCAGCCCGGCGCCGTCCACCTCCCGGGAGCGGGAGGGGTCGGCGCGATAGAAACGATCAAAGATGCGCGGCAGCGCCTCGGCCGGAATGCCCACGCCGGTGTCGCGCACGGCCAGGCAGCCGGCGCTGTTTTCTTGTTTCACCTCAAGAGAAACCCGGCCGCCGGCGGGGGTGAACTTGATGGCGTTATCGAGCAGGTTGAGCACGACGCGCTCCAGCCACTGCGCATCGGCGGCGACCACCACCGGCACCGCCGCCTCGACCTGTAGCTTGAGGTCCTTGGAGGCGGCCACCAGCTCCATCGCTTCCGCCAGCGAACGCACGAGCGCCGCCAGGTCGGTCGGCTTTTTCTCCAGGCGAATCTCGCCGGCCTCGGCGCGCGCCAAGATGAGCAGCTCGTTGATCATCCGCGTCAGCTTGTCGAACTCCTCGAGCTGGCTGGCCAGCACTTGGCGATAGTCTTCGGCCGATCGGGCGCGTAGCAGGGTGACCTCAGCCTCGCCGCGCAGGGCGGTGAGCGGGGTGCGCAGCTCGTGCGAAATGCTGGCGGTGAACTGGCGCATTTGTTCGACGGCCGCCTCCAGGCGCGCGAAGACCTGGTTGAAAGTGTCGGCTAGGCGGTCGAGCTCGTCGCCGGTGCCGCGCAGAGGGAGCCGCCGGTCGAGCCGTGAGATGTTGACCTCGCGCGCGCCGGCGGTGAGCGCTTCCACCGGCTTCAAGGCGCTGCGGGCCATCCACCAACCGGCCAGGCCGGCGAAGAGCACGCCAGCGGGAATAATCAACAGCAAGGTTCCCAGCAACTCCTCCCGCGTCGAATCCACCGACGCCAGTGAGGTTCCCACCTGCACCAGATAGGCGCGGTGCGGCCGATCGTGAATCACATGGTTGTGGAAACGCACGCGACCTTCGGGAGTGTCAAACTCGGTGAAGCGCGGACGGGCAGCCAGGTCGCGCACCTGTTCGGGCGGGAGTACCATTCCCAGCAGGTCAAGCTCAGGCGACTGCACCAGGAGCTCCCCCGTCTCGGCGTCGTAGACCTGGTAGTAGCGCGTGGCGATGCGGATGAAGTAGGACTCTTCGGGGTCGTCGGTCTTGTAGTGCAGGACGGGTCTGCCGTCCTTGAACTGGAGGTAGCCGCGCAGGGCGGCGGCGCGCTCGTCGAGCTCGGCATTGACACTGCGCTCCAGGCGTAGGGTGAGGGTGTTGTAGTAGAGGGCGCCCAGCAGGCTCAGCACCACACCGACCACTACGGCGTAGAACAACGCCAGCTTGGTGCGGACTCCGAGAGGTCTCACGGCCGCTGATCAGTCAGGATGTAACCCACTCCCCTCAGAGTATAGATGAGTGGAGGCGAAAACCCCCGGTCGATCTTGTTGCGCAGGTAGTTGATGTAGACGTCCACCACATTGCTGACGCTGTCGAAGTGAATGTCCCAGACGTGCTCGATAATCATGGTGCGGGTGACCGGGCGGCGGGCGTTGCGGAGCAGGTATTCCAGCAGCGCGTATTCCTTCGGCGACAACTCAATCTTGCGCCCACTGCGGACGACCTGACGGGTAGAGGTGTCGAGCGAAAGGTCGGCGATTTGCAGCTCGGCGGCTTCGCGCGTGCCCCGGCGCAGCAGCGTGCGCACGCGAGCAGAAAGCTCGGCGAAGGAAAAAGGCTTGGTCAGGTAGTCGTCGGCGCCGCAGTCGAGCCCGGCGACGCGGTCCTCGACCGCACTCTTGGCGGAGAGAACCAGAACCGGCAGGCTCGGCTTCTTGCCGCGCAACTGCCGCAACAGCTCGAGGCCGGAGAGCTTGGGGAGCATGACGTCGAGGATGACGACGTCGTAGTCGTAGGCTTCGGCCTGGTAGGCGCCGTCTTCGCCGTCATAGGCGACGTCCACCGCGTAGTGCTCCTGCTCCAGGCCGCGGCGGATAAAGTCGGCGACCTTCTTTTCGTCTTCGACTACTAATACACGCATCGCTTCGCGCCTTTGCCCTGCGGTTGCCATTATCGCGCTTCTTTGTCGTCCCCGCGCAAGCCTCGACGAAACTCCGTCAGGGCGCGGCCCAGCGACCGGCCGGCTTCGGGCAACTTCGACGGCCCCCAGAGTAGAAGTACGATGGCCAACACCAGCAAGAGCTCGGTCGGTCCGATTCGCATCCGTCCTTCCTCATTGGGAATGATCGGCTTCAAAGATTAGAACAACATTAGTGGCAGGCTGAGCGAAGCGATTGGAAGGTGTGATCAGCGGCCGAGGAGCATGGCCTTGAAGATGAACCACAGGTTGGCCCTTCGACAGGCTCAGGGCGAATGTGCTGGTGCGTCAAGTGGGAGAGCTTGTTCCTACCTGCCCAAGAGCATCGCTTTAAAGACAAACCACATATTCGCGGGGCGCTCGGCCAGCCGGCGCATGAAGTAGGGGAGCCACTCGGTGCCGAAGGGGATGTAGACCCGCATCCGGTAGCCTTCCTTCTGGAGCTGGTCCTGCAGGTCGCGGCGCACGCCGTAAATCATCTGGAACTCGAAGCGGTCGGGGCCGAAGCCGTGCTCACGAGCCACCTGCTTGGCGTACTCAATCATCGCCGGGTCGTGGGTGGCGATGGCGGGCCAGAAACCGTCGCTGAAGAGCATGCGCGTGAGCTTGCGATAGTTTTCGTCCACGTCGCGCTTCCTGGAGAAGGCGACCGAGGCCGGCTCGCGGTAGGCGCCTTTCACCAGACGAATCTTGGGGTGCAGCGGCTTCAGGCGCTGCAGATCTTTCTCGGTTCGGTAGAGATACGACTGCACGGCCAGGCCGGTGTTCTCATATTTGCGGCGCAGGCCTTCGAAAAGGTCGAGCGTGGCGTCGACCGAGGCGGAGTCCTCCATATCGACTTCGCAGAACTTGTTCAGCGAGGCGGCGTGGGCGACGACGCGCAGAGCGAGGTCGCGGCAGAGCGCGCGATCGAATAGCAAACCGAGCTGCGTGGGCTTGATGGAAATGGTGCCGGCGAGCTTGCGCGCGGCGAGCTCATCGAGCATCTGGATGTAGTTTTCGTAGATGGCCTCGGCTTCGTGGCGGTCGTTGACGTACTCGCCCAGGCGGTTGAGCATCGTGAGCATGCCGCGCGCTTCCAACTCGGCGGCGGCGCGCAGCGCGTCCTCCAGCGTTTCCCCGGCGATGAAGCGCCTGGCAAAACCCAGCCGCATGCCGGTGCGGGCGATGGGACTCGTGAACCACTTCTTGTTCGAGAGCCAGAAGATGAGGCTGCGGAGCATTGGACCGCCGGCGGCTCGGAGCCTAGAAGCTCTGGAGCGCGCGTTGTTCGTCGTCAAAAACCTCGAAGATTTCAATCAGCCGTGTGAAACCGAGCACCTCACGGACGCGCGGCGAGAGCCGCAGGAGCTTCAGTTGGCCGCCGCGCTTGCGCAACGAGGTGAAGCCGTGGACCAGCGCCTTGATGCCCCGGCTGTCGATGACCGAGACCTTGGCCATGTCGAGCAGAACAGCGCGCTCGTCGTGGGCGACCAAGTCTTGAATGAAGTCTTCAACCTTATCGGCGCCTTCACCGAAAATGAGCCGCCCATCCAGCGCCACCAGGGCAACCGGGCCGACTTTCTTCGCCAGCTCGATGGTGAAAGCCATCTAGAGTCCTGCCGGGCGGCGCCTGGAGCGTGCCGCCCGCGCCTGCGGGCGGTCGTAGCGCGCTTCGACCGAGGTGCGCAGGCCGCCGCGCGGGGTAAAGTCGCCGCGCACCATCGCCCAAACCGGCTGGCAGGCGGCGACCACGTCGCGCAGTATCCGGTTGACCGCGTTCTCGTAAAAGATTCCCAGATTGCGGTACGCCTGAACGTAAATCTTGAGCGACTTCAGCTCCAGGCAGCGCTTGTCGGGCTGGTAGCGCAGGGTGAGCGTGCCGAAGTCGGGCTGGCCGGTGCGCGGGCAGACCGAAGTATACTCGGGAATCACGATGGTGATTTCGTAGCCCGGGAACTGGTTCTCCCAGGTTTCCAGCTTCGGCAGGCGCGCGCTGATACCGGCGCGCGCATGAGCGTCGGTGTATTCCGGCATACGGTTGGCGGCGCCATCATAGCACAGACGAGCGCGGTTTCTTGACAGGCTCACGCATTGCCCCTAAGCTGTTTTTTTCGCGCGCGGCGAGCAGCGCGGCGCGCAAAGGATTCATCGAAGCGTACGTGAGACCGCGAGCCGCCGCCAAGCCCTTGACCCGAACCTTCCCACGTCTTTTCCCTTCTCGATGCGTGCTGCTCGCCCTGCTGCTGGTTCCGCTGCTGGCCTGGGCGCAAGCCCCTCCGGCGTCGGGACAGGGTGGCGAACTCTACGGCCGCGTCCAGACCATCGGTCCAGACGGCCAGCCCATCTTTCTGGTAGCCGCGCAGGTTGTGTTGACCTCGAAGGCCGACCCTGCGAAGCGCTTTGAAACCAAGACGGACGACTCGGGCGCCTACCGCTTCGCCCAGGTGCCGCCGGGTGACTACGTGCTTTCGGCCCAGCTGGAAAGCTACCAAGAAACCAGGCAAGACATCGCCGTCGAAGAAGGTGTGCTGCTGGAAACCACGCTGACGCTGAAGCTGGCGGCGGTCGAGCAGCAGGTCGAAGTCACCGGCGAGCGACCAGGCATTCAGGTGGAACAGACGGCCCCTGAAACGCAGCTCAAAGGCGCGGTCTATGAGAACGCGCCGGTGGTGAGCGAGCGCTTCCAGGAGGCGCTGCCACTGGTGCCGGGCGTGGTGCGCGGGCCCGACGGGCTCATCAAGATCAAGGGCGCGCCCACAACCCAGACCGGCTGGCTGGTCAACAGCGCCAACGTGACCGATCCGGTGACGGGCGAGCGGGCCATCAACCTGCCGGTGGACGTGATTCAGGACGTGGAGGTGCTGCCCAATCCCTATTCGGCCGAGTACGGCAAGTTCACCGGGGCGGTGACCCAGGTCGAAACCAAAGTTTCGACCAACAAGTGGAAGTTCGGGCTGCGCAACTTCGTGCCGCGGCTGCGGCGCCGCGAGGGCAGCATCCGCGGGGTGGAATCGTTCACGCCGCGTTTCACGCTGAGCGGTCCCATCGTCAAAGACAAAGTCACGTTCCTGCAATCCCTGGAGTATCGGCTGCTCCGCAGCCCCGTGACCAGCCTGCCGGAGCTGCATCGCGACACGGACATCGAGAGCTTCGATTCGTTCACGCAGCTCGATTTCACGATTTCGCCGAGCCACAACCTGACAGCCGTTCTCTCGGTCTATCCGGAGAAGAACCGCTTCGCGCGGCTCAACACCTTCAACCCGCAGCCGACGACCCCGAACTACCGGCAGAAGGGCTGGATGGCGGGCTTCAAGGACCGCTACGTGGCCAGCGACGGCTCGCTGCTGGAGTCGCTGTTCAGCGTGAAGGACTTCGACGTGCGCATTTACCCGGCGACGCCGGGAACGCTCGAGGACCTGCCGGAGCACTGCAGCTTCAACCCGCCGACCGTCGTACTCAATGTCTACGTCATCCGGCCGGACTGCAACTTCGGCAGCTACTTCAACCAGCAGAACCGCATCAGCCGACGCACGGAGTGGACGCAAACCTACAACTTCAAGCCCCTGCAGGCAAGGGGCCAGCACCTGCTCAAAGTGGGCTACGCAGTCTCGCACGACAGCTACCGCGGCGCGCAACAGAGTCATAACGTCGAAGTGCGACGGAACGACAACACTCTGTCCGAGCGGATCGAGTTTTCCGGCAACCCGCTGGTCAACCGGGAAAAGACCGAAGTCACGCTGTTCGTGCAGGACAAATGGAACGTGCGGCGGCGGCTGACGCTGGACTTCGGGGCGCGCTACGACTACGACACGCTGGCCCAGGATTCTCACCTGGCGCCGCGCGCCGCTTTCGCGCTGGTGCTGACCAACGACAATCGCACCTTGCTGCGCGGCGGACTGGGCCTGTTTTACGACAAAGTGCCGCTCAACGTAGGCACCTTCCCGCAGTTGCAGCAGCGAACGGTGACGCATTTCGACCTCCTGGGAATGCCGCTGCTGCCGTCGCTCACCTACGTCAACTCGCTGCCCACCCTCCGCAACCCCTACAGCATCGCCTGGAACGTGGAGCTCGACCGTGAGATTACGCCCTCGCTGCTGCTCCGGCTCGGCTACTTGCAGCGGGAAGACCGCGACAAGTACATCGTGGAGCAGTTCGACAACATTGCTGGCGTGCCGACCGTCCTGCTGGAGCCGCGCGGGCGCAGCCGCTACCGGGAATTCCAGATTGTCGCCAACTACCGCTTCCGCGAGACCAGTTTCCTCAACCTTTCCTACGTGCACTCGGAGTCGGCGGGCGACCTGAACGTCTTCGAGGACTACTTCGGCAACTACCAGGACCCGCTCATCCGCCCCAACCAGCGGGCGCGGCTGAGCCAGGACGTGCCCGACCGGTTCCTGGTGTGGGGCGAGATCAAGCTGCTCTACGGCATCTGGTACGCGCCCATCCTCGACCTCCACAGCGGGTTTCCCTTCTCGGCGCTGGACGAAGAGCAGAACTACGTCGGGGCGCGCAACCAGGCCGGGCGGCTACCGGTCTTCGCCACCTTCGACTCCCAGGTGTGGAAGGACTTTCGCGTGAAGGTGAAGGGCAAGATCCGCACCCTCCGCGTCGGCCTGCGCGTGTTCAACGTGCTGGACCATTTCAACCCGCGCGACGTCCAGGAAAACGTCGACGCCTTCAACGCCGGCGGCCTCTACAATTCGCGCGGCCGCATTTACCGCGGGATTTTCCGCATTGACTTCTAACCCCATGAAGCGCGCCTGCGCCGCCGCTCTGGCCGTTCTGGCGCTGCTGCTGGCGGCGACGGAGTGCAGGGGCCAGGCCTCCAATTCCGACGCGAGCACACTGACGGCGGAAGAGATTGTCGCCCGCCTGCAGGAAGCCAACCAGCAGCGGGATGAGCGGCTGGCCGGCTGGCAGGTGGTGCGCCGCTACACCCTGAGCAACGAGTTGACCAAGAAAGAAAGCAAGATGGAAGTGGAGGTGCGCTACCTGGCTCCCTCGGAGCTCACCTTCACCACCCGCTCGCAGGAAGGCTCCGCCTTTCTCATCAAGCAGGTGTTCAGCCGGATGATGGAGGGCGAGAAGGACTCGGTGCAGCCGGAAAACAAACAGCGCAGCGCGATGACGCCGGAAAACTACGAGTTCCGCCTGGTGGGCCAGGAGACTCTGCGCGGGCGGCCGGCCCACAAGCTCGAGGTTATCCCCAGGCGCGAGGACACGTTCCTCATCCGCGGCCACATCTGGGTGGACGCGGAGGACTACGCCGTGGTGCGGGCGGAAGGGCGGGTGGTGAAGCGGCCCTCGTTCTGGACGCGCACGGTGGACATCGTGCGGACGTTCAAAAAGGTCGGGCCGTTCTGGCTGCCGGACCGCACCGAGAGCGTGAATGAGATTCTGTTCTTCGGCACCACCCACGTCACGCTGGAAAACGGCGACTACCGCGTGCGGCTGAAACCGAGCCAGCCCTAGAGGATTCCCCTTGCCAGAGAGAAGCGCGTGCGACAGAATCAGCTCGTGCCGGTAGCCATCATCCTCGCGGCGGGACGCGGCGGCCGACTGGGGCCGCTGACGGCGGACCGGCCGAAGTGTCTGCTGGAAGTGGGCGGCCGCAGCCTGCTCGATCACCAACTCGATGCGTTGCGGAGTCAGGGTGTGGAGTTGGTGGTTGTGGTGGCGGGCTATCGCGCCGACGCCGTCGAGGCCGACCTGGCCGGCCGCGCCACAGTGCTTCTCAATCCCCGCCATGCGGAGACGAACAGCCTCTACTCGCTGTGGCTGGCGCGCCAGTACGCCGAGGACGGGTTCGTGCTGCTCAATGCCGACGTGCTGTTCGACCCGGAAATTCTCCAGCGCGTACTGGCCTCGCCGCACTCGGAAGCGTTGGCGGTGGAGCGCCGCGAGCGCTTCGACGCCGAAGAGATGAAAGTGGAACTGGAGGGCGAGCGCATCCGGGCGTTGAGCAAGTCGCTGCCGCCGGAACGCGCCCAGGCGGAGAACGTCGGCGTGCTGAAGTTTTCGGCCGCCGGCGCGCGGGCGCTCTTCGACAAGATGGAGGAACTGCTGGCGGCGGGCGCCGAAAAGCAGTTCGCGCCCTACGGCTTCAACGCCCTGGCCGCCGAACGACCGCTCTACGCCACGCCCATCGACGGCCTGCCGTGGATTGAGATTGATTTCGTCGAGGACCTGCTGCGGGCCCGCGAGGAAATCTGGCCGGCCATCCTCGCCCGGCGCACCGCGCGCCGCGACCCCGAAACCGCCGCCGTGATTTCGGCGGCAAACCCTGCCGCCGCAATCGGCAACTAATCCAACCGAGGGCAACGGGAAGGCGCCCGCGCTTCCCCGCTGGCAGTTCCGACAGTAGACGCCGTCCGCGCCGCGGGCTACTGTGCGCCGACCGCAAAGGCGCGGTCTGAAGCCCGCAGTTGGAGTAGAATACGGGGACGCATTCAGCGGATGAAACGCTGCTCGGCCACAGTGAAGGCAATCTCGGCACTGCTGGCGGCGTGCCTTCTGCCGTTCTTCCCGGCCTCGACTCTGGCCGCCGGCGCCAGTCTGCTGACCGAGCCGCCCCGCGGACGACTGCTCTCGCCGGACAATGCAACGGTCGTCGTGCAACGCGAGCTCTACGCCTGCCAGCCGGAGGCGACCGCGCCCGAGATTCAACTCTTCGTGCTCGGCACCGAGAGCGAAGTCGGCGGACAGAAACAGTTTCATCCTCTGGCGGCGCTGGCCTTCGACCGCACGCTGGGCACCGAGCCCGGCCAGTGGCTGGCCTACTGGGTGTTCGGGCCCGGGCCGGCGAATGGCTGGAGGCACCTGCAGGCTTTCTTCCCCATTCCGGCGGGCGCGCCGAAAGTTTCCGAGAAAGAACTGATCAAGCTGGAGGAAGACCTCGGCGCCCTTCAGCGCAACCCGGAGAGAGCGAAGAAGCGCGTTCCCGGGCCGGTGGTAACACTGGCGAGCCTGGGGCGGTCGTCGATGGGCGACGGCTTCTGGGGCGGGCTGCAACGCGGCCTGTCGTGGGCGAATGTCCTCAACCCGGCGCAGTTCGTCTACCGCAGCTACCTGCACCGGCGCAACGACCGCGAGGAGCGCAAGTTCCAGCGCGCCTACGCGGGCTTGCAATGGCTGAACGACCTGGAGTTCAACTCGGAGCGCGACGCGCGTTGGGTGGCGACGCTCAACGACCTGCGCTTTCATGCTCTGCGCAACCGCTCCTTCTTCGGGCGCTTCCTGACCCACGCCGAAGGCATGGAGCTGGTGCACAACTTCGAGAGCGACGTCCGCGTGCAGTTGGGCAAGAGCTCCTCGTGGCTGCAAGGCGCGGCCAACGAGCACCATCTGCGCTACCAGCCCATCTACCGCTTCACCGCCAACGGCGCCCGCTTCCCCATCGGCGGCGTGCTCTACTACGATCCGAGCCTCGGCACCGTGCCCGATCCCGGCTGGTGGCGGGTTTCGAATCCGTTTGATCTGTCCTACAACCCGCACACGCACCCGGAAGTGCAACGCCTGGCGCGCGAGAATCCCGGTGAGCTGATTCCCCTGGCCATCTACACCTTCCAGACCGCCCTGGCGCTGCGGCCCATCGTGGTGGTGGACTTCTTCGACCCCGGCAACCCGCGGCGGCGTGAGAGCAGCTACGAATTGATGGTGCTGACCAGGCAGTGGCTGGCCATTACCACCAGTTTCCTGGGCTACGAGCGGATTCCCTACGAAGTGGTTTCGTGGGCGGCGAACAAGAAGGGCTTCACCTATTTCGTCAACCGCAGCTCGCGGCTGGGAATCGAGGAGCTGCGGATGGCGCTGGAAGCCGACCTCTACTTCGACCCCGCGGTGCGCGACGCGCTGCTCGACCGCGCTGACCAGCGCGTCCTCAATCCGCTGGTGCGCCCCGGACGCGTGGAAGAACAGTTGGCGCGGATTCAGTTTGAGAGCCTGCGGGCCGAAGATGGCCGCGCGCTGTGCCGGCAGGTGAACGAGGTGCGGCAGACAGTTCGGGAACGCCTGGCAGTGCCGGCGGGCGAGCCGGCCGCGCAGCGAGAGGAGTTCGCGAGGAAGCTGGAGGCGTGGCGGCATCAGGTGCGCTTGCAGGATTACCTCGAGTCGCAGCCGGAAGAGCTCGGCTCGCTGGCGGCGCTGCGCGAGCCATTGGAATACTTCCTGACCAACGAGCCGGTGAAAGGCCCGGAACTGGAGAAGTTGCTGGCGAAACTCTACGCCACGCTCTATCGCCAGCAGCTCTCGCTTCCCGCGGAGCACGCCGTTACCGAACTGGAGAGCGCGCTCGAGCTCACGCGCGAGGTCTGGCAGCGGCGGTTCGCTTCCGAGCCGGCGTTTGAGAAACGCCGGGCGCGCGCGGAGCAGCAAACCCGGGCGCGCGTCGAGGACGATCGGCGGCGAATGGAAGAGCGACGCCTGAAGGGCTTGCGGTCGTTCCTGGAAGCAACTCACAAAGAACTGAGGCAGGCGGCCCGGCTCGACTGCAGTCCGGAGACGCCGCTGCCGCCGGAACTGGAAGCTCACCTGAGCCTGCTGGCGGAAATCGGCCCGCTGGCGGCGACCGATCCCGCGCTGCGCGGCGAATGGCAGCGGCACGCCGGCAAGCTGGAGAGCGAACTGGCGCGACTGGAAGGCCGCCTGAGCGCCTGCGCGCGCTCCACCGATCCGCAGCGCGCGGAAATCGAAGACTCCTGCCTCGAGCTGACGCGGCTGCTGCTCGAGCAGCTCACGCATCCGCCGGTGGCGCAAGCAGCGGGAGGGCACTAGCCCATGACGCGGCCTCGGTTCCTTCTCGCAGTCGCGCTGGTGCTCTTGCTGGCTGCTGCGCTTGGCGCGCGCGCGGCCGAGCCGGCGCCACCGCCGCCGACGGATTCGCCGCCGCCGCGGCTCATCGTCATCAAGGTGGACGGCCTGAGCCCGCTCCTGGTCGATGCGCTGATGGATCCCGACGACCCCGAGAGGGTCGAGCGGCTGCCCGACCCGGAAGGCTTCCGGCGCGCAGTGGCTATGTTCCGGCTGCAAACCGGCAACCGCGACCTGCTGCCCAACCTGCGGCGCTGCTTCTACGAGCAGGGCGTGGTGGCGGAAAACATGTACTCGGCCACCACCACGCTGAGTTCCATCGCGTGGTCGGTGATTGAGACCGGCCAGCCCAGCGTAATCAAGCGGCACATGTACTTCAACCGCAATAACGGCCAGTTGCGCGGCTACCTCGACGCCTTCCGCGACACCTGGGACATCGCCTGGCGGCGCGGCCGCAAGACCACCGCCGTCTGGGAGCTCGACCAGACCGGCGTGAGCCTGTTCGCCGACGCCTTCCAGCCGCTTCGCCGCTACGACACCCCGCAGATGTACTACCGCCTCACCCCCGCCAGCTACCTGGGCGGCATGGCGACCGCCTACCTGTCCGCCGGCGGAACGAACCCGTGGAGCATCGCCCGCCGCCACATGACGCGGCGCGTCGAAGGAATGGATTATCCCGATTTCGCGGAAGAGTTCGTGGCCGACCACATCGCAGAGAAGGTTCTGGAGCCGGACGCCGCGCACGGCGAGCGCTACGACTACATCAGCACCTTTTTCTCGCTCGACCACCAGCACCACGTCGACCCGACGCCGGAAAACCTGGTGCACCGCATGATCCGGCTCGACCGGCGCCTCGGGCGCATCCTGAGCGCGGTGGAGAAGAGCCGCCGGCGCGACTCCACGCTCGTGGCCGTGGTCAGCGACCACGGCTCGGAGTACGAGCCCGGCGTCATCAACCAGGCCTGGCCCATCACCCGCGCCTTTCGTACCCGGCTCTTCGGCGGTCACACCGTCGCCACCGTGATGGCGGAAGATGCCGGCCGCGCGCTCACCACGCCGGTGCCGGGCGTCGACTACCCGCGCATCTATGAAAGCCCGTTCTCGCCCTACGGCCCGCAGGCCGGCGGCGAAGAAGGCTACTCCACCGCCTTCATCGACAACTTCGGCAACGCCCGCGCCGAAGTCCACCTGCGCAACAACGAACTGAACCGGCTGCACCTGCTGTTGCTGGCGCGCCAGCAACGCCGGCTGAGCGAGGCGCAGCGGGCGCGACTGAACGACATGCTGCGCGCCACGCTCGCCGACCTGTGGCAGTGGCTCGAGCCGGAACTCAAAGGCTACGAGGATTACTACCTCGGCGTGCGAGCCTGGCTGCCGAACCTGAAGGCGCGGACGGATTTCTACTGGCGCGACGCCGCCTTTCGTCTCGAAGAGGAGCAGAAGCTCGACGCCGAACAGTTGCGCGCCCTGCGCCGTCTGGCCGAGCTGTGCCGCGCGCCCGACCCGCTGGCCTGGCTGGAGAAGAACAAGCCGGCCATCCCCGACCTGATTCCCAAGCGCTACTTCGGGCGGCGCAATTCCGTCTACCAGCTCACGCACTTCACCCTCGGACTGGATGAAAACCTGAACTGGGTCGAGACCACCGTGAACCTGCGCGGCCAGCCGGCGCCGATGGACTACATCTCCATCTTTTCGGACTACCGCCTGCCGAATCCGCCCGTCGGCCAGGAACCGAACCCGGTGGATCTGATCGTGCGGACGCTCCCGGTCGAACCCGTGCGCGCGGCGCTGGTGGCGCGCGGGTGGCTCGAGCCGCAAGCGGAGTTGCGGCAGGTCGTCTGGATTGTTTCGACCGCGCAGCACAGCCTGCGGCGCGGCGACCAGGCGCTGCTGCTTGAAGCCGCCAACGGCGACCTGCGCTATGTCCCCATTCGCAGGCTCGCGCAACGCGCCGATGGCGGGTTCGAGCTGGAGGCCGCCAACGAGCTCGACCCGCTCGGCCTGCTCCACGATCCCGGCTTCGCCTCCTCGGACGGCACGCCCGCTTTCTGGTGGCTGGACCAGTTCCACAGCCCGCGCGAGTGGCTGCGCGCCGTGCACAACACCCATTACACCGTGGCGCCGCTCATCTTCGACGACATCGCCGGCTTCCACGCCGAGCCGTTCGTGGCCAACCCGCAGTTCCAGGAAGTGCTCGCCGGCTTCCCGAGCGAGGCCGACCGCCAGCGCTACCTGAACGGCCTGCGCTGGAAGTACCGCTCGCAGCAGCCCGACCTGCTGCTGTGGAGCAACCACCTGTGGAATTTCTCCTCCAAGAGCCAGACGTCCGGCGGCAGCCATGGCGGGTTGATCGAGGAGGTTACGCGCACGACGTTCTTGCTGTGGGGCGGACGGAACTTCGGCTTGCCGGCCGGCGCGCGCGTGAGCGAGCCCGCGACCACGATGGACATCGCGCCCACACTCGCCGAGCTGATGGGCATGCTCGATCCGCAGAACCGCGTGGTGCGCCAGCCGGGCGCCATCCGCGAGCGGCCGTTCCTCCCCTTTGCCGGGCGGCCGCTGCTCGAGATGCCCGCCGGCGCCACGATTGCCCGCGCCAAAGCCAACGCCAACGGCGCGCGCTAGTCCCTCGCCGGACCCGTTTACAGGGAGTGAGAATCCCACTACGCTTGTGTGCTTTTCTGCGGAGGGACCGCCATCGCCGCCGGCATGCGCAAGCTCGAGTTGATTTCGCTGCTTGTGGGCGTGGTGTTCTTTGTCGTCCTGCTGAACGGCATCGGCTGGAGCCTCATCCTTCATCAGTTGGTGGATGTGGGCTGGACGTTCCTGCTGGTGCTGCTGGTTTCGACCGGCCGCTACCTGGCGCGGACGCAGGCGTGGCGCTACGCCTTTGCCGGGCATCACGAGCTGCCGTCGTTCGGCGAGATGTTCCGCGCACGGCTGGCGGGTCAGACGCTCGGCTACCTGACCTTTGCCGGGCCGCTGCTGAGCGAGCCGGTCAAGGCGGGCTTGCTGCGCAGTCAGGTACCGTTCCGCGTGGGCTTGGGCGGCGCGGTGCTCGAGACGGGCGCCTACACCATCACCTCGAGCTTCGTGCTGATTGCCGGGCTGGCGCTGGCGGTGGTGCGGCTGGAACCGGCGGCGCAGAATCGACTCGCCGCCGTGGTGGTGATTGTTCTTTTCCTGGTGATGTGGCTGGGCGGGCGCTGGATTCTGCAGCGGCGCGTGCGGGTGCTGGCAGGCTCGCTGAACCTGCTGGCGCACGCCGGGTGGCGCGGCTGGGTCGAGCGCCGGCGCGAAAAGCTGGAAAACTCCGAACAGCAACTGCTCAACTTCTACGCCGAGAACACGCGGCGCTTCCGGCTGATGTTTCTGTGGGAGCTGGTCTCGCAGCTCTTTGCGCTGCTGGAAATCTACATCATCCTCGTGGCGATGGGCGTGCCGGTGGGCTGGATGGAAGTGGTCATCATCGAGGCCTTCAGCAAAGGTCTGACGACGGCGTTCTTCTTCGTGCCCGGCCGCGTGGGCACGGACGAAGGCGGACTGGCGGCCCTGTTCAAGCTGATGAAGCTCGGGGTCGAGCACGGCGCCAGCCTGGCGCTGGTGCAGCGGCTGCGCGGCATCTTCTGGGCGGCCCTGGGATTGGCGCTGTTGGGCCGCTACGCCGTGCGCCGCCGCGGCTAGAGGCCGCTTCCGCTGTATAATACCCAGGAAATGTCGGAGAACGGCTCGAAGCGTTTGCTCTTCCACGCGGCGCTGCCGCACCACTTCGTCTTTTTCCAGCCGGTGTACGAGCGGCTGGCGGCCGACGAGCGCCTCGGCTGGTTCTGGTCGGCCAACTTCCTGGGCTGGCGGATGAAGACGCACCTCTTTGATTTGTTCCCCGTCAAGGGCAAGAAGGTCAGCTCGCTGCTCTCCACCACGCGGGCCTACGACCTGCTGCTGGCGCCGGTCTATCTCAAGTTCGATGTCGCCCCACGCGCCCGCCTGCGGGTGCAGATTTTCCACGGCGTGGCCATCACCAACTGTTTTCTCAAACCGGCGATTCTCGACTACGACCGCTTCTTCCTCAGCGGGCCCTACATGGCGCGGCGCTTCGCGCAGAAGGGCATCCTGCGCGAAGACGACCCGCGCATCGACATGATCGGGATGCCGAAGCTCGACCGGATGGTCAACGGCGAGATTGACACCGCGGCGCTGCGGCGCCAGTTGGAGCTCGACCCCGCGCTGCCCGTCGTGCTCTACGCGCCCAGCGGCACGCATTCCTCCATCACCACCAACGGGCTCGAGGTCATCGAACGGCTGCAGCGGATGCCTGTCAACCTGCTCATCAAGTTGCACGACAAGAGCCTCGACTTTCGCCGCACCGCACAGGACTGGCTGAAGGAAGTCCGGAAGCGCGCCGGCGGCCAGGTGCGCATTATTGAGGGCTTCGACATCGTGCCGTATCTGGCGCTGGCCGACCTGCTCATCTCCGACTTCAGCTCGGCAGCCAACGAATTCCTGCTGCGCGATCGGCCGGTGATCTTCCTGCCCACGCCGGAAAAGTACGAGATCAACAAGGAGCGCTGGGACACCGACGTGTGGGGCCAGAAAGTGGGCGTGATGGCCAACACGCTCGAGGAACTGGAAGCCGCCGTCGAGGATGGGCTCGCGCACCCGGAAAAGATGAGCGAGATCCGCCGCGCCGCCGCCGCCGATATGTTCTATCGGCCCGGCACGGCGACCGAGCGCGCGGTGAACAGGATTTATGAACTGCTGGAGCTCGAGCCGCCGACGTCGCGCCAGAAGCCGGTGTTGGCGTCGGGCACCGTGCGGGCGTGAGACCGCAGATTTCTCAACCCGCCACTCGGTCTGCGAGTGGCGGGTTCGGAATGACACACTGCTGGGATTAAGAGCGCAATGGTGCGGAAGGCGGTATTGGTCAACCTGACGCTGGCGCCGGCGGCGCAGACGCCGCGGCTGGCCGGCTTGCCGGTGTTCCTGCGCGCGGTGCTCTCGGCGCAGCGCGCCGGCGTCGAAGAGCTGCTGATTGCCGGCGGCGACGATCCCGCGCCGCTGCTGCGCGATAAGCGCGTCCATCTGGCGTGGAAGTGGATTCCCAGCGCCGGCTCGGAAATCGAGGCGCTGCGCGCGGCGCGGACTCACCTGCCGAACGACTTCATCATCCTCTTTGCCGATTCGGTGTTCGACGCCGCGGCGCTGAAAGCGCTGGCGTCGGCGCCGCTCGGCGAGTGCGTGCTGCGGGTGGCGCGGCCGGACGATACGCCGGAAGAGCTGGAGCCCGCCGGCGCCAGCCTCTACTACGGCAACGCCGCCGTCTTTGCCGCTCTGGACGCCGTCCCGAACGCGCGGCGCCTCGCGGCCCTCTATCGTCACCTGCGCGGCGAGCACCGCGCCGAAAGCGTGGCCTTGACGGCGCGCCTCTGGCCGCGCACCAGCGACCGCGCGCTGCTGCGCTCGATTCACCGCGAGCTCACGCACTTCAACCTCAAGCCCTCCGACGGCATCTTCGCCCGCTTCAACAAGCTGGTGGTGGCCGAGCGGCTGATTCGCCTGTTCCTGAAGACGCCGGCGACGCCGAACTTCATCACCGGTTTGGGATTCGCCTTTGCGGTCTGCTCGGCGGTGGCCTTTGCGCAAGGCAGCTACTGGTGGGCGCTGGGCGGCGCGCTGCTGGCCTACTTCAGCGGCATCATGGACCACGTCGACGGCATGGTGGCGCGGCTGAAGTTTCAGGAATCGCACTTCGGCGTGTACTTGGAATCCGCCGCCGACATCGGCAGCTACCTCTGCATCTTCAGCGGGCTGGCCATCGGGCTCTACCGCGAGAGCGGCTCGTCCCACTACCTGACCATCGGCGGCCTGTTCGTCTTCGGCACCGTGCTGAGCTTCATCACCCTGGCGCGGCAGCGGCGGCTGGCGAGCGGCGACAATCCGACCGATTACCCCAACCGCATTCACCTCAAGCTGGAGCAGCACAGCCGCAACTTCTTCCACTGGTTTGCGCGCAAGTTCTACTTCCTGACCCGGCGCGCCTTTCTGCCCTATGCGATTCTGGCGTTCTGCCTGCTCGACCTGCGCGAACTGCTGCTGGCGTTCGTGACCCTGGGCGCCAACCTGGTCTGGATTCTGACTCTCTACAACAACCGCTTGTTCCGCGGCGCTTCGCGCGCGTCCGCGGAAGCCGACTGAGCCGAGCGCCGACCTTCCGCAAAAAAAAAAACGAAGCCGGGCCGAGAGAGCCCCGAGGGGGTCTTGCGAAGGAGCGTAGGGTTGAAGACCTCCCGGCCCAGCAACTCAGTTTGTGGCGCCGCGGTCTACTGCGGAGGCCGGGCGACGGCCAGCTCCTTGGGAGCGCTCAAGTAGCCGCCGATGCGATTCTTCTGCATCTCGAACACCACCATCTCCAGCAGATGGCGGGTGCCGGGCAGATAGAACTGCACGGGCTCGAGCAAGGTCTTCTCCTTCTTCTCGATGACCTTGTCGTTCACCAGCAAGGTGGCGGTGTACTTGTTGCGCTTGACGTCCACCTTGTTGACGCGCACCGAGACCATGCCCACGCGGCTGTAGTCCCTCGAGCGGGCCAGGTCGAACTCGAAGTAGTCGCGCTCGCCGCGCCGCTTGAGCTCCTCCAGCTCCTCGCGGTTGCGGGCGATGAGGCCGCTCTGGACGCCGAGGTCGCCCGCCACCCGCTCCAGCCGCGAACGGGTTTCACTCAGGTTGCCCTGGGTTTCAGCCACGCTGCTCTGCACCGCGGTCACCTGGCCTTCCACCGCGTCCAACTGGTTGGCCTGCTCTTCCAGCTGGGCGTTGAGGTGCTCGGCCGTCTTCTGCTGCTCCTCGCGCAGCTTGCGCGCCACCGCGCGCGCCTGCGCCAGTTGCTTTTCGGTCAGGCCGAGCTTCTCGGTGGCCGCCTGTATGTCGCTCTGCAAGTCGCCCACCTGCGCTTGCAGAGATTCATTGCTGGTGGTGAGCGTCTGAAGTTGGGTCGCGGTCTCCTGGCGGAAGACCGTCAGTTCCTGATTGGCGCGAAACTGCCCGATGCCCAGAAAAACAATAATAATGGCAAAAAGTGCTACGACCAGTGTGAGCCAAACAGGAATGGGATGAGAATGATGAATGACTTCCTTCTTTTCTGCTTCCGTTTCTGGCATGGACGCCTCCGTGCCGCTGGCTGCGGACACTTGCCCGAAATAGATGCCGGGCCGTCCCGCTGAGGTTGCTAGCAGTTCTGGCCGTTGCGGCTGGTTTCCGCCTCCGGGGAGGCGGCGTCGCCCGCGCTCTTCTCGCTCTCTTCCTCCTCTTCCTCGTCTTCCTCTCCCAGCAGGGAGAGTTGGTGGGTGCCGATGTCCAGGGCATGGACGCGGTCGCCGATTTCCCGCCAGCGCTCCCAGTTCGACTTTACCTTGTCGTACTCGTAGGCCATGCGGTGGTAGTTGCGCAGCAGCAACTCCGCCAGGTAGCCGACGGCGTAGGCCTGCCCGGGCTTGATGCGATTGGCGCGCAGGTCGTCAATCACCCGCGCCAGCAGAGCGTGGACTTCGGTGCCGGAAATCATCCCCAACCAGCTCACTGCCCGGGCGCGGTTCTTGCGCTGCTCGGCCGCCTCCGGGTCGTGGTGGTAGCAGACCTCTTTGTTCCGCCAGCGGCGCTGCTGGCAGCGCCGGCCGTCCGGATGCAGGTGGGTGCAGCGGCGCTCCTCGGGGACCGACACCTTGTCGGGTTGTCGCCCCGTAAGTCTTTTCTTTTCAATTGGGGTAGTCATAGGACCCCCCGGGGGTTTGGAGCTATCTCGTTGATTGCGAAAGGCTTGGCAGGTGACTGGGGTGATTCCCTGTCGGTGCTCGTGTTGATTCTAAATGGCTTAGTCACCGGCTCGATTCCTTCCCGGCTTTTCGATTGCCCCTTTTCGATTTTCGCGTTCATCGCTTTCACGCTCTGGCTGCGCCTCCAGCGCACCGGCTTCCTCCATAGTCGAACCCGGAGCCGTTTGTCTACGGTTTTTGCGGTTTCTGCGGTTTTTGCGGTTGTTTTTTTTCTGGTTGTCCTTTTTGGGGGGTTCTGGGACAACGGCAAAACCGCAAAAACCGCGAAAACCGCACAGCGGGGGACGCCGAAGGGGGACCCCGCCGCTCGCCGCAGCTCGCCGACGGCTTCCCCGTTCTGGTGATTCCCGGCGTGCGCTGGGCCGTGCTCGCCTGATCTTCGGCCGTTTCCGACCGACTTCACCGGCGTCCGTCGGCGGTTTACCGCTGGCTTTATACCCGTGCGTATCTATGCGCATCTGTGGTTGCCAGGCCGTTCTCTGGTTTATACTGCGGGGTTGGAACGCCTCCGATGAGCAAAGCCGCCAAGCTCCGCGAGTTGCTGGCGCGCGCCCAGCCGACGCTCCTGATCGGAGCGCACAACGGGCTCACCGGCAAGCTGGCCGAAGAGGCCGGCTTCGACGCCGTGTGGGCGGGCGGGTTTGAAATCACCGCGGCCCGCGCCATGCCGGACGCCAGCGTGCTCACCATGGCCGAGCACCTCGAAGTCACTTCCCAGATCAACGACGCCACCGAGCTGCCCGTGGTCGCCGACTGCGACAACGGCTTCGGCAACGCCATCAACGTCATGCGCCTGGTGCGCGAATACGAAAAGGCCGGCATCGCCGGCGTCTGCATCGAGGACAACGTCTTCCCCAAACGCTGCAGCTTTTATTCTTCGGTCAAGCGCGAGCTGGAAAGCATTGACGAGTTCGTCGGCAAGATTCGCGCCGCCAAAGAAACCCAGCGCCGCCGCGACTTCGTGGTCATCGCCCGCACCGAAGCTTTCATCGCCGGCTGGGGCCTGGAGGAAGCCCTCAAGCGCGGCCGCGCCTACGCCGACGCCGGCGCCGACCTGGTGCTGGTCCACTCCAAGCGGAAGACGCCCGACGAGGTCAAAGCCTTCGCCGAGAAATGGGACCGGCCGGCGCCGCTGGCGGTGGTGCCCACGATTTTCAAGAACACCACCGCCGCCGAGCTCTACGCGATGGGCTACCGGCTGGTGATTTTCGCCAACCAGGGCCTGCGCGCCGCGGTCAAAGCGATGCGCGAAACGCTGCGCGAGCTCCGCGAAAAACAGTTTGCGGCTTCCGTCGACCCGCGCATCGTGCCGCTGGAAGAAATCTACGAGCTGGTGGGCGTGTCCGAGCTGCAAACCAGCGAGGAGCAGTTCCTCCCCGCCGGCGGGCAGAAAACCACCGCCGTCATCCTTGCCGCCGGCAAAGGCTTCGAGCGCGAAGCGATGCCGCTCATTGAAGCGCTGCCCAAGCCGATGTGGGGGGTGCGCGGCAAGACGATTCTCGAGCGGCAGGCGGAGCTGCTGCGCGCCCACGGCATCAACGACATCGTCGTCGTGCGCGGCTACAAAAAGGAAGCCATCAACCTGCCCGGCCTGCGCTACTTCGACAACGACCGCTACGCCGAAACCCACAATCTGGCGTCGCTGTTCGCCGCCGAGCCGGCGCTGGACGGGCGCGTGCTGGTGCTCTACGGTGACATCCTGCTCGACCCGGCCATCCTGACCCGCCTGCTGGCCACCGAGGCCGATATCGCCCTGGTGGTCGATCATGCCTGGAAAGAAAACTACGAGCGCGGCGCCGTCCATCCCGTCAGCCAGCCCGAGCTCGTGGTCACGCAGCAGTCGCCGCTCTACAAGAACCGCTTCCTCCCGCCCGCCGACGGCAACCGCGTGGTCCGCATCGGGCGCACGCTGCCGCCCGCCGAAGCCCAGGCGGAGTTCATCGGCGTGGCGCTGTTCTCGCCGCGCGGCGTGAAGATTGTCCGCGACAGCTACCACCGCCTGAGCAAGCTCGCCAATGCTCATCCTTTCCACGAAGCTCCGCGTTTTGCCCAGGCGCGCTTGAGCGACCTGGTGCAGGAGCTGCTTGACCAGGGCCTGCCCGTCACCGCCGTCGACATCTACAAGGGCTGGATGGAAGTCGACACCTACGAAGACTACGTGAAGGTATGCGAGCAGGTGCGACTCTAACCAGCGCCGTCGGCCTCTACGCCGAGCTCCGCCGCCAGGGCTACAACTTTTTCGTCGGGGTTCCCTGCTCCGGTTTGAAGGCCTTCATCAACGATCTCGCCGCCGACAAAGAATTTCCGTTCATCCCCGCGCCACGGGAAGACGTGGCGCTGGCGATGGCGGCGGGTGCGGCGATGGCCGGCCGCAAGCCGCTGGTCTACCTGCAAAGCTCCGGCCTCGGGCACCTGGTGAATCCCATCACCTCGCTGCTCAAGCCCTACGGGATTTCCGTTCACCTGCTCATCAGCCTGCGCACGCAGCCGTTCGAGCACTTCGAGATGCACCGCGTGGCGCGGCCGCTGCTGGAGTTGCTGCAGTACGACGACTTCACCCTTGTCGAGGAGCGGGCGTGCGACGCCTAGAAGCCATTCGCGAGCTCGCCGCCGGCTGGACCGACGAACTGGTCGTCGCCACCACCGGCATGATCAGCCGCGAGCTCTACGTGGTGCGCGACCGCCCGGAAAACTTTTATATGTGCGGCTCGATGGGCTGCGCCCTCGGCATCGGCCTCGGCGTCGCTCTGGCGCGCCCCGAGCGCAAAGTGGTGGTGCTCGACGGCGACGGCGCGGCTTTGATGGGCCTCGGCAGTCTGGCCCTGGCGCGCTACCTGCGGCTGCCCAACCTCGAACACATCATTCTCGATAACGGCACCTATGCCTCGACCGGCGACCAGCCCACCTGCTCGGCGGCGGTCAACTTCGAGGACGTCGGCTTCAACGTCCGCGTCCTCCGCGTCGAGCCCGGCAACGAGCCCGGCACCCCGCGCATTCCCTACCCGCCCACCGAAATGCGGGCGCGCTTTGAAGCCGCCGCGCGTTTGTCCCGAGCCGAAGCCAGGGACCGCTCCGCCTGATGGCCGAGCGACTTGCCGTGATTCTCGCCGCCGGCGCCGGCACGCGACTGCGCCCGCGGACCGGGCGGGTGCCGAAGTGTTTGCTGGAAGTCGGCGGCCGGGCGTTGCTCGACTACCAACTCGACGCCCTCGCCCGGCACGGCCTCCGCGACGTTCTGCTGGTCACCGGCTTCGGCGCCGACCAAATCACCCCGCGCTACGCCGGCCGCATCCGCACCGTCCACAACCCGGACTTCGAAGCCACCAACAATCTGCATTCGCTGTGGGCGGCGCGGCGGGAATTCGCCGGCCGCGACTTTCTGTGCCTGCATGCCGACGTGCTCTTTCATCCGGCGATGCTGCGCGGCTTGCTCGAAAGCCCGGACGACGCCTGCTTCCTTCTCGACCGCGAGCTGAATGAGGAGACGATGAAGGCGCGGCTGGAGGGCGAGCGCGTGGTGGAAATCAGCAAGTCCATCTCGCCGGAGCAGATGGGCGGAACTTTTCTCGGTCTGGCGCGCTTTGCCCCGCCCGCCTCGTCCGTGTTGCCGGAGGTTCTCGACGCGCTGGCCCGCGACCCCGCTCATCGCAACTCCTATTTCACCGCCTGCGTGCCCGAACTCTCGCGCCTCGGCCTGCGCCTTGCGGCCACGTGGACGAACGGCCTGCCGTGGATAGAAATTGACTTCGAGGCCGACCTTGAAAGGGCTGGACGAGAAGTAGTGCCACTCTTCGCGTCCTGGCAATGACCGTATGTCAAAGAACAAAAAAGCTTTAAACTGGTGGGTGGGGTATGACTTTCCGACTAGGACGGGGGTCACACCGCCCCAGCATTCGATTCGCGAGGTTCCTTCTCTGGGCGCATTGACTTCCCAGCCGCCCTCCGGCAGGATACGCCTTGTTTGCGAGCTAGCCGGGGGGCCGAAGTTGGGGGAATACGGCAATGCAGAGGATGCAGGTGGAGGAGAGCTTCATGTCTGCCGATGATCGCCGCCGCACCCAGCGGTTTCCACTCGACCTGCCACTGAAGGTCAAGGCGGGCGAGCAGCAGAAGGCGGCCACGCTGCAGGACATCAGCGCCAACGGGATATTTTTCATGGTTGATCGCGAACTGAGCCCGGAGAGCAAGGTCGAGTTCTACGTCCGCTTGCAGATTGAAGGCGCGGCCGAAGGCGTCCTGCTGCACTGCGTGGGCAGCGTGGTTCGCGTAGTGCCCAACCCAACTGAGCCGGGCAAAGTCGGCATCGGGGCCCGTATTGAGCGCTACCGCTTCCTGCGCCCGGGGGAAGCGCCGGCCGAGTCGTCGGGCTGAACCGCAGCCGCGCAAGCAAACAACCCTTTACTTCCGGGCCGAATCCTAGCACCATTACTGTTACGCGTGGCCGAGGCTCATTTGTGAAAACGAGGACCGTACTCGCGGCGCTCCTGCTCCTGCACCTGCTGGTGCACCCGCTGATCCATTCGCACGCGCTGGTGGCCTTGAGCGCCGCGTCGCCGGAGTTGCAGCCGCCCGGGGATGCCGAAAGCAACCGGGCGCGCGCCGCCGGCCCCGTGCACTGCATGGCCTGCCGCTCCGGCGCCAGCTCGGTTGCCACGCCCGTCGCCAGCGAAGTGATTCCGATTCCGTCGCTCTCGGCACCGCTGTCGGTTGCCTCAACGGTTCGCCCGTCAAGTTTTGTCAGCGCTTCTCTTCCTGCCCGCGCACCCCCGGTCTCCTAGCTTTTCCCTCTGGCCCGCGGCCCCACGCACGCCAAAACCATCTGGAGGTGACGAGATGAGGTTTCGTCCAAGAGCTTCTTGCTTAATGCTGGTCGCACTAGGGTTGCTGTTGGCGTCGGCGGCGCACGCCCAGACCGCCGAGGAAGAACTCGCAGCGCGCCTGAAAGCGCTGGAAGAGCGCGTGCGGCAACTGGAGGCGGAACTGGCCGGGTTGCGAGCCCGCTCGCCCGGGGCGCCGGGGGCGACGGCGGCGGCGACGCCCACCACAGCGCCGGCACCAACCGGCGCACCCGGCGCGGCGCCGGCGCAACTGCCGGTCTACGGCGGCGCCAGCGCTGCGGCCTCAAAGGTCTTCAATCCCGACATCAGTCTGGCGGGCAACTTCGTCGGCGCGCTCGGCCGCAACTCCGTCAACCCGCTCCCGGTGCTGGAGGTGCCGGAAGCCGAGCTGGGCTTGCAGGCCATCATTGATCCGTTTGCCCGCGGCGACGTTTTCCTCTCCTTCGGCGAAGAGGGCGTCGAGCTGGAAGAAGGCTACCTCACCTTCACCTCGCTGCCCGGCGGCGTGCTGGCCAAGGTCGGCAAGATGCGTTCCGAGTTCGGCGTCGTCAACAAACTCCACACCCACAACCTGCCGTGGATTGACCGCCCGCTGGTGACCGAGAACCTGCTGGGCGGCGAAGACGGCCTCAACGACGCTTCGCTCTCCCTCAGCCGCCTGCTGCCCGCGCCCAAGAACGTTTTCCTCGAAGCCACAATCGAAGTCGGCCGCGGCGATTCCGCCGACGTCTGGCAATCCAGCCAGCGGAGCGACGTCAGCCTGCTCGGCCACCTGCGCGGCTACGGCGACCTGAGCGAAGAAACCAACCTCGACCTCGGCTTCTCCTACGGCCGCGGCCACAACGATTTCGGCAGTTCGTTCATCACCGACCTCTACGGCGTCGACGCCACCATCCGCTGGAAGCCGCTACGTCGCGCCCTCTACCGCTCCTTCCTCGCCCGCGCCGAGCTCGTCTGGAGCCGCCGCCGCGAGCCGCTCGATACCCAGACCGCTTTCGGGATGTACACCAGCGCGGACTACCGCCTCAACCGCCGCTGGACGCTCGGCGGGCGCTTCGACTGGTCCGACCGCGCCCGCGACCCCAGCCTCACCGACAAGGGTGTCTCCGCCATCTTTACCTATTGGCCCAGCGAGTTCAGCCAACTCCGCTGGCAGTATCGCTTCGTGGACTACGCCGAAGGCAGGCAAGGCCATGAGCTGCTCTTCCAGTTCCTCTACATCATGGGCGCGCACGGCGCGCATCCATTCTAGAGGAGCCGCGATGAGAGGACACTGGCTCAGCACCGTCATGCTGCTGCTGACCGCAGCTTTCTTTTCGCTGGTTTCCGCGCCGGCGGCCCGCGCCGCTTCCAAACTGTACGTGGTAACCACCACCGAAGATCTGGCGTCGCTCACCCGGGAAGTCGGCGGCGACCACGTCGAGGTCGAAGCCATCGCCCGCGGCTACCAGGACCCGCACTTCGTCGAAGCCAAGCCCAGCTTCATCCTCAAGCTGAACCGCGCCGACCTGCTGGTGCTGGTCGGCCTGCAACTCGAAGTCGGCTGGCTGCCGCCGCTGATCACCCAGAGCCGCAACCCCCGCATCCAGCTCGGCACGCCCGGTTATCTGGACGTCTCTCAATTCTGCAAGATCCTTGAAATCCCGACCGGCCAGATCACCCGCGCCATGGGCGACGTCCATCCCCTGGGCAACCCGCACTACTGGCTCGAACCGGAAAACGGACGGCGCATCGCCCAAGCCATCGCCAACCGCCTCGCCGAGTTGCGCCCGCAGGAGGCGAGTTACTTCCAGCAGCGCTTCCAGGACTTCAGCCAGCGGCTGGCGGCGGCGGAAAAAGTCTGGGACCAGAAGATGGCGCCCTACCGCGGCCGCAAGGTGGTCACCTATCACCGCTCCTGGCCGAACTTTGCCGAACGCTTTGGCCTCAACGTGGTGGGTTACGTCGAGCCCAAGCCCGGCATCCCGCCCTCGCCCAGCCACACCCTCGAGCTCATCAATATGATGAAGCGCGAGAACATCAAGCTGATTCTGGTCGAGCCCTACTTCGACTTGAAGACACCCAAGGCCGTAGCGCGCGAGACCGGCGCCGAAGTCGTCGTCCTGCTGCCTTCGGTGGGCGGTGAGAAAGAGGTGACTGATTATTTCAAGCTTTTCGAGTACGATATCAACTTACTTGTCGCCGCATTCGGGCGAATCAGATAAATGACCACTCTGGAATTTCTGGCGGCGCCGTTTGTCGCCAGCCTGATTCTGACCGGCATCCACGCCTACCTGGGCTTGCACGTGGTGGAGCGCGGCGTGATTTTCGTTGACCTGGCCTTGGCGCAGATCGCCGCCCTCGGCGCCACCATCGCCATCGTGATGGGGATGGACCCCCACGGCTCCAACGCCTACTGGACTTCTCTCGGGTTCACCTTCCTCGGCGCCGGCGTTTTTGCGGTCGCTCGCCCGCGCCGCGCCCACATCCCGCAGGAAGCTTTTATCGGCATCGCCTACGCTGTCGCCGCCGCCGGCGCCATCCTCGCCATGAGCAAAGCCACCGGCGAGACCGAACACCTGAAAGACATGCTGGTGGGCAACATCCTGGTGGTGAGCTGGCCGGAAGTGGGCCACACCGCTGCGCTCTATGGCGTCATCGGACTCTTCCACTACATCTTCCGGCGCAAGTTCCTCCTGATTTCCACCAACGCTCGCGCCGCCGAAGCTCAAGGCGTGTCCCTCCGCCTCTGGGATTTCCTTTTCTACGCTTCGTTCGGCTTCGTGGTGACTTCCTCGGTGGCGATTGCCGGTGTGCTGCTGGTTTTCTGCTACCTGATTGTGCCGTCAGTGGGCGCGATGCTCTTCGCCGACCGCATCGGCCCGCGGCTGGCGATTGGCTGGACGATGGGCACGTTGGTTTCCGCGCTCGGCGTCTATCTCTCCGTTCACTTCGACACGCCCACCGGAGCGACCATTGTCTGCACCTTCGGCGCCGTTCTGGTGGCGATGTTTCTGGTGCACCTGCTCGTCTACCACGGTGCCCAGGCCCACATCCTCCGCGGCGCCACCTCCGCCGCGCCCGCCTCAGAAAACGATCCGGGCAAGAACGAAGCCAAGTAAACGGAGAGGAGACGAATAGCCTGCCTCCGTGTCTGTTTGCTTCCTTGCCTCTGCTATCATTCAAACGCCGCTCGATGAGCTTCCGCTTCGAAATCGTCGCCCGCGACCCGCGCTCGCGCGCTCGCGTTGGCCGGCTCTACACCGCCCACGGCGCCGTGGACACGCCGGTCTTTATGCCGGTGGGCACCGCGGCCAGCGTCAAGTCAATGCCGCAGCCGTTGCTCGAGCAGCTTGACGCTCAACTCCTGCTCGCCAACACCTACCATCTTTTTCTCCGCCCTGGGCACGAAGTCATCCGCGAGCTGGGCGGGCTGCACCGCTTCATGGCCTGGCCGCGGGCGCTGCTGACCGACAGCGGCGGCTTTCAGGTTTTCTCGATGAACTCCATCCGCACCGTCAACGAAGAGGGCGTCCGCTTCCGCTCGCATCTGGACGGCAGCCCGCAGTTCCTCTCTCCTGAGAAAGCCATCGAAGTGCAGGTGGCGCTCGGCGCCGACCTCATCATGGTGCTCGACGAATGCCTGCACTATCCTTCCACCCACGAAAAGGCGCGCCGCTCGATGGAGCTCACTCTACGCTGGGCCCGCCGCTCGCAAGAAGCCTTCCAGCGGATGACTTCAGCGGCTAAAGCCGACAAGCGAAAGAGCCGCCGGACGGCGGGGTTGAAACCCCGCCCCTCCCAAACAGCACCGTCATCGCGAGCTGGGATTGCTTCGGAAAGTACGGGCTTCAGCCCGTACGAAAGCGAAGGCCACCCACTCGGGGCTTTGGCCCCTGAGGGCACTGCGTCGCAGGCCTTGTTCGGCATCGTGCAGGGCGGGATGTTTGCCGACCTGCGGCGCGAGTGCGTGGCGCGCCTGCTGGAGATGGACTTCCCCGGCTACGCCCTCGGCGGGCTGGCGGTGGGCGAGCCGGCGGCGCTCAGCTACGAAATGACCGACGTAACCATCGAGAAGCTGCCCGAAGACAAGCCGCGCTACGTCATGGGCGTCGGCTATCCGCTTGACCTCATCGAGTACGTCCGCCGCGGGGTCGACATGATGGACTGCGTGCTTCCGACGCGCAACGCGCGCAACGGCTATCTGTTCACCTCCACCGGCGTGGTGCACATCCGCAACGCGCAATACGCCCGCGACCCGCGCCCGCTCGATCAGAACTGCGCCTGCGCCGTCTGCTGGCGCTACTCGCGCGCCTACCTGCGGCACCTGTTCAACGCCGGCGAAATCCTCGCGGCCACCCTCGCCACCCACCACAACCTGCATTTCTATCTCGACCTGATGCGCCGCATCCGCACCGCCATCCGTACCGGCACGCTCGACCAACTTGCCGATCAGCTACGAGCCGCCGAGGCGGGCCAAGAAGTCTGAAACACCCAAGCAGATTCCTCGCCCGCCCCGACTGGCGTCGGGGCAGACCGGGAATGACATCGTGAAGGATTGCATTTGCGGTGGTGACTGAACAGCAGGAGGGCGTGCGATAGGGGCCATTCGACGGGCCGAGTGGCCTTGACAGCCTCCGCGGCGTCGGGCATTCTAAGGTTTCTGGGATGCAGCTTGCCTCCCGAGTGTATCGGGAGATTCGATTGAATCCTGGCCCCGAGCAGCGGTCGGGGGCAGGATTTCTTTTGTGGGGAGGGACGGTTTGCCATTTTCGTTGGCTGCCCTGTGGCTTCAGGGGCAGCAGCCAAGCGGCTGGGCGACGCTGGTTCCCTTCCTGCTCGTCCTGGTCATTTTCTACTTCCTGCTCATTCTGCCGGCGCAGCGGGAGCGCAAGCGGAAGCAGCAGATGCTGGCGGCGCTCAAGCCGGGTGACCGCGTGCTGACCAGCGGGGGCATCTACGGCACAGTGGTGGGTTTGAAGGATGACGTGGTGCAGGTGCGCATCGCCGATCAGGTGCGCGTCGAAATCGCCCGCGGCGCCATCGCCGGCATACAATCGCAGAAAGAGGAAGCCAAAAGTTAACCTCTGACCATGGGCACGAACCTGGGGACAAAAGCGACCGTCATCTTTGGCGTGATTCTCGCCTGCGTCGTCGGCCTGACTTGCTTCCACAAAGGCGCCGACGCCAAGACCCGGTTCCGCTTCCCCACCAGCCTCACGGCGCTGAAGGAAAACGTCGGCAGCCGCATCAACCTGGGGTTGGACCTGCGCGGCGGCATGCACCTCATCCTGCAAGTGCAGGTCGAAGACGCCATCAACGTAGAGACCGACCAGCTCGCCGAGCGCCTCAAAACCGCCCTGCGGGAGCAGAACATTACCTACGAGGCGGTGCGCAAAACCGACCTGACCCGCGTACAGATTACCGGCATCCCCGCCGAGCAACTCCAGAAGGCCCGCGAGTTCCTCACCGCCCAATACCAGGGCGCGTACATCCTGGGTTCGCTGGGCGGTGACCAGAGCGGCTACGTGCTGGAGATGACTCCCTCCTACCAGGCGCAAATCCGCCAGGACACCTTGCGCGCCGCCATGGAAACCATCCGGCGCCGCGTGGACAGTCTGGGGGTCGCCGAGCCCACCATCGCCGAGCACGGCGGCGCCGGGGAGTACCAGATCCTGGTGCAGCTCCCCGGCGTGGACGACCCGGCGCGGGTGAAGAACATTCTGCAATCGACGGCGTTGCTGGAAATCAAGCTTGTCAAAGAAGGCCCTTTTACCAGCGAGAGCGAGGGCCTGGCCAAGTTCGGCGGCATTCTGCCGCCCGACGGGATGCTGCTGCCGCACCTTGACGTCTGCGCCACCACCGTCAATCCCAACCCGCAGTGGTATCTGGTGACCCGCTCGGCGGCGGTCACCGGGCGCGACCTGCGCAATGCGCGCTCCGAGGTCAACCCGGAGATGCCCGGGGCCTATCAGGTGGCGTTCTCGCTCAGCCGCGACGGCGCCGCCCGCTTCGGCCCCTTCACCGAGCAGAACATCAACCGGCCGCTGGCCGTGGTGCTGGACAACAAGATTCAGTCGGTGGCCACGATTCAGTCGCGCATCGAGGACTCCGGCCGCATCACCGGCCAGTTCAGTCTGCAGTGCGCCACCGACCTGGCACTGGTGCTGCGCTCGGGCGCCCTGCCCGCTTCCATCAAGTACCTGGAAGAGCGAACGGTGGGCCCGTCGCTGGGAGCTGACTCTATCCGCGCCGGCTTCCTGGCTTCGGTGGCCGGGCTGATTGCGGTGGCGGTGTTCATGCTGTTCTACTATCGTCTCTCGGGCATCAACGCCATCCTGGGCCTGGCGCTCAACCTGGTGATTTTGATGGCGGCCCTGGCCTACTTTGGCGCGACGCTGACCTTGCCCGGCATTGCCGGTGTAGCCCTGACCATCGGCATGGCGGTGGATACCAACGTGCTGGTTTTCGAACGCATCCGCGAGGAGTTGCGCGCCGGCAAGAGCATCATCAGCGCCATCGAAAACGGCTTCGATCGCGCCTGGGTGGCCGTGTTCGACACCCACGTGACCACCATCGTCTCGGCCCTGTTTCTGTTTACCTTCGGCACCGGGCCCATCAAAGGCTTCGCCGTCACCCTGACCATCGGACTGGCTTCCAACTTGTTTACGGGCATTTATCTGTCGCGGGCGATTTTCGAGTTCCTGGTCAGCCGTCGCCCGAAGATGGCCGCACTGAGCATCTGAAATGTTCGAACTGCTGAAGAATCCCAACTTCAACTTTCTGCGCTGGCAGTGGCACTGGATTACGGCGTCGTTGCTCCTGATTCTGGCGGGTGCAGTTTCGCTGGGGGTCAAGGGCGGGCCGCGGCTGGGCATCGACTTCAAGGGCGGGACGCTGGTCTACGTGAAGTTTGCGGAGGCCCCCGATCTCGACCGCCTGCGCGACGGCCTGCAACAGCAGGGCGTTACCGCCACCACCATCCAGCAGTACGGCCCGCCGCAGAACCACGAGGTCATCATCAGCCTCGATATGCAGGCCGCGGACGAGCCAGCCCTGGACGCCGGCCGCCAGGCGATCCTGAACGGCCTGCGAACCACCTACCAGGTTCCTGCCGATAAGATCGCGGTCAACAACATCGGCACCGATACCTTGGCGGGCGAACTCCTCAAGCGCGACCCCATCGGTCTCTCCGGCCAGCCGACGGAAGCCGAGACCCGCTATCGCGACATTGCGGAACGAATCACGCGGTACCGCGATAACCAACGGGGAGGGCTGTTGCGAAGCATTGGCGAGCTGCAGGGTCTCGAAGGAGTGCCGCCGGTGGTGGTGACGACGCTGGAGAAGGACGGCTTCCTCTCGCCCTTCGTGGTGCGCAACGTCGAAGTCGTCGGGCCGAAAGTCGGCCAGCAGTTGCGCCGGCAGGCCCTGCTGGCTACGGTGCTGGCGCTCGCGGGCATGCTCATCTACATCGGGCTGCGCTTCCGCCAATGGGTGTACGGAACGGCGGCGGTGATCGCGACCTTCCACGACGTCCTCATCACGCTCGGCTTCCTCTCCCTCTTCAACTATGAATTCGACCTCAACATTGTGGCCGCCATGCTGACCCTGGTCGGCTATTCGATGAACGATACGGTGGTTAACTTCGACCGCATTCGCGAAAACTTGCGGCTGCGGCGCCACGAACCCTTCCCCCAGCTTGTTAATCGCAGCCTCAATGAAACCCTCAGCCGCACCATCCTCACAGGGCTGGCAACCCTGATGTCTCTTGTGGCATTATTCCTCCTCGGCGGAGAGGTGCTCAAAGGGTTCGCGTTTACCCTGGTCGTGGGGATTATCGTAGGGACTTATTCTTCCATCTTCATTGCCAGCCCGATTGTGGTAGGATGGATAGGCCGGGGCAAGGGCCGAACGGGCACGGCCACCCCGATCAAGGTTGACCGAATGCCGGTGGAAGAACCCAGAGTAAAAGAAGCCGGCAGGAAGAGGCGGTGACCATGTTCGAGGATATGCTGGAGTCCTCTCCCGTAAAAAGGAAGAAAGCCAATCCGCTGGCCTTCGTGCTGTCGCTCACGCTGCAGACTCTCTTCGTCGGCATCCTCATTCTCATCCCGCTGCTCTACACCGAAGCCATCGACCTGAAGGGTCTGAGCAGCACCTGGCTGGCCGCGCCTCCGCCGCCTCCTCCGCCGCCGCCTCCGGCGGCCGCAGCGCAACCCATCAAGCGCGTCCGTCGCACCAGCCTGATGGACGCCGGCCGGCTGCGGGCGCCGAAAGAAATCCCCAAGGAAATCGTCATCCTGAAGGAAGATCCGATTGAAGACACGGGCGCGGTGGGCGTCCCGGGCGGCGTCCCGGGCGGCGTTCCCGGCGGGCAAATCGGCGGCGTGCTGGGCGGAGTGTTGGGAGGCGTTCCCTCGGCCGTTCCGCCGCCGCCCAAGGTGACCCCGCAGCGCATCCGCGTCAGCACCGGCGTTCAGGACGCGCGGTTGATCAACAAGGTCGATCCGGTGTATCCGCCGTTGGCCCGGCAGGCGCGCATCCAGGGGGAGGTCAAGCTGGAGGCGGTGATTGCCAAGGACGGCACGATTCAGAACCTGCGGGTGATTGAAGGCCATCCACTGCTGGTACAGGCGGCCCTGCAGGCCGTCCAGCAGTGGCGCTACCAGCCCACGGTGCTCAACAACGAGCCGGTGGAGGTGGAGACCGTCATCATCGTCAGGTTCAGGATGTTCTAGAAAGAGAAAGTACTGGCCGGTCGCGTGGCCGGCCGATTACCAGGAGGAACGAATCAACATGCTTGCCACTGTTTATTCATTGGGTTTCTGGCTGTTTCAGCAGGAAGTGACGTGGGACCTCTTCTCGATGTGGGCGCGGATGGGCTGGCCGGCGCGCATCGTGGTGATCATTCTGGTCGCCATGTCCATCTGGTCGTTCGGCGTGATGTTCGACCGCGGCTTCACCTACTCGGCCGCGCGCAAGCAGTCACGCTACTTCGTCCAAGCAGTCGCCGGCACGCTGAAGGACGGCAAGATTGACGAGGCGATCCGCATCGCCGAGCGCAACAAGAAGAGCCACATTGCGCAGGTGGTGGCCTCCGGCCTGGCCGACTTTCAGGCTTCCGCCGGCAGCGGCTTGCCGGAAGACGAGATCATTGAAGCCAGCAAGCGCGCCCTCGACCGCTCTGTGGCCATCACCCACGCCAACTTCAAGCGCGGCTTGGGCTCGCTGGCCACCATCGGCGCCACCGCCCCCTTCGTCGGCCTGTTCGGCACCGTGGTGGGCATCATCAACGCCTTCCACGAAATCAGCGCTCAGAAGGCCACCGGCTTGACCGCGGTGGCCGGCGGGATCGCCGAGGCGCTGGTGGCCACCGGTCTGGGCCTGTTCGTCGCTGTCCCAGCGGTGTGGGCCTTCAACTACTTCACTGGCAAGATTGAAGCCTTCGACGTCGAGATGGACAACAGCTCCAAGGAGCTGGTCAACTACTTCATCCTGCGCCGCAAGGCTCAGAAGTAAATGGCATACAAACCGGTAAACCCCGAGGTCACGGCCGACATCAATGTCGTGCCCATGGCCGACATTATGCTGGTGTTGCTGATCATCTTCATGGTGGTCACGCCCATGTTGCAGAAAGGTGTCAGCGTGGACATGGCGCGGGTGGACAATCCCACCGCCATGGAGGATGCCGACAAGGAAGACGCGGTGCTGCTGGCCATCACCAACGACGGCAAAATCTACCTGGGCGCCGAGCAGATTGCGCTGGAGAAGGTCAAGGAAGAGGTCCAGGACAGAATTGCCGCCCGGCAAAACAAGATCGTCTACATCAAGAGCGACCGGCGGGCCAAGTACGGCCGCGTCACGGCGCTGGTGGACGAGGTCCGCGTCACCGGCGTCGACCAGATCGGCCTGCTCACCGAGAAGACCGAGAAGGGCCGCCCCGTTCCGGTGGCCGGCGGCAGCAGCACGCCGTAAGGAGAAAGCGCGATGGGCATTACCGTAGCCAAGGGCAAGGGGCCAATGTGCGAGCCCAACATCGTCCCCTTTATCGACATTCTCCTGGTGCTGATCATTATCTTCATGGTCATCACCCCGCTGACCCCCAAGGGTCTGGAAGCGCTGGTGCCGCAGCCGCCTCCGCCGGATGCACCGGATACTCCGGCCGACCCCAGCCGGGTGATTGTGATCCAGCTCGAATGCGCCGACGGCGGCTGCAACCGCGTCGCCCTGAAGATCAACCAGAAGGACGTCACCTGGGAGACGCTGGGGCCGGAATTGACCACCATCTTCAAAGAGCGCGCCGAACGGGTGGCGTTTATCAAGGCGTCGGACAACATGGAGTTCGCCCAGGTGGCGCGGGCGATTGACATCGCCAAGCTCTCCGGGGTGGATAAGGTCGGGCTGATTACCTCGAAGGTCGAAATGGGCGAGTAGCCGGACTGCCCGCTCGCCCCAAACGCCGGAGTCACTGTAGGAGCGCATCGATGCGTATCCCTGCCAGGCTGCTCGCTATCTTCATCCTGCTGCTGATTGCGCCGCTCGCCGGCTGCAACAAGCTGCGCGCGCGCGATGAGCTCAACAAGGGCGTGCGCGCCTACAAGAACGCCAACTACGAGCAGGCGGTCGACCATTTCCGCCGCGCCATTGAATACGACCCTAACCTCATCAACGCCCGGCTCTACCTGGCCACCGCCTACGCCAGCCAGTTTGTCCCCGGATCGCCCTCGGATGAAAACCGGAAGAACGGCGAGGCCGCCATCGCGGCTTTCGAAGAAGTCCTGCAGCGCCAGCCGGACAACGCCACCGCGCTGGCCTACGTCGCCAGCCTCTACTACGGCATGGCCGGGGGCGCCCAGAAGCAGGAAGAGAAGTTCGAGCTGTTTGAGAAGTCCAAGGAGTACCGCCGCAAGCTGATTGCAGTCGATCCCAACAACCCCGAGCACTACTACTCCATCGGTGTGATTGACTGGACCATCGCCTACGCCCGCAACCAGGAGGCGCGCGCCAAGCTGGGCAACCTGGCGCCCGACAAGCCGCTGCCTCCCCGCGAGCGCCGCGCCCTGGCCGCCGTGAATGGCCCGCTCGTCGAGGAAGGTCAGCAGATGCTGGAGAAGGCGCTGGCCCTCAATCCCAAGTACCTGGACGCGCTGGCCTACATCAACCTCATCTGGCGCCAGAAGGCGGATATCGTCGAGACTCCTCAGGAGCGCGAGGAGGCACTCGACCGGGCCGACGAGTACTTCCAGCGGTACGATAAGTTGCGCCAGGAACTGCAACAGGCACCCCCCACGCCCGCCCCGGCCGAATAACCGCGTCGTTCTGCTAGAATAGAGACAGCGTTGGAGTTGCGCCTCCGGCGCCGGACCCCTGTCATGGCTGAGCCGCGCCCCACCGTCGAGCCCGCAGCGCCCACCGGCCCGCCGCCCGACCCGCGGCTGGCAGAAATCCTCGAGAAAGTCCAACGCGCCCGCCCGGGCGAGGACCTGGCTTTACTGCGCCGCGCCTACGAGTTCGCCGCCCAGCAGCACCGCAGTCAGCGGCGCGCCTCCGGCGAGCCTTACCTTTCGCATCCGCTGGCGGTGGCCACCGTGCTGGCCGAGCTGGGGATGGACGTCACCACGGTCTGCGTCGGGCTGCTGCACGACGTGGTGGAGGATACGCGGGTCGAGCCGCAGGCGCTGGAGCGCGCCTTCGGCGCCCATGTCGCCCGCCTGGTCGAAGGCGTCACCAAGATCAACCGGCTGGATTTCTTCAACACCGAAGTTCGTCAGGCCGAGAACCTCCGCAAGATGCTGCTGGCGATGGTGGACGACGTGCGGGTCGTGCTCATCAAGCTGGCCGATCGCCTGCACAACATGCGCACGCTCGAGTACCTCCCCCCGGAAAAGCGCGAGCGGGTGGCGCGCGAGACGCTCGACATCTATGCCCCCATCGCCCACCGGCTCGGCATGGGCCGCATGCGCGCCGAACTGGAAGACCTCGCCTTCCGAACTCTGGAGCCGGAGGCCTACGAGAGCATCCGCAAGCAACTGGAGGAAAAGCGGAAGGTCAACGAGCGCTTCCTGGCCGAGGTGAAGCAGAAGATTTCGGTGGCGCTCGAGGAGAACGATCTTCCCGCCGAGCTCCAGGGCCGCATAAAGCGCCCCTACTCCATCTACCAGAAGATGCACCGCACCGGCGCCACGCTCGACCAGATTTATGACCTGCTGGCCGTGCGCCTGATCACTGATTCGGTGAAGAACTGCTACGCCGCTCTCGGCGTCGTCCACCAAATCTGGCGGCCCGTGCCGGGGCGCTTCAAGGACTACATCGCCATGCCGCGGCCCAACCTCTACCAATCGCTGCACACCTCGGTCATCTCCGGCGGCCAGCCCTTCGAGGTGCAGATCCGTACCCGCGACATGCACAGGGTGGCCGAGCAAGGCATCGCCGCCCACTGGGCCTACAAAGACAGCGAGGCGGTCACCGCTGAAGACCAGCAACGCATCACCTGGCTGCGCCACCTCATCGAGTGGGCCAAGGAGATGCAAGACCCGAGCGAGTTCCTCTCCACGCTCAAAGTCGACCTCTACCCCGAAGAGGTCTACACCTTCACCCCCAAGGGCAAAGTCATTTCCCTGCCGCGCGGCGCCACGCCGCTCGATTTCGCCTACGCCATCCACACCGAGGTCGGGCACACTTGCGTTGGGGCGAAGGTCAACGGGCGCATCGTACCCCTGCGCTACCGGCTGCAGAACGGCGACATCGTCGAGATTCTCACCCAGCCCAACCACAAGCCCAGCCGCGACTGGTTGAGCATCGTCCGCACCTCGCGCGCCCGCAACAAGATTCAGTACTGGATTCGCTCCCAGCAGCGCCAGCAGGCGGCGGAGATCGGTCGCAAGCTGCTGGAGAAGGAAGCGCGGCGCTACCAGGTCAACCTGAAAACGATTGCGGAAGACGACTGGAACCGTGTGGCGCGCGAGGAGGGCTGCCAGCGCCTGGAAGAACTCTACGCCCGCATCGGCTTCGGCAAGTACGCCCCGCGCACCATCCTGGCGCGACTGAGCCGCGAGCCGCTGCCGGAAGAGCAGCCGGCGCGCCCGCTCGGCCGCCTGCGGCAGACGGTGCGCCGCGTCTTCCGGCTGGAAGAAAAGGGGCTGGCGCTGGGCCGCAGCGACCTGCTCATGTATCGCGCCCGCTGCTGCAATCCCGTGCGCGGCGAAGCCGTGGTCGGCTACATCACCCGCGGTCGAGGCATTGCCGTCCACGCCCAGGCGTGCCCCAACGTGCAAAACCTGCTCTACGATGTGGAGCGGCGCATCCCGGTGAACTGGGAGGCAGGCGGCGAGGAGAGCTATCCGGTGCGGCTGACGATTCGCGCCGCCGACCGCCCCGGCCTGCTGACGCAGATGACCGGCATCATCAGCAGCCAGAAATCCAATATCCGTAGCGCTGAGGCCCGCACCGATCCCAGCGACCGCACGGCGGTCATCGACCTGGTGTTCGACGTCCAGGAGATGAAGCAGCTCGAGCGCATCCTGGCGGCACTGCGCAAGGCCGACGGTGTCCGCGACGTCACCCGCGTACTGCGCTTCTAACGCGGCCAAGAAACATTTTGCGAACTCCCCTCATCCACGCTGCTGTGACCCGCGGCGCAACCCTGCTGGTTTTGTTTCTGCTCTTCGCTGCCGTGGCGTCGCCTCTCCGCGCGGCCAATGCTGCCGTAAGCATGGAGCGCCTGGAGCTCGATGCCCGCATCGACCCCACCGGCCCGACGCTGTACGCCAAAGCCAACCTCGTGCTGCGCAATCGCGAACGGACGCCGGTGGAGTTGGTAGACTTCGAGATTCCGGCCCCGCTGGGTGCGCGCACCACGGTTGAGAACGTCTGGGACCGCAACGGGCAACTGGCTTGGCGCTCGGATGCGGTGGAAGCCACTCAGCCGCTGGCCATCACGGTCGCGCTGCGCTTGCCGCTCGCGCCTGGCGACCGTCAGCGCATCGTCATCGCCTTCGCCATCCAGCTCGAAGGCTTGTCGGCCCCGGCGCCGGCTCAAGTCTCTGCGCGCCGCGCGCAACTCGCGATGTCCGGCTGGTATCCGGCGCTGGCGGGTTCCGAGGCTACAATGCCGGAGTGGATCCGCGTTACGGTGCGCCTGCCGAAAGACTGGCAGGTCGAAGGAATCGTGCGGCCCAAACGCGTTCTGGAGGGCGAAGCCTCAGCCAGCTTTGAGATGACGATCAAGGGCGCGCCGGTCAACGCCGTGCTCTTCCGCGCCACCGCGCCTCAGTGAAATTGCATTCACTCCGTGAATCCAAAGGAGGCAGGGATGAAGCAAGCAATCAGCACCGATAAAGCGCCCGGCGCCATCGGTCCCTATTCGCAGTGCATCAAGGCCAACGGTTTTCTGTTTCTCTCCGGCCAGGTGGCACTCGATCCCGCCAGCGGCAAGCTGGTGGCGGCGGACATCCGCGCGCAAAGCGAGCGAGTACTGGAGAACCTCCGCGCCGTCCTGGAGGCGGCAGGTAGCTCAATGGAAAAAGTGGTGAGGACGACCGTCTTTCTGGCTGACCTGCACGACTTCAACGCCATGAATGAAGTCTACGCACGCTACTTCCCCGCCGACCCGCCAGCACGCTCCACCGTGCAGGCGGCGCGGCTGCCGCGCGACGCCAAAGTCGAGATTGACGTGATTGCCCTGGCGGGAGACTAGCGGAAACTCAGGCGACTTTCTTCACCCGGCCGCTGCGAATGCAGCCGGCGCAGACGCGCAGGTGCTTGCGCACTCCATCCACCACGGCGCGCACAACGCGCAGGTTGACGTTCCAGCGGCGCCGCCGCACGTTGTGGGCGTGGGAAATGCTGTTGCCGTACTGCGGCCCCCGGCCACAAATGTCACATCGTTTCGCCATAGGCTGTGCTCACAAGGAAAATGGAGTGCTCGCTACAAGCAAGCTATTATACCAGAGATTCGCGGTCTCAGCCACGGCGCCGCCCGATTGACAATCCCACGACGGTGCACTAGTGTGCTCTTTCTTTTTTCAATGACCCCAGGCAGGAGAGTGCTTCCCATGGCCAACCGCCTCACCTTCGGCCTGCTGCTGGCCGCCCTGACGCTGACCGGCTTCGCCGGAGCCGCTCCGCCCGAAGATCCAGTGGCGGCAGCCGACCGCCAGATCCTCACCGAAATTGCCGAGCGCTCCGAGCAGATGCAGAACCTCGAATACCTCGCCGATCGCATCGGCCCGCGGCTGACGGGCAGCGACGCGCTCAAGCGCGCCAACCAGTGGGCGGCGGAGAAGTTTCGCGCCTACGGGCTCTCGAGCGTCCGCTTGGAGCCGTGGATCATCGCGCACTCCTGGAAGCGCGGGGTGGCCCGCGCGCGGGTTACGGCGCCCGCCGAGCTGCGCTTGTCCGCTGAAGCCGCCGGCTGGAGCCCCAACACGCCCGGCCCGGTGCGCGGCCCGCTCGTCTACGTGAAGGCGGAGAAGACGGAAGACCTAGAGGCCTACCGCGGCAAGCTGCGTGGCGCCATTGTGATCACCACCGAGCCCACGCCCCGGCAGCGTGTTCCCGAGCGCCCGTTGCTGCCCCGTCCGCCGCGACCCGAGTACGATTTCGCCGCCCGCCGCCAGTTTTCCAACGAGCGCAACAAGTTCTTCCAGGAGGAGGGCGTGCAGGCCGTGCTGCGCGACTCCGACAAGGGGATGGGGCTTTATGCCATGACCTCGGCCGGAAGCGACTACAAGCCCGCTCTCATCCCCACGGCCTTCGTCACGCCGGAGAGCTACGACCTGCTGTGGCGGCTGCGCAAGGACGACCAGCCGGTCGAAGTCGAGGTGGAGATTTCCGGCTGCGAGTTCAGCGCCGGGCCAGTCGAGGTCTACAACACGGTGGCCGAGATTCCTGGCAGCGAGAAGGCGGACGAAGTCGTCATTCTCGGCGCGCACATCGACTCCTGGGACCTCGGCACCGGCGCCACCGACAACGGCACCGGTGTCGTTTCCGTGCTGGAAGCCGCCCGCACCCTGCAGAAGCTTGGCCTCAAGCCCAAGCGCACCATCCGCTTCGTGCTTTTTTCCGGTGAAGAGCAAGGTCTGGATGGTTCGCGCGCCTACGTGGAGGCGCACAAGGAGGAGATGCCGAAGATTTCTGCTGCGCTCATCCACGACTACGGCACCGGCCGCGTCGAGACTATCTCGCTGAGCGGCAACTCCCAGGCGTACGAGATGGTCTGGAAGACGCTGGCCCCCCTGCGGCAGATGATCGGCTACGAAGACTTCAAGCTCCAGGCTTTCCCGGGCTCCGATCACGCCTCCTTCAACCGCGCCGGCGTACCGGCATTCTTCTGCCTGCAGGAGACCGGAACTTACCGGCAGACGCACCACTCCCAGACGGATACCTTCGACAAAGTCATCCGCGACGACCTGGTCAACGGCGCCCAAGTGCTGGCGGTGTTTGCCTACAACCTGGCGCAGGCCGATGAAATGGTGCCGCGCAAGCCGGTGCCGCCGCAGCCCGCGCAACCGCCGGCCCCGCGCTGAGTTGGCAATGACCTTCGCCCGCTGCGTCAGCCTGCTGCTGGCCGCTGTGTGCCTGCTGGCCGGTTGCCGCGGACGACCGGAAGCGGGCGACGAAATCTGGGCCGAGGTCAACGGCCAGCCCATCTATCGCGCCCAAGTGGAAAAGTTCTTTGCCCAGCGCACCCGCAACATTCCCGAACCCTTCAGCCCGGCCGAAGCCCAGGCCTTCAAGCTGCGGGTGCTGGGCGAGTTGATTGAGAACGAAATCCTCTGGCAGAAGGCCGCGCAGGCGGGCGTGCAGGCAAGCGACAACGAGGTCGAAACGCGCTTCCAGGAGCTGCGCTCTTCGCTCAGCAGCGAAGAGTTCGGGCGCCAGTTGAGCCAGCAGCAGATGACACCCGAGGAGCTCAAGGACATGCTGCGGCGCGACATCGCCATCCAGAAGCTGCTCGATCAATACCTCGGCCGGCGCATTGAAGTAAACCCCAACGAGGTCGCTCAGTTCTACCAGCAGCACAAGAACGAATTCCGCTTCGTGGAGACGCATTATCGCGTCGCCTACATCCTGGTGACGCCCGGGCAGGAGCCGGAGGTGCGCAACCTGCGCAACGACGACGCGGTGGGCGACGCGGCAGCGCGCCGCAAGGCCGACATGATTGTGGAGCGGCTGCGCTCCGGCGACGATTTCAGCGAGATGGCGCAGAACCTCTCCGAGGATGAGGCGACCGCGCTGCAAGGCGGCGAGATGGGTTTCTTCCCGGAATCGGCGCTGGCCAATACGCCAGCACCGCTGCGCGTAGCGGTGACGGCGATGGAGCCGGGCCAGCTAGTCGGCCCCATACGAACCGACAAGGGCTACTACATCGTCAAGTTGCTGGAGCGCCAGCCGGCAGGCCAGCGCGAGCTCTCCGATCCGCAGGTGCAACAGGCGGTGCAGGAGCGCCTGCGGCGCCAGAAGCGCCAGCTACTGGAAGTTGCGTTCACCGAGCGAGCGCGCAACCAGGCCCACGTCGTCAACCATCTCGCCCGGCAGATTCTGGAAGCCAACCGCGTCGGGCCTTAACTATTTCGGCTGTTCGCCGGGCTCGCCCGCGACCCGCCGGCCGTACTCGCTGGTGTAGTGCAGCGGGACGTCGCAGTAAGTTCCCTTCTCCAGGGAGTAGACCTCGCAACTGTTGAACGGGCGCGAGTAGATGTGCAGACTGACGGCGCGCTGGTTCCACTCCGCCAGGTTGAGCACCTGATGGACAGGCTCCTGCGGGTCGACCTCGCAAGGCTCGGTGGGCGTGATGAGAAACTCGCGGCTCGGCACCAGCCGGCAGCTCATGGTTTTCGGGTCGCGCTCCACCACGCGATAGTTTTGGTTCTTTAGCTTCCCGATGGGCGCCATCATCCAGCAGTGCTGGTCGCGGTGGTTGTGGATGCGGCTCACCTGGCCGACTTCCCAGCAGATGGCCAGCAGCTCGAACAGGTCGCTCTTGAAGATCAGGTTGCGCGTGTAGCTGGCCGGCGTGAAGAAGAGATAGGGCCGCAGCGATTCCGGCTCCACGGGATGCGTCTTGATGTAGTCGTAGACTTCTGTGTGATCGAACTGGCGCACCTCGTTCAAACCCTTCGCCAGGTCGTGCACATCCACCAGTCGCGTCGCCGCCATTGCCTCTCTCCTTGCTCTTACGTTATCACAGCCAAGACCGTCCCATGCTCCACCGTGTCGCCTTCCTGCACCCGCACCTGCTCGACTTCGCCCTTCTTCGGTGAAGGGATCTCATTCTGCATCTTCATCGCTTCCACCACCGCTACTCCCTGCCCGGCTTCCACCTCCTGCCCGGGACGCACCAGCACGCGCACCACTTTGCCAGACATCGGCGCCTTAACTTCCTGCCGGCCGGCTAGGCCGGCGTCCGCGCCACGAGAGCGCCCTGGCCAGCGCCGAGGGTCTTCGACCCGGGCGATGGCGACACCGCCGCGCAGGTGCACGCGCCAGTCGCTGGCGTGACGCTCCACCCGTACCGTGAACGACTGCCCATCGAGCAGCACCGAGAGCACGCCCGGCGCGGCTTCGACCACGTCCACCAGCGTGCTCTGACCGTTGAGCTGGCAGCGCCATCCGTTAGTCGTCCGAACCAGTTCCACCTCCACTGGCCGGCCGCCCACTGTGATGGTGAGCTTCATCGGCGTTTGCCGAGCGGAGCGCGCAGGCCCTCGCGCCGCGCCGCCTGCTTCCAGCCCGAGGAAGGTGCCGCGGGCCGGGCTCCATTCCGCGAAGCGGATGCTTCCTTCACCGCCACGGCCAGCGCCGCAACGTTGATCGTGCGCGGCGGAAGTTCGCGGGTGGCTTCCAACTCTGACGCACGCTCGCGCAGCAGGCGGTCAATGAGCTCGGTGTCGAGTTCCCCAGCCGTAAATTCCGGCCGCGCTACCAGGCGCCGGAAGAACGGCAGGTTGGTCTGGATGCCGCCGATGATGTACTCGTCCAGCGCGCGGCGCAGCCGCGCCACCGCCTCGGCACGAGTGCCCGCCCACACCACGAGCTTGGCGAGCAATGGGTCGTAGTGAATCGGAACGTTCCAGCCTTCGTAGACGTAACCGTCCAGCCGCACCCCCGGACCCGCCGGCCGTTCCAGCCGCGTAATGGTTCCGGGACAAGGAAAAAAGTTGTTTTCGGCGTCCTCAGCGTAGATGCGGCACTCGATGGCGTGTCCCCGCCAACTGATGTCTTCCTGCCGCCAGGGCAACCTTTCGCCGGAGGCCACACGAATCTGCCCCTGCACCAGATCGAGTCCAGTAGTTACTTCCGTAACCGGATGCTCTACTTGGAGCCGCGTGTTCATCTCCAGAAAGAAGTAATCGAAGCCCAGCCGGCTGCGCGTCGACGGAACGACGAGAAACTCCACCGTACCGGCGTTGGCGTAGCCCGCCGCACGCGCCAGCTTCACCGCTGCCTTGCCCATCTGCGCCCGCAGGTCCGGCGTCATCACCGGCGACGGGCACTCCTCGACCACTTTCTGGTGGCGCCGCTGCAGCGAGCACTCGCGCTCGCCCAAATGAATCAAGTGGCCGTGGTTGTCTCCCAGCACCTGAATCTCGATGTGCCGTGGCCGCTCCAGGTATTTTTCGACAAACAGCGACGGGTCGGCGAAAGCGTTCAACGCCTCGGATTCCGCATCGCGGAACGCCGCCGCCATCTGGTCGCGGCTGTCCACGCGCCGCATTCCCTTTCCGCCGCCGCCCGCGACCGCCTTGAGCAGCACCGGGTAACCCCACTCAGCGGCGAGCTTCTTGGCTTCGGCCGCCGAGGCCAGAGGCGCGCGCGTGCCCGGAACCACCGGCACGCCGGCGCTCTCGGCCGCGCGGCGCGCTTCGGTCTTGCTGCCCATCAACTCCATCGCCGTCGGCGGCGGCCCGATCCAGACGATGCCCGCCTCGGCGCAGGCGCGCGCCAGCTTCGGGTTCTCGGCCAGAAAGCCATAGCCTGGATGCAGGCCGTCGGCGTGCGCGCGCCGAGCCACCTCGATGAGCTTGTCAATCCGCAGGTAGCTTTCCGTGGCCGGCGCCGGACCAATTGGATAGGCTTCGTCGGCCAGCAGAACGTGCTCGGAGGCGCGGTCGACATCGGAATAGACGGCGATGGCCGCGAGGCCAAGCTCACGGCAGGCGCGGATGATGCGGACGGCAATCTCGCCCCGATTGGCAATCAGGATTCGCTTCAGCATGGCGAGCGGAAACTGCATTCTATCACGCGGCTGCGCACGGTTGACACGCGCCGCTCGGCTTTCCTAGAATGAGTCGCCGCAAAAGAAATGTCAGCCAATGAGGGTCGTTCCATGCGCAAGTTGTCTGTCGTATCTCTGTTGCTTCTGATGGCGGCGCTGGTGACCAGCGCCGGCGAACCGCGCAAGAAGCGCATCGCCGTGTTTGACTTCGACTACGGGACGGTGCGCAGCTACGTTGCCGGTCTGTTCGGCACCGATGTCGATGTCGGCCGGGGCATCGCCGACCTGCTGGTCAAGGAGCTCGTGCGCGACGGCACTTACTCGGTCATCGAGCGCAAGGCGCTCGACAAGATTCTGGCCGAGCAGAACTTTTCCACTAGCGACCGCGCCAATCCTGCCAGCGCCGCCCAGATCGGCAAGCTGCTCGGTGTCGACGCCATCATCGTCGGCAGCATCACCCAGTTTGGCGGCGAAACCAAGCAGCAGAAGGTTGGCGGCGGCGGTGGAACCTGGGGCGGGTTCGGCATCGGCGGCGTGAGCCGCAAGGAGTCGAAGGCCATCGTCACCGTGGACGCCCGCATCGTCGACATCGACACCGCGGAAATCCTGGCCGTGGCCGACGGTAAGGGTGAGTCGAAGCGCTCGGGCACGTCGCTGCTCGGCGGCGGTGCCGGACCCGGCGGCTGGGGCATCGGGGCTGTGGATTTCTCTTCCAGCAATTTCCAGGAGACGATTCTCGGCGAGGCCACCAAGGCGGCGGTCACTCAGATGTCCTCGCAAATCATCGCTTCCAACGACAAGCTGCGCGTGCGGCAGATTGTCGTCGAGGCGCTGATTGCTGACGTTTCCGGTGACACCGTGGTGCTCAACGTCGGCGCCAAATCCGGCATCAAAGTCGGCGATCAGCTCTCCGTCGAGCGGGTCACGCGCGAAATCCGCGACCCCGCCACCGGCAACGTCCTTCGCCGAATGACCGAGAAGCTGGGTGTGATTGAAGTGACCGACGTGGATGACGTCTCGGCCGTGTGCCGCGTGGTCAGCGGTAGCGGTTTCCTGGTGGGCGATCTGGCGAAGACCGTGACCCAGTAATTAGCGGCCGAAAGTCCCGAACGATCCGAACAGCGCCGGGCGCGCTGGTGCATAAAAAAACGTTCGCCCGCTCCCGTAAAACAGCGGCGGCACGTCGCTGGTGGTCGAGGTGAACAACACCACCGGCCGGTCGCCGATGCGCCCGAACACCAGCGGCACAAACGGCGGGCTCGTCTCAGTGCTCCCCGCGTCGTAGTACGAATTGCCATACCAGCGCCCGTAGGTAGGAACCACGTAGGGGACCGCGTACGCCGCGTAGGGCGACCCTGTCTGGGGCTTGGCGCTGAGCGTGGCCACGTCGGCCGGATCCAGTGGATGCCCGGGTTTCGGCGCTGGTGCGGGCTGTTGCGCCGCCAGCGTCGCCGGCAGCGCCAGGATCAGGAGTGCCAACCATGCAGTGCGCATGTATTCCTCCTTCGCCCTCGTTCGTTTGACGCCCATTTTACCAAAAAAGTTACCGCGCCCCGCTGGAGCAACCTTCCGGCGTCACCGCATCGAGCGCGCCCCACAACGCCTGCAGCGCCTCCTCGCCGGCGTGCAATGCTTCTTCCGCGTCCGCCGCCGGTTGCTTCGCCAACCACTCGCGCCACGCCGCGCGGTGACGCACGTCAGCTTCCTCGTGCACCGCGAAGTACCGCAGCCCACGCGGCTCCGTTACACCGTAGAACTTTCGCAGGCCTTCAATCTTTTTCGTAGCGATCTCTGGCACCTGTGCTTCATACACGTAAAAGGCGGCGACCGACGCGATCGGCCGTGCTTCCGCCGCGTTTCGCCGGTAGACATCAAGCAGCCTCTGCACACCCGGCAGCGGAACCGAAGCCGCCATCCGCTCTTGCTCCACGCCCACCGCGCCAGCGAACTCGCGCCACAGCTTCGGGTGCGGCGCCGCCGGGTTCTCCTCCTCGGCCAGATTCTCCTCAATCACGCCGCGCAGCTCGCCTTCCGTGCGCTCGGCGAGCGTCCGCAGGCTCTGCGGAAACTCCTTCACGTGGTGGTAGTACTGCTCGGCATAGAGTTGCAGCGCCTCGCGCGTTAGCGTCCCCGCCGTCCACCCCTGATAAAACGGATGCCCCAGCAAGTGCCACCTACCCACCATCGCATCCAGCTTCTCAATCAGTGTGCGTTGTTCCATCTGCCCTCCTTGAAGTTCAGGTCTTGTGCAATTGTATCAGCGCAACCCGCTACAGCGGGATGTTGCCGTGCTTCTTCGCCGGGTTGGTGTCGCGCTTGTTCTCCAGCATCTCCAGCGCCGCAACCAGCTTCGGGCGCGTGAGCTTGGGTTCGATGACCGCGTCCACCCAGCCGCGCTCAGCGGCAATCCACGGGTTGGCGTAGCGCTCGCGGAAGAGCTCGGTCAAGCGCTTGCGCTCGGTTTCGGCGTCGCCGGCTGCCGCCAGCTCCCGCTTGTAGACGATGTTGACCGCGCCTTCCGGTCCCATCACCGCAATCTCCGCCGTCGGGTAGGCGTAATTGATGTCGGTGCGGATGTGCTTGGAGGCCATAACGCAGTACGCCCCGCCATACGCCTTGCGCGTAATGACGGTAATCTTCGGCACCGTCGCTTCGGCAAACGCATAGAGCAGCTTCGCGCCGTGGCGAATAATCCCGCCAAACTCCTGCTGCGTCCCCGGAAGGAACCCCGGCACGTCCTCGAAGGTGATCAACGGAATGTTGAAGCAGTCGCAGAAGCGCACGAACCGCGCCGCCTTGTCCGACGCATTGATGTCCAGCACGCCCGCCAGCACCGCAGGCTGATTGGCCACAATCCCCACCGGCCGCCCCGCCAGCCGCGCGAACCCGACTACGATGTTGCGCGCGAAGTGCTCCTGCACCTCAAAGAAGTGCCCGTCGTCCACCGCTAGTCGGATGACTTCCTTGATGTCGTAGGGCTGCATCGGGTCTTCCGGTACCAGGCGGTTCAGGCGCTCCTCGGCGCGGTCGACCGGGTCGGCGCACTCGCGTCGGGGCGGGTCGTCGAGGTTGTTGAGCGGCAAAAACGACAGCAGCTCGCGGATCATCGCCAAGCACTCCTGGTCATCTGCCGCCATGAAGTGCGCCACGCCGCTCGTTTGGTTGTGCGTCAGCGCCCCGCCGAGCTGCTCCTTGGTCACTTCCTCGTGGGTCACTGTCTTGATGACGTCGGGCCCAGTGACAAACATGTAGCTCGTGTCCTGCGTCATGAAGATGAAATCCGTAATGGCCGGCGAATAAACCGCGCCGCCCGCGCACGGCCCCATGATGGCCGATATCTGCGGGATCACCCCGCTCGCCAGTGTGTTGCGCAGAAACACGTCGGCGTAGCCTTTGAGCGACATCACGCCTTCCTGAATTCGCGCCCCGCCGGAGTCGTTCAGGCCGATGACCGGCGCGCCGTTCCTCATCGCCAAGTCCATCACCTTGCAGATTTTTTCCGCGTTGGCTTCAGACAACGACCCGCCGAAAACGGTGAAGTCCTGCGCGAAGACGTAAACCAGGCGGCCGTCCACACGCCCGTAGCCGCTGACGATGCCGTCGCCTGCTATGCGCTGCTTCTCCATCCCGAACTCGTCGCAGCGGTGCACGACGAACTTATCCAGCTCTTCGAACGTGCCCGGGTCGAGCAACAGCTCGATGCGCTCCCGCGCCGAAAGCTTGCCCGCTTGGTGCTGCTTCTCGCGGCGTTCCGCCCCGCCGCCCTCTTCAGCCGCGCGCTCCCGTCGCCGCAACTCCTCCAGCGCCGGCTCGGGTTTGTTTTCAGTTGTCGGCTTCTGTGGGTTCATTCTTTGTGGCTAGATTCCGCTCCATTCCTCGCACAGCACAATCGAATTCGTCGGATTCTGCGGGTCGTACTTGACGCTGGCCGCCTGTCCAGCTGCCAGCCGGCTGAAGTCCAGCCGGTGCCTGAAAAAGCCGATGTCCTGCGCCGCCTGGTACTCGACCCCACGCACGTTGTAGTTATAGAGCAGCAGGTGTTCGCCCGGGCCGTTCTGGTCGTGGATTTCGAGGATGCTGCCCTTGGTGATGCGCCCCACGCGGTTCACGTGCAGCCGCCGGCGCCGCTCCAGTTCGCTGGGCGTCGGCTTTTCTTTGCGCATCCACAGCAGCACGCCGAGCAGCGCCAGCAGGGCGGCCGTGAACGCCAGCGCATAGCCCAGATAGGTCACAAGCCAATTCACTTCTTCGCCTTGGCGGCCTCGAGAACAATCTCGCCCAGCACCGCGCGGGCCTTCTCCCAGTCGGCCAGAAACGCGGCCAGCCCTTTGTCGGTGAGCGGGTGCTTGAAGAGCTGCTCGAAGACCTTGTAAGGCATCGTGGCGATGTCGGCGCCCAGCTTCGCCGCTTCCACCACGTGCATGGGGTGGCGCAGGCTCGCGGCCAGCACTTGGGTCTCAAAGCTGTACTGCCGGTAGACTTCAATGATCTCGCGCAGCAACCGCATCCCGTCCGAGCCGATATCGTCCAGCCGCCCCAGAAACGGGCTGACGAAGTACGCGCCCGCCTTTGCCACCAGCAGCGCTTGCGCCGGGCTGAACACCAGCGTCACGTTGATGCGAATCCCTTCGCCCCGCAGCACTCGGATGGCCTTGAAGCCCTCCAGCGTCATCGGGATTTTCACCACGAGGTTGGGGTGGAGGGCTGCAATCTCGCGCCCTTCGGCAATCATCCCCTCGGCGTCGGTCGCCACCACCTCGCCGTTGACCACGTCCACCAGTGTGCACATCTCCAGCAGCGCCTCGCGGAAAGGCTTGTTCTCCTTCGCCAGCAGCGTGGGGTTGGTCGTCACTCCGTCGAGCACACCCAGCCCCGCCGCCCGCCGCACTTCCTCCACGTTCCCCGTGTCGAGGAAAAACTTCATCGCCGCCTCCTCCTGTTTGCTAGCTCTCCGCGACTACTGGATTCCGCAACCGGCCGATTCCTTCCACCACCACTTCCACAACATCGCCGGGCTTCAGCGGGCCGACGCCCGAGGGCGTTCCCGTCGCAATCACGTCGCCCGGCTCCAGCGTCATCACGCCCACAATGAAGCGCATTATAGCATCCAGCCCGAAAATCATTTCGCTCGTTCGCCCTGCCTGCCGCGGCTCGCCATTGACGTAGGTCTCGACCGCAAGGTCGCTCGCGTCCATTCCCCGCACGATCACCGGCCCCATCGGACAGAACGTATCGAATCCCTTGCCGCGCGTGAACTGCACGTCGGCCTTCTGCAAGTCCCGCGCCGTCACGTCGTTGACGCACGTGTACCCGAACACATTGTCCAGTGGATTCTCTCCGGCTTGCAGGCGGCGACAGCGCCGCCCGATCACAATCCCCAACTCGCCTTCATGGTCCACCCGCTTGGAAATCCGCGGGTAGACAATTGCGTCGCCTGGCCCAATCACTGCCGACGGCGGCTTCAGAAAAATCAGCGGTTCTTTCGGCGGCTCGTTGCCCAGTTCGGCTGCGTGTTCCCGATAATTCCTGCCGATGCAGACAATCTTCGTCGGCTCGCACGGCGCCAGCAGCCGCACCGCTCTCAAATCGTGCACCGCGCCCATCGGCGTGCCGCCAACCCACGGCGCCGCGGTCAACTGGAGGACTCTCTCCCCTTCGACTACGCCGTAGCGGGCCCCGTCCCCCGCGTCAAACCGGCAGTACTTGTCCATCATTGCTCCGGCGGCACCGGCGTCGCCGCCACTTCCTGCGAGAACGCGCTCTCGTTCCCTTCCACGTCTAATGCCGTTATCACATAGTAGTAGCGCGTCCTCACCGTGACATTCGTATCCACGAAGCTCAGCACCCGCAGCGCCTCCGCCGTCAGCCGCTGGTAGCCTTTCCCCGCCTCCAGGCTGCGGTAGACGAAGTAGCCCTTCAAATCCGCTGCCGGGCTCGCGTCCCACGTCAGGTCGACGCGCGCCGGCCCAGCCACCACGATGACGTTGGCCGGCGCGGGCGGCGGGAAGAGGTCGCGCGCGAACACCTCCGCGGTGGCCGAACTGTCGCTCTCCACTGCGTCCGCCCCATACTGCGCCAGCGTGCGCACAAAGTAGAAATACTTCTGCCCGAAACGGAACTGCGTGTCTTCATACATCGGGGCCGCCGACGTCCCGTGCAAGACAAAACTCCCGGGCCCGCCGGTCTCGCTGCGATAGACCTGATAACCGGCGATGGCCTCGAGCAGCGTTCCGCTCGTTGTCCGCGTCGGCGGCTCCCAGCGCAGCTCAACCGCGCGCTCGGTCACTCGAGTGCGAACCAGCGCTATGGGTGCCGCCACCGGATAGACCCTCAACCCCACCAGGTTCGACATCCCTGCCGACTCGCCTTTCTCGTTCGTCGCCCGCACTGCGTACACCGCCAGCCGCCCCGACTGCTCCCGCAGCAGCCCCGCGTTCAGCACATCCGGAAACGCCACAATGTCCTGCTGCACGAAACTGCTTACCACCTGCCCCGGCAGGCTGTAGACCACTTTGGCTTCCCCGGCAAAGCTCTCCGGCGAGGGCAGCGCGCCCGCCACAAACGCGCGCAGGATTTCCATCTTCGGCGGCCCCGGCAGCCGCGTGCCGTCAGTGTTCAGCCGTGGCAGAGTCCAACGCAATTGCACCCGCTCGCCCACCTGCCGCGCCGTCAGCCCGCTCGGCACCTGCGGAATCTTGGGAATCGGCGGCACCGGTGGCCCCGGCACTCCACACGCCGCCACGAAGAAAAGAAAAGCGAATGGAAGTAGCGAGGTTGAAGCGCGGCGTGCGGAGGGAGGCACGTGGGCTAGAGAATGTATCGGCTCAGATCTTGGTCCTTGACAATCTCGGCCAGCATCTTGCGCACGTAGTCGCCGTCAATCATCACCTGCTTCTTGCGCAGGTCGGGCGCTTCGAACGAGAGCTCGTCCAGCAGCTTCTCCATCACCGTGAACAGCCGCCGCGCCCCGATGTTTTCCGTCTGCGTGTTGACGAGATACGCGAAGCGGGCAATCTCGCTGATGGCTTCGTCGGTGAACTCCAGCCGCACCCCCTCGGTCTCCAGCAGCGCGGTGTACTGCCGGATGAGCGCGTTCTTCGGCTCCTTCAGGATGCGGACAAAATCCTCCACCGTCAGCGGCTGCAGCTCGACCCGGATCGGAAACCGCCCCTGCAGCTCCGGAATCATGTCCGACGGCTTCGAAACGTGGAATGCCCCCGCCGCTATAAACAGGATGTGGTCGGTGCGCACCATCCCGTAGCGTGTGTTCACCGTCGTCCCCTCGACGATGGGCAGGATGTCCCGCTGCACGCCCTCCCGGCTCACGTCCGGCCCGTGCCCGCCTTCGCGTCCGGAAATCTTGTCAATCTCGTCAATGAAAATAATCCCGCCCTGTTCCACGCGCTCAATCGCCGTCCGCGTCACCAAATCCATATCCACCAAGCGGCTCTCTTCTTCCTGAACCAGGTAATCCCACGCCTCGGCCACCTTCATCTTCCGCCGCTTCTTCTGCTGCCCGAAGAAGCCCGACAGCATGTCCTTGACGTGGATGTCCATCTCTTCCACGCCGCTCGACGACACAATCTCGAACGCCGGGAAGCTCCGCTCCCTCACCTCAATCTCCACCATCTTGTCGTCCAGGCGCCCCTCGCGCAGTTGCCCCCGCAGCTTCTCGCGGGTCTTCTGATAATTCTCCTGGCGAGCCACGGCTTCCTCCGGTGCGCCTGGCGGCGCCGGGGGAGGCGGAGGCAGCAGCAGGTCGAGCAGGCGCTCCTCGGCATTCATCTCGGCGCGCTCGGCCACCTCCTCCATCTTTTCTTCGCGCACCATGTCGATGGCGACGTCGGCCAGGTCGCGAATCATCGACTCTACATCGCGCCCCACGTAGCCCACTTCGGTGTACTTGGAGGCCTCCACTTTGAGGAACGGCGCGTTCGCCAGACGCGCCAGCCGCCGCGCAATCTCGGTCTTGCCGACGCCGGTCGGCCCAATCATCAGGATGTTTTTGGGCAGGACTTCTTCGGCCATCTCCGGCGGGAGCTTCTGCCGGCGGATGCGGTTGCGGAGCGCAATCGCCACCGCGCGTTTGGCGGCGTTCTGCCCCACGATGTACTTGTCGAGCTCGGCGACAATCTGCCGCGGCGTTAGCTCGTTGAATTCCGCTGCCTGGGGTTGCAGCGGAGCCTCAGGCTCTTCGGCCTCGTCTCTAATTTTTCCCGGCAAATAGATGGCCATCGTTGGTATCAGTCCGTTTGTAGTCGCCGGTCACGACCTGAAACGATTATAGCCGGGGCTCCGCAGCCGCGCCAGGGCACTAGTAGCGCGCGCGGAAGCCGAGCTTCTCAATCGCGGCCACAAAGTCGGCGGGCTGCACCTGATTGGGGTTGTAGCCGACCCGCGCCGTTCCGCTGGCGTAGTCCACGCTGACGCTGACCACTCCGGGCAGCCGCCGGATGGCTTCGCTCACCTGCAGCGCATCGGTGTCTGAGCTCATTCCCTCAATCGTCAGTTCGACGTTGTCCACCACCGCGCGCGCCGGCTGGCCCGCCCGGCCCGGCATGGGCGGCGGCGACGACCGCTGGTAGCTCTTCAGTGCAATCATCGTCACCACCAGAATGACAACGACTACGATGATGAGGGTGACGAAGCTGCCCCCGCGTTCCCGCATCGCCTACAACTCTTCGAAGACGAAATTGGTGTTGGTGTAAACACAGATGCCCGCCGCAATCTGCATCGCCTGCTCGGCAATCTCCCGCGGCGTGAGCTTGGTGTGCTGGATGAGCGCCCGCGCCGCCGCCAGCGCGAACGGCCCGCCGGAGCCGATGGCCGCCACGCCGTCGTCAGGCTCGATGATGTCGCCCGCACCGCTCAGCAGATAGGTGGACTTTTCATCCGCCACCAGCAGCAGCGCGTCGAGATGCCTCAGGATGCGGTCGGTGCGCCACTCCTTGGCCAGTTCGACGGCCGCACGGCCCAGGTTGCCGGCGTGCTCCTGCAGCTTGCCTTCGAAGCGCCCGAAGAGCGAGAGCGCGTCGGCGGTAGAGCCGGCGAAGCCTGCCAACACCTTGTCGTTGTAGAGCCGACGAATCTTGCGCGCCGTCTGCTTGACCACAGTGCTCCCCACGCTCACCTGCCCGTCGCCCGCAAACACCACATTGCTGCCGCGACGGACGCAAAGCACGGTAGTGGCGCGCACCCTCTGGCGATGGAAACGCTGCGGTGCCATACCAAATCTCCCCGAGGATTGTACCACGCGCCGCTTACTTGACCTTCTTCCACCGCTCTTCCAACGACGCCCGCGTGAACAGCGAATCGTCCACTCCGACGTTGTACTGCACTTGAGTGAAATAGGCCTCGAAGTAGCGCCGCCCGCCCCGCTCGCGGCTCACCGCCATCGGCGTCATGATCCCCTGAACGCGAATCCACTTGCCGTACGACTCCACCACGTCCAGGTAGTCGCCGGTCAGGACGTCCTTCTGCCGCCAGCGCATTTGTAGCGGCAGATAGGTGCGCGCGTCGATATAGAGCTTCAGGCTCTCGTTGCGGTCGTCAACCAGCTCTACGATGTGCACCTGACGGTTGTCGACGAAGGCGGTGCCTTCGTAGTAGAGCTGAATCTTCTCCTGGCGCAAGCGGAAGCGGAGGACGTACTCGAAGTCGTGCCGCAGGCTTTCCTGAAAAGTCTCGATGCTTTCCGGCGTGGACTCGCGCACACCCTGGCGGTCGAGCTCCCAGCCCTTGTCGTTGTCGTTCACATAGACGATGTTGCCCTTCTTGCCCAACTCCAACCGCTCTTTGCCGGGAAACTTGAGGTAGTCAATGAAGCGGTCGCCCGGGCTGGCCAGCTCGCCGCGGTCGAAGCTGTAGAGCCGCCCGTGGCGCACGGAATCCCGCACGTCGAGGTACTGCTGCCCGCCCAGGGCCTCGATGGTCCGGTCGAGAACCTCCTTGGCTTTCCCCTCCCCGGGTGCGAGTGGCCGCTCCTGAGAGAAGGCGGGCCCCGCCACTGAAAGGCACAGCGCGCACAGCAGCAGTGTCAGTTGTCGCATATCCCCCTACCCTACTAGAACCGCGCCACCATTTACATTGACGATCTCGCCCGTCATAAACGTTGCCAGGTCGGAGGCCAGAAACAGGATTGGCCCCGCCACTTCCTCCGGCGTCGCCACCCGCCCCAGCGGAATCTGCTTGCACACCCACCGCCGCAACCCTGGCTTCTTCAGCACCGGCCTCGACATGTCGGTGTCCACCCAGCCCGGCGCCACACAGTTCACCAGAATGCGGTGCGGCGCCAGTTCGGTCGAAAGCCCCTTAACCATGCTGATAACTGCGCCCTTGGTGGCGGCGTAGTGGGTGTGGAAGGCTTCGCCGCGTTGCCCGGCTGTAGAAGAAATGGCAATGATGCGCCCACTCCGTTGTTTCTTCATCACCGGCACGGCGTAGTGGATGACAGAATAGGCCGACTTGACATTCGTCGCCATCATCTCATCCCACTGCCGCTCGGTGAGCTTCTCGATGGGGATGTCCTCTTCGTTCCAGATGCCGGCGTTGGCGACCAGAACATCGAGCCGGCCGAAGTGCCGCAAGGCGGCGTCGACCAGCTTCCGGGCGTCTGCCATCTTTCGCAGGTCGGCTCGGACAGCCAGCACGTCGCGGCCGAAAGCGCGGGCGGCTTCCGCCACTTGGTTCGCAGCGGTGCGATTCCGATGGTAGCTGAACACTACGTGGGCTCCGGCCTCGGCGAACATCTTGACTGCCGCCGCGCCGATGCCCCGCGACCCGCCCGTTATCACCGCCACCCGCCCGTCCAACCGAATCATCGAGACTGCCCTCCCAAAACCACAGCCGCGGCCATCTCCCGCAACGCCCGCCGGCAATCTCCTACCAGAAACAGCGAGCCGGTCACAAACACTACATCCTCCGCTGCAGCGCGACCCATCGCGCTCGCCAGCGCCTGCGCCGGCTCCGGCTCGACTCTGACAATGGGATTCAGCGCCTGGGCCACCGGTCGCAGCGACTCCGCGCCAGCCGCTCGCGGTGTGGCCGCTTGCGTCAGCGTAACGCTGGCGGCCAGCGGGAACAGCAGCTCCGTCATCTCGCCCACGGCTTTGTCGCGCACCGTGCCATACACCAGATGAATTCGCCGGCCTGCGAGATGCTCCTGCCAGAACCTCGCCACCTGGCGGGCGCCCGCCGGGTTGTGGGCGCCATCGAGGAACACCAGCGGCTCCCGGCGTGTCAGCTCCAGCCGGCCCGGCCAGTCCACCCGCGCAATCCCGCTGGCGATGGCTGCGGAGTCAATCTTCCAGCCACGCGGGGCCAACTGATGAGCAACCACCGTTGCTACCAGCGCGTTCCGCACCTGAAACTCGCCGCGCAGTGATAGTTCGAGCGGCAAGGTGAATCCGTCGTTGGAGCGCGCGACGAAGGAGTAGAGCCCGAAGTCCCGGGTGCGAACATCGCTGGCGCTGTATTCCGCCTCCAGGTCCACCATCGGCGTGCCCACTTCCGCCACACGCTTGGAGACCACAGCACGGGCCACCGGATTCTCGGCCGCGTTGACGACCGGCACGCCTGCTTTGATGATGCCCGCCTTCTCTGCCGCGATCTGTTCGATGGAGTGGCCGAGGTAGCGCTCGTGGTCAAAATCAATCGACGTGATAACTGCGACCTCCGGCGTCACCACGTTGGTCGCGTCCAACCGTCCTCCCATTCCGACTTCCAGCACCGCAACCTCGACGCCAGTCTGGGCAAAGTGCCAGAACGCCATCGCCGTCATCGTTTCGAAGAAGCTCGGATGATTGGGGAGGGCGTTCTCCGCCAGCAGGGCTTCCACGGCTGCTGCTACGGCATTGAAGGCCGTGGCGAACTCAGTATCGCTGGCTGGCCGGCCGCTGACCGCGATCCGCTCGTTCATGCGCTCCAGGTGCGGCGAAGTGTAAAGTGCCGTGCGGTACCCGGCGGTGCGCAGGATGGACTCGGTCATCGCCGCCACCGAGCCCTTGCCGTTCGTGCCCGCAATGTGCACGCTGGCGAAGCGCCGCTCGGGGTTCCCCAGCCGCGCCAGCACCGCGCGCACGTTGTTCAGGTCCCACTTCAGGCTGCTCCCCTCGTGGCCCAACCAGAGAAGCCGCTGCACGGCTTCGGAGTAATTCAGGGGCATGACAGGCGTCGCCTATGCGGCCATGAATTCCAGCGCGCCGGCGACGTAGTTCTTCAGGTCTTTGCGGTGGACGATGGCGTCGAGGAAGCCCTTTTCCAGCAGAAATTCGCTGCGCTGGAAGCCTTCGGGCAGCTTCTGGCGGATGGTCTGCTCGATGACGCGCGGCCCGGCAAACCCGATGAGCGCGCCCGGCTCTGCGACGTTCAAGTCGCCCAGCATAGCGTAGCAGGCGGTGACGCCGCCGGTGGTCGGGTCAGTCAGGATGCTGATGTAGGGGACGCCGGCGTCATCCAGCCGCGCCAGCGCGGCGCTGATTTTTGCCATCTGCATCAGGCTGATGACCCCTTCCATCATCCGCGCCCCGCCCGAGCAGGAAACGATGATGAGCGGTGTGCGCGACTCGAGCGCGCGCTCCGCTGCCCGTGTGACTTTCTCGCCCACCACCGCGCCCATCGAGCCGCCGATGAACCCGAACTCCATCGCCCCGATCTGCACCGGCCGCCCGTTCAGCTTTCCCTCGCCGAAGACGATGGCGTCCTTCATCCCCGTCTCTTTCATCGCTTTTTGGATTCGCTCCGTGTAGGGCTTGGTGTCGACGAACTTCAACGGGTCGGTCGATATCAAGTTGGCGTCGTGCTCCACGTAGGCGCCGTCGTCGAACAACATCTCCAGCCGCTTCAGCGCGCCGATGCGGTAGTGGAACTGGCAGCGCGGGCACACGTTCAAGTTGGCTTCGAGATCTTTTTTCCAGACGATACTGCGGCAGCCGTCGCACTTGAGCCACAGCCCTTCGGTGCGCACCCTGCGGTCTTCCGGCGCCGCCGCTTCAATCGGTTTTTTCTCCCTGCGAAACCAAGCCATGTTCAGTACTCAATCCCTCGCTGGGCCTCGATGCCCTTTTGATACGCATGCTTGACCTCGCGCATTTCCGTCACCGTGTCCGCCAAGTCAACAATCTCTGCATGCGCATTGCGCCCCGTCAGAATCACGTGCACCGGCTCCGGCTTTTGCTTCAGGGCTTCCACAACCGGGCCGACGGGGATAAGGCCGTAACTGATGGCGTAGTTGATTTCGTCGAGGATAATCATATCGTACTGGCCGGAAAAAATCTTCTCGCGCGCAAACGCCCAGGCTTCCTCGGCGGCCTGGCGGTCTTTCGGGTCGATCTCGCCGCCGAGCTTCACGAAGCCGTGGCCCATGGGGCGGATGGTGAACTTGTCCTTGCCCAGCATCTCGGCGGCGTCGAGCTCGCCGTAGTGCCACGAGCCTTTGATGAACTGCACCATCAGCACCCGCAGGCCGCTGCCCACGGCGCGCATCGCCAGTCCCAACGCCGCGGTGGTCTTCCCCTTCCCCGGCCCGGTGTGGACGATGATCAGCCCTCTGCGCTTCGCCTCCCTCATCGCTTCAGCCTACTTGGGATACGGGTGGTCGCGCAAGAAGGCGAAGGCGCGATAGAGCTGCTCGAGCAGCACGACGCGGGCCAGTTCGTGCGGAAGCGTCATCGGGCCGAGCGAGAGCAGCTCATCGGCCGCGCGCTTGGTTTCGTCGGCAAAGCCCTCGGCGCCGCCGACCAGAAACACCAGCTTGCGAGCGCCGCTGCGCTCCTTCCGGGCCAGCCAGCGGGCAAAGTCCTCCGAGCTGTAGGCCGTGCCGCCGGAATCGAGCAGGACAACCGGCGCCGCCTCGCCTTTGCCGCGGGCTTCGGCCACGGACCACGGCCCGCCGTCGGCCGTTTTCCATTCCAGCACTTCGATGGGAGAAAAGCGGGCGATGCGCTTCTGGTAGTCGTCCAGCAGTGCCCGCACGTGCGCGTTGCGCGTCTTGCCGAGAAAGATCAGTTGAATCCGCACGGTTTACTTCCGTTTGCTGTCTTCCGGTAAGGCCAGACGCTTGGCGGGGCGCCACAGCCGTTCCAGGTCGTAAAACGCGCGCGCCCTGGGCGAGAAAACGTGGACGACAAAGTCCAGGTAGTCGAGCAGAATCCACTCGGCGTGCCGGTAGCCCTCGATGTGATGCGGCTTGACGCCGCGCTCGAGCAAGCGCTCCTCAATCCCGTTGGAGATGGCCTGCACCTGCCGCGACGATTCGCCCGTGCAGAGCAGGAAGTAGCCGCTGAGCGAGGCGACGCCATTAAGGTCGAGCACCACCAGGTCGCTCGCTTTCTTGTCGAGCGCCGCCAGCGCCGCCTGCCTCACGAGGTCCAGAGTCTTGGCGGCCTTCATCGCCTCCCCGAGTAGAGCGCCATCTTGGAAATGTAGTCCGCGACCGACGCTGGAACCAGGCCTGCCAGCGAGCGACCGCGACGCGCCGCCCGCCGGATCTGGCTCGCAGACACATCCACGTCTACGCCTCCGAGAAAGTGAACCGTGGCATTCGGCACGGCAACGCGCGCGAGCTTCCGCCTGTCGATCCCCGGACGCGCGGCGACGACGAACTCGCACAGCCGCACCAGTTGTCCAATGTTCTTCCACTGCGGCAGAAGCAGGAGCGCATCGGCGCCTAAAAGAAAGTAGAGCCGGGCGCGCGGCCTCATTCGCCGGAGTCGCCGCACGGTGTCAATCGAATAGGTTACGTGCTCGCCCCGCAAATCCGCGCCCGCTTCCAACAGCGAAGGAGCAAAGGCCGGCTCGCCGGCGCACGCCAGCGCCACCATCGTGAAGCGATGCAGGAACGGGCTCAGCTTGCGCCGCGGCTTGTGCGGCGGCAGGCCGCAAGGGATGAAGTAGACGAGGTCAAGCCGAAAGCGTCGCCGCGCGGCCCGCGCCACCGCCAGGTGCCCAGTGTGAACAGGGTCAAACGTCCCGCCGAGGATGCCGATGCGCAACGCTCGCATGTCAAGAGGAAACGGGCGCCGCCGTGCGCAGTCTCGCTGCCAGTTCGTAGCGAAGCTTATCGAGACCGTCACCGCGCAAGGCGGAAATGGCCATCAGCGGCAGCCCTTCAGCCTGGCAGAATGCCCGCAAACGTTCCAACCGCTCCGCGCTGCCCGGCTGGTCGGTCTTGTTGGCGACGACGACCAGGGGCTTTTCCAGCAGTGCCGCGCTGAACTGCGCCAGCTCGTTCCGCACTACGCGGAAGTCCTCCGCCGGTTCGCGGCCGGTGTCCGAGACATCGATGAGGTGAACCAGCAGCCGCGTGCGCTCGATGTGCTTTAGAAAGCGCGTGCCCAGACCCTGGCCCTGATGCGCACCTTCGATAAGACCGGGGATGTCGGCCATTACGAAGCTCTCCTCCTCGCCCGCCGCCACGACCCCTAAGCAGGGCTCTACCGTGCTGAAAGGGTAGTCGGCAATCTTGGGGTGCGCCGCGGAAAGCTTGGAGAGCAGCGTGGACTTGCCCGCGTTGGGGAAACCGACCAGCCCGACGTCGGCCAGCAGCTTCAGCTCCAGCCGCAGCCGGCGCTCTTCGCCCGGCGTGCCCGGCTCGGAGCGTCGCGGGGCTCTGTTGGTCGACGAAGCGAAGCGGGCGTTGCCGCGACCGCCCTTTCCGCCCTTGGCGGCCACAAACCTTTCCCCAGGCGCGTCGAAGTCAAAGAGCTTCTCGCCGCTTTCTTCATCGAACACGACGGTGCCGACCGGCACGCGGATGATCCTGTCCTCGCCGGTGGCGCCGTGGCAGTTGGAGCCCTCGCCGTGGCGACCGCGCTCGGCTTTGAACTCGCGGTTGTAGCGGAATGGCAGGAGCGTGTTCAGGTGCTCGGTGCTTTCCAGAATTACATTGCCGCCATCGCCCCCATCGCCGCCCGAGGGACCGCCCTTGGGGACGTACTTCTCCCTCCGGAAGGCGACGCAGCCTCTACCGCCGTCACCAGCTTTCACAACGATCTTCGCTTCGTCTATGAACATGAGTTCAGCGAGAAGAATAGCGGAAAAGCCGCGCAGGGGAAAGTTTGGGAGGGATCAGTCGGCGCTGGCAGCCGCAGCTTCGCTCGCCTGCTTCGGCGGCGCGGCGAGAGCTTCTCTGTCCGGTCGGACGCTGACATAGCGGCCCAGGCGGCCTTTGTCTTCGAAAAGCACAGTGCCGTTGACCAGCGCAAAAAGCGTGTCGTCCTTGCCGCGACCCACATGGGCGCCGGGCTTGAGCGGCGTGCCGCGCTGCCGCACCAGGATGGAGCCGGCGTGAACCCACTGGCCCTCGAAGCGCTTCACGCCCAGCCGTTGGCCGTGGCTGTCGCGCCCGTTGGTTGAGCTGCCCTGGCCCTTCTTGTGTGCCATAGCCGGTTACTCCACTTCCTTGGCGCTGATCTCGGTAATCTTCACCGCGGTAAACGGCTGGCGGTGGCCGCGGTGGATTCGATACTGAGAATTCTTCTTGAACTTGAAGACGTGGACGCGCTCGCCCTTGCCCTGGTCGACGATGGTACCGGCGACCTTGGCCTTGAGCGTGGGCGTGCCCGCCTGCAAGTCGCCGTTGTCGCCGAGGGCCAGAACGTCGAAGCTGACCTTCTTGCCCACCTTGCCGTCAAGGCGCTCCAGGCGCACAACGTCGCCCTCGCTGACACGGTACTGCTTTCCGCCACTGCGGATGACTGCGTACATATCCTCTCCGTGGGGTCGAAACCGAAATCTTATTATACGAGTATCTCTCCGAAACCGTCAACGCCTGCGAACCTCCGATTGACCCGGGCAAAGCTAGTGCCGACATGTAGGGCGGAGGGGGGAGGGGGTATCGGCGATTCCACCCGCCGCATCCTTCTGAAAGAAAACACCTTGCCCGCTGAAACTAGTCGCTTTTCCATATTTCCCGGTGTGTATCTTTCACTGGATTTCCCTGGCGGCTACGAAACTATTCAATGCCTTGCTGATGTCCGGCTTTGCATTTCACCGGTCACCATTTTCTTGCAGGCGAACTATAAGCGAAAACTAGGCCTTTGTCAAGCGCTTGCGGAGGCGTGGCCGCTTCTTCCGCGCAGATAAAATATGCCGACACCAAGGCAAGGACTCTGAAAACAACCACAAGTGGGACAAGAGTTCTATGGGTTACTTGTACCATTCAGGAGTGCCTGGTTGGCACAAGTGTTGAGAACATGGAACAGTTGTGTCAACACAAAAGCGTCTCGCATCCGAGCACGGTTGCAGCGTTGGTGTTGGCTAGCCGCGCAGGAAGCGGCGGAATTTGTCGGGACGGGCGTCGTAGCGGGGGAAAACCGACTTGAGGTCGGTGGCGCCGAGGTGGTGGACAATCACTTCGGCCAGCACATCGCGGAAGTCGGTGGTGAGCGCGAGGTCGCGGCCTTCGAAAAGCTGGTCGCGGTCCAGCCCCGGCCACTGGCCGTAAACTTTGCCGCCGGCCACCGGGCCTCCGACAACGAAGATGGCGTTGGCGTGGCCGTGGTCGGTGCCGCGATTGCCGTTCTCGGCGACGGTGCGGCCGAACTCGGACAGCGTGACGATGACCACGTCCTGCATGCGGTCGCCGAGGTCGCGCGTGAGGGCGGCAATCCCGCCGCCGAACTGCCGCAGCAGGTTGGCAAGCTGGCCTTGAGAGCCGCCTTCGTTGACGTGGTGGTCCCAGCCGCCGACTTCAGCGAAAACGATTTCGATGCCGAGGTTCGACTGGATGAGCTGCGCCACCTGGAGCATCGTCTGCCCGAACGGCCCCTGCGGGTACTCGACGCCGGCCGCCGGGCGGTATTGCGCCGGGTTAACGCGACGCAGCCGCTCCACCGCCTCGAACGTTTCTTTCGCGGTCGGCGCCAGCAGGTTGTCGCCGGACGCGGCGTAGAGAGAGGCCAGCCCGTCTTCAATCGTGTCGGTGTAGCGCCCGGCCTCGATGCCGAACCGGCTGACGTTGGGCACCGCCAGCGCCGGGGCGCGGCCTTGGAGGATGCGCGGTAACTGCGAAGTCAGTGAAACGCCGCGGAAAGCCGAGGGCTTCTCGATCGGCGCCGATTGCAAATAGCGGTTGAGCCAGCCGTCCTGCGTGCTCTTCAAGCCCGGCGTGCCCGACTCCATGAAGTCCTGGGCGTCGAAGTGCGAGCGAGTGGAATCGGGCGAGCCGGCGGCGTGCACCACCGCCAGTAGTTTCTCGTCGTAAAGCTGCTTAAACGGTTGCAACACCGGGTGCAGGCCGAAATGCCCGTCGAGGTCAATGGCGGCCTGCTCGTCGCCCTTCTTCGGGCGCGGGATGGCAATGGTCGGGCGCAGCGAGTAGTAATCCTTCTCCCCGTGCGGGATGACGATGTTCAATCCGTCGGCGGCGCCGCGCTGGAAGATGACGATGAGAATCTTGCCCCGGCCGGAAGAAGCGGCGGCGGCGCGCGCCAGGAAGCTCGGCACCGGGCTCAGCCCAACGAGCGCAATCCCGCTCGACTTCAAGAAAAACCGTCGAGTGAACCGCATCGCTTCCTCCTACCGCCGCTGGAAGTCGGGCGAGGCCAGCAGCCACCCCATCGCCAGCCGCGTGAGTCCCTCGATGCTCACGGTCTGTGCTTCGCCCGCCGCCCGGGCCAACTCGGCCTCAAGGGCTTTGCGCGTCGTCTCTGGCAATGGCCGACTCAGGAGCTGTTGGCCCAACTGCGCCACAAGCTCGCTCGAGTCCTGTGCCGCTCCCCGCGGCAGCTCGACTTGCACGCCGGGCAGGCGGTTTGACGCCAGTCCCATCGCCACTTTCATCCGGTTGAGCAGGGCTCCGGTCGAGACCCAGGCATCGGCGGTGTCTTTGTAGCCGGTGGGAGGCTGCGCGCCGTAGAGCGGCTGGCCGAGCTCCCGCATCGCCACCACCAGGCCAGGCGGCAGCGAGGCCACCTCGGCGTCGGTGGCGCGCACGGCGCTGACGACGAACTCGAACGGCGTTTTCACCTTGGCGTTCACTGCTTCCGGCGACCAGAACTCCTCCGAGCTGAACATCGTCCGCAGTACGGCGCGAATGTCGCCATCGGTATCGGTGAACGTCCTGGCCATCTTGTCCACCAGCGAGGCGGGCGGGTTGTCGCTGACGAAGCGCCGCGCCAGCTTGGCGGAGACAAAGCGCGCGGTCGAGGGATGGCGGGCAATGATGTCGAGCACGCGCTCGGCATCGCGCTGCCCGCCATTCCGGATGGTTTGGCCAAGCACGGTTTTGGTGCCCTGGTCGTGCAGCTCGTCCACATAGATGAACTGCTGGCCCATGGGCAGCGGCGTCAGCGTCCAGCCGGTGAAGCAGCGCGCCACTTCGATGATGTCCTGCTGGGTGTAGCCGCCATCCACGCCCAGAGTGTGCAACTCCAGCAACTCGCGGGCGTAGTTTTCATTCAGCCCACGGCGGCGCCCCTGCTGTTGCTGTTGCGGCCGCCGGGTGTTGGCCTGCGGGCCGCCGCGGCCCATCCCGCGGGCATTGAAGGGATCCTCATCGTTCATCGCCAGCCGCTGTCGCTCGAAGTAGCGTTCAATCTGGTCCTGGCTGAAGCCACGACGAACCAACATGTCGCGCATCAGGCCGCCAGGCCGCATCCCCTGCTGCTGCATCTGACCCAGGTAGCGGCGGCGCAGGTCGCGCTCGTCGAAGTCGGCCTTGGGGTCGGAGCTCAGCCAGTTGTCGAGATAAAACAGCATCGCCGGATGGCGCGCGGTGGCGCCCAGCAGGTCGCGGAATTTGCCCAGCGCGTTCGGCCGGATGGCTTCCTGCTCGTAGCTGGTCGTCAGCCAACGGTCGGCGCCCTTGCCGATGAAGACGTTAAAGTGGTTGAACCAGAAGTCGGTCATCACTTCCTGAAGCTGGCGCTCGCTGTAGGCCGCGCGGAGAATTTTGGCCTGGGAGAGCTCGAGCACGATGCGCTGCGGGCCATTCATCGCTTCCTGCATCCGCTGCTCGCGTGTGAGCCCAGCGCGCCGCCGGGCCTCGCGCTCCTCCGGGGCTTGGTTGCGGTTCTGGCGTTCGCGCTGCCGTTGCAGTTCCGGGAAGGCTTGGTCCATCGCCTCAGGGTCCATCCCCTGGCGCGCCCCGAGGCGACGGTCAATCTGGCGCAGGAGTTGCGGCGGCGGAAAGGCGGCGAGAAGCTGCTGCGGCTTCATCCTGAGCGTTTCGAAGCCGGCCAGGCGCTGGTCGACGCCCTCGTCCACGATGCTCTCAGGGTTGAGCTGCTGCTCGATGTAGGCCGCAATGCCGATTCGCTTCACCCGCTCGACATCACCTGGCCGCGGCCCGTACCCGATGCGGTTCAGCAGGTGGACGATTCTCTCCTCATCGCCCAGTCTCGTATCAGGGATGACAATGGTGGAACCGTTTGCGGAGGGCCTGCCCGCCGAAGCCCGCAGGGCGTTGGAAGGGGGAGCCAGCAAGAGTCCTGCCAGCCACACCGTCAAAGCCGACCGTGCCCAGTTACTCCTCACTGCTGACTCTCCTTCCGGGACCAACCTTGTCCCTTCAGGTAGGTAAACACGTGCGTCGCCCCAAAGTTGCGTCACGCCCGCGGGTGGGCCTTGTCGTACACCTCCATCAACTGCTTGATGGATACCGAAGTGTACTTCTGGGTGGTGGAGAGCGAGCGGTGGCCGAGCAGCTCCTGGATGGCGCGCAGGTCGGCGCCTTCGCTCAGCAGATGGGTGGCGAAGGCGTGGCGCAGCACGTGCGGGTGCAAGTCCCAGTTGGGATCGAACCCGCGGCCGTACTTCTTGACGATGTTGCCCACCGAGCGCGGGGTCAGTCGCTCGCCCTGGTGATTCAAAAACAGCGCGTCGCCCGCGCCCGTGCCCTTGCGGCTCGACAGAATCTCTTCGCGGGCCTCGAGCCAACGCTCCAGGGCTGCCTCAGCCTTCGAGCCGTAGGGGACAAGCCGTTCCTTGCGGCCTTTGCCGCGGACGCGCAGCATCTGCTCGCGGCGATTGACGTCGGCGAGGTTCAACCCCACCAACTCGCTGGCGCGCAACCCCGAAGCATAGAGCAGCTCGAGCAGCGCCCGGTCGCGCCGGATGAGCCGCCGCGCTTGCTGATCGCGCTCTTTGCTCGCGCCCTTCCCCCGCGGCTGCGGTGAGACCTCAGCGCACGCGTCGAGAAAGCGGTTCACCTGCTCGGCGGTCGGCGCACTGGGCAGGCGCTGCGGCAGCCGCGGGGTGCGCACCAGCCGCGCCGGATTCTCGCGCAGCAGGCCGTCGCGCACCAAGAACCTGAAGAACGAGCGCAGCGTGGCCAGGGCGCGCGCGATGGAGGTCTTCTGCCGCTCGCGGCGGTAGAGGTCTCCCAGGTACTCGCGCAGCACGAGGTGGTCGACGTCCTCGAGGCGCGGCTCCTGCACTCGCCCCTGGCGGTCGGGAATGCTCAGGTAGGCGCGAAAACGTCCCAGATCGCCTCGATAGTTGCGCAGAGTATGGGGCGAGGCGTTGCGCTCATCGCGCAGGTAGGCGAGGAATTTCTCAATCGCCGCTTGCATCACCGCCGCTGTTTTTGCGGTTGCACTTTCGGCGGAATTATACACAATGCACTCGTACAAAGACCGAGGAGCGTGTATGAACACCAAGAAGTTCCTCTGGGCGGCCCTGGCGGTCTTCGTGGTCTACTCGGCGCTGGCGTACGCGACCCACGAGGTGATGCTGGAGCGCGAGTACCGCGCGCTGGGCTCGAGCGTGCGAACGCTCGACGAATTCACCGGACGCATGCCGCTGCTCTACCTCGGCAACCTGATCTTCGCTCTGGCGGTGTCCTACATCTACATTCAGGGCTGCGAGAGGGGGAAGAACTGGGTTGGTCAAGGCCTGCGCTTCGGCCTGCTGCTGGGGACACTGCTGGTACCGGTGGTGCTGGCGGTCTACGTCGCCTTCCCCATCCCGTTCACGCTGGCGCTGAAGTGGATTGCGCTCGGCTACGTGCAACTGGTCATTACCGCCTGGGTGGTCGCCGGCATCTACCGGCTGGAGTAGCTATGCCCCGCATTCGTCCGATTCCGAAGGACCGCTCGGCGGTCATCTTGCGCAACCTCTACGACGCGCTTGAGCACCGCTTTGGTACGACGCCCAACCTCTTCAAGACCATGGCGCATCGGCCGGAGCTGCTGTTGACGTTCTCCAACGTGCACAAAGAGCTGTGGACGGGTGGCGTACTCGACCCGCGCACCAAGGCTCTGGCGGCACTGCGCACCGCCGGTGTCAATGGCTGCCGCTACGCGCTGGCGCTGAACGCTCCCTTCGCCCGCAGCGCCGGCCTGAGCGCCGAGCAGATGGCCGCGCTGGAGCGCGACGACTGGCAAAGCGCTGGCAGCTTTGACGAGAAGGATGCCGCGGTGCTGCGCCTGGCGGAGAAGCTGACCCGCGCGCCCGCCAGCGTCACCGATGAAGACATCGCCGACCTCAAGAAGTGGTTCGGCGACGCACACCTGGTCGAACTGCACATCCTGGTCGGCGCGGAAAACTTGTTGCAGCGCATGGCTCTGGCCTTGCAGGTTGAAGCCGACCCCGCCGGCTAGCGGTCGTCGCTGTCGCGCTTGGCCTCGAGGTCTTCGGCAATGGCATCCTGCCGGGCTTGCTCGTCTTCTTTGGCCTGCTCCTCAACTTCCTCGCTGTAGCGCCGCGACTCGTACACTGAGTAGCCCAGGCTCGCGCCCAGCACCACCGCAATTACGATCAGCGAGACCCACACGGGAATCTTGACCACGTCCTGCAGGAGCATCTTGACGCCGACATAGGCCAGGATGGTGCCCAAGCCAACGTTAAGATAGCGAAACATCGGCATGATGTTGGCGAGCAGGAAATAGAGCGCGCGCAGGCCGAGGATGGCGAAAACGTTGGAGGTGAAGACAATGAACGGGTCGTAGGTGATGGCGAAGATGGCGGGAATGGAGTCCACGGCGAACATCACGTCACTGGTCTCGACCAGCACCAGCACCACAAAGAGCGGGGTGGCCAGCCACTTGCCACCCTCGCGGACAAAGAAATGCTCCTCGCGAAAGTCCGGGGTGATGGGCACCAGGCGCCGCAGCAGCCGTAGCACGGGGTTGGTCTCCGGCGAAACCGACGGGCCGGTCTGTCTCATGAAGCGAATGCCTGTGTAGACCAAGAAGGCGCCGAAGATATAGATGACGATGTGGAATCGGGCGATGAGCGCGGCGCCGGCGGCAATCATCACGCCGCGCATCACCAGCGCGCCCAGGATGCCCCAGTACAACACACGGTGCTGGTAGCGGTCAGGCACGCCGAAGTACATGAAGATCATCAGGAAGACAAACAGGTTGTCGAGGCTCAGCGATTTTTCGATCAGGTAGCCGGCAAGGAATTCGCCGGCCTTGGTGGGACCCTCGAAATACCAGACGCCGACGTTGAACAAGAGCGCCAGCGTTATCCAGACCACGCTCCAGATGAGGGCTTCCTTGTGGGTGACGGCGTGGAAGCGGCGGTGGAAGACGCCCAGATCGACGGCCAGCATGACCAGGACAAAGAGGATAAAGAGGGCGTAGTGCCACCACGCGTGGGGCATCGGCAGGGACATCAGCGGCCGCCCTGGCTCTCAGCCGAGGGGGCGGCTGCAGCCAAGCCCTCACGGGACTCCAACGGAGCTTCGAACTCGCACTCCTTGTTGCGGCAGACGCGGAAGCTGCTGCCCTGCTTGGTGCGCTTCTCGTAGGTTAGCGGCGCCTGGCAAAGCGGGCAGGGCTCGGGCAGCGGCCGCTGCCCGGAAGTGAACGTGCACTCGGGGTAGCGCGAGCAGCCGTAGAAGACCCGCCGGCCGCGGCGCGCCCGCCGCTCGGCCAGCTCGCCCTGGCCGCACTCCGGGCACTTGATGCCCAGCGTTTTCTGCCGCGTGTAACGACACTCGGGGTAGTTGGAGCAGGCGATGAAGGCGCCGTAGCGACCGAACTTCTCCTGCAACTGCCCACCGCACTGCGGGCAGGCCTCCTCGAGCGGCACCGGCGCCGCGGCGGCGCCGCGGGCCGCCAGCGGCTTGGTGGTCTTGCAATCCGGATAGCCGGTGCAGGCGTAGAAGGGCCCGTAGCGGCCGCGCTTGATGACCATCTCGCGCCCGCAGTTCTCGCAGTACTGCGTTTCGCTTTCGGGCGCGGTGTCGTCCGACTCGATGCCGCGCACATCCAGCTCCGGCTCGCGGGTGTTGGTGCAGTCGGGGTAGCCCGAGCAGGCCAGGAACAGCCCGTGGCGGCCGATGCGCAGCAGCATGGGCTTGCCGCAGCGGTCACAGACCTGCTCGGTGGGCAGGCCGGCCTTGACGTTTTCCATCTCCTCGCCGGCGCGCTCCAAGTCGCGGGAAAACTTTTCGTAGAATTCCTCCAAGGCAGCGCGCCAGTCGAGCTTGCCCTCTTCGATCTCGTCCAGCTCCTCCTCCATCCGCGCGGTGTATCGGATGTCGAAGATGTCTTCGAAGCTCTTGATGAGCAGGTCGGAGACAATCTCGCCGAGCTGCGTGGTGGAAAACCGTCCTTTGTCCTTGCGGACGTATTCGCGCTCGAGGATGGTGGAAAGAATGGCGGCGTAGGTCGAAGGCCGCCCGATGCCCTTCTCTTCCAATTCCTTCACCAGCGTCGCTTCCGTGTAGCGCGGCGGCGGCTGGGTGGTGTGCTGCTCGGGCCTGACTTCGTTCCGCCGCAACCTCTCGCCCTCGCGCACCACCGGCAGGCGCGCGGCTTCGGCCTCAGCTTCCTCCTCGGCGCGCTGGGCTTCGTCCTTGCCTTCTTCGTAGACCGCCAGGAAGCCGTCGAACTTGGGGACCGAGCCGGTGGCACGCAGCCGGTAGTCGCCAGCGCGGATGTCAATCGTGGTCTGGTCGAAGACGGCCTCGGTCATCTGCGAAGCCACGAAGCGCTGCCAGATGAGTTGGTAGAGCTTGAACTCGTCTTCCTCGAGGTAGCGCCGCACGGCCTCGGGCAGGTGGCGGGGGTCGGTGGGGCGGATGGCCTCGTGCGCATCCTGCGCACCTTTCTTGGAGCGGTAGAAGCGCGGCTCGTCGGGCACGTAGTTGCGCCCGAAGCGATGAGCGATGACCTCGCGCACGGCGGCCAGCGCATCCTGACTGACCCGAGTGGAATCGGTGCGCATGTAGGTGATAAGGCCGACGCTGCCTTGTTCGCCCACTTCCACGCCTTCGTAGAGCCGTTGGGCGAGCTGCATGGTGCGCTTGACGCTGAAGCGCAGCTTGCGCGCCGCCTCCTGCTGGAGCGTGCTGGTGATGAACGGCGGCACCGGGTAGCGTCGGCGCTCCTTCTGCTGCACCGACTCGACGATGAATTCCGCCCCCTCCAGCGCCGCCGCGTGCTTCCTGGCTTCTTCTTCATTGGGGATGAAGAACTGCTTAGAGCGTTTGGCTTCGTCCTGCTCGGGGACTTCGAGCTTGCGGCCCTGCCACTCCACCAGCTTGGCCTTGAAGCTCGGCGGCTCGCCGGCGCTCAGGTTGACGTCTATAGTCCAGTATTCGACGGGCGTAAAAGTGCGGATTTCGCGCTCGCGCTCCACCACCATCCGCAGCGCCACGGTCTGCACCCGCCCGGCCGAAAGCCCGCGCTTCACCTTGTCCCACAGCAGCGGGCTCACTTCATAGCCCACCAGCCGGTCGAGGATGCGCCGGGCCTGCTGCGCGTTTACCAGGTTTTCGTCCACCTGCCCCGGTTGCCCAAAGGCCTGCTTCACGCCGCGGGCGGTGATTTCATTCATCGTCACGCGGAAGAACTTGGTCTCGGGGGCCACGGGCGGCGGCACGTCCAGCGCAACCACGTTTCCGTTTTTCGGCGCGGCCGCAGCAGCGGCCTTCTTCTTGTTGGCCGGCTTTTCTTTCTTTTTCCTGCGTCGGCCGCCGTCGGCTGGTTCGGCTTCGGCGTAGAGCGCTTTCTCAGTCAGGACTTCCCGCAGGTGGGCGCAGATGGCTTCGCCCTCGCGGTCGGGGTCGGCGGCGAGATAAACCGCTTCAGCCTGGCGGGCGGCGCGGCGCAGCTCGCTCACCACTTTGGCCTTGCCGGAGATGACGAAGTAGGTGGGCTCGAAGCCCTTCTCCACGTTCACGCCCAGGTGCTTGCGCGGCAAGTCCTTGATGTGGCCCAGCGATGACTTGACCACGTAGTCCTTGCCCAGGTAGCGCCCGATGGTGCGCGACTTGGCCGGCGACTCGACGATGACCAGCGATTTCCCCATTACTGTGTCCGCGACAAACTCTCCGCCGGCAGCATCCGCAGGAAATACTTTCCGGGCAGTTGCCGGATCAGTCCTTTCATTTCGAGTTCAAACAAAGCGGGCAGCACTTCCGACGGGGTCAAGGCCGTGGCCTCGACCACCTGATCGACGTGCAGCGCCTCATCTGCCTTTAGGATGCGAAAGACGGCGCGTTCGGATTCGGAAAGTTCAGCGGTCAGCGGCAAGCCCTTCTGCGCGGTTGCCGCCGGAGCCGTCGCCGCCAGCCTTTCCAGGATTTCGCCGCGCACCGGCGTGGGCAGCTCTTCGACCACGTCCTCCCACGTCTCGACGAGCTTGGCCCCCTGTTTGATGAGCGTGTTGGGCGCCTGGCTCTTCTGGTTAGTGATGTTGCCGGGAATGCCGTAGACCTGGCGGTTGTACTCCATCGCCAGCCGGCCCGTGATGAGCGAGCCGGAGTAGCGCGAACCCTCCACCACCACCACGCCCCACGACAGGCCCGCAATAATGCGGTTACGAATGGGAAAATTCTGTGGCGCCGGGAAGGTGCCGAGGGCGAACTCGGTGACGATGCAGCCGTTCTCCTCAATCTGCGCACGCAGCTTCTTGTTCTCCTTGGGGTAATCCACTTCAATGCCGCAGCCGAGCACCGCAATCGTCTTGCCGCCGGCGGGCTTGAGCGCGCCGCGGTGTGCGGCGGAATCAATGCCGCGCGCGAGCCCGCTGACAATCGTCAGCCCGCGCGCCGACAATTCTTCCGACAGCCGCTCGGTGACCTGCGTCCCGTAAGGCGAGGGCGCACGCGCCCCCACCATCGCCACGCAGTGGGTCGAAAGCGCGGCCACATCGCCGTGGCAGTAAAGCAGCACCGGCGGATCGTAGATTTCTTTGAGCAGCGCCGGGTACTCAGGCTCATCCCACGCCAGCAAGCGGCAGCCGTGCTGGCGGACTTTCTCCAATTCCTGCTCGGCGGCCTTGAGTGGCGCGCCGGAGTGCAGCGACTGCGCCACCGGCGCCGGCAGGCCGCAGGCTTCGAGCTCCGTAAGCGAAGCGGCAAACACCCGTTCTGGCGTGCCGAAGCGCTTGAGGAGCTCGGCAGCCAGGCGCGCGCCCACGCCGGGCGTGAGCGTTACCGCCAGCCAGTAGGTGTACCGTTCGAGTGGCTGTGTCATCCGCGCACAAGCAGAAATCAAGCGAAACTAGCGGTCAGCGTGTGCGTTTGTCAAGTAGCCCTCTTTCGCAGCCTCACAGTCAATGCTAGAGTGCGGAGTTTCGCTGCGTCTGACAGCGGCGTCCGAGCGTAATCACAACTGAGGATGAAACCGAGACCACCGAGACCGTTCAGGGCGCGCAACCGGCTGGCTCCCTCGTCCCGCGGTGCGGAACTCGGGACGAGACCGCTGCGGGTGTCAGTGGTCAAGTATCTGAACACGGCGCCGCTGGTATGGGGCCTGGAGCGTGGGGCGGCCAAGAACCGCTACCGACTGAGCTACACCGTGCCGGCGGAGTGCGCCGAGGCGCTGCGCAGCGGCAAGGCTGACGTTGGGATCATTCCCTCCATCGAGTACCAGACGATTCCCGGATTGAAGATCATTCCGTACATTTGCATCGCCAGTGAGCGCAAGGTGGAGAGCGTGTTGCTGGTCAGCCGCGGGCCGGCGCGACGGGCCAGGCGGGTGGCGCTCGATGCGAGCTCGCGCACCTCGGCGGCGCTGGTCAAGATTCTTTACGCGTTGCTGTGGAAGCGCGAGCCGGAGTACGTGGAGGCGGCGCCGGACTTGAAGGCGATGATGAGCAGCGCCGACGCGGCGCTGCTCATCGGCGACCCGGCGCTGCAGTTTGCCCTGCATTCCCCAGCGGTCGGGGCCACCGGGCTCGGGGATGATTTGCATGTGTATGACCTCGCCGAGGAGTGGGTGCGGCTGACCAACCTGCCATTTGTGTTCGCCTTCTGGGTGGTGCGGGCAGAGGCCGCCCGCGCAATTGGACCACGGCTGGTGGGCGACTTCCTGAAGTCGCGCGACGACGGACTGGCGCACATCCCCGAGATTGCGCACCAAGCCGCCGAGCGGCTCAAGCTGCCCGGCGGGCGACTGGAGCGCTACCTGCGCTTCAGCATCCAGTACCGGCTGGACGCTCCGCATCGCGCCGGATTAGAATCGTTCTACCGCTACGCGCACGAACTGGGGTTGATCGAAAAGGCGCGGCCGCTGGAGTTTCTGTGACACGACTTTCGCGCGAGGAAGCACTGGAACTGTTTCGCTCCGACGACCTCATCGGCGTCGGGCAGGCCGCCGACCAGGTGCGTCGGCAGAAGCACCCGGAAAACGTCGTCACCTACCAGATCGACCGCAACATCAACTACACCAACTTCTGCACCGAGTACTGCTCCTTCTGCGCTTTCTACCGCCCGCCGGGCAGCGCCGAGGGTTATGTGCTCGACCTCGACACCATCGCGAAAAAGATTGACGAAATGCTGGCGCTGGGCGGCACCGGCGTGCTGTTTCAGGGCGGGCTGCATCCCGACTTCAAGATTGACTGGTACGAGAACCTGCTGCGGGGCATCAGGCAGCGCTACCCGCGCGTGCACCTGCACTGCTTCTCGGCGCCGGAGATCCTCAACATCGCCGAGTTGAGCGGGCTGACGCTGCGCGACACCATTGCGCGACTGCGCGACGCGGGGATGGATTCAATCCCCGGCGCCGGAGCGGAAATCCTCGACGACGAAGTGCGTCGGCGCATCTCGCGCCTCAAGTGCACGGCGGGCGAGTGGGTCGAGGTGCACCGCACCGCGCACCAGCTCGGCCTGCGCACCACGGCCACGATGATGATGGGCTGCGGAGAGACCTACGAGCACCGCGTCAACCATTTCGAGACTCTGCGGCGGCTTCAAGACGAGACCGGCGGCTTTACCGCCTTCATTCACTGGGCGTTCCAGCCGGAGAACACCTCGCTGGGTCGAAAGATTCCTGAGCCACCGACGGCGGTGGACTACCTGAAGACGCTGGCGATTTCGCGGCTTTATTTCGACAACATTGACAACGTGCAGGCAAGCTGGCTGACGCCCGGTATCAAGATTTGCCAGGTGGCGCTGCGCTTCGGCGCCAACGACGTGGGCAGCATCCTGATTGAAGAGAACGTGGTCTCCGCCGCCGGCTGCCACAATCGCACCACCGAGGCGGAGTTGCGCCGCATTATCCGCGACGCCGGCTTCATCCCCGCGCAGAGAGACCATCTCTACCGTTCTTTCCTGCTGCGCTATAACTAACCTCAGGGGCTAAAGCCCTTCGGGGGGCGCTTATCGGCACGGCTAAAGCCGTGCCCTTCCGACAGGATTATCGAGCACGGCGGCGAATTAGGAGCTCGACTTCGGTGCCGTCGGGAAGGTCTAGGGGTTCGAGGGGCTTAAGTACACCGTTCTCGTAGACAGCGCGGATTGTGCGCTTGGCTTTCCCGGTGGCCGGTGCCACCGGGCTCGGAGATCTTTTCGCAGGTTGCCCATCTAATGCGGCGTTGGCGAGCTTGTCGGCGGCGCGCGTTTGGCGGCGGGGAACGGCTTCGATGGCGAAGAAGGCGAAGCCGGAAATGAGATGGTGCGCCTGCTGGTGGAGCAGTTTCAGGTCGGCGTTCTTGACCTTGAAGCGACCGCGGACTTGATTGGCGAGCAACTCGGAGTCGGTGCGGATTCGCAGCGCGCGCCAGCCGCGCTCGCGAGCATGTTTCAGCGCGGCCAGTAGCGCGCCGTATTCGGCTACGTTGTTGGTGGCCTTGCCCAGGCGGCCGTTGAGCTGCGCCAGGAGCTTCCCTTTTAAATCCTCGAATACGATGCCGTAGGCCGCCGGGCCAGGGTTGCCGCGCGCGGCGCCGTCAATGGTGGCGGTGACGCAGTCCGAGGGCGACGTGGCGTGCGAATCGTCAAACAAGCGAGAAGCACGTTCCCCGGTGGCCGGTGCCACCGGGCTCGGCGCGAGGGGGTGACTGCGAGAACGTCGGCGCACGTGGTTAGTTGCTGGCGGGGACGGGTTGCTGGTTGGCGGGTGTGGAGACGTAGTACAGGATGCGGTGGCAGGATTCGCAGTAATGAATCTGCTCGTTGCGCTTAACCTCGGCGAAGGTCTGCGGGCGGATGTGAATCAGGCAGACCTGGCAGATTTCCTCGCGGGCCTCGGCGAGCGCGATGCCGCCGTGGGCGCGAGCGATGCGGTCGTAGGTTTCAAGCGTCTCTTCGACGATGCCGGCGCGGAGCTTCTGGCGCTGGGCAGTCAGGTCTTCGGCTTCTTTCTTGCGCGCGGCTTCTTCAGCATCGATTTCGCGAACCGCCGCCGCGACGCGCTGCTCCACCTGCTTCAACTCCGCCTCGCCCGTCTTGATTCCCTTCTCCTCGTCCTCGATGGCAATCATGGCTTCGAGGACGCGGTCTTCGGCCGCGGCCATCTTTTTCTGCTCTTCTTCGATCTCGTGCTGGAGGGCGCGGTAGGCTTCGTTGGACTTGACCTCGTAGAGCTGGGCGCGGTGCTTCTCGATCTTTTCCTTGAACTGCTGGACGTCGAGCTCGAGGCGCTTGCGCTCCTTGAGGCTCTCGGTGTAGGCGTGGCGCACCTGCTCGAGCGCCCGGCGCGCCTGCTCCAGCTCCTGCTGGGCTTGCTGGCGTTTCTGAGGAAGCAGTTTGATTTGGCGGAGAAGTTCATGCAGGCGGAGGTCCACCTGCTGGAGCTCAATCAGACGTTCGAGGTCGGCCAGCATGGCCTCGTCCGATGAGAGTATGGAGAATCACGTGGCGCGATCTCCTTAAGCTGAAGCTGCATTGTAACAACGAGCGCGAAAAGGTGTCAAACTAGCCGGCGCAATTGGCTGCATCCGCGGGTGTGCTAGAGTTATCCAATCCGCTGGCTGCAGGATTGTTGCGCCGGAGGCGAGCGTGCTCATCAAGGTACCGAAGGGTTGGGAGATTCCCGAGCGTGAGGTCACGCCGGAAGGTATCAACCGTCCGCGGCGAAGGTTCCTGCACGGCTCGGCGGTCGCAGTGGGGGTGGCGGCGGGCATCGCCAACGGCTGGCTGCAAGCGCTGGCGCCGGACCCGCCCGGGATGACGAATCTGCCGAAGCTCCCGGCCAAGCGCAACCCGAAGTACACGGTTGAGCGGCCCGTGACCGACGAGCGCATCGTTGCCGGCTACAACAACTTCTACGAGTTCACCACTAACAAAGAGCGGGTGGCGGCGCTGGCGGAGCGGTTCCGGGCGCGCCCGTGGGAAATCGAAGTCGCGGGCGAAGTAGAAGCACCGAAGCGGATTGAGGTTGACGCGCTCATCAAGCTGATGACGCTGGAGGAACGCATCTACCGGCTGCGGTGCGTCGAGGCCTGGTCGGCGGTGGTGCCGTGGATCGGGTTTCCGCTGGCGAAGCTGGTCGAGTGGGCGAAGCCAAAGAGCACGGCCCGTTACCTGCGGATGGTGAGCTTCTACCGGCCGGAGGAAGCCCCGGGGCAGAAGAACGAAACCTGGTACCCGTGGCCGTACTACGAAGGGCTGACGATGGCCGAGGCCACCAACGAGCTGGCGATGATCGTGGTGGGCAGCTACGGGCACATCCTGCCGAACCAGAACGGCGCGCCGCTGCGGCTGATCACGCCGTGGAAGTACGGTTACAAGTCCATCAAGTCCATCGTGCGCTTTGAGTTCGTGCGCAAGGAGCCACCGACGTTCTGGAATGACGTGGCGCCGAGCGAGTACGATTTCTACTCCAACGTGAACCCGCGCAAGCCGCACCCGCGGTGGTCGCAGGCCACTGAACGAGACGTCGGCACCAACCAGCGTATCCCCACCCTGCCCTACAACGGCTACGCAGAGTATGTAGCCCACCTCTACAAATAACTGCAGGGGGCTCCCTTCGACTCCGCTGCCACAAAGCGGTGGAAACCGGCTGGGCGACGTGCGCCTTCTGCAGGGGCTAAGCTCGCCTGAGGGTTACTTCTTTCGGCGTGCGAGTTCCTGCTCCCACCAGGTACGGGCGGCGCTGATCGAAGATTGGTTCTGCGCCGGCGGCTGGCCATACTTCCACTTGAAGTCATGGTTCTGAAGCCGCGAATAAACCTCCATGGCGATATCGCTGACGTAGACAGGCCGCTCGGCGTCGACTGCCGAGCCGGGCGAAGAGGGCAGGCGGCGGCCGTCTCGCAGCTTGCTCAGCAGGAACCGCATGACGTTGTCGTTGGTGCGCGGATCCACCAGTTCTCCCACCGCATAGATGTAGCGCGCCGTCTTGAGCGGCGGCAGGTAGGAAGACTCGACCTGGCGCATCAGTTCGTCGCACAGCGGCTTGGGATCCCTCCCCAAGACGATGCGGCCCACCTCAATCCGCACCCCGCGCTTCGGCAGGAGGCGGCGGGCGGCTTCGCGGATGCTGTTGGCATCACCCTGGTCGAGCAGGCGGTGCATCACGCTGCGCGCCTGGCTGAGCGGCATGCCATCGAAGCTGTCGTCGAAACTCACCCGAGGCTCGCCGGGTTCGAGCTCCAGCTCAATGGGGAGCAAGCGATTGAGCAGGCCCGCGCGCGCCTCCACCTGCCGGGAGGCTTGAGGCGGCCAGCGCTCCTTGCTCACGCGCAGGTCGTAGAACCCGGGTGGTACGTCCTGAAAACAGAACACACCGTGAGCATCGGAAACCGCCAGGGCAATCGGCTCCGCAGCGGACGCGGAAGCGAAAAGCCTCGCTTCCACTCCCTCGATGAACCCCTGGCTCTCGTCGGTGACCACGCCGCAGATCCAACCGGTGGTAGCCTCCGCACTGGGGCCGGCCTGTTGTTGGCCTGTCACGGGGAGGTAGGAGAGGCTGAGGGAGAGAACCAGCCCCGCCACTAGGAATCGGAAGCTCCGCATATCGTGAATCATAATACCAATTCCTGTCGTTGGATGACCCAAGGGCAGTAATATGGCGTTGTTTTTCAATATCCTAAATAGCGCGAGGAGTCGCCCCCCGCAGAGGAAAAAAGTCGAACGAAACAGCGGCGTCAAACGTTATCTTGTTTAGAATGGCGTTCCTCGGGCGGAGGTCGCTTTTACAATTCTTTACCGGGTTTTACCCTGCCATGACACATCGAGCCGCGGCCCTGAAGTACAGTTCTCGCCGCTTGAAGTTGGATTGAGGGGTAGCGAGGAACCATGAAACAGAAAAAGTGGTGGCGCTGGGACGCGCGGATGCGAATGCTGCTGACGCTGGAGCTGGCGATTGTGTTGCCGGCGGCCGCGCTCATTGCATTCAGTGTGTGGAACCTGCGCTCGCTCTACCGCGACAAGACGATCGAGGCCGCCATCCAGCGCGACTTCCAACAGTTCCTGGCCATCGCGGAGAAGCGCATCAACAAGCGGATGTTCCAACAGGTGGGCGAGATTCGCCAGCAGTTTGGCGCACTGCAGGAGCCGCCGCCGCAGCGGCTGGAGAAGCTGATCGAGTCGCGGCCGAGCCTGGCGCACGCCTTCTACTTCGACCCGAAGCAGGGCTTCACGCTGCGCTCCTGCAAGTACCTCCTGCAAAACCCCGAATTCCGCAAGGAGGCCGAGTACACCGCCGTCAACATGGCCACCTGGATGCCGATGGAGGCCAAAGACTACGTCCTGAAGCTGCGGCGGATGGAGGGCAGCGACCCGGATCCGTATATACTCTACGAGCGCTGGCAGATGCGGGGCGATGAGAAGGTCTATCAAGTGGTCGCCTACTTCCTGCCCCCTGACCTCCCCGGAGACAAAGTAGCGCTGGCCGGCGTCATCTTCGACTCTGACTATCTGAAGAACGACTTTTTCCCCGCGGCGCTGAACCACTTGACGACGCTCAAGAACGAAAGCGGAACCGACTCCGACCACCCCAAAGTGGCCATCATGGTCCGGCCACGGGGCAAGGACACAAAGCTGCTGGCCGCTTCCACGGGCTGGGACGGCGAAGCGGAAGTGGAACGCAACTTCGACGCCGTGTTCCGCTCGATGATGCTGGGCGTGAAGTTCACCGGCACAACGGTGAACGCCATCGCCCACAGCTTCCTGCACACCTACGCCTTCATTCTCGGGGCGCTGTCGTTGCTGATGGCGGGTGGGATCTGGCTGACCTACCACAACGTCACGCGGGAGATGGCGCTGGCCAAGCTGAAGTCGGATTTCGTCTCCAACGTTTCCCACGAGCTGCGCACGCCGCTGGCGCTGGTGCGGTTGTTCGCCGAAACGCTGGAGATGGGGCGCGTGAACCCGGACAAGTACCAGGAATACTTCCGCATCATCCGCAAAGAAAGCGAGCGGCTGACCGCGCTCATCAACAACATCCTCGACTTCAGCCGCATCGAAGCCGGGAAGAAGGAGTATGACTTCCGCGAGACCGATATGGCCGAGCTGGTGCGCGAGACGCTGGACACCTACCGCTACCAGATCGAAGACCTCGGCTTCCAGCTGGAAGTCCAATTGGCGAACGATGTGCCGCGCCTGCGGGTCGACCGCGAGGCCATCGCCCGCTCGCTGCTCAACCTGGTGAACAACGCGGTCAAGTATTCGCCCAAAGAGAAATACCTGGGCGTGAAGCTCTGGCGCGACAATGGCGAGGTGAAGCTGGAAGTCGCCGACCGCGGTATTGGTATCCCGCGCTCGGAGCAGAACAAGGTGTTCGAAAAGTTCTACCGCGTCGGCGACCCGCTGGTGCACAACACCAAGGGCAGCGGCCTGGGGCTCTCGCTGGTGCGCCACATCGTTCAGGCGCATGGCGGCGCCGTACGCGTGGAGAGCGCGGTCGGTCGCGGCAGCCGCTTTACCATCGCCCTGCCGGTGAATTGCCCGGCGGCGCCGAGCCAGACCACTTCGGGAGATTAACCAATGTCCAAAACCCGCATCCTCATCGTCGAAGACGAGCCCAGCATGGTGGCCGGGCTGCGCGACAACTTCGAGTTTGAAGGCTACGACGTGGTGACCGCCGGCGACGGCGAGGCCGGGTTGCAGAGCGCGCTGACGCATTCGCCCGACCTAGTCATCCTCGACGTGATGATGCCCAAGATGAGCGGGCTCGACGTCTGCAAGCAGCTCAAGGCCAAGCGGCCCTCGCTGCCCATCATCCTGCTGACGGCGCGCAGCCAGGAGGTGGACAAGGTCGTCGGGCTGGAACTGGGCGCCGATGACTACGTCACCAAACCGTTCTCGATTCGCGAACTGCTGGCGCGGGTGAAGGCCGTGCTGCGCCGCGCCCACGTGTTGCCGGTCGACCAGGAGAAGGTAGCCTTTGCCGATGTGGAAGTGAACCTCCGCAGCCACGAGGTGCGCCGCAGCGGCCAGCCGATTCCCTTCTCGACCAAGGAATTCGAGCTGCTCAAGTACTTCCTCACCCACCCGGGCGAATCGCTGAGCCGCGACCGCCTGCTGGATGAAGTCTGGGGCTACGACAACTACCCCACCACCCGCACGGTGGATGCGCACATGCTTCGGCTGCGGCAGAAGCTCGAGCCTAATCCCGAGGAGCCGAGGTTTTTCCTGACCATCCACGGCGTGGGCTACAAGTTCGTCGGCTGAAGTCATCGCGGGCAGCGGAGGGCGGCCATGGCGACCAAGGTGCAGCAAGCTAGGCTGGGTGGGAGCGCACCGCCACGCCTCCCGGTAGTTTTTCCTGCGCCGACTGCGGTGGATGCGGAGCGGGAGCGGCTGAAGGAAAAAGTTGCGGTGCTCGAGCAGGAGCATCACCGGCTGCATCGGACACTGTTCGAAGCCGCCGAGGTGCAGCGGCGACTCAGCCCGCCGCGCCAGGTTCGCGTGGGGCGGTTCCATGTCGCCAGCGAGATGTTCCCGCTCAGCTACCTCTCGGGCGATTTCTACGATGTGCTCGACCTCGGCCGCTCGACCGGGCTGGCGGTGGGCGACATCATCGGCAAGGGTGTGGTGGCCGGGCTGTGGTTCGCTCATCTCATCGGATTGCTGCGCGTGCGAGCGCGCGCCTCGAAGGACCCGGCGGCGACGCTGGCGGCCATCAACCACGACCTGCAGCAGCTCAAGGCCATGCCGCCTCTGGTGTCGCTCTTCTACGCGCGGCTCGACCCCAAGCGCGGCGAACTCGTCTACTGCAACGCCGGGCAGCCCCCGGCGATTCTACTCAAGAAGGACGGAACTACGCGACCGCTGGCGGATGGTGGCCCCCTCCTGGGCGCCATCCCGGAGGCTACCTTCGCCAGCGGTCGCGTGACGCTGGAGCCGGGCGATGTGCTCATCGCCTACTCGGACGGCATCGTCGAGTGCGCCAACCGCCGCGGCGAGGAGTTCGGCCTGAAAGGCCTGCTGGAGGCGGCGCGCCGGGCGGGCGACGTCTCGGCCGACAAAATGCTCTTTTCGTTGCTCGCCGCCGTGCAGGATTTCGCCGGCATGCATCCGCGCCAGGACGACTTCGCCCTGATGGTCGTCCGCGCACCGGAACACGGCCCGAGAGCCCACAACTAGGATTCCTGATGCAACCGAAGACTCTCTACGCGGGGCTCTGCGTCCCGGGGACGGTGCTGCCGCTCTGGCAGTTCATTCCTTTCGCGCAGGAACACGGGTTGGACTTGGGACTATTCTTCGAGCAACTCTTCGCCACGCCGGTGAGCAGATTCTTCGGATGGGATGTGATTGTGTCTTCCGTTGTTCTTTGGGTTCTCGTACTCGTGGAAGGTCGCCGCGCAGGTGTGAGACACCTGTGGGCGCCGATTGTGGCCAACCTGGCGGTGGGCGTCTCGCTCGGCCTGCCGTTGTTTCTCTACCTGCGCGAAGTCAGCCTGGAGCGCGCGGCATAGCGGCTCGCCAAGACGAATGCGAATATGGACTTCCCCGAGGCAGGAGCCATGGGGCTACGGTGTAAGGGCAGGAGAGCTGACGGCAGGTCAACGATTAGTTCTTTGGGTGCTCTTTCTTGGGGTGTTCGTGCTTCTTGGGCTCTTCCGTGCCGACGCGCTTCCAGTAGTCGCCTTCCTTCTGGTAGTTGTAGCGCGCCACGCCGTTGATCTTGTGCACGCTGGCGTCGGTGACTTCCAGCTTGTCCCGCTTCGACTTGAGGAAGAAGTCGACGTCCACCTTGGTGCCGTCATCGGCGATGAAGTCCACGCAGGCGAAGTAGTTGTCCTTGTCGAGCGCCGTCAGCTTGTCGCTGTGCACGCGGTCGAGCTTCAAGACCCAGGTTTTCTTCAGGACGTCGTCCTTCACGGAGAAAGTCCCGTTGTTCTTGGCCGCAGTAGCGTCAATGTGCGCCCGAATGGCTTTCTCAATGTCCGCCGGGGTCGCGGGCTTGGCCGCCGGGTGTTCCTTGGGATGTTCCTGCTTGGGGTGCTCTTGTTTGGGATGCTCCTGCTGGGCGCGCACGCCCACGGCGACCAGCAAACAAACAGCGACAAAGACTGCCAGAAAGAATCTCAGTCGAGTCATTGTCGTCCTCCTTCTTTTCGTCCCGCGACAAACAGTTGAACCGTTTCAGTCGCCCGCTTCCACCTTCCCTTTGGAGTGGATGGTAATGACGAAGGCGTTGCGGCCGGAGTACTCAAACTTGTGGCCGAAGCCGTCGTAGCGGTGGAGCTTGGACTTGTACATGATGAAGCCGTCATTGGAGTCGGCGCCGAAGTAGCGGACGTTGTGGAGAACGGACTTGCCGCCGTCGTTGCCTCTCCACTGGTCGAGCACCATCTCGCCCTTGCCGTTAGCGAGCTTGGCGAGGGCCTGGGTGTCGTTGATTTCCCAGGTAAAGTCGGATTCATCGGCCTGCACCTTGTCCCACACTACTGGATAGACTTTGCTGAGGATCTTCCCCAGGGCCTCGCGCTGCTCCTTGGTCGTGCTGGGATGGTGAGTGATGATGAGCCAGGGCGTCTTGCCGTCGCCGAAGTTGTCGCCCAGGTCGCCGGTGAGCCAGTATTTGACGCCCTTGAGCGAGATGGCACCGTAGTGGCCGTCGTTCACCTTCACCGCCATGTTGAACTCGCAGTAGGGATGCTCGGGCGTGGGGTTGAAGTAGCAGGGACAGAAGAGATGGCAACTGCAGGCTTCGATGTAGGTGGCGTTGAGCGCCCACTCATCCGCGGCTGGAGCCGCCGCCTCGGCCTTTCCGGATCTGTTCGGCGCGACAGCGCTGGAAAAACCGAGGCTGGCCGCCACCAACACGGCTGCCACTGCAAATAGGAATAGCTTTCTGCCCATGGAAACACCCCCTGAATGAAATCTGAACCTGCCCCCTCCCTTCTACCACCCGACCGCGCCCGAATCAACCGAAATCGACTTCGTCACCCGGTGGCAAGGTGCTACCGGGCTCGGTGGATGTTGTTTCTTACAGTTTCAGCCAGCACCAGTCCTTCGTCATCGGGGTCTTGTTCATGATGTCGGCTTCGGTCTTGAGGATGCGGATGTTGTTGGAGTGGTTGTAGCCGAAGCCGGCTTCTTCGTTGTAAAGCCCGGGCTCGTTGGAGAACATCATGCCTTCCTCCAGCACGGTCTGGTCGCCCAGGGCGATGTAGGGCGCCTGGTGGCCTTCCATGCCGGCGCCGTGAGCGGGGCGGTGGTAGACGTACTTTTCGAGTCCAGCATCGAAGGCGAGCTTGAGCACGCCCTGCGCCACCTCGTTGCACTTCACGCCGGGCCTGGAGAGTTCAACCTGCTTGAGCGTCATGGCAGTGTGCACTTCCCACATTTTGCGGCCGAGCTCGGGAATCGGCTCGATGTGGCAGGCGCGGTAGCCTTCACCGCCGTAGCCACCGATGCGGATGAGCGAGGCAATCTGAATGGCGTCGCCGCGCTCGATGCGCTTGAAGAAAAACTGGTTCGGGTGCGGATACGCAGTGGCGCGGCCGGCGCGGCAGCCGAAGCCGAGCGACAACCCGACGGCTTTGTGGGGGCGGCCGTCGAGCTCGCCCGGGCCCATCTTCTCCATCAGCAGGCGGGTGCCGAACTCGCTGGTGGCGGTGCGGACGTCGTAGTCGGTGGCGTCGGTGCCGCGCTCGAGGATGTAGTTGCGGGCGAATTCGAGCATGGCGTCGTGGAGCTCGATGGCTTTGGCAGTCAGCTCGATTTCTTCCGCGGTCTTGATCTGGCGCATATGGAGCACTTCCTCGCCCCAGTTCTCCCACTTCACGTTCTTGAGGTTCTTCTTGAGCTTCTTGCGCAGGGACTCGGTGGGTTCGAAGTCGAGCGCCAGGCGGCCCTTGGTGTGGCCGCGCTTGGCGAGGCCGCGGCAGACCCAGGCCCAGAGGTCTTCCGTAGGGCCGGCCTGCCAGAGGACCTGGTCGTAGGCGCCGGCGTGGTGGAAGTCGAAATACCACTCGTGGTCTTTGACCCACCAGTCGGCGACCATGTCGCGGTCAAGCCCGGGATGGAAAAAGGTGGGCTCGCCGGTGGCGGGCACGAAAAGGTACATCGGCCGCTCGGTCTGGGTGAGGAAAGTGCCGGCGAGGTAGTTGTGGTTGAGGCCGCTCGTGCAGAGGATGCCGCGGACGTTTTTGTCGCGCAGCTTGGCCTGGAGCCGCCCGATGGTGGCCTTGTACCAGTTGACCGAAAGCCGCCAGGGCGGCTTCAGGCGGGAGACTCGGGCGTAGCGCATCCCCTGCTCAATCAGGCGCTGCGTTTGAGGATTGCCTTCGGAGGCGAAGAGCCGCCCCGCCAGCAGCGGTGCGCTCGCCACCACTCCCGCGGTTCCAAGGAACTTGCGCCGTGTAAGGTTCATTGCATCACCTCTCATATCGAAAAATGAAAAGCAGATCCCTCAGCTCGATGCCTGTCAGCATGCATCGGGGGTTCGGGCTGACAAACCAGAAAGACGCACGCGTTATTCCTTGCTCTTCCCCCAGGCGACCATCATCTTGAGGGCGCCAGCGATGCGGCGGGCGCGGGTCTCGGGCTTCTTGGCCTCGCGGATGGCCTCCACGTACTCTTTCTTGTGCGAGTACGGCATCTTTTCGAACGCGGCTTTGGCGGCCTTGTTCTTCGCCAGCGCTTTCTTGAGGTCGGCGGGAACCGCGACGGCACGCGGGGCGGCGTCCGGCTCCATCACGACCTCCACGGTGTCGCCCGCCTTGGCTTTGGCGCCCGCCTGCACCGCCTTGTTGACCATCAGGCAGTGCACGCCGCCGCCCATGGGAAACACCGAGTTGCGAAAAGCAAACCCGTTCAACGTCCCCTTCACCGCCAGCCGCGCGCGTGTGCCCCAAACTTTCTCCACGCTGAAGGGGATTTTCAAAATCGTCCACGCGCCGCCCTCACCCTCCGAGGTCAGCTTCGCCTTGAAGGTCTTCTCCGCCATAAGTGTCCTCCGGGGGAGGCCTAGACTACTCCGATTCGCGGGAGTTTTCTATCGCCAAAAAGGGCGGGGCGGGTGTATAGTGGGGCTCCCCGTAGCCGGTAGCCCTATTGTTTCCGTGAGGAGAAGACTATGAACCGTCGTGCAGTGAAGTTGACCCTTGTGGTATTGACGCTGACGCTGGCGTGGGTGGCCGCCGGCGCGCCCCTGCGGGCGCAGGACCCGCAGGCCATCGACATCCCCTACCAGAAATTCGTGCTGAAGAACGGCCTGACGCTGATCGTGCACGAAGACCACAAGGCGCCCATCGTGGCGGTGAACATCTGGTACCACGTGGGCTCGAAGAACGAGAAGCCCGGCAAGACGGGCTTCGCGCACCTGTTCGAGCACCTGATGTTCAACGGCTCCGAAAACTTCAACGACGACTACTTCAAGGTCGTGCAGCGGGTGGGCGCCACCGACCTGAACGGCACCACCAACAACGACCGCACCAACTACTTCCAGAACGTGCCCACCTCGGCGGTGGACACCATCCTGTGGATGGAGTCCGACCGCATGGGGCACCTGCTGGGCGCCATCAGCCAGGCGCGGCTCGATGAGCAGCGCGGCGTGGTGCAGAACGAGAAGCGGCAGGGCGAGAACCAGCCCTACGGGCGCGCGTTCAACTACATTTTTGAAAACACCTATCCCGCCGGGCATCCGTACTCGTGGAGCGTCATCGGGTCGATGGAAGACCTGAACGCGGCGTCGCTCGACGACGTGAAGCAATGGTTCCGCGACTACTACGGAGCGGCCAACGCGGTCATCGTGATTGCGGGCGACATCGACACCGAGACGGCGCGCCAGAAGGTGGAGCGCTACTTCGGCGACATCCCCTCGGGCCCGCCGGTGGTGAAGCAAGAGGCGTGGGTGGCGAAGCGCCGCGGCACGCATCGGCAGATGATGCAGGACCGCGTCCCGCAGGCCCGCATCTACAAGGTGTGGAACACACCGGAGTGGGGCAGCCCGGCCGACACGCACCTCGACCTCATCAGCGACATCCTGACCAGCGGTAAGGTGTCGCGGCTCTACAAGCGGCTGGTGTACGACGACCAGGTGGCGACCAACGTTTTCTCCTTCCAGTTCTCGCGCGAGATCGGGAGCCACTTCATCATCGTGGCCGATGCGCGGCCGGGGGTGGAGCTGGCCAAGGTCGAAAAGGCGATTGATGAGGAGCTGGCGCGCTTCCAGAAGGAAGGCCCGACGGCGGCGGAGCTCAGTCGGGTGAAGACGCAGTACCGCGCCCAGTTCCTGCGCGGCATTGAGCGCATCGGCGGGTTCGGCGGCAAGTCCGACGTGCTGGCCATCAACCAGGTGTACGGCGGCAGCCCGGACTTCTACAAGACGACGCTGAAGCAGGTGGCCGAAGCAACGGCGGAGGACCTGCGGGCCACGGCCAACGAGTGGCTCTCGGACGGCGTTTACGAGCTGGAAGTGCAGCCGTTCCCGAAGTACGAAGTGGCGAAGACGGACGTGGACCGCTCCAAGGTTCCGGAAGCGGGGACGCCGCCGGTGGCGAAGTTCCCCGCGATGCAGCGGGCGACGCTCGCGAACGGGCTGAAGGTGATACTGGTCGAGCGGGCGTCGATTCCGCAGGTGAACTTCAACCTGGTGGTGGATTCCGGCTGGGCAGCCGACCAATCCGCGCTCCCCGGCACCACTAGCCTGGGAATGGACATGCTGGACGAAGGCACGAAGACGCGCAGCGCGCTGCAGATTTCTGAAGAGCTGCAGCAACTGGGCGCGAACCTGAACGTGGGCTCGGACCTCGATGCCGCCAGCGTTCAGCTCTCGGCGCTGAAGGAGAACCTCGACCGCTCGCTCGAGCTCTACGCCGACGTTATCCTCAACCCGTCGTTCCCCGCCGACGAGCTCGAACGCCAGCGCAAGCGCCGCCTGGCGCAGATTCAGCAGGAGAAGGCGCAGCCGCAGGCCATGGCGCTGCGCGTGCTGCCGAAGCTGCTCTACGGCGCCGGGCACGCCTACGGCAATCCGGCCACGGGCTCGGGCACGGAAGAGTCGGTGAACAAGATGACGCGGGACGACCTGGTCAAGTTCCACCAGACCTGGTTCAAGCCCAACAACGCCACGCTCATCGTGGTGGGCGACACCAAGATGACGGAGCTGCAACCCAAGTTGGAGAAGCTGTTCGCCGGCTGGAAGGCGGGCGAGGTGCCGAAGAAGAACATCGGCGCGGTGGCGGAGCCGAAGCAAGCCAGCGTCTACATCCTCGATCGCCCGGGCGCCATCCAGTCGGTGATCCTGGCGGGCGTCCTGGCGCCGCCCAAGAACACGCCGGACGACATCGCCATCGTCACCATGAACCGCATCCTGGGGGGCGACTTCACCTCGCGCATCAACATGAACCTGCGCGAAGACAAGCACTGGAGCTATGGCTCGCGCACCATCCTGCCGGACGCGCGCGGCCAGCGGCCCTACTTCGTGCTGGCTCCGGTGCAGACCGACAAGACCAAAGAGTCGGTGGTGGAGATTCAGAAGGAGCTCAACGGTATCCTGGGCGGGATTCCGGTGAGCGCCGATGAGCTCGATAAGGCCAAGTCCACCCTGACCCTGACGCTCCCCGGGCAGTGGGAGACGATGAACGCCGTCAGCAACACCCTCTATCAGATGGTGACCTTCGGGCTGGATGACAACTACTACAACACCTTCCCGGAGCGGGTGCGGGCGATGACGCTCGACGACGTCAACCGCGCCGCCAAGGCCCTGGTGCGTCCCAACAACCTCACCTGGGTCATTGTCGGCGACCGCGCCAAGATCGAGGAAGGCATCCGCTCGCTCAACCTCGGCACCTTGCAGGCGCTCGACGCCGACGGCAACCCCATCAGCGAGCGCGCCGGCGCTCAGTAGAACTCAACCCAGTCGAAACCAGACAGCGGCGAGTCCCACCGGGGCTCGCCGCTTTTCTCTTGTCGAGTTCTGCGCTCCCCCCACCAAGCAAGAAACCGGAACAATCGCACTTCAATCCTCGTATACGACTCCAGAATGATGGGAGCGATTGCCGCAGGCTCGCCGCTCGTGAAGGCCCGGATGGCCGGCCTGTTTTGGCTGCTGGTTTTTGTGGCGGGCTCGCTCGCCCTTTTCCTCGGCCGGGATGGCGGAGTGGCATTCTCCGCTGCCAACATTGTTGCGCCACTGTGCTACGTCGTGGTAACCCTGCTCCTCTACGACCTGCTCAAGCCGGTTAGTAAAAACCTTTCGTTGCTGGCGGCGTTTTTCGGTCTGGCGGGATGCGTGGTGAGCCTGCTGCGACTCGCGCCCATCATCCACGTGAGAGACCTGGTATTTTTCGGGTTCCATTGCCTCGGGGTCGGCGTCCTGATTCTCGGGTCGACCTTCCTGCCGCGGATTCTGGGTGTGCTGATGGTGTTGGCCGGTTTCGGCTGGTTGACCTTCCTGTGGCCGCCGCTGGCGAAGGACCTGGCTCCCTTCAACCTGATTCCCGGCATGGTCGGAGAAGGGGCGCTCATCGTATGGCTGCTGGCCAAGGGCGTGAACGTTGAATGCTGGAAGGAGCAGGCCAACCTCCGCGTCCAGGAAGTGGCATGACTCTCAGAACCAACGCCCGCCTCGCGGGCTTCACCTTTCTCTTTTACATCGCGACCGGCATCGCCAGCATGGTTGTGTTCAACCGGGCGACTGGCGCCGCCGAGGGAGCGGCTGGGACGCTCGCCAGCCTGGCGCAGCACGCCGCGCTCGTGCGACTGACCGCCGCGCTCACATTCCTCCAGTTCTTGAGCGCCGTGGTGCTGGGCGTGACGCTCTACGCGCTCACCCGCGACGAGGATTCCGACCTCGCCATCCTGGCGCTGTGCTGTCGAGCCAGCGAGGGCGTGGTCGGCGCGGTGGCCGCCGTCCGGACGCTGGGACTGCTGTCAGTGGCGACGACGAGCGTAGCGGCGACCGGCCCCGACGCGGCGACCGCGGTCGCGTTCGGCGACCTGCTGTTGAAGCAGGGCGGCTCCTCCTTCCTCATCGCCGCCTCCTGCTTTGCCGTGGGCAGCACGCTCTTCTCCTACCTCTTCCTGCGGGCGCGCAACATCCCGCTCTGGATGGCCTGGCTGGGCGTGCTGGCCTCGGTGCTGCTCGTGGTGGCGCTCCCCCTGCGGCTCTTTGAGTTCCTCAAGGGCCCGCTGGGCTTCGCCATCTGGCTGCCGATGCTGGTGTTCGAGGTGGCGCTGGCCCTGTGGCTTCTCTTCAAAGGCGTCACTGTGCCTTCGAGGGCGCTATCAGCATGACCCTTTTGCCCTTCCACATCCTTGCCGTAACGCCCCCGCTGCGCGATAGGATCGAGCCGGCCAAACCCTAGTTTTGCCTCGAGGGTGGGATGGCACCGGGCGCATGTCGAAATGCGTTCAGAACGCGTTGCAACGCATGCCAGAGCCTAGTGGTGAACGCCGTGGGACGGGGGCAGCGCGGCGCAAAGCCCCGCTATCCGACCGGTTAAGTGCTACAATCCAACCGACGGGCCCGTAGCTCAGCGGTTAGAGCAGCGGACTCATAATCCGTTGGTCCCTGGTTCGAATCCAGGCGGGCCCACTTACATCCTGTCCCTCCACGGTCGTTCGGACAGGCTCCTGTATCCTCAATAAGACAAAGGTGTTAGGCGGGGGCGCCTGGGGTGGCACCAAGGTACTGCCGGAAAGGGACTACCTGACTATTGAACCTGTACCACCCCTGTCCTACCATCCACCCTGCGCTCGCCAACACTCCCCCACGAGTTAAGAGCGTTTCGGCCGGGCCCCCCAACCCGGCCATCCCTTTCCCCCGGTCCTGAAACGGGCCGGGGACTATCTAGGTGCGGTATTCGGCGTTGGTCTGGATGTAGCCCTTGGTGAGGTCGCAAGTCCAGAAGCGGACCCCGGCGCGGCCGCATCCCAGGCGCACGCGAACCCGAAACTCGCGGCGACTGAGGTAGCGGTGCGCGGCGCTGTCATTGAACGGCCAGGCAGCGCCGCGGCGGCAGACTTGGATGTGTCCGAAGAAGATGTCCACGCGCCCCGGGTCAACTGCCACGCCGGAGTTCCCCACCGCCGCCAGGATGCGTCCCCAGTTGGGGTCGGCGCCCGCCCAGGCGGTCTTGACCAGAGGAGAGTTGGCGATGGAGCGGGCAACTTGCTCGGCCTCGGCTTCGGTGCGCGCCCCTTCGACGCGCAGCTCGACAACGTGCCGCACACCTTCGCCGTCGCTCACAATCTGTTTCGCCAGCGAAGCGCACACAGCTTCCAGCGCCGCAGCCAGATTCATTTCGTCCGCCCCGCGCCGAACGCGCAATCCGCTGGCGCCGCTCGCCAGCAATAGCACCGTGTCGTTCGTCGAAGTGTCCCCATCCACGCTGATGCGATTGAAGGTGCGCGCGCAGGCGTTGCGCAGCAGCCGGCCCAATTGCGCCGGCGTGGCGGCCACATCGGTGAACAGATAAACCAGCATCGTCGCGCGCTTCACCGCCAGGCGCGGATGAATCATTCCCGCGCCTTTGGCAATTCCCAGCAGAACGCCGCGCGCCGAACCGCAGTCGAAGCGAGCCCCGGCGAGCTTCGGCCGCGTGTCGGTCGTCATAATGGCGCGCGCGAAGCGGCGCACGGCCGCCGACGAGGAGGAGAGCCCACGACGAAGCTCAGGTAAGGCCGCCAGGATGCGCTTCACCGGCAAGCGCACTCCAATCACGCCGGTGGACGCGGGGAAAGCCTCGTGGGGCCGCAGGCCAAGTTGATGGGCGACGGCGCGGCAGGTTTGCTCGGCGGCACGAAGACCCGCCGTTCCGGTGGCGCAGTTGGCGTTGCCGGAGTTGACGACGAGCGCACGCAGCCGTCCACGCGCCCGCTGCAGGTGACGACGGCCCACGTGGAGCGGCGCCGCCTTCACTCGATTGCTGGTGAAGACCGCAGCGGCGGTGGCCCCCGAGGCCACTTCAACCAAACCGAGGTCGGGGCGGCCGCTCTGCTTGATGCCGGCCGCAACCCCGGCGAAACGGAACCCGCGCGGAACGCGGAGCGAGCGGCTCGTCATCCGGGCCAACGCGAAGTGATTTGAGTGAAAGAGGGGGCTGCCGGCCGGGGACGCCCGCTTGCAGAGTCCAGCGCGTTGGCCCATTGCTCGCTGCGCGCTTGAGCAAACACCTCCACGCTGCCGTAGACCATCGCCACTTCGTCGCAGCACTGCACCCGCGGGCACTTGAGACAGTCCTTGAACATTTTTTCCGGCAGGGCCTGGTGCGGCACAGGCACGAAACCAAGCTTCCCGAAGAAGTCGGGGATGTGGGTGAAGAGACAGATTTGCTCGATGCCGTGCTTGCGCGCTTCGCGCAGCAGTGCGCGTACGATACGCTGGCCGGCGCCGCGGTGCTGCCAATCCGGGGCGACGGCGAGGGAGCGCACCTCGGCCAGGCTGGGCCCGTAGAAGTGCAGCCCGCCGCAGCCCACCACTCGCCCGGCCTCGACCGCCACCGTGAAGTTGTGGATGTTTTCGCAGATTTCATCCTGCGAGCGCGGCAGCAGAATCGTCTGCCGCGAGTAGATGCCGATGAGCTCGTAAATCCGCGGCGCATCCGGCAGCCGCGCCTTACGCGTGCGCACGGAGTGCCTCCTTCACCGCCTTCAGGCGCTGCTCGGCTTCCGCCAGCGCCTGCCTTACCCGCGCGGGCGCGGTGCCGCCGACGACGTCGTGCTCGGCCAGCGCGGCGCTCAACTCCAGCGCGTGCGGAAAATCGTCGGCGAAGGCGGGGCTGAACTGGCGCAATTCGTCCAGCGAGAGCGTCTCGAGCCTCTTGTTCTTTTCCAGGCAGTAGCGCACCGCCTGGCCGATGGCGGCGTGCGCCTGGCGAAAGGGCACGCCGCGCCGGGCGAGGTAGTTCGCCGCCGCCGTTGCGTTCAAGAACGGCGCCCGCGCCGCCTGCCCCATTCGTTCGGTGTCGAAGCTCACCGCCCGCAGCAGCCCGCCGGCAATCCCGAGCGCGCTGCTCACTGTGTCCGCGGCATCGAACAGCGGCTCCTGGCTTTCCTGCATGTCTTTGTTGTAGGCCAGCGGCAGGCCCTTCAGCATCGTGAAGAGCGCCACCGCCGCGCCGGCCACGCGCCCGGTTTTGCCCCGCAGAAGCTCGAGCGCGTCGGGATTCTTTTTCTGCGGCATGGCGCTCGAGCCGGTGGCAAAGGCCTCGGGGAGCTCCACGAATCCGAACTCCGCCGTCGAAAACAGCGTCATCTCTTCGGCCCAACGGCTGAGGTGGAGCGCAAGGAACGACAGGGCGTGCAGGAACTCCAGCGCGAAGTCGCGGTCACTGGTCGCGTCCACACTGTTGGCTGAGAGGCGCTCGAACCCCAGCGCCTGGGCCATCGCCTCGCGGTCGAGCTTGACCCAAGCGCCCGCCACGGCGCCGGAACCCAGCGGCAGGGTGTTGACGCGCCTGCGGCACTCGGCCAGGCGCTCGGCGTCGCGGAAAAACATCTCGGCATAGGCCAGCAACCAGTGCGCGGCCAGCACCGGTTCGGCCCGCTGCAAGTGGGTGTAGGCCGGCATCGCCGTCTCCCCCAGCGTCTTGGCACGCTCAACGAAGACGCCGATGAGCTCCGCCAGTTGGCCGCCAATCGCGTCGCACCGAGCGCGGACGAACAGCCGCAGGTCGGTGGCAATCTGCTCGTTGCGACTGCGGCCGGTGTGGAGCTTGGAGCCGACGTCGCCGACGAGCGCGACGAGCTGCTGCTCGACGAAGTGGTGGACATCTTCGGCATCGGACGATTCGAGCAGCACCGGCTCGGCCGCGACTTTCTTCTCCACCTGCGCCAGGCCGTCGAGAATCTTCCTGCACTCCTCAGCCGTCAGCGCGCCGGCTTTCGCCAATGCTTCAGCGTAAGCGCGGCTGGCGGCGAGCTCTTGCGGCAGCAGGCGCTGGTCGAAGGGAAAGGAGCGCTGCCACTGCTCGAAGCCCGGATCGAGGCCCGAGCCGGCGAAGCGCCCGCTCCACATTTTGGTCATCCGCGCTTCTCCTGCTCCAGCGCCGCGCGCACCCGCGACGGCAGACCCAGCAGCCGGATGAAGCCTTCGGCGTCCTTGGGGTTGTAGGCTCCGCCCATGGTGAAAGCGGCCAGGTCGGTGCGGTAGAGCGAAAACGGCGAGCGGCGCGAGACGGTCGTGACGTTGCCCTTGTAGAGCTCCAGCGCCACGCTGCCCGTAACGGCGCGCTGGGTGACGTTGACGAAGGCGTCAATGGCCTCCCGCAGCGGTGTGAACCAGAACCCGAAGTACACCAGCTCGGCGTAGCGCAGCGCCAGGTGCTGCTTGAAGTGGGCGAGATCGCGGTCGAGGCAGAGCGCCTCGAGCTCCTGGTGGGCGGCGACCAGCAAGGTGCCGCCGGGCGTTTCGTAGCAGCCGCGCGACTTGATGCCGACGAAGCGGTTCTCCACCACGTCGGCGCGGCCGATGGCGTGCCGGCCGCCAATCTCGTTCAGCTTCTCAATCAACACTTCGGGATCGAACCGCTGGCCGTTGACGCTGACCGGCGTGCCGGCCTCGAAGCCGATTTCGACGCGCTCGGGCTGGTCGGGCGCCTGTTGCGGCGAAAGGGTGAGCTGCCAGGTCGTGGGCAGCGGGGCGTTGGCCGGGTCTTCCAGTTCCCCGCCCTCGTGGCTCAGGTGCCAGAGGTTGCGGTCGCGGCTGTGGATCCTCTCGCGCGTCTGCGCAATGGGAACGTTGTGCTTCTTCGCGTACTCAATCGCATCTTCGCGCGAATTGATGTTCCACTCGCGCCACGGCGCAATGACCCTCAGGTGCGGGGCCAGCGCCTGGTAGGTCAACTCGAACCGCACCTGGTCGTTGCCCTTGCCCGTGCAGCCGTGGGCGACGGCAGTGGCGCCGAAGCGTTTCGCCGTTTCGACCTGGGCCTTGGCCAGCACCGGCCGCGCCATCGAAGTGCCGAGCAGGTACTTGTATTCGTAGACCGCGCCCGCGCGCAGGGTGGGAAAGATGTAGTCGGTGACGAACTCGCGGCGGAGATCGGCGACCACGACTTCAGCGGCGCCGGTGCGCCGGGCTTTTTCCTCCACCGCTTTGAGGTCGTCGGCCTGGCCGACGTCGCCGATCATGGCGATGACCTCGCAGTCGTAGTTCTCCTTCAGCCAGGGGACGATGATGGAGGTGTCCAGCCCGCCGGAGTAGGCCAGAACGACTTTCTCAGGCATGGGCGCACCGCGAGCGGCGGCCGTTGCCGCCGTTGCCGAGGAGAAGCAGGAGGATGGCCTTCTGGATGTGCAGGCGGTTCTCGGCCTGGTCGAACACCACCGAGCGGGGCGAATCCATCACTGCGTCGGTGACTTCGTCGCCGCGGTGCGCCGGCAGGCAGTGCATGAAGACGGCGTGGGGCGCAGCGTGGCTCATCAGCTCGTCGTCCACCTGAAAAGAGGCGAAGACGTTGCGGCGCTCGCCGGCTTCGTGCTCCTGGCCCATACTGGCCCAGACGTCGGTGTAGACGGCGTCGGCGCCGGCGAGGGCTTCCTCAGGGTCGTAGGTGAGCTGGATGCTCGCACCGGTCTGCGCGGCCATCTCAACTGCCGCTTGGACGATGTCGGCCGCAGGCTCGAACCCCGGCGGCGTGGCCACGGCGATGCGGCTGCCGAGCCGCGCCGCGGTCAGCAGCAGCGAGTGGGCCACGTTGTTGCCGTCGCCGACGAAAGCCAGCTTCAGCGGCTTCAGGTCGTGGAACTTTTCCAGCAGCGTGAAGTAGTCGGCCAGCGCCTGGCAGGGATGCTCGCGGTCGCTCAGGGCGTTGACGACCGGCACCGCAGCGTGCGCGGCCATTTCGGTAATGGTCTGGTGGGCGAAGGTGCGGAGGACGATGCCGTCCACCCAGCGCTCGAGGTTGCGGGCCACGTCGGGCAGTGATTCGCGCGCGCCCAGCCGCGAGCCGGTCTGGTCAATAAAAAGCGCGCGGCCGCCCAGCGCGCCCATGCCGACTTCAAACGTCACCCGCGTGCGCAGCGAGGGCTTCTCAAAGATAAGCACCAGTTGCTTGCCGGCCAGCGCGCGCGCAAACTCCCCCGGGCGCGCCTTGACCAGGCTCGACAACTCGAAAATGCTTTCCACTTCTCCCGGAGTCAGGTCGGCAATCGACAGCAGGTCGGGCTTGGCGAGCTTGCGGATGGCTTTGACGGTGCTCACTGGGTTGCAGCGCTCCTTTTCTCCGCTTGCATCTGAGCGAAGATTGAGTTGAGGACGGAAATCACTTTGTCGACGTGGTGCCGGTCGAGGATGTAGGGCGGCAGAAAGCGCAGCACGGTGTTGTGGGTGCAGTTGATGACCACGCCGCGAGACAAGGCCTGCTTGACGACGTCGTTGCCGGGAAAGGCGAGATCCATCGCCAGCATCAGGCCCATGCCGCGCACCGTCCGGATGAAGTCGTAGCGGTGCTGCAATTCTCCCAGCCGCGAGCGGAAGTAGTTGCCCATTCGCCGGACGTTGACCAGCAGGCGTTCGCGCTCGATGGTTTCGAGAAAGGCCAGGCCCACGGCGCACGCCAGCGGACCGCCGCCGAACGTGGTTCCGTGCATGCCGGGATGGAAGGCGCGCGCCACCCGCTCGCTGGCCAGAATCGCGCCCAGCGGCAGCCCAGCCGCCAGCGGCTTGGCCACGGTCACGATGTCAGGCTGAACTCCGTAGGCTTGAAAAGCGAACCAGCGGCCGGTGCGGCCCAGGCCGCATTGGATTTCATCGGCGATGAGCAGCGCGTCGTGCCGGCGCGTCAGAGCTCGGGCGCGCTCGAGAAACGCCGGACGGAGCGGCTGGATGCCGCCTTCGCCCTGAATCGGCTCGAGCAGCACCGCGCACACGGACGAATCGAACTGCTTCTCGAGGTCGCGCACGTCATTGAAGCGCACGAAGCGCACACCCGGCATCAGCGGCAGAAACGGGGCGCGGTACTTGGCCTGGCCGGTAGCGGCCAGGGCGCCGAAGGTGCGGCCGTGGAAAGAATTGTCGAGCGCCAGCAGGCGCCAGCGCGGCTTGCGGCCATTGGGATTGTTGAGCCGCGCATAGGCGCGCGCCAGCTTGAGCGCGCCTTCGATGGCTTCCGTGCCGCTATTGGTGAAGAAGACGCGGTCGAGGCCGGAGATCCGCGTCAGCTTGCGCGCCAGCGCCGCCTGATAGTCGTGATAGAAGAGGTTGGAGACGTGCAGCAGCCGCCGGCCCTGCGCGACCAGCGTCCGCCGAATGGCGGGGTGGCCGTGGCCGAGCGCGTTGACGCCGATGCCGGTGAGAAAGTCGAGATAGGCGCGGCCGTTTTCGTCGTACAGATAGACGCCGCGGCCGCGGCGGAACAAAACCGGCAGGCGGTCGTAGGTGTGAAGCAGCACCGCGGCTTCGGCGCGCCGCACCGCAGCCAGGCTCATGCGGCCACCACCTCGGTGCCCACGCGCGGGCGCGGGCCGCCGAGCTTCAGCAGAGCCTTCACCGACCTGGCGGGGACAATCTGCACGCGAGCGACGCCGCCGGCCAGCGCCTGGCGGCAGGCATCGAGCTTCGGCAGCATGCCGCCGCGGATGACGGCGCCTGCGGCCAGGGCGCTGATCTCGGCCGCCGAGAGCCGCCGGATGACTTCGCGCTCGGCGTTCCATACCCCGGGGACGTCGGTGAGGAAAACCAGCGTCTCGGCGCGGCAGGCGAGCGCGCAGGCGGCCGCCATCTGGTCGGCATTGATGTTGTAATATTCGCCATCGGCGCCGAGCGCCAGGCTGGCGAGCACCGGAACGGCGCCACCGGCCCAGAGCGCGGCCATCCAACGGGCGTCGGCGGTCGAAACCTCGCCGACAAAGCCGAGGTCGCGGCCATTGCAGCGGCGCTTGCGGGCCCGGAAGCTCAGACCATCGCCGCCGCAGAGCCCGACGGCGGCCTGGCCGGCGCCCGCCAGCGCCGCCACCAGCTTCTTGTTGACGTGGCCGGCGAGCACCATCAGAGCCACGTCGCGGGTCTCGGCGTCGGTGACCCGCAGGCCGTCAATGAATTCACTCTTCTTGCCGAGGCGCTCGAGCGTGCGCGTCAGCCACCTGCCGCCGCCGTGAACGACGGCGACCTGATGGCCGCGCCGCGCCAAGCCGGCGACCGTCTGCGCGAAGCGCGCCAGCAGCGCCGCGTCGTCGAGCGCCGCCCCGCCGAGCTTGAGCACCAGCCTCACGCCAGGCCCTCCTTCTCGTCCCAGCCGTACATCAGGTTCATGTTCTGGACGGCCTGGCCGGCGGCGCCTTTGACCAGGTTGTCGAGACAGGAAACGGCGACCAGCCGCCGGCCGTCGGGCGACACCGCAAAGCCGAGGTCGCAATAGTTGGTGTGCAGCGAGAACTGAATCTCCGGCAGGCGCGGGGGCGCGAAGAGGCGCACGAAGGGAGAAGCGCTGTAGAAGTCGCGGAAGATGCGCTCAATTTCACCGGTTGCGCGCGGTCGCTTGAAATGAACGTAGATGGTCGAGAGGATGCCGCGCGGGATGGGCAGCAGGTGGGTGGTGAAAACCAGCTGCCCAGGCGCCAGCTCAAGCTGCTCGAGGATCTCTCCGGTGTGCCGGTGGCCGAAGACGGAGTAGGCGCGGAAGTTGTCGGCCACCTCGACGAAGTGGGTCTGCGGCGTGGGGCTCTTGCCGGCGCCGGAGACGCCGGACTTGGAGTCGCAGACGATGCCGCGGTCCAGGTCCACCAGGCCGGCGCGCACCAGCGGCGCCAGCGCCAGAATCACCGAAGTCGGATAGCAACCCGGATTGGCGACCAGTTGCGCTTGCGGCAGCGTGCGGCGCTCGAGCTCCGGCAAGCCGTAGACCGCCCGCGCGGTGAGTTGCTCAGCCTCGGCGGGGTTCTGGTCTTCGAACTGGTAGGCCGCGCGGTTCTCCGCCGAGCGCAGCCGCCAGGCGCCGCTCAGGTCAATCACCCGCAGGCCGCGCCGTACCGCCTCCGGCACCCAGGCGCGCGAGACCTCGTGGGGCGTGGCGAGGAAAAGCAAATCCACCCCGTAGCGGTGCAGCGCCGGCCAGGAAAACGGCTCCAGCGGGGTCGAGCCGTTGCCGGAGAGGTGCGGAAAGAGATCGCTCAGTTGCGTCGGGCCGCCCTGGGCGTTCTCGCGGACAAAAAACCGCGGCGCCTTCAGGCGCGGGTGGCGCAGCAGCAACCGCGCCAGCTCGAAGCCGGTGTAGCCGGTGACGCCCGCGACCGCCACCCGTACGTGAGCGGTCATCAGGCAATCATCTCCCGGATGCGCTGGGCGACGCCCTGGGCGGCCTTGCGCGAGGGACTGATGACCAGGATGGTGTCGTCGCCGGCCACGGTGCCGACGATGCCCTGCCACTGCTCGGTGTCGAGCGCCGCCGCCACCGGTTGGGCGCTGCCGATGTTGGTCTTGAGCACCAGCAGGTTCTGGGCTTCGCGGATTTCGGTTACGAACTCCTTGAGCAGGTGCGGGAGCGGCGGCAGGGGCGGGCCCGAGGCGCCGACCGCGGAGGGCAGTGCGTAGCCGTGCGGGGTCTTCAGCAGGCCCAGCTCCTTGAGGTCGCGCGACAGCGTGGCCTGGGTGACGCGCAGGCCGCGGCGCGAAAGCTCGCGCCGCAGGACTTCCTGGTTGAGCACGGGCTGGCGGGCGATGATGTCCAGGATTTGCTGGTGGCGGACCGGTTTCGACATCCTCGTATGTTTATTCAGTACGATGCATAAATATAAGCAGCCATCGCGGCCTGTCAAGAGAAAAATGAATAATTTTTCACCGCCTCCGACAGCGCCCGGAGCCGTCAGCGGCCTTTGGGTTGACCTAGAACGTAAGCGTGAGGCCTTCTTTGGCGGCGAGGGTGGGGGGGAAGTGGCGGCGGGCCTGGCGGAGGATGGCGTCGACCGCCTGGTCGTCGCGGTCGGGATCGTGGTGGAAGAGGACGAGCTTCTTGACGCCGCACTCTTTGGCGATGCTGACGCCTTCGCGCCAGTTCGAGTGACCCCAGTTCTTGTGCACGGCCATCTCTTCGGGTTTGTACTGGGCGTCGTAGATGAAGAGGTCGGCCTGGTGGGCGAGCAGGCGGACGTTGCGGTCGCCGCGCTCATCGCCCGGCTCGGTGTCGGTGGCGTAGACGATGGCCTTGCCGTTGCACTCCAGCCGGTAGCCCAGGCAGCCCTGGGGGTGGTTGAGCCAGCGGCTGGCGATGACCAGGTCGTCGTAGCCGATGCGCTCCTCGGCGATCTCGAAGAAGTGGCGGTTGGCGGCCATGACGCTCATATCGACGGGAAAGTACGGCCCGGCCATCTGGCCTTCCAGCGCCTGCTGCATCGACTCGCCCGGGAAGTGGAAGCCGTGGAAGAGAAACTGGTTGCGCGACTGGTAGAGCGGCGTGAAAAACGGAATCCCCTGGATGTGGTCCCAGTGGTAGTGGGTCAGAAAGATGCGCGCCTTGATGGGCTGCTTGCGGAACTCTTTCTCCAGCTCCTTGCCCAGGCGGCGGAAGCCGGTGCCGCAATCAAAGACGAAAAGGTGCCCCTCCGGGGTGCGGAGCTCCAGGCAGGGGGTGTTGCCGCCGTAGCGGAGGTTGGAGGAAACAGGTGTGGGGGTCGAGCCTCGCACGCCCCAGAAGCGCAAAATCAGCTTGCCCGCCATTCAACCGTCCCCCTTCGACAACCCGTTCGAACGCGAGGCCGGGCGCAAGTGGCGGTCATCATTGCACAATCGTCGCCGGGGAGCAAGAATTTTGCCCCAGGCAACCCGAGGCGGGGGACGGCAATCAAAGGGTCAGACACAATCTACCCCGACTTCCACGACGCGGGGGAGCGGTGGTCCCGACGCCATCGCTCCCCCATTTCTTTCTCTAGGATTTCAAACTTCAAATCTGAGGTTTCACATACCCGCTCCCAAGCGCCGTCGCCAGACCACCTGGATTTCGCGCCGCCAGTCCTCGTTGATTCCCACCAGCGTGACCGGCACGGCCGGCGCGAGATAGGTCGCGAGGGCCTCGGTAGTGGGATGAAACTGGAGCGCCGGGGCGACGAGAAGCAGCTCGGGCGGCTCGGGGCGCAGGGCCAGGCCGGCGAAGTAGCCGGCGCGAGCGAAGCTGCTGCGCTGCTGGTGCCAGCGGACGCGGAGCCAGTAGTCGAGCGCCTGGAGCGGGAGGTGGACGTCGGTGGAGGCCTTGAGCTCGATGACCAGCAACTGTCCGTCGCGGGTTGCCCCCAGCAGGTCGGCCACGCCGCGCTCGCCGGCCGAGACCGCGGGGACCTGGCGCAGCACCCGCTCGGGCGCGAGCCGCGGATCAATCTTCTGCGGCGAGCCCGCCGCCAAACTCTCCAGCCAGCGCTCCGGCTGGGCGCGATACCAGCGGCTGCGCGCCGGGCCGCCCGGGGCGCGCTCGCGCTGCAAACTCCTCAGGAGCGCGGCGACGCCGCGGAGGTTTTTCTCGGTGAGCGGCGCCGGCGCGGCGGGCCGGCGGCCGAGACCGCAGCTCACACCCCCGGGCGTCACCCGCGCAAACTCCAGGCCGCGAAAACGCAACGCCACCTCTTCCCTGCCCCCGACGACATGAGCGTCGACATCCTCGGGGGCCAGGGCGCGAAGGCGCGCCACGGTATCGCGGGTGCGCGCCCGCACCGCCTCGGCGACGCGGGCGTGCTCCAGGTGCGTCTCGAGGTTGCCGAAGTCGCCCGGGTCAATCCGCGCGCAGGTGGATTCCTCCGCGTCCACCTCATAGAGCTCCACCCGCAGATGACCGGCGAGCACGGCCAGCCGGTTCGCGGTCGTCCGGGCGCGGCCGGCCGGAACGAACAGCCGCAGGCCGGCCCAGACACGCTCGGGCGCGCGCCGACGGTTCCAGTCCAGCCAGATGAGCGCGTAGGTGAGCAGGCCGTCGACTGCGGTCGAGTCTTCACTCTCGCCCACGCCGAGGACGGCCCAGGAGTCGCGCCCGTTGGCTTCCGTCAGGACGGCGCGGGTGTAGAGCCCGGAGAAAGAGCGCTTGAGGTCGGCCGCCGTCGTCAGCCCTTCGACGCGGGCGCGGGGAAACTCGCGCGCCAGCAGCCGCGCCAGCCAGGCGCTGAAGTGCCGGCGGGCGGTGGCGCGCTCGCGCTCGCTCAGGGTGCTGCGCCGCGGCGGGGCGATGACCAGCCTGGCGGGGCCCGCGCGCCCGAAGCGCTCGACCTCCAGCACCAGCCGCGCGGGCGTTTCCTCGGCAATCGCCAGCACCCGCCGCACCCAGTTGCGCTGCGGCGACCACAGGTGCAGCAGCAGCCGCCCGCGGTTTTCTTCCAGTCGAAACTGAGCGGTGCGCAGGTCGAAGAGCAGCTCGCCTTCTTCGGTGACCTCGCGCTCGGCCTCGGCGGCGAAAAACGCTTCCAGGCGCGCCCGCAGGTCTTCCAACGGCGAACTCACGCTCTCCCTCCGGGCGCCTATGATAGCCGCTGCCGGCAGCGGCGCAAATTGATTCCGCCCGCGGCGTGTGCTAGGGTGCAGCCCATGATTGAAGAGTTCGAGCCGCCACTGCACGAGCCGGCGCGCGACGCCGGCTGGCTGCGCCCGGTGCTGATCGCCGCCGTCATCGGCGTCATCGTGCTGGGCGGGGGCCTGTGGTACTGGGGGAAGTACGCGCCCCAGCCCGTGCCGGAAACCCCGCCGGCGCTGCCGCCGCTCGACGCCGAGGCCCAGGCTTACCTCCCGCAGATCGAATTCACCCGGCTCGGCCTGAGCCGCTGGCAGAATTTTCTCGGGCAGACGGTGACCTACGTGGATTTCACCGTCAACAACAACGGCCCCCGCACCGTGCGGGCGCTGGAGCTGACGTTTGAGTTCATGGGGCGGACCGGCCAGGTGGTCAAGACGGAGAGGGCGCGGGTGGTCGGCAATACGCGGGCGCCGCAGGGCTCGCCGACGCGGCTGCCGCTGGCGCCGGCGAGCAGCGTGGCCGTCAGGCTGGGGTTTGAAGAGATTCCCGACAACTGGGACCAGACCACGCCGCGCATCCGCATCAGCGGCCTGCTGCTGGGCGAGGCGATGCCTGGCGTTCCCACCAGCCAGCGGTAGCCAGTTCGGAAGGCGCGCGCCGGAACGCTGTCCTGGCATCCTTCCCGTGCTGAACAAGTTGGAACGGGGTTAGCGGCCCAGCGCCAGGCGGTCGATGAGCGGTTGCGGCAGGCCGGCTTCCCTCATTTTCTTTTGGGTGGCCGCAAGGTCATAGGGGACGCGCCAGTACTCGACCACGTGGGTGTGGTCGTCGTAGAAACAGAAGCCGGCCCGCGGGTCGCCGTCGCGCGGCTGGCCGGTGGAGCCGGGGTTGAGCAAGTACTTGGCGCGCGGGTCGAGCTCGAGCGTGGCGGCGTTGGCGCCTTCGCCCACCGCGACGCGCAGCACCTGGATGCGGTTGGTCTCCCGCAGCACGAACCCGCCCTGCATGTGGGTGTGGCCGAAGAAGGTGATGGGAATTTCCGTCAGAGCAAAATTCTCCATCGCCTCGCGCGGGTGAAAAACGTACTCGTCCTCGTCGCGCACCGACCCGTGGACAATCTGATAATCGCCCACCGGCTTGGGGCCCTGCGAGAGTTCGCGCAGGTAACCCATGTTCTCGGCGGTCAGGATGTCGCGCGTCCACAGCGCCGCGGCGCGGGCATTGGCCGTGAAATCGGAGGCGTCGGTGATGCCGCAGCAGGCTTTGTCGTGATTGCCGCGCACGACGGCGAGCGGCTTGAGCGCCCGCACGCGGTCGGTGACTTCGTTGGCGTCGGGACCGTAGCCGACGATGTCGCCCAGGCAGACGACCGCGTCGAAGCGGTTGCCGGCAATCTTCATCGCCGCCTCGAACCCGGCGAGGTTCGAGTGCAAGTCGCTCAGGATAAGATAGCGCATGGAAGAATCAGAGAAGCGCGGACATTATAGTGGGCCGTTGCGGTTCTGAAAACTGCTTTCTCGGACTCCCGGTTGACTTGACCCGTTGACGCGACGGTTGCAGAATGACTTCCGGATACGCGGAGGGACCCATGCGTTGCCCCTACAGTTGTTGCCTTGCTCTCATTCTGCTGGCCGCCGGGCTGTTGCCGACGGCTGCCGCCGCCCAGGCGCCCGACGCCGCTGCTGCCTGGACGGCCGTCAACCAGCCGGCGTTCGACCCGCAGAAGGTGGCGGCGGTCAGCAACGTCAAGCTGCAACGCGACCTGGCCGAAATCACTCTGGCCAGCGGCTCGCTCGGCCTCGCTCAACCCATCAACGGCAAGGTTCTCTTTGCCGCCTTCCGCGGGAAGGGCGCCTTCAGGCTTGCGCCCGCGCTGGCCACCGAGCGCCAGCAGCTCCGCTTCTTCACCGGGAAGGAAGCGCTGGAGATCGAGTTCGCCGAAGCGTTGTTCTTTTTCAGCGACTCCACGGTGGACGAGCTGTCCACTCAGACGCAGTTCGTTACCGGCGACGCCGCCAGCCTGGAGAAATCTTTCGCCGATCGCCGCAAGAAGCTGGCCGAGTTCGGCCTGGGCTGGGAGGCGCGGCTGCTGCACGCCGCGCTCTCCGAAAACCCCGCGCCTTTTGCCTTTTTCCACGCCGAGCTCAAAACCGAGAAGTACGGCTGGCTGTCCTTCGACTTCGACCAGGGCGAGATTGAAGAGTTGCAGCTCGCCCGCTGGAGCAACAACTTCCGCTCGCTCAACTACTGGTGCCGCTTTCCCGCCGGCGGCCGCACCCCCATGGAGGCCTTCCGCGAGCCTAACGCCCGCGACGCCTACGCCCTCCGCGGCTACAAACTTTACACCGCGGTGGACGAGAAGCCGCGGCTCACGGGCTGGGCGGAGGTGCGGCTGACTTCCCGACTCGCCGGCCAGCGTGTCCTGCTCTTCTCCCTCAGCCCGAACCTGCAAGTCAGCTCAGTTAAGGATTCGAGCGGCGCGGCGCTCGCCTATTTTCAGCCCGCCGACCCCAAAGACCGCATCTACTACGGCGACTACGTCGCCGTCGTGCTTCCCCAGCCCACAACGGCCGGCCAGGACTTGACCCTGCGCTTTGACTACTCCGGCGAGCGCGTCGTCACCAAAGAAGGCTCGGGCGTTTTCTTCGCGCGCAGCTTCGGCTGGTATCCCTCTTACGGCATGGGCAAGGTGACGCTGCACAACCCCGAGTTCTCGCAGCGCTATGACTTCGACATCACGCTGGAAGTGCCGAAGAAATACGACGCCGTGGCTACCGGCGCCAAAGTAGACGAACGCGAAGAAGGCAAGTCGAAGATTACCCGCTGGACGAGCGCGAACGTCCCCCTGGCGGTGGCCGGCTTCGCTTTCGGCAGCTACTACATCCACGAAAAGAAGCTTGACAGCGGTGCTACCGTTCAGGTCTTCGTCAATCGCAATCCCGACCAGTATTTGCAGAGCATCCGCAACGAGGCCAGTCAGGCTCAGGACATCGGCGGCGGTGGGAGCCCCACTGGACCGGCCGCCACCGGTGCCGGCGGTCTCGGCGGGCCGGACCCGCGCCTGGCGATTCTGGAAACGCTCAACCCCGCGCGCTTCGGTCCGGTCATGCTCACCGAAGTGGCTAACTCTTTGCAAGTGTTCGAGCAGTATTTCGGGCCTTATCCCTACAGCAAGCTCGCCGTTTCCAACATTCCCTGGGGCTACGGCCAGGGTTGGCCCGGCTTGCTCTACGTTTCCAGTGTCACGTTCCTCGACTCGACGCAACGCTTCACGCTTTTCGGACGCGTGAGCTCCGAAGACCAGACGCGGATGACCGACTTCTTCCGCGCCCACGAAACCTCGCACCAGTGGTGGGGCCACGTGGTCGGCTGGAAGAGTTACCGCGACCAGTGGCTCTCGGAGGGTTTCGCGGAATTCTCCGGCATCCTCTACACGCAGTTCCGCAGCGGGCCCCCCGAGGCGGTGGCCCTGCTGCGGCGCAACCGCGACGACCTCATCAACAAGGACCGCGAAGGCGCCGTGATCGATGAAATCGGCCCCATCTACCTCGGGCAGCGCCTGAGCAGCGAGAAGCACCCGGGTACGTACGGCGTCACCGTCTACGGCAAAGGTGGCTGGGTGCTGCACATGCTGCGCACGATGATGATGGACTTCAACTCCAAAGAGCCCGAAGCCCGCTTCCAGGCGATGATGAAGGAGTTCACCCGGACCTATTACAACCAGGCCGCCTCGACCGACGACTTCAAGCGCATCGCCGAAAAGTACATGACGCCGGCGATGAACGTGGACGGCAGCGGCAAGCTCGACTGGTTCTTCAATCAATGGGTCTACGGCACCGGCATCCCGCGCTACACGGTGAAGTACTCGATTACCCCCCAGGGCAGCGGGGTGCGCTTGCAGGGCATCATTCGCCAGTCGGGCGTTCCGGAAAACTTCGTAATGCCCGTGCCGATTTACGCCTACGCCGGCCCGCGCGCGCAGCGGCTGGGGTGGGTCACCGTGCGGGGCGCCGAGACGCCCTTCGACATCGAGCTGCCGATGAAGATTGACAAGATTGGAATCGACGAGTGGGCCGATGTGCTCTGCACCGTTGACTACCAGCGCTAGAGGTCGGGCTGCCCACCGCGTTGCATCGCGCTCAGCGCGAAGCGAACCGACAAGGTCCCCTGCCTGGTTCCGCAGGTGAGCTGCGCCTGACCGTCCGTAGCCTGCCCGGACGGAACCGCTTCCCGCGCCCGTGTGAAAATCAGCCGCACTCCGCGCAACTCCTGCGTCTGCACATCCCGCAGCAACTGCACACCGTCGGGCCGGCTGGAATGCTCCTGCCGCGAGAACCGCAGCAGCGTCGCCTGCTGGATTTCGGGCTCGGTCATCCCTTCGAAGGGCTCGAGGTGAACGACGCGCAAGCTGCGGTCGGCAGTCAGAACCGCGGCGAAGATGTACAGCTCGTAGGAATCGTGCGGGCTGTCGAGGAAGGCGCGCTCGACCTGCGGCTCGGCCCGTCCAACCAGTTGGCTGTGCCGCACCAGCGCCTCGCGCATCACCTGCGCCGAATACCACTGCACGACGTAGCGCGGCGCCCCCAGCGTCACTTGCGTCGAGGGCTCCAGCATCGTGGCCGGCCGGCTCCAGGGCGAGTCAGTGAAAAACTGAATTAGCTCCGACGATTTCCACTCGCTGTACGGCCGCGTCTCCCAGAAAGGCCTCGCTGCCGGAGTTTCCTGGGGCCAAGCCGGCGTCGCCAGCAACAGCAGCAACGCCAGCCACACCCCCGAACGCTTCTGCATTCCTTCCTCCTTCAGCGAATCAGCATACAGTCGCCGTAGGAATAAAAGCGATACCTTTCTTCCACTGCGTGCCGGTAGGCGCGCAAGAGGTTCTCCCGCCCGGCAAACGCGCTCACCAGAATCAGCAACGAGGAGCGCGGCAGGTGGAAGTTGGTCAACAGTTGATCGACAATGCGGAAGCGGTGGCCGGGATAGAGGTAGAGTTCCGCCATCTGCTGGCCGGCGACGATTCGGCCGTGCCGCGCGGCGCAGTCCTCCAGCGCCCGCACCACCGTTGTGCCCACCGCCAACACGGGCCTCCCCGCCGCCCGCGCCTGCTCGATGGCCTCCGCCGCCTCAGCGGAAATCTCGTACGGCTCGGCATGCATCCTGTGCTCTTCAACAGTTTCGGTGTGGATCGGCTGGAATGTGCCGTAACCCACGTCGAGGGTAATCTCCACCAACTGGCAGCCGCGCTGCCGCAGTGCGCTCAGAATCTCCGGGGTGAAGTGCAAGCCCGCTGTCGGCGCCGCTACCGCCGCCCCCGCCCGAGCGAAGACCGTTTGGTACCGCTCCCGGTCGGCTGGCTCATCCTCCCGATCGATGTACGGCGGCAACGGCACGTGTCCCAACCGCTCGACCAGTTGCCGGAAGCTGCCCTGGCCGTGAAAGCGCAGCGTGCGCAGCCCGTAGTCGCCCCGCCCTACTACCTCCGCCTCCAATTCCCCTTCTCCGAAAACCAGCACCTCGCCCACGCCCACCTTGCGTCCCGGACGCACCAGCGCTTCCCAAGTCTCGTCTTCACCTACTCGCTGCACCAGCAGGACCTCAATCGGCGCTTTCAGATATTCCCGCCGAATCTTGCTGTGTTCCCCAATCGGTTTCGCCCGCACCCCTCGACGTCGACCGAACAGCCGCGCCGGAAACACCCGCGTGTTGTTCAGCACCACAAGCTCGTCGCCGCGCACCAAACCAACCAACTCCCGGAATTCCTTGTCCTCCCACGCCCCGGTTTTCCGGTTCAGGAGAAGCAGGCGCGACGCGTCCCGCTCCGGTAGCGGACGCTGCGCGATCAACTCCGCCGGAAGCGCATAATCGAACTCGGATAGGTTCATCAATCATATTCTACCAGCTTGGATGGCCGGAGTATCCATAACCCATTGAAAATAATGATAAAAAAGTTAATACTGACATCTTGACAACTACGCACGCATATTTTATCTTAATAGCGATATTAGATATGCAACCAATTGGAGGCCTACTGCTTCCAATAGGTTAGAAACCCTTGGATAGTGGAGGTGGATCATGACCCGGAGCATCATGCGCTTTGACCCCTTGCGCGACCTGGCCACTCTTCAGAGCCGGGTTGACCGGCTTTTTGAGGACGTGCTGGGCCGCGGCCGTAATTTGTGGGATGTCGGCGAGGCCCTGGAGGGGGCAACCTGGGCGCCCGCTGTCGACATCGTCGAGACCGACAACGAGATTGTCCTTAAGGCGGACTTGCCCGGCATCGACCCCAAGGACGTCGACGTCCAGGTACACGACGGCACCTTGACCCTCAAGGGCGAGCGGAAGTTCGAATCCGACGTCAAGGAGGACAACTACCGCCGCATCGAGCGCACCTACGGGGCCTTCGTGCGCAGCTTCTCGCTGCCCCAGACGGTGGACTCCGAGCGCGTCTCGGCCAGCTACCGCAACGGTGTGCTGGAGCTCAAGCTGCCCAAGCGGCCCGAGGCCAAGCCCAAGCAGATTAAGGTCGCCGTAAGCAACAACTAAGCGTCGGGCCACTCCGCTTCTCTGCCCCAAGCGGGGTGGCCCTTAACCGCTTTCTAAAGGAGACGCACTTCATGGCTATTCGCTTCGATAAACTGACCGTCAAGGCCCAGCAGGCGCTGGCTGACGCGCAGGAGCGCGCCGCCCAACTCAACCATCAGGAGCTCACCGGCCTGCACTTGCTGTCGGCTCTGCTGGCGCAGCAGGACGGCATCGTGCCGCCCCTGCTGGCCAAGCTGGGCGTCCGCCCGGAGTCGGTCGCGCTCGAGGTTGATCGCGAGCTCGCTTCCCTTCCCAAAGTCCAGGGCAACATCCAGGTCTACCTCGGCCCCGGCCTTGAGGAAGTTCTCCGCCAGGCCTTCCAGCAGGCGGACTCCTTCAAGGACGACTACGTTTCCACCGAGCACCTTCTGCTGGGGCTGGTCGAGCACAAAGGCCAACCCGCGCAGCGCATCCTGTTGCGGCACGGCGTGACGCGCGACGCGATTCTCCGGGCGCTCGCCGCGGTTCGCGGCAGCCAGCGCGTCACCGATCCCGACCCCGAATCGAAATACCAAGCGCTGGAGCGCTACGCCCGCGACCTCACCGAGCTCGCCCGCCGCGGCAAGCTCGATCCGGTCATCGGTCGCGACGATGAAATCCGCCGTGTAATCCAGGTACTCTCCCGTCGCACCAAGAACAACCCCGTCCTCATTGGTGAGCCGGGCGTCGGCAAGACGGCCATCGTCGAAGGCCTGGCGCAGCGCATCGCCTCGGGCGACGTCCCGGACGTTTTGAAGAAGAAGCGGATTGTCCAGCTCGACCTCGCCGCCCTGGTGGCCGGCGCCAAGTACCGCGGCGAGTTCGAAGACCGCTTGAAGGCGGTGCTCAAGGAAATCACCGAGTCCGACGGCCAGATTATCCTTTTCATCGACGAACTGCACACCTTGGTCGGCGCCGGGGCCGCCGAAGGCGCCATTGACGCCTCCAACATGCTCAAGCCGCCCCTGGCGCGCGGCGAGCTGCGCTGCATCGGCGCCACCACGCTCAACGAATACAAGAAGCACGTCGAGCGCGACCCGGCGCTGGAGCGGCGCTTCCAACAGGTCTACGTAGGAGAGCCGACGGTCGAGGACACCATTTCCATCCTGCGCGGCCTCAAGGAACGCTACGAGGTGCACCACGGCGTGCGCATCAAGGACGCCGCGCTCGTCGCCGCCGCCACCCTCAGCCACCGCTACATCGCCGACCGCTTCCTGCCCGACAAGGCCATTGACTTGGTGGACGAGGCCGCGGCCTCGCTGCGCATCCAGATTGATTCACTGCCGACGGAGATTGACGAGGTCGAGCGCGAAACCTTGCAACTCGAAATCGAACGCCAGGCGCTCAAAAAGGAAGACGACCCGCACTCGCGCGAGCGCCTGAAGGATCTGGAGCGCAAGCTGGCCGACCTGAAGGAACAATCGAAGCAGCTCCGCGCCCGCTGGCAGGCGGAGAAAGAAGTCATTACGCACATTCGCTCCCTCAAGGAAAAGATCGAACAGCTTAAGATTGAAGAGCAGCAGGCCGAGCGCGCCGGCGATTTGAACCGCGCCGCCGAAATCCGCTACGGCAAGCTGGTCGAAGCCCAGAAGCAGCTCGAAGCCGCGCAGAGGAAACTGGCGGAAACCAACGGCGCCCGCATGCTCAAGGAAGAAGTCGACGAAGAGGACATCGCCCGCATCGTCGCCAAGTGGACCGGCATCCCGGTGGGCAAGCTGCTCGAAGGCGAAGGCGAAAAGCTCGTCCACATGGAAGAGCGCCTGCGGCAGCGCGTGGTCGGCCAGGACGAAGCCCTGGAGCGCGTGGCCAACGCCGTGCGCCGCTCCCGCGCCGGCCTGAGCGATCCCAAACGCCCCATCGGCTCGTTCATCTTTCTTGGCCCCACCGGCGTCGGCAAGACCGAGCTCGCTCGCGCCCTGGCCGAGTTCCTCTTCGACGACGAGCACGCTCTGACCCGGCTCGACATGTCCGAGTACATGGAGAAGCACACCGTGGCGCGGCTCATCGGCGCCCCGCCGGGCTACGTCGGCTATGAAGAAGGCGGCCAGCTCACCGAGCATGTCCGCCGGCGGCCGTATTCGGTCGTGCTCTTTGATGAAATCGAAAAGGCACACCCGGACGTCTTCAACGTCCTGCTGCAAATTCTCGACGATGGCCGCCTGACCGACGGCAAGGGCCGCACGGTGGACTTCCGCAACACCGTGCTGATTATGACCTCCAACATCGCCAGCCAGACCATCTTCGAGCTGGCGCAGAAGGATCGCGAGGCGATGCGCCGCCGCGTGCTTGAGGCTCTGCAGGCCAGCTTCCGGCCGGAATTTCTGAACCGGATTGACGACACCATCGTCTTCAACCCGCTGGGCCGCGCCGAGATCAGCCGCATCATCGACCTGCAGCTCGAGCGCCTGCGCGCTCTGCTGGCCGAGCGCAAGATTACCTTCGAGCTCACCGAGCGCGCCCGCGAGCTGTTGATGCGCGAAGGCTTCGAGCCCGCCTACGGCGCTCGCCCGATGAAGCGCGCCTTGCAGCGGCTCCTCCAGGACCCGCTGGCGCAGAAGATTCTCAAGGGCGAGGTCCTGCCCGGCGACCACCTCGTGGTCGACGCCCGCGCCGGCGAAATGACCTTCGAGCGCTCCGCCGCCGCCGTGGCCGCGAACTGAAGGCGTGTGCCCTGCGACACGCAACCCGTGTAGAATGCGGCTCTCCATGAGAGTACTCTCGACCGCATGCGTGCTTGTTGCCTTGCTGGCTAGCGCCGCTCCTGCTGCCGACCTCCGGCAGGAGGTGAAGCACGGGCCGGTGCTGCGCGCCCTCCGTACGGCCGAGCCAGAGTACAAGAGAGCCGCCGAGCTCATCCTTGGCACCGACTTTATTGTCATCGGCCAGGTGGTCAACCAGCAGCCGCACCTGAGCAGCGACGCCAGCCAAGTCCTCACCGAGTACACTATCGAAGTCAGCCGCGTCCTGGTGGGCGACGCCAAAGCCATGGCGCCAGGCGCGCTCATCGGTGCGCGAGTCCGCGGTGGCCACCTGCTGGTGGACGGCGTGGCGGTCGAATTCGAAGCGCTCGACTGCCCTCCGATTCCGTGGCTCGTCCCGCATGTGTTTTATCTGGAGCACGACGCCGAGGGCGGCTACCGCATCCGCGGCGGCTCGCAGGGCGTGTGGGAGCTACTGCCCAGCGGCCGCGTGCGCTCGCACCATCCCGACGTCAAGCACACCAAGGTTCCGCTGCACTTCAATCAGCGCCCGCTCGAGTTCATGCTGGAGGAAGTCAACGAGACCCTGCGGAAGGGCAAGCGATGACCCGCGCCGCCGCCTTGTTTCTACTGGTCTCCTTTGTTGCGACGGCGGTGCCCGCGGAGCCGCCGGACCTCTTGGCGCAGCCTGTAGCGCGACGCGTCATCCGGCCGGAGTACGCGCAGTTCCACTCGCTCGCTGGACGCCTGGTGCAGGCCGACCTGATTCTGCGCGGCCGCGTGGTGGATGAAAAAGTCCGGCTCTCCCCCGACCGGCAGACCGTCTGGACCGACTACACCATTGAGGTGCTGACAGTGGTGAAACCGGCGCGCGGCGGGCCGGCGGCTGGCACGCGCCTGGTGGCCGCGCGCGAAGGCGGCAACCTGGTCGTCGACGGCAAACCCATCAGCGTCGTCAACGAGATCTTTCCGCCCCTGCCCTGGGTGCGCGAGCATGCCTTCATGCTCAAAAAGGGCGGCGGGGAAATGTGGGAGTTCCTCGACGGGCCGCGCTCCATTCTTCGCCGCGACGACGGCGGCAGAATGCGGTGTATCCTCGCGAAGGAAGAGTGGGACTATTTGTGTACCGCCTACAACGGCACCGATTGGCAGGAGTTGCTGCGGGAACTGAGGCCGAAAGAGTAGCGGCGCTTTCGCCAGCCACGGCATCGAATAAAATAGGATTCGTCAGGAGAGAGGCAAGCTATGAACACACTGAAGACAGGACTGCTGCTGGCGGTTCTGACGCTCATTCTGGTGGTGGGCGGCCAAGCGTTGGGCGGGCAGCAAGGCATGGCGCTGGCGCTGGTCATCGCCGTGGTGATGAACTTCGCCGCCTACTTCTGGTCGGACAAGATTGCGCTGGCGATAAGCGGCGCGCAACCGGTCACGGCGGAGCAGGCGCCGCAGCTCTATCGCATCGTCGAAGGCCTGTGCGCCCGCAGCGGCCTGCCAACCCCGCGGCTCTACATCATCCCGCAGATGCAACCCAACGCCTTCGCCACCGGGCGCAGCCCGGAGCGCGCCGCGGTGGCGGTGACCGAGGGCCTGCTGCAGACCATGAACCAGGACGAGCTCGAAGGCGTTATTGCCCACGAGTTGGCTCACGTCAAGAACCGCGACACGCTCATTATGGCGATGGCCGCCACGCTTGCCGGCGCCATCACCTATCTCGCCCACGTGGCCCGTTGGGGTTTGCTCTTCTCCGGCTACGGCGGCCGCGACCGCAACGGCGGCGGGAACGCCCTGAGCGCGCTGCTGATGATTATCCTAGCGCCTCTGGCGGCGCTGTTGATTCAGCTTTGGATCAGCCGCACACGGGAGTTTGAAGCCGACGCCGGCGCCGCCAAGGTGGTCGGCCATCCCTTCGGCCTGATCCGCGCCCTGGAGAAGCTCGGCCACTTCGCTCGCCGCGTCCCAATGCAGGGCGTCGAGCCGGCCACCGCGCATCTCTACATCGTGAATCCGTTTTCCGGCAGCGGGCTGGCCTCGCTCTTCAGCACGCATCCGCCGATAGAAGAAAGAATCAAGCGCCTGCAGTCGCTGTCCTAGAGGAGGAAAGGATGCCGATTACGATTACCGCCAAGCCCAACGGCCCCTACCGCGTCGAGGGCGACATTGCGGAGTTGAAGCTGCTCGATGCCGAAGGCAAGGAGTTCGACCTCACTGGCAAGCCGGCTTTCTCGCTCTGCCGCTGCGGCCACTCGCAGAACAAGCCCTTCTGCGATGGCAGCCACAAGACGGTGGGCTTCGTGGCCAACGACGTCGCCCCCCGAAAACCCTAGCGCAGTGCTGTGGAGGTTCTTGAGACCTGAATCACCTCTGGCTACTGGCTAGCTACTGGCCTTCCACCGGGTGAACTTCCATCAAGGTGATGCCCACCTGGCTGCCCTTGCGCACCAGCGTCACCACGCGCACGTGGTCTTTGCGCTCGTACTTGTAGACGATGTCGCTGCCGCCCGGCTCAACCTTGGGCACCGCCCACTTGTCGCCGCTCTCGCCAGGGTCGTGCTCGACCACCCGCCCCTTCTCGCGGATGAACTCCGGGCCGAGCTCCCTTCGGTACCAGGCGTCGATCTTGTCGATGGAATCGGTGGAGAAGAACTTCGCCATCGCCAGGCTGAAGCCGGCCGGCTGATCGTCCACGTCGGCGCGCATCTTCATGGCGATGCCGTCTCCGGTTGGCGTCGCTCCCGGATACACAGGCAGGCGAAGGCGTCGCGCCGCATCCCCGGCCGATTCGAGGCTGAACTCGCCCACCGGCGTGCTCACTGCAACCTTGTCCTCTCGCTCCCAGAGGTCGAACTTCACGTATTCCCGCAGCATCTGCACGCCGATGACGGCCGCAATCATGACCAGCAAGAGCAAGCCGGCAAGGATGAGCAGGATGACTTTGAGTGCTCCGCCGCGCTCCGACTGAAACCAATTGTCTAGACGCATAGCTCTCCGCTCCTTGCTCTCTACTACGAAGCCCGCCGCGGAAAGTTCCCCCTGGAAGCGTATCCGGGCTGTCGTTGGGCACTTTACTGAACGTCAACCGGTGAATCCAGGGCTTGGCGAACGCTCAGAAGGAGGTCTCCCCTGGAGAAGGGCTTGGAGAGCAGGCGGATCCCCTCGTTTAGGACGCCGTGGTGACTGATCACGTTGTCGGTAAAGCCCGAGACGTACAGAACCTTGGTCGTTGGGCTCAAACGCGTCAACTGGTCCGCCAGTTGTTTGCCGCTGCCTCCGGGAAGCACGACGTCGGTCACGAGAAGATGAATGGGATCCGGGTTGTGCTGGGCGATTCGCAACGCTTCGGCAGGGCCGCCGGCTTCGAGCACCCGGTATCCGGCCTCCTTCAAAAACTGTTGGGTCAGCGAGCGCAAGGACTCAGAGTCCTCGACGAGCAGAATAGTCTCCGCACCGCCCTTCGCCGGCTGGACGACCTCGGGGGCGCGACCGGCGAGCTCCTCCTGAGTTTGCGGAAAGTAAATCTTGAAGGTCGTACCCTTGCCGGGCTCGCTATACACCCAGACGAACCCGCCGCTTTGCTTGACAATGCCGTACACCGTTGCCAGTCCCAATCCGGAGCCCTGCTGCTTCGTGGTGAAAAAGGGTTCAAACACGCGCGCCTGCGTGGTCGCATCCATTCCGAGCCCCGTATCGCTGACGGTCAGCATGACGTAAGAACCAGGACCGACCGCAGGATGGCTCCGACTATAACTATCATCTAACGTGGCGTTGGCAGTTTCAATCGTCAAAGTACCGCCCTGCGGCATAGCCTCCCGCGCATTGGCGGCGAGATTCAGGATCACCTGCTCGATCTGCCCCCGGTCAACCTTCACACGCCCCAAGTTGGCCGCCGGAAATAGCAGGAGTTCCACATCTTCTCCGATCAGGCGTCTCAGGATCCCCCGCATGTTGGAGAGGACAGTGTTCAGGCAGAGAACCTGCGGGACCAAGGCCTGCCGACGGCTGTAAGCCAGAAGCTGGCGGGTCAAGTGGGCCGCGCTTTGACCCGCCTTGTGGATTTGTTCCACATAGTTCTGGGACGTTCCGTCTCCGGCCACGCGGTCGCGGAGCAGCTCAGAGAAGCCGAGAATCACACCCAGCAAATTGTTGAAGTCGTGCGCGATCCCAGCCGCCAGGCGTCCCATCGCTTCCATTTTCTGGGCCTGATGGAACTGCTTTTCCAGCCGCAGGCGATCGGTTTCGTCGTGGGCCACGGCGTAAAAGGCTGGTCGATCCTCCAGTCTCACCAGGACCCAGGAAAAAGTGCGATATGCGCCGTCACTGGACCTGAAGCGGTTTTCAAACCGCACGGAAGGCTCACCCTCGCGCAGCCGTTGGAGCTCGCGTGCAGCGGTTGACTGGTCCTCCGGGTGTATGAAATCGAGAAAATGCTTGCCAACCAATTCTGCTGGCGTCCAGCCGAGCACTTTCGCCCAGGCGGGATCTGCACTCTCAAGAACGCCCTCGTATCCGATTCTCATCCCTACCCCCTACGAAAAAGAAATGGACACCATTCGGGGCTTCGCCTTCGACACCAATGTCCGGGACGATACAGGGTTCCTTCGAGGAGTATAGATAACCCTTGTGGGCAGGACAACAACAAACGTAGATAGCTGCCCCCGGAAACTGTCGGGCTTAGAGGAAGCGCACCTTGATGTCCTCGGAGCGCTCCAGGTGGACGCTGTCGACGAAGCGCACGTTGTGCGGTTCCATAGTCATAAGCAGCGAATGGGTACGCGCGCCCTCGCCAAAGAACCGCACGCCGCGCAGCAGGTCGCCCGAGGTCACGCCGGTACAGGCGAAAACAATCTTGTTCCCCGGCGCCAGGTCCTGCGTCGAGTAGATGCGCTTGGGGTCGCGGATGCCCATCTTGGCCATACGCTCTTCGTGCTCGGGCTTGGTGGTCACCAGGCGCGCCAAGATTTCGCCGTTCAGGCAGCGCAGCGCCGCCGCCGCCAGCACACCTTCGGGCGCCCCGCCCACGCCCATCACCGCGTGGACTCCGGAGCCCAGCACAGCCGCTGCAATAGCGGGAGCGACGTCGCCGTCACTGATGAGACGAATGCGGGCCCCGGCGGCGCGAATCTCCTCGATGAGCGATTCGTGGCGCGGGCGGTCGAGCACGACGACAACCAAATCTTCGATGTCGCGGTCGAGCCGCTTGGCAATCGCCCTCAGGTTGTCTTTCACCGGCGCATCGAGATCCACCGCGCCCTTGCAGCTTGGGCCGACGACCAGCTTCTGCATATAGATATCCGGTGCGTGCAGCAGCCCCCCGGGCTCGCCGGCCGCCAGCACCGCCAGCGCGTTGGGCGCGCCGGTGGCGCAGAGGTTGGTGCCTTCGAGCGGGTCGACGGCGATATCGACGCGCGGCAGCGCGTTCTCGCCCGCGCTGCCCACTTCTTCGCCGATGAAGAGCATCGGCGCTTCGTCGCGCTCGCCTTCACCGATGACGATGCGGCCGCGGATGGGGACGTCGCTGAGCTCGGCGCGCATCGCCTTGACCGCGGCTTCGTCGGCGGCGTGCCGGTCGCCCAGGCCCATGGTGTGAGCCGCGGCGATGGCGGCTTGCTCCACCACCCGCAAGAATTCGAGGGAGAGTTCGCGCACGGTTTTCCTACCGCAGCGGCTGGATCTCCGCGTTCACCAGAAACGGGTCGTTAAACTCGGTTTTGTCGCCCGCTTTCTTGCCCCTCACCGGCATCAGCCGCGCTGAAAGCGGCTTGCGCAGCTTGACCGCCAGGCTGGCCATATCGCCGATGATCCGCTCCAGTTGCTCAACCGTGACGTCGCCCGGCAGCGGAACCGTATCGAGGCCGGTGCCGCAGACGGCGGAGTAGGCCAGCAGGGCATCGAGAGAAATCGTCCCTTCGCTCCAGCGTTGCGCCAGCACGGCATCCTCCAGGACGGGGACCATCAGGCCGGAATAGCCGGCGTGCTTCACTGGCAGATCGCGCAGCACGTCGGTAATCAGTGCCGCTGCCGTCATGGTTCCTACCGAGCCGAACCTGGCGCGCGTGAGACCTTCGATGGCAGCGCCGATGGAAACGTCCTTCAGGGGCGCGGGCGAAAGGTCAATCCCTTCGTACTTCCATCCGGTCTCCTGTTCGATCTGCAGGGCGATGGCTTCCACTGCTCTGGCGTGCCCGCCCAGCGCCACGGCCAGCGCGTCGCGAGCGTCCTCGAAATCCGGCGAGGCGGCAAGAGCCTCTGCGACCACGTTGGCCGACTGCAGGGCCACGGCGAAGCGCTTCCCTTCTCCCAGGTGATAAGAGCCGGGATAGAACGGCGTATAGGGCGGAACCATCGCCGTGGCAGCGAAATTGAAGTTGGTGATGCCGCCGGGGCTATTCTCCGACCAATGCTTGATCAAGCCCGCGGCGGTGCGAACCGCGTTCCAATACACGCCGTCTTCGCCCGCGACCACCAGGCTGCCGCTGAGGTTCGTGCTCTGCAGAATGGCGCCTAACAAGCTGGCCTGCAGCGGGTCGTCCTGATCCCTCAGCATCGCGGGGCCAATGGCCGCGTCAAAGCCTTCTTTTTTGGCCAGCGTATCGAGTTCGCGGAAAAAGGTCAGAATCTCATCCATTGTCAGCCCGCGCGTGTATTGGGGGAACGGCTGCGTGCTGATGCGAAGGCTCTGAACCTCGTAGCCCACCTGCTCGTAGACGGCCTTAGCACGGCGCAGCACGACGAGCGTTTCCTGCACCTGCTCCCGATAGCGGGCGCGGTCCAATTGCACGAAGGCGGTAACCGCCCGCACCTTCGGCTTCTCGGCCGCTTGCGCCGCGAAGGGAATCAGCGCGGATGCGAGAAGCAACAGGGCGCCAGCAGTCCTGTGCTTATTCATAGGCGGGGATCCCGGTGATGTAGTGGCCGAGGACCAGCGTGTGGATGTCGTGCGTGCCTTCGTAGGTGTAGACCGACTCCAGGTTGACCATGTGGCGGAAGACCGGGTAGTCGCCGGTGATGCCGTTGGCGCCCAGGATGTCGCGCGCCTTGCGCGCCGACTCCAGCGCCACCCAGACGTTGTTCTTCTTGAGCAAGGAGATGTGGTAATGCTTGGCGCGGTCCTGGTCCTTCAGTCGCCCCACTTGCAACGCCAGGAGTTGGCCTTTGGTAATCTCGCTCAGCATCCAGACCAGCTTTTCCTGCACAATCTGGTGCGAGGCGATGGGCTTGCCGGCGAACTGCTTGCGCTCTTTGGCGTACTTGACCGCGGTCTCGAAGCACTCCATCGCCGCGCCCAGCGCGCCCCAGCCGATGCCGTAGCGTGCCTGCGTCAGGCAACTGAGCGCGGCCTTCAGGCCGTTGGCCTTCGGCAGGCGATTCGTCGCCGGGATGCGGCAGTCGCTCATCGCCAGGCCGCTGGTGACCGAGGCGCGCAGCGAGTACTTGTCGTGCACGTCCCAGGCGCGGAAGCCCGGCGTGCCCTTTTCCACCAGAAAGCCGCCGATTTCACCGCGGTCATCCTTGGCCCACACCACCGACAGGTCGGCGATGGAGCCGTTGGTGATCCAGAGCTTCTCGCCGTTGAGGACGTAGCAGTCGTTCTTTTTCTCGGCGCGGGTCAGCATGCCGCCGGGGTTGGAGCCGAAACCGGGCTCGGTCAGCCCGAAGCAGCCGATGGCCTCGCCCTTCTGGAGCCGCGGCAGCCACTTTTGTTTTTGCTCCTCGGAGCCAAAGGCGTGGATGGGGTACATCACCAGCGCGCCCTGCACCGAGACGAAGCTGCGCAGTCCGGAGTCGCCGCGTTCCAGCTCCTGCATAATGAGCCCGTACTCGACATTCGAGAGCCCGGCGCACCCGTAGCCGCTCAGGTTCGCCCCCAGATAGCCCAGTTTGCCGATTTCCGGAATGAGATGCATCGGGAACGTCCCCGCCTGGGCGTGCTTTTCGATAATGGGCTTGACGTTTTCCTCGACCCACTGCCGCACCGAGCTGCGGACGACTTTTTCGTCCTCGCTGAGCAGCGAGTCCAGCTCCAGAAAATCCACACCCTGAAACGCCATCGGTTTCTCCTTGCGGCAAAACCGCCGGGGCTGGCGGCAAGCTGTGATGCTAACACCGGCGCGCGGCCACCGCAACCGCAGCCCACCGGGGGTCACCTTGACCCTCTTTTCTCGCTGTGTTACAAAACAGTCTTCTTTCTGAATCGGAGCAACCTGCAGTTGTAGGTGTGTCGCAGGCCTGCCTGGGGCAGGCAGCCGGGGGATCCCGAACGCGCAAATGGACATTCTCTCGCAGCTTGGCGACCTCTTCCTGGGCGCGGCCCCCACTGTTGTCATTGTTTTCCTTCTGTTCCTGTTTCTGCGCTGGAGTTTCTGGCGGCCGCTGGAGCGCGCGTTGGCCGAGCGCCACGCCACCACCGAAGGCGCCCGCCAGCAGGCGGAGAAGCTGCTGAACGTGGCCAACGAGAAGCTGCGCCAGTACGAGGACGCGCTGCGCCAGGCGCGCACCGAAATCTACCAGCAGCAGGAAGCCAGTCGCCGGGCGGCGCTCGAGGAGCGCAACCACCTGGTGCGCGAGGCTCGCGAGCGCGCCCAGGCGTCGGTTCGCCAATCGAAGCTCGAGATTGCCGCTGAGGTCGACCAAGCCAAGAAAGCCCTTGAGGGCGAAAGCCAGCGACTGGCGGAAGAAATCAGCCGGACGCTGCTCGCAGCCGGAGAGCGCCGCGAATGAAGCTCCGAGCCGGCCTCGCCCTGCTGCTTCTCCTCTTTTTCTTTTCCGCGCCGTTGCTGGCGTCCGAGGAAGTCCCGGCCGGTTCGCACGAGTCCACCCAGCCGGCGGCCGAACAAGAGACCGAGCACGGCGGCGATACGCTCACCACGGTCTTCAAGTGGGTCAACTTCCTGACCGTTTTCGGCGCGCTCGGCTATCTGCTGCGCAAGCCGATGCGGGAGTTTTTCTCCGGCCAGCGCGCCGCGATCCAGGCCGCCATTGCGGAGAGCCGCCAGGCGCGCCAGCAGGCCGAGCAACGGCTGGCGGAAATCGAGCAGCGGCTGGCGCGGCTGGGCGAGGATGTCGAGAACCTGCGCCGCGAAGCCGCGGCGCACGCAGCCGCCGAGCAGCAGCGCATCCGCGAAGCGGCCCAGCGCGAGACGGAGCGCATCCTGGCGACCGCGCAGGCGGAGATTGAATCCACGCGCCGGGCGGCGCGGCTGGAACTCCGCGCCTTCGCCGCGCGCCTCGCCGTCAGCCTCGCCGAGCAACGCATTCGCCAGCAACTCACGCCCGAAGCGCACGCCGCTTTGTTCGCGAGCTTTGTGGCCGGCCTCGCCTCCTCCGGCCGCGAGGGAAGGGCGTAACCGATGAGCTACGCCCTCGCCCGCCGCTACGCCCGCGCGCTGGCCGATATCATCTTCGCTGAAAAAGTCCCCGCCGCGCAGTTGAGCGGCGAGCTACAAAGGGTCAAGCAGAACCTCAGCGACTTCGCCGCCACGCTGCGGGAGAGCCCGGCGCTCTACAACGTCCTCTCCAACCCCAGCGTGTCGCGCGAACAGAAGTTGAAGCTGCTCGACCGGCTGCGCGACCTGCTGGGGCTGGCGCGCATCACCCGCAACTTCTTGGCCGTCCTGCTGGAGCACCGCCGGCTCGACCAGCTCGACCCCGTCGTGGCAGCGTTCGACGAAGAAGTCTACGCCCGCCTCGGCATTGTGCCCGTCGAAGTCACCACCGCCGTGCCACTGAGCGCTACGCAGAAGAATTCGCTTGAGGAGCGCCTGGCGGCGCTGGCCGGCGCCCGGGTCGAGACGCGCTTCCACGAGGACGCCGCTATTCTGGCCGGCGGCGTGGCGCGCCTGGGCAGCACCATTTACGACGGCTCGCTGCGCGCCCAGCTTCGCCGCCTCCAGCAGCAACTCACCACGGAATCCCGCTGACGAGGAACACCGATGGCCAACATTAAGGCAGATGAAATCACCAAGCTCCTTCGCGAGCAGATTGAAAACTACGAGCAGGCGGTGGCGGTCGAGGAGATCGGCTCGGTCATCTCGGTCGGCGACGGCATCGCCCGCGTCCACGGCCTGGAGAAGTGCATGGCCTCGGAGATGCTCGAGTTTCCGCACGGCGTGATGGGCATCGCGCTCAACCTGGAAGAGGACCAGGTCGGCGTGGTGCTGCTGGGCGAGTACACGGAAATCAAGGAAGGCGACACGGTGAAGCGCACCGGCAAGATCATGTCGGTGCCGGTGGGCGAAGCGCTGGTGGGCCGGGTGGTCAACTCGCTCGGTCAGCCAGTGGACGGAAAAGGCCCCATCGCCGCCACCCAGTTCAACCCGCTGGAACGGCTGGCGCCGGGCGTCATCGACCGCCAGCCGGTGCGGGAGCCGCTGCAAACCGGCCTCAAGGCCATTGACGGCATGATCCCTATCGGGCGCGGCCAGCGCGAACTCATCATCGGCGACCGCCAGACCGGCAAGACCGCCATCATCCTCGACACCATTCTGAATCAGAAGGGGGGCGACGTGATTTGCATCTACGTCGCCATCGGCCAGAAGCGCTCGACGGTGGCGCAGGTGGTGAAGATCCTCGAAGACTATGGGGCAATGGATTACACCATCGTCGTTACTGCGTCAGCGTCCGAGCCGGCGACAATGCAGTACATCGCGCCCTACGCCGGCTGCGCCATGGGCGAGTACTTCCGCGACACCAGGCGCCATGCCGTGACCTTCTATGACGACCTGTCCAAGCACGCCGCGGCCTACCGCGAGATTTCGCTGCTGCTGCGCCGGCCGCCGGGCCGCGAGGCCTTCCCGGGGGACGTCTTCTATCTCCACTCGCGGCTGCTGGAGCGCGCCGCCAAGCTCTCCAACGAAAACGGTGGCGGCTCGCTCACGTCCCTGCCGGTGATTGAAACCCAGGCGGGCGACATCTCCGCCTACATTCCCACCAACGTCATCTCCATCACCGACGGGCAGATTTTCCTCGAGACCGACTTCTTCCACGCCGGCATCCGTCCGGCCATCAACGTTGGCCTTTCGGTCAGCCGCGTGGGCGGCAACGCGCAAATCAAAGCGATGAAGCAGGTGGCGGGCACGCTGCGGCTCGACCTGGCGCAGTACCGCGAGCTGGCCGCCTTCGCCCAGTTCGGCTCCGAACTCGACAAAGCCACCCAGTCCCAGCTCAACCGCGGCGAGCGGCTGACCGAGCTGCTCAAACAGGGCCAGTTTCAGCCGCTGCCGGTCGAAAAGCAGGTCGCCATCATCTTCGCCGGCACCAACGGCTACGTGGACGACCTGCCGGTGGGCGAGTGCCGCGCCTTCGAGCAGGGCCTCTACCAGTTCCTCGACACCAGCCACTCGGCGCTGCTGGCCAAGATCCGCGAGAAAAAGACGCTCGACGACCAGTTGCGTAGCGAGCTCCACGCCGCGCTGAAGGAGTTCAAGGAAAAATTCGCGGCGGAACGCGGCGCCGCCGCCTCGTAGAAGAGGAGTCAACGAATGGTGGAAGAAAGAACGTGGGTAGATTGGTTCGCCAGTTTTCCTCTTGTGTTTCTCGTTGGGTTCTGGATTTGGGTAATGAGTGGATGAAAGGGTGAAGGCAACCACAGGGCGAGAAGATTGACCGCGCCCTTGAGCTCGAGGAACGACAATTGAATGAGCTGCGCGAAACAAAGGGACTCCTCAAGGGGCAGAAGGGCGACTAGCCGAGCATGCCGACACTGATAGATTTCCGGCGGCGGATTCGCTCGGTCAGGAACACGCAGAAGATTACCCGGGCGATGAAGCTGGTCTCGGCGGCCAAGCTGCGCCGGGCCCAGGACCGCGTCTTCCACGCCCGGCCCTACGCCGGCCAGATGGTTGAGGTGCTGCGCTCGCTCGCCCGCCGCACCGAAGTCCGCCGGCATCCACTCCTCGAAATCCGCCCGGAAGAAAAGGTCTTGGTGCTGGTGCTGAGCGGCGACAAGGGCCTCTGCGGGCCCTTCAACACGAACGTCATCCGACTGGCCGAGCGCTTTCTCGCGGCGCCGCGCCCCGTGCCGCCCACCCGGGAGCCGCAACTCATCGCCATCGGCAAGAAGGGCCGCGACTACTTTCGGCGGCGGCGCAAGGAGTTGACGGCGGAGTACGTCAACGTCTTCCTGCGCGTGGTGGAGTACGCGCAGGCGCGCGAAATTGCCGCCCGCGTGATTGAGCTGTACGAGAAGAAAGAAGTCGACGCCGTCTTCGTCATTTACAACGAGTTCAAGAGCATTCTGGCGCAGCGGCTGATAACGGAAAAGCTGCTGCCGCTGGAGGGCATCCTGCCGACGCGCGTCGAAGGCGCGCTGGCCGTGCCCGGCAAGGAGGCCTATGAAAAGCCCGCCGCCGCGCCGGTTGAGGCTGCCGAGGGAGTGGCCGAGGTCGACTACATCTACGAGCAGCCGCCGGCGGAGCTGTTCAATCGCCTGCTGCCGCGCTACGTGGAAGTTCAGATCTACCGCGCTCTGCTGGAATCGGCCGCGGCGGAGCAGGCTGCCCGCATGACGGCGATGGACAACGCCACCAGCAACGCCGCCGAGATGATCGACCGCCTGACGCTCAACATGAACAAGGCCCGCCAAGCGCAGATCACAAAGGAATTGATTGAAATCGTCAGTGGCGCCGCCGCGCTGTAACGAGGAGGCACTGTGAAGCCAGGAACCTACAAGTCGACGGGCAAAGTCACGCAAGTCATTGGACCCGTCGTGGACGTGGTATTTGAAGAGGACAAGCTGCCCGCTATCTACAACGCCATTCGCATCACCAGCGAGGGCTACGATGTCCCCGATCCCATCGACATCATTGCCGAGGCACAGCAGCACCTGGGCGAAGGCCGCGTGCGCTGCGTGGCCATGAAGCCCACCGACGGGATCGTGCGCGGAATGAAAGCCTACGATACGGGCGGGCCGATCAGCGTTCCCGTCGGCCGGCCGACGCTGGGGCGGGTGATGAACGTGCTGGGCGAAGCAGTGGACAAGCTCGGCCCCATCATCTCCGAGAAGCGCTACCCGATTCACCGGCCCGCGCCACCGCTGGAAGATCAATCCACCACGCAGGAAATGTTCGAGACCGGGGTCAAGGTCATCGACCTGCTGCAACCGTTCCTGCGCGGCGGCAAGGTGGGAATGTTCGGCGGCGCCGGCGTGGGCAAGACGGTGGTCATCATGGAGCTCATTCACAACGTCGCCATGAAGCACGGCGGCGTGTCGGTCTTCGCCGGCGTGGGCGAGCGCACCCGCGAAGGCAACGACCTATGGCTGGAGATGAAAGAGTCAGGCGTCATCACGCCCGGCAACACCGAGAAGTCCCGCGCGGCGCTGGTCTATGGCCAGATGACCGAGCCGCCCGGCGCCCGGCTGCGCGTCGGGTTGACCGGACTGACGGTCGCGGAATACTTCCGCGACGAAGAAGGCCTCGACGTGCTGCTCTTCATTGACAACATCTTCCGCTTCACGCAGGCAGGCTCGGAAGTTTCGGCGCTGCTGGGACGGATGCCGTCGGCGGTCGGCTACCAGCCGAACCTTTCGACCGAGCTGGGCGAGTTGCAGGAGCGCATCACGTCCACGAAGAAAGGCTCCATCACTTCGGTGCAGGCGATTTATGTTCCCGCCGACGACCTCACCGACCCAGCGCCAGCGACCACGTTCTCGCACCTCGATGCCAACCTCGTGCTCTCGCGGCAGGTGGCTGAGCTCGGCCTTTATCCCGCGGTCGACCCGCTGGCCTCCTACTCGCGCATTCTCGACCCGCGCGTGGTCGGCGAAGAGCACTACAACGTGGCCCGGTCGGTGAAGTCGATTCTGCAGCGCTACAAAGACCTGCAGGACATCATCGCCATCCTGGGGATTGAGGAGCTGGGCGAGGAGGACAAGCTCATCGTGGCGCGGGCGCGCAAGATCCAGAAGTTCCTCTCGCAGCCGTTCTTCGTCGCCGAGCAGTTCACCGGCCTGCAAGGTCGCTATGTGAAGGTCGAAGAGACCATCGAGGGCTTCAAGAAAATCATCCAGGGCGAGCTCGACGACGTCCCCGAGCAGGCCTTCTTCATGACGGGCCCAATCGAGGAAGTGCTCGAGCGCGCCGAGAAAATGCGAGCAGAAGTCTAGCGAACTATGCTTCCGCAAGTCATTGAGCTCCAGGTGGTCACGCCCGAGCGGCTGCTCGTGCACGAGGAAGTGCACGAGGTTCAGGTGCCAGGACTCGGAGGCTACCTCGGGATCCTGCCGGGCCACGCGCCGCTGCTGAGCGAGCTGCAGATGGGCGAGCTGAGCTACCGCAAAGGGAATCACTGGAGCTACCTGACGGTGTTTCGCGGCTTCGTCGAAGTCCTGCCCGAGCGCGTAATCGTGCTGGCGGAAGTCGGCGAGCGCGGCGAAGAGATTGACCTCGAGCGCGCCCAGCGCGCCCGGCAGCGCGCCGAAGAAAGACTCAAGAACCCGACCGACCCCGACCTCGATTGGAACCGGGCGCGCGTGGCGCTGGAGCGCGCGCTCATCCGCATCCAAGTGGCGGGCAAGGCCGGCGCGAGCCCCAGCGGCCACCCCGCCGAAGAATCGGCACACGTGCCGTAATTATCCAATAAACGGGCGGAGAGACAGCGTGGCGCGGATTCGGATGTATTTCGCTCCCTGGTGCGGCGACTGCCGCGCCGCCAAGCGCTTTCTCGAAGAAGCCGGGGTCGCCTACGAAGCCATTAACATCGAGGAGAACCCCGACTTCGTCGAGCTCATCCTCGAAAAGAACAACGGCAAGCGCAAAGTTCCCACCTTTGAAGTTGACGGCCGCTGGTTTGCCGTCAGCCCTTTTGACCCGGCGGTGCTGAGCCGCGAGCTCGGCCTCGACCCCTAGTCACTACTCACAAGATATCAAAAGCAGATTCCTCAAGCCGTCCGCAAGAGGGGACGGCTTCGGAATGACAGAGGAGGGGTGTTGCGTCTCCTGTTTGCAGCGCGGTGCAGTGTCAATTACACTAACGCGCATGCACGTGCACGAGCACGACGAACCGGGAATGAGCCGAGGGTTGGTGTGGGCACTGGGCGTGAACCTCGCGTTTGTCGTGGTCGAGTTCCTTGCCGGCTACTGGGCCGACTCGCTGGCGCTGATTTCCGACGCCGTGCACAACCTGAGCGACCTGCCGACGATGTCGCTGGCACTCATCGCGCTCTACGCGCAGCGACGCCCGGCAGACGCGCGGCGCACCTACGGCTACCAGCGCAGCGGGGTGCTGGCCGCCTTTGTCAACGCGCTCGTCCTCGTCGCCGTCGCGGTCTACATCTTCTACGCCGCCTGGGAGCGCTTCCGCCGCCCGGTGCCGGTGCTGACCGAAGTTCTGGTCTGGGTTTCGGTTGTCGGCATCGCGGTCAACGGCGGCATCGCCTGGTGGATGTGGCGCGGGCGGCGCGATCTGAGCCTGCGCACCGTCGTCATCCACAATGCCGGTGATGCAGCCTCCAATTTCGCCGTGCTTGTGGGCGCGCTGGCGATGGAGCGCACCGGCTGGTTCGGGCTCGACCCCTTGCTCGGCGTGACCATCGGCGTCGCCGTGCTGTGGTCGTCCTGGGGCGTCATCAAAGAAACCACGAACATCCTGCTCGAAGGCGCCCCGCCGGGCGTGAATATTGAAACGGTGGCCCGCGCCATGCTCAAAGTTCCCGGGGTACTCGAAATCCACGACGTCCACATCTGGTCGCTGGCCGCGCACTCGCCGGCGCTTTCCTGTCACGTGCGCATCGGCGAAATGTCGACGCGCGAGAGCGAGCAAATCCTCGCCCAGTTGAACGAAGTGCTGGCGCGCGAGTTCGGCATCACGCACACCACGATTCAGTTCGAGCCGCAAGTCGCCTCGGCGAAGGTGCATTACTTTCCGAACAACAAACAGTAACCCCATCGAGCTCTGAAGTGTCTGCTTGGTTGCCGATCCTCTTCGCTGAGACCCTTCGCCCGCCGCGGCGGACTCGGGGTGACAAAAGAAACTAGAGGAAGGAGTTTAGGGAGAGGCCGGTGTCGGGCGTCAAACGATCAACCCCGCCGAGGTAAGGGCGCAGCGCCTCGGGGACGACGACCGAGCCGTCTTTCTGCTGGTAGTTCTCAATCACCGCCATCCAGGTGCGGCCGACCGCCAGGCCGGAGCCGTTCAGGGTGTGCGCATACTCGCTTCCTTTTTTGCCGGGGATGCGGCAGCGGATGCCGGCGCGGCGCGCCTGAAAGGCCTCGAAGTTCGAGCAGGAGGAAATCTCTTTGTACTCGTTGTGGCCGGGCAGCCAGACTTCGATGTCGTAGGTCTTGGCGGCGGCGAAGCCCAGATCGCCGGTGCACAGCGCCACCACGCGGTAGGCGAGGCCGAGCTTCTGCAAAATGCTTTCCGCGTCGCGTGTGAGCGACTCCAGCTCGTCGTAGCTCTGCTCCGGCCGGGTGAACTCCACCAGCTCAATCTTCTGGAACTGGTGCTGTCGCACAATCCCGCGCGTTTCCTTGCCGTAGCTGCCGGCTTCGGAGCGGAAGTTGGCCGTCCAGCCGCAGAGCTTGAGCGGAAGCTTTGTGCCGTCGAGCGTCTCGTCGCGAAAAAGATTGGTGATTTGAACTTCCGCCGTCGGGCTGAGCCAGAAATCCGTGCCCTCCAGCTTGAAGAGATCGCCCGCGAACTTCGGCAACTGGCCGGTGCCGACCAGCGAGGCCGTGTTGACCGCGAACGGCGGCAGCACCTCCTGGTAGCCGTTCTCGCGCGTCTGAACATCGAGCATGAAGCTCGCCAGCGCCCGCTCCAGCCGTGCGCCGGCGCCGGTATAGACGGCAAAGCGCGCCCCGGCAATCTTGCTGGCGCGCTCGAAATCGACGAGGCCGAGCGCCACGCCCAATTCCCAGTGGGCCTTGGGCGCGAAGTCGAACTTCGGCGGGCTGCCCCAGCGGCGCACCTCGACGTTGTCGGCCGGCGTGCGGCCTACGGGGACGCTCGCGTGCGGGAGGTTGGGGATGCGCAGGAGCAGCTCGCGCATCTGGGCGTCGAGCACCTCGGCCTGGGCGTCGAGCTCTTTGGCGCGCGCCGCCTTCTGCTTCATCTGCTCCATCACTGCCGAGGCGTCTTTGCCTTTCCTCTTCAGCCGGCCGATTTCGGCGTTGGCGCGGTTGCGCTCGGCCTTGAGCGCTTCGGCGTCGGTGATGGCTTTGCGGCGCTGCCGGTCGAGCAGAAGGAAGTTGTTCAGGTCAACATCGGCCAGACCTCGGCTCTCCAAGGCCTTACGCACCTCGTCGAAGTGCTCACGGACGTAGCCCAGCTCCAGCATCGCGCGCTATTCTACACGAACCGCCGCCGGCGTCTTTGACTTTGCGCCGAGGGTCGGATAAAGTCGCAGGGAAGCTGAATCCGCATGAGCAGTCGGTTTATCCAGTCGCGTATGAAAAACCTGATGGTGGTTCTAGTGATGGCCGCGCTGTGCGCGCCGCCGGCGCTGGGCACGGGCAAGGACGTGCGGCCACGGATCGCGCCGGAGCTGCCCAAGAAGGGCTGGCTCAACACGCCGGCCGAGGAGCCGCTGCAGCTCTCCGAGCTGCGCGGCAAGGTGGTGCTCGTCGAGTTCTGGACGTTCGCCTGCTGGAACTGCAAGAACGTGTTGCCCTACGTGAAGGCCTGGCACGAAAAGTACGGCCCGCAAGGGCTGGTGGTCATCGGCGTCCACGCGCCCGAGCTCGAGCACGAGCGCAAGCTCGAAAACGTCAAGAAAGCCATCCGCAAGCAAGGCATCACCTTCCCGGTCGTGCTCGACAACGACTTCGACACCTGGAACCGCTACCAGAACGAGTACTGGCCGACCATCTACCTCATCGACGCGAACGGCCAGATTGTGTACGTTGCCATCGGCGAGGGCGACTACGGCAAGACCGAAGCGCGCATCCAGCAGCTTCTCCAGCAAGCCACCGCCGCCGCCGCCCGCTGACCCTCTGACCCAGCCCACTTTTGCCTTCCCGCCAGTTGTTTGCTGCTCGGTTTGTGGGTAGAATCCCACGCCACAGACGAGGACTGCGGACATCCAGCCTTGCCGTCGCCCTCGTCCGGGTGGGAAGAGGGGCCAATGCGACTGCGCGTGGGGGCGGCCACCGACGTCGGGCAGAAACGCTCCCTGAACGAAGACGCCTACGCGTCGAACCCGGCTCGCGGGCTGTTTGTAGTCTGCGACGGGATGGGCGGAGCCGCAGCCGGCGAGGTCGCCAGCCAGATGGCCATCGAAACCATTCAAAGCTACCTGAACGGCACCCCTCCCTCCGGCAAGCCCGGAGGCGACACCGGCGGTTATATGGAGCGCACGGTGCGCCTGGCCGAGGCTATCCGGGCCTCCAACCGCGCCATCTACGAGCGCGCCCAGGAAGACCGCAAGAAGGCCGGCATGGGCACAACGGTTGTCGGCGCCTGGATTGGGGACAGCATCGCCAGCATCGCGCACGTGGGCGACAGCCGCGCCTACCTCTGGCACCAGCAGAAGCTCGAGCCCATCACCGAAGACCACTCGCTGGTCCAGGCCCAGGTGAAGGCGGGCCTGCTGCGCGCCGACCAAGTGGAGGAATCCAAGCAGCGCAGCGTCCTGCTGCGCGCCCTGGGGCAGGAGCCCAGCGTCGAAGTGGACGTCAGCGAAATCCCGCTGCGTCCGGGCGACTACCTGCTGCTGTGCAGCGACGGCCTGACACGCGTAGTGACCGACGCCGGGCTGGCGCGCGCCATTGATACGCTGCGCGAGCCGCAACGGATTTGCGACTACCTCATCGAAACCGCCAACCACAACGGCGGCCCGGACAACATCACTGTCGTCGTGGTGTACGTCGCCGGAACGTTCTGGCAGGAAGTGTGGAACTGGTTGCGAGGATGAATTCAAGGAGGGTGCAATGGCCAAGCTGATTCTGAAATACGAAGACCGGGTGCTGAAGGAAGTGCCGGTCGCGACCGGGATCGTAAAAATCGGGCGCACGCCCGATAACACGGTGGTCATCGACAACCCGGCCGTCTCCAGCCACCACGCCCGCATCTTCCGCGACGCCGATAACTTCATCCTCGAAGACCTGCAGAGCACCAACGGCACGCTGGTCAACGGCCAGCTCGTTAGCCGCCACACGCTGAAGAACGGCGACGCCATCGGCATCGGCAAGCACACGCTGGTCTTCCAGCGCGCCGACAAGGAAGAGGTGGCGGCGGCGGAGTCGGGGCCCTCGGCCGAGGAGCCAGTGCTGCCGGAACTGGGCGGCACAGTCTTCCTCGACACCAAGGCGCAGCGCGACCTGATGGCAAAGATCACCGCGCAGGCTGCCGAGCAGAAGGCGGCGCCCGGAGCGGCGCCGGTCCCCAAGGCTGCGGCGATGGTCCAGCCCGCCGCGGCGGCAAGGGTCGGCGTGCTGGCGGTGCTGGCGGGAAAGGCGGACCAATCCGAGTACCGGTTGGAGGCGGCGACCTCCATCATCGGCAAGTCCGACACCGCCACCATCAAACTCAAGGGCTGGTTCAAGCCCAAGGTGGCCGCGACCATCACTCGCAAGGGCGAAACCTACGTCATCACGCCGCTTGGCGGCAGCCCGCAGGTCAATAAGCAGCCGCTCAAAGACCGCTACGAGCTCAAGGACGACGACATCCTGGAAATCAGCGGGCTGACGTTGCAGTTCAGCCTCAAGGGGTAGTCGGCCCGCGCGAATGGCCGGGGCGGCTTACATTGTGAGCGCAGTGCGGACGCCGATGGGCAAGTTCGGCGGATCACTGCGCGAGTTGAGCGCCGCTGATCTGGGCGTCGTGGTGGCGCGCGCGGCGCTGGAGCGAGCCGGGCTGCCAGCGCACCGCGTGCAGGAAGTCATCTTCGGCTGCGCCCGGCAGGCCGGAGGCGGGCCGAACGTGGCGCGGCAGATCGGCGTGCGGGCTTTAGGGCCGGTGGTGGGGGTGCCGGTGCCGGCGCTGACGTTGAATCAGGCGTGCGCTTCGGGTTTGCAGTCGCTGGTGCTGGCGGCGGAACGAATTCTGATGGGTCAAGCCGACTGCGTGCTGGCCGGGGGCACGGAATCGATGAGCCGCGTGCCCTACTTCGTCGAAGGCGCACGCTGGGGAATGAAAATGGGCCACCAGCAGCTGACCGACGGAATGTACCGCGACGGCTTCCTCGACCCCCTCTCCGAGCTGGTGATGGGCGAGACGGCGGAGATTCTGGCGGAGGAGTACAAGATTTCGCGCGAAGAACAGGACGAGTTTGCAGCGCGCAGCCAGCAGCGCGCGGCCCAGGCCTGGCAGGCCGGCCGCTTCGCCGAGGAAGTGGTTCCCGTGGAAGTGCCGGACAAGAAAGGCACGCGGCTGATGGAGCAGGATGAAACCTTTCGCGGCGACACCACGGCCGAAAAACTCGCCGGCCTCCCGCCGGTCTTCAAGAAGGACGGCACCGTGACCGCGGGCAATTCCAGCCAGATCACCGATGGCGCCGCGGCCCTGGTGCTCGTGAGCGAAAGCCTGCTGAAGGAGGAAAAGCTCCAGCCGCTGGGGCGGGTGGAGGCGTGGGTGACCGTCGGGGTTGACCCGCGCCGGATGGGCCTGGGGCCGGTGCCGGCGGTGCAACAGTTGCTGAAAAAAACTGGTGCTCGCCAAGAGGACTTCAACCTACTAGAATTGAACGAGGCGTTCGCCGCCCAGGTGCTGGCCTGCGACCGGGAGCTGCACCTTGACCCGGCGCGGCTGAACGTGAACGGGGGCGCGATCGCTTTGGGGCATCCCATCGGCTGCAGCGGCGCGCGCATTGTGGTCACGCTGCTGCACGAGATGCGACGGCGCGGCTCGAAGCGCGGGCTGGCCACGCTGTGCGTCAGTGGCGGCCTGGGGATGGCGGTGAGTTTCAGTGCGGCATAGGTGGTGGGCGCGAGGTGAATCATGGTCGAAGTAGTCACCAATGAGCTCTTCGGCGGCGAATCGAGGAAAGAGCGCGAAGGCTACAAGTTCATCCAATGGGAGATGCGCGACGGCCAGGCGCGCATCACGCTCAACCGCCCGCCGCACAACATTCTCAACGCCGAGATGCTCACCGAAATCGGCATGGCCATCGAGAAGCTGCACGACTACCCGGATGTCAAGGTCATCCTCTTGCAAGCGGTCAAGGACTCGAAATCGTTCTGCGGCGGGGTGGACATCCCCGAGTACAGCGTGCAGCGGGTGTTCCAGATGCTGGACGCGTTCGCGCGGGTCTTCAAGGCTTCGCTGGAGGTGGGCAAGCCGATTGTGGTAGCGGTGAACGGCCCGGCGCTGGGCGGCGGGTGCGAGCTGGCGGCGTTCGGCGACATGGTGATCGCCACGCCGCGGGCCAAGTTCGGCCAGCCGGAAATCAAGGTGCTGGGGATGTTCCCGCCCTTCGCCACCAGCATCTTCCCCTACATCATCGGCCCCAAGCGCGCCATGGAGATGCTGCTGACCGGTGAGGCGCTCTCGGCCGAGGAAGCGCGCGAGCTGGGGCTGGTGAACAAGCTGGTGCCGGAAGCAGAGCTGGAAAAAACGGTGGAGATGCTGCTGGCCAACATCTCCCAGCACTCGGCGCCGGTGCTCTCGATGACCAAGAAGGCCATCTACGAAGGCCTGGGGATGGACCTGGAGGCGTCGCTCAAGCATTCCCACAACCTCTTCTTGAACGAGCTCTACAAGCTGGAGGACTCGCAGGAAGGCTTGCGGGCCATCGCGGAAAAGCGCAAGCCGCAGTGGAAGAACCGGTAGCGCCGTTCCGTCGTTCTTCCGTACGCAGGTAGAGTGGTCGAGGCAAGCACAACGCCGTTCCTGAGGGGAACTCGTGGCTAGGGCAGGAACGGCGGTAGCGGGCCGCAGGAGGGGTCGACCCGCATGCCCGGGACCGAAGAGGGGCGCGCGCAGGGAGGTGCGGGGAATCCGCGTCGCCGGACGCTGCAACGCAGCCTGCCGGCCACGCCCCAATCCGCCGACTCCGTCCTGCAGGAAATCATTAAGGCCGTAGAAAGCGCCCCGTTCTCCTGCGGGGACGTGGACGAAATCCGGCTGGCTCTGCGGGAGGCGCTGAACAACGCGGTCAAACACGGCAGCAAGCTCGACCCCCGCAAGACCATCCATGTCGCCTGCCGCCTCGACCCGGGCGAAGGCCTCTGGGTCAGCATCCGCGACGAGGGCCCCGGCTTCGACCCCAGCCGCGTCCCCGACCCCACCGCGCCCGAAAACCTCGAGCGCTTCAGCGGCCGCGGACTTTTCATGATCCGGGAATTGATGGATAAGGTCGAATTCCACGACAATGGGCGGGAGATCCAAATGCACCGCCGCCCGCGCCCTGCGGAGTAGTACCGTTCCAACTCCTTTCTGGAACGCCGGATGCTGTGGCAAACCTCGGACCTGCTCCCGAAGAGTTCGAACGGCACTAGTCCTCAGTGAGCTGCAAGGTCAAGGTGAAAGGAATTCCGACTCCGGGTCCGCCCTTTTCGGCTTGAATCTGAAACGGAATTCGCAGCAGGCCGGTGGGGGTGACGGCGAAGGCGCGCTCGTAGCGCTTGCCTTTCCCGCCCTGGCCGCGGAAGTGCACCGGGCCGGTGGCCGTAATGCGGGCACGGACCTTGCCCTTGCGCTCGCCGGGGCCGACGCAGACCAGGAACTCGCCGGCTGTTTCGTTAAAGCTCCGCAGTTGCGCCTGGTCGAGGCGGGCGGCGAGCACTTCATACACCAGGGTGGAGCGGCGCTGGCGCTCGCCCGCCGCGTCTTCAATCTCGAGCGGCTGGTTACCGCCGGGTGCGTCGGGAGGAATGGCGACCGTGCTCACGGTGCGCCCGTCGCGCGTAGTGGTGCGGGCCACCGGCAGGTCGAGCGAACCGAGCTTCACGCCGCGGACCTCACCGGGGAGGTTGAGCACGCCGCCGCGCTCGGAAAAATCGGGAACCGAAGTGGCAGGCTCGAAGTTGTCGACAATTCGGATTCGTCCCTGCGGAAGCTCGGCCGGAGGAGCCGCGGCGGGCTGCCCAATCACCTCCAGCGTCACCACCTGACCTTTCATGTCGTACTTGAACGTCGTGATGCTGATCTCTCCCTTGTCGTCGGTCTTGGTGGTTATCTCGTCGCTCCCGCGGCGAATCCGAACCGGGATGCCGGGGAGCGGCTGGCCTTCGCGGTCCACCACACGAGCGATTTGAGTTGCGCCCGGAGGCATCTCGGGCGAATAGACCAGCCGGGCGCCGTCGAGCGGGGCCGGCGGGCGGACGAGGAAACCGCCCCAGCGCTGCGTGCCGTCGGCTGCATTGAGCGCGTAGTCGTAAACGCCGGGCTCTGTTCCCGGCGGCACGCAGATGCGCACCGGCTGAATGTCGTGCGCCGAACAGGCTTGCGGCTTCACCTCGAAGAAAGGCGTGGAGGCGAAGGCGGCCGCACCGGTCGCTGCGCGGAGCGGGTCACGGGCAATGGCGTTGACGCAAGCTCCGGGGGTGGCGGTCCAGGGATCGAATCCGGTTACGGGGCCGGGCAGCGTGTCTTCCAGCGCCTGGCGCAGCTCCTCCGGCGTGGCCCAGCGCTTGCGCGGCGGCCGGCCCGGCTCGATTTCCGCCAGCTCAAAGGGCTGCAAGGTTTCTTCCCCGGCCACGGCAGGGTCGGCGTTGCGCACCCCGACCTGCCCGCCGAAGTTGATGACCGTGCTCAACACCCCCGCGTAGCTGACATAGAAATGCGTGCCGATGACGCCGATGACGGCGCTGTTGGTGCGGACCTCGAATTTTTCGCCCGCCGGACGTTGCGTCACCTGGCTGCGAATCTTGCCGAACTGGAGCTCGAGCTCGGTTTGCTGGGTGGCGCTGGTGGCGCGCAGCACTTGCAGGCGAGCCTCCGAGCCGACGTTGACCTGCGAGCCATCCACCAGCGCCAGCCGCGCGCGGCCCTTCGCTGCCGTCTCAAACCAGTCCCGCCAGAGCAGCTCGTCGTGCAGCTTGGCTTCCGCGGCTGCGTTCGCGCCGCGCTGGATGCGCCCGACGGGCAGCAGCGCGGAGACTTCTCCCGCCCTGGCCGGCGTGGTCTGTGCCCGAGCAGCCACTGGCAGGAGAACGATAAGCAAGGCGAATGACGCTGCTGGCTTCATCGGCTATCTCCTCTCGTTTCTTGGATGCAATTTACCACAGCAGCGATTGACACGGGCGCAGCCGGGGCGTAGACTCGCTGCGTTCGCGTCCCGATGAGGTTCATCGGGACGAGGCTCAGATACCCCGATAGAAAACATCGGGGCAGGCAGGGAAGGCGGTGCGAATCCGCCACGGTCCCGCCACTGTGATCGGCTGCGCTTCCTGAGCCACCGGCTGAGAACCGGGAAGGATCCTGCCCATTCGGTGAGGCTAACCAGCCTGCCGAACTCAAGAAATGGGCGGGACGGGAAGCGCCCATCCCGAACCTGGGGAGCCGTCAGTCAGGAGACCTGCCCGGGCCTTCACGGCGGACACTCTTCGCGAGAGAGAGTGTGAGCCCAGGTTTGAGCGCCTCAACTCCTCGGCGAGAGTTGAGGCGTTTTTGTTTGGATTTCAAACTTGAGATTGGGAATGTGCCAACGCATCGTCGCCCTGATTGGGCTGCTGGCCGCTTTCCCGCTGGCGACACAGGCCCAGCGCACCGTCGTAGACGAAACCGGCCGCACGGTGCGCGTGCCGGCGAGGGTCGAGCGGGTGATCTCGCTGGCGCCCAACGTGACCGAAATCCTCTATGCGCTGGGACTCGAAGACCGCCTGGTGGCGGTGACCAACCAGTGCGATCAGCCGCCGGCGGCGCGCACGAAACCCAAAGTGGGCGACGTCGCCAACCCCAGCCTGGAAACGCTGCTGGCGCTGCAACCCGACCTCGTCATCGGCACCACGCTCGGCAATCCTCGAGAAATCGTCGGCGCCCTCGAACAGGCCGGCATTCCGCTTTACGGCGTCGATCCCCGCAGCGTGACCGACATCTTCGTTTCCATCCGCCACGTGGCCGACTTGCTGGGCGTGCCGGAGCGCGGCGAGCAATTGGCCGCGGGCCTGGAAGCGCAACTGGCGGGTATCGAGCAACGCGCCGCCGGCGGCCCGCAGCCGCGCGTGCTCTTCGTCATCTGGCTTGAGCCGCTCATCACCGTGGGCAGCGACACTTTCTTGAACGACGTCCTGCGGCGCGCCGGCGCGCAGTCCGTCACCGCTGGCACGAAAGAGAGTTGGCCGCGCCTGAGCCTGGAGACCGTCATCGAATCGAACCCCGACTATCTGGTGCTGCCCCGCATTCCGGCCATTGAAACCCGCCTCGCGGAAGTCCGCCGGCAGCCGGCCTGGCGGAGCGTGCGCGCCCGCGTGATCTGGCTCGATGAGGCGGTGCTGCGGCCGGGCCCGCGCATTGTGGACGCCCTCGACGACCTGGCGCGGCAACTGCACTCGCAATCGCCAGCCCCGGAGGCGCGGCGATGACCGCGGCCGTGCTCACCCGCACCCATATCGTTCGCGTCTGCCTGACGCTGTCCGGCGTGCTCTTTCTGCTGAGCTTCGCGGCGCTTCTGGTCGGCGCCGCCGACTTGCCGGCGAAGGAAGTGGGCGCCGCGCTCTGGAGCGGCTTGACCGGCGCCGACGGCATCGTTTCCATGGAGCACCGCGCCATCGTGCTCAACGTCCGCCTGCCGCGCATCCTGCTGGCGATTATTGTCGGCGCGGCGCTGAGCGTGGCCGGCGCCGGCTACCAGGCGTTGCTGCGCAACCCGCTGGCCGACCCGTTCGTGCTCGGCGTCTCCAGCGGCGCCGCTCTGGGGGCTCTGTTTTCTCTTTTCGTCGCCTCGGTGCTGGCACCGGCCGCCGCTTTTCTCGGCGCGCTGGCGACGATTGCCGCCGTCTACTATCTGGGCCAGCGCCGCGCTGAACTCGCCCCCTATACGCTGCTGCTGGCCGGCATCGTGGTGGCGTCATTTCTTTCCGGACTCATCGTTTTCCTTCTGTACTGGCTTTCGGGGCGTGACCTGCGCGGGTTTGTCTTCTGGCTGATGGGAGACCTCAGCAACCCGCCGGCGCCGATGGCCATGCTTTGGCTGGGGCTCGTAATTCTGGGCGCCATCGCCGCGGTCTACTACGTGGCCGGCGACTTGAACCTGCTGCTCAGCGGCGAAACGGAAGCCGAAGCCCTCGGCGTGAACGTGCGCCGCACTAAGATGGTGGTGTATCTCGCCGCCTCGCTGGCCACCGGCCTGGCGGTTTCGGTGAGCGGCTCCATCGGCTATGTCGGTTTGCTGGTGCCGCACCTGGTGCGGTTGATTTTCGGCAGCGACTACCGGCTGCTGGTGCCGGCGGCGGCGCTGAGCGGCGCGGTGGTGATGGTGGCGGCCGACACGCTGGCCCGCACCGTGCTCGCGCCCTCCGAACTTCCTGTCGGTGCGGTAATGGCGCTGGCAGGCGCGCCGGTCTTCATCTATTTGCTGCGAACTCGCCTGGCGGCGGGCGCGGAAGGAGCGGCACGGTGAGCGAAGCGACGCTGCTCGAAGTCCGCCAGTTGAGTTACGCCTATCCGAACTTCCATCTGGGCGCGGTCAACTTCTCGCTGCATCGCGGCGAGCTGCTGGCGATCGTCGGGCCAAACGCCTCCGGCAAGTCCACGTTGCTGCATTTGCTCGCCGGACTGCTGGAGCCGCAGGCGGGCGCGGTGCTGATTGACGGGCGGCCGGTGCGATCGCTGCCGTTGCGTGAGCGCGCCTGCCGCATCGCGCTGGTGCAGCAGGAAAGCCCGCTGCTGTTTCCCATTCGCGTGCTGCCGTTCGTGCTGCAAGGCCGACATGCGCGGCTGGGGATGCTCGGACTTGAAACTCCGCAGGACGTGGCGGTCGCGCATCGCGCGCTCGATATCACGCGGAGCGGAGCGCTGGCCGACCGTCTGGTGCAGGAGCTTTCTGGCGGTGAGCGCCAGCGGGTGGTGCTGGCTCGGGCGCTGGCGCAGCAGCCTGAACTGCTGCTGCTGGATGAGCCGACGCTGCACCTCGACATCGGTTTTCAAACCGAGCTGATGCGCCTGGTGCAGGGGCTGGCGCGGCGCGAACTCCATGGAATCGCGCTGGTAACCCATGAACTAAACCTAGCAGCGGAGTTCGCCGATACCGTTCTGCTCCTCCGCCAAGGCCGCCCGCTGCGCTACGGCCCCCCGGCGGAGGTTTTTGAACGCGAGTTGTTGGAAGAAGTTTTCGCCACCGAGCTGGATGTGCTGGTGCATCCCGAAACCGGACGGCCGCGCGTGGTGCTACGACCGGAAGGAGGTGGGGCGCCCGAGCCCAAGGCCGACTAGCGCAAGACCGGAAGAAAATCTTCACGCGGTTCCGATGCACGGGAATCAGGAACCCTTCGCCCCAACTGCCGTCGGGGCTCGAGGGCAAGGCCTGAGCCGCCGCGCGACTGTGAGATGGCGATGACCCAGCACGCAAGCCACTGTCCCGACTTGTCGGGGCGGGAAGGCGCGGCTCCGCTGCTGCCATCAAGCCAGGAGACCGGTCGGAACCGAATCGCGTTTCCCCTTCGCCGGGGAGGAGGACGCCATGACCGCTCGATTTGTTTTTGCCTGTCTCCTGATTGCTTGGCCTCTCGCCGCTCTCTCGCAAGCCTCCGTCATCTCAGGCCGAGTCGTGGACCCCGACGGCAGCGCCTTGCCGCGGGTCACGGTGCGGCTGCTCGACACCAACGGCGCTGAAGTCGCCCGCGCCCTCACTGACTCGCAGGGTGAGTTCCGCTTTCCAGCCCTTTCCACAGGCTCCCTCACGCTCAGCGCGGAGTTGGTCGGCTTCCGCCGGGTGACGCAGCCGGTGGAGCCAGCCGGGCACATAGAAATTCGACTCCCGCTGGCGCCGGTGCAGGAAGAGATTGTCGTTACCGCCACGCGCACCGAAGTCCCCACCAGTCAACTCGGCTCCAACACCAGCGTGCTGGCCGCAACTGAAATTGAAAACCGCCAAGCGCCCTCCGTCATTGACCTGCTGCGCGCCCTGCCTGCGTCCACCGCAACGCGGCTCGGCGGGCTCGGTACGACGAGCACGCTCTTCGTGCGCGGCGGCGAAAGCGACCACAACAAAATCTTTCTTGACGGCGTCCCGCTCAACGAGCCCGGGGGCTTTTTCGATTTCTCGGTCTGGACGCCGGAAAACCTGGAGCGCATCGAGGTGGTGCGCGGTCCCCAGTCGGCGCTGTTCGGGTCGGACGCGATGGCGAGCGTGGTGCAGCTCTTCACCGCTCGCGGGCGCTCGGAAACACGCGCGCCGCGCTGGACGCTGGGCGCCGAAGGTGGCAACAACGACACCTGGCAGACGCGCGCCGGCCTGAGCGGGCAACTGGCGCGCTTTGATTACGCGCTCGGCTGGGCGCGCTTCTCGACTGACAACCGCGAGCCCAACAACGCCTTTCACGACACCACGCTTTCGGCCAACCTCGGACTGGAACTCAACCCCAAGACCACCCTGCGTGCCATTCTGCGCGGAGAGCTGGGCCGCGTGGGCACGCCCGGTCAGACGGCCTTCGGTCGGCCGGACTCAGATTCCTTCCTGCGCCGGCGCGACACCGCGAGCGCGCTCGTGCTGCGCAATCAAACGACCTCGGCGTGGGAGCAGCAACTGCGCTACAGCTTCGCCGCTTCGCGACAGGTGTCCCGAAATCTTTTCGAAGACCCGCCCTTCGTCCCCACTTTCGATGGACACACGGCGCCCTTCCCTTTCTTTGATTTCCCTTTTGACTTCCTGAACCACGTCCGCCGCCACCAGGTCAGCTACCAAAGCGACGTGCGCCTGGGCCGACCCTCAGGGATCGGCCTGCATGAGTTCACCTTCGCCTTTGAATGGGATGGGGAACGCGGCCAGTTCGGCGACCGACTCTTTGGCGGCGTGCCCACCAAAGCAGGCCGCGACAACTTCGGCTGGGTCGTCCAGCACCAGGGCATCTGGCGGCGGCTGACATTGACCAACGGCCTGCGGATCGAGGACAACGACGGCTTCGGCACCTCGCTCGTTCCTCGCAGCTCGGCCGCCTACCAACTGCGATCGGGCAGCGACGCCGTCGGCGCAACCAAGCTCAAGTTCAATTTCGGCCTCGGCATCAAGGAGCCCAGCCTGCAGGAATCATTCAGCGCCGGCCCGTTTGTCCTCGGCAATCCCGACCTGGCGCCGGAGCGGGTGCGCAGCTTCGACGCCGGCCTCGAGCAGCGCTTCTGGCGCGACCGCGCCAAGCTGGAGGTGAACTGGTTCAACAACCACTGGCGCGACCTCATCGCTTTTCGCGTCCTGAGCTTTGTTCCCTTCACGGGCTCGTTCTTCAACGTCGAGCGCACGCGCGCCCGCGGCGCCGAAGTCGTCCTGGAGCTCGCGCCCGGCTGGGGCCTGCGCGGCGTCGGGAGCTACACCTGGCTCGATTCGCAGGTCACCCGCAGCGCCAACCCCACAGACCCGGTCTTTGGTGAAGGCCAGTCGCTTTTTCGTCGCCCGCGGCACTCCGGCTCGCTGCGCTTGTTCTGGGACTGGCGGCGGCTGAACCTTTCGACCAGTGCGGTGTTCGTCGGCCGGCGGGTGGACAGCGACTTCGCCGCGCTCGAACCGCCACTGACTTCGAGCCAGCCCTACACCAAATGGGACATGGCGGGCACCTATCGGTCGTCGCACCGGCTCACCTACTTCGGCGTGGTGGAGAATTTGCTCAAGCAAAACTACATGGAGGCGCTGGGCTACCCGGCCTTGAAGCTCACCTTCCGCGCCGGTGCCCGGGTAGAGTTCTAAGAGCAGATCCCTCGGGGGCGTTCCGCCACAGTCGAAACGCCTCTCGGGATGACAGATTGTTCGCATGGAAATTGCGCGCATTGTGTCGTTGATTGCCAGCAGCACGGAGATTGTGTGCGCGCTGGGGCTGCAAGAACAACTGGTGGGGCGCTCGCACGAATGCGACTATCCGCCCGGGGTGGAGCGCCTGCCGGTCTGCACCCATCCCAAGTTCAACACCAAGGGGACAAGCTACGAAATCGACCAGCGCGTCAAGGCGGTGCTGGAACAGGCCCTGAGCGTCTACCAGGTTGACGCCGACGCGTTGCGACGCCTGCAACCCTCGCACATCATCACTCAAACTCAGTGCGAGGTCTGCGCCGTCAGCCTGAAAGACGTCCAGCGGGCGGTGGAGCAATTCACCGACTGCCGCGCCACCATCGTGTCGCTCCAGCCCAACGCCCTGGCCGATGTTTGGGCCGACATCCAGCGCGTGGCCGACGCGCTCGAGATTCCCGACCGCGGCCGGCAGCTCGTTCAGCGGCTCAAGGACCGCATGGCGCGCGTCGAGGAGACAGCGCGGAAGGTTGCCGTGCGCCCGCGCGTCGCCTGCATCGAGTGGATTGAACCGCTCATGGCCTCAGGCAACTGGATGCCGGAACTGGTCGAGATGGCCGGCGGCGTCAACCTGTTTGGCGAAGCGGGCAAGCATTCGCCCTGGCTGTCCTGGGACGAGCTGCGGGCGAAAGACCCCGACGTCATCTTGATTCTGCCCTGCGGCTTCGACATCCCGCGCGCGCACCAGGAGTTGCCCGCGCTCGCCCGCCAGCCGGGCTGGCCGGGTCTCAAAGCCGTGCAAGAGCAGCGCGTTTATCTGCTCGACGGCAATCAGTATTTCAACCGCCCCGGCCCGCGCTTGGTCGAGTCGCTGGAGATTCTGGTGGAGATTTTGCACCCCGAGTTGTTCAATTTCGGCCATCAGGGGAAGAGCTGGATTGCGCCTTCCCTGCCCTGACCACCACGGCCACATGGGGGAAGGGCCAGGCACGGGGCGAAATGCGTTCAGAACGCGTTCGTACGCATTTTAGACCCATGCCAGGATTCGACCCCGGGGCGACGAAAGGCTTGCTCCGGCCTGCGGGGCGTGTTAGCTTGGCGCTCCTTCTGTTGGAGTCGCGCTGAACCGACGAATGAACCGCCTCGGGCCGCTCAGTTTGTTGACTAGCAGCGCGCTGCTCGTTCTCGCACCCGTGCTGGCGGCGCAGCAGCCGGCGCAGCCGCCGCCCAGCGCCGACATCGTCGAAATCTTCGCCACCTCACAGCAGAAATCCGGCGACACCTTCCTGCTCCAGGGCAACGTTGAAATCCGCTACCGCGGGATGCGGCTGACGGCGGATGAGGTCACCTACAACGAGAAGACCAAAGTGGCGGAAGCCCGCGGGAACGTGATCTTCGAGCGCGATGACGACCGCCTGGAGGCCACCGAAGCGCGCTACCTGCTGAGCACGGGCGAAGGCACGTTTCACAGAGTGGAGGGCACAGTGGGCGCGCCGCCCAAGCCCACGAATCAGTATCTGGTCACCACCAACCCGTTCTACATCGAGGCTGAGAAGGTCGAGCGGCACGCCGACGGCAGCTACACGCTCGAGCACGCCTGGGTAACGAACTGTCTCCCGGGCAAGCCCAAGTGGCGCTTGCAGAGCGCGCGCGCCAACGTGCGGCCGGGCAAGGACGTCCGCCTCTACCACGCCACCTTTTCGATCCGCGGCGTGCCGGTGCTCTACTCGCCCTACTCCGCCGTTTCCATTGCCGACAAGCCCCGCCAATCGGGCTTTCTCTGGCCGACCTTCGGCAACGACTCGCTGCGCGGCACCAACTTCACGCTCGCCTATTTCTGGGCCATCAGCCCGCAGGCCGACTTGCAGGTGGGCGGACAGTTTTACAACCAGGGCGGCTGGACGCAGTCGGCCACCTTCCGCGCCATTCCCACCGTGAGGAGCCGCGTGGAGGTGAACTACTTCGGCGCCATCGCCGACAAGCTGCGCCGCACCCAGGAAAGCGAGCGCGGCATCGGCATCGACCAGAGCGGCCAGACCGCCCGCATCTTCGCCGAAGCCCTGCTGCCGCACGGCTTCCGCGCCGTGGCCGACCTGAACTTCCTCAGTTCGCAGCGCTTCCGGTTGGGCTTTGCCGAGACGTTCCTGGAAGCGGTGCAGTCGGAGGTCAAGGCCGACGCCTTCCTGACCAACAACCCCGACACCTTCTACTTCAACGGCTACGTGCACCGCTACCAGAACTTCTTCCAAGCCGAGCCGGAAACCTCGGTGACGCTGTTCACCGGGCCAGGATTCGATATCGGCACCCGGCCGCGCCCGTTGCCCTGGTTCCGCCGCCAGCGCGTTTACTACAGCATCGACGCCCACGCCGGCGGGATGCACCGCGACGACCCGGACATCAACACCCCCTCGCTGGTGCAGCGCTTCGAACTCTACCCGCGGGTGAGCGTGCCGCTGCGGCTGGGCCGCTACTTCGGCCTCACACCGACCTTCGGGGTGCGCGCCATGCGCTACGGCTCGCGCCAGGGGCCCGACCCGCTGGTGCCGGGCGGGCTCACGGTCATCAATCGAGGGTTGCGGCGCATTACCGGCGAGGTGTCGGTGGACGTGCGCTTCCCGTCGCTGGAGCGCATCTTCGAACGCGGCCACGCGCGCTACAAGCATGTCATTGAGCCTGACGTTACCTACCGCTACCGCAACGGCGTCCAGGATTTCAGCGAGATCATCCGCTTCGACGAGCGCGACATCATCACCAACACCAACGAAGTGGAGTACGGCATTACCCAGCGGGTGTACCGCAAGAGCCGCAGCGGCGACGCCCAGCCGCTTGAGCTCCTCCGCTGGCGCATCGCGCAGAAGTATTTCATCAACCGCGATTTCGGCGACGCCTTGCAGGAGGGCGCGCGCAACGTTTTTCAATCCACGATTGCGCTCACACCCTTCGCCTACGCCGACCGGGCGCGCGGCTTCTCGCCCATCATCAACTCGGTGCAGATTATGCCCGGCGGCCGGCTCGACACCGATTTCCGCTTCGACTACGACCCCAACCGGCATAAGGTCCTCAATACGCGCCTGGGCGTCAACCTGACGCTGACCGAGCTGGTGCGCGTGGCGGTGACGCACTACACGCTGCGCAACCCCGACCAGTTTCAGCCGCGCTTCAACCAGCTCTGGGTACTGGCCACCTACGGGAATCTCTACCGCCACGGCTTCAACGTCGCCGGCGGCGTGGCCTGGGACATCCGGCAGGATTACCTGCCAAGTTCGGTCGTGCAAACCAGCTACAACTGGGACTGCTGCGGCGTGGCCTTTGCCTTCCGCCGACTCGGCCTGGGGCCGCTGCGCAGCCAGAACGAGTACCGCTTCGTCTTCACCATCGCCAACGTGGGCAGCTTCGGCAACCTGCGCCCGAACGAGCGCCTCTTCTAGTGTCTCAGCCTGGACTATAATCTCGCGCTGGGGAGAAGGGACTGCGCGCCAGGCGCGCCTCGAATGAAAACTGTTTTTGTGGCGCCGAGGTTTTACCCTGTTTGCGGGGGCTACGAGTGGTACGTCCGCCAGGTGGCCACCTCGCTGGCGCACGCGGGTCGTCCAGTTGAGGTCTTCACCACCAACGCCTACGACCTCGAATACTTCTGGCTGCCGCAGCATCGCGCCGTGGAAGCCGCAACGGAGCGGCTGGATGGCATCACCATCACACGGCTGCTCATTGCGCACCGGAAGTGGCGGCGGCGCGCCGGACGGTTGCTGAGCTATCTCCCTTCCACCGCGCTGCGGGCACGCTACGCCGCACCGTCGTTCCTAGTTCCCCAGTTGCGCGGCGCGCTGGCCCGCGCGGCGTTCGAACAAGTTCACGTCGGTCCCCTGCCCTACAACGCTCTGATGTGGGAGGGCATTCAGGCGGCGCGTGCGCGCCGGGCGCGCGTGGTGGCCACACCCGCGACACACCTCGGCCCGGAAGACGATCCGGTGGTGCGCCGACACTATCTGCGCCCGTTCCAGATTGACTTGCTCAACCAGTGCGACACCGTGCTGGTCGCAACCAACGCCGAGCGCGGCTGGCTGGCGCGCCACGGCGTGCAGGAAGAAAAACTTCAGCGCTACTGCCTGGGAATCAAGCCGGAGAGCGTGCAGCAGGGAAACGCCGCGCGCTTTCGCGAGCAGCACCGCATCGAAGAACCCATAGTGCTTTTCCTGGGCGCCAAAGCGTACGAGAAGGGCGCCATGCACCTAGTTGAGGCGATAGAGCGGTTGTGGGCCGACGGCCTGCACGCCCGGCTGGTGCTGGCCGGGGCGTCGCTGAGCGAGTTCGAATCTTTTCGCAGAGCGCGCCCGAGTTGGTCGGCCGAGCACACGCTCGACCTCGGCGTGGTCTCCGACGCCGAGAAGGGCGACCTGCTGGCCGCCGCCGCCTTGCTGGCTCTGCCCTCGCGCGTCGAGTCCTTTGGGCTGGTCTATCTCGAAGCCTGGGCCAACCGCAAACCTGTCATCGGCGCCCGCACGCCGGCCACCGCGGAAGTGATTGCGCACGGCTCCAACGGCTTGCTGGTAGAATTCGGGGATACGGGGAGCTTGACCGAAGCGCTGGCCCGGCTTCTAACCGACGCGCGACTGAGGCAAGAGATGGGCGAGGCAGGCTACAACAAAGTCATCAATGAGCACACCTGGAGCCGTTGCTGGTCCACGCTCGCCAAACATTTCGGAGTGGATCCGACTCCATGAGCGTCTACCGCGCCCGCTATCTCGACTGGCAACTGCCCGAGCGGCTCGCCCCTGGGGAAGAGGCCACACTGCGTGTGTCCTTGCTCAACAACAGCGGCGGGGTGTGGCTCGCGCAGGCGACCAACGGCCAGGTTCCGGTCTTTCTCAGCTATCACTGGACTGACCATCGCGGCCGCTATACGGTTTACGACGGCCTGCGCAGCCTGCTGCCCGCCGACGTGCCGCCGGGCGACCGCGTCGAGGTGCATCTGCGCGTCCGCGTCCCGCGCCAGCCCGGCCAGTACGTTCTGGAGATTTCTCCCTTGCAGGAAAACGTGGCCTGGTTCCACGACAAAGGCGTCGAGCCGCTGCGGCTGCAATTCTGGTTCTCGCCTGACGGCGGCTACCGCGTGCGGCGAATGGGCTCGCGGCGGCTGGAAGCGCTGCGCGCAACGCTGGCGGCGCCGTTTGTCACGCTCTACCGGGAGCGCCGCCTCCTCTGGGCGATGGCGGTGCGCGACATGATGGGCCGCTATAAGGGCACCCTCGGCGGCGCGCTCTGGGCGGTGCTGAATCCGCTGCTGATGATTATCACCTACACCTTCCTCTTCTCGTCGATTCTCAAGGTTCGCTTCGGCCCGCAGGGCAGCCTCACCGACTTCGCCTTCTACTTCATTGCGGGATTCCTTCCCTGGCTGGCGTTCAGCGACCCGGTGGTGCGCTCGCAGTCGGTCATCGTGGAGAACAGCAACTTCGTGAAGCGGGTTGTGTTTCCGATTGAGATTCTGCCGGCCAACCTGGTTCTGTCGGCGTTTCTGACCAACCTCATCGGGCTCGGACTTTTTCTGCTGGCGCGCCTGCTGTTCGGCCACATGCTGCCGGCGATCGTGTTGCTGCTGCCGCTGGTGATGCTCTGCCACCTCGCCTTCACGCTGGGGCTGGCCTGGTTCCTGGCCAGTGCGGGAGTCTTTCTGCGCGATATCGGCCAAGTGGTCAGCGTGCTTCTTACGTTGTGGTTTTTCCTGACACCCATCTGCTACCCCGAAGCGTCGCTCACGCCCGACCTGCGTGCCCTGCTCGCCTTCAATCCCTTCTTTCATATCGTGCGCGCCTACCGGCTGCTGCTGCTGGAGGGAACGCTGCTGCCCGTGGAGACCGCCGTGGCGCTGCTCGGCTTCAGCCTGCCGGTGTTCTTTTTCGGCGCGGCGTGGTTCTGGAAGACTCGCAAAGCCTTTGCGGACGTGCTCTGATGCCCAGCATCGCAGCTCGCAACCTCTCGAAGATGTACAAGATTTATGCGCGGCCCGCTGACCGCCTGAAGGAAATGCTGCTGCGCGGCCGCAAGGTCTACCACCACCCGTTCTGGGCGCTGCGCAATCTGGCCTTTGAGGTGGAGCCCGGAACGACGCTGGGCGTCATCGGCGCCAACGGCTCGGGCAAGAGCACGCTGCTGCAACTGCTCGCCGGCACGCTGCAACCCAGCACCGGCAGCGTCGAAGTGGAAGGCCGCGTCGCTGCCCTGCTCGAGCTCGGCTCCGGCTTCAACCCCGAGCACACCGGCCGCGAGAACGCCTATCTGGCCGCCGCGATTCAAGGCATTCCCCGCGACGAGATGAAAGAGCGAATGGCGCTCATCGAGCGGTTCGCAGAAATCGGCGAGTTCATTGACCAGCCGGTCAAGACCTATTCCACCGGAATGTTCGTGCGGCTCGCCTTTGCCGTCGCCATCCATGTCGACCCCGACATCCTGCTGATTGACGAGGTGCTGGCCGTCGGCGACGCCATCTTTGCCAACCGCTGCGTGCGCCGCATCCAGCAGCTGCAGCAGCAGGGCGTGACCATCGTTTTCGTTTCTCACGACGTCGGCGCCGTGAAGATGCTCTGCAACCGCGCCCTGCTGCTCAACCAGGGCGAGCTGGTCGTGGACGGCGATCCCAACACCGTGGTGAACCGCTACCAGGAGATTGTGATGGCGCGCGAGCGCAGCTACGAGCAGCACTCGGGCGCGACCGCGCCGCTGCCCGTGCCGGAAGACCTGGCCGAGGAGGAACTGCCGCCCCTCACCTACAGTCATCGCCACGGAGACGGCGCGGCGGAGATTCTGAAGATTCAGATTCTCAACGCGCAGCGCCAGCCGATTGCTCTTCTGCAATCCGGGCAAAGCGTCACGGTGCGCGTGCTGGTGCGCTTCTACCAGGCCCATCCGGATCCCGTTGTGGGCATCCTGATTCGCAACCGGCTTGGCGTGGACGTCTATGGAACTAATACCGAGTTGGAAAAAATCAAATTCGGCCCGTGCCATCCGGGCGAGATCGTGGAGGTCGCCTATCAGTTCGACTGCTGGCTGGCGCCGGGCGAATACACGCTCACCACCGCCACCCACACCGTGGACGGCGCCAGCCACGACTGGCTCGACGACGTGCTGGCCTTCCGCGTGGTTGACTCGCGCCACACCGCCGGTCTGGCCAACCTGCACGCGCGCGTCGCGGTGCAGAAGCGCGCCGGGCGGGTGCCGGCGGTGACCGGCTCAACCTCGGGGACCTAGCCGTGCCTCAGATTCAGCCCATGCGCATCGCCTTCTTCACGCCGCTGGCGCCGGTGAACAGCGGCACGGCCGACTATGCTTCCGAGCTCCTGCCGTACCTGCGCCAGCGCGCCGAGGTAGACGTATTCATCGACCCAGCGCAGCAGCCGGTGGCCGAAGCCGGCGCGCATGTTTATCCCTACCAGGATTTCGAAAAGCGGGGCGGGCCGCAGCGCTACGACGTCCTGCTCTACGCCATCGCCAACAACCCTTTCCATCTCTTCGCCTATCGAATGGCTCTGCGCCATCCCGGCGTCGTGCTGCTGCACGACTTCAACCTGCACCACCTGCTGGCGCACGTGACCATCGTGGAGAACGATTGGGAGGAATACTTCCGTCTGGTGGAAGAAGAAGGCGGCGCGGCGGCGCTGGAGCGCGCCCGGCTGGTGCAGCAGGCCATCACCGGGCCCGACTATGACAACCTGAACCTGAACCGGCGCCTGCTGCGCGCCTCGCGTGGCGTCATCGTGCACAGCGACTACGTGAAAGGTTTGATCGAAAACGCCGGCCTGGGCGTGCCGGTGCGCATGATCCGCCACGGCGTAAAGCGCATCGAGGCCCCGCCGGAGGCGGTTGCCGAAGCGCGCCGTCGGCTCGGCCTGCCAGCCGACGAGCTGCTCATCGGCTCGTTCGGCTTCGTCAAGCCGTACAAACGAATCTCCTCCTGCCTGAAAGCGTTGTCCGACGCCCGGCGCGAGCTGCCACCCTTCCACTATTTGTTGGTGGGCGAAAAGCATCCCGACTATCCCGTGCAGGATGAAATCGAGCGGCTGGGCTTGCAGCAATACGTTCTCCGCACCGGCCGCGTCGACCTGGACACCTTCTGGGACTACATTTTTGCTACCGACATCTGCCTGAACCTGCGCTACCCGACAGCGGGAGAAACTTCGGGCAGCTTGCTGCGCGAGATGGCCGCTGGCAAGGCCATCGTCGTCTCCAACGTCGGGGCCTTCGGCGAGTGGCCGGATAACTGCGTCGCCAAGGCCGACATCGATGCCAACGAAATCCCCCAGCTCACGAGCTACCTGAAGCTGCTCGGCGCTCATCCCTCCATTCGCGAGCAGATGGGGCGCAACGCCCAGGCTTTCGTTCGCGCCCACTGCTCCTGGGAGCGCGCCGCCGATGCGATGGTGGACCTCCTGGCCGAATCGGTGGAGGCGCCGCACGCCCGCGGCGCTTCACCCCCCGTCCGCGCGGTCTTGCCGCTCGAGCGCCCGGCGATGGAGCACTTCATCTTGAATTTCTGGACTCACCGCCCGGATGCGCAGGATTACGCCCGCGCCCACATGGAGCGCATCGCCGAATCGCTGGCCTGGGTGCCCCGCGGCCGACCGGCCGAGCGCCTGCTGGAGATGGGCTGTTACCTGCAAATGACCCCGGTGCTGGCCAAGTACTACGGCTACGGGGAAGTTCGCGGCGCCTATGCCGGCGAACGTGGCCGGATGGACGCGTGCGAGATTGTCCACGCCCACAACGGCGAGCACTACTGCTTCGCCATCGACAAATTCGACGCCGAGCGCGACCCGTTTCCCTACCCCAACAACACCTTCCGCACCGTGCTCTGCTGCGAGCTCATCGAGCACCTCGCCCACGACCCCATGCACATGCTCTTTGAGATCAACCGCATCTTGCTTCCGGAGGGTTTCCTGCTGCTCTCAACGCCCAATACGGCCTGCTGGAAGAGCGTGCTGGCCATCACCCGCGGCGACCACCCCAACTTCTTCCCCGCCTTCCTTCGACCCACGGGAGAAAATGGCCGCCCGGTGAACGAGGACTACACACCTCAGGAGTTTGCCACGCTGCTTGCAGAGGCCGGCGTCTATCTCAGCACCGCCAAGGACCGACTGTTGCTCTGCCAGCAGGGCGACACCGGGGGCCGGCACGCGCGGGAATATACCCCGAAAGAAACCCAGCTTCTGCTGACGTATGCCGGCTTCGAAGTGGTTCGCCTGGAGACCCGCGACTTCTACGGCGCCCAGCCTGTGCCGGAGGAGCTGCGCCGGGCACTGGTGTCGGCGGGCTACGATGAAAGCTGGAGCCGCGACACCATCCTGGTTCTGGCGCGCAAGGCCGGGCCGCCTCGCGAACGCTACCCACGCGAGTTTTATGCGTAACCATCGCTTGTCCAACAGGGAGAGACGACCATGCCCGACCTAGGTGATTTGCTCCACTCCGTCCGCCAGCAGGCGCGCGCCGGCAGCCCGAAGCCGGAGCCCGCCGAGCTTCAGCCCATGCCCTGGTCCTGGGTAAAGGCTGAGGTGTCCACGCTCCGCGAAACCTACGACCGCATCGGCCGGGTGAACCCGCGCCCGCCCGGCTGGCACAACGCTCTCGTCCAGTTGGGCAAGCGGGCCCTGGCCCGCGGGCTGGACTGGCACGTGCGCCAGCAGCGCGTTTTCAACTACGCCGCCATGACTTCCCTCACCGTGATGCAGTCGGCCTGCGAGGTTTACGAAAAGCTGCTGAGCGGCCTGCGGGCCGAGATGGACATCATCGCTCAAGACCAGGAAGAGCAGCGTACCCGCGTCGCTCTTGAGCTCAACCGCGTCGCCACTGCCTGGCGGCAGCAGGCAGGGGTCTTGCAGCAGCAGATAGTGGCCAACGCCGAACGACAGAAAGCCGAAACTGCCCAGCTCGGCACGGCCCTCACTCAGGCCGAGGCGCGGCTGGCTTCCGCCTGCCAGAGCAATGCCGCCGCAGTGCGCCAGGAGATGGAGCAGAACCTGGGCGCCCTTGCCCAGGACCTCCACGCTTTGCGCGACGAGCTATGCAGAATGCAGGAGCAAATGACCACGGAGGTTCGCGGCTTGCGCAACGAGCTGAAGCAGGATCTGCAAATGCTCCAGGCCGGTCTCCAGTCGGTGCAAGACCTGCTGGCGGCGGAGCGCGCTCCGATCGAGGAAGCCTTCGACTACTTCCAGATGGAAGAAAAGCTGCGCGGCGACGAAGAAGGAGTGCGCCAGCGTCAGGCGGTCTACGTGCCCTACTTCCACAACCGCAGCCCGGTGGTCGACCTGGGGTGCGGCCGCGGCGAGTTTGTGCGCATGCTTCTCGAAGCCGGCATCGACGCGCGCGGCGTGGACCGCAACTCCCGGATGGTAGCCCACGCCCAGTCGCGGGGCACGCCGGTGGAGCAGGCAGACTTCTTCGACTACCTCAAAGCCCAACCCGACGCCAGTCTGGGCGGCGTGTTCAGCGCCCAGGTGATCGAGCACCTGACGCCGCAGCAACTGGTGGCCTTGCTGCGCCTGGCGCACCGCAAGCTGCGCCCCGAGGGCGTGGCCATCTTTGAAACCCAGAACCCGCAGTGTCTGCTCTCTATCGCCGGCTACTTCTGGATGGACCCGTCGCACCGGCATCCCATCCACCCGCGGCAACTGCTGTTCCTGGCGGAAGCCGCGGGCTTCGCCAAGACCGACGTGGTGTGGCTGAACGAGTGCCCGGCGGAATCGCGCCTGCCGCGGCTGCCGCACGGGCGCGGCGCAACGACGCCCCGGAAGGAGTTCGACGCGGCCATCGACCGCTTCAACCAGTATTTCCTGGGTCCGGCGGATTACGCCGTGGTGGCGTGGAAGTCGGTGCCGGTCAGCGCACCGCAATCGTGACGCGATTGCTGTGGCGCCCGGCCAGCCGCACCCGCAACGAGACGCCCGGGCCGGGCGTAACTCCAGGCGGAATGCGGGCGTCAATCAGCCAGGTGGCCGCCATGCCCGGCGCCAGACCGCTGAAGCTCACCTCGGCGCGCTGGCCATCAATCAAAACTTCGGGAACCGACACGGTCCGGCTGAGCGGCTCGCTCGGCGCTGCCGCGCCATCGGGAACCGGCGGCGTGACCGCGCCCGCCCCGGTGCCGAAGATGTGAATGAATTCGCCCGGGCGCGCCGGCTTCTCCTCGCTGTTGAGCGACCAGTCGGCGTTGGCCACCGCGCCCTGGCCGCCGCCGCCCCCGCCGCGCGTGAACAAACCGGGCGAAACCTGCCAGACCAGCACCACCCCGCGCGCCACCACTTCGCCTTTGCGCGTAACTTCAACCGTGGCCGTTCCCAGAGGAGTTTTCTGCGGCAAGACGTAGTTGATCTGGCCCGGCGAGACCATCTGCAGCGGGGCTGGTTCGCCGTTGACCAGCACTTGCACGGCGTCGAGTTCCCGCGGCAGCGGGAGCGACTTCGCCGTCACAGTGTGCTCCGCCAACCCCGCGCCGAACCCCGACACCAGGCTGCCGGGCGCCACCGGCTGGTCGGAGAAGCTGGCCGCGTTAACGCTGGCAAAGAGACCGATGTCCGGCGCGGCCGGCGCGCGCAGGCCGGCGGCGCCGATAACCAGCAGGCCGGCAAACAGGCAGACAGAGCGGAAGCGCATGGGATGCACAATACTACAACGTCAGCGTCGCGGATATCAGCTAGAATCACCCAGCATGATGCGAAAACGGGCGCGTGCGGGCTGGCTGCCGGTTCTGGGCCTGCTGCTCTCGGTCCTGCCGACGTATGCCCAGAATGACATCGCCGCCCGGGTCGGTATCTATCACTGGCTCGGAAAAGCCCCGGCGGCGGCCACGGCGGCAGGTGGCGACGAAATGACGGCGGCGCTGCCCGACCTGCAACGCTTTGGCGTGGGCACAGTGCGCGTCTTCGTCGGCGGGCGTTATGACTACCTTCATCCGAAGAACTCGCCGCAGCGGTTCTCGGAGATCGAGGGGCCGGTCAGGCTGGCCAAGATTCTCGCGCTGCCGCGCTACCGGCAGCTCTTCGAGAATCCCCAATTCCGGACCGTCTGGCTGACGGCCTATCCCGTGCACGACTACGGCGGCGGGCCGGATGAGATTGACCTGCGGCGGCGCGTGAGCGGGCGGGAGTGGAAGCAGGAAGCCCGCCAGATGCGGGAAATGGTCGAGTGGCTCTACCAGAACTTCAGCGAAAGCGACAAGGTCGTTCTTCTCAGCAACCACGAAGCCGATGAAAAGTTGCGCGAAATCCTCGACGCCGGCGCCGACCCCAAGCTTGCTCTCGACAACGTGGTGCGAAACCTGCGCACGCGCTTCGAAGCCGTCGAAGCCGCGCGCAGGAAGTTTCCGCGCGCCCGGCTCAAAGTTTTGTTCGGCGTTGAAATCGCCCTGCGCCAACTCCGCCTGCGCCGCACCGCCAACGGAACCTATGAGAAGACCACCGAAGGCCTGAACGCGCTGGAGAGCGTCCTGCCCCGCCTGCGTTACGACTTTGTTTCCTTTTCCTCGTGGGAGGCGATGGGGAGAAAGGACGTCGACCGCGCCCTGCGCGAAGCGCTGGAAGACATCAACCGCCGCACGCGCGGCGGGTTGACAAACGCAGGCAAGAAGCAGTTCGGCGACCGCCCCGTTTTGGTGGGCGAGTTCGGCTACAGCCGCCAATGGAGTTTCTCGCCGGGGATTCTGGAGTCGTGGCTGGCGGCAATGGTGAGTGTGGTGCGCGACGCGCTGGTGCCTTATGCCGTTTACTGGCAGCTTTATGACGACATGGAGGGCGGTGGCGAATTCGGCCTCATCGACCCGGAAGGCAATCTCACCCAGACCGGCCGCGCCTTCCTCGAGCTGCTTCGCCGGCCTCCCGCAGGTCACTCCACAGCGATAGTGACGATGTCGGAAGTGGCGCCGCCGATGCGCAGCACTACAGGGACGGCGGGGCCGGTGGGAGCTTCGGCGGGGACGGGCACGCTGACCTGGTAGAGCCCTACTTCGCCGGGAACCAGGCCGGAAAAAATCACATCGGCGGGAACGCCGCCAATTGTCACCAGCGGAACCAGCACCGTCTCCGAGAGCGGATTGTCGGAGGCCGGCGCGCCGGCCGGAGGCGGATTCGAAACCGGGCCGAGGCCGGAGCAGAAAATTTCCAGTACGTCGGTGCCGCGGCGCGCCGGACGGCGCCGCGCGGAAGCTTCCGCGCCGGCGATGAAGATGCGCGAGCGTCCGGCCCCCTCGGGATCGGGGAGAATCGCCGGCGCGTAGGCCGGCGAATGAGTTTCGACGCAGGTCGTTCCTTCGGCCAGTGATATCGTAACCTCGGGCGAGCAGCGCTCGCCGGAAAGGACGCGCAGGCGCGCCGGACCAGGGTCGAGCCCAGGCGGGATGGCGACGTTGACCTGTGTGTAGCCGGGCCCATCGGGCGCGGGCGTGTGCACTACGACCGCCGGAACGACGCCAAAGCCTTCCAGCTCGACTCGCACGGTGTCGCGCGTCGCCGCCGGCGGCAAGCCTTCGACGAACACCGAAACGAACGAGTAGGCGCCGCTGCAGGTGAAGGCCGGCTTGCCGGTGACGGCGTTGACCACGTTCAAAACCCGCAGCGAGGGTCTGGACTCGAGGCGCGCCGCGGGCCAGCGCCGTCCGGCCTTGAACACCACGCGGGTGGGCTCCTGGTCGAGGATTTCCGTCCAGGCAAAACCGGCGGCGCGGGCCATGCGCCGGGCGCAGTCGGAGTTGGGTCCCCACCAGTTGTCGAACTGGCCGCCGAGCTCGTCGAATTCGTAGAACTGCATCACCGGCTCGGGAAAGGGGAAGAGGTTGTCAATCACGTGGGATTCAATGACAGCGACGTCGCGGGTGACCTCGCAGACGCGCTCCAGCGCCAGCAGCGGGTGGCGCAGGTGGTAGAGCACCGCGAGGAAGAGGACGTAATCGAACGTACCGAGGCGCTGCTTGGAAACTTCATAGACGCTCATCTCGTGGAACTGGACTCGAGAGCGCAGGGCGCGATGAGCGACGAAGAAGTTCTTCGGCTGCCAGCAGTCCACCGCCACCACTTCGGCGCCGCGCCGCTCGGCCTCGAAGCTGTAGAAGCCGTCCCAGCAGCCGATGTCGAGCAGGCGCTTGCCGCGCAGGTCGTCGGGGAGCCGCAGGCGGGCGTAGTTGCGGCGGAGCTCCTCGAGGGGATGGACGCCGGGGGTGATGCGGCCGTCGCCCAGGTCGATGCTGTGCCACCACTTGCCGGCGATGAGCCCGCGGCGGTGCTCCTCGGCGGCTTCTTCGAGCCGCCGGCGGAGGAATTCTGAGTCCGGCATCAGGCAGCGCGCCGCTCAGCGTCCCGGCAGACTAGTCGACGGCAATGGTCACCGTGTTGGACACAGCGCCGCCCTGCGTCAACACCACCGGAACGGAGTTGCCCGTGGGCGTGCTGGATTGCACCTGGCAGGTCACCACGTATAACCCGACAAAACCCGGCGCCAACCCTGAGAAGAGCACGGGTGTGGGGACGCCGCCGATGGTGAGCGCGGGGGTCGTGGTGGTCGCCGAGAGCGGGCTGGCGGAAGCCGCCGCGCCAGTGGCCGGCTGGTTGGTGACCGGGCCGCCGCCGGTCCAGTAAATCTCCAGGAAGTCGCCGTGACCCCCGGGGCCGCCGGTGCGATGGGCCGGGCGCGAACCAGGAAACATGTTCGTGGGTGCGGCGATTATGGTGGTATTGGCAATCAGGATAGCGCCCTGGCCCATTCCGTTCTGCGCGGTAGAGAAAATGCCGGGAGCAAACAGGGTGAGCCCGACCGGCTCGCCACCGCCGTTGACCCCGCCGAAGTTGTCCACGATGTCCGCCTGCGCTTGTCCGGCCATCTCCCAGGGGATCTGGATGTTCGCCTGACCGGCGGAGGTGAAGAAGAGCGGGATGAGCTGCCCATTGATGCGCATGGTGGCTCCGCCCAGCGTTGTCGGCAGCGGAACCGCGCCAGCCACGCCCGGGTTGGCGAGGTTGCTGCCGAAAGTGGCGGCAATGCTGCCCGGGGAGACTGGGGCCGCCGGAGCAAAGCTGGCGGCGTTCACCGTGCCGTTCAGGAAAATGTCGGGAGCGTTGTTGGCCGTTCCCGTGACAATCAGGTCGTACTGGAAGTCCGGCCGGGCGTCGCCGCGGAACTCATTGATGTGAACCACAAAGGTGCCTCCCGCAACGGAGCGGAACTCGAGGCCGGAATCGAGAATGCTCGGGAAGTTGAGGTCGTCGTTAAAACACGTCTGGTTGAAAGACCCGCCGCTGCCCAGCGCCCGGCAGGTGTTCTGCCGGGTGCCGGAGGTGTTGGTGATTTCCATTATCGAATCGAGCAGGCTGGTGAAATTGACGTTGCGCCGGCCGATGACTTCAAAGGTGACAGTCGTGTTGGCCGGAGCGGTAAAGGAGAGGAAATCATCGTCCTGGCTGGTGAACGGGCTGAGAGAGAAGCGGTGGGTGCCGTTGCCGATGGGCGTGGCCGTGCCTACGGTGTTGTTGGTGGCTACGGCGTCGAAGCCGTCAAAGCGCGGCGGGGTGTTGTTCAGGATGATGTTCTGCCCGCTCGAGGTGCTGCCGGCGGCCACCATGATGGTTCGGGCGGTGGCCGAGGCGTCGCTGTTGGTCTCCGGGTCGCTGAGAAACTCCGCCGGGCCTGGCAACGGAATGATTTGGATTCGAAGCGGGCCGACACCGGACCCGCCGGTAAAGGCCGGGTTGATGGTCTCGGCCTCCACCGTGTAGCTCCCCGCCGTCAAACCCGGCAGCCGGTAGGTCCCGCGGAGGGCGACGTTGGCGCTGCCAAAAGGATTACTGCTCCGCGAGGCACCTCCGCCCGGCATGGTGGTGTTGCCCGGAATCTCCGTGAAAAGGTAACCGGAGACATTTGATACGGCGTTGCGGCGGGACTCGTTGATGCCAATGGTCATCGGGTCGTCCACCTGCCGGGCAATCACGTTGCCCCCCTGCACTGCCGTGATGCCGTCGGAGAAAAACAGCGTGCCGGTAATCGTGCCGCGGTTGGTGGCATACGGAAGCTGCCCGGGCCCGCTTCCCGCTTCCGGATAAAGCTCGGAGACCCAGGCGGCATCGTCCATACTGATCGTGCCGGCCGGGTGCACGCTAGGCGATTCCTCGAGGCCCGAAATCAGAAAGGGGAACATGGTAGGCAGGCCGAATGAGTCATCGGAAAAGTCGGCACAGCCGGGACTGAGGCAGTTGAGGTTGATTTGGGAATGGTCGAGGCCGAAGAAGTGGCCGAACTCGTGGATGAAGACAGCGTCGAACTCGTTGTCGGTCAGCTCGAAGTTGCTCGGAGGGTTGTTGACGCCGTCGCGGAACTCGCCGTTCAAGGCGGCGATGGCGCTGTTGATGACGCCGAGCGAGGTGAGCTGGCAGGCGCCGGCGAAACCAATGACTCCCGAGTCCGGGCCGTTCAGTGAATCAAAGAGGCTGCCCGTCTGGTCGTAGACGATGGGGCTCTGAGTCCCGTTGTTGCAGGCAGTGTTCACGGCGTTGAACTCGGCTACCGTACTGACATCGTTGTCAGCGACACCGGTGATGTCGCCGAGCCGGCTGAAAGTAATGTCTGAGGTCGGCACGTCCTGCCAGGCCTGGAACATCCCCGCGACGCGCGTATCGGCGTTGGCCTTGGTGATGACGCCCAGGCCCGTGACGCCATCGGTGCGGTAGCCGATGGGAGAAGCCGTCCAGACAAAGGCCTGCCCGTCGGGGCCGAAGCCGCCGGTGCTGCCGCCGCCGATAATCACCGGCCCGCCGGCCCGCAGCGGCGCCAGCGAGGAAGCCACCAGACAGAAAGCCACGGCCAATGTGGCGCCCCAAGCGATGGGGTTGCCCGAGTTCTTATGAGCTCTCATGGCGCCTCCTACTTTTCCGCCCTGGCGGCAACTTCCGCCCGGATGATTTCGAGCAGTTGTTCCACCGGGATCGGCCCGCCGCGGTTCTCCGCCAGCACCTGGCGCAACTGCGGACTCAATCGCTGGCCCAGGCCGGGATGGGTTTCGTCAATGTTGAGGAAGAGCCCCATGTTATTCGCGCCGTTGGTGGCGACGCGGTTGCCCGCCGCGTCGGTGGTGATTAGGAAGCGGCCCTGGGCCATGCCGACCGGACTGGAGAGGCCCGCGTCGCTGGGGCTGGTGAGGATGAGCAGCACTTCCTGGCCGGGCTTGTAGCCGATGGTGGTGCCGCGGTCGCGGATGTCGAAGACGAACTGGCGGAAGGTGTACTGGGCAGCGGACTCACCCTTGAGCGTGTCGCTCACCTCCACCGTTACCACGACGGTGTGAAGACTGCTGTAGTCGGGATGCATTTCCGGCTGAGCGGAGACCACCCGGCCGTGAACAATCACGCCGGCGGCATCCACCAGCGTGCCCAGGTTCATTTGCAGAGTCAGAAAGCCGCGCTGCGCCTGAGCGGGTGGCGCGACCACGACGGCAACTACCCCGAATAGACACACGAAGCACGCAAACGTCAGACGACGAGAAAACATGGGACTCTGCTCCTTCCCTCTGAATTCTTTCCCAGAAACAGGTGTGAATGCCCCCTTCTTCCCCTCCGCCTCCGAAGGGTAGACCAAAACCCAGCAAAGGTAAAGAAGAAACGGCTTGCTTGCGGAAAGGTTTGGGCGTTGCTATGCTGGCACGGGGAGGGACAGGGGAGCGAAGCCGCGCAGCAGGAGAAGCCAGTTGTGTGAGGCGACGCCGTTCCGGCTGCCGGCATCCGTTGAAGTCATCGCACCCTGACGAGGGGACAAGGAAATAGGCGTGGCCGCTTCCAACAACAGTCCCGTCACCGGCCAGCCCACGCCCGCCGAGCCGGCGGGTGGCGGAACCTCCCGCCCAACCTCGGTCGTCATTCCGGTGTATGGCGACGGGCAACACCTGACCCGATGCATCGAAAGCCTGCTTACCGCACGAGGTCGGAGTCTCCGGATACTTCTGATGGACGACGGCTCGCCCCAGCCCATCCGCGGATTCGAGGGCAACGGAACAATTCGCATCTATCGCTCCGAAAAGAATTGCGGGCCCAGCCACGCCTTGAACCGCGGCCTGGAAAAAAGCGACGGCGACTGGGTGATCCTGCTGAACAGCGACGTCAAGGTGCAGCCCGACAGCCTGGAAAAGCTGGTGCGGGCGCTGGAGGAAAACGGCGAGTACGCCTTCGCGGTCGCCAAGCAGATCAAGCCGGTCGAGCCGCCGGTGGTGGACTGCCGTGGCGACGCCCTTCTGATCGGTGGTGGCGGCTACCGCATCGGCCACGGCGAGCCGGACGGCGAAGAGCCCCTGGAGGTTCGAGAAGTGCTGGGAGCGGCGGGAACGGCCGCTGTCTATCGGCGTTCGGTCTTGCACGAGCTGGGCGGGTTCGACGAAGACTTCTTCGGATTCCTGGAAGACCTCGATCTCTCGCTGCGGGCGCAGTTGATGGGACATCGCTGCCTCTACGTGCCGGCCTCAGTCGTGTACCACGAAGGTGGCGTCTCTTTCCGGGCACTGGGCGAGCGGGAAATTTTCCGGCTCATCACCCGCAACCAGATCTGGATGGTGGTGAAGAACTATCCCGGCGCGGCGCTGCTGCGCGCCCTGCCGCGGCTGCTGGTGTTCCAGATGTTGTGGCTGGCGCTGATGGTGCGGCGCGGCTACCTCGGCTCGTACGCGCGCGGCGTCGTGCAGGCGCTGCGCGGGCTGCCGCGGATGCTGCGCAAGCGCGCCGAGCTCCAGCGCCGCCGGCGCATCAGTCCCCGCCGTTTCTGGGGACTGCTCCAGCTCTCGGAGTCGGAAATCGCCGACTGGCAGCGGCGGCTGCCGAAGCCCCAGCGCTCGCTGCTGCTGCGCGTCTACTTCGGCCTGTTCGGCTGGCCGACACGGCAGAGAGTGCGCGGATGAAGTCCCTCTCGGGGGCCGCGAACGGATTGGGTATGGACGGGCGCAGGCGGGTGCGCTAGAGTATTTCCCTTCTTGGGCACGGGAGGAGACCGACCAAGCTCGTGCAGTCTCGGCACTCATTGAAATCACCCCGCGCGGCCGCTGCTCTGGCGCTGCTGTGCGGCCTGGCGCTGGCGGCGGCGGGCTGCGGCGGCGGGACGGACGAAACTGCGCCGCCGCCCGTCACCATTCCACCCTTTATCACCCTGACCAATCTGCCGGACGGGTTGGTGGGCGTGGCCTACTCGACCACCATTACGGTCGTGGGCGGCGCCTCGCCTCTGAGCTTCTCCGTAACGGCGGGCACGCTGCCCGCGGGGTTGACACTCAACTCCAGCACCGGCGCGGTCAGCGGCACGCCTACGATGGCCGAGACCCAGACCTTCACCGTCCGCGTCACCGACGGCCAGAGCCGCACCGACGACGAGGAGTACACCATCCGAATCGGCAACGCCACGCCGCGGGTGGAACTGGTGAGCGTGGCCACCGGCGGCGGACCGGGCAATAGCGATTCCGGCGATCCGGTGCTGAGCGACGACGGGCGCTTCGTGGCCTTCACCTCCTTCTCCACCAACCTGGTGGCCAACGACACCAACGGCGTCACCGACATCTTCATCCGCGACCGCGCCTGCAACCAGACGATTCTGGCCAGCGTAGCCACCGACGGCACGCAGGGAGACAAGAACAGCTTCGGGCCCTCGCTGAGCGCGCTCAACGGCGGCGTGCTGTTCGTGGCCTACACCTCCGATGCCACCAACCTGGTCCCGCTCGACACCAACAACACCCGCGACGTTTTCGTCACCGCGCTGACGGTGAGCGGCTGCACGGTCACGCCGGTCTACACCGCGCGCGCCAGCGTGGCCACCGCCGGTGGCGTGCCGCCCACTACGGCTACTATCTTCAGCAGCACCACCATCGGCAGCGCCGGACTGATGATGACTTCGGGCGTGCAAGTCGGCAAACTGGTCGAGCTGGTCGCCGGCACAGGGGCCGGGCAGGTGCGGGAAATCACCGCCAACGACGCTACTACTCTCACCGTCGGCTCCGCCTGGACCACGGTTCCCGACAACACCACCGTCTTCCACGTGATTGACGACGGCAACAACATCAGCACCACACCCGACATCGCCGCCAACGCTCTGCGGGTCGCCTACCACTCGCTGGCCAACAACCTTGACCAAGCCGACTTCAACGGCCAGAACGACGTGTTTGTCACCGACCTGGATTTCACCGGCGGCGTCCTGAGCGTGGTGCGCACGCGCCGCGTCGGCCTGCTGCGCGCCAATCTGGCCAACGGCGTCCCGCGCACCACCGCCAACATCTTCAGCGACACCACCATCGGCAGCGTTACGCTCAACATGACGCCCGGCGAGCATGTGGGGAAGATTGTGGAGCTGGTGGCGGGAAGCGGGAGCGGCCAGACCCGGCCGATCGTCGCCAACGACGCTCACATTCTCACGGTCAATCCGCCGTGGGACTTTCCGCTGCCCAACAACACCACGGTGTTCGACGTTGCCACCGACGCCGACGTGACCGCCGACATCTTCAGCGACACCACCATCGGCAACACGGGCCTGACTATGGCCGAGGACGAGCACAACGGCCGCCTGGTGGAAATCGCCGGCGGCACGGGCGCGGGCCAGATCCGCCAGATCGTCGACGGCACCGCCACCACCTTGACCGTGGGAACGGCTTGGGATCCGGATCCCGACGGCACCAGCACCTTCCGCGTACTGGCGCAAAGTTCGGGCGGCGCGACCCGCGGGCGTTTGTCGGCCAACGGAGCCCTTGTGGGCTACAACGCCTCGCCAGCGGAAATCGGCGTCCTCGTAGAGGAAGTCGCCACGCGCACGGTGGAGCGCGCCAGCATCAACATCCTGGGCGGAATCGCTTCCGGCGCTTCCTTCAGCGCCTTGAGCGCCAACGGCGACCAAGCGCTGTTTCTGGCCAGCGACCCCAACATTGTGGACGGCGACACCAACAGCCTCGCCGACCTGTTCCTCCGCGACTTGACCTCGCAGACTTCCACCCGCGTCACGGTGGCCACCGACGGCACCCAGACCAACGCCAACACCGATGTGCTGGCCGAGCTGAGCGGCGGCACGCGCCTGGTGGCTTTTACCAGCTTCGCCTCCAACCTGGTGAGCGACGACCGCAATGGCGTCCGCGACGTCTTCCTGCGCGACCGGATGGCCGGCACCACCGTGCGGGTGAGCCTGGGAATGGACGGCACCAACGGCAACGGCGAAAGCTTCGACGGCACCATCAGCCTCGACGGCAGCACCATTGCCTTCCAGTCCGCCGCCACCAACTTCTTCGTGGGGGACACGACCGGCATGAACGCGCAGCGCGACGTCTTCGTGGTTTGCAGCGACGGCTCGCTCGGCTATCCCTGCGCCGGCATTCTCGACCCGCCGATGATTGTCATCAGCGGCGACTTGCCCTCGGCGCGCCTGGATACGGCGTATCAAGCTTCGCTTCAGGCAAGCGGCGGTACCAAGCCGCTGCGGTGGTTCTTGGTGGGCGGCGCCCTGCCGCCGGGCTTGTTCCTCGATTCCTCCACAGGCCAGATTTCGGGCTTGCCGCGGAAAGCCGGCCGCTACACGTTCACCCTGGAGGTCACCGACGCCGGCCGCCCGCTGCGGCGCGCGCTCAGGCAAGTCACGCTGAGGGTGGAATAGTTCACGCCGCGCCGCGGCCCAACAGCACGCGCGGAATCGTTTTCAAGAAAATCTTCAAGTCGAGCCACAGCGACCAGTTGTCAATGTAGGCCATATCGAGCTCCATCCAGCGCGAGAAGCTGAGCTGGCTGCGCCCCTCGAGCGCCCACAAACAGGTCAAGCCCGGCCGCATGCGCAGGCGGCGGCGCTGCCAGCGCTCGTACTTTTCCACCTCCTGCGGCAGCGGCGGGCGCGGCCCGACAAACGACATGTCGCCCTTGAGGATGTTCCAGAGCTGCGGCAGCTCGTCCAGACTCAGCTTGCGCATCCAGCGTCCCAGCGGGGTGACCCGCGGGTCGTGGCGCATCTTGAAGACCGGCCCGTCGGCTTCGTTCAACTCGGCCAGCTCGGCCTGGCGCTGCTCGGCATCGGCCACCATCGAACGGAACTTGTAGAGCGTGAAGCGCCGTCCGCCCAGCCCACAACGGGTCTGTCGATAAAGAACGGGCCCGGCCGACGTCAGCTTGATGAGAACCGCCAGCAGCGCCAGCAGCGGCGCCAGCAGCACCAGCAGCAGCGCCGCGCCCAGCAAATCCAGCAGACGTTTCAGCAACAGGTGGACTTCGTTCTCCGGCGTGGTGCTGAACGTCAGCAGCGGCACGGGCCCGAAGTGCTCCACAAAAACCTGCGACGCCTGGTGCGGAAACACCTGCAACTGCACGCGCGTGCGCACGCCCTCCTCTTCGCAGAGCAGAAAGAGGTCTTCCAGGCGCCCCAGCTCTTCGCGGCCGACGGCGAAGATGACTTCGTCAATCACCATTTCGCGCAGCAGCCGCGGCACGTCCTCGACGCGCCACACCGGCCGGCCGCTGATTTCCGGCGGTGAACTCGACGCATCGGTCTCCACGAATCCCACCAGACGCAGGCCCGCGGCGCGGCTCGAGTCAATCATCCCCGCCAACTCGCGCGCCGCCTCGCCCGTACCCACCAGCAGAATCGGGTAGGCGTCGCCCAGCCGCTCTCGCAGGCGTGGCCCCCAAGCGATGTAGGCCAGCCGCGCCGCCACCTGGAAGAGCCAGTTGAGCACGACGAAGAAGAGCACCAGCAGGCGGCTGATGTAGAAACCTTTGACGAAGAACAGCCCCGCCGCCAGCAACACCGTTCCCGCCAGCGCCTGTTTGGTGGGATCCAGGAACGCCTGGCGCGGCTCGCGCAGCTCGCGCGGGCTGTACACGCCGAGCAGCCAGCCCGCCGCTACCCAGAGAACCAGGATAGAGACCAGAAGCGGCAGGTAGTCCGATAAGGGATAGAGTCCGCCGGCCGGAAGAAACGGGAACCGACTGCTCAGCTCGGGCAGCAGGTCGTTCCGCAGCCCGTAGGCGGAGAGAAACGCCAGCAGCGCCAGCAGCGCGTCCAGGCAGCCGAACAGCAGGCTGACGACTCTCAAGCGGCGGGCGTACATCGGCGGCGCGCCTCCGTTCCCCGCGATTGTAGCAAAGAACAGAACGGCGAACCGAGTCGGGGCGCATCACTTCATTCTTGACAGCAAGGAAGTGGCTGGTAAAATCGGCGGCCATAGAGTCGGCTGAATCGGGCACTCGAGTCACGCTCCTTTCCTCCTCCACCCAAAAAAAAGAGTGCCCAGAAGGAGGAACCGCGGTGTCCAGCCTCCGGCAGCTATCCCGGACAATTACGACCATTGTGATTGTTGTGACGGTGAGCATTCTGGGCCTGCCTGCGCCCACAACGGACGAGGGCGAGGAGCCCACTACAGTAGGAGCAAACAAAGAACGCCACGTCACGCCTCCATCTCCTTCAAAGCAATGGCAGGCGGCCTCCCCGCCCGCCCAGCAGCCGGCGCTGGCCATCCCTCCCGGCCAGCCGCTTCGGGTCAGCGTGGACAACAACGGGGCCGAAGGCGCGTCGACCAGCCTCTTGCCCACAGTCAGCGCCACGGGCCGGTTCATTGCCTTCCGCTCCCATGCCAACCTGGCTCCCGGCGACAGCCCCAATGCCGATATCTACGTGCGCGATACCTGTCTGGGAGCGCCCCCGGATTGCGTGCCCTCAACGCAAATCGTTTCGATTGGCAGCGACGGGTTGCCAGCCAACGGCGAGAGCGCCCGGCCCTCCATCAGCGGCGATGGGCGCTTCGTCGCTTTTGAGTCCTTGGCCAACAACCTAGTGGCCAACGATAGCAACAACCGGACTGATGTTTTCGTGCGCGACACCTGCGCCGGGGCGATGGGCTGTACGCCGAGCACGACGCGCGTCTCGGTGGCCTCGAACGGCGCCCAGGCGGCCACCGGGGGCTTTCGTTCTGCGATCAGCAGCAGCGGGCGCTTCGTCGCCTTCGAATCGGACAGCACTGACCTGGTCGCCGGCGACACCAACGACGCCAACGACATCTTTGTGCGCGACACCTGCCAAAGCGGGCCACCTGGCTGCGTCCCGTCCACCGTGCGCGTCTCCCTGGCCAACAACGGTGCCCAAGCGATCGGCGGGGACAGCGCGAACCCGGCCATGAGCCCGGACGCGCGGTTCATCGCCTTCGAGTCCTTTGCTACCAATCTGGTGACGGGGGTTACTGATACCAACAACGTCCAGGATGTCTTTCTGCGCGACACCTGCCGGGGGGCTGCTCCCGGCTGCACGCCGTCCACAATTCTAATCTGAGTGGACACTAGCGGGAGCGACACGGGCAACAACTTCAGCTTCTCGCCCAAGGTGAGCGACAACGGGCGGTTCGTCCTCTTCCAGTCTCTCGCCAACGACCTCGTGCCGAGTGACGGCAACAGCAGCATAGATGTGTTTGTTCGCGATACCTGCATAGGGGCGGCGCCCGGGTGCGCGCCGTCCACCACACGAGTGTCAGTAACCAGCAACGGCACCGAAATTGTTGCGGACGCTTCCGGGACCTCGATGAGCGGCGACGGGCGCTTCGTCGCCTTTGAGTCCCCTTCTTTCAACATTGTGCCCAACGACAACAATTTCAAGCAGGATGTGTTTGTGCGCGACACCTGCCAGGGGGCGATGGGCTGCACGCCCAGCACCGTTCGTGTCTCCCTGGCCAACGGAACGGAAGGCGACGGAAACAGCCTCGTCGCGTCCATCAGCGGCGACGGGCGCTTCGTGGCCTTCCAGTCTGATGCCACCAACTTGGTCGCGAACGACATGAACATGTCGACTGACATCTTTGTGACCTTCAACCTCGCGTTACCTGCGCCCGCAATCAACCCCGGCGGCATCGTCAACGCCGCCAGCTTCGTGGGCGGCTCGGGCGTGCCGCTGGCTCCGGGCAGCATTGTGGCTGTCTTTGGGACCAACCTGGCTGCTTCCACCGCCATCGCCGGCAGCGTCCCCCTGCCCACCACTCTGGGCGGCTCCACGATGACCTTCACCAATGTTGCCGGCAATCCGTTTTCCGTGCCGGCGCCCCAGTTCTTTGCTTCTGCCTTGCAGAGCAACATCCAGATCCCGTGGGAGTTTCAAGCCCAAGCCATTGCCTCGGTTACGGACGAGATCAGCGGCGTGGTGAGCGGCGGCGAGCTGATTGACTTCGGCAGTGCGGCTCCGGGGATCTTTTCCACCAACCAGAGCGGCTCCGGGCAAGGGGCCATCCTGATTGCCAACACCCCTAACCTGGCGGCGCCCACGGGGATGTTCCCGGGCTCGCGCCCGGCGGTCCGCGGCGTCGACTTTCTGGAAATCTACTGCACCGGCCTGGGGCCGGTCACCAACCAGCCCGCCACCGGGGCTGCCGCGTCGGCCAACCCGCTCTCCGCCACCACCTCCACGCCCACCGTAACCATCGGCGGCGTGAATACGCCGGTCTTGTTCTCCGGGCTGGCGCCGGGCTTTGTGGGCCTCTATGTAATAACCTTGCAAGTGCCGCCCAACGCCCCGGTAGGAGACGCCGTGCCTGTGGTGGTGACCCTCGGCGGTGTGTCCAACACCGTCACCATCGCCATCGCCGCTCAATGAGGAAGCGAAGTTTTTTTCTTGACACTGGTGCAGGCGACTCGCATAATCCGCGGTGGCGAGTGCTATGTCAGGGGTGGGCCCATGAAAAAGCGCGTCAGCGTGCAAGTGGTAGCGATTGTTCTGTGCGGGCTGCTGGCCAGTCCGGCACTCTCCCCGCTGTCGGCGGCCTCGCCGGCGACGATGGGGCGCGTGGTCGCCAAGGCGCCGGCCACCCTCAACGGCGTGGCCGTGCCGCAGGAAGCCACCTTGTTCAGCGGCGACCGGCTGACCACCGGCGACCAGGGCTGGGCCCGCGTCTACCTCTCGGCCAGCGAAAAGATTTTTCTGGATTCCTCCAGTGAGGCGCGCGCGTCGCGCCGCGCCGACGGCATCAGCATTGAGCTGACGCGCGGCGGCGTTCACCTGCAAACGGGCGCAAACGTGAGCCTGACGGCGGGCGGCCTGGAAGTGGTGCCCCGCGAGAAGGCTGTGTGGCAGGTGCGGCAGACAAGTTTGAACGAGGTTGTGGTCGTGGCCCTCAAGGGCTCGGTGGAAGTGCGGGGCAGCAATCGCACCGTAGAAGTTCCGGCCGGGCGCAGTGCGCGCGTGACGGCGACGCCGCCGCCGCCGGCGGCCGCCGCGGGCGGCGGTTCGTACGGCTTGAGCCCGGGCGCCAAGGCCGGCATCGCCGCCGCCATCATCGGCGGCATCGTGGCCCTCGTGGTCATCGCCTACAACCAGACCGAGAACGACAGCAACGTCAGCCCCAACGGCCTCTAGGCGCTCGCCGACGCACAACTTCTCTCCTCTGCCACGGCGTGGCAGAGGAGAATTTTTTTCCGCCGAATTCCGCCGCGGGCTGCCGCGACGACTGCGATGAAACGGGCCGACTTTGCCGCCCTGCTGGATCGCGAGCTGCTGGTGTGCGACGGCGGCATGGGCTCGCAGATTTATGAGCGCCTGGGCCCCGTCCACTCGGTCGAAGAAGTCAACCTCACCCAGCCCGAAACCGTCTTCCGCATTCATCTCGACTACATCCGGGCCGGCGCCCGACTGATTGAAACCAACACCTTCGGCGCCAATCGTTGGAAGCTCGCCCCGCTGGGGCTGGCGGCTCGGCTGGCGACCCTCAACCACGCCGCGGTCAAGATTGCCCGCGAGGCCCGCGAGGCTGCCGGCGCCGAAGTGCTCATCGCCGGCTCCATCGGCCCGCTGGGGCGCACCTGGTGGCTGGAGGAGATCGACGCCGCGGAGCTCGCCGGGCAGGCGCGCGACATTTTTCGCGAGCAGGCCATGGCGCTCGAAGAGCGTGGCATCGACCTCTTCATCCTCGAAACCTTTCCCAGCGCCCAGGAGCTCGAGTGGGCGATTGAGGCCGTGCGCAGCTTTTCGCAGCTTCCCATCGTCGCCCAGCTGGCCTACAACGACGAAGGGCGCACGCTGGTGGGCGACGACGCGGTCGAGGCCAGCCGGCGCCTGCTGGCGCTGGAGATTGACGCTGTGGGCGCCAACTGCGGCATCGGCCCGCAGGACATGCTGAACGTGCTGCGCCTGCTCGCCGCACTCACCGACGCGCGGCTGTCCATCCAGCCCAACGTCGGCCTGCCGCGGCGCATGGGCGACCGCGTCATCTATCCCAGGGCCACGCCGGAGTACTTCGCCGACTTCGCCCGCCAGGCCGCGGCGCTGCGGGCTTCGATTCTCGGCGGCTGCTGCGGCACCACGCCCGACCACATCCGCGCCATCGCGCAAGCGGTGAAAGAGCGCAAGCCGGGCGCCAGGCCCGCGGCGCGGGTCGTGGTTCCCGCCGGGATTCCGGCGGAAGCGCCGCCGAGCGCCGCCGCGGAACCCGAATCCAACCTGTATCGCAAGCTGAAAGCGGGAAAGTTCGTGGTCTCGGTCGAGCTGGACCCGCCCAAAGGCGTCCACCTCGACCGCATTCTGGAAGCGATCAGGCGGCTGCGGGCCTCCGGCCGGGTCGACGCCGTGGACATCAACAGCGGCACGCTGGCCCGACTGGGCATGGACGCCATCATGCTTGCCGTGGCTATCGAGCGCGCCGGGCTGGAAACGATTCCGCATCTCACCACGCGTGACCTCAACGTCATCGGCTTGCAGGCCATGCTGCTGGGCGCCTGGTCGGTTGGCGGCGTGCGCAACGTGCTGGCCATCACCGGCGACCCGCCTTCGCTCGGTGATCATCCGCAGGTCACCGGCATCTATGAGGTCGACGCCGTCGGGCTGGTGCGCATCATCCAGCGACTCAACCAGGGCTACGACTGGGCGGGCAAGACGCTGGGCGGCGCGACCAATTTTGCCATCGGCGTCGCCCTCAACCCCACCGCCGACGACCTCGACGAAGAAATCCGTCGTTTCCGCTTGAAGCTCGAAGCCGGCGCCCACTTCGCGATGACGCAACCGATTTTTGACCCCGCGCAGTGGGAGCGCTTCCTGGAGCGCTTCGGCGGCCCGCCGCCCGTGCCGGTGCTCATCGGGCTGTGGCCGCTGACCAGTTTGCAACTCGCGCAGCGGCTCAACAACGAAGTGCCCGGCATTGTGATTCCCGAAGCTGTCTTGAAGCGCCTCGAAGCCGCCGGGGCTCGCGCCCGCGACGAAGGCTTCGCGCTTGCCCGCGAGCTTTTTGCGTGGACGCGGTCCGCCGCTGCTTCCGGCGTCCGCGGCGCCTACCTGATTCCTCCGTTCAAGAAATACGAGGAAGCGCTGGAGGTTATCAGCTAGGTCGCTGTTCCCGCCGGCTGTGGCGACTCGAGTCGCTCTGTCACCTTCTATCTTGTTTCTTTTCAGTCCCAACTGCGGCTCCCACCCCCGGGGGTTTACCGGTTTTCGTTCATGCCAAAGGACTTAGGGGGTGACAGGGGTGACTCGCTGTCTCCCTCATAATGATTCCAAAGCACTTAGTCGGTGACTCGAGTTGGTGCATTGTTTTCCCGGTTTTCGAATTTCTGATTTCGATTCTGGCGTTCATGGCTCTCGCGCTCTGGCTGGCACTCCGGCGAGCCATCTTCCTCCATAGCGGGATCGGCCTCCCTGTGTCTACGGTTTTCGCGGTTTCTGCTGTTTTTGCGGTTGTTTTTTTTCAGGTTGTATTTTTTGGGGGGTTCTGGGACAACGGCAAAACCGCAAAAACCGCGAAAACCGCAAAAACCGCACGGTTGGTCGGACGGCATTCTTGCCTGTCATGGCCGCGGCAGCGGCCACCGGCGTCTGTGGCGGGTGGCGACGGGGGGCGACTGCGGCGCGATTCCCGCTGTGCATTCGCTCACAAGCGGGCGATCCCGGGGCCATCGGTTCCGGGTGTCCAGTGAACGGCCCGCCGTTCAACTCCGTGCTCCGGCGTGTTCAGGGTCGGGCTCCGCCCACCGGTCAGTGGTTCCGATATAATCAAGCGCCATGCCGCTGAAAGTGCTCTCCATCTTCGGCACGCGCCCCGAGGCCATCAAACTTGCCCCGGTCATCAAGGCAATGGCCGCACGCCCGCAGGACTTCACCTCCGGCGTGTGTGTCAGCGGGCAGCACCGCGAGCTGCTGGATCCGGTGCTGCGCCTCTTCGACCTCCGCCCCGACCACGACCTCGCCGTCATGAAGCCCGACCAGTCGCTCTTCTATTCCACCGCGCGCATCCTCACCGACCTCGAGCCGGTGCTGGTGAAGGAAAGACCCGACTGGGTGCTCGTGCAGGGCGATACTACGACTTCGTTCGTCGCCAGCCTGGCGGCGTTTTACCTGCGCATTCCCGTGGCGCACGTGGAAGCCGGGCTGCGCAGCCGCGACCTCGCGCAACCCTTCCCCGAAGAAGCCAACCGCCGCCTCGCCGACGCGCTGGCCACGCTCCACTTCGCCCCGACTGAAGGCGCTCGACAAAACCTGCTCGCCGAAGGCGTGCCCGACTCCCGCATCCGCGTGACCGGCAACACCGTCATCGACGCGCTGCTCGACGTCGCCGCCCGCCCCTACGACTACGCCCGCGGGCCTTTGGCTTCCCTGCCGCTCGATTCTCGCCGCGTGATTCTGGTCACCGCCCACCGCCGGGAGAGTTTCGGCGGGCCGCTGCGCGCGCTCTGTCATGCCATCCGCGCGCTGGCCGAGCGCTACCCCGACGCCCACATCGTCTACCCCGTTCACCTGAACCCCAACGTGCAACAGCCGGTGCGCGAGCTGCTGGCGGGTCGCTCCAACATTTCTCTGCACGAGCCGCTCGACTACGAGCCCTTCGTCCACCTGATGAAGCGCGCCACCCTCATCCTCACCGACTCCGGCGGCTTGCAGGAAGAAGCGCCCTCGCTCGGCGTTCCGGTGCTGGTGATGCGCGAGGTGACCGAGCGCCCCGAAGGCGTCGCCGCCGGCGCCGCCCGCGTCGTCGGCACCGACACCGCCGCCATCGTCGCCGCCGCCGCCGAGCTCCTCGACTCCGCCGCCGCCCGCGCCAGGATGTCCCAGGTCCGCAACCCCTATGGCGACGGCAAGGCCAGCGCCCGCATCCTGGAAGCCCTGCTCGAATTCCAGCGCTAGCTGTCTGTATTCATCCCTGGTTCCCTTCGTCTATACTTAGCGCGATTCCATGAAGCAGCTCACTCAGAGTTACCGCACCGGCGCGCTGAGCGTGGAGGAAGTGCCTATCCCGGCGCTGCGCCCGCAGGGCGTGCTGGTGCGCAACGCCTTCTCGCTCATCAGCCCGGGCACCGAGCGCGCCATGATGGAGCTGGCCCGCGCCAGCCTGCTCGAAAAAGCCCGCCAGCGCCCGGAGCAAGTCCGCCAGGTGATTCGCAGCGCGCGTCAGGAAGGCTGGCTCACAACTTTCCGCAAGGTGATGGACCGGCTCGACACTCCGGTCTCGGTCGGCTACTGCTCGGCCGGCACGGTGATTGAGGTGGGCAGCGAGGTCACCGAGTTCCGCCTTGGCGATCGCGTCGCCTGCGCCGGCGAAGGCCACGGCGCCCACGCTGAAGTCGTCTACGTGCCGCGCACGCTCTGCGCCCGCGTCCCCGACAACGTTTCGCTCGAGCACGCCGCTATGGCGCCGCTGGGCGCCATCGCGCTCGAAAGCCTCCGCCAGGCCAACGTGCAGCTCGGCGAGCGCGTCGCCGTGGTGGGGCTCGGGCTGGTCGGCCTGCTCATCGTGCAGTTGCTCGAAGCCGCCGGCTGCCATGTCCTCGCCGCCGATATCGACCCGGAGCGCGTCGCGCTGGCCCGCACGCTGGGCGCCGAAAACGCCTGCGAGGCCGCGCACCTGGAAGCCGCCGCCGCCGGCTTCACCGCCGACCACGGCATCGACGTCGTCATCCTCGCCGCCGCCTCGCGCTCCGCCGACCTGCTCGAGCTCGCCGGCCGCATCGCCCGCGAGCGCGGCCGCGTGGTCATCGTCGGCGTCTTTCCCCTCGAAATCCCGCGCAAGCTCTATTTCGAAAAGGAACTCTCGCTGATGCTTTCGCGCGCCTTCGGGCCCGGCAGCTTCGACCCCGAAGTCATCGAGCGCGGCCGCGACTATCCCTACAGCCACGTCCGCTGGACCGCCGGGCGTCACCTGGAAGAGTTCCTGGCACAGATTGCGAGCGGCGGAGTTCGCGTCGAACCCCTCCTCACCCACCGCTTCCCCATCGAGCGCGCCGAGGACGCCTACAAGGTCCTCGACGACCCCAGTGCCCGCCCGCTGGGCATCGTGTTCAGCTACGACACGGAGAAGGCTCTGCCGCGTTCTTTCTGCGCAGTTACCGCCGGAGCTGTCTCGGAGCCGCGGAAGGAAGGGGGGCGGCTCTCCCTCGGCGTCATCGGCGCGGGCAAGTTTGCTCAGACGTATCTTCTCCCGCACTTCCGTCACCGCGGCGTGAAGATGATAACCGTCTGCACCGCCACCAGCCCCAGCGCCGCTCACGTGGCGCGCAAGTTCGGCTTCGCGCAGTGCACCTGCGACGCTGAAGCCGTGCTCCAGGATCCGCAGATTGATTGTCTCCTGATCGCCACCCGCCACGACCTCCACGCCCGGCTGGCCGCCGCCGGCCTTCGGGCCGGCAAGGCGGTGTTCGTGGAAAAGCCGCTGGCGCTCGACCAGGCCGGCCTGCGCGAAGTGCTGGCCGCGGCGCGCGCCACCGGCGGCAAGCTGCACGTCGGCTTCAATCGTCGCTTCTCGCCGCTGGCGCGCCGGGTGAAAGACTTCTTCGCCCATCGCCAGGGCCCGCTGGTGATGACCTATCGCGTCAACGCCGCGCCTATCCCGCCCGACCACTGGATTTACAGCCCGGTCGAAGGCGGCGGGCGCATTCGCAGCGAGATGTGCCACTTCATTGATCTGCTTTCGTTCTTCGCCGGCGCTCCGCCGGTTCGCGTCCACGCCGAAGCGGTTTCTCATCCCGCCGGGCCGATGCGGGCCGATGAGAACATCCACGTGGCGGTACAGTTCGCCGACGGCTCCTCGGGCACCATCACCTACACCACCATCGGCGACACTACGCTGGCGCGCGAGCGCGTTGAAGTCTTTGGAGAAAACACCGTGGCGGTCATCAACAATTTCCGCACCGGCCAGTTCCATCGCGGCCACCGCACCCGACCCTACTGGTACCTCCAGCAAGACATGGGCTACCGCGACGAGGTCAAGACGTTTCTGGAGGCCGCCCGCGGCGCGCGCCCCATGCCGATTCCGCTGGCGGAAATCCTGGCCAGCTCGCTGGCTACCCTGCTGGTGCTCGACTCGCTCTCCGCCGGCCACCCCATCCCCGTCGACCTCTCTGCCCTCGAAACTCCAACTGAATGAACTCTGCTCTCGGACCGAAGAGTACGGACGCGCAGATTGCCGCGGCCTACCGCGACCGCATCGTCCTTGTCACGGGTGGGGCGGGTTGCGTCGGCTCCAATCTGTGCCGGGTTCTTTTGGAGGCCGGGGTGGCGCGTGTGGTTGTTCTCGACGACCTCTCGGCCGCCGAGCGCTGGAATTTGCCTGCCTCCGACCGCCTCACCTTCATTCAAGGGAGCGTGACGGACGCCGCAGCGCTCGCCCGCGCCTTCGACTCGAGGCCGGCCTTCGTCTTTCATCTCGCGGCCTTCTTCGCCAACCAGAACTCGGTCGAGCATCCCGAGGAAGACCTGGAGGTGAACGGCCGGGGGACACTGCGGGTGCTGGAGGCGGCGCGGGCGGCGCCGGTGGAGCGGGTCGTTTACGCCTCCTCCGGCTGCTCGGTCTATGGGGCGCGGGCCCCGCTGCCGCTCAAGGAGGATTTCGTCTCACTCCACCTCGACACGCCCTATCAGATTACCAAGCTGCTGGGAGAGCTCTACTGCAACTTCTTCCACCACTACCACGGCCTGCCGGTGGTGCGCGCCCGCCTGTTCAACGTCTACGGCCCGGGGGAAATTCCGGGGCGCTATCGCAACGTCATCCCGAATTTCCTGTACTGGGCCTTAAACAGCCAGCCGCTGCCGCTGACCGGCACGGGGGAAGAAACCCGCGATTTCACCTATGTCGGCGACATCTGCTCCGGCCTGCTGCGCTGCGGCGCGCTGCCGCAAGCCGTGGGCGAAGCCATCAACCTCGCCTCCGGCGTTGAGACGAAGATTATCGACCTCGCCAACCAGATCAACGCGCTGACGAGCAACTCGGCCGGTCTGCGGCGGCTCCAGCGCCGCCGCTGGGACACGCACGACCGCCGCCGCGCCTCCATTGAGAAAGCCCGCGAGCTTCTCGGCTACCAGCCCCGCACCGACTTCGCCGCCGGCCTCCGCCACACGCTGGCCTGGTTCCAGAATCACCGCCGGGAAATCGAGGCCGCGGCGCGCTTCTAGGGAAACTTTCTTGCCTCTTGGCGGCGGCCTCGTTATGATGAACCCGTTTCCGCACGCACACGCAGGGAGGTGTCGATGCCTCGACGCACAAAGAAGAGCGGCCTCATCCAGGTGGCGCGGACGATCGGTCGGCTGGCGGCGCGCGCTGAAGTCGGCGCCAAGCGCGCCGGCCAAGCCGCGCGCAAGGCGCGCAAGCAACTGAAGAGGGCAGCACAAAAGGCGCGAAAGCGGATTCGCTAGCGCACGGGCTCGAGGGTACGGGCACGATGAAAGGCGTCATCCTCGCCGGCGGCACCGGCTCGCGGCTTCACCCGCTGACCCGGGTGACCAACAAGCACCTGCTGCCGGTCTACAACCAGCCGATGGTGTTCTTCCCTATCCAGACGCTGGTCAACGCCGGCATCACCGACATCCTGCTCGTGACCGGTGGCCGGGATGCGGGCGACTTCCTCCGCCTGCTCTCCAACGGCCGCGACTTCGGCCTCAAGCACATCAACTACACCTACCAGGAAGGCGAAGGCGGAATCGCCGACGCCCTGCGGCTGGCCGAGCACTTTGTCGATGGCGAGAAAGTCTGCGTCATCCTGGGCGACAACATCATCGAAGGCAACATCCTCACCGCCCGGGAGACTTTCGACCGCCAGCCCCGCGGCGCCCACATCCTGCTGAAGGAAGTCCCCGACCCGGAGCGCTTCGGCTGCCCGGAAATCCGCGATGGTCGCATCGTGCGCATCGTCGAAAAACCCAAGCAGGCACCGTCGCCCTACGCCGTGACCGGCATCTACTTCTTCGACGCCACGGTCTTCGAGAAGATCAACCGGCTGCGGCCGAGCTGGCGCGGCGAACTGGAAATCACCGACGTCAACAACATGTATCTCGAGGAAGGCACGCTGACCTACAGCATCCTGGAAGGCTGGTGGACCGACGCCGGGACGTTCGAGTCGCTGCGGCGCGCCACCAACCTGGTCGCGGAAAGCGGCGCCAACAAGCTCGAACTGGCCGCCTCCCGCTCGGGCCGCTCCCCCGACGCTACATGAGGCTTCTGGTAACCGGCGGGGCGGGCTTCATCGGGTCGAACTTCATCCGCTACCTGCTCACCGAGCACGCCGAGGTCCACGTCACCAACCTCGACGCTCTCACCTACGCTGGCAATCTTGAAAACCTCGCCGACCTCGCGGCTAACCCGCGCTATCGCTTCGTCCGCGGCGATGTCGCCGATGCGGGCTTGCTGGAGGATCTTCTGCGCGGGCTCGACGCCGTCATCCATTTCGCTGCCGAGACCCACGTCGACCGCAGCATTGAGAGCGCCGAGCCTTTTCTGCGCACCAACGTCCTCGGCACTCAGGTGCTGATCGAAGCCGCGCGGCGCCAGGGCATCCCGCGCTTCATCCACATCAGCACCGACGAGGTCTACGGCAGCGCCGCCGAGGGCGTCTCGTTCGCCGAAGACGCGCCGCTCAAGCCCTCCAGCCCCTATGCCGCCAGCAAAGCCGCCGCGGACCTGCTCGTGCTCAGCTACGTCCGCACCTACGGGTTCCCCGCCGTCATCCTGCGGTGCTCGAACAATTTCGGGCCCTACCAGTTCCCGGAAAAACTCATTCCCCTGATGATTGCCAACGCGCTCGAGGACAAAGCGCTGCCGGTTTACGGCGATGGCCTCAACGTGCGCGACTGGATTTACGTCGAAGACCACTGCCGGGCCATCTGGCGGGCGCTGGTCAAAGGGCGCACGGGGGAGATCTACAACATCGGTGGCGTGGCGCAGAAAACCAACCTCGAAATCGTGCGCGCGCTGCTGCGTTTGCTGGGCAAATCCGAATCACTTATCACGTTTGTCGCCGACCGTCCCGGGCACGACCGCCGCTACGCCCTCAACTCCAGCAAGCTGCGCGCGGAGCTCGGCTGGACGCCCTGCCACACGTTCGAGGACGCGCTGGAGCGCACCGTCGCCTGGTATCGCAGCCATCCCGAGTGGCTGGCGCGCTGTCGCAGCGGCGCCTACCGCGACTACTACCAGCGGCACTACGAGAACCGCGAGAAGCTGCTGGCCACGCTGCGCAGCGAGGGTGCGTAAAATGCGCGACGCCAGCCGTTTTGACCCGAAGGCCGCCGTTCGGCTCGCGCGCGCTCAACTGGCCGAAAGCTGCCGCATCAAGCAGCGCCTTTCGCGGGCGCTGCTGCATCGCCTGGCTGAGCTGGCTCAACTCTCCATCGAAGCGCTCACCCACGGCCGTTGCGTGTACCTCTTCGGCAACGGCGGCAGCGCGGCCGACGCCCAGCACATCGCCGCCGAGCTTCAGGGCCGGCTGCGCCTCGACCGCCTCGGCCTGCCCGCCCAGGCCTTGACCACAAATACTTCAGTGCTAACTGCCGTGGGAAACGACTACGGCTTCGCCGACCTCTTTTCTCGCCAGGTGGAAAGCCTGGCCGGCGCCGGCGACATTGTCATCGGGCTCACCACCAGCGGGGCCTCCGCCAACGTGCTGCGCGGGCTGCGCGCCGCCCGGCGCCTCGGCTGCGTCACGGTCGCGTTCACCGGCGGGCATACGGAAAAGATCAAACCGCTGGCCGATTTCCTCTTCGCCGTCCCGTCCCGCGACACCCAGCGGATTCAGGAAGTCCACATTACGCTCGGCCACATTTACTGCGACCTCATCGAGCGCCACCTTTTCGGGCGCTAGCCTAGAAAAACCAGAAGCGCTTCTTCTTCGGTTCCGTGGCCTCGGGAAAATACGGCAGGGGTTGCGACTCGATGGCGGCGCGCGGGTTGTCGACGAACAGCGCCTCGGCCAATTCAGCGCCGTACTCTTTCTCCACCAGCGCGCGCGCCTCCGAGAGCCGCGGCGGGCGGTCGTCGGTATCGTGCGCGTCGCTTGCCACCAAATGCACCAACTGTTCGCGGAACAGCCGCTGGGTCATCTCCTTCGCCACAGGCCCAAAGCAGCCCGTGAGCGAGCCGGCGGTGACCTGAATCGGGCAGCCCATCGCTGCCAGCCTGCGCAGCAGCCGCGTGTCGGTCTTTTGCAGAATGGGGATGCGCTCGGGGTGGGTGATGACGGGCACCAGGCCGGCGGCGCGCAGTTGGTAAAAAACGTCCACCATTTGCGGCGCGATGCTGAAGTTGTCGAATTCGGTCAGCAGGTAGGTCCCCTGATTAATGGTGAATGCGCGCGGCTCGGCCAGCGCCGCTTGCACGTTCTCATAGCTCAAGTGGAAATCGCAGCCCGAAAGCAGCGTGATGCTCGCCGGGGCCCGCGGGCGCAATTCTTCCAGCAGGGCGAGATTGCGCTCCAGCGAGAACGGATAGCGGTCGTTGCAGTGGGGCGTGGCGACCAGGTGGGTGATGCCGTCGCCGATGGCCATCTCGATCATCGCCCTCGCCTCTTCCACCGTGCGGGCGCCGTCGTCCAGCCCGGGCAGGAAGTGCGAATGGATGTCAATCACGCCGGCTATCTGACCTCAAAGGTGAAGGTGGAGAACCAACTTTGCCAGTCGGCGTCCTCGAATTCGTTCGAGGGAACCATGTGGAGCACACGCACGAACCAGGCGCCCTTGCGGTCGAGCTTGACCCTGGCCCGACCCTCGGCGTCGGTGCGCACCCAGACTGGATAGTCGTGCCCGCGCACGCCCGCGTAGCCACCGGTGAGCCAGACGCCGGCCAGCGGCTTGCCGTCGAAGAGCACTTGCACCGCCAGTTCGCGCCCTTGCTCCAACTCGCACGGGTCCGTCAGCGGAAGAATCTCCACTTTCAATCCCAACGGTTTTTCGAAGGCGACCGCGGCCGGCTTGGGCGCGCACAGCGCCAGCTTGGCAATCTTGCTGTAGCGCTCGCGGCCGTCGTTGTCGTCGTCGCCCCGCGCCTTGCGCGCCGCCACGATGGCTTCCAGGCGCTCGGCGGTGATGTAGCCGTTGAAATCCTCCGGCTTCAGAACAATCAGTCGCGGTTTAGTGGCCGCCGCCACAATGGTCGTTCCCGGTCCCGGCGTGACCTCTGCCACCAGCGAGTTGCCGTCCACGCGGTAGCCGCTGACGGGCGCGCGTCCGCTGGCGGTTACGGCCTCGAAGCTGGCAATGCGATCCGGCGCCGCTGCCGCTTCGCTGGCGGGAAAGGCCTCGCTGGTATTGAGCGCCACCTGCACCGGCCTCCCCACCTCGACGCGGAAGCGCTGCGGCACCAGCCACGTGTCATGCGCCGCCAGACACACCGCCGCCCACAACACCACGGTCGCTGCTTGAAGAGCGCTTTTCATGTGCTATAGTCCCGCCTCCCGGCTTGCTCAGCCGCCTTCCACTATGCCGATTGATGAACAGAAGCTCCGAGACATCCTAGCAGAGCAGGAAGGCAATATTAAGCGCCAAGTCTCCGAGCATTAGGCAAACCTCAGGCGCTACGCTGAAGAGCAGACGGCAGACATCAAACGCCACGTGGGCTTGCCGACAAGGTCGAGGTAGAGCTCGCGGCGATTCGGAAGGAACTCGAGGAAATCCCTTTGCACCTGTTCCGCAAGGCCGACCTAGAACGGCTCGAATCGGCCGAGAAGCACCTCGACGCCATCGAGAGACGCGTCTTCGGAACGTAACGACTACTGCAGGGCGGCGGCGGACTCCACTCCGTAGAAGCTGTACCAGGGCTTGGCGGCCTTGAGTCGCTGGTTGACCGACTGGATGTTCTTCACGCCCTGGTCCGCGAGCCAATCTTCCAGCGCCTTCACGCCGCCCTTGGCGTAGACCGGCACGCCGTCCTTCCACGTGGCGCGCCCGCAGAGCACCCCACACCAGTTCACACCGGACTCCGCTGCCAACTCCAACGTCTCGGTGAAAACTTCGTTGCTTACGCCGGCGCTCAGATAGATGAACGGCCGCCGGGCCACGCTGGCGGCCTTCTGGAACAGTTCCTTGGCTTGCGCCCGCGTCCAGAGTTTCGGCCCCTTGAAAGCGCCTGTGCCCTCGACGTACTTCATATTGATGGGCACCTCCACTTTCAGCACGTCCACGCCGTAGCGGTCCTTGCTGAACTCCTCCATCGACTTGGTGACGATGTCGGGCTTCTTGGCGGCGAATTCCGGCCCCTGGTCGTCCAGGCCTTCCTCGTAGCCGATGAACTCGAGGAAGAACGGCACGTCCACCGCGGCGCACTCCGCCCCGATGCGCTCGACGAAGGCATGCTTGATCTCATTGACGCCGGGCGGGTCGTAAGGCGTGTAGTAGATCAGCACCTTGATGCAATCGGCGCCCGCCTCCACCAGCCGCCGCACCGAGTATTCCGGCAGCAGGTCGGGCAACCGCCCCGGCCCCGTCTTGTCATAGCCGCTCTTCTCATAGGCGAGCAGAACGCCGCAGCCCTTGGCCACCGCTTGGAGCGAGGGCAGCGAATACTCCGGGTCGAGCAGGATGGCGCTGGCGTGCGGCGTGAGCACCCGCGTGACCGCCGTCTTGAACTCCGTCATCTGCTCGGCCGTCACCTGTTTCGGGTCCACGCCCCGGCCCTGGGCGATGGCCTTCTGCAGGGAACCCCGCTGGTCCATCGCCGCCGCGGCGATGACGCCGTCCTGGTTCGAAACCGCTTCCATGCCTTTGCGCTTGCCGTCGCTGATTTTCATCGCTCGCCTCTCATCCGACAGGAATAGGCCGTCAATCCCCAAGGAATGCATGCATTCTAGCACGAACGCGGCTCCAGCTGTCCATCGGCAAGCCGTCGGGAGCGGTTTCAGGAAACCGACCATTTTCCTATTGCGTCTCAGCGGGCAAGGCGGAAGGATGAAGAGCTGTTCCTTAGGGGCTGAGGGTCGGACTCCGGACGTTGCATGCCATTGACTCCATCTGCATTCCCGGATAGCCTGCTGCTCGCCCGCACGAATGGAGGGATATCGCCATCGGGATGACGGGATCAGTTCTTGTCGTTGACGATAACGAGGCACTGCGGGCGTTGATGGCGGAGTTCCTCCGCGTCCACGGCTTCCAAGTGTTCACCGCGGGCGACGGGGAGACCGCCCTGTTCGAGCTCTCCCGCCAGCAGCCCGACCTCGTTCTGCTCGATGTCCAGATGCCGGGAATGGACGGCTTCGAGACCTGCCGGCGCATCAAGGCCAGCCCCGAAACCCGGTTGACGCCGGTGGTACTGGTCACCGGTCTATCCGCCACCGAAGACCGGGTCCGGGGGCTGGAAGCCGGCGCCGACGACTTCCTCACCAAGCCTGTGGATCGCTCCGAGCTGGTAGCGCGCGTCCGCTCGCTGCTGATGATGAAGTCGTTCGTCAACGAGCTGGAGCGCGCCGAATCGGTGCTCTTCGCCCTGGCGCGCAGCATCGAAGGCAAGGACCCCTACACCAAGGGCCACTGCGAGCGGCTCTCGGAGAATTCCGCGCGCCTCGGCGAGCGCATCGGGCTCTCGCCCGAAGACATCACTGCGCTGCGCCGCGCCGGCATCGTGCACGACATCGGGAAGGTGGCCGTGCCCGATTCCATCCTCCTCAAGCCCGGGCCACTCACCGCGGAAGAGCGCGCCATCATGCAGCAGCACCCGGTGGTGGGCGAAAGCATCTGCGCGCCGCTGAAGTCGTTTCGCACCGTGCTGCCCATCATCCGTCACCACCACGAGAAGCTCGATGGTTCGGGCTATCCCGATGGGCTCAAGGGCGAGAACATCCCGCTGACCGCCCGCATCCTCTCCATCATCGATGTCTTCGACGCACTTACCACCGAGCGCCCTTACAAGGCGGCCCTGGCGCCCGCCGAAGCCCTCCAGACTATGGCCGCGGAAGTGGAAAAAGGCTGGTGGGACCCGAAACTCTTTGCCATCTTCAGCGAGATGATGGCGCAGGAGAAGATAGCCTAGCGGAAAAAAGCCGGATAAAAAGCGAATCGTGCGGAACAAACGCGAACATTTTTCGCCGCGCCCCGGTGGAGATTTGAGGTAGACTGAGGCTCCCGCCCGGCCGCGGCGGGCAGGAGGGATATGGGCCAGCGGAAACGCCTGAGCGGCAAAGCCGCCGCCAAACTCGGCTCCCAGGCTTTCGCTCTATCCCCTTCGGAAGACAAGTTTTCTCGCATCTTCCGCTCCACGCCCGATTCCATCACCATCAGTACGCTCAAGGAAGGCCGCTACCTCGACGTCAACGAGAGTTTCCTCCGCCTGACCGGCTATAGCCGCGACGAGGTCATCGGCCGCAGTTCGGCCGAGCTCCGCCTCTGGGCGGACGAAGCCGAGCGCGAGCACCTGGTCCGCCGTCTGAAGAAGCAGGGAAGTGTACGGGAGCAGGAGTGCCGCTTCCGCACTCGCAGCGGGGAGGAGCGCTGCGGACTGGTCTCAGCCGATCTGATTGATATTGACGGCGAGCCCTGCCTGCTCAGCGTCGTCCGCGACATCACCGGCACTCACCAGGCCCGGCGCGAACTCGAGGAGCGCACCCTGTACCTCAACGCTCTGCTGGAGAACAACCCCTTGGCCGTCGTCGTTCTCGACGCCGAGCATCGGGTCCGCAGTTGCAATCCGTCCTTCGAACAGCTCTTCGGCTACCCGAAAGACGAGATTATCGGCAGCAACCTGGATGAGCTCATCGCCCCCGCCGACCTGCCGGTGGAGCCGGGCGAATTCACCCAGCGCATTCTCGCCGGCGAGAATGTGCACGCCACTACGCACCGTCGCCGCAAAGACGGCAGCGTGGTCGAGGTCGAGCTGTTCGGTGTGCCTTTGAAGGTGCGGGACCGGCTCATCGGAGTCATCGGCATCTACCAGGACATCACCGAGCGCCGCCGCGCCGAGGAGGCGCGCGTCCGCTTCCTGGTGCGCGAGCAGGAAGCGCGGGCCAAGGCGGAAGGCGCCGAGCGGCGCTTCCGCGAGCTGGTGCGCGACCTCCACGCCATCGTCTGGGAGGCCGACGCGGAAACCTTCCAGTTCACTTTCGTCAGCCAGCGTGCCGCGGACATCCTCGGCTACCCGGTCGAGCGCTGGCTTTCGGAGCCGGATTTCTGGGCCCGCCATATCCACCCCGAAGACCGCGACTGGGCCGTCAACCTCTGTCGCGAGTCCACCGCCGAGGGCCGCGACCATGAGATTGAGTACAGGATGATCGCCGCAGACGGGCGGACCGTCTGGCTGTGGGACAAAGTGCGTGTGCTGGAGGACGAGCAAGGTCGCCCGCGCCAGTTGCGCGGCGTCATGGTGGACATCACCGAGCACATGCGCGCCGAGCATGCTCTGCTGGAAAGCCAGATTCGCCTGCGCCTCCTCAATACAATCTCCACCGGCATGACTGCGGGCCGCTCGGTTGACCAGATCATCAACCGCACCCTGCGGGAAATCGGCAACCACTTTCGGGACTACCGCGCCGCCTACGCTACCCTGGACGACCACGGGCGCATGACCATTGTGCGTTCCCAGCAGGGCCCGGACATGCCCGCCACCGACGGCGTTGTGCTGGACCTGTCCGTTGCGCCGTCGTACCTCAAGGCGCTGCGCCAGGGCGATCCCATCGTAGTTCCCGACGTGACGGAAGACCCGCGCCTGGCGCCGGTGGCCGACCCGTTTGTGGCCAAGAAGGCGCGGGCGCTGCTGGAATTCCCCTTGCACGAGTCCGGCATCATCCGCGGCGTGCTCTGCCTGACCGCGCCGACGCCGCACTCCTGGTCGGAAAACGAAATGGCGACGCTGCGCGAGGTGGCCGACTACCTTTCGCTGGCGCTCAAGAACGCCAGCGCCGAAGAGGCGCTGCGCGATTCCGAAGCCCGGTACCGCTCCATGGTGGAAGGCGCGCCCTACGGCATCTACCGCTCCTCGCCCGCGGGCGAGCTGCTCGACGTCAACCCGGCCCTGGTGGAAATGCTGGGCTACGAGAGCGCCGCGGATCTCATGCGCGTCAACCTGCACGACATTTACCGCGACGCCGGAGACCGCAAACGATTGATGGACGAGTACCGCGACCGCAACGTCTTCCGCGGGGTCGAGGCCCAGTGGAAGCGCCGGGACGGCACGCCCATCACCGTGGTGCTGAGCGGCCGCCCGGTGCGCGACGAGCACGGCAACGTGGTTCACTATGAAGGCATCGTCGAGAACGTCACCGAGCGGCGCGTGCTGGAAGAGCAGCTCCGCCAATCGCAGAAGATTGAAGCTGTCGGCCGGCTCGCCGGCGGCATCGCCCACGACTTCAACAACGTGCTCACGGCCATCATGGGCTACGCCGACCTGCTGGCCGACCAGCTCTCCGCCGACGACCCGCGCCAGCACGACGCGCTGGAGATCCGGCGCGCCGCCGAACGCGCCGCCGCGCTCACCCGGCAGTTGCTGGCCTTCAGCCGGCGCCAGGTCCTGCAGCCCGTCGTCCTCGACATCAACAACGTCGTCGGCAGCGTCGACGCGCTGCTGCGCCGGCTGATCGGCGACGAGGTGGAGCTGGCCGTCGCCTGCGATCCGGCCGTCGGCCGCGTGCTGGCCGACCCCGGCCAGGTCGAACAGGTGCTGATGAACCTCGTCGTCAACGCGCGCGACGCCATGCCGGACGGCGGCCGCATTCTCGTCTCCACCGGCGTCGCCGTCGTCGGCGAGGACGGGTTCGCCCAGGCCGTCGGTCCCGACCCGCCCGGGCCCGGCCGCTACGTCACGCTCTCGGTGAGCGACACCGGGCAGGGCATCCCGCCGGAGATCCTGCCGCACATCTTCGAGCCCTTCTTCACGACCAAGCCGTCGGGCAAGGGGACCGGGCTCGGCCTGGCCACCGTCTACGGCATCGTGAAGCAAAGCGGCGGGCACATCGTCGTCGATACCGAACCCGGACGCGGCACCACGTTCACGATCTTCCTGCCGGAGACGCAGTCGGCGGCGCCCGCCGCCGAGCGGCCCGCGACGGCGCCCGCGGCGCGCGTGCTGCTCGTCGAGGACGAGACGGCGATCCGGATCCTCGCCGCCGGCATCCTCCGCCGGCAGGGCTACGAGGTGCTCGACGCGGCCACGGCGGAGGAGGCCCTGGCGGCGCTCGATCGCGGCGAGGCGGTCGACCTGCTGCTCACCGACGTCGTCATGCCGGGCATGAACGGGCTGGAGCTCGCCGAGGCGGCCCTGGCGCGCCGCCCGGAGATCAAGGTGGTCTACATGTCCGGCTTCAGCCAGTCGCTGCTGCAAGCGCACGGCGGCGGTCAACGCCGGGCGCCCTTCCTGCCCAAGCCGTTCACGCCGGCGGCCCTCGTCCAGACGGTCCGGAGCGTCCTGGAGGTCCGCGCCGGCGAGGCGACCGGCTAGCGCCGGTCCGCTCTATACTGTGGGCCGATGCGCCGTGTTGCCTCGTCGGTCCGCCGCGCCGCCGCCGTTTCGGGCTGCGCGCTGGCCGCGGGAACGCTGATGGCCCAGCCGCCCGCGCGCGAGCCGCAGGCGCCCCGGCGCGAGATCGTCCGCGCGGGATTCGATCTCGGGCTGCCCTTCAGCCCGGCGGTGAAGGCGGGCGGGCTGGTGTACGTGTCGGGCACGCTGGCGACCGACGAACGCGGCGCGTGGGTGGGCGGCGACATCCGGGCGCAGACGCGGCGCGTGCTCGAGACGATGGCGAGCGTGCTGCGCGCCGCCGGCTCCGATCTCGCGCACGTGCTCTCGGTCACCGTGTACCTCGCCCAGGCGTCCGATTTCGCCGCGATGAACGAGGTCTACGGCGCCTACTTCCGCGTCGATCCGCCCGCGCGCACGACGGTGGTGGCCGGCCTGGTGCGACCCGGCGCGCTCGTCGAGATGTCGGCCGTCGCCGTGCCGCGCGGCGGCCACCGCGAAGTGGTGCACCCGGAGGGCTGGGCGCGCTCGCCGAGCCCGTACAGCTACGCCGTGCGCAGCGACGATGCGGTGTTCCTGGCGGGGCTGGTGGCGCGCGATGCGCGGACCAACGCGCCCGTGACCGGCGGCGTCGAGGCGCAGGTGCGCGCGATCATGGAGAACGCGCGCGAGATCCTGCGGGCCGCCGGCCTCGGCTTCGAGCACGTCGCCAGCGCCCGGGTCTTCTTGACCGACGCCGCCGCGCGCGAGGCGATGAACCGCGTCTACCGCGAGTACTTCCCCTCGGATCCGCCGGCGCGCGCGACGGTGGTCACGGGCCTGATGTCGCCCGACTATCTGGTGGAGATCACGTTCGTGGCGAGCAGCGCCGCCAGGCGCGTCGTCGGCGAGGTGTCGCCCGGCGCCGTGCTGAGCCCGGCCGTGCAGGCCGGCAGTCGCCTCTACGTCTCGGGCACGCTGGGCGTGACCGAGGCGACGCGCGGCGACGCCATGCGGCAGACGCGCGAGGCGCTCTCGCGCATCGGGCGCGCGCTCGAGGCGGGCGGCTTCGGCTGGGGCGACGTGGCGGAGGCGACCGTCTACCTCACCGACGTCTCGCACTACGCCGTGATGAACGCGGCCTACCGCGAGGTCTTCCCCCGCGATTTCCCGGCGCGCGCCACGGTGCGCACCGGCCTCGTCGATCCGGACGGTCTGGTCGAGATCGCGGTCACGGCGGCGCGCTAGCGCCGCCGGTCGGGTGGAGCGATGCCGGGCGATCGCGCGCGGCGGGCCTCCCGGCGGGTGCGCGTGCTGCACGTCGCGCCGGGCCGGCGGC
>DATLZZ010000024.1:0-166605 GCA_035573715.1 Candidatus Xenobia bacterium | reverse complement strand
GGACGGGCACAGGATCCCGGCCCGCCGATGGTCCGGTCGCGACTCACTTCACGATGAGGACGCCGCGCATGCCGGCCGCGTAGTGGCCGGGGAACGAGCAGACGAACGGATACCGCCCGGGCCTGGTCGGCGCCGTGAAGGTCACCTCGACCGATTCGCCGGCGCCCGCCAGGCCCGTCGCCGCCAGCACCCCGCGCGCATAGGCCGGCGCGATGAACTGGGCGTCCCGCGCCAGCGCCGACGCCGTGATGAAGGCCTCCACGTCGACCGTCGGCGCGAGCAGCACGAAGTTGTGCGCCATGGCCACCTTCGGCATCCGGCCGACGCTCGTGAGCACGACGCGGAGGCGTTCGCCCCTGGCCGCCTGCAGCACCGTCACGTCGAACTTCATGTCGTCGGTGCCCTGCAGCCGGATCACCCGGACGCCCTGCGCGCGGGCGCCGGCGGGGCGGCGTGTGTCGCCCGCAGCCTCGAGGATCGCCGGCGCGATGACCAGCGCGACTCCCAGCACGATGACTCGTCTCGACATGCGTGTCTTCTCCTCTGTTCGTGTTCAGCGATCGCCGGCGCGACCGGCGGACCGGCGGCTCAGTGCGCCATGTCCGTCGTCGTCATGCGCGCCCGGCCGGCGACGATCTGGGCCACCGCGCCCTTGGTCGCGTCGGCGAACTCGTGGTCGACCAGCGTGTAGACGCCCGGCTCGGGGACGACGAACTCCACGACCGCGCCGTTGCTCGCGCCGAGATACACCGTCTGCATCCCGCGCAGGGCGTTGCGCGGATTGCCCTCGAACCAAACGTGGTCGAAGATCGTCCCGATGACGTGCAGGCTGGACCCGTCGTTGGGCCCGGCGTTGTGCAGGTAGAGCCGCACCCGGTCGCCCGGCGCCGCCTCGAGCGGCGCGGTGACGTGCCGCGTCTGATGCCCGTTGAACGCCACGACGAGCGGCTGTTTCCGCAGCGCCGCCTCGTAGTCGAGGACGAACCGATCGGAGCCGGCGTCCTTCTTCAGGTAGAACTCCGACTGCACCAGGACGTAGGCGCGGCGGATCTCGTCGTCCGTGGGGAAGCCGTCGCGCGGTGACACGATGACGACGCCGTACTGCCCCATGGCCACGTGCTGGAGCACGGGCGGCGTCCCGCAGTGATAGGTGTAGACGCCAGGATAGTTCGCCACCCACTCGAACCGGATGCTCTGGCCGGGAGCGATCGTGCGCCACTTGTCGTCCGGCGCGACCATGGCGGCATGGAAGTCCATCGAGTGCGGCATGGGGAAGAGCGCCGGCGCCGGCTTCTGGAGCGCGGCGAGACCGCCCGGGAGCGGCGCGCCGCGGTCCGGCGCGGTCACCGTGACGCGCTCGTCGGAGCGATTCTTCATCGTGAAGCGCACGCGATCGCCCTGCCGCACGTGCAGGACGGGGCCGGGGACGGTCCCGCCGAACGTCCAGGCCTGGTAGCGGATGCCGGGCCCGACCTCGATGTCCTGCACGACGATGTCGATCCGGACGTCGTGCGTCCGGTTGCCGGCGGGCAGCGGAGCGACGAGCGGAGCCGGCGTCACGAACTCGCCCGCGACGGGCGGGCCGCTGTACGCCTCGGTGAAGACCTCGGCCTCGGGCATGCCCAGCACGGGCGGTTCGTCGCCGGTGCTGCGGCTCCACGCCAGCGCGCCGAGACCGATCGACGCGGCGAGGACGAGGCCGCCGGCGAGGCCGGCGCGTCGTCTCCAGGTCATCTTCGTCATGGCTCTCCTCCATCCGGCCGCGCGTGGCGGCGTCGTTCCGGCGAAAACGGGTTTACCGCGCATCCCGGCAGGCAGCGGCGGAGTCCGCGGGGATCGCGGCGGCCCGTCCCGCCGCAGGGGCGGCCTCCACGCTGACACCCACGGGGATGCCCTGCCGCAGGCTCTCCGTGACGGTGCAGAATTCCTCGAAGATCCCCTGGCAGCGCTCGAGCTGTGCCTCGTCCGCTCCGACGTCGGGGACGAGTTTGACGTCGATCCGGGTCACCCGCAGGCGCCCGGCCTCGTTGCGGCCGAGGCGCACGACCGCGTCGGCGGTCAACCCGGCGACGCGAGCCCGCGCCTTGCGCAGGCAGAAGAGCAGGCTCGCGGCGAGACAGTTCGTCGCCGCCGCCGCGAGCAGGGCCGCCGGTGACGGGCCGGCGCCCTGACCCAGCGGCGGCGCCTCGTCGACGATGAGCGGTGCGTCGTCGGGCAGGTCGCCGAACGAGACGAGGAACTGGTAATCGGCGATGAGCGAAAGCGAGACGCGATACGCCGTCTTGTCGGTCACGATCGTCTCCTTCAGGCCGCCAGATCGGCGCGGCAGAAGCTGCCGTCGGGCAGGCGGCGCAGCAGCCCCTCGGCGACCAGCGCCGCCAGCAGCGCTTCCGCTTCGGCGACCGGCAGGTGCCACAGGCGAGCGGCCTGCGCCAGCGTCAGCCGCAGTCCGGGCATCTCTCGAAACTCCGCGCGGGCCATGCGTACCCAGCGCTCCTCGATGGTGTTCGCGGGAGCCATGGGCCACCTCTCGACGGTCGTGGAGCAACGGGAGTGCCGCGGGGGCGGCGGCGCACGGCAACGCGCCGCGCGGTCGATTTCGGCCCGATTCCGGCGGGAGCGCACACGTTCCGGCGGCCGGGCCTCGTCCCGAGCGGCCGCTGGGATCGGGGCTTTTCCCCACCGGCTCGAAAAAACCCGCAGCGGCTCGTCAGGACTTGCGTTCGCGGCACCGTGCCGCGCCATCGAGGCCGCCGGTGTCCGACTTGCACCGCGCGTGCCCCGGGAAGGAGGAGTCATGCAGGCGTTTCGTCTCGTCGCGCCCGGCACGGTCGAGTTGCGCGACGTGTCCGAACCGGCGCCGGGTCCCGGTGAGGTCCTGCTTCGCGTCGGCGCGGCGGGCGCGTGCCACTCGGATCTCCACGTCCTCGATGCTCCGGATGCGCTCGGCCTTCCGATCCCGCTGACGCTCGGCCACGAGGTCGCCGGATGGGTCGAGGCCCTCGGTCCCGGCGTGAGCGGCATCGATCGAGGTGAAGCAGTGGCGGTCTACGGGATCGTCGGGTGCGGCCGGTGTGCCGGCTGCCTCGTCGGCCGGGACAACGCCTGTCGCCGCGTCGCCCCCGGCGGGATCGGCCTGACGCGAGACGGCGGCATGGCCGAGTACGTCGTCGTGCCGGCGCGGCAGGTGCTGCCGATCGGCGACCTCGACGTGGTCCAGGCCGCGCCGCTCACCGACGCGGGGCTGACGCCGTACCACGCGATCCAGCTCGCCCGGCACAGCCTGCGTCCCGGCGCGACCGCGGTGGTCATCGGCGTCGGCGGGCTCGGGCATCTGGCCGTCCAGATCCTGGCGGCGACGACGGCCGTGCGGATCGTGGCCGTCGACGTGCGCGACGAGGCGCTGGCGCTCGCCCGCGACGTCGGCGCGCACGCCACGCTTCGCGCCGATGAGCAGGCCGCCGAGCGCCTCCGCGCGCTCGTCGGGCCGGCGCCCGGCGGGGCCGACGCGGTCTTCGATTTCGTCGGCAGCGCCTCGACGCTGGATCTCGCCCGGCGCGTCGCCGGCACGGGCGGCGAGATCCTGGTCGTCGGACTGGGAGGCGGCACGCTGCCGGTGGGCTTCGGCGCGCTGCCGTTCGAGGTCCGCGTCACCATGCCCTTCTGGGGGACGCGCGCGGAGCTGGCCGAGGTGATCGCGCTCGCGCGCGCCGGGCGGATCGCCGCGCACGTCGAGCGCTTCCCGCTGGCCGAGGCGGGTACGGCCTACGAGCGGCTGCGCAGCGGACGGCTGCGCGGTCGGGCCGTCGTCGTCCCGGCGCGCTGAACAGGTGCGGCTGCGAGGGCGGGACGGGACGTGTCCGGACCGACGCCGGAATCGCGGCCTCGGCCGGGCGCGTCCGCCTGCGCCGCGAGAGGCGCCCGGCCTCAGGGCGTGACCGAGATGCCGAACTTCTCGATGCGGTAGCGGATCTGGTCGCGGTTCAGGCCGAGCAGCGCCGCGGCCTTCGTCTGGTTGCCGCCGGCGCGCCGGAGCGCCTGGATGACGAAGCTGCGCTCGAGCTCCTCGAGGTCGATGCCCTGCGGCGGGAGCTCGAGGGTGCCGGGCGCGGGGGCGGCCGTGAGGGCGGCGAAGTCCCGCGGCTCGAGGCGCGGTCCCTCCGCCAGCAGCACGGCCCGCTCGATCACGTTGCGGAGCTCGCGGACGTTGCCGGGCCAGCCGTAGCCCTGCAGCAGCTTCAGCGCCGCCGGCGTCGCGCCGAGGATGTTCTTCTTGAACTCGCGGTTGAACCCGTCGATGAAGAAATCGACGAGCGCCGGAATGTCCTCCGGGTGGCTCCGGAGCGGCGGCAGGCTGATCGGCAGGACGTTCAGCCGATAGTAGAGATCGCTGCGGAAGCGTCCCTTCGCCACTTCCTCCTCGAGGTTGCGGTTCGTCGCCGCGACCACCCGCACGTCCACCCGGATATCGCTGGTCCCGCCGACCCGCTTGAAGGTCTTCTCCTCGAGGAACCGGAGCAGCTTGGCCTGCAGCGCCGGCACCATCTCGCCGATCTCGTCGAGGAAGACGGTGCCGCCGTCGGCCATCTCGAACAGCCCGCGCTTCTGGAACCGGGCGTCGGTGAAGGCGCCGCGCTCGTGGCCGAAGAGCTCGCTCTCGAGCAGGGTTTCGGTGAGGGCGCCGCAGTGGATGACCACCAGCGGCATGTAGCGGCGCGGGCTGGCGGCGTGGATGGCGCGGGCGACCAATTCCTTGCCGGTGCCGCTCTCGCCGGTGATGAGCACGGTGGCGTCGGTGGGCGCCACCATCTCCACCAGCTCGTAGACGCGCTTCATGGCCGGGCTCTGCCCGACCATCTCGGCGCGAGGGAAGATTTCCTGCAGGCTCTCCTGCAGGCGCGCCACTTCGTGCTTGGCCTGGCGGTGTTCGAGGGCTTTGGAGACGAGGTGGACGAGCTCGTCGGGGTCGAAGGGTTTGGTGATGTAGTCGTACGCGCCGCGTTTGAGGGCCTGCACCGCGGTCTCGACCGAAGCGTAGCCGGTCATGAGGATGATGAGCAGGTTGGGATCGGCTTCGTGGAGGCGCTGCTGGAGCTCCATGCCGTCCATGCCGGGCATTTTGATGTCGATAAGCGCCAGGGCAAAGTCCTGCCGGGTGATGGCTTCGAGGGCTTCGCGGGCGCTGGAGACGGTTTCGACCTGATAGCCTTCGGTGACAAACCACTTGCCGAGCGAGTCGCGTACGACGAGCTCGTCATCCACAATCAGGATGCGCGCCTTGGCTTTGAGGGCAACATTCTCGACGCTGTTCATGGGTTTTCTCCTCGAGTTCCGGCGGCGAGGGCGGCGGGCTCGGCCGCGGCGCCGAAGGGCAGCCGGACGACAAACTCGGTGCCTACGCCGGGTGTGGACTGGACGGCGATGGCGCCGCCGTGCTGCTCGACGATGCTGCGCGCCACCGCCAGGCCCAGCCCGGTGCGGTGCTGGTCTTCCTTGGTGGTGTAAAAAGGCTCGAAAATGTGGGGCAGGGCCTCCGGGGGAATGCCGGCGCCGTTGTCCTCGATACGGATTTCGACCGAATCGTCGGCGCGGTTGCTCTGGACGCTCAGGCGGCCGCCGTGGGGCATGGCGTCGATGGCGTTGACCATCAAGGCCAGCAGCACCTGCTGGACTTGGCTGGGGTCGCAGGCGACGGCCGGGAGGTCAGGGGCCAGTTGGGTGCGCAGCTCGATTCCGCGCAGCTCGAGCTCGTGGCGCACCAGAGTGAGTGTGCGCTCGACCAGCGCGTTCAGCTCGCTCGGCTGGCGGTGCGGCGGGGCCTGGCGGGCGAAGCTCAGCAGGTTGCGCATGATTTCCCCGCAGCGCCGACTTTCGCGCTCGATGATGCGCAGTTGCTCGAGGACTTCCGCGCGGGCTTCGGGGCGGAGGTCGGGACGGTCGAGCTGCTTCAGGCAGAGCCGCGAGTAGGTGAGAATGCCGGCCAGCGGGTTGTTGACTTCGTGGGCGATGGTGGCGGCGAGCTTGCCGAGCGCGACCATCTTCTCGCTGCGCACCAGATGCTCCTGGGCCTGCTGGAGTTCGGCAGTTTTCTGCTCGACCCGTTCTTCCAGTGTGCGGGCCCAGTCGGTGAGCTCCTGATGAGCGCGGGACAGGTCTTCGGCCATCTTGTTGAAGGAAGCGGCGAGCTCGCCCAGCTCGTCGGCGCTGCGCACCGGCAGGCGGTGCTGGAGGTTGCCGGCGGCCATGGCCTGGGTACCGGCCTTGAGCTCCTTGACCGGCCGATGCACCACGATCCAGACGAAGAGCACGCTGACCAGCGAAGCCAGCACCATGGCCAGCAAAGTGAAGCGGGCCAGTTGCGCCTGGCGCTCGGCGAGCTGGGCGTCGACCGTGTCGAGCGAGAGGTCGGTATCAATCACGCCCAGGATGCGTCGCTCGGCGGGGTGGGCGTGGCAGGCGGCGTTGGCGCAGGCAGGCTCGTTCTCGATGGGGCGGATGAGGCCGAGAGTGCGGCGGCCGGCGGCGTCGGTGAAGATGCGGGCGCGGTCGGGGCGGTCGAGGCGGGCGAGCGGGGCCTGCTGGGCGTGGCAGGCGTAGCAGGCTTCGGTCTGCTTGTCGACCATCTGGTTGATCTCCGCGGGGTCGGTGGAGAAACTGATGCGGCCGTCCTCGTTGAAAATGCGAACGCGGCGGATGCCGGGCTCAGTGCCGATGGTGCGGATGGTTTCGTAGAGGGCTTCGCGGTCGTTGCGCAGCATCTGGTAGCGGGTGCTGCGGCGGATGACGTCGCTGATGCGGTCGGCGCTTTGCAGAACCATCTCTTCCGAATGTTGTCGCTGCAGCCGGAGATTCCAGTAGCCGAAGAGCACGAAGAGCGCGCCGGTGCTGGCCACCAGGCAAATGGCCAACTTCGCCGCGAGTCCTGCGCGCAGGGGCCGGCTCCTCATGCGCGCCTCTCAGTCGTCGCCTGCCGCCGGCGCCAGGGCCGGCCGCGGCGCTTCCTCGGGGAAGACGGGGAAGTACTGGGCGACGATGCGGAAGACGGCGAAGCCGACGGCAATGATGGCCAGGGTGACCATGATTTCCGTCCACTTGGGGACGTAACTGGTGCCGGAGCCGGCTTCCATGCCGGTGACGCTGACGTTGAGGCGGTGGGCGACGAAACCGAAAATCACCATCACCGCGCAGGCGTAGAGCGCGCCGGGGCGGAGGCGCACCGAGCGGCGGAAGAGCAGAACCACCGGCACGGCCATCAGGGCAATCTCGAGCCAGAAGAGCCAGGTTTCGATGCGCGGCACGACCACGAGGTCAAGCGCACCCCGGTGGCGCAAATCCACGAACCGCAGCAGCAGGTAGACGCTGAGCAGCACCGCCAGAACGCGCGCCATGCTGGCCAGCAGCGGCACCTCCAGCTGGCGGCCGAAGGCGCGGCTGCTGTGCCAGCTCTCGAAGATGGTCATGGCGAAGCCGACGCACATGGCGGAGAGAAAGAAGAACAGCGGCAGCAAAGGCGTGTACCAGAGCGGATACAACTTGTGAGGGACGATGAGGTAGAGGCTGCCGAGCGAGGACTGGTGCAGGGTGGAGAGGATGACGCCGGCGATGACCAGCGGGATGGAGACGACCTGCAACAGGCGCAGCGGCGCGTGCCACTGGAAGCGCTCGAGGACGGCGGGGGCGAACTCCAGAGCCAGCACGGTGGTGTAGAGCATCACGCACCAGGCCACTTCGAACATCACCGAGTGCGGGTTCCACATCACCAGCGGGTGCCAGATGCGGTAGGGGCGGCCGAGGTCGAAGAGCAGGGCGACGATGACCAGCACGTAGCCGAGGAAGGCGGTGAGGATGGTGGCCCGGAGGATGGGCTTGTAGCGTTCGATGTTGAAGATGTGCACGATGGCGGCCAGCGTGAAGCCGCCGGCGGCCAGGCCGACGCCGCACAGCACGTCGAAACCGATCCAGAGCCCCCAGGGAAACTGGTCGCTCAAGTGCGTGGCGCTGCCGAGGCCGTGGAGGAAGCGCAGGTAGGTGGCATAGAGGCCGCCGAGCACAATGACGGCGAAGATCCACTGCCAGACGGTGAGCCGTCGGATGAGGCCCGCGAGGTTCACGACTTCCTCTCCTTTCCTTCCGCGGCGGCGACTTCTTCGCGGCGGTGCGTGATCCACCAGATGCCGCCCAGCAGCGCAGTGCCGACGGTGACGATATCCGGGACCAGCGAAAGCACGCGCCAGGTCAGCACCGGCAGCGGTTGCCGGGGCAGGTTGGCGCGGAGGCCGAGTTCTTCAAACGGCACCGCGGTGAGAATGAAGACGGAGGTTCCGCCGACTTCCTCCAGACCGTAGATGCGCTGGTAGTAACCCTCGGGGTTTTCTGCCAGGCGGCGGCGGGCTTCGGCAATCAATTCTTCGCGCTCGCCGCAGATGGTGGCCTGCGTGGGGCAGATTTCCGCGCAAGCGGTTGGCAAGCCGGCCTGCTGGCGCTCGAAGCACATGTCGCACTTCTTGACCCGCGGCAGGGCCTGGCTCCACTCGTAGGCGGGGACCTGGAAGGGGCAGGCGAGCATGCAATAGCGGCAGCCGATGCAGCGGTCTTCGTGATAGACCACCGGCCCCAGCGACGTTTTCTCCAGAGCGCCGACCGGGCAAACCGAGGCGCAAGTGGGCTCCTCGCAGTGCATGCACAGGCGGCGGGTGAAGCGCTCGCCGTGGGTGACGATGGTGGTCAGCTTGCGTTCGGAGAGAGTCTCCCGTTTGGCGATGTCATCGTCGTAGGGCAAGCCCCAGCGCTCGGCGCAGGCGGCTTCGCAGGCGCGGCAGCCGATGCATTTGGTGGTGTCGTAGAGGATGGCTTTCGACACGGCGGCCTCCGTTCTTTTCTTTCTCATCCTGAGACGGGCAATCCAGCAGCCTTTCTGCGGTGTTTATAAGCGTCGCATTTGTCGGCAGTTACGGGGTAGCGCCCTGCAGGGATGGCAAAAAGTCACGGTTCTCTACCGCTTCGTAGAGAACCACGACAGTTTTTCGCCTCAGGTAGGGGGGCCCGCCGCGAGCCCCCCTCACCTCAAGTCAGGAAGAACTCGCGGGTCAGCTCGCGCCAGGAGGTTTCGGGGAGCGCGGCGAAGACATCGTCGGTCGGGCGACCGCCATCAGCGGCGACCGCACCGGCGAGTTGCGGCATGCGAGTGTAGAGGCGCTCGACGGCGTCGCGCATCCAGCTCGTCACCAAGCCTTCGGGCACCAGGTTGCGCGCGGTGTTCTCTTCGTCGGGGACGAACACCGTCATCAGCCAGCCGCGGCCGTAGGGGTCCTGGCGGAGCAGCGAGGGGTTCTTCAGGACTTCGGGATTGACTTCGATGATCTCGCCTTCGATGGGGGAAACCATCTCGGCGCGCTCGCCGTCGCGAGTGAAGGCGAGAACCTTCTGCCCCTGGCGGATCCAGTGGCCGGGCTTGGGCAGCTCGATCTTCTCGATGGGGCCGGCCAGCACGGCGGCGAACTCATCCACGCCCACCCGCACCAGGTTCTTGCGCTCGCGCGCCAGCCAGGTGTGACCGGGGTGGTAGCGGAGATGTTCGGGCGTGAGGAACCCTTCAACGTAGCGCAGCAAAGCCCCCAAGGGGCGCGTGCGCGCCGGCTGGACGGCGGGTTGGCTGGCCTTGCGCCGGTTCAGGATGTAGTCCAGCGTGATGAAGGCCAGGAAGAGCGTCAGTACCAGGATGACTGTCATTGTCCACCTTCCTTTCCCCGACTGAGCCTGCCAGTCGCAGGTAGGTCGGGCTTGCAACTTCCGCTCTTGATAAAGGCAAGCTGGTGGCCACCTGCGGCGGTGTCGGGCAAAATGCGGCGGCTGGATGTCGTTCGTTTTCAAGACGATTTGAAATTTGCCCGCACAGGGTGCCGCACAGCGAAATGCGTCGCTGTAGAGAACGTCAACGGCGGCGAAGAGGAATTCGACAACAGGCGGGGGAAGTTCAGGATACTGCGGCGCTTGCAGCCCCGTGGGGTTTCTCAACGTTGGCGCGGAGAAAATCAACGGAAAAGCAGAACGTCGAAAGCAGAAATAGAAAGGTGTCGCGACATATCAGGCGGCGCGGATAAGCGGGCCGGCGGAAAGTTGCTCGGCGGCGGTGAGGCGGGTGCCGGCGGCGCCCTGGAGGGCGGGAATAATCTGCTCTGGTGAAGTGATGATGACGAGGCGGCCGCCGTGCTCAAGGTAGGCGATGGCGGCTTCAATCTTGGGCCCCATGTTACCGGGAGGGAAGTGACCTTCGGCGAGGTAGCGGCGGGCGTCGGCGAGGCTGAGATGGCTGAGGGGACGCTGCCAGTGCTTGCCGAAGTGGAGGCAGACCTCGTCGACACTGGTGGAGATGAGAAACAGCTCGGCGCCGAGCTGGGAGGCAAGCAGGCTGGAGGCGCGGTCTTTGTCAATAACGGCTTCGACGCCACGCAGGCGCGAATCTTCGAGCACGACCGGAATGCCGCCGCCGCCGCAGGCGATGACGACGACGTCGCGGGCCAGCGCAGCCCGGATGGCGGCGAACTCGACAATGGCCAGCGGTTGCGGCGACGGCACCACGCGGCGCCAGCCGCGGCCCTCCTCCTCGACCATTTCCCACCCCATGGTGGCGCGGCGCTCCTCGGCCTCTTCACGAGTGTGGGGAGGGCCGACAGGCTTGGTGGGATGAGCGAACGCGGGGTCGTCCTCGGAAACCAGCACCTGGGTGATAACGGTAGCCACAGGCTGGCGGAGATGGCGGCGGGCCAGGACTTCTTCAAGAGTTTGCTGGAGGAGATAGCCGATGCTGCCCTGGGTTTCGGCGACGCAGACGTCGAGAGGGAGCGGCTCGACTTCGGCGGCGGCGAGCTCGGAGCGTCGCCAGGCGTCGCCCACCTGCGGGCCATTGCCGTGGGTGATGACGACGCGATAGCCTCGCTCGAGCACGGCGGCGATGCCGCGGCAGGTGACCTCGAGTGCCTGGCGCTGTTCTGACAAGGTGCCGTGGCCGCCAGCCCCTACTAAGGAGTTTCCTCCTATGGCGACCACGGCTGTAGGCATGACCAACCTCAGGCCAGCAAGGCGAGCAGGATCGCCTTCTGGATATGCAGGCGGTTCTCCGCCTGCTGGCACACAAGGGAGTGGATGGAATCGAGAACTTCGTCGGTGACTTCTTCGCCGCGGCGAGCGGGCAGGCAGTGCATGAAGAGCGCGTCGGGGCCGGCGTGCTTCATCAGGGCGGCGTTGACCTGGTAAGGCAGAAAGACGCGGCGGCGGGTTTCGGCTTCGGCTTCCTTGCCCATGCTGACCCAGACGTCGGTGTAGACGGCGTCGGCGCCGGCGACGGCGGCGACGGGATCGTGGGTGAGCTCGATGTTGCCCCCCAGCCGGCGGGCGTCGGCGACGACGGTGGCATCGGGCTCGTAGCCGGGCGGCGTAGCCACACGCATGCGCACGCCGGTGCGGGCGGCGCCGGCGATGAGGGAGTGGCAGACGTTGTTGCCGTCGCCGACCCAGGCGAGCAGGGTTTCCGAGGGATGGCGGCGGTGCTCGAGCAACGTCATGTAATCGCCCAGCGCCTGGCAGGGGTGCTCGAAATCGGAGAGGCCGTTGATGACGGGCACGCTGGCGTACTCGGCGAGGTGGAAGACCGTCTCGTGCGAGTGCACGCGCGCCATGATGGCGTCGACCCAGCAGGAGAGGTTGCGGGCAACGTCCTTGACCGCTTCGCGCTTGCCGAGGCCGACTTCTTCGGGGCCGAGATAGAGGGCGCGGCCGCCGAGCTGCTCGATCGCCAGCTGAAACGTCACGCGGGTGCGCAGGCTGGGTTTCTCAAACAGCATGGCCAGGGTCTTGTCCTGGAGGGCGTGGCGGTAGCGGGCGGGCTGGGCTTTGACGCGGGCGGCGAGATCGAGCAGGAAGCCGACCTCGTCGCTGGTCAGGTCGGCCACGGAGAGCAGGTCTTCGCCCACGAGCGGAGCCGGCCAGCGGAGCGGGGGCAGCGGCTCGGCGGTGCTGCCTTTTCTCGAAGGTCGCATGGGGTCTCCTTTCCTCAAGCCACGGCGGCCCGCTGACAGCGGGCGGTGAAGCCTTCCAGAATCTCGTGGAGAGTGGGTCGCGTGCGTTCTTCGATTTCGTAGCGGACGCGCAGGCTGGGCTTGTCGAGACGCAGCAACCGGCCGAGATCCACAGGCGTGGCCACCAGGACCAGATCGCACGGGGTGCGGTTGATGGTTTCTTCCAGTTCCTGCCGCTGGGTTTCGCTGTAGCCCATCGCCGGCAGCAGCCGCTGGAGGTGAGGGAACTGCGCGAAGGTATCGCGGATGGAGCCGACGGCGAAGGGTCGCGGGTCGACGCACTCGGCGGCCCCATACTCGTGGGCGGCCACCAGGCCGGCGCCATAGGCCATCTCGCCGTGGGTCAGGGTGGGGCCGTCTTCGACCACCAGCACTCGGCGGCCGCGCACCTGTTCGGGCTCGTCGACGGCGACGCGGGAGGCCGCTTCAATAATCAGCGCCTGGGGGTTAGTGCGGGCGACGTTGTCGCGCACCAGCTCGACGGCAACGGCGGGGGCCGTGTCAACCTTGTTGATGACCACGACCGCGGCGCGCCGCAAGTTGACCTCGCCAGGGAAGTAGCGCAGCTCGTGCCCGGCCCGGTGCGGGTCGGCGACGACGATTTCCAGCTCGGAGTGATAGAACGGTGTGTCGTTGTTGCCCCCGTCCCAGAGGATGATGTCGCCTTCGGCTTCGGCGCGCCGCAGGATCTCGCCGTAGTCGACGCCGGCAAAAACCACCGAGCCCTGGCGGAGGTGGGGCTCATACTCTTCGCGCTCTTCGATGGTGCAGCGCTGGCGGTCGAGGTCTTCGAGGGAGGCGAAGCGCTGGGCGCGCTGCGCGGGCAGCTCGCCATAGGGCATGGGGTGGCGCACGACGACCGGCCGCCAGCCGAGCTGCTTCAGCTCCTCCATGACGCGGCGCGACACCGGACTCTTGCCGCAGCCGGTGCGCACCGCGCAAACCGAAATCACCGGCAGGCGCGACATCAACTGCGTCTGCGCCGTGCCCAGCAGCCAGAAATCGGCCCCGGCGGCCACGGCGCGCGAAGCGAGGTGCATCACGCCCTCGTGGGAGATGTCGCTGTAGGCAAAGACGACCACATCGACGCCGCGGTCGTGGATGATCTGCTCCAATTCCGATTCGGCCACGATGGGGATGCCGTTGGGGTAAAGGCCCCCGGCGAGCTCGCGGGGGAACACGCGCCCATCAATGCCCGGAATCTGCGTGGCGGTGAAGGCGACCACGAGGTAGTCGGGGTTGTCGCGAAAAACCATATTGAAGTTATGGAAGTCTCTGCCGGCGGCGCCCAGAATGACGACTCGTTTCACAGGAGTCTCCTCTCACACTCAGTCGCACCCCGAGGGAAGCACGCCACGCACCAATCTGGGGCAGCGCTAACATGGCCCAAGAGCGCAAGTTAGAGAGCTTGGCGGCTGGAGGCGGCGAACTTTCTGTCCGCGGACCCGCCGAGGCGACAGGCGAGGAGGACAGTTTGTCGCAAAGCAGCGACGTCGAGCGAGCGCAGCAATTGTCGACACCCGCAGTCGGTTGAAAACAAACACGCTGGCGGCGCAGCGTCGGCAGGCTACTGGTATGCGGCTTGCTTCCTCAAGCGCGGAGGTTGTGCGTTACCAGCCTGCCGCAAGGAGTACTGCGATGACCATCCGTCCGGAAGACGCCCTCGAATATCACTCCCGCCCACCGGCGGGGAAACTGGCGACAGTGGCGACGAAGCCCTGCCGCACCCAGCGCGACTTGAGCCTGGCCTACACGCCGGGCGTCGCCGTGCCCTGCCTGGAGATTCAGCGCGACCCGAGCTTGATTTACAAATACACCGCCAAGGGGAACCTGGTGGCGGTGGTGTCGAACGGCACGGCCGTACTGGGGCTGGGAGACATCGGCGCCGGAGCCGGCAAGCCGGTGATGGAAGGCAAGGGTGTGCTCTTCAAGCGCTTCGCCGACGTGGACGTATTCGACATCGAAGTGGACTCCAAGGACCCGAAGGAGATCATCCGGCTGTGCCAGATGCTGGAGCCGACCTTCGGGGGCATCAACCTGGAGGACATCAAGGCGCCGGAGTGCTTCGAGATTGAAGAAGAGCTGAAGCGGACGATGAAGATCCCGGTGTTCCACGACGACCAGCACGGCACGGCGATTATTTCCGGCGCCGCGCTGCTGAACGCCCTGGAGCTGGCGGGGAAAAAGATTGGCGAGGTGAAAGTGGTGTTCAACGGGGCGGGGGCGAGCGGGATCGCCTGCGCCGAGCACTACGTCAACCTCGGCGTGAAGCGGGAGAACATCACGCTGTGCGACACCAAGGGAGTCATCTACGAGGGGCGCACGGCGGGGATGAACCCCTACAAGGCGCGCTTCGCCCGGAAGACCGAAGCGCGGACCCTGGCCGAGGCGCTGCGCGGCGCGGACGTGTTCGTCGGGTTGTCGGTGGCCAACTGCGTGACGCCGGAAATGCTGCGCACGATGGCGGACAATCCGATCGTATTCGCGATGGCGAACCCCGACCCGGAGATTCCCTACGACGTAGCGGTGAAGGCGCGGCCGGACATCATCATGGCCACGGGGCGCTCGGACTTCCCCAACCAGGTGAACAACGTGCTGGGCTTCCCCTTCATCTTCCGGGGGGCGCTGGACGTGCGGGCCACGGCGATCAACGAGGAGATGAAACAGGCGGCGACCCGGGCGCTGGCCGAGCTGACCAAGCAGGACGTTCCCGACGCCGTCTGCCGCGCCTACGGAGTCGAACGGCTCGAGTTCGGCCGCGAATACCTGATCCCGAAGCCGTTCGACCCGCGGGTGCTCATCTGGGAAGCCTCGGCGGTGGCCGAGGCGGCAATGAAGACGGGCGTGGCGCAGCAGCCGGTCGACCTGGAGGCGTACAAGGAGCAACTGGAGCGGCGGCTGGGCAAGGCCCACGAGGTGATGCGCTCGGTGGTGCACAAAGCGCAGCGGCAGCCCCGGCGGGTGGCTTTTCCGGAGGGCGAGGAGACCAAGATCCTGCGGGCCAGCCAGATCCTGCTGGACGAGAAAATCGCCCAGCCGATTCTCATCGGCAACCGCGAGCGCATTCGGGCCCGCATGGCGGAACTGCACCTGAGCCTGACGGGGGCGGAAATTGTCGAGCCGGCGACGTATCCCAAGCTGCAGCTCTACACCGACGAGCTCTACCGGCTGCGCCACCGCAAGGGGGTGACCCGCAAGGAAGCCGAATCCCTGATCCTCAATCGCAATATGTTCGCGTGCATGATGGTGCACACCGGCGACGCGGATGCGGTGGTGGCAGGGCTGACGCAACACTACCCGGACACGATTCGGCCGGCGCTGCAGGTTATCAAGGTGCGCGAGGGGCTGAAGAAGGTTTCGGGGCTCTATCTGCTGATCACGCCGCGGGGTGACCTCTACTTCCTGGCGGATACGACGGTGAACATCGAGCCGACGGCCGAGGATCTGGCGGAGATCGCGCTGGAGACGGCGGAGACAGCGCGGCGGTTCGACGTCGAGCCGCGCGTGGCGATGCTGTCGTTTTCGAACTTCGGGAGCACGCGGCACCCGCTGGCGGAGAAAGTGCGGCGAGCGGTGGACATCATCCGGCACCGCGACCCGGCGCTGATGGTGGATGGGGAGATGCAAGCCGACACAGCGGTGGTGCCGGAGATTCTCGACTCGACCTACCCCTTCAGCTTCCTGAAAGGGCCGGCCAACGTGCTCATTTTCCCCTGCCTGGAGGCGGCAAACATTGCCTACAAGCTGCTGTCGCGCATCGGCGGGGCCGAGGCCATCGGGCCGATCCTGATGGGGCTGTCGCGGCCGGTGCACGTGCTGCAGCGGGGCGCGGAGGTGAGCGACATTGTCCACATGGCGACGATTGCGGTGGTGGATGCGCAGCGCTCGGTGCCCATGGTGGCCGCGCAGCCGTTCGACATTTGGGAAGCCGCCTCCGCAGAAACTCAGAAGCCAAAGAAGGAAGCGGCCTAGGGACTCTTAAAGAGTCAACGACAACCTCACCGGCTTCAAGCGCCAAAGCCCGGTCCTTTCCTGCGGGCCCTACGGCGGGGTTGAAAACCCCCGCGCTTCCAGCACGCAAGGGAAAACAGCGAATCTCAGATCCCGAGCGTAGACGCGGGGTTTGACCCAGCCGGAGTGAATTCCCCAAAAACACCCTAAGGTTCGGGCACGGGCATCGGCGTAAGCGGCGTGATGTCTGTCAGTTAGAGGCGTGGGGGATGGTGGGCAAACTGCACTACTAATGTTGCAACAGGTTTGCAACTATGGATCGCTCTGCCCGCCGCCCTCAACGAGCGGAGCTGGTGTCTTTGGATAAGGCGCCGAGCGAGCACGCGGTGCGGGTGCTGGCGGTGGACGGCGACCGGGAGGCGGTGCGGCTGCTGGGCCAGTTGCAGATTCGCGCGGGCGCGGTGCTGCGGGTGCAGCGGGCGGCGCCGCTGGGCGGGCCGCTGCTGGTCGAGTGCGCGGGGAGCACGGTCATCGTCAGCCGGCGGCTGGCGCGGCGAGTGCAGGTTGAGGTGCTGGCGTGAGAGTGGCGCTCATCGGTCAGCCGAACTGCGGCAAGAGCACGCTGTTCAACCACGTGGCCGGCTATCGGTCGGTGACGTCGAACTATCCCGGCACCACGGTGCGGCTGGCGACCAGCCAGGTGCGGCTGAACGGACACGTCATCGAACTGGTGGACGTGCCGGGCATCTACTCGCTCACCACTTCCAATCCCGCCGAAGACGCAGCCAAGCGCTTGCTGATTGAGGGCGAGGTGGACGTGGTTGTGAACGTGGTGGACGCGTCGCTGCTGAGCCGCAGCCTGGAGCTCACGCTCGAGCTGCGCGAGCTCGGCCTGCCGATGGTGGTATGCCTCAACATGGCGGACGAAGCCGAGCGCAAGGGAATGACGATTTCGGCGGCGCGGCTGGCCGAGCTGCTGCGCCTGCCGGTGGTGGAGACGGTTGCCTCGCGCGGGCTGGGAGTGAAGAATCTGTTCACGTTTGTCGGGATGCAGGCGGGCTCGCGGCCAGCGCCGGCGCCGGAGCTGGCGTGGCACAGCGACGTGGAAGAGTGCGTCCGCAGGGTGGAGACGGCGCTCAACGGCTGCATCCAGGCGCGGCACTTGCCGCGGCGCTACTACGCCATCAAGCTGCTGGAGCGCGACGACGAGGTCTGGGCGGCGACGCCGGCCTGCGCGCACGCGGTGGCCGAACAGGCGCGCGCCGAACTGGAGCGCAGCCACGGCCGCCCGGCCGAGTCGGTCATCATGTCGGAGCGGCACGACCGCTCGATGCACTTGTTCGAGCAGGTGGCCACGGTGGGCCGGCCCCGGCCGGACGCGCGCGCCGCGCTCGACCGCCTCCTGACCCATCCGGTGTGGGGCTATGTTTTTCTGCTCGGGATTCTCGGCGGGATTTTCTGGCTGGTGTTCGGCGTGGGGGCGACGATCGAAACTTGGCTGCTGGCGCGGCTGGAGGCGGCGTTCGCGGCCCTGAGCGCCGCACTGGCGGAAGGCACGCTGGCCTTCGCGGTGGCGAAGAGTTTTTGGGGCGGGTTTGCGGGCGGCGCCGGCATCGTGCTGCCGTATCTGATTCCGTTTCTGATTGCGCTGGCGCTGCTGGAGGACGTGGGCTATCTGCCGCGCGTCGCCTACTTGACCGACGCGCTCCTGCACCGCATCGGCCTGCACGGGACTTCGACGCTGCCGCTGATTCTCGGCTACGGCTGCAGCGTGCCGGCGTGCCTGGCGACGCGCGTGCTGCCGTCGCGCCGCGACCGCTTTCTGGTTTCGGTGCTGGCGACCCAGATTCCCTGCTCGGCGCGCTCGACGGTCATCTTTGCGCTGGTGGCGTTTTATCTCGGGCCGGGGTGGGCGCTCGGGATTTACGCCTTCAACCTCGCGATTGTGATTCTCTCCGGGCGGCTGCTGAGCCGGCTGTGGCCGGAGGTCAGCCCGGGGATGATCCTCGAGGTGCCGCGCTACCAGTGGCCGACGCCGGCCGTGGTGCTGAAGAAAGTCTGGCTGCGGCTGCGCGAGTTCGTAGTGGTGAGCTGGCCGTTGCTCATCGGCGGCAGCGTGCTGCTGGGACTGGCCGAGTACTGGCAGCTCGACCGCGCCGTCAACGCCGCGCTCGCGCCGCTCACCGGCGTGCTCGGCTTGCCCGCCGCCACCGGCACCACGCTGATTTTCGGCATCCTGCGCAAGGAGCTTTCCATGCTGATGCTGGTGCAGGCGCTCGGCACCGCCGACATCCTTTCGGTGATGACCGTGCCGCAGATTCTGGTGTTCACGCTCTTCATCCTGTTTTACATCCCGTGCCTCGCGACCATCACCGCGCTGGTGAAGGAAATCGGGGCGCGGCTGGCGACCCTGGCCGCGCTCTACAGCCTGGCGCTGGCAACTGCGATCGGCGTCGCGGCGCGCATCGTGCTCGAAGCCCTCGCTCGCTGAACGGCGCGGCGGCGAAATTTTTTTCGAAGCGCCGCGCGCGCGTTTGTCGCGCGGCGCTGAGCATGGGCTACGCGCGCGACGTCGCGTCGCCGCCTGGCCCGGCGGGGCGTCGAAGCGAATAAAAAGCGAATATCAAGTCCTCTCTTCCACCCCGTCTCTTGCCCGCCCGGCTATAATCTCCGGCAATGCCCTTCGCCGACTATCTCAAGGAGTTGCAGAAGAACCTCAAGGGTCGCGCCACCGAGCGCACCTACTACCCCGCGCTGAAGTCTCTCCTCGAAGCTCTCGACCCCGGTGTCGAGGTGTTCATCGAAGCCGGCCACGTAACTGCCGTCGGCAACCTCGACTTCGAAGTCCGCCGCAAGATGAAAGGCCCCGACCTGCCCCTCGGCTGGGTCGAAGCCAAAGAGCCCGGCGCAGATCTCGACGCCATCGAAAAATCCGACCAGCTCAAGCGCTACCGCAAGCTCCACAACCTCGTTCTGACCGACTTCGTCGAGTTCCGGCTCTACCAGCAGGGCAAGCGCATCCTCGCTGCCCGGCTCGGTACGGTCGAAGACTCCAAACTGCGCCATGACGCCAAGGGCGAGGCCGAAGTCCGGCAACTCCTGGGCGAGTTCCTGCGGGCGTCTCTTGCCCCGCCGCGCAACCCCAAAGAGCTGGCCAAGCAGATGGCAACACTGGCGCACATCATCCGGGACATCACCCTCAACACTTTCAACGCCGAGCCGGAGACCGGAGAGCTCCACGCCCAGTTCGAAGCCTTCCGGCAGACGCTCATCCCCGATCTCAAGCCCGACCAGTTCGCCGACATGTACGCCCAGACCGTCGCCTACGGGCTCTTTGCCGCCGCCTGCCAGCCGCGCCCGGCCACGGAAGCCTTCACCCGCGAAAAGGCCGCCTACCTGATTCCCAAGACCAACCCGTTTCTGCGCAGGCTCTTCGCCCGCATTGCGGGGCCGGAGCTGCCCGAGGGCTTGCAACCCTTCGTCAACAACCTGGCGGCGCTGCTGGCGCGGGCCGACTTCGACAGCATCCTGGCCGACTTCGGCAAGCGCACCGGCAAGGAAGACCCGGTTGTCCACTTCTACGAAGACTTCCTCCAGGCCTACGACCCCAAGGTCCGCGAGATGCGCGGCGTCTACTACACCCCCGAGCCGGTGGTGAGCTACATCGTGCGCTCGATTGATTACCTGCTGAAGACGCGCTTCAACAAGCCCGACGGCCTCGCCGACCCGGGCGTCCTGATTCTTGACCCCGCCTGCGGAACAGGGACCTTCCTCTACTACGTCATCCGGCACATCTACGACCACCAGTGCGCCAAAGGGCAGAAAGGAGCGTGGAACAGCTACGTTTCGCAGAATCTCTTGAAGCGCGTCTTCGGCTTCGAGCTTTTGATGGCGCCCTATGCCGTCGCCCACCTCAAGCTCGGTCTTCTCTTGCAGGAGCTGGGCTACACCTTCGACACCGATGAGCGCCTCGGCATCTACCTCACCAACACGCTGGAAGAAGCCATCAAGCAGTCCGAACGCCTCTATGAGAACTGGATCGCCGAGGAAGGTAACGCCGCCGCCGACATCAAGCGCGACAAGCCGATTATGGTTGTTCTCGGCAACCCGCCGTACTCCAACTTCGGGCGGGTGAACCGCGGCAAGTGGATTCTCGACCTACTGAAAGACTACAAAAAGGGCTTGAAGGAAAAGAAGCTGAACATTGACGACGACTTCATCAAGTTTATCCGGTTTGGCCAGTGGCGGATTGACCGTACGGGGCATGGCATTCTCGGCTTCATCACCAACAACACCTACCTCGACGGTATCACCCACCGCCGCATGCGCGAATCACTCTTGGAAACGTTCGATGAAGCCCACCTTGTCGACCTACATGGAAACGTCCACAAGAAGGAACGGGCTCCAGACGGGTCTAAGGACGAAAATGTGTTCGATATTCGTCAAGGGACTGCAATAGCTGTTCTACTCAAAGGGGGTTCAAGGCAAGGTTCAGAATCTCGCGTATTCCACGCGGAGCTTTGGGGCTCAAGGGAAAGGAAGTACAGCGCCCTGCTCGCCGAACGCGTTGATTCACTGACCTTCGTTGATCTCCAGCCTAAACAACCGCAATTCTTCTTTGTGCCACGGAAGGAGGAAGGAACGGATGAATTTGAGAAAGCATGGAGCGTGAAGGATGTGTTTCTGCTGTCCAAGAATGGCGTGAAGACTGACCGAGACGAGCTATTTGTCGATGCGGACAAGGGGGAGTTAGCTGATAGGATGCATAGGTTTTTTTCTCCAGAAGGCCTAGAGTTACCCTTCCGCAAGGAGTACCGCGTTGAGGATTCTTCTAGCTACCAACTTCTTTCGAGAAGGGAGGCGTGCTCATTTGAAAAAAAGAACCTTCGCGAATTCCTTTACAGGCCGTTCGACATTCAATGGATTTACTATGACCCCGGCCTCACCAGTCGGCCAGCGCATGAGGTAATGCGACACCTGATCGCGGGTAGGCGTGCCAATATTGGCATCATCTTCATGCGTCAAGTTGCCGTGGAGCAGCCATACTCTCACTTTTTCGTATCACGTGTGCTGGTCGACAACCGGGCCTTTTACAGCAACAAGGGCATCATGTCACTGGCCCCGCTTTACCTTTACGAGGAATCGGGGTCGACAAATCAACAAATCGATTTGTTGGCTGCGGGCCATTGCCGACCGAATCTCGCACCGGAGTTCTTATCCCATCTTGAGAGCCAGCTTCGTGTGAAGTTGGTGCATACGCATCATGGCGACCTTGATTCGACTGTTGGGCCGGGAGACTTCTTCGAATATATGTACGCGGTTTTTCATTCACCAACGTACCGGCAGCGCTACGAAGAGTTTCTGAAGATTGACTTTCCGCGGGTGCCGCTGACCAGCGACAAGGCGCTCTTCCGGGCGCTGGTGGAGAAGGGCCGCGAGCTGGTGGCGCTGCACCTGCTGGAGTCGCCCAAGGTCAATGAGTTCATCACCACCTTCCCCGAATCCGGCGACAACACCGTGGAGAAAGTGCGGTGGGAGCCCGAAAAGCAGGTCCCTCGACAAGCTCGGGATGACAAACGAAAGGATTGGGGCCGCGTCTACATCAACAAGACGCAATACTTCGACGGCGTGCCCAAAGACGTCTGGGAGTTCCACATCGGGGGCTACCAGGTGTGCGAGAAGTGGCTCAAAGACCGCAAAGGCCGCCGACTTTCCGCCGACGACATCGCCCACTACCAGAAAGTCGTCGTCGCCCTGGACGAAACCATCCGGCTGATGCGGGAGATTGACGAGGTCATCCCCGGCTGGCCGCTGCCCTGACGCCCGGTTGGCCCCGTAAAGCAGGAGAAAACTCGCGCGCTCGGGTGACTGGGGAAGGGCGGGGCTTCAGCCCCGCCGCTTCGGCGCTCAAACGGAGAGGGGTTTCAACCCCTGAAGACAGGCATTCCTGTTGGTCGCGCCTGGGAAGCCGGCGAAAACCGTTGGCCGCCGCCCTGACGGGCAAGACCGCCCGTCCTACATTTCTTCCCGGAGGTCGTGGCGGTGGCGGGCAATCGTGCGCGGGTGAATGCCCAACAACGAGGCCGCCAACATTCGCCGCCCCTGGGTATGCTCCAGCACGGCAGCAATCGCCAGGTCCTGAATCTGGCGCATGCTGGTGCCGAGCGGAAAGGTGAGCGTGACGATGGGGGAGCGCTCAGCCTCGGGCCGTTCCCGCGCCGGCCCGCGGGCGGCGGTGGGGTTGAGGGCCTCGGGCAGGAGGTGGGGGAGCAAGGTCGGGCCGTCGCAGAGAACCACGGCGCGTTCGATGACGTTCTCGAGCTCGCGCACGTTCCCCGGCCAGTCGTAGGCGACCAGGCAACTCATCGCCGCCGGCGAGATGTCGCGGATGTCCTTCTGGTTGCGAGCGGCGTAGAGCTTGCGGAAGTGGTGCGCCAGGAGGGGAATCTCGTCGCGGCGGTCGCGGAGCGGAGGCAGCTTGATGCCGATGACGTTGAGCCGGTAGAAGAGGTCTTCGCGGAACTTGCCGTCGCGCACCGCCTGCTCGAGATTGCGGTTGGTGGCCGCCAGGATGCGGGCGTCGGAGCGCAGCGTCTCGCGGCCGCCCAGGCGCTCGTAGGTGCCGTCCTGCAAGACCCGCAGCAGCTTGACCTGGGTGGTGAGGGGGATGTCGACAATCTCGTCGAGAAACAGCGTGCCGCCGTTGGCCAGGTCGAAGCGGCCCGGCTTGCGCGAGACCGCGCCGGTGAAGGCGCCGCGCTCGTAGCCGAAGAGCTCGGCTTCGAGCAGCGTCTCCGGCAGGGCGGCGCAGCTCAGCTTGACGAGCGGCTTGGAGGCCCGCGGGCTGGCGCGGTGGAGCGCTTCCGCCACCAGCTCCTTCCCCGTGCCGCTTTCGCCTTCGATGATGACCGGGGCGGTGCTGGGCGCCACCTGCTCGACCAGCCGCTTCACCTTCTGCATCGCCAGGCTGTGGCCGACCAGAATCCGGTCCACCGCCTGGGCGCTGACCTGGAGGCGCAGCCAGCGGTTCTCGCGTTGCAGCGCCGCCCGCTCCAGGGCCTTGGCGACGGTGGCCAGCAACTCGCCGGCGCGGAAGGGCTTGGTGAGATAGTTGTAGGCGCCCTGGCGCATGGCTTCGACGGCGCCTTCGATGCTGCCGAAGGCGGTAACGACCAGCACCTCGGCGTCGGGCTGCATTGACTTGACGTCGTGCAGCAGCTCGAGGTCTTCCACGTCGGGCAGCACCAGGTCGAGCAGCACCACCGCCACGTCTTTTTCGTTCAGCACCGCCCGGGCTTCCTGCCCGCTGGCGGCCGTCAGCACTTCGTAGCCGCTCTGCTCCAGGACGCGGGTGAGCGACTGGCGCAGGGCGTCGTCGTCGTCCACCACCAGCAGCCGCTGCCCGCCGGGGGCTACCCGGCGCCCGTGGCGCTCTTCTCGCACCGCTTCCATCGTTGCCATAGTTACCTCCCGGCCCCGGCCAGCAGCAGTTCTTTCGATTCCTCTCCGGGCGCCCGGGCCGGGGCCCGCGGCAGCCGCACGGTGAAGGTCGTCCCCGCGCCGGGCGCGCTGGTGCAGTCGATCGTGCCCCCGTGCTCCTCGACCACGCGGCGCGCATAGGCCAGGCCCAGGCCGGTGCCGTTGGGCTTGGTGGTGAAGAAGGGCTCGAAGAGGCGGGGCCGGTGGGCGGCCGGGATGGGCGGACCGTCGTTGTGGACGTGCAGCGCCACGTGGTCGGAGTGGCGCTCCAGCTCCACCCGCAGCGTCCCGTTTTCGGCCGAGGCCTCAATCGCGTTCCGCACCAGGTTGCCGAACGCCTGCCCGAAAAGGGTTGCGTCCAGCTCCACCTCGGCGTCGGCGTCCAGTTCCGTTTCCAGTCGCAGGCCGCGTGTTCGCAGCTCGGGCTCGAAAAACGCGAGGTAGCCTTCGACCGCCGCGCGCAGCGATTGGCGCGTGCGCGCCGCCTGCGGCAGGCGGCCGAAGCGCAGGTACTCGTTCACCACCCGTTGCAGCCGCTCGATTTCGCCGGCGAGGGCCCGGCTCACCTCTTCCAGTTCGAGGTCGCGCCGCCCCAGGCGCCGCTTGACTTCTTCTTCCAGCCAGGCGACGTTCAGGCCCAGCGTGGCCAGCGGGGTGTTGATCTGGTGGGCAATCTGGGAGGCCATCCGTCCCATCGAGGCCAGTTGCTCGCTCTGCCGCAGCCGGCTCTCCATCGCCGCCTGGCGCTCGGCCATGCGGGCGCGCTCTTCGGCGCGGCGCTGGCGGGCGCGCAGCTCGATGAAGCCGCCCACCGCCGCCAGCCCCACCAGCAGACTGAAGCCGAGCAGAAACACGATGCTGCGGAAGCCGCGGTGGGTCTCGGCCACAATGGTCGAGTACGGCTGCGAGAGCGACAACGACCAGCGGCGTCCAGCGACCTCCACCGGGGCGAAGGTCACCAGCGCCAGCGGCTCCTGGGCCACTTGCAACTGTCCCGCGCCGGTCTCGCCCGCCAGCATCCGCCGCTCCAGCGCGAAATCGCTGTGGCAGGGCTGGCAGGCGTGGCCCGCCGCCGGAATCCTCCGGCCGAGCATTTCCGGGTGGCGCGTGTTCACCAGCACCGTGCCCTCTTCATCGAGCAGCGCCAGGTTGGGCTGCTCGGCGCCGCCGCCGAAGCGCAGCGGCTCGCCCAGCAGCGCCTCGAGCGGAAACGTCAGCACCAGATGCGCCCGGATTCTTTCCTGGCGCCGCAACGGCACCAGCAGGGCGAGCTGCCGCTCGACGCTGGCGCCGTCGCTGAAGGGGTTGGTCAAGACAGGACCTGCGCTGCCGCGCCACGGCGCCGCCGCCAGGCTCAGCGACGCCAGCGCCTCCGCCTGTTCGGGATAGAGGAGAGTGCCGTCGGGGCGCAGCAGGCAGACGCGGGTTCGGGCCGGGAGCGACGCGCTCGCCAGCCGCTGCGGCCATTGGTTTTCCGGCGCCGCTTCGAGCCGTGCCGCCAGAATCTCGGCCGCGTGCTGGAAACTTTCGGCGCGATGCACCAGCGCTCCGGCGGCGAACTGGGTGACCAACTGATGGTCGCGGGCGTGCTTCGCCACCACTCGCTGCTCCGTCCGGTCGTAGAGAACCCTCGCCGCCAGCCCGAACAACAGCAGCAACGCCAGCCCGGCTGCGCCGGCGATGAGCCACGGACGCGATTTAATCTCCACTCGCACCACGCCTCTCGTAGCTATTTTCAGCAGGCTCGCTGCCAAAATGTCAGGCGTTCCCTAAATGGCTGAAAACAGGATAGAAGAATTGAAACCGGCCGGGCAAAATGTACCGCCCGCGTGCGGCTTTTCGCTCTCTCGAGCGTGGGTTGGCGACTTGCACCCAGCCCTTTGGGCGGCCGGGCGAAAGGTGCGCGAAGTGGCACATCAATCAGCCGAATGTAGGCCAGGTAGCCCAGCTAGTGGCGCGACTGCCGGCCCCCCGTGCGAGAGAGCGTCCCTCCAATGGCTTGTGTTGTCAGGAATTTAGCGCGGTCCACTTCTGGCTCACCCTTCGGCATCGCAGGTGCCAGAGCAAGGAGGGCGATTGTATGCGAAGTTCCGGACCCGGGAGGCGACGGTGAAGACAGTCTTTGTGGTGGGCGCCGGGCCAGCCGGCTTGTTCGCGGCCCAGAAGGTTGCTCAGGCCGGGCATCGGGTGGTGATTTTCAACCGCGACATCAAGCCGGGCGGATTGGCCGAATACGGAATCTATCCCACCAAAGACAAGATGAAGAACGGCCTGCGCAAGCAGTTCGCCAAGATTCTGGAGTTGCCCAACGTGACCTACCTGGGGCACGTGCCGGTGGGCGAAGGCCGGCCACTGTCGCTCGGAGAGCTGGCGGACTGGAATCCGGCCGCGATGGTCTTTGCCGTCGGCGCCCAGGGGACGAAGAAGCTGGGGCTGCCGGGGGAGGACGCGCGCGGGGTTTATGCCTCGAAAGATTTCGTCTACCACTACAACCAGTTGCCGCCCTACGCCACGCAGGATTTCTCCACCGGCAAGCGGGTCTGCATCATCGGCATGGGCAACGTGATGGTGGACATCGCCCGCTGGCTCCTGGTGGACGATCCCGCCGCACGCGCCGAAGAGGTCACCGTCATCGCCCGCCGCGGGCCTTTCGAAGTGAAGTTCGACGAGAAGGAGTTCGAGCACATCGAAATGTTCCTCGATTGCCGGGCCTTGCAGGACGAGTTGCAACGGGTGAAGGATCGCATTGCCGCCGTCGGGCAGGACATCGCAAAAGTCCCCGACGTCAGCTTCCCCTCGCTGGCGCGGCCGTGGCGCGAGCCGCCAGGGAAGCGGTTGACGTTCCGCTTCCTGTCCTCGCCGGCGGCCATCCGCGCCGACGCCGCGGGGCGCATCTGCCAGCTCACTGTTACCGAAAACCTGCTGGTGCTGCGTGACGGCAACACCGCCGCCAAGGCCACCGACCAGACCACCGACCTCGAGTTCGACACCCTGATCTTCGCCATCGGCGATCTGGCCGACCCCACCATCGGCCTTCCCTACGAAAAGGGCGCTTACGTGACCAACCCTGACCGGGCCGATCCAGAGCGGGCCGCCTATGAAGTTTTCGATCCCCAAACCGGCAAGGTGCTGGAGGGCCGCTACGTGGTGGGCTGGGCCCGCAAGGCCAGCGAAGGGCTAGTGGGCATCGCCCGCCGCGACGGCGAACAAGGCGCGGCCCATGTCCTGAAGTACCTCGAGGCGGCTCCCGAAAGGGCGACGCCCGCGGTCGAGGAAATCCAGGCGGCCCTTCACCGTCGCGGGGTGCTCGGCGTCACCCAGCACGACCTCCCCTTTCTGGCGCAAGCGGAGGAAAAGCAGGCCCGCCAGCGCGGCCTGCCGCGCTTCAAGTTCAGTACCAATGAGGAAATGTTGTCGGCCATCGAGGAGGAGAAGAGGAAGGGCTTGAGTCAAGCGGCGGCCGATTAGCAGGGCGCCGCCAGGCGCTCACAAACCCAGCCGATTCCGAGGGGATGAACCATGAAGCCCACGCCCAGCAGGAGTCCAGCTAGAAACAGCCGCCCGACGGTCCTGCCTCTCGCGCACGCCAAGCGGTTTCTCGCCGCCTACAAACAGGCCTGGGAGAAAAAGGACGCCGAACTGGCGGCCCACTTGTTCACCCGGGACGCGCATTACTGGGAAGACCCGTTTGCCCGGCCGATTGTGGGTCGCGAGGGGGTCTATACCCACTGGAAAAAATTCACCCACAGCACGGACCACATTCACTTTCACGTGCACCACTTCTATCGCGACGGCCACCATCACATACTCTTTGTATTCCAGAATCCGCGCAATGCGGCGCAACGCATCTGCCGTCGCGGTTTGCATGGGGTCGGGGTTCATTCCTCCCTTTCCGGGCATTCACACCGCATCGTCACTCGGTGTCATTCGCCAGCCCGGAGGCGGGGTACGCCAAGTGGGCCTGGCGCATTGCCTCTGCATCCCGGGGTGGTGAGGGCGGGGCGATTCGTCGTTCCAGGCGACCTCACGCGCTGATAGTGAATCGGCCAGAGCACCCGCCAGGACTGGCCGCCGTCATCGGATCGTTCCCAGCTCCAGTCGAGCGAGTCCGGCTGGATGTTTTTCCAAACCATGCGCTGGAGAAAGTGTTTGCCATCTGGAGCCACCGCTTCCCGGACAAGGACCATCCGGCCGTCCTTGAACTCGCCCGCGAAATCGAGGTAGCTGCCGAAGTTGTCCACCCAGGTCTGTTGCCACTTGCCCGTGCGCCGGTTGAAGGTCGAGACACTCATCCCTTGGAGCCGCATGGCGGGGGTCCCATCGAACCGCTCCACGATGACACAGTCGCCGAGTGCGCGTTCGATGCGATTTCTCCCGCGCCCGGCCTTGCCGCCGGAGGTTTCCGAACCGGGCCAGGTCAGCTCCCATTCCCCCACCCAAAAGTCGAACTGCCGGAACTCCGGCGCGTGCTCACAGGCTGAAGAGCCTTGCGATACTTGTGTCGAACTTTGCGGCGGCGACTGCTGCTCCGGCATGGCTGCTACGTGCGGAACAATAACGAGGACCAGAAGTCCACCGAGAGTGCCTGCTCGTGAATGTCGATCCTTCACCAGCCCCTCCGACGCATGGTTTTTGCTGCGGCTGGAGGGTGACTCGCAGACGCGGGTAGGAGCATACGAAACCTGCTCCTCTATGACTATCAGGATCTTGCTCCCCGATTCGCGCCCGATAGGCGATTAGGGTCGTCGGGTTGCGTACACAGCATTCGGAAGATTCAACCTGCGAGGAGACTCTCCTGGTTGCTAGGGCGGACTTGGAGGCCCGGGGGTCTCTTGATGGCTGGCAACCCAATTGCCTCTCGGGCTATCGAAATCTCCCGGGCAGCGTCCGACCAGAGGTGATCGGAACGTCGGTGGCCTCAGGCAGTAAGACTGTGGGCGGCGGGTTCTAGGGCCAGTCTGATGGGAAGTGCGGAGGCTTTACTTCTCAACCAATCGCGGTCGAAGGTGTTGCTTGAGCCCGACTCGTTGGTCGACGAACGCCTGGTCAATACGCCTACCGTGGCCATCGGTACCTTCCGCGCCCATCCTTCCCATCCGAACTTCCGTCACGCGGGGAACATCACCGGTGGCCCGACGGTCGTTTTTCCCAGGAGTAACGTGTGGATTCAGCAGGAAGGCAGGGACCGTTTTGTCGCCGATCGCAATATCGTTGTTTTTTACAATCTCCAGCAGCCTTACATTCGAGAAAGCTTCAAGAATGCGGGCGACTACTGTGATTGGTTCCAGTACTCCTCTGAGGTGCTGGCCGCAGCATGTTACGCTTATGACCGGCGGGTGGCCGAAACGCCCGACAAACCCTTCTCCTTTGCCTACGGCCCTGTAGACAGCCAAAGCTACTTCCTGGAGCGCCTTGTATTTCGACAGATTTGCGAGACTGCTCACCCCAACCTGTTGTTGGTGGAAGAAACCATGCTGCGAGTACTCAGAAGGATCATTGAGAACGTCTATCGAAGCCGCGGCCAACGGTCTTCCTGCAACGAGGCGATGGACAAACGGCGGGGAGCCGAAGCTGTTGAGCACGCGAGGGCAGTCCTGGCTGACAGCTTCCGCGACTCATTGTCTCTAACCGAAATTGCCCGGCAGGTTGGACTCTCGGTGTTCCACCTCTGTCGCCTGTTTCGACGACACTGTGGGACGACTCTGCATCAGTACCGCAACCAGCTCCGCCTCCGCCTGGCCTTGGATCTGCTGGATGGGTTCCGCCACGATTTGACCGGCTTGGCACTGCACCTCGGCTATTCCAGCCACAGCCACTTCACCGCCGGCTTTCACAGGGCCTTTGGCTGCACTCCTTCCGAAGCTCGAACCATTCGGCTGTCCAAATTGAGGCGGCACCTCGAATTGAAAACGCTGGCCGCGCATTCCCGGGACTTGGAAAGCAGAAACTCCGTCCGCTGATGCAGTCTGAACAGTGGCGATAAGCGCGACAGCGATTATGGCAAAATCTGCGATACCTTTGTTCATGCCGGCCTTGCTTGGTCAAACGTCACTATCGCCTCGCCCCCGAGCACGGATGGCCGGCTCAGCCAAGCGATATCGCCGAAGCCGTCGTTTTGGTCCGCAAACTAATCACGCAAGACCTGGGCACAACGTTCTCCGTCTACACCCACGCGGTGCCTGAGTTACAACGTCAGGCAGTGGCAAAGCTGGAACGGGTTTTGTTCCCAACTGTTCCCAACTTTGCCGCTGCGAATCAGCTAACCCACTGAAAAGGATGGCTGGGAGGCTAGGAGTCGAACCTAGATTCTCGGATCCAGAGTCCGATGTCTTGCCAGTTAGACGACCTCCCAGCAGAGGCCGCAAAGAAGGCTGGAAACTAGACTACTGGGCAGGGCAAAAAACTGTCAAGGCGTCCGCGGCGGCTAGCGCGGCTTGGGGAGCAGCGCGTTGGCGTTGTTGAGCTCCAGATAGAGCGACTGGCCGGCCGCCAGCTCCACCGGAACTTCCCAGCGCAGATGGACGTCGCCGGCGCGCGCTTCGGTCCACAGGTTGGTCAGCCAGTAGCGCCCCGGGGCCAGCCCGCTGAACCGCGCCATCCCCTCGTAGTCGGTTTCGGTGCGACCGGCGAGATAGCGGGCGTAAATCAACTGCTCCATTTTCTGCCGCACGGCGCGCTGGTGCGCCTCGAGCCGCGACTGCCAGGCCGCCCCCGGATTGATTTCCACCAAGTGGTCGTCCATCTGCTCCTTGCTCTCCGGATGCGCGGTGGCGTAGGCCTTCACCGCTTCCCAGTAGCGGGCCACCGACTCGTCGTACTTCGCCCGGTCTTTTTCCTTGCCGCTGAACTTCGGGTGACGCGGAAACCCCAGCCCCACCATGGTCAGGTTGCGGGTGACGTAGGCCTCCTTAAATTCCGGCACGGTCATGATGTCGTCCACCGTAACCGCTTTGATGAACTCGCTCCCTTTCAGGTCGGCGCGCTTCTCGCGCTTCATCCAGGCCTTGAGCGCGTTGCTGACGTTCAGGTTGTCGGCGAAGGCGTCGAAGTCCGGCAGCGCCATCTCCGCCGCGGCTTCCTTTTCTATCTCCGCCAGGCTGGCGCGAAGCAGATAGAACGGCTGCCGCATCACTTTCTCCGGCCGGCCGCTGGTGGGCGTGGCCTGGACGAGGAATTCGATCGAAGCAGCGCCGCGCTGCGCCGCCGCGGGTATCACCGACACCAGCAGCAACCAAACGGCAACGCCGAGAGAGGAGATGAATGCGATCCGGCGCTTGGCCGGCAGAGAGCGGCGCAAGTTAGAACAGACGGAAGTTGACTTCAATGGTCATGTAGACCGGAACCGGTTTGCCGTAGCGCTCGGCGGGCTTGAAGCGCCAGTTCTGAACCGCGCGGATGGCCTGCTCGTCGAGGCCCATGCCGAGGCTGCGGGCAACGCGGATGTCGCGGGCGCGGCCTTCTTCGTCCACCACCGCCAATAGAACCACCACGCCCTGATAGCGCGCTTTGCGCGCCTCATCGGAGAACTCGGGATCGGGGCAGTAGATGCAGGTGGGCGCTGAGACGCTGCCGCCGATGCGAAACACGCCGCCACCATACCCGCCGCCATGTCCCGGGCCCACACCCGGCCCGGAGCCGGAGCCGACGCCGCCGCCCGAGCCGGTGCCGATGCCGCCGCCGAAACCCGGCCCGCTGGAAGGAATCAGGGAGGTCGAAGCCGGGTCGCCGTAGGCTGTCATATTCGGGCTTTGGATGTGAATGTCGGGCGGCACCACCACAGTCGGCTCGGCGGCCAGCCGCGGGTTGGGGTTGCGGATCACCGCCGCCGGCGGAGTCAATTGCGCGTTGAGCGAAAACTTGGGCAGGCGGCCCTTGGAGGCCTTCAGCGGGTTGCGCTCGCCGCCGCCGCCACCGCCGCCCGACTTCTTGGTCGAAGGCGGCAGCGTGACTTTGTACTGGCCGAGGTCGCCCAACTCCACCAGTTCAGTGACCTTGGCCTGCGGTTGCTTGGCTTCCGTCGGGGTGATGAGGAAGGGAAGGGCGAAGAGCGCCAGCACGGTTGCATGCAGCAGCGCTGAATACAGCTCGCTGCGCCGGAATTGCCCCGCGTACAAACCCAGGTTCCAGATATCGGCTACTTTGATCGGCTTGGCCGGCAGCGGCGGCAGCTTCTCCGGGTGCAATGCGTCGCGCAACGTTCCTGGCAGAGCCTTGTGCCAGGGCTCAATCTCTACATCCAGCCGGTAGCCCGGAGTGTGGGGCATCGCTCCCCGCGGCAGGCTGGCCGCACGCCCTCCCATCGGCTCGCTCAGAAACGTCTTGATGGTTCCCAGAATGGTCTTGAAGAGAGGCTCGCTCTCCTCGAGCAGGTGGGGCTGCCAATCGGTTTTGCGGTTCGGTTCACTCATGGCCCTGGCCAGACACCTCCCCGGCCGTCTCTTACTATGATGCTTGCCGTCGCCAAGGGATGCCTAGCTCCTCCGGGTCGCCCGAGCCAGGGGCTCCTCCGAGCCATTCTACCACCCCCGCCCCCTCAGTAAAGGGGGTAGGATCTGCGTTAGCTTCATCTGCGTGTATCTGCGCCTGCAGGTCCGTGGGTCCGGTCCCCCCTGCCCGCTGACAATTCATCCCCTTCCCTGTATCATTGAGTTTTTGGGCTTGATTCCGTGGAGAAACCTGAGCGAAGCGCCGTGTCTGACACCGCCAAAGTGAAGCCGCCCGACCTGAAGTCGACCCTCAACCTGCCGCGCACCGACTTCCCCATGCAGGCCGGGTTGCAGCGCGCCGAGCCGGCGTTGCTTTCTCGCTGGCAAGAGGAAAACCTCTACCAGCAGCTTCGCCAGGCGCGCGCCGCCGCGCCGGTCTTCGTCTACCACGACGGCCCACCCTACGCCAACGGCGAGGTCCACCCCGGCACGGCGCTCAACAAGATCCTCAAAGACTTCGTCGTGCGCTCGAAATCCGCCGCCGGCTTCAACGTCGCCTTTCTCCCCGGCTGGGACTGCCACGGCCTACCCATCGAAATCAACGTGGACAAGGAACTGGGGGCGCGCAAGGCGCAGCTCTCTGCGCTGGAAATCCGCCGTGCCTGCCGCGCCTACGCCGAGCGCTTCGTCGAGCTTCATCGCCAGGTCTTCACCCGCCTGGGCTGCATCGGCGAGTGGGACAAGCCCTACCTGACGATGAGCAACCAGTACGAGTTCACCATAGCCGACGCCTTCCTCACCTTCCTCGAGAAAGGCTACGTCTACAAAGGGCTCAAGCCGGTGCTCTGGTGCTGGCGCGACCAGACCGCGCTGGCCGAAGCCGAAATTGAATACGAAATGCGCACCAGCCCCTCCATCTGGGTGCGCTATGCGGTTGTCGGCGGCGAGCCTCCCTCGGACTTTCCCGAAAAAACCTGCGCCGTCATCTGGACCACCACGCCCTGGACGCTGCCCGCCAGCCTGGCCCTGGCCGTTCATCCCCAGCTTCGCTACACCGTCGTCGAAACCGACTCCGGCGCGCGCTACCTCATCGCCGAAGATTTGGTTGACCGCTTCGGCAAGGACACCAGCCTGCAGGTTACGAAAGAAATCGGCTCCTGGACCGGCGAGCAGCTCGTCGGGCTCAAGTTCCAGCATCCCTTCCTCGACCGCGTCATCCCTTCCGTGCTGGCTGACTACGTCACGCTCGAGCAGGGCACCGGCGTCGTTCACACCGCGCCCGGCCACGGCGCCGAAGACTTCGCCACCGGGCAGGAGTACGGCCTCGAAACCTATTGCCCGGTCGACAGCGCGGGGCGTTTCTCGGAAGGCCTCGAGGCCTACAACGGCCAGCAGATTTTCGACGCCAACCCGCGCATCATCGAGTTGCTGAAGCAGCGCGGCGCGCTGCTCGCTGAATCCACCATCGAGCACTCCTATCCCCACTGCTGGCGCTGCCACCAGCCGCTCATCTTCCGCGCCACCGAGCAGTGGTTCATCTCCATGGAGCACGAGCATCTGCGGCGTCGCGCCATCGAGGCGGTCAAGAAGGTCGAATGGATTCCCGCCTGGGGCGAAGAGCAGATGATCGCCATGCTGGAGACGCGACCGGACTGGTGCATCTCCCGCCAGCGCGTCTGGGGCGTGCCCATTCCGGTCTTCTACTGCGATGCCTGCGGGGAGAAATTCACCGACGTGCCCACGCTGCGCACCGCGGTGCGCTGGTTCCAGCGCGAAGGCGCCGACGCCTGGTACAAGTACGACGCCGCCGACCTACTGCCGCAGGGCACACGCTGCGAAAGGTGCGGCGAGACGCGCTTCCGCAAGGAGACCGACATTCTCGACGTCTGGTTCGACTCCGGCTCCAGCCACCTCGCCGTCCTCGGCCATCGCCCCGACCTGCCCTGGCCCGCCGATCTCTATTTCGAAGGGCTCGACCAGTACCGCGGCTGGTTCCACAGCTCGCTGCTGGTGGCGCTGGGCGTCAAAGGCGCCGCCCCCTACCGCACGGTGCTGACCCACGCCTGGGTGCTCGACGCCGAGGGCCGCCCGATGTCGAAGTCGCTCGGCAATTACATCGCCGCCAGCGAACTCATCGACAAGTACGGCGCCGAAATCTTCCGCCTGCTGGCCGCCTCGGTCGACTACCGCGGCGACGTCCGCATGGGTCCGCAGCTCTTCGAGCAGTCCGCCGAGGCCTACCGCAAAATCCGCAACACCTTTCGCTACTGCCTGTCGAACCTCTACGACTTCGACCCGGCGTGCGACGCCGTGCCGCCGGAGAAGATGGAGGAGATTGACCGCTGGATTCTCGCCCGCACCGCCGAGCTCGCAGCCCGCGCCCGCCAGGCCTTCGACCGCTACGAGTTCTTCAAGGTCTATCACGCCCTCTATGGCTTCTGCACCGTCGACCTGAGCGCCGTCTATTTCGACATTCTCAAGGACCGGCTCTACACCTCGTATCCGCGCGCCACCGCGCGCCGCAGCGCCCAGACCGCGCTCTACCGCATCGCCGACGCTCTCGTCCGGCTCGTCGCTCCGCTGCTGGTCTTCACCGCCGAAGAAGTCTGGCAGCATCTGCCTGGCGCCACGCAGCGCGCCCCTAGCGTTCACGTCACCGAGTTCCCGGACCCCAAGGAACTCGACGCTGGCTTGCCCGCCGACAGGGCCGCCCGCTGGGAGAAGCTGCTCGAAGTCCGCGACGAAGTCCTCAAGGCGCTGGAACGCGCCCGCCAGGCCAAGCAGATTCGCGGCTCGCTCGACGCTCAAGTGCACCTGCGCGCCGACGGCGAGTGGTCGAAGCTCCTTCACGACTATCGCGACCAGCTCCGCTACCTCTTCATTGTCTCCGCCGTTGAACTCGGCGGCGATGGCGCCGAGGCCCAGCCCAGCGATCTCCCCGGCCTCGCCATCGCCGTGCGTCCCGCCGATGGACAGAAGTGCGCCCGCTGTTGGAACTACTCGCCCCGCGTCGGCTCTTTCCCCGATTATCCCACCGTCTGCGAGCGCTGCGCCCCGGTGCTTGAGGAACTGGCGGCCAACTCATGAGCCCCCAGCAACCCGACTCCCGCGGCTTCTACCTCTCCATCGCCTTCGTCACGCTGCTGCTCGACCAGCTCACCAAGTGGCTCGTCACTCGCCAACTCGAGCTGGGAGAAATCCACCGCGTCCTTCCCGGCGTCTTCAACTTCACCCACCTGCAGAACCGCGGCGCCGCCTTCGGGCTTTTTGCCGACTCCGATTCTTCCACCGTGCAGGCGCTCCTGATTGCCTTCTCCGTCGCCGCTCTCATTCTGGTTCTCTTCCTCCTCTGGCGCGGCGTCGCCTCGGCCTGGGCCGGCTGGGGGCTCGGCCTGATTCTCGGCGGCGCGCTCGGCAATCTGATTGACCGGCTGCGGGCCGGCAGCGTGGTTGATTTCCTCGATTTCCACCTCGGGCGCTATCATTGGCCGGCGTTCAACCTGGCTGATAGCGCCGTCGTGCTCGGCGCCGTTGCTCTGATGATTGAAGTCCTGCGTCACCGGAAAGAGGCCTGATGTATCCGCGTCTCTACACCTGGGAGCCCTACTTCACGCTGCACACCTACGGGGTGCTGATGGCGCTGGCGGTCTTCGCCGGGCTCTATGTCTCGGTGCGCCTCGCGCCCCGCGCCGGCCTCCGCCGCGACAGCGTTTGGAACATCGGCGTCTACATGGCGCTTGCCGGTCTGGTCGGCAGCCGCCTGATGTACCTCATCTCCGAATGGCGCTACTACACCGAGAATCCCAAGCAGATTTTTTCCTGGAGCACCTTGCAGGCTGGCGGCTTCTTTCAAGGCGGGTTGATTCTGGCGGTAGCGGTGGGGCTGTGGCTGGTGCGCCGGGAGAAAATCAGCTTCCTCGCCTTGAGCGACGCCTGCTCGCCCGGCATCGCCCTCGGCTTGGCTCTGGCGCGGCTCGGCTGCTTCACGGCCGGCTGCTGCTGGGGCAAGGCCACTCAGGTGGCCTGGGCCGTCACCTTTACCGACCCCTATAGCGCCCGCGTTGTCGGCGTGCCTCTCGGCATCGCCCTTCACCCCACGCAGCTTTATGAATCGCTGCTCTCGTTCGTGCTGTTTGGCCTTCTGCTTCTGCTGTGGCGCTGGCGCTCTTTCGCCGGTCAGATTTTCGCCGCCTTCCTTATTCTTTCTTCCGCCGGGCGGTTCGCGCTCGAGTTTTTCCGCGACGACCCCCGCGGGCCGTTCTTCTTCAACAACACGCTCTCCACACCGCAACTGATGAGCATCTTGCTCCTGCTTGTCGGCGCCGTGATGTGGTGGCGCAACCGCAGCCTGCCGGCGCCCGCCCATGCCCCGGCGCGCCAGTAGTTTCTCCGTTCCCGCTGAAGCGCGCGGCGAGCGCCTTGACCACTTCCTCGCCGCCCAACTTCCGCAGGTCAGCCGCGCACAAATCCAGAAGTGCATCCGCGACGGCGGCGTCCTGCTGAACGACAAGCAAGCCCGCCGCCCCAGCCTCCGCCTCGGCGGGGGTGAAAAAATCGTCATCGTCCTCCCGGAGCCCGCTCCCGCCGCGGCCGTCCCGGAAGAGATTCCCCTCGATGTTCTTTACGAAGACGAGGACTTGGCTGCCATCAATAAGCCGGCCGGTCTGGTCGTCCACGCCGGTGCTGGCCAGAGACGCGGCACACTGGTCAATGCCTTGCTGCATCGCTTCCGCCGCCTCTCCCGCGTCGGCGGCCCGTTCCGCCCCGGCATCGTTCATCGGCTCGACAAGCCCACCTCCGGGGTTCTGGTCATCGCCAAGACCGACGAAGCCCACCTGCGGCTGGCGGCTCAATTCGAGCGCCGCGAAGTGGAAAAACTCTACCTTGCGCTGGCCCATGGCCGGCTGGCGCGGGCCCACGACGTCATTCGTCTGCCCGTCGCCCGCGACCTCGCCCGCCGCACCCGCATGACCACGCGCCGCCGCGAAGGCCGCCCGGCCGTCACCGAGTATCGCGCACTCGAAAGCGCCCGCGGTTTCACACTTCTCGAAGCCCGGCTTCACACCGGCCGCACTCACCAGGTGCGCGTGCATTTTTCTTCGCTCGGGCACCCGCTGGTCGGCGATACGCTCTACGGCGCGCCCCGGCTGCTGCGGTGGGACGACCACTCGGAGCCCACGCTCGACCGCATCTTCCTCCACGCCCGCCGCCTCTGCTTTCGTCATCCGCGCACCGGCCAGCCGGTCGAGGTCGCCGCCCCGCTCCCCAACGAGCTCACCGGCCTTTTGCGCCGCCTCGGCTTTGCCTATAATGAAGAGGGGAGAGTTCAATGAAACCGCGGCTGCTCCTTTTTGCTGTTCTTGCCGCCGCTCTGGCTGCGCCCGGCCAGCAGCCTCCGCCGCCCCCGCCGCAGGAAGAAGGGCCGCCCGTCCGGGTCGAAGTCGACCTGGTCAATGTGGTCTTCAGCGTCACCGACCGCCGCAACCGCCACGTCCCCGGGCTGGGCCCCGCCGATTTCAACGTCTTTGAAGACGGCGTGCAGCAGGAGATCAAGCACTTCGCCAGCGAAACCAACCTGCCGCTGCGCATCGGCCTGGTGGTCGACATGAGCAACAGCGTGCGGCCGCGCTTCCAGTTCGAGCAGGAGGCGGCCATCGACTTCCTCCACACCATCCTACGGCCCAAGACCGACCTGTCTTTTCTCATTGGCTTTGACTCCACGCCGGTTCTGGTGCAGGACTTCACCGACGACCCGCAAACCATGGCTGATGCTGTCCGTCGCCTGCGCGCCGGCGGCGGCACTGCGCTCTATGATGCCATCTGGCTGGCCGCCAAGAAGCTCGGCGATAGCGCCGGCAGCGACACCCGCAAGCTGCTCATCGTGCTGAGCGACGGCGAGGACAACCAGAGCATCGTCACCCGCCGCGAGGCCCTGGAGATGGCCCAGCGCCACGAAGTCATCATCTTTACCGTCAGCACCAGCCCTCCGCCCATCAAGTACAGCGGCCAGTCCCAGAACCTCCAGAACCCCTGTGAGGTGCTGCCGGGCAAGGGCGACAAAGTTTTGCAGGAGTTTGCCGAGTCCACCGGCGGCACGCCCTACTGCCCCTTCGACACCATTGATGTCGGACGCTCGTTTGAGCAGATTGTCAACGAGCTCCGCAACCAGTACGTGCTCGCCTACACGCCCAGCAATCGCAACCGCGACGGCCGCTACCGCCGCATCAACATTGACGCCCGCCGCGGCGGCCTCCGCGTCCACCACCGTCCCGGCTACTACGCTACGCCGCTCACGCCCACCGCCAGCACCGGCGGCGGCCGCTAACCGCACTCGTACACCAGCGGAAACGTTTGTCATCCCTTGTCCCGAGTCTCGGCCCCTGCCGGGACGAGGAAGCCGGAGGCAACTGCTTTTTCCGACGCTTTTCTGGACTAGGAACCGGGGGCGTAGTAGCCGCGGCGCGCTTGTACCCGCAGGCCGTTGCGCTTCAGTTTGACTTCCAGCTTGCGGTAGCGCCCGTCGCGGGCCGAGTTGGTGGGTGTGTAACCCAGGCTGTACTGGCTGCGTAGCTCGGCGGCAATCTGGTCGAAGGCCGCCGGCAAGTCGGAAATCTTGCGCGGGAAAATCGCCCGCCCACCGGTCTCCCGCGCCAGCTTCTTCAGCACTTCGTCGCCGCGATAGGGCCGCCCGAACGCCATCTGATAGAGCTGCGGGTCGGCGATGCCGATGGCGTAAATCATCGTGTCGCTGCGCTGCGCCGCCTCCAGCGCTTCCTCTTCTTTTACGTTGCTGCCGAAGTCTTCTCCGTCGCTGATGAGGATGATGGCCTTGCGTCCCACCTCCTGTCCCAGCTTTTCGCGCGACGCCAGATAGACAGCGTCGTAGAGCCGCGTGCCGATGGTGCCCTTGACGGGGAACGGCCCTTGCACGCCGGGCGGCGGCCCGGCGGCGTTGATGCGCGCGCGTCGCAGCGCTTCCTCCAGGCGGTCGGCGTCGGAAGTGAAATCCTGCAACAGGTCCACACTGAGGTCGAAGGTAATCAGCAGGCTCAGGTCGCTCGGCCGCAGCACCTGGCGGAGGAATTGGGTGGCCGAATCCTTCTCCACCGCCAGCACCGCCTCCTGGCTGCCGCTGGTGTCCACCAGCAGCGCCAGCGTCAGCGGCCGATCGGTCTCGCGCGTGAAGTACTTGATTTCTTGCTTCTTCCCATCCTCGAAGACTTCGAAATCGGTCTTCGCCAGGTCGGTCACCAGCGCCCCGTGCTTGTTTTTGACCGTGCAAAAAATGTTGACCACGTTGACGTCTACGCGCAGCGTGCCGCCGGAGGTTGTGGGCTCCTGGCCGCTGGCCAGCAGGCTCCAGCAAAGCGCCGCGGCGAGCGCGGGGGTGCCGAAGAGGCGGCTGGATTTGAAGGCGCTCATCGTCAACAGTATAATCGCGGTGGCGTCCGGAGCGGGGCGTTCTCCCCTCAACTTGGATGCAAGATAGCGCGCCCACGATGACACAGCCGACCTCCACCAGCCCCGCATCTAAGCCGCGTATGCGCCCCCGCCGGACGGGCCTCCTTTTCGTTTTGGTGGCCCTTGGCGCCGCTGGCCTGGCCGCCCAGGCGCCTGTGACCAGCGACCCGGGCGAGGAAGTGCGCTACCGCCTGCGCACCTCCGTCGACCTGGTGTTGGTGCCGGTGACCGTCAAGGACTCCAGCGGCAACCTGGTCACCGACTTGCGCCGCGAAGACTTCGAGGTCTTCGAAGACGAAAAGCAGCAGCAGATCAAATACTTCTCCGCCGACCCTTTCCCGCTCTCCGCCGTCATTCTGGTGGATGAAGTTCTGAGTCAGGCGGCGCAGGACTCCGTGCGCACCGCCCTGCCGGTGCTGGCCGGCGCCTTCAGCCCGCAGGATGAGTTCGCCTTGTTTGCCTACGACGTCTACCCGCGCCAGGTGCTCGACTTCACCAACGATTTCGACCAGCTCCGCCAGGCCTTTCCCCGCGTCCTGCGCGCCTCGCCCCCGCCGGCCGTCGGCGTAAGCGGCGGGCCGATGTCGGCCGGGCCGCGCATCAACTCCGTTCCCGTCAGCCCGGGTGTGCCGAACACCGTCCCCAAGGCGGGGCAACCGCTCAAATGCCTGAACGACGCCTTGTGGGCAGCCGGGATGGCGCTACGCAACCGCGAGGCCGGGCGCCGCCGCGTCATCTTCGTGGTCTCCGACGGCGACAACTCCCGCCTCAACGTCCACAAGTTCGAGGAAACTCGCGACCTGCTGCTGGCTGAGAACATCACTGTCTACTTCGTCGGCGTCGACAACGCCCGCTTCAAGGTCGGAGCTCCGCCTGTCGTCTATTACGTCCTTGCCACCGGCGGCGATCGCTTCGCCCCGCTCACCGAAGAAGGCCTGGCGAGCGCCTTGAGCCGCGTCACCGAGCAGGCCCGCTACCAATACACCCTGGTCTACACCGCGCGCGTCGCTTCCGGCGCCCGCGAATACCGCCGCATTCAGGTGAAAGTGCGCCACCAGGGCGTCAAAGTGCTCGCCCGCGAGGGTTACTTCGCTGGTTTGCCCACGCAGTAGGGAACCTGAATGCAGGGTTTGAAGATTGCTCCTTGCCGGAATGCTGACACACAGGTGGGGCTACTGTCGTTCAAAGCGGCAAACTTGAAGGAAGGGCCCTAGTTCGATGGAGGCAACCAGACCAACCTATTTTCCTCACGCACCCAGACTACTCCGCTTCGCCCATCCACCCCGATAAGTCGGTTGGGTGGATAGGAATCCGCCCATTCGGTAGAGAGAAGCTCCCACGACCCGGTGGTTCGATTCAACCTATAGACGCCGGCAGGCGGATCTCCAGGTAACGGCTCGCCAGCCGAGGCCGGAAGGAAACCTAGGATGGTGCCATCTGGCACAATGCCCACGGTTATCAGTCGCCAATGCTCACGGCTAGGCAGGCGGCCGAGCACCCTGGCTCTTGCGGTCACGTTGCCCGTTGCATCCAGTTCTACGAGAGTGTCTGCATTAGGGAACCACGCAAGAACGCCTCCGCTCGGGCTCAGTAGAAGTTGGGGGTTTCCATTCGGACTGCTTTCGAACGGCTCAGCGGTTTTGGGCACAGCGAACTCACTACGGAGCAGGAAGCGGGCCAGCACTTCGCCAGTCAAGGATAGCTTGTATATCAGCTCGTAGTCTCGCTTCAGTGAGTCGCGTTTCTCGACGTCGAGCCCCAAGCACCAGAAGTTAGCGTTGTCGTCGGCGACGACCTTATTGCAACCGATGGGGTTTGTGCGGATTATTCGTTGAGGCTGACCATTGGAAAGGTCGTAGACCACCAGCAGGGCTGCAGCTCCGGGGCCAGGGGTGAGACTATTCCAGGCAAAACCAGCTACCACCAGTAGTCCATTTTTCGTAATCGTCGCATCGCGCACCCGGACCATTCTGGCTTCGGGTATGTCGAAGCCAGGATTCCGGAAGAATAGCTGGGCGCCATTATTATCGAGCACGGTTACGGAGTGGTCGGCGGGCCCTGGCGTGCGCGTGTGGGCACGATGAAAGAGGATGTAATATCCACGCTCGTACTTCACTTCTGTGGGCAGACTGCGAGTGCTGGTGAGCAAAACTTGTCTTGGTACAGGAGCTTGGGCCACCGCTATGAAGCATACGACACCTAGAGAGACGCTCAACAAACAAAACCGGACTATCTGCTTGCTTCTCATGCGTCCTATCCGTCCATGATCCATCTTAGCAATCCTCAAAAGAGCACGATCGATCGGTTGCGCACCCGCAACCCTGCTCGTCGTAACAAGATTCGCAACCAGACTCAAACCACACCGGCCCGCACAAGGCGGGTGCTCCGTGGCACCCGCGCGGCGGGGTGCACTCGTAGGAGTATTCCGGGAACGACCAGCAGAATGAGCAGCCTGAGCAGCCCCAAGGCGGCAAAGCCGCCTCGCTGCTACGTGTAGTAGATGCAATGAACATCGCATCTCTGTTTTTCGAGGCACAGCCGGCAGCAAACAGGTCAGCAGGCGGGCGAGACTTAACGCGCGCCGTGGCTCGCGGAAGAGGCGATCCCTCGAACGGCGTGCGCAGCGTCTTGCCGTCTGTTGTCACAACGACTAGCCCCGGTGTCGCTGGCGTTGCGGCGGACACGAGCACAGCGACACAACCCAACGCAGCCAACCCTAGTACCGCAAGGGGTAACCTCGGCGGCGGCCTCATGGCGGGTTCCTTCTCAACTCTTCGTTTCCTGCTGCTTTGCTAGCAAAAAAAAAAAGGCCGTGTCAAGGGCTTTCCGGGCCTTTAGCGTGCCGAATTCGTCAGCGAACTTGGCGCTGCATTGTCGAGCAGCCTTCGTGTAGTAATAGAGAGCTCTTCCGCGCTCTACTTTCCCCTTGACATCTCCGCCACGCGACCGTATACATCTCCGTGTTCGCTGCTGGCGCTGCGAACACAGCAAGGGGAAAGCAGGTAGGGCCTTCGGGCCAACCGGAACAGGCGGGGAAGCTGAAAACAGCTTCCCCGCCTTGTTCTTTCTGTCATGCTGAGCGAAGCGCAGCATCTCAGCTCACCTGAGACCCTTCGCTTCGCTCAGGGTGACAACCTAGGGACTATCTAGCTGCTGTTTTCTTCCTCGGTCGCCTCTTCCTCGGCCGGCGGCGCGGAAACCAGTTGCTCGAACTCGGGGCAAATCAGCGTGTAGGGGCAGCGCTTGCAGACATAGCCCGGCTTCGGGTCGAATTCGCCCGCCCGCACCGCGTCGGCCACGTCGCGGGCCCGCTGCAACGCCTTCGCAATCTCTTTTTCCTCCGGCGCGAAGCTGATGGGTTGGTTGGCGGTGAGGTTGTAAAGCGTCAGCCGCTGCGGCCTCAGCCCCAGATGCTTCTCGGCCGCCGCCGCGTAGAGCGCCAACTGCAAATCCTTCCTGACTTTCTCGGGTGGGCGCGGCTCGCCGGTCTTGTATTCGACGATTTCCACCGCGTGTCCATCGAGCTGGTTTATCTGGTCGATGCGCCCGGTCAACTCCACTGTCTCATCCCACGCCCAGCGGAATTCCTTTTCCAGCTCCAGCACGCGCGCTTCCTGCTCGGCTTGGTTTTCGTGAAACTCCTGGAGCTGGCGCCAGCCGCTGGCGCGGTACTGCTCGCGCTGGTAGGCATCCGGGAACGGCCAGCCCGCCTGCCGCCACTGCTGCTCGTAGAGGTGCAGCAGCTCTTGCGGCGTCACCTCGCCGCGTTTCTGCCGCGCCCGGAAGTATTCCACCACGCTGCGGTGCATGATGAGCCCGAAGGCCATCGCCGGCGTTGCGCCCCCGCGCAGTCCCCACATGTTTCCCAGTTTGTATTGCAGCGGGCAGCTCTCATAAGACTCGATGCCCGACTTGCTGAGCACGACAGGCTCGTCGGGGTCGTCGGCCGGCAGGGCCTCCGCGGCCCAGGCCGCGATGCGCGAGTAGATGGCGCCGGAGGAGGGGAAGAGCGTGGCGGGCCGCTCGACCCGCTGCGGCGGCGCCACCGGCGGCGCCATCAGTTGCTCGAGGTCGCGCGCCGCCCGCGGGTCGCGCAGGATGTCCTCCAAAAACACCGAAGGCTTCTTGTTCCACGCGTAGGTGGTAATCGTCAGCCGGCGCCGCGCCCGCGTCAACGCCACGTAGCACAGCCGCCGCTCCTCCTGGATATGGAAGTCGCCCGCCGGCGGCTTGGTTTCTTTCATCAGCTCCGGCGGGAACTCGAAGAGCGGGCTGCGGTAGTAAACCGGGAAGTCGCGCGGGTTCACCCGCAGGAGGAAGACGGTATCGAACTCCAGCCCCTTGGCGGTGTGCACGGTCATCAACTGCACGGCCTCGCGGTCGAGCGGCTCGTCGGGCAGCTCAATCGTTCCGCCGGCCTCTTCGAAATAGTCCAGGTAGTCAATGAGCTCCGCCAGCCGCTTCGTTTCGCTCTTGTCGTTCTCCCATTCTTTGAGGAATTCGGCGAACGCTTCCACGTACGGCAGGTCGGGATCGGCGGGCAGCAGCCGGATCTCCAGCTTTTCGCGCAGCAGGTCGAAGAACTCGGTGACCGGCAGGTCGGCGGCGCGAACCCGCAAGTCGGCGAGCAACGCCAGCAGCGGCCCGATGCGCGTCTGCTCCATCTTGATGCGCTCGGACAATCCTTCGACCACTTGCGCCAGCGAGACGCGCTCGTGCCGCGCTTTGCGCAGCAGCTCCAGCAGTTGTTCCGGCGTCACCTGCCAGGCCGGAATCGCCAGCAGGCGCGCGAAGCTGACGTTGTCGCCCGGGCGCTGCACCGCGCGCAAGTACGCCAGCAGGTCGCGCACCACCCCGCTGTAGGTCACCGAGAGCCCGCGGATGACAAACGGAATCCCCGCCCGCACCAGTGTCTTGACCAGTTGGTTGCGGTGAGCGTGGTTGCGGTAGAGCACCGCGCAGCCAGCGTAGCCGCCCGTGGCCTCGCGGTAGCGCTCAATCTCCCGCACCACGAACGCCGCCTCGTGCGCGGCGTCGTTCACTTCCACCAGCCGCGCCTTCTCGCCTTCGCCCTGCATCGGCGTCAGCTTCTTGTGGGGGTCGAACCGCGCCGTGCCGTTCTGCGAAATCAATTGCGTCGCTACCCGCAGCAGCCGTGCCGTCGAGCGGTAGTTCTGCGACAGGATGACGCGCCGCGCGTCCGGAAACAGTTCGCGGAACTTGTCGAAGCTGGCGTAGGACGCGCCGCGGAACCGGTAGATGGCCTGGTCATCATCACCCACTGCCGTCAGATTGCGGTGCCGCGCGCTCAGCAGCTCCAGCAGCCGGATCTGGGCGATGTTCACGTCCTGGAACTCGTCCACCAGGATGTAGCGGAAGCGTTCCTGATAGTGCTCGCGCAGGTCGGCCCGCCGCTCCAGCAGTTGCACCGCCGAAAGCTGCGAGCCGCCGAACGTCGTGCGCCGCGCCTCGGCCAGCAGCCGCTCCGCAGCCTCATAGGCGCGAGCCAGCTCCCGCTGCTTGCGCAACTCCAGTTCCCGCTCGCTGCGCTCCGCCTCCGCCAGCAGCCCCCTTTCTTCTTCGAACGCCCGCGCCAGTCCGGCCACGTAGGCGGCATAGTCCTCCGGGCTCACCAGCTCGTCCTGGCAGCGGGAGAAGAAATCTTTGAAGGCATGCAGGAAGCGCCCCGGGTCGGAGAGTTTCTGGAAGAGGTCGAGCCCCAACCGGTCGAGCTGCCGCCGCAGGAAGATCCAGTAGTCCACGTCGTCGAGGATGCGCAGCGCTTCGTCGTGGGTGCGCAGCAGCTTGTAGCAGAAGTCGTGGAAGGTGTGGACGCCGACGCGCTCGGCGCGCTTGTCCCCCAGCCGCCGGATGCGCGCCGCCATCTCCGCCGCCGCTTTGCGGGTGTAGGTGAGCGCCAGGATATTCTCGCCGCCCAGCTCCGGGATGGTGCGCAGCAGGTGCAGCACCCGCTCGACGATGACTCGTGTCTTGCCCGTCCCCGCGCCTGCGATCACCAGCAGCGGTCCGTGCAGGTGCTCCACCGCTTCGCGCTGCGCGGGATTCAAATGGGCGGTGGGCGCTGCCGGGTTCGAAGTCATGCGGATGTTGGTTCGACCTCATCTTATCCGACTCCCCGCCGGCTGCCAATCGCGCGCGGCCTTCCTTGACCCTGCTCGCGACCCAAACCTATAATCGTTGGGTAAAGGAGCCAGCCATGAAACAGGCCGTCATTGTGTCCGCTGTCCGCACCGCCATCGGAAAATTCCAGGGAGCCCTGACGCCGTTCTCCGCACCCGAGCTGGGCGCCAAAGTCGTTGCCGAAGCGATCAAGCGCGCCGGCGTCGAACCCGAGCAAGTGGATGAGATCATTATGGGCAACGTGGTCTCCGCCGGCCTCGGCCAAAACCCGGCCCGCCAAGCCGGCCTCAAGGGCGGTCTGCGCCCGCAGGTCGCCGCCATGACCATCAACAAAGTCTGCGGCTCGGGCCTGAAGGCCGTGGCGCTGGCCGCACAGGGCATAGCGGTGGGCGACGGCGAAGTCAAAGTAGCCGGCGGCATGGAGTCGATGACCAACTGTCCCTACCTGCTCCCCCAAGCCCGCGCCGGCTACCGGCTCGGGCACGGCCAGATGCTCGACTCGATGATTCACGACGGACTCTGGGACGCCTTCGACAACATTCACATGGGCCTGACCGCCGAGCTGGTGGCCGAGACCTACAAGATCAGCCGCGAAGAAACCGACCGCTTCGCGGTCGAGAGCCACCTGAAAGCCGTGAAGGCGATGAAAGAGTGCCGCTTCGAAGCTCAGATTGTCCCGGTGGAAATCCCGCAGAAGAAGGGCGAGCCGATTGTCTTCAAGAAAGACGAGAGCCCACGCGAAGACACCTCGCTCGAGAAGCTCGCCGCGCTCAAGCCCGTCTTCAAGAAAGATGGCATCGTCACCGCCGGCAACGCCCCCGGCACCAACGACGGTGCTGCCGCGCTGGTCGTCACCTCGGAGGAGTGGGCGCAGAAGAACGGCAAGACGCCGCTGGCCCGCATCCTCGGCCACGCCGTAAGCGGCGTCGAGCCCAAGTGGGTGATGATGGCGCCGGTGGACGCCGTAAAGATGTTGATGAAAAAAGTCGGCTGGAAGCTCGAAGAGGTGGAACTCATTGAGCTGAACGAAGCTTTCGCCGTGCAGGCGCTGGCGGTGATTCGCGAGCTGGGACTCGACCCGGCGCGGGTCAACGTCAATGGCGGCGCCGTCGCTCTCGGCCATCCCATCGGCGCCAGCGGTGCGCGCATCCTGGTGACGCTGCTCTACGAGATGGCGGCGCGCAACGCCAAACGCGGCGTGGCCGCGTTGTGTCTCGGCGGCGGCAATGCCGTGGCGCTGGCGGTCGAGCGGTAGTCGGCTTTGACGTCGTGGTGGGTGCTGGGTCTGGCGCTGGCGGGCGCGGCGCTTTCGACGTACTTCACTCTGGCCTATTACGGGTGGATTGATGCGAGCGCCCTGCCGGCAGCGTTTTGCCGGCGCGACGAGCGCAGTTGCCTGACGATTCTCGAGACGCCCTACGCGCGGTTGTTCGGCGTGCCAAACTCGTTGATGGGCTTGCTGCTGTATCTGCTGATTCTCACGGTCGCGGCGCTGGCTCTGAGGGGAGCGCCGCCGCCTGGTCTCTGGTGGACGGCCTTCCTCGGCACTGCGGTTTCGGTCGCGCTGGCGCCTTATTTGATTTGGGCGCTGGTGGCGCGGCTGCATACCTGGTGCCGGCTTTGACTGCTCGGCCACGTCGTGAACGTGGCGCTCTTGATTCTGCTCTGGCAGATGCGATAGAAGGCAGGCCATGAAACCCAATGAATCCACGGTGCGCGTCTGGGTGGGGCTCGACCCGCTGCAGGCGGAGATGATGAAGCAGATGCTGCTCGAAAACGGCATCGAATGCTTCCATGACCGCAGCGTCGAAGTGCTCCCGCTCGGCCAGATGGGTGAAATCGGCCTCTGGGTGGCGCGCGAGAACGAGGCCCGCGCCCGCGAGCTGCTCACCGCGCTCGAAGATGAGATGAGAGAAGCCCTCGATGCTGAGACGGACGAAGAAGAAGATCTGGACGCGTAAGACAAGGAGAGAGTCATGGCGGATGAACGCAAGCGGCAACTGGAAGTAGCGATGACGCAGATCGAAAAGCAGTTCGGTAAGGGCACCATCATGCGGCTGGGGATGAAGGACGCGCTGGTCGAGGTGCCGGTGATTTCCACCAGTTGCCTTTCCATCGACGCCGCTCTCGGCGTCGGCGGCATGCCGCGCGGCCGCGTGGTGGAAATCTTCGGCCCCGAGGCCGGCGGCAAGACCACCCTGGCGCTGCACGTCATCGCCGAAGCCCAGAAGCAGGGCGGCATGGCGGCCTTCATTGACGCCGAGCACGCCCTCGACGCCAATTACGCCCGCGCCCTGGGGGTGGACGTCGACAACCTGCTGGTTTCGCAGCCCGACTACGGCGAGCAGGCGCTCGAAGTCGCCGAGACGCTCATACGCTCCGCCGCCGTCGATGTCGTCGTGGTGGACTCGGTGGCCGCGCTGGTCCCCAAGGCCGAGCTCGACGGCGACATGGGCGAGCCGCAGATGGGCTTGCAGGCGCGCCTGATGTCGCAGGCGCTGCGCAAGCTCAAGGCCATCGTCAACAAGTCGCGCACCTGCCTCATCTTCATCAACCAGTTGCGGGAAAAAATCGGTGTGATGTTTGGAAATCCGGAGACGACACCCGGCGGGCGCGCGCTCAAGTTCTATTCGGACGTGCGCGTGGACGTGCGCCGCATCGCCGCCATCAAGGAAGGCGACCGCGTCATCGGCAACCACACCCGCGCCAAGGTGGTGAAGAACAAGCTGGCGGCGCCCTTCCGCGAGGCCGAGTTCGACCTCATCTACGGTGAGGGCATCTCGCGGGAGACCGACCTGCTCGACCTCGCCGTCAACCACGGACTGGTCGAGAAGAGCGGGGCCTGGTTCACCTTTGAAGGCGAGCGCATCGGCCAGGGCCGCGAGAACGCCCGCCAGTTCCTGCGCGAGAACCGCGACGTTTACGCCAAGCTCGACCGCCTCCTGCGCCAGAAGCTCGGCTTCCCCGTCCCCGCCGCCGCTCCTGCGACTTCGGCCGAGGAGTCCGAGAAGGCGAAGGCCAAGTCGCGCTGAGAGCGCCTTTTCTCGAAAAAAACTCTTGCCTGGCAGCGACGGTCCCCCTAGAATCAGTGGGCCCGCGCGCCGGAACGACTACAACCTGGGGAGAAGGAAATGCAGCGTTCAAGCGCGCAGCGGTGGAGTTTTCTCTTAATCTTCCTGCTGCTGCTCACGCCCAGCCTGGAGCTTTTTGCACAAACGAAGAAGAAAGCCAAGCGGCGGCGCGCTGTGTCGCGCTACACCGCGCCCAGTTACGGCGACCCCACGGCGGAAGACAGCCTGGCCGGCGAAGACCCGATCGTGCGCCAGATAGCGGTGCAGGCGCTGGGGAACTACAATGGCAGCGTGGTGGTCACGGAAGCCGACACCGGGCGCGTGCTCTCCATCGTCAATCAGAAGCAGGCCCTCAGCTCCGGCTTCAAGCCCTGCTCGACCATCAAGCTGGCGGTCGGCTTGGCGGCGCTGGAGGAAGGACTCATCACCGGCGACACGCTCATCAAAGTTTCGCGCCGCAAGAAGATGAATCTCACCGACGCGCTGGCACATTCCGACAATCCTTTCTTTGAGATTCTCGGGCGCAAGATGGGTTTTGAAACCGTTTCCTCCTACGCGCGCCTGCTCGGCATCGGCGAGCTCGCTGGCTACTTGATCGAGGGTGAGTATCCCGGGTCGTTCCCCACCGAGCCGCCCGCTTACGGCGGCGTCGGCCGGATGTGCAGCTTCGGGGAAGAAATCAAGGTGACGCCGCTGCAACTGGCGGCGCTGATGGGCGCTTTCGCCAACGGCGGCACGCTCTACTACCTGCAATACCCGCAGGGCGAAGAGGAGCGCGCCGAGTTTGTTCCGCGCGTGAAGCGACGCCTGCCGATCCAGCCCTGGCTGCCGCAGTTGCGCGCCGGCATGGAAGCGGCGGTGCAATACGGCACTGCGCGCGTTGCCGCCACGCCGAAGCTCGATGCCCAGGTGCTGGGAAAGACCGGCACTTGCGGCGAAGACAAGGCCAAGCTGGGCTGGTTCGCTTCCTACGGCGTGTTGCCGAACGGCAGGAAGCTTTCCGTCGTGGTGCTGCTGCGCGGCGGTCGCGTCTTCAGCGGCTCCAAGGCCGCTGAGATTGCCCAGGAGATTTACCAGCAGCTCGGCCAGCGCGAGCAGTTGGCCAGCCGCCCCGACGCCGGCACCAGCTCCGCCCGCTAGCCCTTCCCCTGTCTGTCAACCCGAATGGGGTCCGCCGCCACACGACGGGGCACATGAGGGATGCTTCTAATCCTCTAAAAGCAAAAGCGGGTTCCTCGCTAAGCGGGGAGTCAGTCACGGCAAAGCTGTCGAATTCTCTTGCCAACCCTCGCGGGCGCGGTGTACCTCTAAGTACTGAGGGCGTCGAAGGAATCCGAGGATGAGTTTGCCGCGCAAGATTCTCCTGGCCGTCGCGATCCTGATTGCGGTGTTTGTCGTCACCGTCGGAATCTTCGTCGCCACCTTCGACGCCAACCGCCACCGCGGCACCATCCTGGCGCAGCTGGGCCGTTCGGTGAACCGTCCGGTGGACGCCGCCAACCTCGAGTTGACTCTGTTCCCGTTGCGCCTGCGGCTCAACCAGGTGCGGGTGCAGGAAGACCCGGGCTTCGCGGCTGGCGACTTCCTGGTCGCCCAGGCGGTGCGCTTCGACTTCGACCTCTCGGCGCTGCTTGGCGGCGACGTGAAAGTGGAAGGCATCGAGCTCGTCGAGCCGACTTTGTACCTTCGCCAGAATGCTGAGGGCCAGTGGAACGTCGCCACTCTTGCTGCTACTCCGGCCCAGGGGCCGCCACCTCCGGTCGCTTTGGCGCCCGCCCCGCCGCCGATTCGCGACTGGGAAATGGAGAAGGGGACGATTGTCATCGAGCGCCCGGGCGAGCGCCCACTGCAGCTGACCGGTGTTGAGCTCGAAGTGAGTGACCTGAGCCTCACGGCCGCATTCCCGTTTCGGGTGGCGGTGAACTTCACCGAAGACAGCCGCATCGCTGCCGGAGGCAATTTCGGCCCCTTCAATGCGGACATCCCCATGCAGAGCCCGCTCGACGCCGAGATCGAGCTGGAGAATTTCCGTGCCACTTCGCTCGCTGGCCTGATGACCGTGCCGCCGCGCCTGGCGGCGCTGGGCGCCATCAGCGGCAAGCTGCGCGCCACCTCGAAGCCGAATGAAATTCACCTCGCGGGCGAGGCCACGCTGCTTGGACAGGAGGCCGCCCACAACCTGGCGCTGAAACTTGATGCGACTTTTCCGCCCGACTTCAGCAAGCTCGAGTGGCGCGACACTCGCCTCGACTACCGCGGAGCCAGCGTCGCCACCACGGGCACGGCCACGCTCTCGCCCGCCGTCGACTTCAAGTTGAATCTGAACACCTCCGACGCTGACTTGGTGGCGCTGGCGGCCGTTCCGCCGCGCCTCGGCGTGCCCCTGCCGATGAAGATCCCCGGAACCGGGAAGGCCACCGCCGAGTTGGGCATCTTCGGGACACCGGAAAACTGGCTGCTGACCGGCAAGGCGCAGTTGCGCGAATTGGAGATTCCTCTGGAGGGGTTGTCGCAGCCGGCGCGCATTCCGGCGATGGAGCTGATTCTCGAGCCGCAGCGCATCACCGGCGCCTTCACCGTTACGCTGGAGAAGAACCTCAATCTGGTGGTAGGCGGCCAGCTGCTCAGCTACCGCACCACGCCAACTGTGCAGGCGAAAGTCAGCGGCAACGAAGTTCCGGTGGAGCCGCTGCTGGCGCTGGCGCAGCAGTTTGGTGTCAAGCTGCTCGGCCCCGGGCAGAAGCTGAGCGGGTTCGTCTCGCCCTCGCTGGAGCTCTCGGGTCCGGTGAGCGAGCCCAAGAAAATGAACTACAGCGGCATCCTCAAGTTCCGCAACCTGTCGCTGGCGCTGCCGGAGCTGCCCAAGCCCGTGTCCATCCCGTCGCTGGCGCTGGAGTTCAATCCGCAGCGGCTGACCGCGGCGCCGTTTGCCGTAGCGCTCGAGCCGGGCGTGGTGTTGAACGTCACCGCCGCCATCGAGGACTATCGTGGCGCCGGGCGGCTCGCGGCGCGCATCACCGGCGACGAAGTTCCCATCGAGCCACTGCTCAGCCTGGCCGCCCGCTTCGGCGCCAACCCGCTCGGCCCCGGCCAGAAGCTCACCGGCCGCGTGCGCCCCGCGCTCGAAGTCACCGGACCCTTCTCCGATCTGGCAAAGCTGAGCTACCAGGGAACCTTCGAGCTCCGCGACGCTTTCCTCACGACCGCGCTACTGCCCGAGCCGCTTCGCATCGCCTCGGCCCAGTTCGCTCTCACCCCAACTCGCATCTCCGCCGAGGACTTTCCCCTGCAAATCGGCCAGCGGCTGCGCGCCCAGGCGAGCTTCCGTCTCGATAATTACAAGGCGCAGGGACGCCTGACGGCACGGGTGACGACCGAATCAGCCGAGCTCGATGCCCTTCTGGCTCTGGTGCGGGCGCTGGGCAGCGACCCGCTGCCGGGCGGGCAGGCCAGCGGCCAGGTCAATGCCACCCTCGACGCCACCGGCGCTTTGGGCGAGAAGTCGCCGCCGCTCGACATCAGCGGCAAAGCGCAGCTTTCCGGCGCGCGCGTCAAGCCGCAAGCGCTGACCGCGCCGCTTGTGATTGATTCCGCCGCACTCGAGTTCACCGGCAGCCGCCTCGATGTGAGCAGCTTTCAGATGGCTGCTGCGGGTTCGCGTGTCCGCGGCTCGCTACGGGTTGACAACTTCGATGCGCCCAACGCCCGCTTCGACTTCCGCGGCGACACGCTCGACGTCGAAGCCCTGCGAGCCCTCTTTGGCGCCGCCCAACCCGCGCCGCAACCCCAGCGGCGCAGCGGGTTATTCTCGCCGGCCGTCGTTCACGCCCAGACCCAGGCGGACAACTGGTTCGCCAAGCTGACGGCGCGCGGCCGCATCGAGTTCGAGCGCGTGCGCAACGGCAACTTCACGCTGGCGCCGTTCGCTTCCAGTGTCGCCATCGCCAACCAGGTTGTCACCTGCGACCCGATTGACTTCGGCCTCTACGACGGAGGCGGGCGCGGCCGCTTGACGATTGACCTGCGCGGCGCCCGACCCGCCACCGAGTTCAACGGCCTGTTGCGCAACGTCGATGCCAACGGCCTGCTCTCGGCCACCAGCGACTCGAAGAACATGCTCTACGGCCGCCTGGGCGGCACCGTGCAGGTGCGCTTCGTCGGCGACGACGCTGCGCAGATGAAGCAGTCGGCACGCGGCAAGGGCCAGGTCACGCTCGTCAATGGCCGCCTGGCGCAAATCAATCTGAGCCGCGAACTCATTCTGCTCGGCCAGGTGGCCGGCCTGCGCTACGAAGGGCGCGAGACGCCCATTGAAGACATGACCACCAACTTCGAAATCGCCGACGGTTGGGTGCGCACCGATGACCTGACGATGCGCACGCCCGACATGACCACCACCGCCGTGGGCGGCTTCAGCCTCAACGACGAGTTGGCCTTCCAGGGCACGGCTACCTTCACCGAGGAAGCCAGCCAGCGGATGCTGAGCTCGAACCCGAATCCCCTCGGCGGGCTCATCGGCAGCGTGGTGGGGAATGTTTTCGTCGACGAGCAGGGACGCGTGGTCATCCCCTTCCTTCTGCGTGGAACGTTCGCCCAACCGCGGCCCACGCTCGACGCCGCGCGTCTGGCGGAGATGAGGCTTCGCCGCGGCACCAGCCCCGCCAGCCCCGGCGGCACGTTGGGCGACATTCTCGACCGCATCCGCAAGCGCAAGCCGCAGTAGCCTGCCTGTCTCAGGCTCGGCTCCGGGTATAATGGTTTCCGTTCAGGTTAGGCGCCAATGACCTATCTCGAAGTGGCCTACCGTTATGCCGCCCCGCTGTCGCTCGAGCAGATGAAGAAGCTCGGCGAGTTGCCTGGCCATTACGGCATTGGCCGCATCCGGTTGGACGAAGCCAACCAAGTGGCGCGCATCGAATTCGACGCCTCGCGGCTCAAGGAAACTGAAGTGGTGCACTGGATTCGCCGCGCCGGGATTCCTTTGACGGAGCGGGCTGACTCGCCGGTCGCTGCGGGGTGAGGTTGGAAGGTGGCGACCCCCACTCTTGGGGCCCCGTCCCGACAGGTCGGGACGGGATGGGGGTTGGCGAGTCCGTTCTACCTGGTCCGGAATGCTCCAGGGAGATCCAACCAACAGCGGCAGCCGGGTACGGGGGTTGCGCCCGCCACGCCGGCTGCCACTGTCGGTTCCGCAGAGCGCGAGCCGCCACTCTTCCTCTTTCTCTTCTAGCACTCTCGCTTCCATTCCCACCTCCCCCAACTCCTTGCATCACTACCAGTTAGACTCCCCCGTTGACGCTGTTTTCTCTCGCCACGCCCAACTTGGAACACTCTCTTCCTCTTCGGGAATACCGCAGGGCCGCATCCCAGCTCGTTGACAGATTTTTCCCGCGCCGCGTAGAATGTTTTTGATTCCTTCACCGCGCGCCCGTAGCTCAGTTGGATAGAGCGTCTGGCTACGAACCAGAAGGTCGGGGGTTCGAGTCCCTCCGGGCGCGCCACTCTCCCCGACCCGTCGAACTCGGGCGAAGGTAGGCCACGGACTCCTTGACATTGCCGGTCGTTGGGGCATAATCCGAGGCCCGAGGCTGGTTTCCCACCCCAACGCTGAGCTAAGGAGAGCGCATTATGGCCAAGAGAGCCGCTGGAACCCGCAAACTCTCCAAATTCGACCGGCTGCACGCCGCCGGTGTCTTGAACCGCAAGTACTTCACGGAGAAAGAAAGGAAGTTGGTGGAGCGCCTGACCGAAACCGAAGTGCGAGTGCTCATCGGCTTGCGCCGCAAGCTGGGCCCGGCGCCCAAGGGTCGCGGACAGATTCGGCCCCTGTTCCCCATCTAGCGCGCCGAAGGCGCGCACTCGGACGGGCCTGGCCCTCCGGCGTCGAACTATGCCTAGTCCCAACCGCAGAGTTGCCGCTCGTCGACACGGCCGCCTGCTCTGGCAGAAGATAAGTCTGGCGGCGCCGCGGCTCGAAGCAGCGGCACGAGCGTTCTGGACTCACCCGCGGCTGGCGGAGATGCTCCCCGACTTTTTTTTCACGGTCTACTCCTCCATTCGCGCCAGCGTTCCGCTGATGGAGGTGGCGCGGGATTGCGCCCGCGAGCGCCGCGGCGACCCGGTGGCGGCGCGCACGGGGGACTACCTTGACCGGCACATCCGCGAGGAGTTGCACCACGACGACTGGCTGCTCGACGACATGGTGGCGCTGGGGATGGACACGGCCACGTGGCTGAGGCGCCCGCCTTCGCCCGCCATCGCGGCGTTGGTCGGCGCCCAGTATTACTGGGCGCTGCACGCTCATCCGGTGGCTGTGCTCGGCTACCTGGCGGTGCTGGAAGGCAACCCGCCATCGGCCTCGCAGCTCAAAAGAATCCAGGCGCGCACCGGCGCACCGCGCGACGCATTTCGCACCCTGCTCAAACACGCTGAACTCGACCCGCACCACCGAGAGGAACTGCGGCAGACGATTGACGCCATGCCACTGGCCGAAGAGCAGGCGGCCTTGCTGGCGATCAGCGCCTTCCACACCATTGAACAGGTGAGCGGCGCCTTCGAGGAGATTCTCGCCGCGCACAGCTCGCGCTGAAGCCCTACCCGCTATGCCCGAAAAGGAGTACAACACCGGAGGATGATCGGCCGCACCATCTCGCACTACAAGATCCTCCACAAGCTCGGCGGCGGAGGGATGGGCGTGGTGTACAAGGCCGAGGACACGCGGCTGAACCGCCTGGTGGCGATCAAGTTTCTTCCCCCGGCGGTGAGCGCCGATGCCGACCTGAAAGAACGCTTCCTGCGCGAGGCGCGCGCTGCCTCGGCGCTCGACCACGCCAACATCTGCACCATCCACGAAATCGGTGAAACCGAGGATGGGGAGCTCTTCCTCGTCATGGCGCACTACGAGGGTCTGACGCTGGCGGAAAAACTCCGCCAGGGAGTGCTGCCCGTGGAAGAAGCTCTCACCCTGGTGCGCCAGCTCTTGGCCGGCTTGGCGCACGCCCACGAGGCCGGCATCGTTCACCGCGACATCAAACCGGCCAACCTGATGATTACGCTCCGGGGCGAGGTGAAAATCCTCGACTTTGGCCTGGCCAAGTTCGGCGACCTGACTCGTTTGACCGAACCGGGGGCGCGTGTCGGCACCGTTGCTTACATGTCGCCCGAACAGGCGGCCGGTCACGACGTTGATCATCGTGCAGACCTCTGGACCGCCGGGGTGGTTTTCTACGAAGCGTTGACCGGCAAGCACCCGCCCGTCAGTCTTCCTTCCGAGTTGTTTCCCGGTTTGCATGCCCCCGCCGAGTTCCAACCGCCCTCGGCGCTGCGCAGCGACCTTCCGCCGGCTCTCGATGCCGTGCTGCGGCGGGCGCTGGCCCGCGATCCGCGCCTGCGGTATCAGACGGCGCGGGAATTCCTCCGCGACCTGGACTTTATGTTGTCGCCCGCCGCGGTGATGCCGACCGCGGTCGCTCCGGCTCCCCCGCCGTCGCCGGGCCTGCGCTCACTGCTGGTGGTTCCCTTCGTCAATCTGCATCCCGAGCGGGAGACCAACTACTTTGCCGACGGCTTGACCGAGGAAATCATCACTGACCTCTCCGCCCTCGCTTCCTTTCGCGTCGTTCCCCGCAGCGCCGCCATGCGCCTCAAGGGAACCCCGGAGGACATCCAGAAGTTCACCCGTGACCTGAACGTGCGCTACGTGCTGGAGGGCAGCGTGCGGAGGAGCGGCGACAACTTGCGCGTCACCGCCAAACTGCTCGAGGCTGATTCCGGGGCAGTTCTTTGGGCGGACAAGTACGATGGCAGCCTGGAAGATGTCTTCACCATTCAGGAGGGTTTGGCGCGGCGCATTGTGGAGGCGCTGCGAGTAAAGCTGACGCCGGAAGAGGAGCGGAAGCTGGCCGAACGGCCCATCGCCGACATTCGCGCCTACGAATATTACCTCAAAGCCCGGCAGGAAATCCTGAGCTACTCGAAGGAGGGCCTAGAGCGGGCGCTGCACTACCTGGAAAGCGGGGTCAAGATCGTCGGCGAGAACACGCTGCTGATTTCCGCGCTCGGTCAAGTCTACTGGCAATTCGTCAACGCTGGCATCAGCGCCGACCCCCAGTACCTGGAGAAGGCGCGCGCCTGCGCAGAGCGAATCCTGGCGCAGGATCCGGAGTCGTCCCACGGGCCGCGGCTGCTGGGACTGGTGCAGGTGCACCAGGGCAACACTCAACAAGCGGTGCGACTTCTCCACCGCGCGCTCGAGCTCGACCCCAACGACACCGAAACGCTGGGGTGGCTCATCGCCATCTATGGTTTCGAGGGCAAGCCCTATGCGGCCGTGCCCCTCGTGAAGAAGCTGCTCGAAGCCGATCCGCTCACCCCGAGCTATCAATTCCTGCCCGGGTTGCTGGCGCTGATGGCGGGCGAGTTCCATCGCGCGCTCGAGCCCTTCGAGCGAGCTCAGAAACTCGAGCCCTCGAACCCCATGATGGCCTTCTGCCGCGGGCACATCCTGGCCTTGCAGCAGCGAACCGCGCAGGCTCTGGACGTCTTTTCGCAGGTTGAGAAAGAAGCGCCGGGGAGTTTCTTCGCCGGACTCAGCCGGTTCTATCAAAATGCCCTGCGGGGCAACCACGAAGCGGCGCTGGCGAGCGTGAGCGAGGAGCTGAAGAACGCCGCGGCCGGCGACCCCTACTGGTGCTGGAATATGGCCGAGTGTTACGCCCTGTTGGGCGAGGCGGACGATGGGCTCGACTGGCTGGAGAGAGGCGTCGGCCGCGGCTTCCTCAACTATCCGTTGCTCTCGCGTCTCGATCCGCTTCTCGAGAGGCTTCGCCAGCATCCTCGGTTCGAAAGACTGATGGACCGGCTGCGGGAGCGCTGGGAGGGCTTCGAGGTCTGACGCCCGGGTTCTTGAGAACCGCTCGCTTCGGATACCTGAGGGACGCTGAGCAAGCCTGCAACGGGGTAAGATGTTGGCCGTGGGAACCACCCCTGCCATTCCGGAAACGGGCCCGGTGTCGGCGGCCGCGCCGCCGCGGCGCGCCTGGAGGTGGTTTCGCCGGGCGCTGCTTGCGCTCTTCGCCGTTGTTCTCGCCTATCACGGCTGGGTGTTCTGGCAGGTGTGGCGGCTGCGCGACCACAATCCCGAAACCACCGCGTTCATGCAACAGGGTCTCGAGCGCCTGCGGGCGGGCAATGCGCGGGCGCAGCTCCAGCACCGCTGGGTGCCCTACGACCGGATTTCGATTGAGCTCAAGCGCGCCGTGGTGGCCGCCGAAGACCAGAAGTTTCTCGACCACGAAGGCTTCGACCTTGAGGCCATCGAGGACGCCTACGCCCGCAACCAGCGCCGCGGCCGCATCCGCCATGGCGGCTCGACCATCAGCCAGCAACTCGCTAAGAACCTCTTTCTTTCGCCGCAGCGCAGCTACCTGCGCAAGGCCCACGAGGCCGTGCTGACCCTGATGCTCGAGACCGTGCTCAGCAAGCGCCGCATCCTGGAGATTTATCTGAATGTCGTCGAGTGGGGCGCGGGGATTTACGGTGCGGAAGCCGCCGCCCAGTATTACTACGGCATCCGCGCCGCCGAGCTCAACGCCGACGAGGCGGCGCGCCTGGCCGCCATGATTCCCAACCCCCGCTTTTTCTCCACCCACCCGGACTCGCCCTACCTCGAACAACGGACCGAGTTCCTTCTTTCCCAGATGCCCTACGTCCGCGTCCCGTAAGCGTTCTCAGGAGAACCGGGGAAAAAAGCGGGGCTTGGAGCCCATGGCGGCGCGGTACTCCGGGTCGGCCAGCAGCGCCGACTCTTCCACGCGGATCCGGCGGCGCAGGATGAGGACATGCAGCGCCGAGCCCACCAGCGCTGTCAGCCAGGCGGTGTGAATCAGCGGCAGCGCCAGCAGCTCGACAAAGACGCCCACATAGTTCGGGTGGCGAATCCAGCGATAGGGGCCACCGGTCACCACGCCCAGCCTGGTCGAGGCCATCACCTCCACGTTCCAGTGCCAGGCCATGGTGCGGATGACCCAGAAGCGCAGCGCATTGGCGAGCAGGAACAGCGCCCCCGTCCCCAGCGCCAGCAGAGGAATGAACGGCCGATGCAGAAGGACCACCTCAAGGCCGGCCGAAACCAGAATCCCCGTGTGAAAGATAACCATCCAGCGGAACTGCGGCTCGGGAATTTTCGCGACTCCCTTCGAAGCCAGGAAGCGCTGATTGCGGCGGGAGATCCGAATTTCCACCAATCGCAGCAGGCCGACAATCGCCAGCAAGGCGATGTAAGCGACTTCGCTTACGCCCATTTCAGCAGAAGCAGCTCCGCGCTGAAGCCCGGGCCAAAGGCGCCCAGCAGCCCGTGCTGGCCGGGCTTGGGATTGCGTTTGGTAAGGCACTCGTGGAGGACGAACAGAACCGAGGCGCTGGAGAGGTTGCCGTATTCGCTCAACACGTCCCAGGAGAGCTGGGTGTCGCAGCGGCACAGGCCCAGCTCCTCCTCCATATAGAGGAGCAGCTTCTGGCCGCCGGGATGCAGCAGAAAGGCGGTGATTTCATCCTGCTTCAGGCGGTTGCGGCCCAGGAAGTTCGAAATCAACTCCTTGATCCGGCTGCGGATGAGTTGGGGGACATCCTTGGAGAGCACGATGTGGAAGCCGGTCTCTTTCAGGTCGAACCCCATGGCGTCGATGGACTGGGGGAAGAGGTAGCTCACCGCATCAAGGATCTGCGGCCCGCTGGCGGGCCGGCCGGTGACGACGGCGGCGGCGGCGCCGTCGCCGAACAGTATGGTGGAAATGAGGTTGGCCTGGGAAACGTCGTTACGCTGGAACGTCAGGGTGGGAATTTCGACCGCCACTACCAGCACGCTGCTACCGGGAAAGGCGCGGATGAACTGCCGCGCGTTGCTGAGCCCGGCCGCGCCGGCGGCGCAACCCAGCTCGGTGATGGGCAGCCGCCGCACGTCCGAGCGGAAGCCCAGTTCGTTCGCCAGGTGGGCATCGAGCGACGGGATGATGACGCCCGTGCAGGACACGGTGATAATCATGTCGATGTCCGTGGGCTTCATCCCGGCGCGCTCCAGGGCGTCGGCGGCGACCTTCTTGCCCAGTCGAATCGCGTGCTCCTGATACTCTTGAGTAATCTGCGAGAGCGGGCGCGGGCGGATGATGTGCTCGACCGGAAGGATGCAAAAGCGTTGCTTCACCTGGGCGTTGTCAATCACCGACATCAAGGCATGCGCCCGGTTGTCGTCCAGGTTGAATACACTCTGGAAGTACGCCTTGGTCTCTTCCTGCGTGACTCGATAGGCGGGCACGGTCGTCGCCGTGGCGACTACCGTGATTTCCGGCTGCCCATTGCTTGACTCACTACCCTCCATCACCTACTCTCCCTCCCTAGAGATTCCAATCCCTCTGCCTTCCGGTTCGAACTCAGGCTTCTCCCCCGTGACGACCGCCCCGGCCAGACCCGCGGGCAGCGGCGCAAGAGTACCACTAAGGCAAGTTCTTTTCCACAGGGTTTGGGCCGGAAACAAGGCTTGCGGCCGCCTAGTAACCTTCCTCCTCCAGGGTCACCTTGCTGGAGAACCGTCGGTACACAGAGACGAAGTATGCCGAGGCGAGTGCCATTCCCGGAATCCACCACAGCCGGCGGAGCCAGGCTCGGAATGACGGGCTGGGGACGGGCGGCCGGTTAGGTTTTCTCCCAGTCGCGGAAGGCCTGGAGGAGTGCGGCCTTGGCCCCGGAAGGAATGGACTCCTCGCTGAGACGGCCGACCACCTGGATGGTCTTGCGCATCTGGTCGAGATAAGTCTGGCAACCCTCGCAGAGGGCCAGGTGCTCCTCAAACCGCTTGCGAGCGGCGGGCGGCAACACACCCTCGATGTAGTCGGTGATCACCCGCACAAGTTCCCTACAGCTCATTTCGTCCGAGACGCTCATTGGTCCGCCCGGCACCTCGGGTCGGTCTTCGAGACTATTGGATTCGTTCCCATCCGGCTCGTCCGCGGAGCGCGTTCAAGTACTGCTCGGGGGGGACAAAGTGAGGATTTTCCTGCACGACTTGGTTGCGCACGGTCAAAGGATGAGTTTCAAAGCCGCCCTTGAGCAGCACGCGCCCGGACAGCGAGCGCACGTCGTACATGCAGACGATGACGCAGGGGAGCTGCTTGGCGGCTTCGGTTACCTTGGCTTCGAAGGCCAGAATCTCGTCGTCGGCGGGCCAGTTGCGCTTGCCCCAACCGATGTTGCCCAGCAGGCGCAGTGTCGGCGCCCCCGCCTCCAGCGCGGCCTGGAACGCCGCCCCAATCTCGCCCAGCATGGCGTCACCGGACGAGTTGCCGGTCAGCACTTGCAGGCGCTTGCTGCGCAGCAGGTCATCCACTGGAAACTCTCGCTGGCACAGCAGGGCCAGAACCTTGTCGTTGGCCTCTTCGTGGCCGAAAACAAAGCAGGCGTCGCCGTTGTGGAGCCCGGCGGCCAAGAAGCCGACGCCCTCCTCGAACTCCTGCTCGGTCTCCCAAAAGTAGCCGATGTGGTCGCCGGGGGCGGCGTACTGGTCGAGGATTCCCAGGCGGATCCGGCGGCTCTTGTCCACGGCCGGCGCGGGCTGGGTGGAGCGGAACATCTGCAGAAGCTTGGCCTTGGTCTCTACCGGAACCCCCTCCGCTTCGCGGAGCGAGTTGACGGCGCGAATGGTCTGCCGCATCTGCTCAAGATAGGTTCGGCAGCCTGGGCAGTCCTTCAGATGACTCTCAAAGCGGACCTGCTCGGGCGCCGGCAGGGCGCCCTCGAGATAGTCGGTGAGGCGCTCGACCCACTTTTTGCAGCTGGCCATTATGTCCATTCGATTCAACCTTCTCCAAAATGTGCATCGAGCGCCTTTCGCACACGCGTCCGCGCACGGTGCAAAAGAACCCGTTGGTTAGTCTCGCTGATGCCCAGCGCGTTACACACTTCTTCCGAGGTCCAGCCCTCGACGTCGCGCAGGGTGATGACCTCGCGTTGGGTGGCGGGCAGTGCTTCAATAGCCTTCTGGATGTAAGCCCGCATCTCCTTGCCCAGCAGTTGCTTCTCGGCGTCGGCGCCCCAACTGGCCGGGGGTTTGGCCCAGTGACCGGGGTACTCCGGGTGGTCGTCGGGCAAGAAGCGATCGAGCGGCATCTCCGGCTCTTCCGGATCCGACCCGGGGTCGAACAGGGCGCTGAAGGGAATCATGCGGGCTTCGCGCTGGCCGCGGGATTTGGCGCGGTTGAGCAGGATGCGGAAGAGCCAGGTTTTCAGCGTGGAGCGGGCTTCGAAGCGGTCAATCCCTTTGAGGACGCCGAGCCAGGTTTCCTGCACCACTTCTTCGGCGAATTCGCGGCGGGAGACGTAGAGCATGGCCAGGCGGATCAGCGAGTTGTGGTAGCGGTCGACGACTTGCAGGAAAGCCGCTTCGTCGCGGCGCTGCAGGCCTTGAATCAGTTGCAACTCTTCGGCGGAAAGCGACGGCGCGTGCGCTGCGCTCGGCACACCCGTAGGGCCGCCGGAAAAACTGGAGCTACCCCCACCCTCCGATTCGTCCATGCGCCCCCCAATCACTGCAGCCGGTCGTGCCGACCTGCCTCGCGACGCGGCCGGAAAGCCCGTCCATCCTAGCGCAGCCGCCGCCGCAGCGTCCACCCGGGCGGCGGCCGCTGTAACGGAACCGCCGGCTCGGGGACTACTCCGGCGAAAGTTGAATTCACTCAGGAGAGACTTGAGATGCACTCGACACGCAACACACGCGCAGTTCGTTTAGCGGTTTTCGTCGCCGTGGCGGTGCTGTTCACGGCCGTCGGCGCCTACGCCGCCGACATGCAGCACACCTCGACGCCGTTCAAGGGAGTCAAGGTCAACGGCGGCACGGTGACCCACACCAAGAAGGACGGCAAGGACATTCTGACGCTGTCGGATGACTTCCAGGTGCCCGACACGCCCGATCCGCACTGGCAAGTAGTGGACTCGAAAGGGACCGTCTACCTGCTGGATCGGCTGGACGTGAAGGAGGGCGCCATGATGGAAGGCGCGATGGCAACCAAGGGCATGAAGGGCGGCAAGGACATCCAGTTCAACAAGTCCATCACCTTGCCGTCCTACATCCACGACGTCGCCAAGGTACAGATTTACTGTTCCTGGGCGGAAGCCTTGCTGGGCGAAGCCAGTTTCGCGCAGCCGGTCAAGTAGGAAACGAATGAACCGGTCGGATTCTCCCCCGGCGGCCGACCACCGGGGGAGGATCAATCGGAACCAGATTTGGAAGGAGAGAAGAATGCGAGTCAACGTGAAATGGTTTCTGTCGGCAACTGCACTCATAGCCGGGCTGGCGCTCAACGCCTCCGCCCAGGTGACGGAGAAGAAGAGTTTGACGCTCGACGGCGCGCGCCAGGTCATCGCCGCCGCTAAAGCCGAAGCCAAGCGCCTGAACGCGCCCGGTGGCGTCATTGCCGTCGTGGACGACGGCGGCAACCTGATGGCGCTCGAGCGCCTCGACGGCACCTTCGCCGCCGGCGCCAACATTTCCATCGGCAAGGCCCGCACCGCGGTGCAGTTCAAGCGCCCGACGCGCTTTTTCGAAGAGCTCATCAACTCCAGCGGCAAGGGCCGCACCGTAATGACGGCGCTCAACGATTTCACACCGCTTATCGGCGGCGTGCCCGTGATGGTGGATGGCCAGGTGGTGGGCGGCGTGGGCGTAAGCGGCGCAGCCAGCGCGCAGCAGGATGAAGAGCTGGCCATCGCCGGCGCCAATTCGCTGGCCGGCCTGATGGCGAGCGCTGCTCCGGTCAGTTATTTCCCCAGTGCCGATGTGACCGCGGCCTTTGCCAAGGGCGCGGTGCTGCTCGGCGAAGAGGCCGGCCGCAACTACATGGTGCACGCCAGCCGGCGCGAAGCTCCCGGCCTGGCGGAAGTCCACACGCTCGACACCGACATCCTCTACGTGCTCGACGGCGCCGCCACTTTCATCACCGGCGGAACGGTCGCGGAGCCGATGACCACCGCGCCGAACGAGATCCGCGGCAAGTCCATCCAGAACGGCGAAACCCGCCGGCTGGTGAAGGGCGACGTCATCATCGTCCCGGCCAACACGCCGCACTGGTTCGTCGGAACCACCAAGCCGTTCCTGTACTACGTCGTCAAGGTCCGGTAGGAGGCCACAATGCCGAGATTCCTCGTCGTCACCGCTCTGGTGCTGGGGCTCGCTCCGGCGGTCTCTGGGCAGACCAACGCCGACACGCCCACGGGCGCGCCGGCGGCGACGATTGACCTCGCGACGCGCGAGGGTGCGCAACTTGTCAAAGGCCAGTGGCGGTACAGCGACACGAAGATTATCGAAGTGGACTTCCGCGGCCCCGGCGCAGACAACCAGCCCGCCGGCGCGCCGCTCAAGACCTACGACTACACACCCCATGCCGGTGGCGCCGACTTTGACGACTCCCCTTGGGCAGCCCTCGACCCCACCACCCTCCAACAGCGTCGCGCCACCGGCCGGCTTTGCTTCAACTGGTATCGCATCCGCATCACCATCCCCGAGCGCATCGGGGATTTCGACCCGACCGGCTCAACCGTGGTGTTCGAAACCGCGCTCGATGACTACGCTGAGATCTGGGTGGATGGCGAGCTGGCGCGCGCGCTCGGGCAGCGCGGCGGCTCCATGGTCAGCGGCTGGAACGCGCCCAACCGCCTCATCGTGACGCGCAGCGCGCGGCCCGGTCAGCAGATTCAATTGGCGGTCTTTGGCATCAACGGACCGATTTCGAACCCGCCGACAAATTTCATCTGGATGCGGTATGCGCGGCTGGAGTTCTATCCCGGCGGGAAGGCGCCGCTAGCGCTGACGCCGCAGGAAGTCAACGTGGAGGTTGTCCGGCTTGACCCGGCCATGGACGCCATCGTCGGCCCCAACCCGAAAATCTTCAAGCTGGCCGAAGGCTTCAAGTTCACCGAGGGGCCAATTTGGGTTTCGACCCCGACTTCATCGGGGCGGGCTGGCGGATACCTGCTCTTCAGCGATCCCAACAGCAACATCATCTGGAAGTACACGCCCGACGGTCAACTCGAAGTTTTCCGCCAGCCCAGCGGCTACGCCGGCGCCGACATCGCCGAGTACGGCCAGCCGGGCTCGAACGGCTTGACGCTCGACCCGCAGGGCCGGCTCACCATCAACGAGCACGGCAACCATCGCGTTGTGCGCTTGGAGAAAGACGGCTCGGTCACGGTGCTGGCCGACAAATATGAAGGCAAGCGGCTCAACAGCCCGAACGATCTGGTTTACAAATCGGACGGCTCGCTCTACTTCACCGACCCGCCCTTCGGCCTGCCGAAGTTTTTCGACGACCCGCGCAAGGAGTTGCCGTTCAGCGGCGTCTACCGCTGGGCCAACGGCAAGCTCACACTGCTCTCGACCGACTTCACCGGGCCCAACGGCATCGCGTTTTCGCCCGACGAAAAATATCTCTACGTGGGCGACTGGGACGAGAAAAAGAAAGTGGTGATGCGCTATGAAGTCCAGCCTGACGGAACGCTGGCGAACGGCCAGGTTTTTTTCAACATGACCAGCGCGCCCGGCGAAGACGCCCTGGATGGCATCAAGGTGGACCAGCAGGGCAACCTCTACGTCAGCGGGCCGGGCGGCCTTTGGGTGCTTTCGCCGACGGGCAAGCACCTCGGCACCATCATCGCTCCTCGGCACGTGCACAACATGGCCTGGGGCGACGCCGACGGCAAGACGCTCTACCTCTGCGCCCGCAGCGCGCTCTACCGGATGAAGCTCGGCATCGCTGGTGTCCGCCCATGACCGACCTGCGCCCAGTTGTCGAGAGAGTTTTGGAGCGCCGGCGCCGCGCGCCCGCAGCGCAAAGCCTGCTGGTGGCGCTGAGCGGGATTGACGGGGCCGGCAAAGGCTACCTGGGCGAGCAGTTGGACGCTGCGCTGCGCGGTCGCGGCCTGAACGCTGTGCTCATCACCATCGACCCTTGGCTCAACCTTCCGTCCGTTCGTTTCAGCGACGAGCGCCCGGCCGAGCACTTCTACGCCAACGCCATCCGCTTCGACGAGATGTTCGAGAAGCTGGTGCTGCCGCTGAAACAGGATCGGTCCGTGCGGGTCGAAGCCGGCTTTGCGGAAGAGACCTCGACGGAGTTTCGCCGCCACACCTACGAGTTCAATGACGTGGACGTTATTGTGCTCGAGGGTATCTATCTGCTGCGGCGCGACCTGCGCCGCCATTACGATCTTTCAATCTGGATTGAGTGCTCGTTTGAGACCGCACTCGAGCGCGCCCTCCGCCGCGGCCAGGAGGGCCTGCCGCCGGCGGAGACCATCCGCGCCTATCAGACCATCTACTTCCCGGCGCAACTGATTCACTTCGCCCTCGACGAGCCGTGGGCGGCCGCCGACCTGGTGATCTCGAATGACCCTTTATTGACCGTGCCCGACGCCACGGCTAACCCGTGGTATCTGCCGGCGGCCCGCCCGGCGATGACCCTGGAGATGACCTAGGAGTAACTATGGCTGCTACCCAGGCAATGGTTTGCGAGTCCCGATTCCATCGGGACGGTGTCCCGCCGCTGGCGGCGCTGGAGCGGCAGTCGCGCGCCAACCAGACGCTCCGGGTGCACCTGCTCGAATTGACGCTGGCGCTCTTTCAGGTGCGCTGCGGCGGCTACGGCCACGTGCAAAGTGGGTTGCAGAGCCTGGGGGCGCTATGCCGCGTCTTTCAGGAGTGGGAGCAGGAACAGTTCCGCCGCGAGCAAGCCGAGCTCTACCCGGCGCTGGAAGAAATGTCGCCCCGTTTGCGCGGCTTGTTGGGCGAGCTGCGCGGCGACCTCATCGCCTTCCGCCGCGCCTTCGAAAGCTTCCGCGAAGCGGTGCTGATTTTCAACGCCAGCGGCGAGCTGGGCGAGCTGCCGCGCGTCGGGCAAGGTCTGGCCAACATCCTCGGCCAGCACCTCCACCGCCAGGAGGCTGAGCTGTTTCCGCTTCTTCAGGAGTGGTTCGAGGGCGACGATCCCCGGCATCTGTAACGGACCGCTCAGTTAGCGGACTATTCCGCCAAAAGCCAGGCAAGAAAAAGGGTGGTAGGGAGGCAGTGATGGCGAAGCAACGGGTGTGCGAGTTCTTGGTTTCGGCTCTGATCCGGATGGCTCGGCCGGCGGTCGGGTTGGCCACGGCGCTGGCGGCAAGTGCCCCGGCGCTGCATCCGCAATCTCACTAAAAAAGGAGTTACAAGCAATGAGCAAACGAACTGGGTTGGTAATTCTCGGTTTGGTGGTTCTGGTGGGCGGCTGGGCGTTGTTCCGGCCCGAGCTGCTGTTCGTCAAGACCAGCGTCAACGAGTCGTTGCCGACGGCCACAGCCGCCACGACCGCCGCCGCGCCCAAGGCTCTGGCCGCGGGCAACTTCCACAGCGTGGCGCACGAGACCAAGGGCACGGCGACGATCTTTCAACTTCCCGACGGCAAGCGCGTGGTGCGCTTCACCGGCTTCGAGACCTCCAACGGTCCCGACGTGCGCGTGTTTCTCGTCGCCGCGGCGGACGCCACCGACAACGACACGGTTAAGAAGGCGGGCTACGTCGAACTCGGCAAACTGAAGGGCACGACCGGCGATCAGAACTATGACGTGCCGGCCGAGGCCGACCTGGCGAAGTACCAGGCCGTCACCATCTGGTGCAACCGCTTCAGCGTCAACTTCGGCACCGCGCCGCTCACGCGGCAGTAGCCGAACCGCGCCGAGTGCGATAAAAGAACCGGAGCGACGCTGCCCGAGGGGGAAGCATGACGAGCAATCACTACGACGTCATCATCATCGGCAGCGGGGCCGGCGGCGGCACGCTGGCCTGGAAGCTGGCGCCCTCGGGCAAGCGCGTTCTGCTGCTGGAGCGCGGCGACTACGTGCCGCGCGAAAAGGACAACTGGAGCACGCGCGCCGTCAACCTGGAAGCCAAGTACAACACCAAAGAACAGTGGCGCGACAAGGACGCCAAGCCCCTTCACCCCCACACCAACTACTACGTCGGCGGCAACACCAAGTTCTACGGCGCGGCGCTGTTTCGGCTGCGCCAAGAAGACTTCGGCGAGCTGCGCCACCACGGCGGCGTCTCGCCCGCCTGGCCCATCAGCTACGACGAGCTGGAGCCCTACTACCAGCAGGCCGAAGAACTCTATCAGGTGCACGGCGAGCGCGGCGTCGACCCCACCGAGCCGCCGACGCGCGCTCCCTACAAGTACCCCGCGGTCAGCCACGAACCGCGCCTCCAGCAACTGAGCGACGACTTCAAGCGGCTGGGCCTCAATCCCTTTCACGTCCCGCTCGGCATCATGCTCGATGAGAAGAATCCGCGCACGAGCGCCTGCATTCGCTGCGACACCTGCGACGGCCACCCCTGCCTGATTTATGCCAAGGCGGACGCGCAGGTGATTTGTGTCGATCCGGCGCTGCGGCACCCGAACCTCTCGCTGCTGACCAACGCCAAGGTCGAGCGCCTCGAAACCAGCGCCTCCGGCCGCGAAGTGAGCAAAGTCATCGTCCGGCGCAACGGCGCTCGCGAGGAATACACCGCCAACCTCGTCGTCGTTTCCTGCGGCGCCATCAACTCGGCGGCGCTTCTGCTGCGCTCGGCCAATGACAAGCACCCGAAGGGACTTGCCAACGGCGCCGACGTCGTCGGCCGCCACTACATGGGCCACACCAACGGTGTGATGCTGGCGCTTTCCAAGTGCCCCAACCCGACGGTGTTTCAGAAGACGCTGGCGGTGAACGATTTTTATTTCGGCGACAAAGAGTTCAGCTATCCCATGGGCCACATCTCGTTCGTCGGCAAGCTCGACGGCGTCACGCTCTCGGCCGGCGCGCCCGCCATCGCCCCCGGCTGGACGCTGGAGCTGATGGGCAAACACTCGCTCGACTTCTGGCTCACCGCCGAGGATCTGCCGGAGGCCAACAACCGCGTCACGCTCAATCGCGACGGCGAGATTGTGTTGACCTACACGCCCAACAACCGGGAGGCGTACAATCAGTTGGTCAAGCGGCTCCAGCACGCCATGCAGCAGCAGACGAAGTGTCCGGAGCACGGGCACGACTGCCACGTCGGCTTGTTCGCGCGCAATCTGTTTATCGGCCAGCGCATCCCGCTGGCGGGGGTGGCGCACCAGAACGGCACCATCCGCTTCGGGCGCGATCCGAAAACGTCGGCGCTGGATGCGAACTGCAAGGCGCACGAGCTGGACAATCTCTACGTGGTGGACGGGAGCTTCTTCCCTTCGAGCGGCGCGGTCAACCCGGCGCTCACCATCATGGCCAACGCGCTGCGCGTCGGCGATCACCTGCTGGAGCGGCTGCGTTAAGGAGGACTCGTGGCGACGAAGTACGACGCAGTGATTATCGGTTCGGGGCAGGGCGGCAATCCGCTGGCGCACAAGCTCGCCGACCGGGGCTGGAAGGTGGCGCTGGTCGAGCGCAAGCACTTGGGCGGCACCTGCATCAATACCGGCTGCACGCCGACCAAAACGATGGTGGCCTCGGCGCAGGTGGCGTTCTACGCCCGCCACGCCGAGCGCTGGGGCGTGCGGGCCTCCAACGTCAGCGTCGACCTGGCGGCGGTGGTGGAGCGCAAGGACAAGATTGTCGCCTCGTTTCGCTCCGGGCAGGAGAAGAAAGTGGCCGCGCGGCCGACGCTCACGCTCTATCGCGCCCACGCACGCTTCACCGAACCACACACCCTGCAGGTAGGCGAGGAGGTCATCGAGGGCGAGCGCATTTTTATCAACACCGGCACGCGGCCGATGATTCCCAAAATCGAGGGCCTGGACCAGGTCGGCTATCTCACCAACGCCAGCGTCATGAGTTTGCGCGAGTTGCCCATGCACCTTATCGTCATCGGCGGCGGCTACATCGGCCTCGAATTCGGCCAGATGTTCTATCGCTTCGGCAGCCAGGTGACCGTCGTCCACAAGGGCGAGCACCTGCTGGCGCGCGAGGACAACGACGTCGCCGACGAGCTGCAGAAAATCCTCAGCGCCGAAGGAATGCGCTTCGTGATGAACGCTGACACGCAGCGGGTGGAAAAAAAGGACGGCCAGATTTATCTCACCGTTTCCTCGCCGGCCGGAACGGAAACGATTGTCGGCACCCACCTGCTGGTCGCCACCGGGCGCGTGCCCAATGCCGATGACTTGGGACTCGACGCAGCCGGCATCGAGCGCGACCCGCGCGGCTTCGTCAAGGTGAACAACAAGCTGGAAACCAACGTGCCGGGCGTGTGGGCACTGGGCGACGTCAAAGGCGGGCCCGCCTTCACGCACATTTCCTACAACGATTACCAAATCCTTTGGGCGAACCTCGTCGAAGGCAAGACCCTCACCATCGACAATCGCTACCTGCCCTACTCGATGTTCACCGACCCGCAGGTGGGCCGCGTCGGGCTGACTGAAACCGACGCGCGCAAGACCGGCCGCAAGCTCAAGATCGGTAAGATCCCCATGAGCTACGTGGCGCGCGCCATCGAGCGCGACGAAACCGCCGGCTTCATGAAAGTGGTGATTGACGCTGAGACCGACCGCATCCTCGGCGCCGCCATTCTCGGCCTCGAGGGCGGCGAGCTGGTGCAGTTGCTCGGCGCGCTGATGCTGGCCGACGCGCCCTGGACTGTGCTCAAGGGCGCCGTCTACATTCACCCCACGCTGGCCGAGGGCTTCTTCACTCTGATGGAAGACGTCAAACCGGTGAATTGATCCAGAATGCCCGAGCCCCTTCAAAAACGAATCTTCGCGGCGGCCCTGGCGCTGACTCTTTGGCTGGCGCTTGCCCCCGACGCGCGCGCGCAAGCTCCGCTGGTCACCGGCGTCGACTCCGTCAGCATCACCGTCTCCGATATGGATCGCTCGGTAGACTTTTTCACCGATGTGCTCACATTTGAGAAGGTCTCGGACATTGAAGTCTGGGGCGACAACTACGAGCACCTGGAAGGGCTGTTCGGTCTGCGCCTGCGCGTGGTGCGGATGAAGCTGGGCGACGAGTCCATTGAGTTAAAGCAGTTCCTCACCCCGCGCGGCCGGCCGGTTCCCGTCGACTCGCGCAGCCACGACGGCTGGTTTCAGCACATCGCCATCATCGTGAGCGACATGGAGCGCGCCTACGCCTGGCTGCGCCGGCACAAAGTCGAGCACGCCTCGACCGGCCCGCAGCGGTTGCCGGACTGGAACCCCAACGCCGGCGGCATCCAAGCGTTCTACTTCAAAGACCCCGACGGTCACGCGCTCGAAGTCCTCTGGTTTCCGCCCGGCAAGGGCGACACCAGGTGGCACCGAGCCACCGACAAGCTCTTCCTCGGCATTGACCACACCGCCATCGTCGTCCGCGACACCGAAGCCAGCCTGCGCTTCTATCGCGACGCACTGGGAATGCGTGTTGCCGGCGAGAGCGAAAACTACGGCACCGAGCAGGAGCACCTGAACAACGTCTTCGGCGCGCGCCTGCGCATCACCGCGCTGCGCGCCGCCAGCGGTCCCGGCATCGAGCTTCTCGAGTATCTGGCGCCGCGCGACGGCAAGTCCTATCCGCTTGACACTCGCGCCAACGACCTCTGGAACTGGCAAACACATCTGACTACAGCCGATGCCGACGCGGCGCAGCAGCGCCTGCGCGCCGCGCGCGCGGCCTTCGTCTCGCCCGGTGCGGTGGCGTTGCCCAAGGCTGAGCTGGGATTCCGCAAAGGCTTAACCGTGCGCGACCCCGACGGCCACGCTCTGCAGTTGATCCAGCGCTAGGCGCCCTATGACCATGCGCGAAGCGCTGCGGCTCCACTGGCCGGAATACTTGATGGAAGCGGCCGAGCTTGGCCTGTTCATGATTTCCGCCGGGCTGTTCGGGATTCTGCTCGAGTATCCCGGGTCGCCCATGCATCAGGCGTTGCCCAATCCCATGCTGCGGCGGGTGCTGATGGGGCTGGCGATGGGCGCGACGGCCATTGCGATCATCTATTCGCCGATGGGAAAGCAATCCGGCGCACACTTCAACCCGGCGGTGACGCTGACGTTTTTCCGGTTGGGGAAGGTGAAGCGTTGGGATGCGTTGTTCTACATCCTCGCCCAGTTTTTCGGGGGATTGGTTGGCATCCTGCTGGTTGCGGCGGCGTTCCGCGCCATGCTGGCTCATCCCAACGTGAACTTCGTCGCCACTGTGCCAGGCTCCTATGGGACGCTGGTTGCGTGGGTGGCAGAGGTCGTTATTACGTTCATCCTGATGGCGATGATCCTCCGCGTTACCAGCAGCCGCTTGGCGCGCTTCACGGGCGGGTTCGCCGGATTGCTAGTGGCCACCTACATCGTGCTGGAGTCTCCCCTCTCCGGCATGAGCATGAACCCGGCGCGCAGCTTCGCCTCCGCCGTGCCGGCGCATCTGCTCTCAACGCTCTGGATCTACTTCACCGCGCCGCCGCTGGGGATGCTGCTGGCCGCCGAACTCTACCTGGGCCGGATGGGCCGCGCCCAGGTGGCTTGCGCCAAGCTCCATCATCAGAACGACAAGCGCTGCATCCATTGCGGCGCCGGGATGTAGACCGAATGGCTGAAACGCCCAGGCTGGCCGCGAGACCAAAGAGCATGCCGAAATCCACGCCCGCCAAGCTGACCGCCGAAGAGCAGCGGCTGGAGGAGTCGCGGCGTCGGACCGCGCATTGGAAGCGCTGGGGGCCGTATCTCTCCGAGCGGCAGTGGGGCACGGTGCGCGAGGACTACAGCGCCGGCGGTGACGCCTGGGACTACTTCCCGCACGACCACGCCCGCTCGCGCACCTATCGCTGGGGTGAGGACGGCCTGGCGGGCCTCTCGGACCGCCACGGCCTCCTCTGCTTCGCGCTGGCTCTGTGGAACGGCCGCGACCCGATTCTCAAAGAGCGCCTCTTCGGCCTGGCCAACGGCCAAGGCAACCACGGCGAAGACGTCAAGGAATACTATTTCTACCTCGACTCCACTCCGACGCACTCCTACATGAAGTGCCTCTACAAGTACCCGCAGGCGGAGTTTCCCTACGGACGGCTGGTGGAAGAAAACCGGCGGCGCGGCAAGCTGGAGCGCGAGTTTGAGCTGCTCGACACCGGCGTGTTCGACGACAACCGCTACTTCGACGTTTTCGTGGAATACGCCAAAGCCGACCCGGAAGATATTCTCATCCGCCTCACCGTCTACAACCGCGGACCTGAGGCCGCGGAGCTGCACCTGCTGCCGACGCTGTGGTTCCGCAATACCTGGTTGTGGGGGTGGGACGACCGTCGTCCCCGCGCGGCGCAAGGAAAGAGTGGCAAGAGAGTGTCGGTCGTTGAAACTGAGCACCACATGTACGGCAAGCGGTGGCTGGCCTGCGAAGGCGCGCCCGAGCTGCTCTTCACGGAGAACGAGACGAATACAGAACGGCTTTATGGTTCTCGGAACGGCTCGCCCTACGTCAAGGATGCGTTTCATGAGTACGTCATTCAGGGCAAGAAAGAAGCGGTCAATCCGAAGCAAGCCGGCACCAAGGCGGCGGCCTACTACCGCCTTTCGGTTCCCGCCGGCGGCAGCGTGCGGCTGCGGCTGCGCCTGAGCGACAGGGCGCCGGGCGATGGCACCTTCGGGCGCCAGTTCGATGAAACCTTCGCCCTGCGAATGATGGAAGCCGACGAGTTCTACGCTCAGCGCACTGGCCGCTGCACCTCGAAAGACGCGATGAGCGTGCAGCGCCAAGCCTTCGCGGGCATGCTGTGGTCGAAGCAATTCTATTACTACGACGCGAAGACCTGGCTGGAGGGCGACCCGGCGCAGCCGCCTCCGCCCCCCGAGCGCAAGCACGGCCGCAACCGCGACTGGACGCACCTCTACAACGCCGACGTTATCTCCATGCCCGACAAGTGGGAGTACCCGTGGTACGCGGCCTGGGACCTTGCCTTCCACTGCATCCCGCTGGCCCAGGTGGATCCCGACTTTGCCAAAGAGCAGCTCATCCTGATGCTGCGCGAATGGTACATGCACCCCAACGGGCAGATTCCCGCCTACGAGTGGAACTTCAGCGACGTCAACCCGCCCGTGCACGCCTGGGCGGCCTGGCGGGTCTACAAGATTGAGAAGCGCATCCGCGGCCAAGCCGACCGCGCCTTTCTCGAGCGTGTCTTCCACAAACTGCTGCTCAACTTCACCTGGTGGGTGAACCGCAAGGACGCCGAGGGGATGAACGTCTTTCAGGGCGGCTTCCTCGGTCTCGACAACATCGGCGTCTTCGACCGGTCTGCGCCGCTGCCCACCGGCGGGCACATCGAGCAGTCCGACGGCACCAGTTGGATGGGGATGTACTGCCTGAACATGCTGGCGATTGCGCTCGAGCTGGCCAAGGAAGACACGGCCTACGAGGACGTGGCCAGCAAGTTCTTCGAGCACTTCGTCTACATCGCTCACGCCATGGACCATCTGGGCGAAGAGGGCATCGAGTTGTGGCATGACGAGGACGGCTTCTATTACGACGTGCTGCACCTGCCCAACGGCAGCCACTTCCCGCTGCGGGTGCGCTCCATGGTGGGGCTGATTCCGCTTTTCGCCGTGGAGACGCTGGAGCCGGAAGTGGTGGACAAGCTGCCCGGCTTCAAGCGGCGCATGCAGTGGTTCATTGACAACCGGCCGGAGTTCCGCGAGCACGTGACGATGACGGAGACGCCGCGCGGGACGCGCCGGCTGCTGTGCATCGTCGAGCGCGAGAAGCTGATCAAGGTGCTGCGCTACATGCTGGATGAGAACGAGTTCCTATCGCCTTGCGGCATCCGAGCGCTTTCGCGCTACCACCACGAGCACCCCTACGTGTTCGGCGTCAACGGGCACGAGCACCGGGTGGACTACGAGCCGGGCGAGTCCTCGACCGGGCTTTTCGGCGGCAACTCCAACTGGCGCGGCCCGGTGTGGTTCCCGGTCAATTTTCTGCTGGTGGAGTCGATTCAGAAATTCCATCACTACTTCGGCGACGAGCTGAAGGTGGAGTGCCCCACCGGCTCCGGTCGGCAAATGACGTTGTGGGAAGTGGCGGCCGAGGTTTCGCGGCGGCTCATCCGCACCTTCCTGCGCGATGGCAGCGGGCGGCGCCCGGTCTACGGCGGCCACGAGAAGTTTCAGACCGACCCGCACTGGCGCGACCACATTCAGTTCCACGAGTACTTCCACGGAGACGACGGCTCTGGCCTCGGCGCCAGTCACCAGACCGGCTGGACGGGACTGGTCGCCAAGCTCATCGAACAAAGCGGAGAGTGAGGAGGAAGCGCGTAACGGCGCGCGCCCGGGCGGGACAAAACGCTTAGGCCATTGAGCGTTTGGAGGAATTCATGAAGGCGGTTGCGGTCATTCCGGGGAAACCGAACTCGGTCCACTTGCGCGACGTGCCCAAGCCAACGCTTGAGCAAGTCCCGAACGGCCGCGGCGTGTTGGTCAAGGTGCTGCGGGTGGGCGTGGACGGCACCGACAAGGAAATCAACGCCGCCGAGTACGGCGCGGCGCCGCGGGGCGACGACCACCTGATTCTCGGTCACGAAAGCTTCGGGCGCGTGGAAGCCGTCGGGCCGAGCGTCACCGAGTTCAAGCCGGGCGACTACGTGGCGGCCACGGTGCGGCGGCCGGGCTCGAGCCTCTACGACCGTATCGGCCTGTATGACATGACCACCGACGACACCTACTTCGAGCGCGGCATCAACCTGCGCCACGGCTTCCTGGCCGAGTATTACGTGGACGAGCCGGAGTACATCATCCGCGTGCCGGAAAAGCTGAAGACCGTGGGCGTGCTGATGGAGCCGACCAGCGTGGCCGAGAAAGGCATCGCGCAGGCGTATGAGATTCAGCGGCGGCTGCGGGTGTGGCATCCGCGCAAAGCGGCGGTGCTCGGCACCGGGACGCTGGGATTGATTTCAGCCTTGTTGCTGCGGTTGCGCGGGCTGGAGGTTACGGCGTTCGGGCGCACACCGCTTCCGTACAAGAACGCCGACCTGCTGGCGGAAATCGGCGTGCGCTACGTCAACACCGCCGACCTCTCGCTGACCGACGCGTCGAAGAAGTACGGGCCCTTCGATATCATCTTCGAGGGCACGGGCTTTTCGCCGATTGTCTTCGAAGCCATGGAAGTGCTGGCGAAAAACGGTGTGCTGGTGCTGGTGAGCGTGACCGGCGGCGACCGCAAGGCGGAAGTGCCGGCCGACAGGATCAACCTCGGCTTCGTGCTCGGCAACAAGGTCGCGGTGGGCAGCGTCAACGCCAACCGCGAGCACTTCGAGATGGGCGCCAAAGACTTGTCGGAGGCCGAGCTGCAATACCCCGGCTGGCTGGCCAAGCTGCTGACGCATCCGGTAAAGGGTTTGGAAAACTACCGCGAACTGCTCGATACCCTCACGCAGGGCAAGGACGTCATCAAAGTCTTCTGCGAGGTTGCTCCGCTCTAGGTGCGAATGTCTTCGACGGAGCGGAAATGGGGACCGAGGCCGGAGCAGATCTGGTACTGGCGGTCGAAGCGGTGGCAGTCCTTAGTATTTCTTCTCCATCAGCCACCGACCATTTCAAGGGTGGCGCCGGAGTCGGTGCTCAGAGTCAGAGCCGTTTGGCTGCCGCGCAGGAAGTAGAGGGTGGCGCGGGCGAGGCTGTTGTTCGAGACCTCGAAGGCGCCGGAGCAGTCGGTCTTGAGATAGGGCAGGCGATGGAGCGACGCCCCGCTGCCGTCAATCCAGGCCAGCACGCTGGTGTCGTCTTCCGGGCGAAAACACTTGAAGACCCAGCGCAGGTTCTGGCGGTCGCGCAGCAACTCTTCGAATTCAGCAAAGCGGTAGAGTCTCCCGCCGTGCCAGAGCAGGGCGCGGCGCGTGCGGCGGCCGAAAGGAATCTCGTACTCTAGCGCCTCGAATGTGCTCAACCCGGCGTCGGTCTGAAAGAGGCAGTGGGTCCAGTTCCAGAGGTGGCGGTGGCGGAAGCCGCAGTTGTGGCCTTGAAGGCCGAAGCCAAGCGGGTCGCCGGCCCAGCGTTGACCATCGAGACTGATTTCGCCCGAGAAAACGGCGTCGGAATGGGGCGTGCGGGAGAAGCCGATCCAGCCGACCTCGGTGACGCTGGCGCCGAAGGTGGAGCGCCAGCGGAGGTTCCACTCAATGCGATGGCTTTCGACGTCGAGCCGCCCGCGGCAGGAGTTGTCGTCAATGTGGTTGCCCGCGACCTCGAAGTGAAACGGCGTCGCGCCGCGAGCGCTGAGCGAGAGGCCGTCCTGCGCGAAGCCCTGGATGAAGCTCTGCGGCGCTCCGTTGCGCGGGAACCAGGTGGCCCAGACTTGGACGGGCAGGCCCGCGGGATGGCTGGGACAGCCGCGGCGGCCGGGGTTGAAGCGCAAGTAGCGGAACCACCAGGCGCCACTCCCGTCGGCGAGGCCGAGGCGAAGGAACCAGACCTCGTAGCGGCGGCGCATCCAGCGGCGAGAGTAGACGGCGTTGAGGGTGGCGCTCATCGCGGCGTAGTGTAGCAGCTTGAGACGCTGCCCGCTGCTGGCGTATGATGCCGACGCACGCAGGGAGCGCATGTACACACGCTGGATTGGGCGGGGCAGCGGTTGGTTGCTGGACAAGATCGTCGCCATCATTTCGGCCACCGGGGTCAATCCCAACATCCTGAGCTACCTCGGCCTGTTCGTCACCGGCTGGGCGGCGGTGCTGCTGGCGGCGGGAAAATTCCGCTGGGCGGCGGCGGCGATTTTTCTGGCCGGGTTCTTCGACCTGGCCGACGGCCCGGTGGCGCGGCGGATGAAGCGGGCGACGACCTTCGGGGCGTTCCTCGACTCGATGCTCGACCGCTACTCCGACATGCTGCTCTACATGGGCATCATCGTCTACTACGCCAAGGTGGGGCGATTCTTCTACGTGATTCTGGCGGCGGTGGCGATGGCGGGTTCGTTCATGGTGAGCTACACGCGGGCGCGAGCGGAGTCGTTGATTCCCAGTTGCAAGGTCGGCTTCGCCGAGCGGCCGGAGCGGCTGGTGCTGCTGATTCTGGGCGGCGCGTTTAACCGTATGGCGCCGGTGCTGTGGGTCATCGCCGTTTTCTCCACCGTCACCGTCATCCATCGCATCGTTTACACCTGGCGCGAGATTGCCGCCGGCCGAACCCTCAGTGCCCACCCGCCGTTGTGAGATCGAAAATCGATTGACCCCGCTAGCGAAAGGCGGTGAGCCAGAGCGCGAGGGCGTCGCATCGGCCGCGGAAGTAATCCATTGGCGGCTAGTCTACGCCACTCCCAGCGGACGGGGCCGCTGGGTTGAAAAGGAAAGGAAGGATTTCACTTGACACTTTACTTTGGACTTTTTTCCGTGCTATTCTCCGTGTCCGCATCCCAGCGCCACGGGTTGCCGACAGATTGAACCCGCCGAACGTTCACAGGGATAACCTTCCCAGTTCTCGGCCCAGAGTGCCTGAGGAGGCGTGCATGCTGCGCTTGCGGCAGGTCGAAATCTTCGGCTTCAAGTCGTTCGCCGAGCGCACCCGGATTGTCTTCAGCGGCAACGGGGTGGCGGCCATCGTGGGGCCGAACGGCTGCGGGAAGTCGAACATCGCCGACGCCATCCTCTGGGTGCTGGGCGAGCAGAGCGCCAAGACGCTGCGCAGCGGCCGCATGGCCGACTGCATCTTCAATGGCACCGCTACTCGCCCGCCCACCAACCTGGCGGAAGTCACGCTAACGTTGTACGACCCGGATTCGGAGAAGCCCGCCGCGCCGCTGCCCGAGCCTTTAGCCGAGGCTGCGCCGGACGCGGCGCCGGAAGCCGGCGAAACTCCGGCTGAAACTCACCCCGAGCACAAGCGACGCAAGCGCGGCCTGAACCTGAAGATTCTTCCCGGCGAAGTGGTGGTCACGCGGCGGCTCTACCGCGACGGCATCAGCGAGTACTACTTGAACGGCGAGCTCTGCCGCCTGCGCGACATCCAGGAGCTTTTTATGGGCACTGGCCTGGGGCCGGAGTCCTACGCCATCATCGAGCAGGGGCGCGTGGGGCAGATTCTGTCGTCGCGGCCTTCGGACCGGCGCGGGCTGCTGGAGGAAGCGGCCGGCGTCACCAAGTACAAGACCAAGCGGCGGCTGGCGGAAGCCAAGCTGGAGTCGGCGCACCAGAACCTGCTGCGGGCGAACGACATTCTGGAAGAGATTTCCAAGCAGTTGAACTCGCTCAAGCGCCAAGCGGCGCGGGCGCGGCGCTACCAGGAGCTGAAGGCCGAGGGCACCCACCTCCATCGCCAACTCTTGGCCACCCAGCTCGACGCCCTGCGCGCACAGGCTGAAGCGCTGGCGGCGCAGGTCGAAGCCAACCGCGCCGAGTCCGAGCGGGCCGCCGCCACGCTCGGGGCGCGGGAGCAGCAGCAGGCGGCGTCGCAGCAGCGGCAATACGAACTGGAGGCGGCGTTGCGCGTCGAGCAGAACCGCGCCGGCGTGGTGCTGGTGGAGCTGGAGCGGGCGCAGTCGCGCCGGACCGACACGTTGCGCCAGCAACAGGAAACCGCGGCGCGCCTGGAAGCGCTGGTCGCACAGCGGCAAGCGATGAGCAACGAGGCGCTGGCGGCTGGCGCCGAAGCCGAGCGCCAGCAGGGCGAAGTGGCGCGGCTGGAAGAGCAGTTCGCCGCGGCGGCCGCTGAGCTCGACACGCTGGAAGCCGAAATCGCCCGCCTGCACCGCGAGCTCGCCCCCTTGAACGGCGAGCCGGGCGCCATCCGCGTCACAACTTCGCACATGCCCGAGCCGCTGCTGCGCGCGCACGCGCTGCGCGTGCAGGCCGATGAACTGGTGGCGGCCGCGCAGCGGGCGCTGACCACCGGCGAGCAGAAACTGAAGGCCCAGCAGCGGCAGATGGACGAGATTCGCGAATCGCTGGCCACCGCGGCGGCGCATGAGAAGGCGTTGAGCGAACTGGTCGCGCAGCGCGCCGCCGTGGCCGAGCCGGTGCAGAAGCTCTTGCTGGGCGCGGGCGGCGCGACCACGAGCACAGAGTTCCGCGCCGTCGGCGTGGTGGCCGACTTCACCGAGCTCGAGCCCGACTACGCCCCGCTGCTGGAAGACTACCTGCACGAAGAGCTGGAGTTCGTGGTGGTCGAAACCTACGACGCGGCGCGCACCGGCGTTTCGCTCCTGCGCGAGCAGGTCGGAGGGCGCGCCACCTTCCTGGTGGATTCGTTCGGACGCTTCCCGCCGGCGGTGGTTCCCGAAGGCGAGACGCCGCGGGGCGACGATATTGTGGCGCGCGTGGCCGACCTGGTGCGGATGAACGGCGCGTTGGGGGCGGAAGCCAAGCGAGTGCTGCCGCGGCTGTCCCGCACCTGGCTCGTGGGCTCGGCGCGCGCAGCGGAGGAGCTGGCTCGACGCTACCCGCAATACTTCTTCCTGTCCACTGACGGCAGCTGGTATCACGGGCGGCTGGTGAGCGGCGGCGTGCGCAACGGGCACGGCTCCCACGCCATGCGGCGGGAGCTGGAGGAGGCGACACGGCAGAGGTCGTTGCTCGAGCCTTCGGTGCGGGCGGCGGAAGCGCGGCTGGCGGCGCTGGAGGATTTGCGCCGGCAATTGGCGGAGCTCCTGGAATCGGCGCGGCAAGCGCTGCTGGCGCAGGAAAAGAAGCTCGTGCAGTTGCAGCAGCAGCAGGACGCGCTGGCGCTGGCGCGCGCCGAGCAGGCGCGTCTTGCCGAAGCGGCGTCGCGGCTAACGGCTTCTCAGCAGCAGCAGAACGACGAAGAAGCGCGCTTGCAGGCCGAGCAGCGGCGGCTGGCGGAAGAGTTGGCGGCGCGCGAAGCCGACATCGTTCAGGCGCAGCAGAACAAGCTCGAACAAGAGCGTCGCTGCCAGGAGTGCGAAACGGAGCTGGGGGCGCTGCGGCAGAGTTTGGTAGACGGCGAGCAGGCGCTGCGGGAGTTGCGGTCGCAGCTCGAGGCGCTGCGGGAGCGGCGGCATCAGCTTGAGGTGGAGCAGGCGCGGCTGCAGTCCGACCGGCAGCACCTGGAGCAGACGTTGCAGAGCGAGTTCGGGTTGACCGCCGAGCAGTTGCTGAGCGAAGTTACCGAGCGCCTGGCCGGCGACACGCTGGCGCAGGCCGAGCTGCGCTTCCGCGAGATCAAGCTGCGCCTGGAGAACATCGGCCCGGTCAACATGATGGCGCTGGAAGAATTCCAGGAGTGCGAGCAGCGGCACGAGTTCCTGACCAAGCAGCGCGACGACCTGCTGGCGTCGATCGCCGACACGACGAATACGATCAAGGAAATCGACGCCGAGTCGGCGAAGCGATTTGAAGAGGCGTTCGCCGTCATCAACAGGAATTTCGAGGAGACCTTCAAGACCTTGTTCGGCGGCGGCACGGCCACGCTGCGGCTGACCGAAGCCGAGAACCCGGCCGATGCCGGCATCGACCTGATCTGCCAGCCGCCGGGCAAGCGGTTGCAGAACGTGCTGCTGCTTTCGGGCGGCGAGAAGGCGCTGACAGCGCTGGCGCTGCTCATCGCCATTTTCCGCTACTCGCCCAGCCCGTTCTGCATCCTCGACGAGGTGGACGCGCCGCTCGACGATACCAACGTCGGCCGCTTCACCCGCCTGGTGCAGGAGATGTCCGCCCAGACGCAGTTCATCCTCGTCACCCACAACAAGAAGACGATGGAAATTGCGCCGGTGCTCTACGGCGTGACCATGCAGGGCGGCGTCACCCAACTGGTTTCCGTTCGTTTTGATGAAGCGCCCGCCGCTGCTGCCTCCCCGGCCGCGTAAGAACAGTAAACAAGCAGGTTCCTCAACTTCGTCCCGGCTGCGTCTGGACTCCGCTCGGAGTGACAAGCCGGTGTTCAGCGTCGGTGGTTGAGGGGGCCGGGCGCTGAAGCGCGGGCGGCGGCGCGCTCTTTCATCTTTTCATTGAAGGCTTGGGACTGGCCGCGGGGGACGCTGAGGGTTTTCCAGTTGGGCCCGGCGAGGTGCTTGGCGAGAAATACCATCTGGCCGACGTGGCCGGCGTAGTGGGAGAGCTGTCGGTTGACGGCTTGCACGACCGAGTGAGGCTCACCGCGAATCTGCACGGTTCGCGCCAGGTCGTCCTCAGTCAGCGGCTCCAGGGCGTCGAAGAGATACTTCCAGCCGCGCTCCCAGCGCTCCCTCAGCGTGGCGCGGGTGTCGGCGGGCTCAATCACAAACTCGGAGTCGCGGTTGCGGTCGGGTTTCTCGCCGTCGGAGGTCAGGAAGTCCATCCAGCGCGAGCGCAGGTTGCCGGCGAGGTGCTTGACGAGAATGGCCAGGCTATTGGATTCGGGGTCGAGCACGCGGAAGAACTGCTCGTCGTCCACCTGCGCCAGCGCCTTTTCGGCCTGGCGCTTCAGGCGGCGAAACTCCAGCAGCGCGTCGTCGAGCCAGTGTTTTCCTTCCATCGGGTCTGCCCAAAATAGCACACCCTTGACATTCCCGGGCCGCTGAATAGAATTCAGCCCTCCGCAAAAGGATACCCGTGGCAGTCACCGTTCGCACACCGCTGCTGGAGACGCATCTCGCCGGGATGGCGCCCATCTCGCGCGGGAAGGTGCGCGACCTCTATGAAGTCGGCGACAATCTGCTCATCGTCGCCACGGACCGCATCAGCGCCTTCGACTGTATCCTCGCCTCGGGCATCCCCGACAAAGGACGGGTTCTGAACCAGCTTTCCATCTTCTGGTTCGACCTGCTGAAGGACGTGGTGGAAACACACTTCATCACCGCGCGGCTGGAGGACTACCCGGCCGGGCTGCACGCCTACGGTGAGCAGCTCGAAGGCCGCTCAATGCTGGTGCGCCGCACGCGTCCCGTGCCGATTGAGTGTGTGGCGCGAGGCTACCTCTCCGGTTCGGGCTGGAAGGAGTACAAACAGACCGGCGCGGTGTGCGGGATCCGGTTGCCGGCGGGGCTTCGCGAGTCCGACCAGTTGCCGGAGCCCATCTTCACGCCGGCGACCAAGGCCACCACTGGGCACGACATCAACATTTCCTTCGAGGAAACGGCGGCGCAAATCGGTGGCCCGTTGGCGGGCTACTTGCGCGATCTCACGCTCGAGATCTACCGCCGCGCCAGCGAGTACGCGCGCTCGCGGGGAATCATCATCGCCGACACCAAATTCGAGTTCGGGTTGCTGGGCGAGCGGGTGCTGCTGATTGACGAGGTGCTGACGCCGGACTCGTCGCGCTTCTGGGCGGTGGACGCCTACACGCCCGGGCAGCCGCAGCCCTCGTTCGACAAACAGTTCGTGCGGGACTACCTGGAGCAAAGCGGCTGGAACAAGCAGCCGCCGGCTCCGGCGCTGCCGCCCGACATTGTCGAGGCGACGCGGCAGCGTTACCGCGAGGCCTACCGGCGGTTGACGGGCCGAGAGCTCGACTGAACGAGTTGCGAGGGCGGAGGGGAGGACGACCGTGAGAGACCAACTGGAGTCGCTGGTGGGGCAACTGGTCGACCGGGGCATCGTCTTCGGCGATGCGGTGGCGGAATTTGAGAAGCGCTTCATCAAGCGAGTGCTGGAGGCGCAGCGCGGCAACCAATCCAAGGCCGCCCGCGTGCTGGGCATTCATCGCAACACGCTCAGCCGGAAGATTTTCGAGTACAAACTGGAGACCAACCACCGCCGGCGGAGAGCGTAGATCGGCTTGGCGATTGGCCTCAGGGGCTAAAGCCCGTCTTTGGAACCCGCGACAACGGCGGGGTTTTGGTTAGCGGCCGGCGCCGCTGCGGCCGCGAGTCTTGGGAATGTCCTCGGGCTTGATGCGGCCGTCGCTGAGCACCAACTGAAACTCCGGATCTTTCTGGTAAGAGCGCAGCGTGCCGGTGATGTGGACGATGTCGCCGGTCTTAATGTTCTTGGCTTCGGGCGGCGCAATCACCTTCACCACCATGTCGGCTTTGCCGGCTTCGGCCGACTCCGCCGTGACGGCCACACCCAGCGTGACCACGTTGCCCTCGTTCTGGCTGACCTGAACCACCTCGGCCTCGATCTCGGGCAGCTCGGCGCCGCAACTGGCGAGCCAGATGATGTGTTCAGCTTCGCCGCCGGCCTTCAGGTCGTCGAAGATGCGCTTCAGGCTCAGGTCGTTGCGAACGGCGGCCACCTGCTCGGAGCTGACGAGTTTCCAGCCCGCCGGCGGGTCGGCCGACTGCGCCGCCAGCGCGACCAGGTCATTCACCTGATCTCCGGAGCACTCCGGCACCACCTGCTGATAGGCGGAAACGTTCTTGCTCAGGAACTCTTTCACTTCATCACTCTTGGGGATGTTGAGCGCCACGGCACGAGCCACGTGCCAGAGACCCTGCTCCCACACCGGCGGCTGCTGCAGCAAGTAAGAGAGCCCCAGGCGATAGTTGAGCACCGCATCGTTGGGCGCCTTCTTCACCAGGTTGGCGTATTCCCTGGAGGCCGCGGGGTAGTCCTTCTTTCGCCAGGTGGCGTCGGCCAGCAGGCTGCGGAAGGTGGATTCCTCCTGGGCCCTGGTCTTTTCGAACTGCTCGCGCTGCGCGGCGTCGGCGGGCGGCGTCACCGTGCCGTAGAGGCGCTGGTGGAGTTCCAGGCCCTCGTTGACGCGCTTGATGGCCGCATCGGTCAGTGCCTGGGCGCGGGTCGCGTTGGTGCCCAGGAGCGCCGAGTAACTATGGGCGTAAAGCAGGTAGTTGTAGTAGTAGGCGCTGTCGATTTGCAGGTCGTTGTACTGGGACTGCTTCAAGAGCGCGACCACCTGCTCGCGGTTCATCTGCAGAAACGCCTCGATCGCATCCATCGCCTTCTCATAGCGCTTGAGCTGGAACAGCGCCTTGGCTTGCTCGGGAAGAACGAAGGCCCGCAGAACTGAGTTGGGGTAGGCCTTCAGGAAGGCGTCAATGGCGGCCAGCTTTTCGTTCGGGTCGGTAGGACGCGTGGTGTCGACAAACGCGTTGTACTCTTCCACTCCGTAGAGCTGTCCCGGCCGCTGCGCCAGAGCGGGGCCGGCGCAAGAGAGGATCAGCAGGGCCAAGCCTGCCGCTCGAAAGACGCTGCGTGCGCTCATCAGATTTCTGCCTCCTACCGATTCAAAGGGAGTGGAGAGCCTGGAACAAACCTGAATTATAGGCGCGGCCGCAAGGTCCGCGCAAGCCCTTTTGCTCCCCCCACTCTCCTCCTTTGCCTTCCCTTGCTATGATGAGCTTCGGGTGGAATTCGTTATCCCACCTTCGTGGGGGGGGGGTATGAGCGCAGAGAAACCCGTTGCCGTCGTTACCGGGGCGAGCCGCGGAATCGGCTTTGCCATCGCTCAGGAGCTGGCGCGGCGGGGCTACCGTCTGGCGCTGGTGGCCCGCAATCCGGCGTCGCTGGAAGCCGCGGCCCGCAAGCTGGCCGGCGAGAGCCGGACGTTTGTTTGCGACGTGCGGGAGGCCGCCGCGGTGCGCTCCGTTTTTCGCGATATCCTCGCCTGGGCGGGGCGGGTGGACGTGCTGGTCAACAACGCCGGCATCGGCGGCTTCGGCGCGATTCAGGAACTTTCGGAAGAAACTTGGGACAACACGCTGAACACCAACCTGCGCGGGGCGTTCCTGTGCTCGCGCGCGGTGGCGCCGCAGATGATTCGCCAGCGCTCCGGTTACATCATCAACATCGGCTCGCTGGCGGGTAAGAACTTCTTCGCCGGCGCGGCCGCCTACTGCGCCTCCAAGTGGGGCCTGATGGGCCTGAGCAAGTGCATGGGGGAAGACCTGCGCGGCTACGGAATTCGCGTCAGCGTGATTTGTCCCGGGAGCGTCCACACGGAATTTTCGCCGCACGCGGGGAAAGACCCGAAAAAGATGCTTCAGCCGGAAGACGTGGCCCGAGCGGTGGGCTGGCTGCTGGAGCAGTCGCCCACCAGCTTTGTCAGCGAAATCGAGCTGCGGCCCACCCAGAAGCCCTGATTCGTTGAACCGTTATTAACCGTTGAATCGTTAATCGGAAAAGCAGGCCCCTCGGCTGCGCGGTGCTGCGGGCCCGCCGCGGGAAGCCGTGATCCATGGGCCGGTTCAACAGTTCAACGAATCAATGGTCAACGATTCCTCGGCGAAGGCGGCGCTTCGCCTCTGCTTTCACATACTCCCGCATGGTAGGAGACATTGACTGGTCGGTGGCGATGAGCAGCAGGTCTTCCGGTTTGAGACCGGGGAGAAACGAAAGCGCCAGTGCCAGCGGAGTGAGCGGATGGCGAACGAGCTGGAGCCGGAGGTCGTAGCGCAGCGACCACTTGGGGTGGCGGGCCAGGCCTTCCACGACGACGGGCGGCAATTCGTCGCGGCGCAGCACGCCGAGTAGCGCCGATTCGGTCATCTGAGGATTCTCGAGCGCCGCGGGAATCACCTGCTCGTCGCCTAGAGCGAGCAGCGCCGCGGCCACGCGGGCCGAGCTGCGGCGCGCCAGCGTGATGCGCTGGCCCAGCGGCACCTGCTGGAGGCGGGCGATGATTTGCTCTTCGGCCAAGCGCTTGATCTCGACAGCAACCGCGGGCTCCTGGGTGACGGCAACGAGGTCAAAGAGGTAGAGGAATTTCAGCAGGCGCATGGCCGTCAGCCGCGGGGTCTTGGGGTGACGGACGATGGCGGCCTTAACGCGCTGGCTCTTGGTGAGCTCGTCGTCTTTGGCCAGCGACTCGAGCAGCTCGCCGGGAAGATTCTTCCGCGCCAGCAGCGTCAGCAGGTGGCTCTCGGACAGCGACGGATTGCGCAGCAAGGCTTCAAGTACTTCCAGAGCCGAGTCGTGAACGAGCAGGGCGACGTCGTCGGCGCTGCCGCGCCGCGCCCGCTCGAGGCGTTCTTCCAGCGAGTCCATGGTCTTAGGCTCTTGGGCTGGTGCGTTCGGTTAGCCAGAGGCGCTGAGCGAGCCGGAGGGCGCCATCCACGGGCGGCACTTCGAGCCGGACGGCGGTGGCGCGCGGTGCGGCGCGCTGGAGGGCGCGGCGGACGCCGGTGAGCACTTCGGGGCTTTCGGTGAAGACGCCGCCCGTCAGGAAGACCTGAAAGTCCGTCGAGAGCACAGCGAGCTCGAGCAAGACGCGCTCGGCCAAACCGGCCAGCGCTATGCCTGCCTGCTCCAGAATCTCACGCGCCACCGGGTCGCCGCGGCGCGCCGCGCGGGTCACCAGGGGAACGAGCGAGGCCAGCTCAGGCGCCCGCTCGGGCACCAGCCACGATTGAAGCTCGTCGGCGGTTTCTACGCCGGCAACCGCCATCACAGCTTCGGCGAGGATGGTTTCAGTTTCCCGAATGGCTTCGAGGGCGCGGCGGCCGATGTCGAAGCCGCTGCCGGCGTCGCCGGTGAGCTCTCCTGCCGCGTTGCGGCGCGCGCCTTCGCCGCCGGCGCGCGCGGTCTTCCCCGCGGCGTTGCGACCGAAAGCAATCGAGCCGGTGCCGGCGATGAGCACCCCGCCCGGGCCATCGCCGACTGCGGCTTCCAGCGCGATTTCCATGTCGCCGACGACGTAGAGCGTGCGCGGGTGGAGCAATTTGTCGAGAACCTGCCGCGCCATTTCCTGCGCGGCGGGATCGGCGGCGCCAGCAAGACCCGCGCACACGACTTCCGGGCGAAGCTCTGCGACGCCGGCAACCGCTCGCAGGGAATCAAAGCAGGCAGTCAGGGCGCGGTGCAGCTCGTCGGATCTCGTGCGCCGCAGATTGGCGCCGGGGCCGGTGGCGCGGGCCAGGACCTCGCCGGCCTCATCAGCCAGCGCGCAGTCAATCTTGGTCCCGCCGCCGTCGATGCCGAGCACGAACCCCATTCTACCGGTAGCATAGCACACGGTTTTTTGACCCAGTTGCACCCTTCGGCCCGCCGTGGCGGGCTCGGGACAAGAGGCCGCTGGGGGAAGGGGGGGACGGATGCGTTATGCGTTCAGAACGCGTTCGAACGCATTTTCGGGCCATTCCCTGAGCGGCCCTCACCGGCTCAAGCGGGGGTAGAAAAGGCAGCAGCGAATGTCAGGCCTAACAGGCCCGACCCGCCTGGGAAGGCGGGGCGACCCTTAAGGGTTGCCATTAGATTGGCGAGTACCCTGGGGCTTTAGCCTCTGAGGGCCCGCCTCCTTGCCTCCCTGCTTCCTTGCCTCCGTGCCCTTCATCATCTAGACTCCGAGCCCGGAGGCGCGGAGACGCCGTTGGGCTTCGGCTGGCTCGACCTGGGAATCGTCGTCGCTTATCTCGCCGGCGTCACCGCGCTGGGCGCCTGGTTTCGCCGCCAGCGGGGGCTGCAGGATTATTTTCTCGGCGGGGGCGCGACGCCCTGGTGGGCGATTTCGCTTTCGATTGTCGCCACCGAAACCTCGACGCTGACCATCATCGGCACGCCGGCGCTGGCCTTCAAAGGCAACCTGGCGTTTCTGCAGCTCGTGCTGGGCTACATCCTGGCGCGGTTCATCATCAGTTTTCTGCTGCTGCCGCAGTATTTCTCCGGGCAGCTCTACACCGCCTATCAGTACATCGAGCGGCGCTTCGGCGGGGCCACGCGGCGGCTGGCCGCGGGACTTTTTCTCGTCACGCGCGCCCTGGCCGACGGGGTGCGCATCTGGGCCATCGCCATCGTGGTGCAACTGCTGCTGCCGCGCGTCTTCCAGCTTCTCACCGGCGAGACGCTGTCGTTTGCCGAGCTCACCGCCGTCGTCGTGGTGATGCTGCTCACCTTTCTCTACACCTACCTGGGCGGGATGAAAGCCGTCATCTGGACCGACGTGGTTCAGTTTTTCATTTACGTTGGCGGCGGGCTGGCGGCGCTGTTCTTCTTGCGGAGTCAAATCCCGGGCGGCTGGGGCACGGTCACCGCGCAGCTTGGTGATAAACTCTCAGTTTTTGATTTCGCCTTCTCGCTCACCACCACCTACACCTTCTGGTCGGGCATCCTGGGCGGGACTTTCCTCACCCTCGCCAGCCACGGCACCGACCAGTTGATGGTGCAGCGCCTGCTGGCCGCGCCCAACTTGCGCTCCAGCCAGCGGGCGCTGATTGCCAGCGGCTTCATCGTTTTTGCGCAATTTGTGATCTTCCTGCTTATCGGCGTGCTGCTCTACGCTTACTACCCGCTCCAGCAGCGGCCGGTGCCGGCGTTTGCGCTCGAGCATCCCGACCGCATCTTTCCGCTTTACATCGTCGAGCAGTTGCCCACCGGCTTGAGCGGCCTGCTGGTGGCCGGCGTGCTGGCGGCGGCGATGTCTACCTCCAGCGCAACGCTCAACTCGCTGGCCGCATCCACTGTAGTTGACTTTTACCAGCCGCTGCTGGGGCGCAGCGCCGACGAAGCCGCGCTGCTGCGCCGCTCGCGCTGGATTACAGTGGTCTGGGGGCTGATCTTGATTTTCCTCGCCATGCTGGCGCGCGCCTGGGGACCGGTGCTCGAAGCCGGCCTCACCATCGCCTCCATCACCTACGGTGCGCTGCTGGGACTTTTCCTGCTCGGGCGGCTCGTGCCGCGCGCCACACCGAGCGGCGCCGCCCTCGGAATGAGCGCCGGCCTGGCGGCGATGCTCTACCTCGTCTTTGGCACCGCGCTGGCCTGGACGTGGTACGTGCTGCTCGGCACTCTGGTAACACTCGCGGTTGGATACCTGGCCAGTCTGTTCACCGTGCCGGCGGAGCCCAAGCGATGAAGCAACAACCCGAGCTCATCCGCGGCCTCGGGCTGCTGGCCTCGGCGGCGATCGTCGTCGGCAGCGTCATCGGCACTGGAATTTTTCTCGTGCCCTCCGACATCGCCCGCGAAGTGGATTCCGTCGGGCTGGTCTTCGCGGTCTGGATTGTGGGCGGCCTGCTGTCGCTCGCCGGTGCGCTCAGCTACGCCGAGCTGGGCGCGGCGATGCCGCAGGCCGGCGGCGAGTACGTCTTCCTCCGCCGCGCCTACGGCCCGCTCTGGGGCTTCCTCTACGGCTGGGAGCAGTTCGTCATCGGCAAGACGGGCTCGGTGGCCAGCATCGCCACGGCGTTCGCGGTTTTTCTCGGCTTCTTCTTCGGCACGCTCTCGCAGCCGGCGGTCGAGCTCGGCAGCTGGACGCTCAACGGCGCCCAACTGGTTTCGCTGGCCGCCATCATCGGCCTGACGGTCGTCAACTACCTCGGCATCATCGTCGGCGGCGCCGTGCAGACGGTGTTCACGATTCTCAAAGTCGTCGTCATCCTTGGGCTGGTAGTGCTGGGCTTCGCCATTGGCAACGGCAGTTGGTCGAACTTCACGCCGTTCTTCGCCGCCCCCAAAGCCTCGGCCACGCTTGGCGCCTTCGGCGTGGCGCTGCTTTCGGCGTTCTGGGCCTACGACGGCTGGAATAACCTGACCATGGTGGGAAGCGAGATCAAAGACCCGCAGCGCAACATTCCCCGCTCGCTCATCTTCGGCATGCTGGGCGTGGCCGCGGTTTACCTGCTCGCCAACGCGGTCTACTTCTACATTCTGCCGCTCGAATCAGTGAAAGGCTCCGAGCGCGTGGCCCAGGACGCCGCGCTGAAGTTTCTCGGTGGCTGGGGCGGCGCCGCCATCACCGTGGGGGCGCTGATTTCCACTTTCGCCACCCTCAACTCGGCCATCCTGAGCGGGGCGCGCGTGGCCTACGCCATGGCGCGCGACAAGCTCTTCTTCACCCACGTCGCCGACGTCCACCCCGTGCATCGCAGCCCCGCCAAAGCGCTGCTGCTCCAGTGCGCCTTCGCCTGCGTGCTGGTGCTCATTTTCGGCGGGTCCAAGGCTGCCTTCCAGCGGCTCTACACCTACACCCTCTTTGGGCTTTGGATTTTTTATACGATGGCGACTGCGGCGGTGTTCGTGCTGCGCAAGAAAGAGCCCGACCTGCCGCGGCCCTACAAGACGCTCGGCTATCCCTGGATTCCCGGCGCCTTCGTGGTGATGGCCACGATCATTTGCCTCAACACGCTCATCAGCAGCCCTAAGGAGGCTGGTCTCGGGCTGGTGTTCCTCGCCGCCGGCCTGCCCTTCTACTGGTTCTGGAAGCGCCGGCAAGCTCAGTCGTAAAGCAGGTACTTCGCGCGCAGGGCTCTGAACGAATCCAAGTCTTCCCACTCCTCGGCGATTTCCGCCGGGTCGTCGCCGGCCTTCAGGCGCTCGAGAGTTTTCTTCGAGCCCAGCAGGCGGATGCACTTGTCGAGCTGAAACTGCTCGCGGTGGAACTTCCACAATGCGCTGAGTAGTTCGAGGCCCAGCCGCCCGACGTCGAGCGCCTTGCGGTCGGTCACCTCCAGACGCACGCCGCGGCACAGTTCCTTGGCCTGCACATCTTCGGTTGGTATGAACTTTGTGGCGTGGAAGCGCACGCCCGGGATGTGGCGCGACTCGAGGTAGGCCGCCACCATGTCGGCGTCCAGCCACGGCGCGCCCAGGAGCTCGAACGGCGCCGGCGTGCCGCGGCCGACCGATACGCCGCCGGCGCGCAGCAGCTCCACCGCCGGATAAAGCGTGTTGCCGAGGAGGCTGCGCAGGTTGGGCGACGGGTTCACCCACTCAAGCCCGGTGTCGTCGAACCACATCTCGCGCCGCCAACTTCTCATTGGGATGACGGTCAGCTTGGCGCCGATTTTCTTCTCGGCGTTGAAGAGCTGCGCCAGCTCGCCCATTGTCATCCCGTGGCGCAGCGGCAGCGGGAAGTAGCCTTCAAAGCTCAGCCGGTCGGCATCCAGCATCGGCCCGTTGACGCCGACGCCGCCGAGCGGGTTGGGGCGGTCCAGCACCCCGAACTCGATCCCGCGCTTAGCAGCTTCCTCCATCGCGTAGAACATCGTGGTTTCGTAGGTGTAGTAGCGAACGCCCGCGTCCTGGATGTCGAAGACGAGCACATCGATTTCCTTGAGCATTTCCTCGGTCGGCCGCCGCGTCTTGCCATAGAGACTGTGGACCCGCAGCCCGGTGACGGAATCCCTTACATCGCCCACGCCGCCTTCGCTGACCTTGCCTTCCCAGCCGTGCTCGGGCGAGAACATCGCCGCCAGCTTGACGCCTTCGGCCTTCGCCAACACATCCACGGTGCGCCGCCCGTCGCGGGTGCGCCCGGTTTGATTGGTAATCAGCCCGACGCGCTTGCCGCGCAGCGGTGCGAAGCCCTGCTCTTCCAGCACCTCAATCCCGACACGCACCCGGGTGGCTGGCGCCTGCGCGCCAGCGTCGAAGCAAGCGAGCACAGCGAGTGCCGCCACGACCACCCTGCCGCGAATCCATCGCTGCCTCACTGTGAGAAAGCCCCTCCCTGTGCTATAAAACCAAGCTGGCCCTCGCGGGTCAACTGTTGAGATGCACTAAAGGAGCCCACGCGCCCGCCGCAGTGAAACCCTCCGCCCGCTCCTGCCTGCTGCTGGTTCTCGCACTGTCGCTGCTGGCGCTGCCCGTGCGCGCGCCCGCGGAAGACGCCAGGCCCGCGCCGCCGCAACCGGCCTCGGAGCGCAAGCTGTCCCGCTCGGCCGAGCGCTGGGTGAAGCGCACGCTGGAGCGGATGACGCAGGAGGAAAAGCTTGGCCAGCTCCTGGTGGTTTCCTACTTCGCCGACTTCCGCAACACCTCCAGCGAAGAGTATCTCCGCCTGGTCCGCCAGGTGCGCGAGCTGCACCTCGGCGGGCTGCTGGTGGCCACGCAGCCTGCGCGCCCGACCGGCTTCGAGCGCAGCGAGCCTTACGACCTCGCTCACCTCACCAACCGCCTCCAGCAGGCCGCGCGCGTTCCGCTGCTGATCGCCGCCGACTTCGAGCGCGGCGCTGCCTTCCGTGTGCGCGAGACAACCGGCTTTCCGCACAACATGACGCTGGGCGCCACCGGCAATCCTGACTATGCCTATCGCATGGGCCGCATCGCGGCGCAGGAGGCGCGCGCCCTGGGCGTCCACTGGCTGCTGGCGCCGGTGGCCGATGTCAACAACAACCCCGCCAACCCCATCATCAACATTCGTTCCTTCGGCGAAGACCCGGCCGAGGTGGCGCGGTTTGTCGCTGCGTTCGTGCGCGGCTGCGAAGAAGGCGGCGCGCTCTGCACCGCCAAGCATTTCCCCGGTCTGGGGGACAGCGCGCTCGACCCGCACATTGAGCTGACCACCGTTACGGCCGACCGCGCCCGCTTCGAAAGCGTCGAGCTGGTTCCGTTCCGGGCTGCGATTGCCGCCGGCGTCAGCTCCATCATGACCGAGCACATGGCCGCGCCGGCGCTCGAGCCCGAGACCGGCCGGCCGGCGACCTTCTCGGTGGCCATCACCACGAAGCTGCTGCGCGACGAGCTCGGCTATCGCGGCCTGGTCATCACCGACGACATGAACATGAGCGCCATCACGGCGCTGGAGTGGCCGGGCGAGGCCGCGGTGCGCGCCTTCGAAGCTGGCGCCGATGTCCTGCTGACGACCAGCACAACGCCGGAAGTGCAGCTCGATGCGCTGCGACGCGCCGCCGAGTCCGGCCGGCTGTCGGCCGAGCGCATTAACCGCTCGGTCGAGCGCCTCTTGCGCGCCAAGGCCGCGCTGGGCTTGCACCGCCAGGCGCTGGTGGACCCGAACCTGCTCGACGCGCTGCTGGCGCAGCCGTCCTCGCTGGCCGCCGCGCAGGAGATGGCCGACCGCGGCGTTGTGCTGCTGCGGGACGACGCCAACCTTCTCCCCATCGATTCCACGCGTCCCCAGCGCGGTTTTCTGCTGGTGGTCTCCGCCGATGCCGATAGTTTTCCCGGCCGGGTGCTGGAAGAAGAACTGCGGCCGCGCGTGGATTCGCTGCTGGTGGCGCGCGCCGACCGCTACTACTTCAGGCCGGAGTCGGTGGCGCTGCCCTCGGCGTCGCTCTACGACTGGTGTCTGGCGGCCGTGTTTGTTCGGGTCGCCGACCGCAAGGGCAACGTGGCTCTGCCGGCCAACCTGGCGGCCTTAGTTGAAAAAGCTCTCGCGACCGACAAACCTACGGCGCTTGTCGTGCTCGGCAGCCCGTATCTGCCGGAGCGCTTCCCGCAAGCCAAGACCGTCCTGCTCACGCTGAGCACGGCGGAAATCACCGAGCGCACCGCCATCCGCGCGCTCTTCGGCCAGACGGAAATCTCCGGCCGGCTGCCGGTCACGATTCCCGGCGTGGCGACGCGCGGCGCCGGGCTGGCTCGCCCGGCGACGCCGATGGAGCTGGCGACGCCGACGCTCGACGATGAGAAACGCTTTCAACCGGTCTTCGCGCTGCTCGACAATGCCGTGGCCGACCACGTTTTTCCCGGCGGCGTGCTCGCCGTTGGCCACAAAGGCCGCCTGGTGGCGCTGCATCCCTTCGGACGGCTCACCTACGACGCCGACTCGCCGCCCGTCACCGTGGACACGCTCTACGACCTCGCCTCGCTCACCAAAGTTGTCGGCACGACCACGGCGACAATGATGCTGGTCGAACGCGGGCGCCTTTCGCTCGACGCTCCGGTGGTGCGCTACGTGCCCGAGTTCGGCCGCGGTCCCGACGCCGACACGAAAAAACTCGTCACCGTGCGCCAACTGCTGACGCATTCGAGCGGACTGCCGGCGCGGGCGGCGCTGTTTGAAACGGTGCACAGCCGGCGCGAGGTAATCGAGCGCACGCTGGCGCTGGGCTTGGAGTCGGCGCCCGGCGTGCGCAGCCGCTACAGCGACATGGGCATCATCACGCTGGGCGAAGTGCTGGAGCGGCTGAGCGGGCGACGGCTCGATGACTTTCTGCGTGACAATCTCTTTCAGCCGCTGGGGATGAGCCATACGCTGTACAATCCTCCCCGCGGCTGGCGCGAGCGCATTGCGCCCACGGAAGAGAACAACGAGGGGCGCCGCGGGGTGATTCACGGCGAAGTCCACGACGGCAACGCCTGGGCGATGCAGGGCATCGCGCCGCACGCCGGGCTGTTTTCCACCGCGGGCGACCTCGCCCTCTTCTGCCAGATGCTGCTCAACGGCGGCAGCTACGGCCACCGGCGCCTGCTGCGCCGCGGCACCATCGAGCTGTTCACCACGAAACAGGACGTGCCCGACTCCAGCCGCGCGCTGGGCTGGGACACGGTCTCGCAGCCCTCGTCCAGTGGGCGCTACTTCTCCGCGCGCGCTTTCGGCCACACCGGCTTCACCGGAACCTCGATTTGGATCGATCCGGAGAAAGAGCTGTTCGTCATCCTGCTGACCAACCGCGTGTATCCCACGCACACCAACAACAAACACCTTGGGCTGCGGCCGGCGCTGCACGACGCTGTGGTCGAGGCTCTCGGGCTGGCTCCCGTGGCTGCTTCAGGGCCGCCACCGAACAAGTAGGCGATGCGACTCGCCACCGCCGACTGGGTCATCCTCGCCGCCTACTTCGTCATCACTTTCCTCGTGGCCTGGATGCTGCGGGGGCGGGCGCAGCAGAGCCTGGCTGATTTCTTCGTCTCCGGGCGCGGCGTGCCGTGGTGGATTGCGGGCACGTCGATGGTGGCGACCACTTTCTCCGCCGATACGCCGCTGGCTGTCACCGGCCTCACCGCCCACTTCGGCATCGCCGGCAACTGGCTCTGGTGGGCGCTGCTGCTGAGCGGGATGATGACGGTGTTTTTCTTCGCGCGGCTGTGGCGGCGCGCCGGCATCCTGACCGACGTCGAGCTTATCGAGCTGCGCTACGCCGGCCGCCCGGCGGCGTTTCTGCGCGGCTTCCGCGCCCTCTACCTCGGCGTGCTGATGAACTGCCTCATCCTCGGTTGGGTCAACCTGGCGATGGTGAAAATTCTGAAGGTGTCGCTCGGGCTGGAAAAAATCGAAGCCGTGCTCGTCTGTCTGCTCATCACCGCCATCTACACGACCATCTCCGGTCTGTGGGGCGTGCTCATCACCGACCTCTTGCAGTTCATCCTGATGATGGCGATGACTTTCCTGATGGCCTGGTACGCGGTGGCGGCGGTGGGCGGGCTGGAGCCGCTGCGCGCGCAGGTGACGGCCGCGAGCCCCGCGCTGCTCGATTTCTTTCCCGCCGCCGACTCGCCCTGGATGCCGCTCTCGGTTTTTCTGGTTTACATCGGGGTCATCTGGTGGGCGAGCTGGTATCCGGGCGCTGAGCCCGGCGGCGGCGGCTACGTTGCCCAGCGCATCTTTTGCGCCAAGGATGAGCGGCACTCGCTGTTGGCGACGCTGTGGTTCAACATCGCCCACTACGCCCTGCGCCCCTGGCCGTGGATTCTGGTGGCGCTGGTTACGGTGGTGCTGTATCCGAATCTCGCCGACCGCGAAGCGGGCTACGTGCAGGTGATGGTGGACCACCTGCCCGCCAGCCTGCGCGGGCTGATGCTGGCGGCGTTCCTGGCCGCGTACATGTCGACCGTGAGCACGCACTTGAACTGGGGCGCCTCCTACGCCATCAATGACTTCTACCGGCGCTTCGTGCGCCCGCAGGCCTCCGAGCAGCACCACCTGCGCGCCGCGCAGGTGGCGACGCTGCTGCTGATGCTCGTCGCCGGCGGTGTAACCTACTTCCTGGAGACCATCCGCGGCGCCTGGCAACTGCTGCTGATGGTCGGCGCCGGCACCGGCGCGGTCTATCTGCTGCGCTGGTACTGGTGGCGCGTGAACGCCTGGAGCGAAATCTCCGCCATGGTGGCGGCCTTCTTCACTTCACTCGCGCTACAGCGCTGGCCTCTCTTCACTGGTGTTGAGAACGTCGTCTTCGCCAAAAGCCTGCTGGTCATCACCGGCGCGTGCACGGCGGTGTGGCTGGCAGTGACATTCGCGACGCGGCCGGAGCCGGCGGCGCATCTCGTGAACTTCTATCGGCGCGTGCGCCCGGCGGCGCTCGGCTGGCAGCCCATCGCGGCCCACGCTTTCGACGTCCCGGCCGTTGCGTCCGGCTGGGCCAACCTGCGAGCGTGGGCGCTGGGCTGCGCGCTGGTCTATTTCAGCCTGTTCGCCACGGGCAAGCTCTTGCTTGGGTTCTGGACTGAGGGCGCCCTGCTGGCGCTGGGCGCGGGGGCAAGCGGCACGCTGCTGTATCTGGACTTCAGCCGGCGCGGCTGGGAGAGCTTCGGATGAAACCTCCTGCGACCGAGCAACCGAATCCGCGCACCCGGCGGCTCGACCGCCTGCCAACGCGCAAGGTTCTGGAGTTGTTGAACCGCGAAGACGCACAGGTGGCGGGCGCGGTGCGGCGCACGCTGCCGCAGATTGCCCGCGCCGTGGAGGCCATCGTCCAGCGATGGAAGCGCGGCGGGCGGTTGTTCTATGTCGGCGCCGGCACCAGCGGCCGCCTCGGCGTGCTCGACGCCGCCGAATGTCCGCCGACCTTCCAGGTTCCGCCGGCGCGGGTGCAAGCCGTCATCGCCGGAGGCAGAAGCGCCGTCTTTCGTTCCTCTGAAGCCGCGGAAGATTCCGCCGCACAGGGTGCGCGCGATCTGGCGCGCAAGGGAATCAGCAAGAAGGATGTTGTGGTGGTGCTGACGGCCAGCGGATCGACGCCCTTCGCGCTCGGCGCGCTGGAATATGCCCGCCGCCGCGGGGCGTTCATCGTGGCTGTAACCGCCAATCGCCGCTCGGCGGCGGCTCGGCGCGCGCACGCGGCGATTTGTCCTGAAACCGGCCCGGAGGCGATTGCGGGCTCAACGCGGCTCAAGGCGGGCACTGCGCAAAAACTGGTGCTGAACCTGTTGAGCACGGCGGCGATGGTTCGGTTGGGGCACGTCTACCGCAACCTGATGGTCAACGTGCGGATGACGAACCGCAAGCTGCGCCGGCGCGGGTTGCGGGTGCTGATGGAGGCCCTCGGGTGCGATGAGGCGGCGGCACGCCGCCTCATCCGTCTGTCGGGTGGCAACCTCAAGGCAGCGATGGTGATGGGGCGGCTCGGCTACACGCGGCGTGAGGCCGAGCGGCGCCTGGCGCGCGCCGCCGGCCACGTCGCCCGCGCCCTGGGCGAGAAGTAAACCCGCCATGCCTTTGATGTATCCTAGCCAGAGGAGCGATGGACCGATTCGTAATTGAAGGCGGGCGGGCGTTGCGCGGGCGGGTCGCCATCAGCGGGGCCAAGAACGCGGCGCTGCCGGCGATGGCGGCGGCGCTGCTGACCACCGAGCCCGTCCAGCTCAGCAATCTGCCGCGGGTGCGCGACATCGTCACGATGAAGCGGCTTTTGCAGCACATGGGCGTTGAAGTCACGCCCGATGAACTGCACACCGACGGCGAGCTCAGGCTTGAGGCGGCGCGGCTCACAAAGCCCGAAGCGCCCTACGAGCTGGTCAAGACGATGCGCGCCTCGGTGTTGGCGCTGGGGCCGCTGGTGGCGCGCTGCGGCCAGGCGCGCGTTTCGCTGCCGGGCGGCTGCGCCATCGGGGCGCGGCCGATTGATTTGCACCTGAGGGCGCTGGAGCGGCTGGGCGCCACGCTCGAGGTCGAGCACGGCTACGTCCTCGCGCGCGCCGAGCGCCTGCGCGGCACGCACATCCTCTTCGACAAGATTACCGTCACCGGCACGGAAAACCTGATGATGGCGGCGTGCCTGGCCGAGGGCGAGACGGTGCTGGAGAACGCGGCGCGCGAGCCCGAGGTTGGCGACCTGGCAGCGCTGCTGCGCGCGATGGGCGCCAAGATCGAAGGCGACGGCACCTCGACGATCCGCATCCGCGGCGTCGAGCGGCTGCGCGGCGCCAAGCACCGCGTCATCGGCGACCGCATCGAGGCCGGGACGTTCTTCATCGCCGCCGCCATCACCGGTGGGGAGCTGTCGGTGTCGAATTGCGATTGCCAGCACCTGCACGCCGTCCTGCATCAGCTCGAAGCCGCGGGGGCACAGGTGCAAGGCAAGGATTCCAGCTGCGTGCTGGTGGCCGCCGACCGTCTGCGCGCCGCCGACGTCACCACCGAGGAATACCCCGGCTTCCCCACCGACATGCAGGCGCAGTACATGGCCCTGATGACGCAGGCGGAAGGCGCCTCCATCATCACCGAAAGCATTTTCGAGAACCGCTTCCTGCACGCGCAGGAGCTGGTGCGGATGGGCGCGAACATCAGCGTCGAAGGGCGGCGGGCGGTGGTGCGCGGGCCCACGCCGCTGAGCGGCGCCAACGTTCTGGCATCAGACTTGCGCGCCAGCGCCTCGCTGGTGCTGGCCGGGCTGGCGGCACAGGGCGAGACGGTGATTGACCGCGTCTACCACATCGACCGCGGCTACGAGCGCATCGAGGAGAAGCTCAGCGCCGTCGGCGCGCGCATTCGACGAATTCAGGCTTGATTGAAACCACGGATGAAGACCGATTCCGGAAGCGAGAAGCAAGAAACAAGGCAATCAGTGAGAGGCGCGGGAAAACAGCAGACTGGCGAGGATAATCACCAGGACGGCAACGGAGACCAGCGAGTAGCGGCGGTCGCCTTCGAGCCAGAAGGAAGCTGAGGTGGCCATCAGGCGCGCCAGCGGCGTCAGCAGCAGCAGGACGACGCCGAGCTGCATGACGGCATAGGGGTTACCGTACCGAAGTTGCTCCAGCATCGCTCCGAGCGGCATCGCGGAGCCGACCTGAATCGGCACGTCGGGCTGAAAGAACACCAGCGCCACACCGAGCAGCATCAAGCCCGCCGAAACATACGAGCCCCAGCGCAGCACGGCGGCGACCCAGTCGTAGGCGCGCTCCGGCCGGGCGTTGCTCATCGACCCCGCCCCGGAACGTGGAATCCGAAGGCTTCGCCCAGCATCAGGGCGGACAGATAGAGAAGCACGAGCACGAGAATGAGGCGAATCCAGCGGCCGTGCAGGCGTTTCGCCAGCCAGGAGCCGAGGAACGCGCCGGCGAAGACGCCGACACAAAGCGGCGCCGCCACCGCCACGTAAACGTCCCCGCGCGAGTAGTAGAGGATGGCGCTGGCTGCCGCGGTCACGCCCATCAGGAAGTTGCTGGTGGCGGCGGCAACCCGCAACGGCACGCCCATGAAAACGTTCATCAGCGGGACTTTGATGGGTCCGCCGCCGATGCCGAGTATCGCGGAGACGTTCCCGGCGGCGTAGGAGACGCCGAGGCCGAGCGGGTAGTTGCGAACCGGATAGTCGGTCGTGCTCGCGCTTTCCTGCTCGGCGACGCGGTTGCGCACCATCAGCACGGCGCTGTAGAGCAGGAAGGCGCCGAAGAGTCCCTTGACGAGCGCAGGGGGAAGAAAGGGCACGATCAGCGCGCCGGTAATGGCGCCGGCGGAGGAGGCGAGCTCGAGCAGCATGCCGAGACGCATGTCGGTCAGGCGCTGCTGGACGTAAATCGCCGCCGCCCCGCTCGAGGTGGCGATGACGCACACCAGGCTGACGCCGACGGCGACGGTGATGGGCAGGCCGAGCCAGAGCGACAGCACCGGCACGAGGATAATGCCGCCGCCCAGTCCCACCAGGGCGCCGAACGTGCCCGCGAAAAGTCCGAGCAGAAGCAGGATCAGAAACGGCCCGATCAACTCAGTCTCCGGTGATGGGCTCGGGCTCGACCCGACGCCGGTGAATCAGCGCCACGCCGGCCAGCGCCACCGCCGCGCCGGCCAATGAGTAACCGCCCAGGCGCTCGTCCAGCACCAGCCAGCCGAAAACGGTAGCGATGATGGGAATGATGAAGGAGAGCGTGGCGAGCTCGATGGGCTTCATGCGCTTGAGCAGAGAATAGTACAGCACGAAAGCGACGCAGGAACCGAAAACGGTGAGGAAGGCCAGCGAGAGCCAGGCGGGGGTTGAATAGCCGCTCAGGGTCGGACGCTCGAGCAGAAAACCGAACGCCAGCAGGGCCACGCCGGCGCCGCCCATCTGCCAGGTGACGCCGACCCAGGGGTCGAGCTCGTGGGCGCCGTACTTGGCCACGACGGCGCCGAGGCCGGCGGAGAGCGCGGCGGCGACGATGGCCAGCGCGCCCAGCAGCTCGCCCATCGGCCCGGTCAGGCGCGGCACGAAGATGAGGCAGATGCCGGCCAAGGCCAGCACCAGCCCGGCAAGAGTCGGCCCGCGGAATAGATTGCTTCGCTGGCGCAGCGAATCAAACAGCAGCACGAAGACGGGATGGACGGAGAAAAGAATGGCGGCCAGCGCCGAGGAGACGGTCTGCTCGCCGTAGAACACCAGCGCGTAGGGAATGCCGATCACCAGAAAAGTGAGCCAGGCGAGCACGCGCCGCTCGCTGCCGCTCAGCCGCGCCAGAGAAAGCGAGCGGCCGCGGGCGCGCGTGGCGGCGCCGAGCAACAGGGCGGCGACCACGAAGCGCAGCCCGGCGGCGCTCAGCGGTGGCATCTCCAGCACCACCACGCGCACCGCCAGCCACGTCGTCCCCCAGATCAGCGCGACCGCGCCGAAGCCCATCCAGTGTCGTGCGTGCATAAGGCGCGATTCTGGCACATCGCGCCCCGCTGCGCAGGGTCCAATTTGTCTGGCGAGTCCGGCCGACTACTGGACGGCGATGGTGACCGTGTTCGACTTCACGCCGCCTAGGGTGAGAGTGACAGGGACGGCCTCGCCGGTGGGGGCGTTGGCAGGGACTTGGCAAGTCACTACGTACAAGCCCACGAAGTTCGGAGCCAGACCGGAGAACAACACCGGTGTGTTGACGCCGCCGACGGTCAGCGTGGGTGTGGTGGTGGTCTGGGAGAGTGGGTTGGCCGAAGCGGCGGCGCCGGTGGCGACGGGTGGACTGACAGCCCCGCCGCCGGTCCAATAGATTTCCAGAAAGTCCACCCCGCGCACTGCCGGTCGCGAGCCGGGAAAGGCGCCGTTGGGCGCTGCCAGGAAGGGCGTATTGGCAATCAGAATGGCGCCTTGATCCGTGCCCTGCTGGTTGGTTGCAAACAGCCCGGGGCCGAACTCGGCTAGGCCGACCGTACTGGAATTGCTAGTTATTCCACCCACCGTGTCGGTCAGCGAGCCCGAGGGCTGTCCCGCCAGCTCCCAGGGAATTTGGACATTGGTTTGCGACGCGGAAACGAAGAACTCAGGCACAGCAATGGAAGCGTTGAACTGCAGAGCGGCTGCGCCCAGCGAAGTGGGCAGGGGCAAGGAGCTGGCGATTGCGGTTACCGAGGCGAGGTTAGAGCCGAATACGGCTACGATGCTGCCGGGGGTAACGGCCGCCCCGGGGCCGAAGCTGGCGGCGTTGACGACGCCGCCGGGGTTGATGACTGGCACGCCGCCCTGGTGCAAGGCAATGTCGTCAAGGTACCAGCCATCGTGGGTCACGCTGCCGTTGGAGGTCACGGCAAAAACGATCGAGATTTTGCTGGATCCTGCAAAGGCGCTCAGGTTCACGGTGGTCTGATGCCAGTTGGTGTCCGTGCCGGTAAAGCTGGCTACCTGAGTAGCGGTCAAGTTGTCGAAATTGACCACCGTGACCGTGCCAAAGTCGGCGTTGGGCTCGAAGTCGTAGCGATGCCAGAAGCCCAAGGTCAGGGGCAAGCCGTTGAAGGCCGAGACATCCAGGGGGGGCGTCCAGAGGTCGGCCAGGATGTTGTTGTCGTAGTCGCCGCTTGGACTGTCGGTCCAGGAGTGAGTGGGACTATGAAAAGTTGCTGTGGTCTGGGTCCAGGGGGGAGAGGCGAACCAACCCGCCGTCCCGTTCTCGGCGTTGTCGAGAAAAAGAGGCCCGGGCGGGCCCGCCTGGATGCCGACGTTGAAGCCAGTGGACGAGGACGAATTCACGACGACCGAAATGCCGTTGGCGGAATCGGTAAACGTTTCTCCCGGGGTCCACATGGCGCCGGCATCGTTGGAGAAGCCGTTGCCGTCGGGGTCGACCACCTGAGAGAGCCGATCGCTCAAGGCAGTGTTTACCCGGGTGATCAAGACGGCTTCGCCGGGGATCAGGGCGTCATAGCCCACGACTCTTCGCGCCTCGACAGTGTAGTAGTCGACCACCGAGCCGTTGATGGGAATCCTCGCCATCAGCAAATCACTGTTTGACGGCTGGGCTAGGCGCTCGAGGTTGATAGTCTGGAAGGTAGTCGGCAACGCCCAGTACCGTTGCGCCGACGGAATCCATCCCAGGCGGTTCTTGTGGAATGCAATGGTGTGCACGCCGACGCAACCGAAGTCAGGATGTTCGGGCGGGCAGATCCCTCCCCCGCTCATCACATCCCAGTTGGAATCGTAGGTAGCAGCGTAGGGACCGGAGGAATGCGGGAGCCCGAAGCCGTGGCCCATCTCGTGGGCCATGACCTTCTGGTGGCCAAAACCACTCGGCGGCATCCACGTGACGGAGTAGTTGAGTGTCTGCCCATCGCGCGTCAGCGTGGCGCCGCCGCCAAACGCACAGCATCCGATGCTGTTATTGAAGAGGAGATTGATGCCGGTGAAGTTCGGGAAGAACACGTCCGCGTCGGCGGCGGCGGTACAGTCATTGAGCAGAGCCTGGAAGTTGGGGTTACCCTGGGGATCGGGCGCGTAGAAGGAAGCGGGTTGGGGCAGGTTGTACCAGCCGACGACCACACTGCCGGTGAGGTTGATGTTGTCGTACGAGAGCTCGCGCCAGTAGTGGTCCATCCCCGGCGAGGAGGAGCCCATGAGCTGCTGTACCCATTGGACGGCCTGCGGGGTGACGTCGGTCGAATCCGAGAACCGGCACAGCAGCGTAGCCCACGGCTTCACCCCAACCAGAGCGGCTGCTCCCTGCGCCGCCAACGTCTCTTCCTTTACGGATTCGAAGTTGACCGTCCTGACTTCAACGACCGGGAAGAGAACGGAGCCTGGAGCGGAGAGAGGCAGGGCAAGGGCAGAGCCGCGGACCACCACTCGCCGCCGGTCGAGCGTCAGCAGTCCGCGAAACCGCTGGGCCAGCGCTTCGTCCAGCAGCAGCCGCGTCCACCGTCCCTGGTCGTCTATGAGGAAGTAGAGAATCTGCGTATCGACGTTGGAGCCCGGCAACCCGTCGCCCCAGACGAGGTGGAACCAGCCGATCAATTCAATGTCGCCATCAGCGTTCACCGGCGCTGCCGCGGCGACTCCGAAACTGCCGCAACCAAGCAGCAACACAACGGAGCACAAGATCAGTCGTTGAGCACGGCCAACCCCGAAGAAAGAAAACGCCATGAGCGCCCCGGCGACCTCCACTTGCCGTGCAGATTGGGCCGATTGTCGCACGGGTCGCCCACCGGGTCAAGGAAAGTTCATCCCAGTAGCAACACCCCGGCCCGAGAATTCGGGACGGGGTTCAGTTTGTGCGGAGGCTGATGCCTAGTTGCCGGCGCCGCGGGCCTGTTTTTCGCGCTGCTCGCGCAGGACGGCTTTGCGGCTGAGGCGGATCTTGTTGCCGTCGATGCTGATGACCTTGACCATCACCTGGTCGCCTTCCTTGAGCTCGTCGCGGACGTTGCGGATGCGCTGCTCGGCGATTTCGCTCACGTGCAGCAGGCCGTCGGTGCCGGGGAAGATTTCGACGAAGGCGCCGAACTCGGCGATGCGCACCACTTTGCCGAGGTAGGTCTTGCCGATTTCGGGCACGGCGGTGACGTCCTGAATCATCTGGATGGCGCGGGCGGCGGAATCGCCGTCGGTGGCGAAGACGTTGACCTTGCCGTCGTCGTCGACGTCGATCTTGACGCCGGTGGCTTCGATGATGGAACGAATCATCTTGCCGCCGGGGCCGATGAGGTCGCCGATCTTGTCCCGCGCGATGGTGAGGGTGAAGATGCGCGGGGCGTAGGGAGAAATCGAAACCCGCGGGGTGGCGATCGTCTGGTCCATGATGTCCAGGATGTGCAGCCGGCCGCGCTTGGCCTGCTCGAGCGCCTCGCGCATAATCTGCTGGGTGACGCCGCTGACCTTGATGTCCATCTGCAGCGAGGTGATGCCCTTGCGGGTGCCGGCGACCTTGAAGTCCATGTCGCCGTAGTGGTCCTCGGCGCCGGCGATGTCGGTGAGGATGGCGTAGCTCGAGTCCTCGCCCATCACCAGCCCCATGGCGACGCCGCTGACCTGGGCGCTGACCGGCACGCCGGCATCCATCAGCGCCAGCGAGCCCCCGCAGACCGAGGCCATTGAGCTCGAGCCGTTCGACTCCAGGATGTCGGAGACGATGCGGATGGTGTAGGGGAAGGTGTCTTCGTCGGGCTGAACGGCGGCCAGGGCGCGCTCGGCCAGATAGCCGTGGCCGATCTCGCGCCGCCCGGGGCCGCGCATGAACTTCACCTCGCCCACCGAAAAGGGCGGGAAGTTGTAGTGCAGCATGAAGCGCTTCTTGGCGTCTTCTTCGGCCAGCAAATCCAGCCGCTGCACGTCTTCCTTGGTGCCCAGGGTGACGGTGACCAGCGCCTGGGTCTCGCCGCGAGTGAAGAGCGCCGAGCCGTGGGCGCGCGGCAGCACCGCGGTCTGGCAGGTGATTGGCCGCACCTGGTCGAAGGCGCGCCCGTCGGGCCGCCGCCGCTGCTTGAGCACCTGCTCGCGGAACAGCCGCTCGCGAAGCAGGGTGAAGTAGCGCGCGGCTTCGGCGCGCTTCTCTTCCTCTTCTTCGGGAATGGACTCGACCAGCTCCTTCTTGAGCGCGTCGAGCAGCGCATAGCTTTCCTTCTTGGGGTGCTTGGCGGTGTCGGCGGCTTCCAGGATGCGCTCGCGGTACTTGGATTCGATTTCCTGGTAGAGCTCCTGGTTGAGGGCGGGCGGGGAGACCGGCCACTTTTTGGGGTTGAGCTGCTGATAGACCTGCTCGACCCCGGCGAGGATTTTGCGGGCCTGCTCGTGGCCGAACTGCAACGCTTCGGCCACCGTGTCTTCCGCGACTTCGCGGGCGCCGGCTTCGACCATGACGATGGCGTCCTGGGTGGCGGCAACGACGAGGTTGAGCAAACTCTTCTTCTGCTCGTCGTAGGTGGGGTTGGCGACCAGGCGCCCGTCCACCAGGCCGACGCGCACCGCGGCCACCGGCGTGGTGAAGGGGATGTCCGACCAGTAAAGCGCGGCTGACGCTCCGGTGACGCTCAGCACGTCGGGGTCGTTCTCGGTGTCGGCCGAGAGCACCAGGGCAATAATCTGGGTCTCGTTCTGAAACCCTTCGGGGAAGAGCGGCCGGTGTGGCCGGTCAATCAGGCGCGAGGTGACGATTTCCTTTTCGCTCGGCCGTCCTTCGCGCTTGAAGAAGCCGCCCGGGATGCGCCCGGCGGCGTACTGATATTCGCGGTAGTCGCAGGTGAGCGGGAAGAAATCGATTCCTTCGCGCGGCTCGGTTTGAGCGCAGGCGGTGACCAGCACCACGGTGTCGCCGTAGCGCACCAGCGCGCTGCCGTTGGCCTGCTTGGCCAGCTCGCCCGTTTCCAGAATGAGCGGGCGGCCGCCGATTTCCACTTCTACTCGATGTGCCATTTCAGTTCCTCCGGAAGCGCTTGCCCGCCGCAGGCGGGGACTCGAGCGGCTCCCTGTTCAGTGGGGTTGGAAAGGAATTCGCCCAGAAGGCTGGGGATTGCAGAACCTGTTTCTGAATCCATCCGCAACAGAAACAAAGCGACTCGGGGATTTCTGGGCTTCCTGGGGAAACGGGCGGCGCGCGTTACTTGCGCAAACCGAGTTTCTCGACCACGGCCTTGTAGCGCTCGGAGTCGTTGTTCTTCAGGTAGTCCAGAAGGCGGCGGCGGCGGCTGACCATCTGAATCAAGCCGCGGCGCGACGCGTGGTCTTTGCTGTGGGTCTTGAAATGCCCGGTGAGCTGGCTGATACGCTCGCTCAAAATGGCAATCTGCACTTCCGGCGAACCCGTGTCCGCCTTGTGCAGACGATGGCGCTCAATCAACCCTGTCTTGGCTTCCCGGGCCAGACCCATAGCGTGCCGAGTCCTCTTTTCTTTTCTCCTCTTCGTTTTCCTCTCGCGCAATAGACTACCACAGCGGCGCAGAAACGGCAACCCGAGGATCGTCGGAACCACAGACTTCGCCCAGCTACGCCGGCAGGTCACCGGCGGGACGCCGGTGCCACCGTGCGTTTCTTGCTTAATCGGCTGCGTGCACGCCGACGAGGGATCGCGCGAGTAGCCCATGTTCGCGAGCGCGGCGCGCCACACACGTTTCTCGGAAAAATTTCGAACGCCGCCGCCGGCGAGTTCAGCTCTTGCGGTCGGATTGCACCAGCGAGAGGAACTCGTGGCGGGTGCGGTCGTTGTCGCGGAAGAGGCCGAGCATGGAGCTGGTGACGGTGACCGAGCCCTTCTTCTCCACCCCGCGCATCATCATGCAGAAGTGGCGCGCCTCGACGATGACGCCCACGCCCTTGGGCTCGAGCTGCTCCCACAGCGTGCGGGCGATCTGGTTGGTCAGCCGCTCCTGCAACTGCAAGCGGTGCGCGAAGACGTTCACCAGCCGCGGCAGCTTGCTCAGCCCCACCACTTTCTGCTTGGGGATGTAGGCGATGTGGCAGCGGCCGAAGAACGGCAGGAGGTGGTGCTCGCACAGGCTGAAGAACTCGATGTCTTTGACGATGACCATTTCGTCGTAGGCCAGCGAGTAGCAGGCCGAGTTGATGACTTTGGCCGGGTCCTTCTGGTAGCCCGCGGTCAGGAAGCGCAGGGCGCGCTCGACCCGCTCGGGCGTGTGCCGCAGCCCTTCGCGGTCGGGGTCTTCGCCCAGCGCCGCCAGCAGCCGCCGCACCAGCGCCGGGAACTCTTCCTGCATTTTTTCTTCGCGCAGGACGATTTCTTTTTCGCGGGCCTTCATCGGTTGTCTCCTCGCGTCATTCGATGCAGCGCGTCATTTCCCCGGCGCGGCGTACTGGCGGCCCTTCCAGCGCAGCGGCTCGCCGCGCAGGTACTTGCGCGCCGAGTAGAGCATCAGCGCCGCAAACAGCACGCTGCCCAGCGTGTAGTAGAGCAAACAAACCATCGGGTAGCGGTTCTGCCGCAGCGCTTTTCCGTATTGGTAGTGCCGCCAGCCGAGGATGCCCAGGTTCAACGCCAGCACCCAGCGGCTCACCGGCCAGCCCTGCCAGATGCCCCAGAGAGCGGCGAGCGCCAGCAGCACGACCAGCGAGTCGAGCGCCGCCCCGGCCACCGCGCCCGCCACCGTGCCGCGGCGCCGGCCGAAGAGCGGGAAGAGATTCTTCGTCCAGCCCTCCCACATTTCGTCGAAGCTCAGGTACATCCGCGAGCGCGCCAGGCCGTTGGCGCGGGCGAAGTGCAGCCGGCACCCGGAGCGCTTCAGCAGCCGGGCCAGCGCCACGTCTTCCAGCATTTCATCCTTCACCGCCGCATGGCCGCCGACGGCGTTGTAGGCCACGCGCGGCACCAGCAGCCACTCGCCGTTGGCCGCCGCCAGCTTGTCCTCGGGATCGTTCACCCGCTCGTAGGGGAATTCTTCCGCGAGGCGGCAATAGACGAACGGGATCGTCGCCTTCTCCCACCAGGTCGGCATGTACTGATCGGGCGAGAACGACAGCATCGCCGCGCCGGTCTGGCGCGCGATGCCGAGCGCCGCTTCGACGGCGTGGGGCGCGTGGATCACGTCGGCGTCGGTCAGCAGCAGCCACGGCGCCTTGGCGTGCTCAATGCCGCTGGCGACGGCGTGGTTCTTGCCCGTCCAGCCTTCGGGCAGCTCAGTGGTTTCTACGACGCGCAGGTTCGGCAGCCGTTGCTGCAACTCGGCGAGGATCTCGCCGGTGCGGTCGGTCGAGCCGTCGTTCACCACGATGATTTCCACCGGCACCGTCTGCGCCGCCAGCGACTCCACCGCCGCGGCGATGTTGGCTTCCTCGTTGCGCGCCGGTACAATGGCGCTGACCTGTGGCTCTGGCATCGTAGTAGAGAGAGTCTTCTCAGGGTGCGCGGGGCTGAGAAGGGAAAGCCGATTATAGCGGATAGGATGGGCGCGTGAAAGACAAGGTCACACCGGTGGTGCTCGGTCTGGTGCTGCTGGCGCTGCTGCTCGGGATGCGTCAGCCCGGCAGCCGCGTCGAAGCGCCCGAGGCCGGCGAGGAAGCGCCCAACTTCAGCTTTGTGCTGAACGGCCAGCCGCGCGAGCTGCGCGATCTCCGCGGCCAGGTGGTGCTGCTCAACTTCTGGGCTACCTGGTGCCCGCCCTGCGTCACCGAGATTCCTTCACTCGAGCGCCTGCACCGGCGGCTGGGCCCCCAGGGGCTGATCATTCTCGCCGTCAGCGTGGACGAAGACCCGGTGGTCTACGAAAATTTCCTGCGCTCGAACAACATCACCTTCGCCACCGTGCGCGACCCGGAGAAACGCATCTCGCGCCAGTACGGCACCTTCATGTATCCCGAAACCTACGTCATCGACCGCCAGGGACGCCTGGTGCGCAAGATTATCGGCGCGCTGGAGTGGGACGAGCCCGACACCCTCGACTTCCTCACCCGCGTCCTCGAAGCAAAATAGCCACAAAGACACGAAGGCGCAAAGAAAGAATAGCTTTTCAAAAGTATCCCTTTGTGTCTTTGTGGCTAAAGCTGTGCGGCGCGCAGGCGGAGGGCGTTGGCTATCACCGAGACTGAGCTGAAGGTCATCGCCGCCGCGGCAATCATCGGGCTGAGCAGCAGGCCGAAGAAGGGATAGAGCACGCCGGCGGCCAGCGGAACGCCCAGCGTGTTGTAGATGAAAGCGAAGAAAAGGTTCTGCCGGATGTTGCGCATGGTGGCGCGGCTCAGCCGCCGGGCCCGCGCAATGCCGCGCAGGTCGCCCTTGACTAGCGTTATGCCGGCCGACTCCATCGCCACGTCGGTTCCCGTGCCCATGGCGATGCCCACCGCCGCCTGCGCCAGCGCCGGGGCATCGTTGATGCCGTCGCCGGCTACGGCCACCACGCGCTTCCCAGCCTGAAGCTTCTTCACCACTTCGCTCTTCTGCTGCGGCAAGACCTCGGCAATTACTTCATCAATGCCCAACTTGCGCGCAACGGCCTCGGCGGTGGTGCGGCTGTCGCCGGTGACCATCACGATGCGCACGCCGTCGGCGTGCAGCAGGCGAATGGCTTCCGGCGTGGACGCCTTGATGGGATCAGCGACGCCCAGCAGTCCCGCGGCTCGGCCGCCCACGGCGACGAACACCACCGTCTGCCCGTCGCGCCGCAACGCCTCGGCTTGCTCAGCCAGCGGCGCCGGGTCAACGCCAAGCTCCTTCATCAGCGCAACGTTGCCCAGCGCCACGCGCCGGCCGTCAATCGTTCCCAGCACGCCTTTGCCGGTGAGCGAGCGGAACTCTTCCCCGCGGCTGAGCTTCAGATTCGCGGCCCGCGCCGCGCCGACAATGGCCGCGGCGAGCGGGTGCTCGCTGGCCTGCTCGAGGCTCGCCGCCAGGCCGACCAGTTCCTCTTCGCTCACGCTCGCGCCCGGCGCCAGGACGACCGAACTCAACTGCGGCTTGCCTTGCGTCAGCGTGCCGGTCTTGTCCACCACCAGCGTGTCGACTTTCTCCAGCACCTCGAGCGCCTCGGCGTTGCGGATCAGCACGCCCGCGGTCGCCCCGCGCCCGGTGCCGACCATGATGGACATCGGCGTCGCCAGTCCCAGCGCGCACGGGCAGGCGATGATGAGCACCGCCACCGCGTTCACCAGCGCGTGCGCCAGCCGTGGCTCCGGCCCCCAAATCGCCCAGACGATGAAGGTGATGACCGCGACCGCAACAACCAGCGGCACGAAGTAGCCCGACACTACGTCCGCCAGCCGCTGGATGGGCGCGCGGCTGCGCTGCGCCTCAGCGACCAGGCGCACGATTTGCGCCAGCAGGGTTTCCTCGCCCACGCGCTCGGCGCGCATAATCAGGCTGCCGGTGCCGTTCACCGTGCCGCCCACCAGCTTGCTCCCCGGCGCTTTCTCCACCGGAATCGGCTCGCCGGTGACCATGGATTCGTCCACCGCGCTCGTGCCTTCGAGCACTATGCCGTCCACCGGGACTTTCTCGCCCGGGCGCACGCGCAGCCGATCGCCCGGCTGGACCTGCTCGAGCGGGATGTCCTCTTCCGCGCCATCGCGCAGCCGCCGCGCCGTTTTCGGCGCCAACCCCAGCAGCGCCTTGAGCGCGCTCGAAGTCTGCGCCCGCGCCCGCAACTCCAGTACTTGGCCCAGCAGCACCAGCGTGGTGATGACGGCCGCGGCCTCGAAGTAAACCGGGACCGCGCCACCGTGGCCTCTGAAAGACTCCGGAAAGATTCCCGGTGCGAGCGCCGCCACCACGCTGTAGCCGTAAGCGGTGCCGGTGCCGATGGCGATAAGCGTGAACATGTTGAGGCTGCGGTTGACCAGCGACGCCCAGCCGCGCTCGAAGAACGGCTTGCCGCCCCACAGCACCACCGGGGTCGCCAGCAGAAGTTGAATCCAGTGAATCAGCGTCGGCGAGAGCGCGTGCTGCACCGGCTGGCCGGGAATCAAATCCGACATCGCTAGGAAGAAGACCGGCGCCGTCAGCGCCAGGCTGACCCAGAACCGCCGCCGCATGTCCACCAGCTCGGGGTTCTCTTCTTCCTCGTCGGTGGCGGTGCGAGGCTCGAGCGCCATCCCGCAGATGGGGCAGGAGCCCGGCGCGTCGCGCACGATTTCCGGATGCATGGGGCAAACGTACTGCGTCTTGATGGCCGGCCGCGCCGGGCTCAGCGCCTCCAGCGCCATGCCGCACCTGGGACAAGCACCGGGCTGTGCCTGCCGCACCTCGGGATCCATCGGGCAGGTGTAGACCTGTCCCGGCGCGGCTGGAGTCGGCGTGGGCTTCGCTGACGCTATGCCGATGCCCACCAGCCCCGCAGTCAAATACTTTTCCGGCGTGGAACGGAACTTCTCCAGACAATGCGGCGCGCAGAAGTAGTAGGTCTTGCCCTTGTACTCGCAGGAGCCGGCGGCGCGCGCCGGCTCCACCATCATCCCGCAGACTGGATCTTTGACAGGGGCCACGTTTCCCTCGCAGGCATTATAGACTCGCGCCGGCGCGTGCCGGATTCTCTCGACTCCAAGCCCTCTCTTGTCGTAAGTAAATAGGTGCTCCAGGCCGGAGGTTGGCTATGAACATCGTCGTGAGCGGCGCATCCGGGTTCATCGGGTCGGCGCTGGTGGCTTCGCTCCGGGCGGGCGGTCACAAGGTCACGCCGCTGGTGCGCTACTACCCGCGGGCGGGCGAGCAGGCGCTCTACTGGGACCCCAAGGGCGGCAAGCTCGAAGCCGCGGGACTGGAGAACCGCGACGCGGTCATTCATCTCGCCGGTGAGCCCATCACCGGCCGCTGGTCCCCCGCCAAGAAGCAGCGGATCCGCGACAGCCGAGTGGACGGAACTCGGTTGATTGCGAGCACGCTGGCGGAGCTTCACCTCAAGCCGAAAGTGCTCGTCTGCGCCTCGGCGGTGGGCTACTACGGCGACCGCGGCGACGAAGTCCTCCGCGAAGAAAGCGTGGCAGGGAAGAACTTTCTCGCTTCCACCTGCGTCGAATGGGAAGCCGCCGCGCAGCCCGCCGCCGACGCCGGCATCCGCGTCGTGCACCTGCGCATCGGCGTGGTGCTGCACCCCAAGGGCGGCGCGCTCAAGCAGATGCTTCTGCCCTTCAAGCTCGGCCTCGGCGGCCGCGTTGGCAGCGGCAAGCAGTGGTGGAGTTGGATTGCGCTCGATGACGTCATCGGCGCCTTCGAGCACGCCCTCACCAACCAGAGCCTACGCGGGCCGGTGAACGCCGTCGCGCCCCAGGCCGTCACCAACGCCGAGTTCACCCAGACGCTCGGCCGCGTGCTCTCCCGTCCCACCCTCTTCCCCCTGCCGGCCTTTGCGGCGCGGCTGGCGCTGGGCGAGATGGCGGACGAACTCCTGCTCTCCAGCGCCCGGGTCGAGCCGGCGCGGCTCATCGCCGCGGGTTACGCCTTCCGCTACCCGCGGCTCGAGCCCGCCCTCCGCCACCTTCTGGGAAAATAACCTCGCCTCGATAAAACCGCCGCGGGCTTGTTATACTTTGCGCCACCTATACAGGCCGCGGACGCCGAGGCATCGGAACCGCGTCCGCCGAGTCGGGGAGAACGCGTGGACTCGAGCCACAACATCGTTTTCTGGCGCGTGGAAGGCAGCCTGGTGAGCCTGAACGCCACCCGCCCGGTGGCGTTCTTCACCTGGAACGCGCACACTTTTGCCGAGCGCTGGGTGCGCCGCAGCCTGCTCGGAGTGCTCATCTTTCTCCGGCCGTTCCTCTACCTGATTCACCGCGTCGGCGCCACTCGGGCTTTGCATGCGCTGCTGCGCGGCGTGAGCCGCGACCGTCTTGACCTGCTCGGCGAGGAGTACTTTCACTACTATCTGAAATCGCGGCTCGACCCGAAGAGCGTCGAGAAGCTGCGCGCTGCGAGGGCCGGCGGCGCCGAAGTCGTGCTCGTCGGCCAGGCGCTCGACCACATCCTCCGCCCGATGGCCGAGCACCTCGGGGTCGCCCGCCTCATCGCCAACCGGCTCGAATTCCGCGACGGCCACGCCACCGGTCGCCTGCTCGACCCCGTCATCCGCCCCCGCAGCATCCTTGCCTGGTTCGTCTCTCGCCGCCCCGACGGCCGCGTCTCGGCGGAAAAGCTCATCTCGGCTCTGGGCTTTGCCGACGAAAAAGAGTTGATGAACGCCATCGTGCCCGCGCAGCGCCGCCTGTCCCGCTCGCGTCCCGCGCTGGTGCGCTTCAACGGGCGGCGCTCACTCGAGCCCCTTTCCGTGCGGCGGGCATTGGCCGGCAAGCACATCCTGCTTATCGGCGTCACCGGCTTCATCGGCAAAGTGTGGCTGGTCAAGCTGCTGATGGACTTGCCCGAGGTCGGCAAGGTCTATCTGCTGGTGCGCGGGAAGCGCTCCCAGCCCGCCGTCCGCCGCTTCGAGAAAATTGTCGAAGAATCGCCGGTCTTCGAGCCGCTCCACGAGCGTCATGGGAGTGGGCTGGGCGAGTTCCTCCGCCAGCGCATCGAGGTGGTCGAAGGTGACGTCGCCAAGCCCGGCCTGGGGCTTGCGGCGGACGTGCAGGCGCGGCTGCGCGAACAGATCGACCTCATCGTCAACAGCTCCGGCCTCACCGACTTCAATCCTACGCTGCCGGATGCCCTCGGCACCAACGTCGACGCTGTCCTGCACATCCTCGACTTCCAGCGCCAGTGCCGCCGCGCCGCATTGCTGCACCTTTCCACCTGCTACGTTGTCGGCGCCCGCGACGGCCGCGTCCCCGAGGAGCTCGAGCCCGACTACACCCCGGCGCGCGTTCCCGGCTTCGACGCCGAGCGCGAATGGCAGGCGCTCCACGGCGAAGTCCGCCGGATTCAGGCGCGCGCCGAAAGCGCCGAAGTCAGCGAGGAGCTGCGCGCCGAAGTCCGCAAGCGCACCAAAGGCAAGGCGCTCGCCGGGGAGGAGCTGGAGAACCACGTCCGCCGCTACCGCGGCCGCTGGCTGCGCAATGCGCTCACTGAAGCCGGCGTCAAGCGCGCCCGGGAGCTCGGCTGGCCCAACACCTACACGCTGACCAAGAGCCTGGCGGAGTCGCTCATCGCCCGCCGCGGCGCCGACCTGCCCGTAGCGGTCGTGCGCCCCTCCATCGTCGAAACCTCGGTGCGCGAGCCTTTTCTCGGCTGGAACGAAGGCATCAACACTTCGGCGCCCCTCTCGCATTTGCTGGGGACTTATTTCCGGCAACTCCCTTCGAATGAGCGTAAGTGTCTCGACCTGATTCCGGTGGACGTGGTCTGCCGCGGGATGGTGCTGGTGGCGGCCGCGCTGGTGGAGCGCCGCCACGAGCGCCTCTACCAGCTTGCCACCTCCGCCGTCAACCCCTGCGACATGCGCCGCTCCATCGAGCTCACCGCGCTCGCCCACCGCAAACACTACCGCGCGCTCGAAGGGTTGCACTTCTTCCTCCGCTCGCGCTTTGACACCATTCCGGTGTCGAAGGCGCGCTATCAGGCGCTCTCCGCGCCGGCGCAGCGCGCCCTCATCCAGGCCATCAACCGCACCACCACCCTGGTGCTGCGCAAGCCGCCCTTCGAAAAGAAAGAGCGCGAACTCGTCCGCATCGAAAAGCTCATCGAGCTCTACGAGCCCTTCATCCTTCACAACGAGCACGTCTTCGAAACCCAGAATGTCGCCCTGCTCTCCGCCCTGCTGCCGCCCGAAGAGCGCGACGCCTTCAGCTACGAGCCCCACGCCATCGACTGGTGGGACTACTGGATCAACATTCACGTGCCGGCGCTGCGCCGCTGGGTCTATCCGCTCATCGAAGGCCGCCCGCTCGAAACCCGCCCGCGGCGCCCCTTGCAGCCGCCGCTCGAATCCCAGCCCGCCGAAGCGGACTCGCAAGGTGTTACCCTGTAGCTCATGGCTATTTTTCTAACCGGGTCCACCGGCTACATCGGCGCGCACGTGCTGGCCAACCTGCTCGAAGGCCACCGCGATCCGGTCAATCTGCTGGTGCGGGCCAAGGACGACCGCGAGGCCGCCGAACGGCTCTGGCGCGCCCTGCAGATTCATCTCGACTTTCCTCGCTTTCACGAGCACCTGAAGAGCCGCATCACGTTATTCCGCGGCGACCTCACCGAGCCCCACTTCGGCCTCAGCCCCAATGACTACCGCCTGCTGGTGCAGACCACCGACTCCGTAATCCACGTGGCCGCTTCGCTCAACCGCAGGTCGGAGAAAGCTTGCCTCAACGTCAACCTCCGCGGCACGCTGGAAGTCCTGAAGCTGGCGATGGCCTCCCGCGACCTCCACGGGCTGCGCCGCTTCAGCCACGTCAGCACTGTCGCCGTCGCCGGCCAGCGTGCCAACGAAGTCGTCGAGGAAGACAAGGCCATCGACTGGGAGCGCTCCGACTACGACCCCTACGCCCGCACCAAAAAGTTCTGCGAGCACATGATTCGCCAGCTCCTACCCGACGTGCCCCGCACCATCTTCCGCCCCAGCATCGTGCTGGGCGACAGCCGGCGGCCCGAGACCACTCAGTTCGACATGGTGCGCGCCTTCGTTTTTCTCGCCGGCTTGCCGGTGCTGCCGCTGCGGGCGCGCGACAAGGTGGACATCGTTCCGGTGGACTACGTCGCCGACGCCATCGTAGCGCTGCACCAGAAAGAGAAGCCCGCGCACGACACCTACCACCTCTCCTCCGGCACCGGCTCGCAGACCTACGAGGAATTGACTGACGCGTTGGCCGACGCCCAGCGCACCACGCGGCCGGTCTATGCGCCTGCTTTGGAAGCGCCGTTCACCTGGGTGGTCGACCGCCTCTCCAACTGGCGCGGCAACCCCGTCGGCTACGGCGCCTCGCTGATGAAAGTTTTCCTTCCCTATCTCGTGTGGAACACCGTCTTCGACAACACCCGCGTCACCACCGAGCTGGGCCGCGTGCCCGCGCCCTTCTCGAAGTACGCCTACGGCCTGCTGAAGTTCAGCCAGGAGCACAACTTCAGCTATCCCTATCGCCCCTGGCCGGAGTGAAGGTTCGCGAATGACCGACGTGCTGCTGATGGGCTGGGTGGCGAGCCTCATCGAACGCGCCCGCCTGAAGTGGATGCTGGGCGCGGGCGAGCCCTGGCGGCCCGGACGCAAGCTGAGCCTGCTGTTCGCCGGCTACAACGGCACGCGCAACACCGGCTCCGATGTTCGAGTCGAGGAAATGCTCCGCCAGATCCGCCACATCCTGGGTGAAGACAAGCTTGAGCTCAGCGTGATGAGCCAGAACTTCGCCGCCACCCGCGGTTATTTCAGCGGCGTCCGCCAGGTGCACCTGCCCGATGTCTACCCGCCGTTTCTGTACCGCGAGGTGCCGCAGCACCACGGCGTGGTGGCCTGCGAAGGTTCAATGTTCAAAAGCAAGTTCGCCAACGCGCTCACTACCATGATGATCGGCTCGCTCGGCATCGCCGCCGCCCAGAACAAGCTCTCGGTCGGCTACGGGGCTGAAGCCGGCGAGATGGACCCGCTGCTCGCTGCCATGTGCCGGCGCTATTGCCGCGAGTCGTTCATCATCACCCGCAACGAAGAGTCCCGCGTCGTGCTCAGCCAGTTGGGCATTCCCTCCGAGCTCGGCACCGACACCGCGTGGACCTTCGAGCCGCTCGGCACCGACTACAGCCGCCGCGCCCTGGCCGCAGCCGGCTGGGATGAGCGCCGCCCGGTGCTGGTCGCCTGCCCCATTAACCCCTTCTGGTGGCCGGTCAAGCCCTCGCTCGCCAAGCTGGTGGCGCGCACGCTTACCGGCGCCTACAAGGACAGCCAGTACCGCACGATTTATTTCCACACCTACGGCCCCGAACGCCGCGCGGCTTATCGGCGCTACCTCGACGCGTGGGCGAAGGCCATGGGCGCCTTCGCCAAGCAGCGCGGCATGTTCGTTGTGCTGGTGGCGATGGAGCGGCTCGACGCGCTGGCTTGCCGCGACCTCTCCGCACAGCTCGGCGGCGCGCCGGTCTTCACCTCCGACGACTACGACATGTACCAGCTCGTCAGCGTGCTGCGCTGCGCCGACCTCATGATCTCCTCCCGCTACCACGCCATCGTGACTTCCATGCCGGCGCGGGTGCCCTCCGCCGGCATCACTATGGACGAGCGCATTCGCAACCTGATGCACGAGCGCGGCCACCAGCACCTGCTGCTGACCGTGGATGACCCCGAGCTGGAGGCGAAGCTCCTCGAGGTGATGAAGACGCTCTGGAACGAGCGCGAGGCGGTGCGCGAGGCCATGGGCCGCGTCGTCGTCAAGAACCTTAAGCTGATGGCGCGCATGGGCGTTTATTTCGAGGAGCACATCCAGCAGCGCTACCCCGATTTCCCCGTGCGCGGCGGCATCCTGAGTTGGGAAGACTACCTGCCGCCGCTCAGCCCCACACTGCGCGCGCTTGCTGAAGAATACGAAACTGCCGAGGCACAAGTCGCCCCGTGAACTTCCTCGACAACATCTTCGAGCGCCTGCGCCGCAACCCAGGCCGCGTTGTGCTTCAGGAAGCGCGCGACGGGCAGATTCCTGCGACGACCGCCGGCGAAGTGCTGGAGCTGGTGCGCCGCGCGCGCAGCTTCATTCGCGCCGCTGGCCTCAAGAAAGGCGACCGCTGCGCCTTGCTCGCACCCAACAGCGTCCGCTGGGTGGCGCTCGACTTGGCGCTGATGGCCGAAGGCGTGCTCGTCGTCCCGCTCTATTCGCGCCAGGCGCCCAAAGAGCTGGCCGCCATGGTGCGCGATAGTGGCGCCTCGATGGTCTGCTGCGCCGACGCCGCCCTGCGCGATGCGCTGGCGAAGGAACTGGCCGTCCTGCCGCCCACGCCGTTGTTAGATGAAGTGTTCGCAGAGAGCGCCGAGGGCATCAGCGACGCGCCCGAGCTGCGCGCCGACGCGGACCCCGTCACCATCATCTACACCTCCGGCACTTCTGGCGACGCCAAGGGCGTCGTGCTCACTGTCGGCAACCTCAACCACATGCTGAAGTGCACCACGCAGCGCCTCGATGTGCTAACGGGTCAGCCGCGGCCCGCGCCCGAGCGCGTCTTCCACTACCTGCCGCTCAGCTTCGCCGGCTCCTGGATTTCATTGCTCAGCGGCCTCTCCCGCAACGCCGTGATCACGCTCTCGACTGACCTCACCAAGCTCGCCGACGAGATGCGCCTCGCGGCGCCTGAGTATTTCCTCAACGTCCCGGCGCTGCTCGAGCGGGTCAAGAAGGGAATCGAGGAGCAAATCGAGAAGCGCGGCGGGCTGGCGCGGGCGCTCTTCACGCGCGGCCGAGCCGCATGGTTCTGGCAGCAGGAAGGCAAGGCTGGCTCGCTGGATTCGCTCTGGCTTGCCTTGGCGCGCAGCATCGTCTTTCCGGCGATTCGAAAGAAACTCAGCCCTAACCTGCGGGCGCTCATCTGCGGCTCGGCCCCGCTGGCGCTCGAGACGCAGCAGTTCTTTTTCATGCTCGGCCTTCCCGTGCTCCAGGTCTACGGGCTCACCGAAACGACGGCCATCTGCACCATGGACGTTCCCGGGCGCGTCGAGCCCGGCTGGGTCGGCCCGGCCATCGAAGGCACGGAGATGAAGTTGGGCGAGAACGACGAAATCCTCGTCCGCGGGCCGCACATTTTTCCCGGCTACTGGAACCGCCCCGAAGAAACCGCCAAGGTGCTGCGCGACGGCTGGTTCCACACCGGCGACCAGGGCGAGGTCAACGTCCGCGGCAACTGGCGCATCCGTGGCCGCATCAAGAACCTGCTCATTCTGGCTTCGGGCCACAACATCGCCCCCGAGCCCCTCGAAGACGCGCTGGCGCGGGAGATTCCCGGCGCCCAGCAAGTCGTGCTGGTGGGCGACCAGCGCAGCTACCTGGCGGCGCTCGTAACCGGCGCGGCGGTGCGCGAGCAGGTTGAGACCGCGCTGGCGCGCTTCAACGACGGCCTGCCCCACTACAAGCGCATCCACGCTTTCCATATCTGCCCGGAAGCGTTTACCATCGAGAACGGCCTGCTGACCGCAAACGGGAAGCTGAAGCGCGACGCCATCGCCGCCCGTTGGCGCGTAGAAATCGAAGCGATGTACGAGAGGAAAGTAACCTAACAGGGTGACAGAGTGAAAGAGTTTAACGGCAAAACGCTGAGCTGGGAGGTGCGCGAGGGCGTGGTCGAGCTGGCGCTCCATCGCGAGCCGTGCAACGAAATTGGCACCGCGACCCTGGGCGAGCTGGAGCAGTTTGTCGAGGCGCTCAGGGCCGCCGAGAACGAAGCTCGCGCCGTCGTCATCTACAGCAAGCTCAAGCAAGGCTTCAGCGCCGGGGCCGACCTGCGCGAGCTCTACAAGGGGATTCAGGGCTTGCCCGAGGCCGACCGGCAGTTTGGCGTGCGCAGCTTTCTCGATCGCATCCACGCGGTGATGAACTCGATTGACGCCTTGCCGCTCACCACCATTGCGGCTGTGCACGGCGTTTGCTTCGGCGGCGGGTTCGAGCTGGCATTGACGTGCGACCTCATCATCGCCGATAAGCTGGCCCGCTTCTGTTTTCCGGAGCTGCGCCTGGGCTTGGTGCCTGGCTTCGGCGGCATCCCGCGGCTGAAGCGCGACCTCGGCAACGCCGTCGTCCGCGACCTGCTGCTCACCGGCCGCAGCCTCAACGCCGCGCGCGCGCACGGCGTGGGGTTGGTAAGTCAACTGGCGGCCGAAGGCGAGGCGCTCAAGCTGGCCCGCGCCACCGCCGCCCAGATAGGCAAGTTTGACCGCGAGACGAGCGCGGCCGCCAAGCGCTTCCTCAAGCCCATTCCGCACGAAGAACTACGCCAGGAGATTGATTTGTTCTGCGAGCTCTTCTCCCGCCCGACGGTCGAAGCCGCCCTGCGCAAATTCGTCGAAAGCAAAGATGCACTACCCTATCTGCCTTGACTAAGACCAGGTAAAAGGAAAAGCTGGGTGCCTGCCATGAAGCGATTCGCAAAGAGCCGAAAGGGAAAGGTAGATTACAAGCTTGGGCAATCGAGTGCTGAAAATCTAATCATGGGATACCTACTTCGCAGAAACATATTGGCTTACAAGGCACCTCCGAATAACAGAGGCTACGACATCATATGTGTTCACCCTGACCCGAAGCGTGCCACCAAACGGTCGGTTCGCATTCAGGTTAAGAGCAGATACCAGATAGACTGCAACAGGGCAGTTCCGATTAGGCGGGATGCTCTCGGCGCATTTGATTACCTAGTCGCCGTGTTTCTGAATATCGGCTATTTCTACGGTTCCAAACCCAAGCCTACAGACCCCAGGCATCTTGAGTTCTACACGCTGCCACGCAACTGGGTCAGGAACCACCATCAGAAAGTTCCTTCAGGGTTCGACAAGGTAGTCGTGCCTGAGGACGGTATTGACAGATTCAAAAATGAAGCTGGGCTTGAGCAAATAGCAAGAAAGTTGCAGCATTAAGCGTCCGCGCCGAAGCACACGCTAATTGGCTATTCGGAGAGCGAAACATGCCTCCCCTTGATCATGTTCTGGAAGAAATACTGAATCTTGCGGCGAAGCAGTTCAATGTGCCGCGGGCCGAGCTGAAGCCCGAGGATGACCTCTTCAAGAAGCTCGGCATCAACAGCTTCCAGGCGCTGGAGCTGCTGACGCGGCTCGAGCAGCACTTCGGCGTTGAGCTCCCCGACTACGAATTCCAGGGCGTAACCGACTTCAAAACGCTCGCAGAGCGCATACAATCTCGCCTGTAAGTCAACGAGGCAGGGAGGCAAGGAAGCTGGGAGGCAAAGAAATGAAGAACGTCGGCTCGCGAGTTTCCCTGCCTCTCTGCCCGCGTGCCTCCTTGCCTCGTTAGCATGCTCGACCTCAGCAAATATCAATCACTCGGGGCGGCGCTGCGCGATGCGCTCGAGCTCTGGGCCGACGAAGTCTGTCTGGTTGAGGACGACCGCGGGAAGAAGAAAGCCCGGCTGACCTACCGCGACTTTAAGGCCGCCGCGCTGCCGTTGGCGAGGGCGCTACAGGACTCCGGCTTCGGCGCCAGCTCCCGCGCCAGCATCATCATGACTAACCAGTCGAAGTGGCTGATTTCCGCCTACGCCATCTTCCACGCCGGCGGCGTGCTGGTGCCGCTCGACTTCAAGTTGACCGCGCCTGAGCACATCGCGCTGCTCAAGCACTCCCAGGCCAGCGTGCTCATCACCGAGTACTTCCTCTGGCGCAACATGGTCCAAGCCGGCGGTCTCGGCGACACCAACGTCAAGCTGGTGCTGGTCACCGAAGCGCCGCCCAACGCTGATCTAGCTGGCGCTATGCGTTGGGAAGAATTCAAGGCCACGGGCGAGCCAGCGTTCGTCCCACGCCAGCGCAGCGACTGGGCCAGCATCGTCTACTCCTCCGGTACCGGCGGCCGCCCCAAGGGCTGCGTGATGACGCACGAGAACTACCTCGAACAGTGCATCGCGCTCACCGCCTGGTATCCTTTCTGGCCGGGCGTGCGCTACCTGAGCATCCTGCCCACCAACCACGCCATTGACTTCATGGTCGGCTTCATCGGGCCGTTTGTCTGCGGCGCCTGCGTGGTCCACCTGCGCACGCTGCGCCCGGAGTTCGTGCGCGAGTCCTTCGCGCGCTACCGCATCACCTACGTCAGCCTGGTGCCGCTGGTGGTGAAGAACATCGAAAAAGGCCTGCGGGAGCGCTTCGCGCAACTGCCCGCGGCGAAGCGCTTGGCGCTCAACGCGCTCGTCGCGATAAATCGCACCCTGACTCGAAAGGGCCCGAAGCCGTCGCTCAGCCGGCGGTTGCTGCCGCAGGTCCACGAAGCCTTTGGCGGCGAGCTGCGAGCCATGATAGTCGGCGGCGCCTTCGCCGAGCCTTCGACGCTGCAATTCCTCTACGACCTCGGCATTCCGGTCGTGAATGGCTATGGGCTGACCGAAGCGGGCACCGCCGTAACCGTCAACGACCTGCGCCCGTTCCGCGCCGACACGGTGGGCAAGCCGCTGCCTGGGATGGAAGTAAAGATCGTCGGCCCCGACGGCGACGGCATCGGCGAAGTGGCGGTGCGCAGCCGCACGGTGATGTCCCACTATCTCGACGACCCCGAGCTCACCGCCGAGACCATCCGCGGCGGCTGGCTCTACACTGGCGACCTCGGGCGCCTCGATCCCACCGGCCACCTGCAGCTCTTCGGCCGTCGCAAGAACATGATCGTCACCGAAGGTGGCAAGAACGTTTACCCCGAGGACATCGAGAACGCCTTTGAAGGCCTGCCGGTGAAGGAATACTGCGTGTTCGCGGCCAACTATCTCTGGCCGCAAAAGCAACTTGGCGGCGAGCAGCTCGTCGTGGTGCTGCACGCCGAACCCGGCCAAACCTTAACCGATGCCGTCGTGCGCGAGCTGGCCGAGCGCAACCGGCGCCTGCTCGATTTCAAGCGCGTAGGCGGTTACCTGGTTTGGGAAGAAGATTTCCCGCGCACCGCCTCGCTCAAAATCAAGCGCGAGCTGCTGGCGGGACAGATCCGCCTGCGGCTCGACCGCAGCGCGGTTCAAACCCTGTGAGCGACGCCTACCTCGCCATCATCAATCCCGCCGCCGGTGGCGGCCGCTGCGGCGAGCTGGCCGGAACGGCGCTGGCGCAACTGCGTGCCGCCGGGCTCACAATCGAAAGCGTCGAAATCGAGCGCCCGGGGCAGGGCAGCGAGCTGGCGCGCGAAGGCGAGCGGCGCGGCTTCCGGCGCTTCCTGGCGGTGGGCGGCGACGGAACGACATTTGAAATCACAAACGGCCTATTCCCGCGCGCGCCCGATGCCCCCACGCCCACGCTGGGGTTCCTCCCGCTCGGCACCGGCAACTCCTTCGTGCGTGAGTTCAGCGCCCGCGTGCTGGAGCACGCGCTGGAGGCGCTGAAGGCCGACCACCAACGCCCCTGCGACGTTCTGCGCCTGACCCACCGCGACGGCGTGCTTCACTACATCAACCTGCTCAGCCTGGGCTTCGCCGCCGATGTCGCCGTGATACGCGACCGCAAGCTGAAGCACCTCGGCCCGCTGGGCTATTGGCTCGGGGTTCTGGCCTGCCTGGCGCGGCTCGAGCGCCGCGCCTTCCCTCTGCGCGTCGACGATGACCCCGAGTACGACCGCCGCCGCTGCCTGTTTCTGAGCTTCAACAACAGCAGCTACACCGGCGGGCATATGCTGATTGCGCCGCAGGCCGACCCCGCCGACGGCCTCATCGAGTATGTCTACTGGGGCCCCATCGGCCGGCTAGGCCTGGTGGCCAACCTGCGTGGGCTCTACGACGGCTCGCACATCGAGCACCCGCTGGCGGAGCGTCGCGGGGTACGCCAGGTGGAGTTCGAGCTTGACGGCCCGGTGAACATCATGGTGGACGGCGAAGTCATGACCGCGCATCCTCTGCGGCTCGACGTCCTGCCTCGCGCTCTCACGGTGGTGGCATGAGCACGCTCTGGCGCCATATACGCTCGCTCTATCGCTGGGCGCTCAGCGGGCTCTACTTCTTCCCCGTCTGCACCTGGCTGGTCATCCTCGGCATCTTTAAGGATCCGCGCAAGAACGACCGGCCGCAGCGGGTTTTCTTCCGCAACATTCTTCGGGTGGCCGGTGCAGAATTCGGGGTAGTGCGTGCGCCGGGCTTTGACCCCAACCGCACCAGCATTTTTCTCTGCAACCACGTCAACCTTTTCGACGCTTTCGTGATTTACTCCGCCATCCCGCAGTTTGTGCGCGGCTGGGAGCTGGAGTCGCACTTCAAGATTCCCGCCTATGGCTGGATGATGAAGCGCTTCGGCAACATTCCCGTGCCGGCCACCACCACGCCCACGGCGCTCAAGCGGCTGCTGGAGAGCACCAAGAAGGCACTCGATGACGGCGTCAGCGTGATTGTGTTTCCCGAAGGCTCGCGCACGCTCGACGGCCGCCTGGGGCCGTTCCGCAAAGGGATTTTTCAGCTCCTGCCGCACCTGCAATACCCGATCGTCCCGATGACCATCGTCGGCTCGTTCGAGTTCAACCACAAGGGAAGCTGCCTGTTGAATCCGGGCAAGATTGTCGTCTACCTGCACGACACGATTGAGACGACGGGACTGACCCGCGACGGTGTCGAGCCCTTCATGGAGCGCGTGCGCCGCATCATCGCCGGGCCGCTCGATTCGTACTACGGAGAAAAAACCTCTTGATTTCCCGCGCTCACTCTGGTTTCATACGCGCGTCGGGCCCGTCGGAATCATAGGTCCTATATGCAGGCGCTCTGGAAGGTTCGGATCGGGCTCGGTGCCGTTGTTTTCGCCAGCGGCGTCCTGCTGACCTCTCTCGCTTCCGCTCAAACCCTCGGGGACGTCGCCCGGCAGGCGCGCGAGCGCCGGGCGCAATCACCGTGCCCGGCTCGCGTCTACACCAACGACGACTTGGCGCGGCCACAGATTCTCGACGCCAAGGACCGTGCCTGCCTCGAAGCTGCCCGCCAGTCCGCCCCGCCTGTGACTCCGCATCTGGAAACCGCGACCTCCGCCGTGGCCGCTTTTGAGACGCGGCTGCCCGACACGCCGCTGGCGCTTATCGCCCCGCGCGACCGCTTGATGAAGGAAGCGCGGCTGGCTCGTGAAGCTCGCTGGGCACAGGAGGCGAAGCTGGTGAGAGAGTCACGGGGCACGAGACCGTTGCGCACGACGCCGCCGGTTCTGCAACTCGAGCCGGCGAGCAAAGTGCGCGCCCGCATCGCCGAGCAACCCGCGCCGGCGCCCGGCATTGCGCCGACAGTTCCGCTGCGGCGGCCGTTGAGAATCGAAGTTGCGCCCGCCGTGCGCATGGTCGTGCCGCTGGATGAGACGGAAACAGAAATCTCAAACGGGAAGAAAGCAATCCGGGTTCGGCGCGGCGACTCGCTCTGGAAAATCGCCGCGCGACATCTCGGCGATGGAAACGCGTGGCGCTGGATCGCGAAAGCGAATCCGCAGATTACCGACCCGAACGTGATTCGCATCGGCGACGTAATTCAATTGCCCGAAACCACCGGCTTCGCGGCGGCTACGGTGGCCACCGCAACTGACGCGCCGGTGGTTCGTGTGGAGCACGGCGATACGCTCTGGCAACTGGCGCAGGCGCGCTTCGGCCGCGGCACCGCCTGGACCTGCATCGCCCAGACCAACCAGCTCCGCAACCCCGACCTGATACTCCCCGGCCAGGTGTTGACTCTCCCCGGCGCCTGCAAGTAAGCCTTTGATTTTCTGTTGGTTAGCGCATATACCTGGCGCGATTGACCACTCTGGACACCGGCAGCTAGAATCCGAGATTCGCTTGGTGGCGCGAAACGAACCGTGTTGCGTTTTCAAAACACGCTGAGCGGCAGAGTCGAAAAGTTCCAGCCGCTCGACCCGCCTCGGGTCCGCATCTACACCTGCGGCCCGACGGTCTACGACTACGCCCACATCGGAAACTTCCGCACCTTTGTTTTTCAGGACATCCTGCGGCGGCACCTGCGGGCGCGCGGCTTCCAGGTCGAGCAGGTGATGAACATCACCGACGTGGACGACCGCATCATTGCCAACGCCGCCGCCGCCGGGGTCAGCATCCGCGACTACACCGAGAAGTACACTCAGGCGTTTCTCGACGACATGCGGATGCTGAACCTGGAGACGCCGGAGAAAGTCGTCCGTGCCACCGACCACATTGACGACATGGTGCGGCTGATCGAGCGGCTACGCGAGAAGACCTTCACCTACCAGAGCGAAGGCTCGGTCTACTTCAGCATCCGCAAATTTCCGCAGTACGGGCGGCTGTCGAAGATCGACCTCGCCGGCATCCAGCCCGGCGCCCGGGTCGAAGTCGACCGCTACGAAAAGGCCGACGCGCGCGACTTCGCGCTGTGGAAGGCCCGCAAACCCGGCGAGCACTACTGGAACACGCCACTGGGCGCCGGCCGTCCCGGGTGGCACATCGAGTGCTCGGCCATGGCGATGAAGTACCTGGGCGAGACGCTTGACATCCACACCGGCGGCATCGACCTCGCCTTCCCGCACCACGAAAACGAGATTGCCCAGTCGGAGGCCGCCACCGGCAAGCCCTTCGTGCGCTACTGGCTGCACGCCGAGCACCTGATTGTCGAAGGGGAAAAAATGTCCAAGTCGCTGGGGAATTTTTACACCCTGCGCGACCTCTTCGCTCAGGGCCACAAACCCTCCACGATCCGGTACCTGCTGGCCTCCGTCCCCTACCGGCGCCAGCTCAACTTCACTTTCGCCGGCTTGCAGCAGGCCGCCAGCTCAGTCGAGCGGCTGCGCAACTTTCGGCTGCGCCTGCGCACGGAGAAGTTTCCCGACGGGAGTTCGGACGCGGCAGCCCGCGCAGCGCGCGCGATCGAGGAGTTTGACGCCGCCCTCGACGACGACCTCAACACCGCCGAAGCTCTGGCGGCCGTTTTCAACCTTGTGCGCGACATCAACACCGCCATGGACCATGGCACCTTCCGCGCTGGTGACGCTCCGGCACTCGAAAACGCCCTCCAGCACTTTGACGGGGTTCTGGCTGTTCTCACGGACGACGACCGGGAGAAGCTCGCCGGTCTTCAACTGGCGAGGACGGCTGGCCTCAGCGATGCCGAAGTCGAGGCGTTGATCTCAGAGCGTGGCCAAGCGCGCGCCCGGCGCGACTTCAAGCGCTCCGACGAAATCCGCGACCAGCTCGCCAAGCAGGGAATCATTCTCGAAGACACCAAAGACGGCGTGCGCTGGAAGCGGTCCTAGGATCGGGCTGCAGGCTTCCTTTGCTTTTTTTCCTCCGGAAGGGCGGTAGTCAGTGGGTGCTTGGCCAGCAGGTTCACGAATTCCTGGAGAACGGTCCGGTTCTTGTGGTTCCGGTGCATGGCCGCGCTCCAGGTTCGGTAGTAGCCGTCCTTGGTTAGCCGCAGAGCGCGAATCTCCCCCGCTCGTAGCTCCGGCGCCACCGCCCAGCGCGCCAGCACACTGACGCCGGCGCCGGCCTTGACCAGCGCAACCACCGCCTCGGTCAACTCGACTTCCTGAACGCAGCGCGGCACGATCCCCGCCGGATTCAGGACGTCCTTCAGCACCCGGCTGCGCTCTCGGGGAGGGTAGATGAGCAGAGTTTCATCGGCGAAAGTTGGCAGCGGGAAATGGGTTTGGCGAGCGAGCGGATGCTTGCGCGACACGATGACCACGAGCTCATCCTGAAACAGCGGCTGATACGACAACATGCGGTGCTGCACGGGGGCGTGAACAATCGCCAGGTCCAGCTTGCCCTGCAGCAAGGCTTCGAAGGGGTTTGGGGTCGCGTCGACCACGATGCGGACCTCTACGTTGGGGAACTTGCGCTCGAACAGCGCCAGCCGCGACGGCAGCCAGTGGTAACAGGTGTAACAATGCGTGCTGATCCGCAGGGTTTCATAGGCGCCCGACTTGGCACGCTGGATTTCGGTTTCCGTCCGCGCCAACTCTTCCAGCACCCGCTCGGCGGCGCGCAGCAACCGCTCGCCGGCGGGCGTCAAGACCATCTTCTTGCTGAGTCGTTCGAAGACCGGCGTTCCTAAGTGGACTTCCAGGTCGCGGAGCTGGTGGCTAAGGGCGGACTGGGTCAGATGCAGTCGCTGGGCAGCGCGAGTGACGCTGCCTTCGGCAGCTATGGCCGCCACCAGCTTCAGGTGTCGGGTTTCCAGTTCCGGGGCCATGCCGGTGGCTATGACGGTATCTCATTATAGTGATTAAATCAATCAATTTGACACATACGTAGCCGCTCTCTAGCATGTCGGCATGGGCAGGCGTGGAGACAACGCAGTTTCAACTCGATCGTTGTTCCTGTTGCTGGTGCTGGTCGGTTGCGCTGCAACCATTCACAGCGCCGATTCGGCGTACTTGCAGGCGTTGCATTCCACCCTGCGAGTGGAAGACGCCCGCGGCCGTACGCTGGGCGCCGCCGTCTGCCTGGGCGACGGGATCGCCGTTACCGCCGCCCATGTAATCCGCGACCAGAAGCTCTTTCGTTTGGCCGGGCTGGATACCAAGTCGGAATGGCAGCGTGCGCCGCTTGTCGTTCATCCGTTCTATGAGTTGGCGCTGGTGGAGGCTCCGGTTGATTGCCCCGGCGCCCAGCCTGCTTCACCCACCGTAACCGACGAGGTTTTCACCCTTGGCTTTCCCCAAAACGGCTGGGAGCAGCACGCCAGCTTCGGTCGCGTGGGCTCGGTCGTCGGACGCTACGTGCGCACCAACATCCTGGTAGCGCGCGGCAACAGCGGCGGCGGCCTGTGGACCCTGGAGGGCAGGCTGGTCGGGATCTGCTCCGGCAAAGGGGAGTTGGGCGCGCAGTTCGTCGACATCCGTCCGGCGGTCTTGATGGTGCGGCAGACCGCGACGCGAGCTCCCGGGCGGGCTCGATTGCGATGACGCTCTGAATCCGGCGGCGAATCCCGCGCCGTGCTTTCTGCCTCCTACAAGACAGCACACCCCAGCGCGGGATTCGTCGTCCGGTAGTCCTTTCGTTTCGCTAGCCTACCATGCTATCATTCCTGTGGCGAGCCGGAAGGACACCATGACCAGCGTCAAGTGCGTCAAAACTTTCCTGCGCTGTCGTCTTCCCGTTTTTTCCCGTCCCAACCTTTTCGGCGTCGACTAAGTCTCCCTCGCCGTGGGACAGGCATCCTGCCTGTCGGGTTCCCAAACCTGTGGGCGCTGCCCAGAAAAGGAGACTTTCATGCCGAAAACACTGAACGTGGCTTCCGAGAAACTTCCGCAGTTAAAGACGTCGCTACCCGGTCCCGAGGCGCGGCGAATCGTTGAGCTCGACGCCCGCTACATCTCGCCCTCCTACACCCGCAGCTACTCGCTGGTGGCGCGCCGGGCCCAGGGCGCGATTGTGGAGGATGTGGACGGCAACCGCTTTCTCGATTTCTCCGCCGGCATCGCCGTGGTCGCAACCGGGCACTGCCACCCTGAAGTTGTGGAGGCGATCCAGCGCCAGGCCGCTGAGCTCATCCACATGTCCGGCACCGACTTCTACTACGAGAGCATGATTGAGCTGGCCAGCAAGCTCGAATCGATCACGCCCGGCGCCGGGCCCAAGCGTACCTTCTTCACCAACTCCGGCACCGAGGCCATCGAGTGCGCACTCAAGCTAGCCCGCTGGTTCACCGGCCGAACCCACTTCGTTGCCTTCTACAACTGCTTTCACGGCCGGACCTATGGCTCGCTCTCGCTGACCTCCAGCAAGGCGGTTCAACGCGAGCGCATGGGGCCGTTCCTTCCCGGCGTTGTGCATGCGCCCTACGCCTATGCCTACCGCTGCCCCATGGGCGCGCCGCCGGAGCGTTGCGCTGAGGCCTGCCTGAGTCAACTGGAGAACGTCATTCTCAAGACTGTGGTCTCGCCCAAGGACGTCGCCGCGATTGTGGTCGAGCCGATCCAAGGTGAAGGCGGCTATGTGGTCCCGCCGAGAGAATTCCTCCAGGGCATCGAGCGCCTCTGCCGCCAGCACGGCATTCTGCTGGTGGCCGACGAGGTGCAGAGCGGGATGGGTCGCACCGGCCGCTGGTGGGCGAGCGAGCACTTCGGCATCACGCCCGACATCGTCTGCATCGCCAAGGGCATCGCCTCTGGGATGCCGCTGGGTGCCGTGGTGGCTCGCGCCGAAGTAATGAGCTGGCCGCCCGGCGCGCATGCCTCCACCTTTGGCGGCAACCCAGTTTGCATCGCCGCAGCTCTGGCCACGATGCGGCTGCTGGAGAACGGCCTGATGGAGAACGCTCGGAAGCTGGGCGACTACATGCTCGGGCGTCTGGCCGACTGGCCACAGCGCCATCGCCTGGTGGGCGAAGTCCGCGGACGCGGGCTGATGATCGGCATCGAGCTAGTGCGCGACAAGCAGACCAAGGAGCGCGCAACCGACGAACGCAACGCCGTCGTCGAGGCCGCCTTCAAGCGCGGTCTGCTGATCCTCGGCTGCGGGCCCAACACCTTGCGCCTGATGCCGCCGCTGGTCATCGACCAGGAGCAGGCCGACTGCGCCTTGGAGCTGCTCGAAGACTCCTTGACCGAGGTCGAAGCGCGCTAAAATACGCGCATCGCTACGACCTCCAACAACGCGTCCAACGTGCCGGGTGCAAGCTTGCGGCCGGATATTTCGGTCGTCCTGCCTACCTACAACGAGGCGGAAAGCCTTCGGCGACTGGTGTCGGAGCTGCTCGAGGCCTTCCACCACGACAACCGGGCACGGGTCGAAGTCATCATCGTGGACGACAATTCGCCCGACGGCACCGGCGCCGTCGCCGACGAGCTCGCCGCCGCTCATCCTGGCCTCGTCCGAGTCCTCCATCGCCCCGCCAGGGCCGGCTTGGGAACGGCGGTGGTGGCCGGCTGGCAGACGGCGCGAGCACCCGTTCTGGCCGTGATGGACGCGGATGGGCAGCACCCGCCATCGGTGCTGCTTGACCTGCTGCGCGCGCTTAAGGAGGGCGCCGACTTGGCGGTGGCCAGCCGCTACGTCGCCGGCGGCCAGACGCAGGGCTGGAATCTACTGCGGCTCTACAGCTCCTACCTGAGCGCTTCGCTCACTCGCCTCCTCTTGCCGCGTGTGGCCGCGTTGCGCGACCCGCTTTCGGGGTGCTTCGCGGTGCGGCGCGAAGTCATCGAGGGCAAGTGTCTCCAGCCGCTCGGCTACAAGATTCTGCTCGAAGTGCTGGTGCAGACCGAGCCGTGGCGAGTGGTCGAGGTGCCGTTCACGTTTATCGGGCGCCAGGCCGGCCGCAGCAAGAACAACCTGCCGGAACTGATTCGCTCCGTCGTTCAAGTGCGGCGGCTGGCGCGCGCCGACGGCTCGCGTCGCTCTTCGACTGCGAACACCAAGGCAGCGCCGCGCCGGCGTGTCGGCTTGCTGCCCCGCGCCGCATTCCCACTGGTGCATTGGATGGCTTCTCGCGCGGGCTTTCGAGACGCCGAGGTTCGCGGCGAGGCGGACGAGGGCCGAGAGCGGCGCCGCACCGGCGTGCGCGGCGAAACCTATGCCTACTGGTATCTGCGACGCCACGGCTACACGGTGGTGGGGCGCAACTACCGCGTCCCGCACCGCCATGGCGAGATTGACTTGATTGGCTGGGATGACGGCGTGCTGGCCTTCGTCGAGGTCAAGACGCGCACCACCGCCACCGGTGGCCCGCCCGAAGAGGCCGTGGATCACGCCAAGCAGCGCCACGTCATTGGCATGGCCGAAGACTACCTCCGCCGCCTCAACATGGCCGACATCCGCTATCGCTTCGATATCCTGGCCATCGAGGCGTCGGCGGGCGCTCCGCCCATTGTCCGACTTCACAAGGGCGCCTTCGGTTCGCGCTGAAGCTTGGCCGGGCGTGCGGGATGCTGAATAATACGAGGCCATGAGGGGGGCGAGTTTTGCTCTGTCGCTCGCGTTGGCTCTCCTTCTTCTTTTCCCTGCGGTACCGGAGACGGCTCGGCCCCAGAACACCTATGGCGGGTTGGACTGGACGCCGAATGGGAAGGCCATCGTCTACTCGGCGCTCGCCGGTGGCCGGATGCGACTGCTCGCCATCCCGCGCAGCGGCGGCGCGCCTGTCCAACTGGCCCAGGAGCCTGCGACTCTGCTCGACCCTCAAGTCTCGCCCGATGGTCGCTGGATCGCTTGCACTCGGACGATTCAATCGAAGACAATCTGGAAGATGCAGCTACAAGGAAAGGACTGACGGATGCCGGAGCTGCGCAAGGACCCCATCATCGGCCGCTGGGTCATCATCGCCACCGAGCGCGCCAAGCGCCCCAGCGACTACGCCCGCGAGCCGGTGCTCATCGAAGGCAACAAGTTCTGCCCCTTCTGCTACGGCAACGAAGAGAAGACGCCGCCGGAAATCATCGCCTACCGCTCCAACGGCTCGCCGCCCAACACGCCGGGCTGGAGCCTGCGGGTGGTGCCGAACAAGTTCCCGGCGCTGGGCATCGAGGGTGAGTTGGAGCGCAGCGGCGAAGGCCTGTTCGACAAGGTCAGCGGCATCGGCGCCCACGAGGTCATTATCGAGTCGCCCGACCACGACACCAGCCTGAGTTGGCTGGCCGAAAAGCGGGTCGAGGACGTGCTCTGGGCCTACCGCGACCGCATCGTCGACCTGAAGAAGGACAAGCGCTTCAAGTACGTGCTCATCTTCAAGAACCACGGCGCGGCCGCCGGTGCCTCACTCGAGCACACCCACTCGCAGCTCATCGCCTTGCCCATCGTCCCCAAGCGCGTGCGCGAAGAGGTGGACGGCGCCAAGCAGTATTACCTGATGAAGGAGCGCTGCATCTTCTGCGACATCATCCGGCAGGAGCGGCAGTCGGGCGTGCGCATCGTTGCGGAGGACGACGACTTCCTCACCGTCTCGCCCTACGCGCCGCGCTTCCCGTTCGAGACTTGGATTCTGCCCAAGCACCACGGAGCGTCGTTTGAAGAAGCGCCCTCCAAAGCCTACGAGAAGCTGGCGCGGGCGCTGCGCAACCTGCTGCAGCGCAGCGACCTGCTGCTCGACCGTCCTGCCTACAACTTCGTGCTGCACACCACGCCCATGCGCGAAGACACGGAGCCCTTCTACCACTGGCACCTGGAGTTCATGCCCAAGCTCACCAGGGTGGCGGGCTTCGAGTGGGGCACCGGTTTCTACATCAACCCCACGCCGCCGGAAGACTCCGCCCGGGCTCTGCGTGAAGTCGACCTGAGCGCGCCCGTTCCCACTGCCCGCGCCTGAGGAGGGCCTTGTCTCTTTGACTCTTTCACTCTGTGACTCTTACACTTGCCTTCAGGACGCGGAACCCAGGTTGAGCCGCATTGGGGGTGCCGAGCCCGCGGGCGAAACCCCGAGCTTGCAATATGGGCGATGGATCCGCATAGGCGCCGCGTGCGGCATGCCGAGCTTTTCGCTATACTGGATTCTACGGCGCGGTACCCAAGTGGCCCAAGGGAGAGGTCTGCAAAACCTCCATTCGGGGGTTCGAATCCCCCCCGCGCCTCCAATCCCGGGCCCACGCCTCCAAGTTTGCCGAAGGCACCATTAGACGAAGCGTTCCTGTCGTGCCCGCAGGTTCTGACCGACTGGACGGCCCTGCGGTTTCTGAGTAAACTGGTAGCTGCCTGCTAAGCCGAGCAGGCCTCCCGCAGCGCTTGATCGCCAGCAGGCACTTTTCTCAGGAGGGGATTTATGGCACTCCGCATCAATGACGAAGCACCAAACTTCACCGCCGAGACCACCCACGGCCCCATCAACTTCCATGAATGGATCGGCGACGGCTGGGCGATTCTGTTCTCCCACCCGAAGGACTTCACACCGGTGTGCACCACCGAGCTGGGGTACATGGCCAAGCTGCAGGAGGAATTCCGCAAGCGCAACTGCAAGGTCATCGGCCTGAGTGTCGACCGGGTGGAAGACCACAAGAAGTGGAAGGCCGACATTGAAGAAACCCAGGGCGCCAGAGTGGACTACCCGCTGATCGGCGACCCGGAGCTCAAGGTGGCTAAGCTCTACGACATGCTGCCCGCCGACGCGGGCACAAGCTGCGACGGCCGTACCCCGGCCGACAACGCCACCGTGCGCACCGTCTTCGTCATCGGCCCCGACAAGAAAATCAAGCTCATGCTCAGCTACCCGATGAGCACCGGTCGAAACTTCGACGAAGTGCTGCGCGTGCTCGATGCGATGCAGCTCACCGCCAAGCACCAGGTGGCCACACCGGTGAACTGGAAGCCGGGCGACGACGTCATCATCCTCACCAGCGTGTCGGACGAACAGGCCAAGCAGAAGTTCCCCGGCGGCTGGAAGGCGCCACGGCCCTACCTGCGCATCGTCCCGCAGCCGAAGTAACACGACGCGATGAAGGACACACGAGCGCTGGGGGACCTGGTTTCGGTCGGCCCGGCGATGCTGCGCGACTTCGAGCGGCTGGGCGTGCGCAGTGTGGCGCAGCTGGCGCGGCGCAATCCGGAGCAACTCTACGAGGAGCTCTGCCGGCGCACCGGACAGAGCCAGGACATCTGCGTGCTCGACACCTTTCGCGCGGCGGTGGCCCAAGCCCGCAACCCGCGTTTGGCCGCTGTGCAAGCCAACTGGTGGTACTGGAGCCGCCGCCGCAAGGCGAGCGAAAAGCCTCGCTCTGCGCGCCGTAGCGCTTGACCCGTCCTGAGAACCTGAATACCATATACGAAGAGGAGGTCGAGGATGACTCGCAAGCTTCCGTCCGCCATTGCGTCTCTTGCTCTGCTCAGTTTGTTCGCCGCGCCGGCGTTCGCCCAAGGGTTTGAGATTAAGACGCAGCGTGCAGTCAGCACGGGGGCGGGCATGGCAAACTTCTTCTGGGATACGGGCGAAATCATCACTCGGGACAAGGCGCGAGTGAAGTTCCTACTGCACGAAGATGCGACGGGGCAAGTCATCGGCTACAAGCTGGCCAAGGCTGACCTTGAAGCCGTGAAGATGGGCGACCAGATTCCACTGCATTTCTATGGAATCGACGTCCAAGGCGATTTCTTCAGCGGGTGGCACGACGCGGCGGGGGGAAAGATATTTCGAGACGACTTCGGGGGCTGGCGTGCCGTGAGCTTGAAGTCTCTTGAATCGTCGGGCCCACGAGTGACGGTGAAGTTCGAAGAGCAAATCACCTTGGAAGACGGGCGGAAGATTCAGCAACTGGATTACGAAGTGGCCGGGGAGTTTCTGGTCCCAGCGCCGCCCCCAGCCCGCTACGAGGCCGGCTCGCCGGAGCGCTTCTTGAACCGACGGGATCACACGGTTCGACACAATGAGACGCTGACCTCTACTTGGGGCACGGGCGAAGTCATCTCCCGCGACGGCGTCGCCGTCCGATTTGAGGTGTATGAAGGAGCCGAGGGCTCCTTGGGCGGTTACAAACTGGCCAGCTCGGATCTAGGGGCCCTGAAGCCCGGTGATCAAGTTCTACTGCACTTTCGCGGTCTGAAGGTCACCGGTGATTGGAAAAGCGGTTTTCAGGACGCCACCGGAGCCAAAGTGTTCCGCGGTCCCGGCGGGGGTTGGCGCGTGGCGACCATCACAGCAGTTCGTCGCGCAACCGGGAAGGTTGCGGTTGTCCTCAAGGAAGCTGTGGAGCTCGAAGACGGCAGTAAGGTGAGCCGCCTCGAGTGTCAGGTTGCAGACGGCTGGTGCAGTCTCGCACCAGCAGCAGCCAGCCCGCCTCCCGCAAAGTAGCAAACTCCCGGCGCGCCGGTTTTTGCCTTTGTGCCCGGCGATGCACCCTCGTGGCTAGAAAGGCGATTCGTCGGCGGAGGGGCCGTAGATGGACGGCACGGGAACGTCGTTCAGGCGCAGGTAGACGCCGAGCTGGGCGCGGTGGTGGATGAGGTGGCTCATCACAAAGCCGCGCCAGACGGCGAGCTTCGGCATGCTGAAGAGCGTCTTGCCACCGCTGAGCAGCGACCACGGGCGCAGCCAGGCGTCGTCGCTGGCCGCCGCAAGTGCCGCGCGCGTCTTGGCTACTCCATCGTCGAACTGCGCCAGCAGCTCGGCCCGCGAGGTCATCAGCGCCGGCTGATACTGGGTGCCGTCGGGCGGAGAGAAGTCGAACGAGTCCTGGGTGAGCGTGGTCACGCCCCACAGAGGCAACTCGGCCACGTGTCCGGCCAGTCGCGCCAGCGGCATGGACTTGGGGTGAGGCTTGAAGTCGGGCTTGCCTTCCGGCACGCGCTCGAGCACCTTGCGCGTGCTGGCCATTTCGTTGTCGAACTCCGGCAACAGTACGTCGCTGATTTTCATGGAGCCTCCTGTTCGGTTGCGGGAACGACCATTCTACTCGCGAGCAAGACGGTTGGGTAGTGCAGCTGGGAAAATGCTCGCCGGGTAGCCGCCTAGAAACAAGAAGCAACGGCATGGGCGCGGAACGCGTCCTAGTGGGGAGGAGGTGTGAAATGAGATTTCGCCTCTTACCGCTTGCCGTAGCGGTGATGGCGCTGGTGGTTCTGGCGGCAGCGCCGGCGGAAGCCCGGCATCGTGGCCGCCGCCATGACGACCGGCGTCCGCGCGTGGTTGTGGTCGATCGTTCGCCGCGGGTGATTGTAGTCCCCGACCGCCACGTCGGTCGTCCGTACGGCTGGAGCCGAGGCAACAAGGTGGGTTGGGGGAACTGCGACCTGCCGCCCGGCCTGGCCAAGAAGTACGGCTGCCGGCGCGACTTCTACTACGACCGCCGCATTTACCGCCGCCCGGTCATCGTCATCCCGGTGCCGTATTTCTGACGAATAAGCCCTCTTGCGAAGTTGGGCATCGCTGTATGATGGCGCCGTGCCCGACCGCCGGCCGATTCCCACACCGTTACTGGAACTCGCCCGCCACTGCGGCGTCGAAACTTCATACCCCGACTTCCGTACCGGACGCCCGCGCCCGGTTTCAGTGGAGACGTTGCTGGGTGTGCTGCGCGCTCTAGGAGTGGAGTTGCGTTCTCCAAGCGACGCACCACGCGCACTGCGAGGACAACGGCGAGCGAAATGGGAGCGCCGCTTGGAACCGGTAATGGTGACGTGGGATGGCCGGCCGACTGAGGCAGCGCTTTGTCTTCCGACGCGTCATCCTGGTGGCCGCGTGAAAATCGCCATCAGGTTCGAGCATGGCGGCGGCAAGCGCTGGGTCGCCTCGTTGGACGACCTGCCGGTGCGGTGGCGAGAAGAGGTGGACGGCGTCGGCTACGTCGCGAGGGGGCTGCGACTGCCGCCATTGCCGCTCGGCTATCACCGCTTGCGAGTGGAGCTCGGGGGCGAGCAGTCAGACGCTCTGGTAATTGCCGCACCCACCAAAGCCTATGCCCCGCCGGGGAAGAGGCGGTGCTGGAGCGTGTTCCTGCCGCTCTATGCGCTTCATACGGAAGGGAGCTGGGGTGCGGGCGACTTTTCCGATCTCAAGCGGTTCGCGGCGTGGGCCGGGCGGCAAGGAAGCTGCCTGCTCGGAACGCTGCCCTTGCTGCCGGCATTTCTCAATGAGCTGTTCGAACCCAGCCCCTACTCGCCGGTCAGCCGACTGTTCTGGAGCGAGTTCTATCTTGATGTGACACAGGCGCCGGAGCTGGTTCAGTGCCCGAGCGCGCAGCGCCGGCTGAATTCAGCTCAGTTTCGGAGAGCGCTGGAGCAACTGCACCGGGAGCCGCTTGTCGACTACCGGCGTGGGATGGCGCTCAAGCGAGAAATCTTGGAGGGACTGGCACAGACTTTCTTCTCGCGGCGCGGCGGGCCGCCGCCGGAATTTTGCCGCTTTCTCAAGACTACGCCGCAGCTCGAAGACTACACCCGCTTTCGGGCTACAACTGAGCTGCGCCGCCGGCCGTGGTCGCAATGGCCAGCACGGCTGCGCGGGGGCGATTTGCGGCCGGGCGATTACGAGGAGAGCGACCGCCGCTACCACCTCTACGTTCAATGGCTGGCCAACCGGCAGATGAAACGTCTGGCGGCACACGCGCGGCGCTACGGTGCCGGGCTCAACCTCGACCTGCCTATCGGGACGCACTCGGAGGGGTACGACGTGTGGCGCGAGCAGCGCGCGTTTGCGCTGGGGACCTGCGTGGGGGCGCCTGCCGACCGCGTGTGGACGCAGGGCCAGAATTGGGGTTTCCCGCCCTTGCATCCAGAGCGCATCCGCGAGCACGGTTATCGCTACTTGATTGCCTGCCTGCGCCATCAAATGCGCTACGCCGACCTGGTGCGCATCGACCACGTTGCCGGGCTGCACCGCTTGTTCTGGATTCCGGCAGGCGTGCCCGCGGGCGAGGGCGCGTACGTGCATTATCGTGCCGAGGAAGTCTACGCGTTGCTCTGCCTTGAGTCGCATCGGCAGCACGCCGCCGTCGTGGGGGAGAACCTGGGTGTCGTGCCCCCGTACGTCAACTCGACCATGAGTCGCCACGGGATTCTGAAAATGTTTGTGGTGCAGTACGAAGTCGAGGGCGGTGTTCAGCGGGCGCTGAAGCGGGTGCCGGCGGATGCGCTGGCCAGCCTTAACACGCACGACATGCCACCGTTTGCTGGCTGGTGGGAGGGGCGCGACATCGCTGACCGATGCGCCCTGGGTCTGATGAGCCCGGCGGCCGCGCGCGCTCAACATCAGGCGCGACTGCGGCGGCGGGTCCTGATGGCGCGAATACTTCGCCGTACCGGCTGGCTGAAAGGAAAGGCCACAGATTCGTCCTCCGTGTTCCGCGCCTGCGCTGAGTTCCTGGCGGCGAGTCGAGCCGGGGCGATCCTTCTGAACCTGGAGGATCTGTGGGGCGAGACCGAGCCGCAGAACATCCCTGGCACGAGCAGCCGCGAGCGACCTAACTGGCGCCGCAAGGCGCGCTACTCGCTGGAGGAGTTTACGCGGCTCCCGGTAGTAAGCTCGATTCTGGATTCGGTGCGGCGCTTGCGGCAGCGGACGGGCTGAGGGTCAGGACTCGCTGCTGGCCAGTTGCTGGCGCAGCTTGGTGAGCTGCTGGTTGAGCTGCTCGATGGTGTCGTGGACGTCCTGCAGGTTCTCGCGATCGCCCTTGCCTAACTGCTTGCCTTGGAGGAGCTCGAGGGACGCTTTGGCGACGGTGAGCGGGCTGACGGTTTCGGTGTAGAACTCCCGCAGCACAGCTTCGATGCGGTCGGCGCGGGTGCGCTGGCGCTCGTGCTCGTGGAGGAGCGCTTCGACGCGATGGTTGATGGCTTCGCGCTCACGCTCGAGCGCAGTGCGCTGATGAAGCAACTGGTCACGCTCGCGTTCGAGGTCGCGCAGGCGTGACTCGAGCTCGGCCAGCTTGACTGCCACCTCCCCTTCGTCCGCTGCTTTGGCCGCCTTGCGCTTGGCCGGCGCCGCCTCGTGCGCGGCGGCTGCCTCCTGGCGCGCCTTTTCGGCTGCGGCTTCGGCGTCGCGCGCGGCGCCACGCCAGCGCTCGACCTCGCTCCGCAAGTCCTCCACTTGCGCGCTCGTTTCTTTGAGTGATGCCGCCTCGCGTTGCAGTTCTTGGAGGGCATGGTTCGCATCGGCCAGTTCGGCACGCAGGGTGCGCACCTGCCGCTCGGCTTCTTCGCGGTGGGCGGTGGCCGCGGAGTTTTCGTGGCGGAGCTGCTCGAGCGCGGTGCGTTGCGACGCCAGTTCCTCTTCCAGCCGGGCCAGGCGGGAGTCGCTTTCGCGGAGCTTCTCCGCCCGGGCGTCGGCTTCGCGGCGCAGGGCGTGCTCGTGACGTTCCGCTTCGGCGCGCAGTTCGTTCAGTTCCCGCTGGCGGGCTTCCAGCATCGCTTGGGTCTGGCTCAACTCTGCGCGCACAGCCTCCAGGACTGACTCGAGCTGAGCGATTCGCTCCTGCTGCTCCTTCTCGTGCTTCTCGGTCTTCTCGAGCTGGCGGCGAAGCTGCTTTTCGGTGTTGCTGGCGGAGGACTCGGTGTGCTTCAACTCGCGGCGGACTTCCTTGAGGGCTGCGGAGCGCTCTTTGAGTTCCTGCTCGCGCCCGGCGAGCTGGCCCCGGAGTTCTTCCACGGTGGCGCTGAGCCTTTCGACCTTGCTCTCCAGCTCCTTCTGGACGAGCGTCTGCTCGATGGGAACCGTGCCATCGAGGCTGACCGGCAGGCCGCGCAGCCCGGCGAAGAATGCCATCCAGGCGACGCGCAGACGCGTCCACAGGCTCGGGCCGGGAGGGGCAGGAGATTCGGCGGAGCCCTCGGGGGGCGTTTCCAGCGGCCCCGGCGTGCCGTTCTCCGCGGCGGGCGTTTCGTGCTCGTCGTGGCTCATCGCGCTAGTCCGAGCCCAGCGCCTCGCGCAGCACTTGGGAGAGCTTCTGGAGGTCAACGGGCTTGGTGAGATAGGGGCGCCCGACTTCGCTGAGGAACTTCATCGTCTCCGGATTGGCGGTGTCGCCGGTGAGAAAGATGACGCGATCCTTGAGGTCCGGCATGTGTTCATCGAGGAATTGAAAGAGCTGCTTGCCGTCAAAGGCCGGCATGCGGATATCGGAGATGATGAGCGCATACTCGCCCCGCGCCAGCAAGGTCATGGCTTCGCGGCCGGAGTTGGCGAGCTCGACGTCGTAGTTCTCTTTGCTTAAGGCCTTATCGAGCACCGCCAGGATGCTTTCATCGTCGTCAATGACCAATACGGGGACGTGGACGGCTTCCTCTTCGATCTCGATATCCGCCAAATGGGTTGGCAGAGTAGTGCCGGTGACCGGTTCCCAGCGAGTCTGGCCGCGACACTCCTTGCAGAGCCGCGTCAGGTAGCCGGTTTCGCGCAGGCGCTCCTCCTCCATCGGACCGAGGACCACATCGGCGCGGGAGCCGCAGACGTGACAACGAATGTGAATAGTGCGCATAGCGAGAACGGTGCCGCGGAGAAGAGGCGATCGTTAGGAAGCGCTCCCCTCGGCGCGCGCGGCGGCGCCGCGTCGTTCCTTTTCGGCGGCCTCCTCCTTCTGCCGGTCGCGGAGCATGCGTTGCTCGGCCAGCTCCAGAATCTCATCCAGGCGGCGCTCCGGGGTGTAGCGGACGACGCCGATGGCGAAGCGCAGGCCGAACTCCGACATGCCGCTGCGGGCGCTCCAGTCACGCAATCCCTGCTTGAGGCGGTCGGTGAGAATGTAGGCGCCTTCGTCCTCTGTGTCGGGGAGGACAAGCAGGAACTCGTCGCCGCCGAAGCGCACGATGATGTCGGAGTTGCGGGTCTGGTTGCGGAAGATGTAGGCAATCTGGCGCAGCACGACGTCGCCGCCGGTGTGGCCGAGGCTTTCGTTGACGCGGCGGAAGCCGGTGATGTCGGCCAGCATCATCGAGAGCGGCAGGTTGTAGCGCTGGACGCGGTTCAGCTCCCGCTGCAACAGCACCCGCAGGTAGCGGCGGTTATAAAGCTCGGTGACCGGGTCGAGCAGGGCGAGCTCGCGGTTCAACTCGGCTTCAATCTTCTGCTTGACCGCCTCCTGCTCCAGGCCCTGGATGATGGCTTCCTTCTGGGCCAGGTAGAGGTCCAGCAGCACGACCAGAGCAAAAAGGCCGTAGAGGAGCGGCCCGGCGAGGGTCTGGCCCCATGGAAGATCACCTTGGCGGGCGACAGAGAGCACCCCATAGAGCGCCAGCCCCACTCCGATGACACCCACGGTCAGGGCGATGGTCAGGCGAAGCTGCCAGTCGCGCTTGCGCCGGCGAGCAACCTGCTCTTGTTCTTCGAAATAGTCTTCGACCATTAGCCTCTGCGCCTCGGGATTGCGCGCATCTTCAAACCCCCGACTCGACAGCGATGGTAGGCCACGAGCATACGGGAGTCAAGCAGCAAACGCCATCTTCGCCAAGGCCTACTAGCATATCCAAGTGCTTGACAGCCCTGCCCTATGGTCGTAGGCTTCGGCCACGCAGTTAGCGCGCCGCAGAAAGTGCACGTGGAGGAATCTGCCATGGCGCGTGGTTTCTTCTCCAGAATCCCCGAGGAGGTTCTTCCCGGATATCGAGTTACGGGCGGACGCCATCCTAAACAGGAGAAACTGACGTGCTGACAACTCTCAAAGACGTCTTCCGGCCCACGTGGGCGAAGCTCATCTTCTCGGTGATGGTCGGGCCCTGCTTAACCGTCGGTGCCCTTCTCGTAGGTGGAATGGCTCGCCACGGCCCCATCTTTGTTCAGTACGCTGTACTGCCTTTCGTTATGCCTTACGCCTTTATCGTGTGGCTAGGCTATGAGGGGCACTTCTCTTGGATTGCGCTGTTAGTGTCCGCGTTCCTCTATTGGTACGTCATCTTTTCGGTTTGTGCATCCCTTGTTGCGCATCTTTTCTCCCGCTTCCGCTCCTGAGAGGGAATGGAGGCAAGGTCTGGGATAAGGGGCACAAGGAAGGGACGGAACCCATGAAAACGTGCAGAAAGAAATTAGCTGTCGTACTTGTCATCGCCCTGTTTGCTTTGGAACCAGCTTTCGCATTCCATCCGAAGGACTATGGGCATCTGGGGATCACCAGAGCGGCGCTCGGCGGTATCACGGTGGTCGTCCAAGGACAGACTCTCAGGTTTTCGGACAGAGCGATTGACCAGATCGTGCAAGCAAACAAGGAAACGGACCATCCGGCCTTGCATGCCCTCTCGTTCCTTCATTTCGACAGTGAAGACTTCGCCGGAAGCACCGTGAGACTCGAGGTGACGAAAGCTACCATCATTGACAATATCGCTGGGCCCTCACCAGATGGCGCCGCCGCTCGAAAACTCCTTGGTGGGATGCTGCACACTCTTCAGGATTACTACTCTCACAGCAATTGGATCAATCTAACGACATACGCCGGCACGATCGACACCCGCTTGGGGAGACAGTCGTGGGGGCAAGGCAACACGGGGCCGCCGCCGACAGCGACAATTGACATCCCGACCTGCGAAACAGACCACAACAACCTTGAAGGTACGGGGTTCACGTGGTTGACGACTGGATACTTCGATGATGTTGACTGGTGCTACAGCGGGCCTGAGGACAAGGGGAAGTGCCGGCATGGGGGCATTCCGATACTTTGTCCGGGAGGCATCAGCAAGGACGAACCGGGACGAGATGGCTTTCCAGTCGCCAAACAACTGGCGATTCAAGCCAGCATTGACTACGTGAATCAGATTCTGAATGACCCGGCGGTAGCCAACAACCCGCGGGCCATCAAGGCCTTGATGGACGTGGGCGGGACGCTGGCGGTGGCCGTGGACACCACCAACATGCAGACCGAAGTGCCGTTGTTGCAAGCGGAATTGACCAACCTGGTCAACGAGGTCAGGAACACCGAGGACGAGCCCGCGCAGTATGTGCTGGTGCACTTTGACGACGTCCAGGTCGACCCGCCTGTGGTGACGGCCAATGCGACCGAGTTTCTGGCCGCCGTTAATGCGCTGCAAGCCCACGGGGGCGGCTGCGAGGGTCCGCAATTGGACGCGTTGCAGGAGGCTATCTCGGCGAGCCAGAGTCAAGCCCGGATTTTCCTTTATTCTCACAATACTCCTAATGACCTGGGCTTGACCGATGACCTCATCAAGGCCGCCCGAGCGAAGGGGGCGGAAATCTCGGCGCATTTCCCCAGCCCCTGTACCCGGTTCCAGCCCCACCCGGCCGTGAGCTGAATAGCGCACATGTCGGGCGGGCATGTTGGAATCCTCGCTCGGGAGGAGACCGACGACAGTCTCGCGCTGGTCCGCCCTGGCCTTTCCGGGCGTCTGGTGCAACTCCTGTCGGCCAGCGGAATGTCCAATGGGGAGATTTACGAGTACTCTGTTCCCGTCGACGACACTGTCGAGAGCATCACGTTCTCGGTCCTCTGCGATGTGGAAAGCTTCTGCTTCCAGCCAACCATCTCCTCGCCTTCCGGCGTGGTTACGGGCCCCTTTACCGCGCTGCGCGGTGGCTATGTGCTTAGCGTCGATTCGCCCCAGAGTGGCACGTGGCATTTGCAAGCCAGCGGGTTCGGGGAGTTCTGGGTGCAGGCTCTGGCCAAGAGTGACTTGCGCCTCAACCGGTTCGACTTCGTCACTCTGACCGGGCGCCCGGGCCATGAAGGGTTGTTCCCGCTCGAGGACCCTTTTCAAACTCCTCCCCCTTACACAGCTCTGGCCAGCTTGCTCGGGCCTTTTCAGACCGCCGAGTTCAAGTTCCTGAGCCTGGACGGGCGCGACGCTTCAGACTATCCAACTGGCGCAGGGAGATCCCAATGCCGATGAGGATGAATTTGTCGGCAGCGTAGGAGCGCCCAATGTTCCCTTCAGGGTTGCCGTCAGTGGCCTGACAAGCAATGGTTCTCCCTATCACCGCATCTTCCCGCCCATTTTCGGCCCGCCTCCGCTTATCTATCCCGGCGGCGCGGTAAATGCCGCGAGCTTTGCCCCGGGCGCGCCCGTCGCCCCGGGCAGCATCGTCGCGGTCTTTGGCGCCGGCCTGTCGCTCGACACTGCTCAGGCCGCGGCGACGCCTTTGCCGACCATGCTCGCAGGCGCGCGGATGTTATTCGATCAGTCGGTCGCCGTGCCCAAGTTCTTTGCATCCCCAAGCCAAGTCAATATCCAGATTCCCTGGCAGTTGAGTGGGCATTCGGAGGCGATCTTGACCGACAACGTCCAAGGTCTTCCCAGCGATCCCATCACTGTCAACCTGGCCCCATTCGCGCCGGGGATTTACACCACTAACTCGCAAGGTACCGGCCAAGGGAATATCTTGATTGCGGGCACGGCGTCCATCGCCGCGCCCGTGGGCGCCTTCTCCGGCTCCCGCCCGGTCATGCGCGGCAGTGAGTACATATCCATCTATTGTACGGGGTTGGGAGCTGTCACGAACCAGCCGGCCAGCGGTTCCGCGGCTTCCGCCAGCCCGCTGTCGCAAACCACCACCACGCCCACCGTAAGCATAGGCGGCGTCGCGGCCACAGTGACCTTCTCGGGCTTGGCGCCGGGCCTAGTCGGTTTGTATCAAGTCAACGCCTTAGTCCCCGCCACCGCCCCCATCGGCGACGCAGTTCCAGTTGTGCTGAGCATTGGCACCGCAACTTCCAACACGGTCACCATCGCCGTCCAGTAAACTGAGCCAGATTCGCCGGGCCTGCGACAGACCGGGCAGGTCGCGGCCTGCCTATTGAAAACAAGGCAAGGGGGCGGATAGAATGCTTGGGGTTCTCGCCATCGCCGGGGTAGGATTCCGCGCAGGGTCAGGCCAGCGGAGCGCGCGGCGGCAAGGGCGTGAAAGGCTAGAAGGCACCGAATGAGCAAGAAGATGGGCCCGTTGATGCTGCAAACGGGCCTGCTGACTCCTAAAGACCTGGAAAAAATCCAGGAGGAGGCGCGCCGGCGACGGGTGTCGCTGCTCGACATCCTGCTGGATGAGAAGAAGGTGTCGGAGGAAAACCTGGCCGACACCATGGCCAAGTGGCTGCGGCTGCCGCGGGTGCACGTGGCCAGCCTGACCATCGAGCCGGAGGCGCTGAAAATCATCAGCCAGGAACTGGCGCGCAAGCACACCTGCCTGCCGGTGAAGCTGGAAGGGAAATCGCTGGTGCTGGCGATGGCCAACCCGGCGGACTTCGAGGCGGTGCAGGCGCTGGAGTTTTCCTGCGGGTTGTCGGTCCGGCCGGTGGTGGCGACGCGGACGGAAATCCTCGACGGCATCCACACCCACTACGCGCCCGACGAGCAGTTGCAGGACTTTCTCGCCAACGTATCGGAGTCGAGCGAGTTCGACATCATGCCGGCCGAGGACGCCAATGGCGACGTCGACCTCGACGCCAGCGCCTCGCGCAGCGCCGCCGAGCAGGCCCCGGTGGTGAAGATGTGCAACCTGATTATTCAGGACGCGGTGCGGGCCGGGGCGAGCGACATCCACGTCGAGGCGGAGCTCAACTCCATCCGCGTGCGCCTGCGCGTTGACGGCGTGCTGCGCGACTACATGCAGGTGCCCAAGTGGCTGCACAACCCGCTCGTCTCCCGCATGAAGATTCTGGCCAAGCTCGACATCGCGGAGCGGCGGCTGCCGCAGGACGGGCGCATCAAGATTCAGCACCACGGGAAGTCCATCGACCTGCGCGTCTCGACTCTGCCGACGCACTTCGGCGAGAAAGTGGTGTTGCGATTGCTGGGCTCGTCCAGCATTCCCGGGCTGGAACAACTGGGCTTTACCGAGCCGCAGGTGACGCTGCTGGACGCGGCGCTGGGGCAGCCGCAGGGGATGATTCTAACCACCGGCCCGACCGGCTCGGGCAAGAGCACCACGCTCTATTCGTGCCTGACCCGCCGGCAGTCGCCGGAAGTCAACATCATCACGGTGGAAGACCCGATTGAGTACCAGATTCCTGGCATCAACCAGGTGCAGGTGAACGTGAAGGCGGGGCTGACGTTTGCGGCGTCGTTGCGCTCCATCCTGCGCCAGGACCCCGACATCATTCTGGTGGGCGAGATCCGCGACTTGGAGACGGCGGAGATTGCCTTCCAGGCGTCCATGACCGGCCACCTGGTGCTGAGCACCCTGCACACTAACAGCACCCTGGCGACGGTGGCGCGCCTGCTCGATATCGGCGTCGACCCGTTCCTCATCACGTCCTCGGTGAACATCATCATCGCCCAGCGGCTGGCGCGGCGGGTCTGCCAGCGCTGCAAGGAGCCCTACACGCCGTCGAGCGGCCTGTTGGAGCGGGTGAAGATCGAGGAGCCCAACGTCATCTTCTACCGCGGCAAAGGCTGCCAGGCCTGCGGCAACACGGGCTACGCCGGCCGCGTGGGCATCTACGAAATCCTCCGCATGACGCCGACGATGAAGGAGCTGATCAACAAGAAGGCCTCGGAAGGCGAGATGCGCAAGGCGGCGGGGCTGGCCGGCACGCGCTTCCTGCTGGAAGAAGCGATGGACAAAGTGCGCCAGGGCATCACCACGCTGGAGGAAGTGCTGCGCGTCATCCAGTTGCAGGAAGAGGAAATCACCCGCTGCCCGAAGTGCAACAGCTTTATCAACCTGGATTTCTCCACCTGCCCCTACTGCCTGCACGCGCTGAAGTACCTGTGCGAGTCGTGCGGCCAGGAGTTGAAGCTCGAGTGGCGCATCTGTCCCTACTGCAACACCCGCGTGGAGCGGGCGCCCAGCGCCGAAGGAGCGCTCAAAGCCTTGCCGCCGGGAGCGGGTCTCGCTCCGAGCCGCAAGGCGGTTGCCGGGGCACTGCCGGCGGCCCCCGCTGCGGTGGCCGGGCAGCTCGATGCGCGCGGCGAGCGGGCGCCGGTGAAGAAGCCGCGCATCCTGGTGGTGGACGACGACGACGGCATCAAGAAGGTGGTGCAGAAAGCCTTGCAGCAGCTTCCGCTGGACAGCGACATCATGACGGCCAGCGATGGCGAGGAAGCCCTGCAGCTGGTAGAGGAAACCACGCCCGACCTGGTGATTTCCGACGTGATGATGCCGAAGATGGACGGCATCACCCTGTGCCAGAAGCTGCGGGAGGATTTCCGCACTGCCTTTATCCCCATCATGATGCTGACCGCCAGCGCGGATGAATCCAACCGCACCAAGGCCTACATGGTGGGGACGGACGATTACATCACCAAGCCGTTCGCGGTGCCCGACCTGAACGCACGCGTGATGCGGCTGCTGCGGCGGACCTACGGCTTGTAGCGTTGAAAGATTATTACGCCATCCTGGGGCTCAGCCCCGACGCTTCGCTTGACGCCATCAAGCGCGCCTACCGCCTGCGAGCCCGCGAGGCCCACCCCGACCGCTTCAGCCACAAAGGCGATACCGCCGAGGACGAAGCCACCGCGATGATGGCGGAGTTGAACGAAGCCTACGCCGTCCTCTCCGACCCCGAGCAGAAGCAGGAATACGACCTGCAATTGCGCGCCTACCGCGCCGGCGAGCCGCCGCCGCCGCGGCCCTCGACCACCCCGCCGCCACCGCCGGAAGCCGCCCCCGCACCCCGCCGCGAGCGCGCCGTGGCCGGCGAGGAAGTCAGCTCCACCGTCATCCGCGAGTTCGCCAACCGCCTGCGCAAAGACCTGCTGGAGAGCAAGAAGCCGCTGTCGTGGACGGAGCGGAAGTTCGACGGCTTCGACTGGGCGCTGGAGTCGGCGCAGTTCATTTCGCACTACTACGTCGCCTCGCGCACCTACGCCACCGTCGACCCGGATGCGGCGCAACTCTTCGTCCACAACATGGGCAAGGCCATCCAGAACGGCAACCACGTCTTCAAGAATGACTTCTTTCTCTTCCTGCTGGCGTTCCAGCGGCTGACCGAGCCGGAGCAGGTGCAGGCCATCCTGCGGCGCTTTCAGGTCACCAAGATGAACACCAAGGCCTCGGCGTTCCTGGTGGACGTGGCCCACGGGCGGAGCCTGCAATGCGGGCCCTTCATCAAGGACGAACCCTACCTGGCGGTGCTGAAGTTCCTGCGGCTGAGCCGCGGCTAGAATCCTTCCCGCTACGACGGCGAGGGGATGTCGGCGCAAGCGGGCAGGCGGAAGACGAACTTGGTTCCCTGATTCAGCTTGCTCTCCACCCAGATGCGGCCGCGGTGCTCGTTGATAAGCGCCTGGCTGATGGCCAGGCCCAGTCCGGTGCCGCCCTTGCGGGCCGAGTTGCCGAGCTGCTGAAACTTCCCGAAGACGCGCTGGAGCTGGTCTTCGGCGATCCCGCTGCCCTGATCCTGGACGCAGCACTGCACCCAGCCGTCCACCACTTCCAGCGCCACTCGCACCTGGCCGCGGGGCGGGGAGAACTTGATGGCGTTGGAGAGCAGGTTGGTAACGACCTGCTCGATGCGGTCTTTATCGACCTCCACCAGCGGCAGCTCGGCCGGGCGCTCCAGCACCAGCTCGATTTCATTCTGGTCGGCCAGCGCCTGCACGCCCTGGATGGAGCGCTGGACGGCTTCGGTAAGGTCGAGCCGCTCCAGGTTCAGCCGGACCTGGCCGGCTTCAATCTTGGCCAGGTCGAGGATGTCGTTGATGAGGCGGATGAGGCGGTCGCAGTTTTTCTGCGCAATCTCCAGCAGCTCCTGGGTGTCGGTGCTGATGTCGCCGGCGTAGCCGCTGAGGATGAGGTCGACCGAGCCTTTGATGGAGGTCATCGGCGTGCGCAGCTCGTGCGAGGCGATGGCGATGAACTCCGACTTCATCCGGTCGATTTCTTTTTCCCGCGCCATGTCGGTGTAGACGTAAATGCGCCCCCTGATGGCGCCGTTCGAGCTGCGCAGCGGCCGGGTGTCCTCGCGCACGTGGAGCACCTGCTCGCCGTTCCGCTGGCGGAATTCCAGAAAGGCGGAGAGCGCGCGGCGGTCGTCCGGGTCGAGGCCGGAGCAGAGCGCGAAGTTCTCCGGGCATTCGAAGCGGGACTGGATGATGGCGGTCAAATCGGCGGCGGGGCGGCCGATCCACTCGGGCGGGTCCAGACCGAAAGCTTTGGCCAGGCTGCGGTTGATGAAGAGAATCCGCGCCTCGCGATCCACTGCCAGCACCCCGCAGGGGGTGGAATCGAGCACTTGCCGTTCGAGCACTTCCATCCGGGGGCCTAGGGTTTCTTTTCCGCGTTCTGTTTCAACATTGCCACAATCTGTTCGTGCAGCGTCATCGGGTCGAAGGGTTTGGTCAGGTAGCCGATGGCGCCTTCCTGGATGCCGCGCTTGATCTCAAACTGCTGCGCCTTGGCAGTGAGAAAGATAATGGGGTAGCCCCGGGTGTCGGGATTGGCCTTGAGGCGGCGGCAGGTTTCATAGCCGTCCATCTTGGGCATCATGACGTCGAGGAGGATAACGTCGGGCTGGACCTGACCGACCACCGCCAGGCACTCTTCGCCGTTCTCCACCACGGTGATGTCCTTGATGCCGCGCAGCTTCAGGCTCATGCGGACGACTTTCTGAATGTCGGGGTCGTCTTCCACCAGCAGTATTTTCGACAGGTTCATCCGTTGTCACCCTCGATGTCCTGCGGCCAGGGCTTGCGTGGCCACTTCGCGGAGTTTTTCGATGTCAACCGGCTTTTCCAGATAGAAATCGGCGCCGGAGGCGATGGCGCTGGTGGCGTCGGGGCGAATGGAAATGCAGATGATGGGGATCTTGGAGGTTTCCGGTCCGGTGCGCAACTGGCGGAGCACCGAGAAGCCGTCGACGTCGGGCATCACCAGGTCCAGCGTAATCATGTCGGGCTTGTGCCGCCGCGCCAGCTCGATGGCCTCCTTGCCGTTATGGGCGCGGAGGACGCGATGGCCGAGGGATTCGAACACGAAGGCGATGACGCGGGCCACGTCTTCGTCGTCGTCCACCACCAGGATGAGCTGGCGCGGCAGGGCGACGGGTCTGGGTTCCTCGCGGGTCGGCTTGGGCGGCAGGCCCTGGCCGTCCACCGGCAGAGTGAAATGGAAGGTGCTGCCCCGGCCTTCCTCGCTCTCCACCCAGATGCGGCCGCCGTGGGCTTCGACGATGTGCCGGCAGATGGCGAGGCCGAGGCCAGCGCCCTGGCTTTCGCGGGTCAGTGAGTCGCGCTCGTGCTCGAACTTGCGGAAGAGCCGCTCCTGGAAGTCGCGCGTCATCCCCCGGCCGAAATCCTGCACCGAGACCGCCACCGATTCGTCCTGCTTCTCCACCGTGACGATGACCTTGTGGTTGGGCGAGGAAAACTTGATGGCGTTGGTGAGCAGGTTGATGAGCACCTGCTCGACCCGCCGCGGGTCGCCCTTGACGGTGGGCAGCGTCTCCGGCAGCCGGGTTTCGATCTCAATCTGGCGGGCTTCGGCCTGCTGGGCGACCTGCTGGGTGGCGAGCGCGATGCTCTGGGTGAGCGACATCGCCACCGGGCTGATGAGGGCCTGGCCGCGCTCGAGTTGAAAAATGTCCAGGATGTCGTTGATGACCTGGATGAGGCGCTCGGTGTTGTTAAGCGCGATGTCGAGCAGTTCGCGGGCGTCCACGCTGAGGGCGCCGGTGGCGCCGCCGCGGATGAGGCCGATGGCGCCCTTGATGGAGGTGAGCGGGGTGCGCAGCTCGTGAGAAATGGTGGAGAGGAACTCGGCCTTCATGCGTTCGAGTTCGCGCTCGCGGCCGAGGTCGAGCGCGGTGGCGATGCGGCCCAGCACCTTGCCGTCGGCGCCGCGGACCGGCATGCAGTAGAGCCGGATGGCCTGGCCGCTGGGCTGGTCGAGCTCCAACGTAACCTCGTCCATGCGCTCGGGATGGCGCAACAGCTCGCGGACTTTTTCTTCCGTGCTCTCCGGGTTGACCAGGCGGTGGTGCATCTGGTCGATAAGTTTGGAGAGGTTGGCGCCGGCCAGGGCCTCGCGGGGCGCGCCGAAGATTTCGCTGACCCGCTTGTTGACCATCAGCACCTGGCCTTCGCTATCGAGCACAATGAGGCCGTCGGCGATGGACTCGAGCACGGTCACCAGGCGCTCGCGCTCTTCTTCGAGCGAGCGGGAGAGCTTGACCAGCTCTTGCTCGCGCTCGCCCGCCCAGTTCTTGAGCTTGTCGTCGCGGGTGCGCAGCTCCTCGACCATCTGGTTGAAGCCGCGGATGACCTCGGCCATTTCGTCGGCGCCTTCGACCAGCAGCTTGGGGTACTCGCCCTTGCGCACGCGCTCGAGGCCGTTGACCAGGCGGCGGATGTTGCGCCGCACGAAGCGAATATGGACGACGGCTACCAGCAGGATGGCCAGCACCGCCAGGACGCCCAGGATGATGGTCTGGAGGCGGATTTCGTTCAGGTCAGGCTCGGGAAGAGAAAGCTGGTAGAGCAGGGCCAGGTTCTTGACCACGATGACCACCGCCACCAGGGCCGAGACAAACACGAATTGCCAGAGCAGACGAGAGCGCAGCATGGCTGGCGGTTGTCCTACCCCGTTCCCTCCTCCCCCGAGCCGGCGGGGGCCGTGGGCCGACGCGCTGCCGGATGGCCGATTATAGCACGGCGCATTTTCCCCGCAGCAAATTGCCCGCCTGAGCCGGCGCGGCTTGCCGGCACAACTTCAGGGGCTAAAGCCCCGGAGAGAAGAAAAGCCCTTTGATGTCGCAGCCGAAGCGGCGACCCAGAAACAGTTGGTAGAGCCAAGCGGTTCGCCAGCTTAGTGGTGACAAAAAGGCTGATTCCGTTCCCTTGGGGTCTTCAGCCCGGGAAGCACATTCTGCGCTTGCTCAATCGCGCGGAGCGCCGCCGGGGTCGGCGGGCGGGAGGTCGGAGACGCGAACCGGCAGTGGGTGGGCGGGCTCGGCGAAGCTGACCGAGAGCTGCGGGTAGGGAATCTGAATGCCGCGCTCGTCGAAAGTTTTCTTGATGCGGCGGCGGAGCTCGCGGCCGACGATCCATTGCTGGCGCGGGACGGTCTGGATGCGCATTTTGAGGATGACGGCGGAGTCGGCGAAGGCGTCGACGCCGACGACCTCCAGCGGGGCGAGGATGAGGTCGCGGAAGGCGGGGTCGCTCTCCAGGCTGCTGCCGATTTCCCGCAGGGTGGCCATGACGCGGTCGACGTCTTCCTTGTAGGCCACGCCGAGATCAATCACGTAGTAGGAGTAATCCTTGGTGCGGTTGGAGAGCTCGGTGATGGCGCCGTTGGGGATGATGTGGACGGTGCCCTCGAAGTCGCGGAGCACGATGGTGCGCAACTGGAGGGACTCGACCAGGCCGGCTTTGCCGTTGATGACCACGACGTCGCCGATGCGCACCTGGTCTTCCAGGATGAGGAAGAAGCCGGCGATCACGTCGCGCACCAGGTTCTGCGCCCCGAAGCCCACCGCCAGGCCGGCAATGCCGGCCCCGGTGAGAATCGGGGTGATGTTGACGCCGAACTCGCGCAGCACCATCAGGCCGGCGACCCCCAGCACGGCAATGGTAATCACCCAGCCGGTGAGGTTGGAGAGCGTGGCGATGCGTTTTTCGCGCTCCAGCCGCTCGGTGAGCGTGCCTTCTTTCTTCGCCATGAAGAGCGGCAGGCGGGTGAGGAAGAGATGCAGCAGGCGCCCGAGAAACCAGGCGCCGATGATGATGAGCAGGATGCGCAGGCCGCTGCGGGTCAGGGTGTAGGCCAGCGCCTCCCAGTCCACTTCGCGGCGCAAGCCGAGCCGGCGCAGGAGAAACGCCAGCGCCAGCACGGCGGTGATGGCCATCACCGTGCGGCGGAGGAGCTGGGTGAACTGCTGCGCCCAGCGCTCGATTTCCGCCACGTGGGTGCGGTGCCGCTCCTCCAGGCGGTGGGCGAAGCGCTGCACCAGCCGCCCGGCGAGCCAGAGCCCAAACCACAGCCCCAGCAACACGCCGGCGGCGATGGCCAGCACGAAGAGAACGTCGCGAACTGTCACTCCGCTCAGCATGGGTATTTGCTTCAATGCCGAAAGCTGGATTGTAGCGCGAGCCGCGGGCCACTCGGAAGCGGATTACAGGTTGCGCTCGAGGGTCTCGGGAGTTTCGTGGGCCTTGGGGATAACGACGAGGCCGCTTTCGGTGACGTGGTAGCGGGCGCGGTCGGCGTCGAGGTCGTAGCCGACGGTCTGGCCGGCTTCGATGCGGTTGTTCTTGTCGATGATGGCGTGGCGGACGCGGGCGCCGGGGCCGATGTAGACGTTGTCGAGCAGGATGGAGTCGTGGACTTCGCAGCCGGCGTCGAGAAAAACGTTGCGGCCCAGCACCGAGTCTTTGGCGAAGCCGCCGGCGAGAATGCAGCCGGGCGAAACGATGGACTGAACGGCGGCGCCGCGCCGGCTGGCTTCGTCGAACACGAACTTGGCGGGCGGGTCGTTGAAGTAGGCGGTGAGGATGGGCCACTTCCAGTTGTAGAGGTTGAGTTGCGGCTGGACGTTCTTGAGGTCGAGGTTGGCTTCGTAGTAAGCGTCGAGCGTGCCGACGTCGCGCCAGTAGGCCAGCTCTTCGCGCAGGAAGCTGCCGGGGATGCGGTTCTGGTTGAAGTCATAGGCGAAGAGCTTCCCGGTGCAGACCAGCTCGGGGATGATGTTCTGGCCGAAGTCGTGCGCCGAATCGGGTTTGGCGGCATCGGCGCGCAGCGCCTCGAGCAAAGTGTCGGGGTCGAAAATGTAGTTGCCCATCGAAGCCAGCGCCAGCTCGGGCTGATCGGGCATCGCCGGCGGGTCGGCCGGTTTCTCCCAGAACTTGCGCACGCGGTAGCTGGAGTCGACTTCCAGCACGCCGAAGTGCGAAGCGGCGCTGCGCGGCACTCGCGCGCACGCGACCGTCGCCTTGGCGCCCGCCGCCAGATGGAACTCCACCATCTGCCGGATGTTCATCTTGTAGATGTGGTCGGCGCCGAACACCGCCACCACGTCGGGGTTGAACTGCTCCACCAGGATCTGGTTCTGATGGACCGAGTCGGCCGTGCCCTGGTACCAGTCTTCGCCGCGCTGCATCTGCGCCGGCACGACTTGGATGAAGCTGTCGCGCCCGGCCACGCGCCCCAGCCAGCCGCGCTGCACGTGCTCGAGCACCGACTGGCCTTTGTACTGCGTCAGGATGTAGATGGCGGTGATGCCGGAGTTGACCAGGTTCGACAGCACGAAATCAATGATGCGGTAGCGCCCGCCGAACGGCACCGCCGGCTTGGCGCGATGGTTGGTCAACGGGTGCAGACGCTCGCCGCGTCCGCCCGCCATCACGAAGGCCAGGATGCGTTGCGGTGCCATGATTCGACTCGATTGCCGGGTTCAGAGAGAGCACTCCCCAGTTCGCGCTCTCTCGGAAGATGCCAGACAGCTCATCGTAGCATTCTGTTGCGAAACGCGTCAATTTCGCGGTTTTGGCGTTTGACTTTTCCGGGCTTGAGGTGAACATGGGTTACGCGCGCGATCTCTCGTCGCCATCCGTACTCGCGTCCTAGGCAGCCGGAGCGCACCGAAGGCTCTGCGCCGGAGCTGGCGCCGCGCCCCTCTTCTGTGCGAATTGTCAAAGAGCACGCTCGGTGCGATTGCCGGAAGCTGGCCGATTTTCGAGTTTCCTATTCTCGTCTCCCGGCTCCAACTCCGCGACCGGCCGTCCGCAAGCCTCGTGCCTGTCAGTTTTCCCTTACCCGAACTGCCCTGCGCTTGTCTACGGTTTCTGCGGTTTTTGCGGTTTTTGCGGTTGTTTATTTTTTGGTTGTCAATTTTGGGGGGTTCTGGGACAACGGCAAAACCGCGAAAACCGCAAAAACCGCAAAAACCGCACGCCTCTCCCCGCAGGACAGGCATTCCTGCCTGTCTTGGGGTCGAGGGGGCGAGGCCCCACATTCCTGTTCTTAGCGCTTGGCGCTGGCAGGAGCGGGAGCGGCCTGCGGCTCGGGCTGAGCTTCAATGCCGCCGCGTTTGCTGAACCAAATCGCAATCCCCAGCGCCACCAGGCACACGGCGATAATCGGCCCGCGCACTTCCCAGCCCCAATCGCGGATCGCGAACGGCGCCACCAGAATCGCCACCAGGTTCATCACCTTGATGAGCGGGTTGAGCGCCGGCCCGGCAGTATCTTTGAACGGGTCGCCCACCGTATCGCCCACCACGCCCGCCTTGTGCGCGTCCGACCCTTTGCCGCCCAGAATTCCGTCTTCAATTTTTTTCTTGGCGTTGTCCCACACCGCTCCGGTATTGGCCATGAAGACCGCCAGCAACTGCCCGGTTAGAATCGCGCCCGCCAGATAGCCGCCCAGCGCGCCCGCCCCCAGCCCGAAGGCCACCAGAATCGGCGTGAAGATGCCGAGGATGCCCGGCCCCAGCAGCTCCTTCTGCGCCGTCGCCGTCACAATCGCCACGCAGCGCCCGTAGTCGGGCTTGTCCTTCCACTCCATGATGCCGGGCTTTTCGCGGAACTGCCGCCGCACTTCCTCCACCACCTGATACGACGCCCGCCCCACCGCCTTGAGCGCGAACGAGCTGAACAGAAACGGCACGGCGCCCCCGATGAGCAGCCCCACGAACACCATCGGCAGGTTCACCTGAATGCCCACCGCCTGGAGCTTGGCTTCGTCAATGAACGAGGTGAAGAGCGAAATCGCCGCGATCACCGCGGTGGCAATCGCCAGCCCTTTGGTCAGCGCTTTGGTCGTGTTCCCGATGGCGTCCAGCCAGCGCAGGTTGCGGCCCACTTCTTCCGGCGCTTCGACGCGCGCCATTTCAAAAATCCCCTGGGCGTTGTCGGTGATGGGTCCGTAGGTGTCCATCGCCAGGATGAACCCGGTGGTGGTCAGCAGCCCCAGCCCGGCGAGCGAAATCCCGAAGGCCGCCAGCGCCAGGTTGCCGCCGAAAATGAGTCCGGAAAGCACAATCGTTACCCCGATGGCGACGATGGCCCAAACCGTGCTCTCCATCCCCGTGCCCATGCCGGTGAGGAGCATGGTCGCCGGCCCGGTGCGGGTCGAGTAGGCCGTCTCGGTCGCCGCCGGGTAGTCGGGATGGGTGAAGCGGTTCGTGATCCACAGCGTCACCAGCGCCAGCGCAATGCCGATGGTGCAGGCGAGCGCGAAGCGGTAGTCGGGCGCGCCGGTGAGCGGGTCGAGCAGATAGAAATGGTTGATGATGAAGAAGCCGACCACCGAGGCCAGCGCCGCAATCCAGTAGCCCACGCTGATGGGCCGCATCGGGTCTTTCAACGCCTCCCCGCGCACCCGCACGCTGACGATGCCGAGAATCGAAGTGAACACCCCCAGCGCCCGCACCAGCAGACAGAACAGCACCAGCTTCAAGGCGAACATCGGCGCCTGCGCCCCGTAGGTCGCCACAAAATCCGCGTTGAGCAGCGTGCTGGCGCCCAGAATGATGGCCGCCACCAGCGTCACCTCGTAGCTCTCGAACACGTCCGCCGCCATGCCGGCGCAGTCGCCCACGTTGTCGCCCACGTTGTCGGCAATCACGGCGGCGTTGCGCGGGTCGTCTTCCGGAATGCCGGCTTCGACTTTGCCGATGAGGTCGGCGCCGACGTCGGCCGCCTTGGTGTAAATCCCGCCGCCGATGCGCATGAACAGCGCCGCCAGCGAACCGCCGAAGCCGAAGCCGACCAGCACCTTCATCGCGTGCTCGGCAAAGAGCAGAAAGATAATCGTCGCCCCCAGCAGCCCGAAGCCCACCGTGAACATCCCCGACACCGCCCCGGCACGGAAGCCGAGCTCGAGGGAGTTCTTGTAGCTCTTGAGCGCCGCGGCCGCGGTGCGCACGTTGCCCTTCACCGCCAGCCACATCCCCACGTAGCCGGCGCCATAGGAGGCCAGCACGCCCATAAAAAACGCCAGGGCGATGCCCAGCGGCAGCGGCAGCTTGGCCGCCGCCGGCGACACCGGATAGACCGGGCGGTAGGTGAACCACAGCAGCACCGTCAGCGCCAGCACAAACCAGATCATGGTGCGGAACTGGCGGCCGAGGTACGCCATCGCGCCTTCTTCAATCGCCGCGGAAATCTCCCGCATCCGGTCGGTGCCCGCCGGCTCGCGCAGCACCCGCTGGACGAGATAGAAGCCGTAGCCCAGCGCCACGAACGAGGAAATCAGCACGCCCCACAGAATCCGCCAGTCGTTCGGCCCCAGCGACGGCAGCGTGATGTCGCCTTCGCCCGCCCACACCGGCCCCGGCGCCGCCAGAAGCCCGACCGCTCCCACTACTCCGCGCAGAACTCTCTTCACCGATGCGTTCATAGCTTTTCTCTTATCCGTTTCTCACTTGGTCCCGGCAAAGAACGCGCCTTCGTCCCTCGTCGGTTCTGTCTCTTGCCTCTTATCAGTCTCTTTCCCTCTCTGTGTATCTGTGCGCATCTGTGGTTCCATTCTCCTTACCCGTTCTTCAGCCAGGCCAGGATGACCGGAACGAAAATCACCGACACGATGCTCATCAGCTTGATCAGAATGTTCAAACTCGGCCCCGCCGTGTCCTTGAACGGATCGCCCACGGTATCGCCGATGACCGCGGCCTTGTGCGTCTCGGAGCCTTTGCCGCCGTGGTGGCCCTCTTCGACGTACTTCTTGGCGTTGTCCCAGGCGCCGCCGGCGTTGGCCATCATCAGCGCCAGCACCGCCGAGGTCGCCGTCGCCCCGGCCAGCAGCCCTGACAAGCCCGAAACGCCCAGCAGGAAGCCCGCCGCCAGCGGCGAAAGCACCGCCAGCATCCCCGGCAGAATCATCTGCCGCAGCGCCGACCGCGTCACAATTTCCACGCAGCGCGCCGAGTCCGGCTCCGCCGTGCCCTCCATCAGCCCCGCGATCCCGCGGAACTGCCGCCGCACCTCTTCAATCACGCTGTTGGCCGAGCGGCCCACCGCCCGCATCGCCAGGGCGCAGAAAACAAACGGCAGCATCCCGCCCAGCAGCAGCCCGATGAGCACGTTGGGGTTGTCGAGGTCGAAGGTCAGATGGAACGGCGAGAAATTCGCCGCGCCGCCCAGCGCCGCGACGCCCTGGTTGACGCTGCTGCGAAAGGCATGGAAAAAGGCCAGCGCCGTCAGCACCGCCGACCCGATGGCGAAGCCTTTGCCCAGCGCCGCCGTGGTGTTCCCGACGGAATCGAGCGAATCGGTGCGCTTGCGCACTTCCGGCTCCAGCGCGCTCATCTGCGCGATGCCCCCGGCGTTGTCGGCCACCGGCCCGTAGGCGTCCACGCCCAGGCTGATGCCCAGCGTGGAGAGCATCCCCACCGCCGCCACCGCGATGCCGTAGAGCCCCGCCCATTCGTAGCTCAGGAAAATGCCGAGGCAGATGAGCACAATCGGAATTCCCGCCGAGAGCATTCCCGTCGCCAGCCCGGCGATGATGTTGGTTGCCGGGCCGGTGTTCGCCTGCTGGGCGATGTCCTGCACCGGGGCTTTGTCTTTCGAGGTGTAGTATTCGGTGACCTGGCCGATGGCCACGCCAATGACCAGCCCCGCCATCACGCTCCAGAAAACCGGCCACGGGACTTGCAGCCACCCGGTCAGCGCCGCGCCGCCCGCCACCACCAGCACCGAGGCGATGACCAGCCCCAGGAACAGCGCGTGGTGAATCTTTTTCTCGTCGTCGGTGCGCACGAAGAACGTCCCCAGGATCGAGCTGAGGATGCCGACGCCGGCCAGCAGCACCGGGAAGAGAACCAGCGAATTCTGAAGCGCGGGGAAGTCGGCGGCGGAAGTGCCCCAGTAGTTCGCCGCCTCGGTCGCGGAAAGCGCCCAGCCCAGCCCAATGGAAGAAATAATGCTCCCCACGTAGGACTCGAAGAGGTCGGCGCCCATGCCGGCGACGTCGCCCACGTTGTCGCCCACGTTGTCGGCGATGGTCGCCGGGTTGCGCGGGTCGTCTTCGGGGATGCCGGCCTCGACCTTGCCGGAGAGGTCCTGGCCGACGTCGGCGGCTTTGGTGTAAATGCCGCCGCCCACGCGCGCAAAGAGCGCGATGGAGGAAGCTCCCAGCGAAAAGCCGAAGATGATGCTGGAGGCGCGCGGCCCGGCTTCACTCAGCCCGCCGAAAGCGTAGTAGAGCAGGCTGATCCCCGCCGTCCCCAAGGCCACGCAGGTCAGGCCCATCACCGCGCCGCTGGAAAACGCAATCCGCAGCGCCGGCGCCAGTCCCTGGCGCGCCGCGGCGGTCGTCCGCACCGCGGCGTTGGTGGCGGTGCGCATCCCGATCCAGCCTGCCAGCGCCGACGAGACCGCCCCCAGCAGGAAGCTGACGGCTGTCGGCAGGCTGTCCTGCGGCAGCAGCAGCGCCAGCGCCAGAAACATCACCCCGGTGAAGCCCGCCAGCGCGGTGTACTCCACCCGCAGGAAGGCCATCGCTCCGCGACGGATTTGGGCCGCGAGGCGCTGCATTTTTTCCGTGCCCGGGTCGGCGCGCTCGATGCGCTGCTTGAGCAGGAAGGCGAAGACGCCCGCCGCCACCGGCGCCGCCACTCCCAGCGCCCAGTAGAGTTCGGTCAGCAGGCTGGCGTTGAGCGCGCCAGGAGTCGGCATAGATTCTCTGTCAGCTCCGCAACCGTTGAACCAGGAGTAGGGATTTCAGGAAGGGCGTCTTTCGCCGCCCAGCACCGAAGCTGCTTTTATAACACAGCCTCCCCACCCCGACAAGGCGGGGCCTCGGTTGTCGGTTCGCAGCTACGCAGATAAAATGTCTGATTTGCTGCTCCGAACTCCACTGGCGTCGCTGGCCGCGTTTCTGGCCGACAACCCGCCCTGGCTGCAGGCCTTGCTCGACCGCCTGCCGGGCTGGGCGCAGAAGCTCATTATGGGTGTGCTCAGCGCCGCCGGCGGCTGGGGCCTGTTCATCATCGCCTTCATCGATTCCTCCTTCGGCACGCTGCCCATCATCAACGACGCGCTGGTCATCGCGCTCTCCTTGCAGCAGCCGAAGATGATGCCGTTCTACGTCGCCATGGCGACGCTGGGCTCGGTGGCCGGCTGCCTCACGGTCTACTTCGTCTTCCGCAAGGGCGGCGAGGTGGCGCTGGCCAAGCGCGCCAGCCCGCAGAAAATCGAGCGCATCCGCGCCTGGTTCGACCGCAACGAGTTCTTCGCCATCGCGGTGCCCGCGGTGCTGCCGCCGCCCACCCCCTTCAAGCTGTTTGTGATGGCGGCGGGCGTGTTTCAGGTGCGTTTCCGCTACTTTCTGATTGCGTTGCTGCTGGGCCGCGGCTTCCGCTATCTGCTGTGGGGATTCCTGGCCGTGCGCTTCGGCGAGCGCTCCATCACCTACCTGCTCAACAACTACCTGCAAGTCTCCGGTGTCGCCGCCAGCCTGATGCTGCTCGGGTGGCTCATCCTGCGGCTGGCCCAGCGCTACTCCGCCCGCCGCTCGCCCTCCTCGGGAGCGCCGGCTTGAGCTGATACACCGTCGCCATGCTCAGTTTCAGAGACTCAGGATGATGCGCAAGAAAAGCCCCCAATAGAGCGCATAGAACAGCGCCCACAGCACCGCGTGAACGATTGCTATCTCTCGCGGCGATTCGTAGGGACGCAGCTCGCCGAGAAACGGCAGCCAGCCCGTTTTCAGCAACTGGCCGAGCAAGGCGAAGGCCAGGCCGGTCAGCAGAAAGCGCCACAAGCGCGCCGGGATGGTCAGCAGCAGGAACTCGGTCAGGCCCAGGTAGCCCGGCGCCGTCACCGCGTAGACCTTGTAGGGAATTCCGCGGAGCGGGCCGTAGAGGACTGCCTTGGGGCCGTCGTAGGAGAAGTCAAGCGAGGCGACGATCAACACATTGCCCTCGACGAACGGAACCGCATCCACCGCGGCTCGCGCGGAGTCGGGCGACGCGCTCGCCCAGCCGTACATCAGCGCCCCGGCCAGCACCGCGCCGGCGGTCGCGGCCCCCGCCTGCAGCAGCGCCCGCCGCGGGCGGAACATCGCCGTCAGCGTGATGAGGACGTCCGGCACGACAAAGAACAGCGTGCCCTCCGCCAGCCCCCACACGAACGCCAGCACCAGGCCGGGCTTGCCCAGGAGTCGTTGCACCCAGACGGGTTCGTGGTAGTCGCTCATGGCTCCCTCAGCAGAACAGAAGCAGGAATCGAATGGAGAACTGCGCCGACTCAACCTCGCCCGCGGGATCGAGCTCGATACGCAAGGTCACCGGGCTGTCGCCGCCGCCGCGCAGGTCGCGCAGCTCGGCCCGCCAGCCGTGGTCGACCCGTGGCGTCATCGTCGCCGCCGGGAAGCGCGCCCAACTGAGAAACGCGCGCGCCTCGTCGGTGTCCAGCGCCCGGTCGGCGGTCGGTGAGCCGGCGGGCTTGTAGAGCGTCTCTTCGGTTTCATCAACGCGGCCGAGCAGCGTGACGTTTACCCGCTCGTGGGTGTCTTCGGTTTCAACCACACCCGTCCACCGAAGCGGATTGAGCGGGGTGGGGAAAGCGCCCGCGCGCAGCGGCGTGCGGCCCTTGTAGAGCCGCGCTTCGAGCTTCGTTGTCGCCTCGCTGTGCAGCACGCCGCGCCCGGCCGCCAGCGCCAGCAGCGCCGCCAGCGCCAGCCACGCCCCGGCGCGCCTGCCGCCGCGGGTCGAGCGCGCGCCGATTTCTTCGGTGATGAGCCGGAACAGCCCCGGCAGTGCCACCCCCAGCACCAGCGCCACGAACAGCCACAGGTCCATCTGCGGGAACCAGTCCAGCGCGTAGCTGGTGCGTTGGAAAGGCCAGAGAAGCTGGGCGCCGCTGGGCGTCATCCAGTCCAGCAGGAGATGCGTGAATGCCCCCGCAACACCCAACGCTGCCAGCCTGCCCGCCGGCGCGGCCTGCCCGCCGAAGCCTTGGCGCAGGCGGGCCAGTCTCCAGAACGCCAGCCCCAGGCCCGCGCCCAGCATCGCGGCGCCAATCAGCGAATGGCTCCAGGTGCGGCTATGAGCAAGATAGAACGTGCTCCCGCCCAGCGCTTGCACAATGTCCACGGCGGGGATGTTGGCGGCCACCAGCAGCGTCGGGGTGGCGCAGGGCGCGGCGCGCTCCAGTCCGGCGCGCGCCACCAGCCACGCGGTGATGGTGTGCGTCAGCGGATCCATGCTCGCCTCGTCGTCGGCCTCCGCAAGCTCGGCGGGTATAATACCTGCATGGCGACCCAGACGGGAAAATCTGTTGCGGCCGAGGTCGAAAAGCTCCGCGACAAAATCCGCCACCACGAATATCAGTATTACGTTCTCGACGAACCGGAAATCTCCGACGCTGAATTCGACAAACTGATGCGCCGCCTCCAGGCGCTCGAGGCCGCCCACCCTGAGCTCATCACCCCCGACTCGCCCACCCAGCGCGTCGGCGGCCAGCCGCGCGAAGGCTTCGTCACCGTGCGCCACCGCCGCCCGCTGATGAGCCTCGAAAACGCCATGAGCCTGGACGAGCTGCGCGAGTTCGACCGGCGCGTGCGCGACCTCAGCGGGCGCCGGGAAATTGACTACGTCTGCGAGCACAAGTTCGACGGCTTCAGCATCTCAATCCTTTACGAAGACGGCGTCTACGCCCGCGCCGTTACCCGCGGCGACGGCTCGCAGGGCGAGGACGTGACGCCGAACGTCAAGACCATCCGCTCCCTCCCGTTGCGCATCGAGCGCGACCGACTGAAAAAGTTCAAGCTGCCCGCCGACTTCGAAGTGCGCGGCGAGGTGCTGATGACCCGCAAGGCCTTCCAGGCGCTCAACCGCGAGCAGCAGGAGAAGGGCGAAAAGGTTTTCGCCAACCCGCGCAACGCCGCCGCCGGCTCGGTGCGCGTGCTCGACCCGGGCATCACCGCGCAGCGCAAGCTCGACCTCTACGCCTACTTCCTGCTCACCGACGGTCGCTGGGCGCTGCCGCGGCACTCGCAGACGCTCGAAGCTCTGCACCAGCTCGGCTTCAAGGTCAGCCGCGATTGGGAGCGCTGCCGCGGCATCGACGAGGTCGTGCGCTACTGTGAGCGCTGGGAGGCGCGCCGCGATTCGCTCGACTATGAAATTGACGGCATCGTGGTCAAGGTGGACGATGTCGCGCTCTGGGACGAGCTCGGCTCCACCGCCAAGGCGCCCCGATGGGCGGTCGCCTTCAAGTACGCCGCCCGGCAGGCCACCACCGTCGTCAAAGACATCCGCGTGCAGGTCGGCCGCACCGGCACCCTCACGCCGGTCGCCGATCTTGAGCCGGTCGAAGTCGGCGGCGTCACCGTCAGCCACTCCACCCTGCACAACATGGATGAAATCGAGCGGCTCGACGTCCACGTGGGCGACACGGTGCTGATTGAGCGCGCCGGCGACGTCATCCCCCGCGTGGTGAAAGTGGTGAAGCACGGCCGCGAGGAAAAGAAGTTCCGCATGCCCGCGAAGTGCCCCGAGTGCGGCAGCGGCATTCACCGCGCCGAGGGCGAGGTGGCCTACCGCTGCGTCAACTCCGGCTGCCCGGCGCGCCGCAAGGAGTCGCTGCTGCACTTCGCCGGGCGCCACGCGATGAACATTGACGGCCTGGGCGAGAAGCTGGTGGATCAGCTCGTCGGCAAGGGAATCGTCAAGGATGTGGCCGACCTCTACCATCTGAAGCTGGACACACTGGCCGGATTGGAGCGGATGGCGGAGAAGTCGGCGCAGAACCTTCTCGAGGAAATCGAAGCCAGCAAGAAGAACCCGCTCTCGCGGCTGATTTTTGCCCTCGGCATCCGCTACGTGGGCGAGCGCACCGCCCAACTGCTGGCCGAGCACTTCGGCTCGCTCGACAAGCTGGCGAAAGCCAGCGAAGAAGAACTGCTCGAAGTGCACGAAATCGGTCCCAAGGTCGCCGAAGGCATTCGGGAATTCTTCAGCGAGAAATCCAACCGCGAGCTGATTGAAAAGCTGCGCAAGGCCGGCCTGCGTTTCACCGAAGAGCGCAAGGCGGCGAAGGACTCCCGCCTGGCGGGCAAGACCTTCGTCATCACCGGCACGCTGGAGCGCTGGTCGCGCGAAGAAGCCAAAGAGCTCATCGAGTCGCTCGGCGGCAAAGTCACCGACTCGGTGAGCAAGAAGACCAGCTACCTGGTGGTCGGCGCCGAGCCCGGCTCCAAGCTGGACAAGGCGAAGTCGCTCGGCGTCGCCACCCTCGACGAATCCGCCTTCGCCAAGCTCGTCAAGTGATGGGTGACCCGTGGCTCGCGAACTGTCCAACTGATACTTGGTGCGCAGCTTCGCCGACCCCAATGTCAGCGCGATTTTCGGGAAGAATGAGCAAAGCTCCGTTTTTTCGACGACCACATGATAAGATTTGAGGAAGATCTTCGCATGAATACCTTAAACGCAGAAATCGTTGACGATGTTAGGCGAGTGGCCAGGAAGGTCGGCCGGCGCGAACTGAGCAGAAGCGAATACGTACAACACGGAAGGTTTTCGCTCTATCAGATTTACGATGGTGGCCACACTTGGGAACAATATTGCAAGGCTGCGGGGGTTGCCACACGGAGGAAAGAGCCCGTACCGGAGGAGGTGTACTTCTCTAGGCTGAAAGGTGCGGTTGAAACACTGGGGCGCTTTCCTAAGGTATCGGAGCGCAAGAGGTTTGGCCTGAACTTCAGTAAGAGGCGATACCCAACCCTGAAGGTATTCATTGACAGGGCAGCTCAGTTAGGAATCGTGGTCTCGCCGAATCAACAGGTCGGCAGGACCGTGACCTGTGATGAAGCGAGCCCAGCAATGGATACGTGGCATGAGTCAACCCAAGCCACGCCCGCGCGAGATCATCCAGTGCCACCGATTCCCGGGAGAACTGGACGCAAGAAGTGGGAGCGAACCGGGGTAGGCGGTTTTCCCTACGCTCCCCAGGACGAATTGGGCGTTGCTGCACTCTTTGCTGTGCTTTGTGCGCAAGGAAAACTAGCCGGCCATGAATGGGAAATACTGGAACTCAGGGGCGGAAAGGGAATCGATGCGACTTGCTATGACCACGCCGAGCACAAAGAGATTCGCGTGGAGTTGAAGCACAGACTGTCAAAGGCCGGATGGAATCACAAGGTTGAAGACCTGGATTATGTTGTCTGCTGGGAAAACCGCTGGCCCGACTTCCCCAAGCCTGTAATCGTCCTACGCAACATGCTTAGTGTGAGGGACTCGTGAGCGAAGGAGGCTGGTGCGTCGAACGACTTACGTGGAGGAAGGATGAACTTGAAGTTCTTAGGCGATGCCTTGGACCATTGGAAGGGGTCGCTGTTTCAGTCTCTAGGCGCCGCACAGATCCTTCGTGACTTCGCTGTAGATCCAATGGTGACCGATCAAGAGTCGTGGAAGGAAGTGGATTTTGATGTGTTGGCACGCCTGCTGCGAATTTCGCCTGCACAGATTATTCGACATCAAGTGACGCTCCGCGATCGGACGAAGTTCTTTGGCGAAATCTCGCACGAAGGTGACCTGTTCATTGATCCCGATACCGGTGTAAAGACTAAGGGTGTAAAGAGAAATCGAAATCGCTACGTCACACCGGCGGAGGTCGGGCAATTGCTTGATAGGTCACCTGAACGGTTGTTGATCATCTATCAGCACATACGCGGCAAGCCGGTTTCTGCCCGGGTAGGCGAGGTGTTGGACACATTGCGGGATGAGATCGGCCACTTTGGAGCCTGTTCGTATGAATCTCCGACAGTCGCAATGTTGTTCTTGTCCCGAGCGCGACTGCGGACAACCTCAGTAGCCAAGCATTTCAGGACCCTCTTGGGACGACACGCTGAGGAGAGGATTCGACTGTTGTAATTCACACCTCGGAGCGGACAGCCAATTTGCGGGAACGTTCTTACTTGTCGCTGCGGGCTTCGCCCTCCGTCCTTCGACTCCGCCCCGACTCGCGTCGGGGCTTCGCTCAGGACAACCTGGGCCTACGGCAGTGAGGTACGAAGAGTTTAGGCGTTTCTCTCGGCACAACTGAAGTCGTGCCCTCCCAAGTAGCGCGCCAACCGCCATCGCGCTATAATCACAAGTGGCGGGTGAGTCGGGTGATCGCCCCGATAGGCCGCGCAAAGCGGCCGTATCGGGGAGGAAAGTCCGGACACCACAGGACAGCGCGCTCCCGGAGGTCCGCCTGCAAGGGCGGCGCCAACGGGAGGCCTCGAGGGCCACATCCCTCGGGGACGGACAGCGCCACAGAAAACAGACCGCCGCAGGGCTGCGGTCCAGCAATGGACGCGTCCCGGCTAGCTGCCGAGGCGACGCCCCGCGGTCAGGGTGAAAAGGTGGGGTAAGAGCCCACCGCCCCGAGCGCGAGCTTGGGGGCACGGCAAACCCCGCGCGGTGCAAGGCCAAATAGGGGAGGAGTCCCCCGCTGAGCGGGGGCAGGGATTGGCTCCGATCCCTTGTCCCGATTCGTCGGGATTACAACTCCCGGGTAGGCCGCCCAGAGGAATGATCACTACCCCGACGCAGATCGGGGCACAGAATCCGGCTTACAGACTCACCCGCCAACTTCACCCTTGCTTTTTTGGTGGCGGGAACTTCTGGAACAGCTTCTCGATGGTCTCGATGTTCGTCCGAATGAAATTCATCCCGGATTCGGCGCCGGCGCATCGCGCTCCCAGGCATACGTGTTGAGCGCAGTGAAATCCGCCTTCGGGTTGGCCTGCACCTTGACCTTCTGAGTGCAAAGCGGAGCCGCCGCCCCAAAGACGAGTAGCAGCGTCCCGTGCGAAAGTTTTCTGGTGGCGGGCGGCGGCGCCGCTCTATCAGCGATGCCGCAGGTCAAAGTGGGTTCCGTTGTTTGTTCGGGCTGAGCTCGTTCAGAATGATGGGTGACACGCAGGTAGAGTGGCACCCATGCAAATTGACTATGGGATAAGGGCTAGGGCCCGAGCCCGCCCGCGGGCGGGCTCGGGAGTGGAGTTGAGCCGGACGGCCCACGCCCGGCTGA
>DATLZZ010000023.1:0-13233 GCA_035573715.1 Candidatus Xenobia bacterium | reverse complement strand
GCCCGCCTGTTCCCGGTAGAGCGCAAAGGTCACGCCCAGCAGACCCGAGCGCGGCTCGCCGTAGGCGGTTTGCAGCACGCCGCTGAACCGCACCAGCCGCGGCACCGCTCCTTCGGGCACCACCTCCGGCGGCGCCGCCGCTGCCGGGACCTCCTCTTGCGCGGCTGCCGCCAAGACCAGCAGCAGGACACACAGATACACCCCGAGACACACCTTCGTTCGAGTCATAGATTCCTCCCCCTCAGCCATGGCAGTTACATTGGCCGGATTTTACCCACGCGGCCATCAGCCAGCAAGATTTTTTTTGAAAAAGAGAAGCGGAGCCGCGCTTCTCAACACCCTCCCCCTACGGAGTCGAGAGCGCGGAGGTGCAGTGGCCGCAGCGCGAGGCCTTGAGGGGGATGGGCATCAGACAATGCGGGCACTCGCGAGTCGAAGGAGCGGGGGCGGCCTGGGCGCGCTTGAGGCGGTTCACCTGGCGGATGAGCAGGAAGATGGCAAACGAGATGATGATGAAATTGATGACCGCGTTGAAGAACAGGCCGTAGTTGAGGGTGGCGGCGCCGGCGGCTTTGGCCGCAGCCAGCGAGTCATAGTGCTGGCCCGTCAGGCTGAGAAATAGATTGGAGAAATCCATCCGGCCGAGCAGCAGACCGAAAGGCGGCATGAGGATGTCGTCGACAAAGGAGGTGATGATCTTGCCGAAGGAAGCGCCGATGACGATGCCGACCGCCATGTCGAGCACGTTGCCGCGCATGGCGAATTCTTTGAATTCTTTCAGCATAGGTCCTCCTGTGGAGTAGAGCGCCGTGCCGGCCTCGACGTGCGTCAGGCCGACCTGGGCGGTCACCCAGTCATTCTTGTCGGAGTCAGAGCTCATTTGGAACCCGGATGGGCAGAGAGTAGCACAGATGGCCCTTCGACTCCGCTCTCGCCCTTTCGAGGAAAGGGCAAGGCTTCGCTCAGAGCAAATGAATCCGCCCTGCGAATGCAGGGCGATTCATTTGAACTCTTTGACCTCGACGACGGTGTCGCCGACGAAGGTGACGAAGATGGTGAAGGGCGGGTTGCCGTAAATCCAGTCTTCGTACTCGGTGCCGTCGCGGGTCTCGCGGACTTTCTTGTCGGGGCGGCCCTTGGCGGCAAGCACCATCTCGCGGGACATGCCTACAATGGCGCGGCGCTCCTTGATGGGCTCGCGGAACTGCTCGGGGATGGTTTCAATCCAGGCGCGGGCGGCGGAGCGGGCCTCGAAGTCCAGCACGCCAGCCAGCAGCCCCTTGACCTGGTCGGCGCTCAGGTCAGGCACCCCTTCGGGAAAGGCCAGTGTAATCCAGGAGCCGAAGCCGGCGCGGATGGGCTCGGCGGACGGATCGGAAGGCGGCAGCTTCTCGATGGTGGGCACGGGGGCGCCGCCGGCTTGGATTTGGATGCGCTCGGTCCACTTCTTCTTGCGCTTGCCGCCGCCGTTGATTTCAAAAGTGATGCGGTCGCGGAAGAATTCGATCCTGGTTATCTGGATTTTTTCGCCCGTGTAAATGGCGGCGCCGCGCTTGGCCAGGTCTTCGCGGAGCTTGTCCTGGTTGATCTGGCCCGAGCCGTCCACGGTGACGGCTTCTTTCACTTGCTTGCTGGCCGGCATGGGCTGGCGCGCGGTGGCGTACTCAAAGGCCAGGAAGCGGACGATGGCAAGTCGGTTTTGGTCGGAGAGGTGGCTGATGGGCTTGGTGGTCTTGGCGGCGGCCAGAGCGCTAACAGCAAATAGAGCGGCGAGCGTGAGGCCCGCGCCGCGCTTCAGGAAGTTGTTGCGGCCGACTTCCATTCTGCGTCCCCCGACGGCGTCGCCCGCGGCCAAACCAGCTCGGCGGCCATCTGCGGCGCCACTTTCAAAAACCCGGTGCGCCACTGCCATACGATAGCCACTACCAGAACGCCTGTACATAGGATGCTGCCTTCGGGCCCGTAGTCGCCTCCGGTCAGCCAGGCGGGGCCATGGTCGGTGGCTGCCAGCAGTTGGTTCTTCAGCACGATGCCGCTGACGGGAAGCGAGTAGACGTAGGCCATGAGGAAATTCCAGGAGAAATGCAGCCCGATGGGATACCACAACGCGCGCGTCTTCAGATAGGCCTGGGCGAGCCAGATGCCGGCGAGGATAGTGTTGGCGACGGTGTAGGCTGTAGCGTTGGGGTTGCCGGCGTGTCCCAAACCGAACAGCCCGGAGACGGCGACGACGGCAATCGGCGCGCCCCAGGACTCGACCAATCGCTGAAACGGGTAGCCGCGGAAAAGCAGCTCTTCAAAAGTAGCGGCGGGAATCAGCAACGCCGCCGCCCAGAGGAAGCCGCGCACCAGCACCATCGGCTCGACATCGCGCCCGTGCCATTCGGTGCCGCCAAAAGCAGCCCCCGCACCCGCGACGAGGGAAAGCATCACCGCCCCCACGCCCAGGCCGAGGCCGAGCTCGCGGCCCCAACCGGCGTAGAACCACAGGCCAAGGTTGCGGAAAGAACAGCGGTCGGCCAGGCGCAGCAGGATCCACGAAGCCAGCGCCGTTACCGGCACCAGAACCAGGCTCTGGCCGAGCAGGAACAGTTCGCCGACTTCTTCCCCGGGGGGAGGCAGGAACGGTCTCAGCAAGATCACCGGCACCGCGAGCAGAGCAGAATAGGTGGGGAGAAATAGCAGCGCGCGCAAGCCGGGCCGCAGCCGTCCGTCCGGCGCGATGAAGATGTCCTTGATCGTCATCGCTCTTTCCGCACCTGCACGCCGCGCGGGGAGACGCGAAAGGGTAGCAGAGTGGCGCCGGCGGAAGCGAGAGCGGATGCCACCTCGCCCTTCCGCGTGGGCTCACAGAGGAACACCACGCAGCCGCCGCCACCCGCGCCACAGACTTTGGACGCCAGAGCACCGCAGCGGCGAGCAACGCTCGCCAGTTTTTCGATGAAAGGCGTGGTAATAGTCGGCGCGTTGCGGCGCCGCGCCTCCGCGTCCCGCCGCATCGCCTCGGCCAACCGCTTCCAATCGCGGCGCAGCAGCGCCTCGCGCGCCAGGCGCGCCGCGGTGGCAATCTCCTCGAAGTTGCGGCGCAGGGCGCGGTCACCGTCAAGGTAATTCTTCATCACTTCCCAGTTGTTGATGCCGGAGCGGCGCGGCTTGCCGGTGTAGACCAGCACGAGACGCGCCTCGAGCTCGCGCGCCGGAACGCGCAGCGGCTCGCGGCGGGTGCGCACCGGGTCGAGATGAATGGCGTTGGCGCCACCGTAGACCGGCGGGTAGTGGTCCTGCTCGCCGGTAGGGACGCCGAGCACGCGCGCTTCGATGTCGCGGGCCAGCGCAATCCAGTCGTGCTCGCGGCCGCGCGCAACCCAGCGGCTGGGGCCGCTGGGCTCAACAAAAGATGGGAGTGCACGGCTCAGGGCGGCGCAGACGGCCACGGCCATGGCGCTTGAGCCGCCCAGTCCCGCGCCCGCCGGCGCCTCCGACCACGTCGTCAGCACCAACCCCGTGGACGGAGCAAAGTAGCGGATCAACTCGGCCAGCAACGGCAACCTATAGCGCCGCTGCTTCTCCAGCGCCGCCAGCGAAGCAAACTCCTCCTGCTGGTTCGAATCGCGGGAAATCAGAACGAGGCGGCGGTCGCGCCGCGGCTCCGCGACCGCGTGCGCGAAGCGCGTGATGGCGACGTTGACGGTCAGCGCCCCGGGATGAAACAGGTAGAGCGGCCAGAGGTCGAGCGTCCCTCCGGCGAGGTCAATCCGCGTCGGCGCCCAGGCGTGGAATCGCACTTAGCGTCCTGACTCGTTCTTCTCCAGCGCGGGCGGCTCGAAGCAGCGGCGGCAGCGCGCCTCGTAGGTCCCGTGCGCCCCCACCAGGATGCGCTCGGCCGAGGCCACCAGCCGCTGCGTGTGCTTGGCGGGGTTGCCGCAGCGCACGCAAATGGCCAGCAGCTTGGTGACTTCCTCGGCCACGGTCATCAGTTGCGGGATGGGCTCGAAGGCGATGCCGCGGTAGTCAGTGTCCAGCCCGGCGATGATGACCCGCTTGCCCATGTCGGCCAGCTTCTGCGCCACCTCCACCAGTTGCGGGCCCATGAACTGCGCTTCGTCAATCCCGATGACTTCGGTGCGCGGGTCGAGCTTCTCCATGATTTCCGCCGCCGAGCTGACGGTATTGGCGGCGATGCGCAGCTCGCTGTGGGAGACGATTTCGCCCTCGGAGTAGCGCGAATCAATCGCCGGCTTGAAAATCTGCACCCGCTGCCGGGCAATCTCCGCCCGCCGCAGCCGCCGGATCAGCTCTTCGCTCTTGCCCGAAAACATGGGGCCGCAGACGACCTCAATCCAGCCCATATTGCCTTTGACGATATCCATCCGTTACTCCCCCGGGCGAAGCCGCACATCATAGCACCGTCCTGGGGCTAGAAAAGCAGATCCCACGTCCCACCCCGGCTGCGCCGGGGCGGAACTCGAGATGACCACGTGAGGAGGGCGTGCAATGGGCAGCGTGGATTCGTTATTCCTTCAACCGTTGAACCGGCTAGGAGCTTGTCGCTCCGTCCCGCCCTTTCCTCCTCGATTCATCAAGTACTCCAGTGCTTTCGGCGAAAGGGCGGGACTCCGCGACCGCCTGCGGCAGTGCGGTACGGAGAAGACTTCTGTCTTTTACGGCGGGGCTGAAGCCCCGCCCTTCCCAAAACCGTGCAACGGGACGCGCGCACCCGACGCCAGCCGGTTCCCGGCCGGTTTGCCCGTGGCCCTGAAAATGCGTCCGAACGCGTTCTGAACGCATTTCGGAGGCTGCCCCTACCCCCCCCCCAGCGCCAGGGCGGGGCTAAAACCCTGCCGTTCAGGCCTGGCGCTCACCGCTCAGTCTGATATCTCTTCGCCAGAAAAGCCTTCAATTCGTCGAAGCCGGGGAAGACGCGCTCGGCACAGCCCAGCACCCAGCCGCTGATTTCGCTGCGGGGCAGCGCGGTGACCAGATAAACCGGAATGCCGCGGCGGTAGGCCGCGGTCAGCTCGGCCGTGGTGCCGGCGCTGTGGCGGTCCCAGAAACAAATCACGTAGTCGGCCTGCTTCTCGATGAAATCCATATCCCAATCAATAATCTTGCGCACGGCGCGGTGGAAGCGCTCCGGATCGGCGGTTTTCCAGGCGCGGAAGTGAGCGACCTCGTCGTCGGTCAGGTTTTTCTTTTCGTCCTCCGCCGGGTCGTAGACGCGGTGGCCGAGCGTCTGCTCCAGCCACGGCTTGAGCTCGCGCCGCCAGCCTTTGCCGTATTCCGGCGCGAATTCAATACTGCCGCTGAGGTAACAGACCATAGTTGATCGGTTCATTGTTGAACCGTTGAACCGGATTAGATTGTCGCTGCGTCCCGCCCTTTCTTCCTCGGTCAGCAAGGACTCTGATGGTTTCGGCGAAAGGGCGGGACTCCGCGACCGCCTGCGGCAGTGCGGTACGGAGAGGACTTCTGTCTTTTACGGCGGGGCCGAAGCTCCGCCCTTCCCAATCGTCTATGACTAGTCTTGCTTTGGTGCCGCGAATTCGACCAGCCTGACTTTTTCGAGGTCGCGCAGGATGTGCTCCACCACGCCATCGGGGATGGGCCCGAACTCGGCCTCCACCGCGTCTTCTATCTCCGCCAGCGAGCGCTTGCCGTCGGTAAAGTTCAACACCTCGTAGACGAAAATCTCCCAGTGCGGATTCGTTCGCGCCTGCTCGCGCCACCAGCCGTAGTCCTCGCCCAGTTGCTCCCGGAACCACGTGCTGGCGTAGGAATCCGCCAGCGGGCCGATGAACAGCCGCCGCGGCACCGGACCCTCCGGTTTCAGGGGCACGTACAGCTCATCTCCGAGCATCCCCGTTACCGCGGAGAAGGGATTGGGACCTTGAGCCACGTGTTGCGCTAACGTGGGAGCGATGCGCGCCACAATCTCGAAGCCGCCCAACCCGAGGCGCGCCCAGCGCCGGGTCTGTCGACTGGCTGGATGCAGAGGCTCCATGGTAGGAAAGTGCATGTGACCGGGATACTGGGGAAGAGCCAATCGTAATCCTGTTTCGAGAACGCCTCCGACCGCACGCGTGTAGCCGATGGTAGCCAACGCCTCGCCCTCCTTCTCTCCGGCGACAGCCAGCCACAAAGCGGCGGCGGTGGCCAGCACCCCGACGCGCTTGAGGGTGGTCGGGTCGACCTTGTCCACCGTGTCTTCGCTGGTGTGGTGGGTCCAGTCGGGCCAGTGGCCGAGCATCATCGCCGGCACGCCCACGGTCGAATCGTTGAACATGTCGTGGTCGCTGCCCGGGTCATAGGGCGTGACTTCGTAATGAAAGAGGTTCTTGCTTCCCGCCGGGTCGGTGAGGTTGGCGGCGGCGGTCTGCGCCGCGACGTTTTCGACCAGGTCATTCAGGAACGACGGCAGCGAATCCGGCGTGCGGGTAATCCGCAGCCGCGAGTTGGTTTTGTAGAGGTCTTCGCCCACCATATCGAGGTTGAGCACCGCGATGGCGTGCTGCCCGATGTCGCGGTGGGCGTCAAGCCAGGCGATGGTGCCGAAGTGCTCCGGCACCCACATGATGCGAATCGTGCGCCGCAGCGTGACTTTCTTCTGGTCAATCAGCGTCTTCAGCGTGCGCGCAATCTCCAGCAGCGCACCCGAGCCCGAGCCGTTGTCGTTGGCGCTCCACTTCGGGTGGTCGAGGTGCCCGATGAGAATGATTTCCTGCTCGGGTTTCTCTGAGCCTCTGAAGAACGCGTTGGTCACTTCGAGCTGCCCGGCGTGCAGCTCGGCGTCCACCTTGGCCTGCACTTCGACCGGCTGGCCCACGTCCATAAATCCCTTCATGTGCTCGGCCTGCTTGTGGGAAAGCTGGAACCCGAAGCCGGCTTTCTCCTTTTCCTCCCACTTCAGCCACAGGCCGTTGTAGCGCGCCATGTCGGGATGCTCGGGGCGGTCGTCCTCGCGCGGGCGAATCAGAACGCCCAGAGCCCCGCGGGCGATGACGGCCTCGCGGTGCACGATGCCCGCATAGCCGGTGGCCAGCACGACTTTGCCCTGGACGTCCTTGCCTTCGTAGTCGGCGGCGCTGGTGCCGCGCCCGACGTCGACCACTTCGCCGCGCCACTCGCCGCCGTTGGAGAGCGTGGTCAGGCACATCGGGACGTCGCGGAAGTTGCACAGCCGCTGGCGCTGCGGACGCGTCATCCACAGCTCCGCGCTGCGCACCGTCCAGGCCAGCGGTGAAACGTAGGTCTGGTAGCGGCGCTTCCCGTCGGAGGGGAACGTCTCGACTTCGACGTCGGTCACGCCCATCTGCTTGAGCTGCGCCACCACGTACTCGCGCGCCTCGGTAAAGCCCGGGCTGGCCTGAATGCGATGGAAGCGGGTGATGCCGATGACGTACTCTTTCGCCAGGCTGCCGGAGTACTCCGCCGTGACGCTCTGGAAGAGCTCTTCGCTCACCAGGTACTTCGGCGGCGCATAGGTCTGGGAGCAAAGCGGCCCGGAGGCAAGGAGACACCCGGCAAGGAGAAAAGCCAACCGGCGGCGCATGATTCCTCCTAATCAACCGTGAGCTGACAGAGGCGTGTATAACCTCCGCCGGCGATGCGCGTCAACCTCGGCCTTCCCTGCTTCTCTGCCTCTCTGCCACCTTGGCCGCGCCCCGGCGGGTTTCTTCCTGGCGTGCTAGAATTGAGTCGTGGTACAAAACCTGCTCACCAAAATCTTCGGGACCAAGCACGAGCGCGACATCAGACGGCTGACGCCGGTCGTCCAGGCCATCAATGCGCTCGAGCCCGAGATGCAGCTCCTGCCCGACTCGGCGCTGCGCGACCGCTTCGAGGAGTACCGCCGCCACGTCCAGGAGCGCCTGGCCCCGCTGGCCGAGGAAGAGCGCCGCCTGCCCGAAGAAGCCGAAGGCGACACTACGCGCCTGCAAGTGCTGAAAGACGCCTTCAAGCGCCGCCGCCGCGAAGCCGAGGAAGAAGTTCTGCGCGAAGTTCTGCCGCCGGTGTTCGCGCTGGTGCGCGAAGCCGGCCGCCGCGCCATCGGCCTGCGCCACTTCGACGTCCAGCTGATCGGCGGCCTGGTGCTGCACGAGGGCAAAATCGCCGAGATGAAGACCGGCGAAGGAAAAACGCTGGTGGCCACGCTGCCGGCGGCGCTGAACGCGCTGGTCGGGCGCGGGGTCCACATCGTTACCGTCAACGACTACCTGGCCAAGCGCGACGCCGAATGGATGGGCCCCATCTACAAAACGCTGGGCCTTTCGGTGGGCGTCATCGTCCACGGCCGCACCGACGCCGAGCGCAAAGCCGCCTACGGCGCCGACATCACCTACGGCACCAACAACGAGTTCGGCTTCGACTACCTGCGCGACAACATGAAGTTCGACTTGAGCGAGCTGGTGCAGCGCGGCCACTTCTACGCCATCGTCGACGAAGTCGACTCCATCCTGATCGACGAAGCCCGCACCCCGCTCATCATCTCCGGGCCGTCGGAAGAATCCACCGACCTCTACTACCGCGTCGACCGCATCATCCCCAAGCTCAACCCCGGCGACTTTACCGTGGACGAAAAGCACCGTTCCGTCGCCCTCACCGAAGAGGGCGTCAGCCACGTGGAGAAGCTGCTGGGCGTCGACAACCTCTACGACCCCGTCCACATGGAAACCCTCCACCACGTCCAGCAGGCCCTGCGCGCCCACACCCTCTACAAGCGCGACAGGGATTACATCGTCAAAGACGGCGAAGTGCTCATCATCGATGAGTTCACCGGCCGCCAGATGCCCGGGCGGCGCTGGTCCGACGGCCTGCACCAGGCGGTCGAGGCCAAAGAGGGCGTCAAGATCGAGCGCGAAAACCAGACCCTGGCCACCATCACCTTCCAGAATTATTTCCGCATGTACGACAAGCTCGCCGGCATGACCGGCACCGCCGAAACCGAAGCCGCGGAGTTCATGAAGATTTACAACCTCGACGTCGTCGTCATCCCCACCAACCGCCCGCTCATCCGCCACGAGTTCCCCGACGTCGTCTACCGCACCGAGCGCGAAAAGTTCAACGCCGTCGTCAATGAAATCCGCGAGCTCCACGCCCAGGGCCAGCCGGTGCTGGTCGGCACCATCTCCATTGAAAAATCCGAGCACCTCTCGGACTTGCTGAAGAAAGCCGGGATCGAACACCACGTCTTGAACGCCAAGAACCACGAGCGCGAAGCCTACATCGTCGCCCAGGCCGGCCGCAAAGGGGCGCTCACCATCTCCACCAACATGGCCGGCCGCGGCACCGACATCGTGCTGGGCGGCAACCCCGAGGCGATGGCCAAGGAGCACCTGGTCAAGCAGGGCAAAGCCCAGGCGCTGCCGCCCGGCGTCGAGAAGTACGGCTCCGACGAGCAGTTCGTTTACTTCTATTACCAGGAACAGTTCTTCCAGGTGCCCAAGCCCGAGTGGGCGCAGGTCTTCGGCCAGTTCAAGGCGCAGACCGAGCGCGAGCACGACGAGGTGGTCGCTCTCGGCGGCCTCCACATCCTCGGCACCGAGCGCCATGAAGCCCGCCGCATCGACAACCAGCTCCGCGGCCGCGCCGGCCGCCAGGGTGATCCCGGCAGCTCGCGCTTTTACCTTTCGCTCGAAGACGACCTGATGCGCATCTTCGGCGGCGAGCGCCTCAAAGGCCTGATGCTGAAGCTGGGCATGGAGGAAGGCGTGCCCATCGAGTCGCGCCTTATCTCCAAGCGCATCGAAGCCGCCCAGAAAGCGGTCGAAGCCCAGAACTTCGAAGCCCGCAAACACCTGCTCGAGTACGACGACGTGATGAACAAGCAGCGCGTCGCCATCTACGCCATGCGCCGCGCCATCCTCGAAGGCATCGACCTCAAGGAAGAAATCCAGTCGATGACTCTCGACTTCGCTTACCACATTCTGGAGACCCACTGCCCCGCCGGCCTCCACCCCGAGAAGTGGAACCTCGAGGGCCTCCGCGCCGACCTCTGGCGGCAGTTCGGCCTCGACGTCCACCAGGACGGCCTCCCGCTCCACGGCCCGCGCGAAGACCTGCAAGCCGCCATCGAAGAAAAGCTCCAGGCGATGTACGCCGAAAAAGAGCAGCAACTTGGCGGCGAGCAGATGCGGCGCCTGGAACGCATCCTGCGCCTGCAAATCATCGACGCGCAGTGGAAAGACCACCTGCTGACGATGGATCACCTGAAAGAGGGCATCAACCTGCGCGGCTACGGCCAGAAAGACCCGCTCATCGAGTACAAGCGCGAATCCTTCAACCTATTCGAAGAAATGCTCGACCGCATCGATTCCGAAACCCTCCGCTACCTCTACCTCATGCGCCCCGTCGCCCAGGAAGTGAGCGAAGAAGAGCGCCGCATCGCCCAGCAGCGGCGCCGCCAGCAGTCCCAGCTCCAGTTTGCCGGCGGCGGCCAGCCGGAGAAACCACAGACCGTGCGCTCGGGCCCCAAAGTCGGACGCAACGAGCCCTGCCCCTGCGGCTCCGGCAAGAAGTTCAAGAAGTGCCACGGCGCCGCCGCGTAGCGACGCGCGCCCCCTTGCTCGCCCGCAACTTGGCTGATAAAGTCAACCTTCTTCTCCTCGGGCTCGATCCCTGGTTCTGGCGGAGGTGACTGTGGCTGACGCGACCTACGACGTAGCAATCCTCGGCTCCGGCCCGGGCGGCTACACTGCTGCCTTCCGCGCCGCCAAGCTCGGCCTGAAGGTCGCCCTCATTGAAAAAGACAACAAACTCGGCGGCACCTGCCTGCACGTCGGCTGCATCCCCACCAAAGCCCTGCTCTTCTCGGCCGAAATCTATGACTACATCCAGCGCGCCGAAGAGTTCGGCATCAAGGTCTCCGGAGCCAAGCTCGACTGGCCGCGGCTGCTCGCCCGCAAGCGCGAAGTGGTCACCAAGCACGCCCAGGGCCTGGCCCTGCTGGCCAAGAAGAACAAAGTCGACCTCCACACCGGCTTCGGCCGTCTCGCCGGCCCCGGCACGGTCGAAGTGGACAGCGGCAAAGAAAAGAAACAGGTCAAGGCCAAGAACATTCTGCTCGCCACCGGCTCCGACGCCCGCCTGCTTCCCGGCCTGGAAGAAGACGGCAAGCGCATCCTCACCAACGTTTCGGTGATGGAGCTGACCGAAGTTCCGAAGTCGATGATCGTCATCGGCGCCGGCGCCGTCGGGGTTGAGTTCGCCTCCATCTACAAGACCTTCGGCACCGACGTCACCATCGTCGAAATGCTGCCGCGCATCGTGCCCAACGAGGACGAAGACATCTCCGCCGAGCTCGACAAACACCTGAAGAAGCGCGGCATCAAGGTCGAGGTCAACGCCAAATACGAGAGCGCCAGGAAGGACGCCAAGGGCGTCACCATCACCTACACCCGCGACGGCAAGAAGGGCGAGGTCAGCGCTGAGACGGTCCTCTGCGCCGTCGGCCGCCGCCCGCTGACCGAAGGCATCGGGCTCGAGAAAACCAAAGCCAAGGTCGAACGCGGCTACATTCACACCAACGAGTGGATGGAAACCGCCGAGCCGGGTCTCTACGCCATCGGCGACATCGTCGCCGGCATGCCCTGGCTGGCCCACGCCGCGATGTGGCAGGGTATGGTCGCCGTCGCCAAGATGGCGGGCAAACCCGCGCAGCCGGTGCGGCGCGACCGCATCCCCATGGTTACTTTCTGCGAGCCCCAGATCGGTTCGGTCGGCCTGAGCGAAGCGCAGGCCAAAGAAAAAGGCTACAAGGTCAAGGTGGGCAAGTTCCCCTTCGTGGGCAACTCCAAAGCCACCATCCTCGGCGCCCACGGCGGCTTCATCAAAGTGGTCGCCGACGAGAAGTACGGCGAAATCCTCGGCGTGCACATCATCGGCCCCAACGCGACGGAGATCATCGCCGAGGCCACCACCGCGCTCCAGCTCGAAGCCACTGTGGACGACCTGATGGCCATGGTCCACGCCCACCCCACGCTCTGGGAAGCCATGGCCGACGGCGTCAACTCCGTCCGCGGCCTCACCATCAACATTTGAAACCGCAGACAAACAGGATGACCGCAATTGAGAGTCTACTGGTTGGTCGTCCACACGATAGGCCCAGGTGCTCAACCAGTTAGTGCAGAGAGGAAATATGAATTCCAGCGACTTGGACTTTGCGAACTGGATAGCATGGTCAGCGAAGGCGGTTGATGACCCTTCAATCTTGCCTGGGATCTATGCTTTCCGCATCAAAAACGCGACGCTTCCTAGACTCAAGGGCAGGTCTGACATCCTTTGCATTGGCGGCACTAGGCCTGGAAGGAAAAGCATCGGGTCGATCGAACGGAGGCTAAGGCAACACCTCGTGGTTCGGGATGACAAGCTCGACATAGGGTACCGCTTGAGCCGCGTACTCGCAGAAATCGGACCTGTCGAGGTGGCGGGGAAAGAACTCAAAGACCGCAACGAACCGGCCTTCATCGAGGCAATCCTACTGAACCAGTACGCAGAAGAACACCTGGAGCTGCCTCCATTGAATCGACAACAAATCTGGACGAACGCTTGTGGAGGCGTTGCAATGGCTTGTTACGCATCCCGAAGCTCTCCGCAAGATCGGGCTAGAGGGGTAGGGCCGGTAACAAAGAGGGACGCCTGCTGCTTGGGCAGGTACGGGCTTCAGCCCGTACGTCATGCGACGATAGAAAGAATCGGCTTTAGCCGCTGAGGTCAATGTCTCGCCCCAAACATCGCATCGGTATTGCGGGCTCTTACTTCGTTAGCACGAACACGTGGCAAGGCAGGCAGCTCTTCATGAAAGACCTTTTTGTTGAGATTGTCTTGCAAACTCTGCTCGATTGCCGCCAACGCGGGTTCTACTTGCTGCATGACTTCGTTGTCATGCCGGATCACATTCATCTGATCCTAACTACTACGGCAGATACATCTCTTGAGAAAGCTGTACAGATGATCAAGGGGGGATCATCCCACCGCATTGGGCAGACTCGTCAACACAGCGTGCCCGTCTGGCAGAAGGGATTCCATGAGCACTGGGTTCGTTCGGAAGATGACTACCAAGCTCGCAAGCACTACATCGAATGGAACCCCGTAAAGGCTGGACTTGCCTCAACCCCGCAGCAATACCCCTATTCGTCTGCCTCTGGACGATTTCCCCTCGACCCATTTAGCATGACCTCAGCGGCTAAAGCCGCCGTGGGCGTCGAATCTGGAACGGCGGGGCTGAAGCCCCGCCCT
>DATLZZ010000022.1:0-163067 GCA_035573715.1 Candidatus Xenobia bacterium | reverse complement strand
CGGCGGTGGCGGCGGCCCATCGCGGCGGCGCGGCGGTCGTGCGCGTGCACGACGTCCGCGAGACGGTCGATTTTCTCCGTGTCCTGCGCGCAATCGAGGAGAAGCGGACGCCATGAGCTGGGTCGACCGCATCCTGTCGCTGCAGTTCACCTGGCGCGATGCCGTCGACATCCTTGTCGTCGCCTTCATCATCGACAACATCCTCGCGCTGATCCGCGGCACGCGGGCGATGCAGATGTCGATCGGCCTGCTCGTCCTCGGAGGCTCGTTCTTCATCGCACGAGCCGTCGACCTTCCCGCGCTCGAGGCCATCTCGCGCGAGATCCTCTTCTATCTCCCCTTCGCCGTGATCGTTCTCTTTCAGACGGAGATCCGCCGCGCCCTCGCCAGGGTCGGAGGCGACCCCTTTCTCGGTCTTCTGCGCCGCCGGACCGGCGACTTCCCGTTCGACGCCCTCGCCGACGCCTGCGAGATCCTCGCATCACGGAAGATTGGGGCCCTCATCGCCGTGGAACGAACGCAGACGCTGCGGCCCTACGAGGAGACGGCGAAGCCGCTCGACGCGATCCTCACCACCGAGCTGCTGGTGAGTATCTTCATGCCGGGCGGGCCGCTGCACGACGGCGCGGCGATCGTGCGCCGCAACCGGATCGTTGCCGCGGGGGCCTTCCTCCCGTTGACCACCTCCGCCGACCCGAAACTCGGACATGGGACGCGGCATCGCGCCGCGCTCGGTCTGAGCGAGGAGAGTGACGCCCTCGTCATCGTCATCTCGGAGGAAAACGGCTCCATTGCCGTCGCCACGGAAGGCGCCCTGCAGGAGAACCTCGATCGCAACGCCCTCGTGGCGATCCTCCGCCGGCAGCTCGGAGGGCGGCGATGAGGGCGACGACGATGTCGAATCTCGGCTTCAAGCTGCTGTCGCTGCTGCTGGCGGGCGTGGTCTGGTTCAACGTTTCCGCGCCGCGGCGCGAGCCGCCTTCGGAGCGGACGTTCGCGGCGGCGGTGTCGCTCGTCGGTCTGCCGCGCGAACTGGTCATCACCACGCCCGTGCCCGAGACCGTCAACGTCCGCCTTCGCGCGCGGGGGGCCGACTTCCGCGCGGTTCTCTCGCAGCGCCTCGAGGTGACGCTCGACCTCGGATGGGTGCAGCCGGGCGAGGCGGAGATCACGCTGCGTCCCCAGGCCATCAACGTCTCCCCCCCGATCGAGGTCGTGTCGATCGACCCCGACAAGCTGCGGTTTCGCGTCGAGCAGCTCCGTCAGAAGAGCGTCCCGATCCGGCCGTTCCTCGTCGGCAGCCCGCCGGACGGCTTCCTGGTCGGCGAGGCGACGGTCGATCCGGAGCGGGCCCTGATCTCGGGACCGAACTCGTACGTGCAGAAAGCGAGCGAGGCGGCGACCGAGCGGATTATCATGACCGGCCGCACGGCGACCTTCACCCAGACCGTGGCGGTCGTCGCCGACACCCCGTACATCCGCGTCCTCGAGCCTCCGACGGTTCAGGTCACGGTCCCGGTCCTGGCGGTCGTCGGGCCGCAGCTCCCGGAGACGGCTGCGCCGGCTCGTGCGGGCACGAAACGCGAGAAACGATGAGAGTCCTCTTCGGAACCGACGGCATCCGCGGCAAGGCACACGAGTATCCGCTCGACGGCGCCACCATGTTCGCGCTGGGCGAGGCGCTCGCGCACCGGCTCCGGAAGATCACCGCGTTCCCGCGCATCCTCCTTGGAATGGACACGCGCGAGTCGGGGCCGGAGATCGCCCGCGCGCTGGCGGCCGGCGCGCGTGAGGGAGGGGGCGATCCGGTGTTCGTCGGCGTGATTCCGACACCCGGAATCGCCTATCTCTGCCGGACATCGGACGCGGTGGCGGCGATTTCGATTTCCGCCTCGCACAATCCGTACGAGGACAACGGTGTGAAGATCTTCGGTCGCGACGGGATGAAGATCGCCGACGCGATCGAGGAAGAGATCGAGGACGAGCTGCGAGCGATCCGCCGCGACAGGGTGACGGTCCCCGACGTCCCCTTGATCTCGAACGAAGCGCTGATCGAGCAGTACGAGAGTTTTCTCATCGGTTCCGTGAAACCGCGTGCGCTGGCGGGAAAGCGCGTCGTGCTCGACACCGGCCACGGCGCCGCGTACCGCATCGCGCCGGAGGTGTTTCGCCGCGCCGGCGCCGAGGTCGCCGTCATCCACGCGGAACCGAACGGAAAGAACATCAACGCGAACTCGGGAGCGCTCCACCCGGAGACCCTCGCGCGCACGGTGGTCGAAACGGGCGCCGACTTCGGCGTCGCCTTCGACGGCGATGCCGATCGCGCCATCTTCGCCGACGACGCGGGAAAGATCCGCGACGGCGACGAGATCATCTATCTCTGGGCGCATCACCTCAAGCGCGAGGGGCGGCTGAAAAACGACCTCGTCGTCACGACGGTGATGTCGAACTTCGGCTTCGAGAAGAAGCTGACCGGGGACGGCGTCCGTCTGCTGCGCGCGCAGGTGGGCGACAAGTACGTGCTCGAGCAGATGCTGGAAAAGGGAGCCATTCTCGGCGGCGAGCAGTCGGGGCACATCATCGACCTGACCGTGCACACGACCGGCGACGGCATCCACACCGCGCTGGTGTTCGGCGAGATCCTCGCCGGCGCCGGGCAACCGTTCTCGAAACTCCGGACGTTCGATCCGATGCCGCAGGTCCTGCTGAATCAGAAGGTGGCGTCGAAGCCGCCGCTCGAGTCGCTTCCCCGCTACCGCGCCGCTCTCGACGAGGCGACGAAGGCGTTGGGGGCGAAGGGGCGGATCCTGGTGCGGTACTCCGGGACGGAGAACCTGGTCCGGGTGATGGTCGAGGGGGAGGACGAGGGGCAGATCCGGACCCTTGCCGGCCACCTCGTCAACGTCCTGCAGCAGGAAATCGGGGCGTGAGGTACGCCCCTCGAGGGACGAGGGAGAAGTCGTTCACTCGTCCGACACCCGAGAGCTGACGCCCGGGACCTGCCCGGGCGCGCCTTCTGCTATATTGCGCCATTCATTTTCGCGGGAGAGGGTCAGGAATGGCAAAGGCGCAGGGGAAAGCGAAAGCCGTGAAGCGGCCGGTGCGCGCGGTGAATCGCCCGAAAGCGAGTGTGAAGGCCTCCAAGGCCCGCCCCCCCAGGCCGGCGGCCCGTCCCGTCAAGGCGGCGAAGAAAGCAGCCGCGAAATCCGCCCGGAAGGCCGCGAAGAAGGCGGTGCCGAAGGCCGTCAGGAAGGCAGCACCGAAAGCTGTCAGGAAGGCTGCATCGAAGGCCGTCGGAAAAGCGGCGCCGAAGGCCGTCCGGAAAGTCGTCGTGAAGGCGGCGAAGAGCGCGATGCGGGCTGCCGCAGGCGCGGCTGCGCCGGCGCCCGTCGCCGGGAAGGCGGCGAAGAGCGTCGCCGCAAAGGTCGCGAAGCCGGCCGCTCCCGCTCCTGCGGCTCAGGCGGTGGAGAAGAAGCGCGGGCGCCGCGCGCGGCCGCGGATCCACTCCGACGGCACGCCGGTTGCCGCGTGGCTCACGCCGGGCGAAAAGCCGCGTCCCTCATCGTTCATCCCCGCACCTCCGCGGGCCGAGGCTCCGTCGCTGGTCGCGGCGCCGCCGGCGTCGTCCGACCGCCTCTTCCGCGAGGACGACATCGCAACGCTGACCGTGCGCACCGTTCCCGTTCGCGTCGACGTGGAGCAGGGAGGGGGACGCGTCCATCTTGCCATCAACCCCGAGGAGGCGGTCGTTCGCGTCGGTGAAGGAATCGAGTGGGACTTCCGCTACATCGGCGGCGCCGATGTGACGGTCGACGAGCTGGTCATCGAGTTCGAGAAGCCGTCGCCGTTTTCCTCGGCGACGTTCCGCTCGCGGAAGCCGGGGATCGCCCGCCCGCACCGGCAACTGTCCGGCGCGGCGCAGAAATCGGCGGCCGGCCGCCGCGTGCAGTACACGATCCGCGCGATGACGCCGTTCAGGACCGAACTGGCGATCGCGCGGCCGTGGATCGTCGTCGAGTAGACGCCGGGCGTCGATGGTCTTGTTCGATCGCGACTCGCCTGGCTCGATCCGGTCATCCCGCTTCTCCGGCTCGATGAGAGCGAGTCCCTGGTGTTGCTGGACCTGGCAACCTCGGCGACGCGCACGCTCGTCGCGCCCGGCGCATTCGCCGCACTCTCTGCCTCGATGGATGTAAACAGGGAGTGGACCCTCGTCTTCGGCGCTCGCACCAGTTCGGTTTCTGAAATCTTCACGCTCGAGCTTCGACGCGACGGCGCGACGCCGCAGCGCATCATGGACAGCCATGGTTTTCAACCCGCGTTCTGGCCGGACGAAAAGAAAGTGCTCTTCTACCGCGATGAATCGCTCTGGCTCCTGGACCCGGCGGACGGAACGATCACCTCGATCGCCAAGCGTGGCGGTGCCGTGTTGGACGCCGGCCGGTCACCCGCCTCACGCAGATGAGAATCGTGCCGAGCGGCCGGATCAGGCGGGCTTCTGAACGAGCCTCCTCTGCCCGGCGCGCCGGCCTCCGCTCGTCGAGGGCTCCGAGATGCGCGGCGAGCGCTTCGAGGCTGACCAGGTTGTGGAGCGGTTCGGATTCTGGCGGGATGGGTCGACGCATCGTTTCGAAGGCGGCGGAGTGCCTCGCGTTGCCGCCTGCGGCGGCCGCGTGCAGTACACGATCCGCGCGATGACGCCGTTCAGGGCCGGAGTCCGAAATCGTCAGACGCGGACCGGGTGCTGCTCCTGCAGTGCCGCGATCGTGCTGACGCCTTCCCGGATCGCGCGGATTCCCTCGACGCACGCGGTGGCGGCGGAAAGGGTCGTGATGCAGGGGATGCCGAGATGCAGCGCCGTCCGGCGGATGTACGTGTCGTCATAAAACGCCGACCGGCCCAGCGGCGTGTTGATCACCAGCGTCACCTCGCGGTTGATCATCCGGTCGACGATGTTCGGGCGCTCGCGTTCATGGACCTTGAACACCAGGCCGACCTCGACTCCGTTGCGCATGAGAAACTCGCGCGTGCCCTCGGTGGCGATCAGCCGGAATCCGAGCGCGGCAAGGTCGCGGGCGAGGGAGACGACCAGCGGCCGCTTGTCGTTGTCGTTGACGGAGATGAAGGCCGTGCCGCCGAGCGGCAGGCGGACGCCTGCGCCCAACAGCGCCTTCGCGTACGCCTCGCCGAAGTTCGGCGAGCTGCCCATCACTTCGCCGGTCGACTTCATCTCCGGACCGAGGACCGTGTCCTCCAGCGGGAACTTGTTGAAGGGGAAGACGGGGGCCTTGACGAAGTAGCCCTCCACGCGCGGCTCTCCCGTGATGCCGAGCGAGCGGAGCGAGTGGCCGGCCATGACCTTCGCGGCGATCCTGGCGAACGGCACGCCGGTCGCCTTCGAGACATACGGCACCGTGCGCGAGGCGCGCGGGTTGACTTCCAGCACGTACAGCTCGCCGCCGTAGATCGCGTACTGGACGTTGATCAGTCCGATGACGCCGAGCGCCTTCGCGAGCTGGATGGTGCGCCGGCGGATCCGGTCCTGGTCGCGCTGCGTGATGATGTACGGCGGGATGACCGCGGTCGAGTCGCCCGAGTGGATCCCCGCTTCCTCGATGTGCTGCATCACGCCGGCGATGACGACGTCCTCGCCGTCGGAGACGGCGTCGACGTCGAGCTCGATCGCGTCCTCGAGGAAGCGGTCGATGAGAATCGGATGGTCGGGCGCCGCTTCGACGGCGTAGCCCATGTACTCGCGGAGCGAGTCCTCGTCGTAGACGATGGCCATGGCGCGGCCGCCTAACACGTACGACGGGCGGACCACGACCGGATAGCCGATCCTCCGCGCCGCTTCCAGCGCCCCTTCTTCGGTCGTCGCCGAGCCGTGTGCCGGCACGAGGACCTCGTGCTTCTTCACCAGTTCGGCGAACCGCTCGCGGTCCTCGGCGATGTCGATGGAGTCGACCGAGGTGCCCCACATCGGGACGCCGGCCTCGCCGAGGGCCTTGGCCAGCTTCAGCGGCGTCTGCCCGCCGAACTGCACGATCACTCCTTCCGGCTTTTCGAGGTCGACGATTTCGAGCACGTCTTCGAGCGTCAGCGGTTCGAAGTAGAGGCGGTCGGAGGTGTCGTAGTCGGTCGAAACCGTCTCCGGGTTGCAGTTCACCATCAGCGTTTCGTAGCCGGCTTCCTTCAGGGCGAAGCTGGCGTGGCAGCAGCAGTAGTCGAACTCAATCCCCTGCCCGATGCGGTTGGGCCCGCTGCCGAGGATCATGATTTTCTTGCGATCGGTCGGCTCGGCTTCGTCCTCGTCCTCGTAGGTCGAGTAGAGATAGGGCGTGAACGACTCGAACTCCGCCGCGCAGGTGTCCACGCGCTTGAAGACCGCTTCGTAGCCCAGCGCTAGCCGGCGCTGCCGCACCACTGCTTCCTCGACGTTCCACAGCCCCGCCAGATGCTCATCGGAAAATCCGGTGCGCTTGGCTTCGCGCAGCAGGTCCGCGGGCACAGTCTCCGGCGTGTGCGCCGCCAGCTTCTGCTCCAGCGCCACGATGTCCGCCATCTGCCGGATGAACCACGGATCAATCGCCGTGGTCCGGCAGATTTCTTCCTGGCTCATTCCCTGCCGCAGCGCCGCGAACAGCGCATTCAGCCGCTCCGACGTCGGCACCGTCAGCAGCCGCCGCAGCACGTCCTCCGGCAGGCGCGGCATCGAAAAGCGCTTGCCGGTTTCGAGCGACCGCATCCCCTTGAGCAGCGCTTCCTGGAACGTCCGCCCGATGGCCATCACCTCGCCCACCGAGCGCATCTCCGTCCCCAGCGTGCGGTCGGCCCCGGGGAATTTTTCGAACTGCCACTTGGGAATCTTCACCACCACGTAGTCAATCGTGGGCTCGAACGACGCCGGCGTTTTGCGCGTGATGTCGTTGGGGATTTCGTCCAGCGTGAACCCGACCGCGAGCTTGGCGGCGATTTTGGCGATGGGGAAGCCGGTAGCCTTCGAGGCCAGTGCCGAGCTGCGCGACACCCGCGGGTTCATCTCGATGACCAGCATCCGCCCCGTCTCCGGGTTCACCGCGAACTGGATGTTCGACCCGCCCGTGTCCACGCCCACTTCGCGGATGATGCGCTGCGCCCAGTCGCGCATGCGCTGGTATTCCTTGTCGGTCAGCGTCTGCGCCGGCGCCACCGTGATCGAGTCGCCGGTGTGCACGCCCATGGGGTCGAAGTTTTCAATCGAGCAGATGACCACCACGTTGTCGGCCAGGTCGCGCATCACTTCCAGCTCGAACTCTTTCCACCCCAGCACCGCTTCTTCGACCAGCACCTCGTGGACCGGGCTCAGGTCGAGCCCCCGGCTGGTGATTTCGTCGAACTCTTCCGGGTTGAACGCAATGCCGCCGCCGGTGCCGCCCAGCGTGAACGACGGGCGGACCACCGCCGGGTAGCCGACTTTGTCGGCAAAGACGCGGGCGTCCTTGAGATTGTTGACGAGTTGGCTGCGCGGGCACTCCAAGCCCACCCGCGCGCAGGCATCCTTGAACCACAGTCGGTCTTCGGCAATCTTGATGGCCCGCAGCGAGGCGCCGATGAGCTCGACGCCGTACTTCTCCAGCACGCCGCTTTCCGCCAGCTCCACCGACAGGTTCAGCGCCGTCTGCCCGCCCACCGTCGGCAGCAGCGCGTCCGGGCGCTCGCGCGCGATGATGGCTTCGAGGTACTCCGCCGTCAGCGGCTCGACGTAGGTCCGGTCGGCAATTTCCGGATCGGTCATGATGGTGGCCGGGTTCGAGTTGACCAGGATGACCTGGTAGCCTTCGCTCTTCAGCGCCTTGCACGCCTGCGTCCCCGAGTAGTCGAACTCGCACGCCTGCCCGATAACAATCGGCCCCGACCCCACGATCAGTATCTTCTTTATGTCCGTCCTCTTCGCCATTGCTACTTAGCTTTCTTCGCGATGCGGATGAAGTTATTTGGACACTCAATGCCACAGTACGAAACTTCTATCCGCTGATCGCAAACTGCAGAGCTAGCCGTTCGCGTCAAACGCACAGGGTAGGCCCTGTCGAGCGCGTCGGAGACGCGGACATATAGCCAATACTGCCCTTTCCTGATCCCGGTAAAAGCGAACCTTCCTTCGGAGTCAGCCGTCTGACTGGCCACAGGCTCGGAATCAGGCCGCCGTCTCACCTCTACAAGAGCGTTCGGGACGTAGGAGTTCGGACCCACAAGCACTTGTCCGCACAACTCCTTCACCTTCAATGGAGGTGGGTCGATGTCCTCTGCCCGGGTGAGAGGCGCCACTCCAATTGCCAACGAGACAATCAGCAGTGCAGCCGTCCGCGTCTTCAATTGTGAAACTCCTGCATTAGCTTCGCAAACTGGTGGAACAAATACTGCGAGTCGTGGGGGCCGGGGGAGGCCTCGGGGTGGTACTGAACGCTGAACAGCGGCAGCGAGCGGTGGCGCAGGCCTTCGAGCGTGTTGTCATTCAGGTTCTGGTGCGTCAGCTCGACCTCGCGCGGGTTGAGCGAGTCGGGATCGACGGCGAACCCATGGTTCTGCGCCGTGATCTCGACCTTGCCCGTCAGCAGGTTCTTCACCGGATGGTTGGCGCCGTGGTGGCCAAACTTCAGCTTGTAGGTACGACCGCCCAGCGCCAGGCCAATGATCTGATGCCCGAGACAAATCCCGAAGATGGGCACGCGGCCGGCCAGCTTGCGCACCGCCTCGACCGCGTACCCGCACGGCTCCGGGTCGCCCGGCCCGTTGGAAAGAAACACGCCGTCGGGCTTCATCGCCAGCACGTTTTCGGCGGAAGTCAGCGCCGGCACCACCGTCACGTGGCAGCCCACGTCCACCAGCCGCCGCAGAATGTTCTGTTTGATGCCGAAGTCGTACGCCACCACCCGGAAGCGCGGCGCCCCTGGCGCCTTCCCTTCGCGCGCCAGCTCGACGCTGGGCTCCAGCCACTCGTAGGGCTTGGCCACCGTTACCGTCTTTGCCAGGTCGAGCCCCACCATCGGCGGCAGCGCCCGCGCCTTGGCCACCAGCGCCTCTGTGTCCGTTGAAACCGTGGAGAGAATCGAGCGCTGCGCCCCGTGCGTGCGCAGGTGCCGCACCAGCGCCCGCGTGTCAATGTCGCTGATGACGGGAATTCCGTGACGCCGCAGAAATTCTTCCGCGGTTTCGCCGGCGCGCCAGTTCGACGCCAGCTCGGAGAAGTCCCGCACCACCAGCGCCTCGATGTAGGGCCGCCCGGCCTCGTTGTCGTCGAGGTTGGCGCCCACGTTGCCGATGTGGGGATAAGTCAGGCAGACAATCTGCCCGGCGTAGGACGGATCGGTGAAAATCTCCTGGTAGCCGGTGATGCTGGTATTGAAAACTACTTCGCCGCCGCGCTCCGTTTGCGCGCCGTAGCCCTTGCCTTTAAAGATCCGCCCGTCTTCGAGGGCGAGGATCGCCTCCATCCACTCTCCCACTTTCCCCGTTGCGCTGCAGCCAGGTGAATCCCCAGTTTATCCGGCCTGGAGAAAAATGAAAAGCCGCCTCCTCGCAGCGCGAGGAGCGGCTCGTGCGAGGCATCAGTCGTGGCCGTTGACCGACTCGATGGGACCGAAGCGCTCCAGCGGCCAGTAGGCGAAAACCGCCTTGCCGTAAATGAAGCTGCGGTGCACCGGCCCCCAGGCGCGCGAGTCGTTGGAACTGCGGCGGTGGTCGCCGAGCACAAAGTAGAACCCGGCCGGCAACGTCACCGCCGGGTAGGACTCGCGGTCGAACTCATCCGCCGGCAAGTAGTCTTCGCGCAGCGGGTTGCCGTTGACGTAGACCAGCCCGCGCTTGATCTCCACCGTTTCCCCCGGCAGGCCCACCACCCGCTTGATGAACGACTTCTTCGGGTCGAGCGGGTAATGGAACACCACCACGTCGCCCCGCTGGATGGAACCGAACTCGTACACAAACTTGTTGATGAAGATGCGCTCCTGGTCGGCCAGCCGCGGCGTCATGCTGGTACCCTCCACCTTGACGGGCTGGTAGACGAAGGCAATGATTACCAGCGCCAGCACCACCGCAAACAGGATGTCGCGCAGCCAGGCAAAGGCAGGGTTGGAGAAGAAACCGCGGCGCCGCTTCGCAGTTTCCGGCGAGGGCGATGGGGCTGCGTCGCTCATTCGCAAGAATCCTTTCTATAACATACCCCGCCGCCGCGGGCAAGCCGCCCAGTGATGCCGCCGCCGCGCATCGCGCTCGTCATCCCAGCTCTCAACGAAGAGCAAGCCATCGCTCAAGTCTTAGACGGCCTGCCGCGCAGATTGTTTGCCCGCGTGGTGGTGGTGGATAACGGCAGCACCGACGCCACCGCCGCGGGCGCGCGCGCCCACGGCGCTGAAGTCGTCCCCGAGCCGCGCCGCGGCTACGGACAAGCCTGCCTCGCCGGGCTGGCGGCGCTCGGCCGCGACCCCGACGTCATTGTCTTCATGGACGGCGACGGCAGCGACCTCCCCGCTGAAGTCGAATTGCTGCTTGAACCCATCCGCCGCAACGAAGCCGATCTGGTCATCGGCTCCCGCGCACTCGGCAAGGCCGAGCCCGGCTCGCTCACCTGGGCCCAGCGCTGGGGCAACCGGCTCTCTGTCGCGCTCATCCGCCTGCTCTTCGGCCATCGCTACACCGACCTCGGCCCCTTTCGCGCCATCCGCCGCGAGAGCCTCGAGGCGCTCGCAATGCGGGATACGAATTTCGGCTGGACCGTCGAAATGCAGGTGAAAGCCGTGAAGCACGGCCTGCGCGTTCAGGAAGTTCCTGTCAGCTACCGCCCCCGCCTTGGCCATTCAAAAATTTCCGGCACCGTGAGCGGAGTGCTCCGCGCCGGCACCAAGATTATCTGGACAATCCTGCGCTGGAAGTTCTCCTGAGCTCGGGAAGGGCGGGGTTTCAACCCCGCCGTAAAGAACGGCTTGGAAAAACTACCACACTGGTGCAGGCCGGAGCGGAGGCGCAGCCGGAGCGCCTCAAACTACCGCGGCTTGTCGTAATCGTGCCAGAGAGTCAGCGGCCGGCTGACGCCGAGGGTGAAGCCGGTATCGGCGTCGTGCTTGGTCAAGCCGAAGATGGCGGCCGCGTCCCAGCGCAGCCCGCCGGCAAAAAGTTGAATGCCCGCCCGCGCCTGCGAGCGGCTCTCGGTGCCGATGAGCGACGGCGTGATCTCCCGCGGACTCCACCGCCCCGCCACCTCGCCCACCAGGTTCAGCCGCGGGTGTACCGGATAGAGCGCCGCCAAGCCGTAGAGCACCACATCATTCTGCGTGAAGGTCGTCCCCGGCGCCTGCAAGATGCCGACGCCGAGGTGCCCCCAGACGTTCAGCGTGCCGAAATGCTTCTGCGCCAGCACCGTGAAGAAAATGTTGGTGGTGTTGAGCCCGATGCCGCGCACTTCGTTGGTGGTCGGCGTCTCGAACCCGAAGCGAATGCCGATGGCCGGCCGCCGATCGGTCTCCTCCAGGAAGCGGAACTTCGCCGCCACCGTGACGTCGCCCACGTCCGAGGCCGACATTCCGCCGTCCTTCAGCTTGGGAACGATGACCGCCGGTGTCTGCTCGGACACTGAAAGGAACTGATGGATGGTCCATTGGATTTGCACTTCGGCGGCGCGGCCAACGCCGATGCGGAGGTCGCTGACGCCGACGCGCGTCAGGTCGCCTCGCAGGCCCGACAACGGGAAGCGCACGTCCTGGAGGAAATCAAAACCGAACTGCAGGTAGGCATCGCCCGAGCGCGTGGTCTCAACTTCTTCGGTGGTGAGCGGGCGCTGCTGCGCCGACGCAGCCGGCGCCAGGCCCAGCAGCAGGAGTGCAATCAGCAGGCGTCGCATCGCAGTCCGCGCGGATTATCCGCCAACCACCGCGTCGACGCAAGAGGTACTTGTCATCCCGGGCGGAGTCCCGCCGCAGTGGGGACGAAGTCGAGGGACCTGCTTGTCCAGCTATCCGAAGATATCTTTGACGCGCTCGAAAAGAGAGGCCTTCCCCGACGGACGGTTCTCGGCCGGCAGCGTTTCGGAGAGCCGCTCAATAAGCTCCTTCTGCTCGCGGCTCAGCTTCTTGGGAATCTCCACCCGGACCTCGACGAACAGGTCGCCGCGCCCGTGCCCGGCCACGTCCGGAAAGCCCTTGCCCGGCAGCCGGAAAATCGTTCCGCTCTGTGTGCCCGGGGGAATCTTGATGATTTCCTCCTTCTTGTCGAGCGTGGGCACTTTGATTTCGCCGCCCAGCACCGCCTGCGGAAACGAAATGGGAATCGAGCAGTAGAGATTCGACTCGCGCCGCTCGAAAAACTCGTGCTCGCTCACCGTCAGAACGACGTAGAGGTCGCCCGGCGGGCCGCCGTGCGCGCCGGCCTCGCCTTCGCCGGGAATGCGCAACCGCGTGCCGTTGTCCACCCCGGCGGGAATCTTGATTTCCAGTGTGCGCTCGCGGCGCACCTGTCCCTGGCCGCTGCACTCCTCGCAGGGCTCGCGCACCACTTCGCCCGCGCCCTGGCATTGCGGGCACGTGCGCGTCACAGTCAAGAACCCCTGGCTGTAGCGAAGCTGGCCGCGCCCGTGACAAGCCGAGCACTTCACCTTGCCCGTCCCCCTGCGCGCCCCCGAGCCGTGGCACTGCGGGCAGGTCTCGAGGCGCGGAATCTTGATCCGCGTCTCCATCCCGCGCGCCGCTTCTTCAAAACTGATTTCCAGGTCGTAGCGCAGATCGCGCCCGCGGTGCGCCCGGCTGCGGCGGTGGCCGCGCCCGCCGAACATCTCTTCAAAGCCGAAGAAGTCGCCGAAGATGTCGCGGAAGTCGGCGAAGATGGCGTCGTCGAACCCGGTGAAGGGCCGCGCGCCCACGCCGGCGTGGCCGTAGCGGTCGTAGGCGGCGCGCTTCTGCGGGTCCATCAGCACGCCGTAGGCTTCGGTGATTTCCTTGAAACGCTCTTCGGCCTCTTTGTGGTTTTGCGGGTTGCGGTCAGGATGCCACTGCATCGCTGCCCGGCGGTAGGCTTTCTTGATCTCGTCCTCGCTGGCCTGGCGCGAAACGCCCAGCACTTCGTAGTAGTCGCGCTTGGGCTCGCCGCGGGGCATGGCCTAGGTCACGGGCTCTGATTTCGATTCCTCGGCCGGCTTGGCATTGCCGGCCGGATGTACGGCCACGCGCACCAGCGCGGGGCGAACCAGTTCGTTCTTGAAGCGATACCCGGCTTGGAGCTCGCCCAGCACCTGGTGGTCGGGATAGTCAGTGGTCTCCACGCGCTCGATGGCGTGGTGCACCAGCGGATCAAAAGCCTGGCCGAAGGTTTCGATTCTCTCCAGCCCGGCGCGGGCCAGGATGTCAGTGAGCTGCTTGTAGATGAGTTCAATGCCCTTGCGGTAGTCGTCGGTGTTGTTGGTCGCCGAGGCCAGCGCGCGCTCGAACCCGTCCACCACCGGAAGCAGCTTCGCCAGCAGCTCGATCTCGGCCTTCTGCCGGAAGGCTTGCTTTTCCTTCTCGGCGCGCTTGCGGAAGTTCTCGTGGTCGGCCTGCCGCCGCACCAGTTGCGCGAACACCGCCTGCTTCTCTTCTTCCAGCTTCTTCAGCCTCTCATTCAGGCTGTCAATTTGCGCCTGGAGCTTGCGGACTTCGTAATCGACGCCGGCTTCTTCGGCGGCGACCTCGGCCCGCGTCTCCGGAGCCGGCACTTCGGGTTTGGTCTCGTCGTTCATAGGGATTGAGCCTGCGGGAACGGCACTAGTTCTCCGCCAGGACGCGGTCGAAGAGCCTGGCCACGTAGCTGACCGCGGGGATGGCGCGGTCGTAGTCCATTCGGGTGCGGCTGAGCAAGCCCAGCAAGCCGCTGCCCGGCTGCCCGGCGCCGTAGCGAGCGCTGACCAGGGCGAAGCCCTTCATCGCTGGCGAGAATTTCTCCAGACCAATCCAGATGCGCAACGGCTCCTCGGAGCTTTCGATGCAGTCGGCGAGGAAGCGCGCCAGCCGCTCCTTTTCTTCCACCGCCTCGAGCAGTTGGCGCAGCGCTTCCGGGCGGGCATCGGAGCCGCGCTCCAGCAGGTGAGCGACGCCTTCGCAATGCAGCTGCGCCGTGCCTTCCTCCGGCTGAAAACTCTCCTCGCACAGCGCCAGAGCGCGGCGGAGGAATTCGCTGCGCTCGGCCTTGGCGCGGCGCTCGATTTCGCGCCGCACGGCCTCCAGCGTCCAGCCGCGGAAGTTCCGGTTGATGTAGTCGGTCATACGCGCCAGCTCATCGGCCGCCAGCGCCTCGCGGGTGCGGATGGCTTTGTCGCGCACCAGCCCTGTGCGGCTCACCAGCACCGCCAGCACGCGCTGGGCGCCGAGCGGGATGAAACGCACTTGGTCGAGAATGGTCCGCGGCAGCGGCGGCACCAGCACCAGCCCGATGCCGTGACAGAACTCGGCCAGCACGTGCGGCGCCCGCGGCAGCAGTTCGGATGCATCGCCCAGGGGCAGTTGCCGGTCGATCCAATCCTGCTCGCTGGGGCGCAGCCGGGCGGTGGCGGCCACCTCGCGGGTGTAGAACTCGTACGCCTTCGGCGTGGGAACGCGCCCGGCGGACGTGTGCGGCTGGTGCAGGTAGCCGGCTTCCTCCAGTGCGGCCATTTCGTTGCGGATGGTGGCCGAAGACACCCGCCGTCCGGTGCGCCGCGCCACCGTGGCCGAGGCCACCGGCTCGCCGGTTGTAATGTAGGTGCGCACCACCACGTCCAGAATCGCTTGCTGGCGCGCGTCGAGCGTTTCCACTCTCATCGCCTCATCCAGCCTGGAAACCTGCTGGCATCTGGGAATCATTCTAGCCAGTCGCCGCCGAGCGGGTCAAGCCGCGCTAGAATGCGCAAGGTGTCTCGCGCACGAAAACCTCGTCGGCCGCCGCTGGGCCAGCACTTCCTCCACGACGCGCACGTCCGCCAGAAGATTCTTCGCCGGCTCGATTGCAAGCCTCAGGACGCCTGGGTGGAAATCGGCGCCGGCCATGGCGAGATGACGCTCAGCCTGGCCGCCACGGGCGCCCGCGTCGTCGCCATCGAGCGCGACCCGAACCTGGCCGCCGAGCTGCGCGAGGCATTGGCGCAATTCCCCGCTGCCAGGATGATCGAGCGCGATGTCCTGGAAGTTTCGCTCGCCGAAGTGGCCCAGGACTCCTACACCGAGCGTTGGCGCGTCTACGGCAACCTGCCCTACTACCTCACTTCGCCCATCCTGCATCGCTTGTTCGAAGCCATCGAATACGTCGAGGACATCCACATCGTCATTCAGCGCGAAGTGGCTGAACGCCTCGTAGCCCACCCCGGCAGCCGTGACTATGGCTACCTCTCTGTCATCGCCCAGTTCTACACCCTGCCGGAGATTCTGCTGCCGATTCCCCGCGGCGCCTTCCGCCCACAGCCCAAAGTCGAATCGGCGCTGGTGCGCCTGGCGCCGCCGGGGGCGCAGGCTCGGCTCCTAGTCGAGCCCGACGGCTTCCTTCACTTCGTTCAGGCGTGCTTTCGTCAGAAGCGCCGCACCCTGCGCGCCAACCTGCGAGGACAGTACGGCGCGCGCGTCGAAGCAGCGCTGGCGGCGCTGGGACTCGCGCCGCGCGCCCGCGCCGAAGAACTTTCTCTCGACCAACTGGCCGCGCTCTACCGGGCCCTCGCCCCGAGCCAACCGTGATAGCATCCCCGTCTTGCCATGCTGAGCGAAGCGAAGCATCTCAGAGTCGAATCGGGCAACGAAGCAGGGCCGATGCGCGTGCGCGAGTTTGCCGCCCACGACTTCGAAGCTGCCTACCGGCTCGACCAGGCCTGCTACCCGCCCGGCATCGCCTACTCGCGCTACGCGCTTCAGGAATTCCTGAGGCTGCCGGGGGCGCGCGCCTGGGTGGCGGAAGAAGACGGCCGGCTCGTCGCCTTCATCATTGCCCGCCGGCTGGGGCGCGGCCGCGGCTCCATCATCACCCTCGACGTCAGCGAAGACCATCGCCGCCGCGGCGTGGGTACGCGCCTGCTCACTACCGCTGAAAACTGGCTGCGCGCCGAGGGCGTCCGCGTCGTTCGCCTCGAAACCGCCACCGACAACGCCGCCGCCATCGCCTTCTGGCAGAAGGCGGGCTACCGCGAAATCGGCCGCCTGCGCGGCTACTACCTCGGCCGCATCGACGCCCTCCGCATGGAAAAGGAGCTCGGCGGGTGACGCTCCTCGAAGCCATCGTCCTCGCCCTTGTGCAGGGCGTAACCGAATTCCTCCCCATCAGCTCCACCGCGCACCTGGTGCTGGTGCCGTGGCTCTTCGGTTGGACCGATCCGGGCCTGACCTACGACGTGGCCCTGCACGCCGGCACGCTGCTGGCGGCGCTCGCCTACTTCGCCCGTGACTGGCTGGCGATGCTGGCCTCGCTGCTGAAGGGCGGCCGCAGCGACTCCAGCGTGGACGGCCGCCTGCTCGGCATCATTTTCGTGGCCACCGTGCCCGGCGGCGCCGCTGGTTACTTCCTCGAGAGCCACGCCGAGACTACCTTCCGCAGCCCCGTGCTCATCGCGGTCATGCTGATGGGGGTCGCGGGGCTGATGTGGCTGGCCGATCGGCGGCCCGGGCTCGAGCGCGGCGTCGAAAGCGTCACGCTCGCCGACGGCTTGATTATCGGCCTCGCGCAGGCTCTGGCCATTATGCCCGGCACCTCGCGGGCCGGCATCACCATCACCGCCGGGCTCTTTCGCAACCTGACCCGCGAGGCGGCGGCGCGCTTCTCCTTCATGCTGGCCACACCCATCATCGGCGGCGCCACACTCAAGGAGGGCGTCGACCTCTGGCAGCAGGGCCTCCCGCCCGCCGCCAGCCCGGCCGACTTCGCCGTCGGGTTTGTCGTCTCGGCCGCTACGGGCTACGCCGCCATTGCCTTCCTGCTACGCTACCTCCAGGTGCGCACCCTGAAAATATTTGTTGTCTACCGGCTGGCTTTGGGGGCTATAATCGTGGCTGTCGAGCTCCTCCGCTCGAACCTGTAGCAGCGCCGCCCCGACAAGTCGGGGCGAAGGAAAGAATTCTGCGGGGTGCAGTTTCGCAGCTCCGACCCAGCGTCGGGGCCGAGAAGCTGCACCCCGCTTCTCTTTTGGGCGGGTCCCGAGGGTTCGGGAGGAGGATGGGGATGAACCTGTTGACGCCGGGCGAAAACAAGCGCCTGAACGAGCTCGTCGGCTTCCTGTTCTTTGTCGGCGCCGTGGTGGTTCTGCTGAGCCTGGTGAGCTATTCTCCTCTCGATCCCTCTCTCAACACCGCCGTCGCGCCCACACCCGAAGGCCAGCCGCCGGCGCAGAACTGGGTTGGAATCGTCGGCGCTTATGGGGCGGACATTCTTCTGCAAGCTCTGGGCTGGGTGGCGTTCGGCCTGCCGCTGCTGCTGTTGGCGCTGGCCTGGAAGTGGTTCCGCAGCACCGCCATCGAGTCGCCCTACAGCCGGGTCGCCGGAGTGCTCCTGCTGCTGTTCTCGGTTTCTTCCCTGCTGGCGCTGGTTTCCTTCCCGCCGGCGCACGGATTGATGCCGGCCGGGGGAGCCCTGGGCGTTTTGCTGATGCTCGGGCTCACCTACGTTCTCAACGTTCCCGGCGCGGCCATCATCACGGTGAGCGCGCTGGTGGTGGGCGCCTACTTGCTCTCGCCGTTCTCGCTCGCCGACAGCACCCGCTGGGTTGGCCAGGGCGCTGGGGCCGCAGCAACGCGCTCAGTGGGCGTGCTCGGCTGGCTGCGCGCCAAACTGAAGCGCGAGCCGAAGGGGGAGGGGCCGGTCATCGTCAAACCGGCCGCGTTCCCGCCCCGTGCGCCGCAAGCTGCAGCGGCCTCCACTGCGGTGCGCCCGGCTGTGGTCAAACCCGCGCATCCGTTGCCGATGCCGGAAGACGAATGGGAGGACGAACCTGCAGAGGCCGAAGAGCCCGCTGCGGCGGGCCACCGCGCCGCGCGTCCGGTGCCGGTGGCGCGGGAGCGCTACCGCCTGCCGTCAACCGCGTTGCTGCGGCCCGCCGAGCACGTCCGCGCGCCCAACGAAGATGAATTGCAGCAGCGCGCCGAGACGCTGCGCGCCAAGCTGGAGGAGTTCGACGTCCGCGGCGAAGTGGTGCAAATCACGCCCGGCCCGGTTGTAACTACTTTTGAGTTCCGCCCCGAGCCCGGCATCAAGCTCAGCCGCATCACCAACCTCGCCGAAGACCTCTGCCTCGGCCTGCGTGCCGATTCGATTCTCATTGAGCGCATTGCCGGCAAGTCCACCGTCGGCATCGAAGTCCCCAACACCCACCGGGAGACCATCGTGCTGCGCGACATCATCGAGGCGCAGGAGTTCTCCGGCTCGGCCTCCAAGCTCACTATCGCGCTGGGGAAAGACCTGCACGGACGCGTGCGGGTCGCCGACCTCAGCCAGATGCCCCACCTGCTTATCGCCGGCTCGACCGGCTCCGGCAAGTCGGTGGCCATCAACTCGATGATCATCTCCATGCTCTACAAAGCCACCCCGGACGAAATCAAGTTCATCCTCATCGACCCCAAGCGGCTCGAGCTCGGCCTCTACGACAACATCCCGCACCTCTACACCCCGATCGTCACCGACACCAAGCTGGCCGCCAACGCCCTGCGCAACGCCACCCGCGAAATGGAGCGGCGCCTCAAGCTGCTGGCGCGCTTCGGGGTGCGGAGCCTCGAGCAGTACAATCGCCTCTTCGACGACGAGTCGGTCAAGCCCGGCCTCGACGAAACCGGCGAAGAAATCGGTCCCGAGCCGTATCTTGTTATCGTGATTGACGAGCTGGCCGACCTGATGCTGATTGACTCGCCCAACGTCGAGGAGTCCATCACCCGCCTGGCGCAGATGGCGCGTGCCGTCGGCATCCACCTGATTCTCGCCACGCAGCGCCCGTCGGTGGACGTCATCACCGGCCTCATCAAAGCCAACTTCCCCGCCCGCATTTCTTTCCGCGTGGCGACCAAAGTAGACTCGCGCACCATCCTCGACGCCAACGGCGCCGAAGCCCTGCTGGGCAAGGGCGACATGCTCTATCTGCCCGCCGGCTCGGCCCGCCTGCACCGCGTGCACGGGCCGCTGGTCACCGAGAGCGAAATCGTCCACCTGTGCGACTTCTGGCGCTCGCAGTCCAAGCCCGAATACCACGAAGAATTCCTGCGCTTCCCCAAGGAGCCGGAAAAGGAAGCCGCGGCGGACGACTCAGTCGAAGTCGACGACGACCTCTACGAAGAGGCGGTGCGCGTGGTTTGCGAGATGGGCCGGGCTTCGACCTCGACCTTGCAGCGCCGCCTGCGCATCGGCTACGGCCGCGCCGCCCGCCTGCTCGACATCATGCAACAGGAAGGCCTCATCGGCCCGCCCGACGGCGCCAAGCCCCGCGAAGTCCTTCGCAAGCCCGACTTCCTCAAAGTCTGACAACACCGCACTAGCACGCTTGTCACCCCAAGCGAGAGCGAGGCCGTGGGCAAGTCGAGGGACCTGCTTTTCATCCCTGCAACTTTTCCTGCCGTCATCCGTTTAACTGAAATAGAGGGCAGGGGGAGGTCGCGATGAACAGGGGCACAGCGTGGCGTTTCGGTTTCCTGGCAGCGATTGCATTGGCCGCATTACCGGCAAGCCTTCCGGCCCAAACCGAGCCCGACCATCACGCCCAGGTCGAGTCCAACGCCTCGATGGCGCGCCACAGCCACCTCAACAACCCGCACATGAAGTGGACGGCCGAGCGCAGGCAGACCGCCGACGACCAGCGGCGCGCTGAGGAAGTGGTCACGGCGCTGCGCCCGGCGCTGGAGAAGTACAAGGAGTACCGCGTGGCGCTCGACGACGGCTACAGAATCTTCGCGCCCAACGTCGCCCAACCCGAATACCATTTCACCAACTACTGGAACGGTTTCCTGAACGCTTTCCGCTTCGACCCGGCGCGGCCGACTTCCCTGCTCTATCGCAAGACCGCCGACGGCTATGAGCTGGTGGGCGCGATGTACACCGCCTCGCGCCTGTCTGACGAAGATGACCTCGACGAGCGCATCCCGCTCAGCGTCGGCCGCTGGCATCAGCACGTCAATATCTGCCTGCCGCCGCGCGGCACCGAGCGCACCGCCGACTGGACGCGCTTCGGCCCGCGCGGCTCCATCGTCGCCAAGACCGAGTGCAAGGAGGCCGGCGGGCGTTGGCGGGCGCATCTCTTCGGCTGGATGGTCCACGTCTACCCGTTCGAGTCCGAAACCGCCCGGATCTGGACCCACCGGTGATTCCAACGGGTTGACGCTTCTCGCCACCCGCCCCTACAATCAACTTCTCACCTCGTGCCGGGGTAGCTCACTGGTAGAGCGCGGCCCTGAAAAGGCCGGCGTAGGCGGTTCGATTCCGTCCCCCGGCACCATCCTCTGGCGCAGCAAGAGCATGGTGTCCTGCTCGCCCTGAGCGAAGCCGAAGGGAGCGCAGTCGAAGGGCACCCTCCCACTCGCGCGCACTATGCCGGTTCACGTGGCGCGCAATGACCCACACTGCCGGGCGCGTTCGACAAAGGTGAGGCGGCGACGTCGCCCGTTGAGCGCGTGGACGGGTTCCGTAATCAAACTGATAGCACGGGGGTTGCTTCAGACAGCCACAAGCGGCCTGCGAAAGTTGTTGACGTGGCGGCTGAATTGCTCGTCTAATAGCGTGAGGATGCGTCTATCGGCGAGATGGGCGGCTATGGCCGTGGTGGGCGCGCTGCTGGCGCAGCCGCTGCTGGCCATCGCGGGCTGCGAATCGAAGGCGTCCGACCAGGACTGCCCGCCCTGCCCGATGGCGGAGCAGCATCGCAGCGACGTGCAACTGCAAAGCCAGCCGAGCAGCCTCTCCTGCTGTCAGGTGTCTCCGTCGAATCGCGCCCCGGCGAGCCCGGGCGCCAAGGACCGCGAATCGCCCAGCGGCTTCACGACGGCGCCGGTAGCGACGGCCAAAGCTCCGCGGCCAGCTCCGGCGCACGCGCCGGCCACGCCGTTTTTCATTCCGCACCCAAGCCACTCGCCTCTCCACACGCTGAACTGCGTTTTCCTGATCTAGTCCTCTCTTCACTGGTCTGGCCGGACACAACACTGGTGTGTCCGCGAGCAAGGTTTGTGTTTTACCGACTTCTTTGAAGAGAGGATGCCATGCGAACGAAATGTAGTCGGATGTTGATGGTTGGACTCGCGGGCGCGCTGCTGCTCGGGCTGTCGGCGGCGGCTCAGGAAGCGCCGTCCGGAGAGATGCCGCTTGACGCGCTGGTGCGCGAAGCGCTCGAAAAGAATCCGGGAGTGGAAGCCGCGCGGCGACGCGCCGAGGCCTTGCGCCGGCGCGCGCCCCAGGCCGGTTCCCTGCCCGACCCGACGCTTTCGGTCGGATGGATGGGCGACATCAAGCCCTTCGGCGTGCAGCGCGACGATCCCTCGAGCTATCGCGAAGTCAGCGCCATGCAGGAAATCCCCTTCCCCGGCAAGCTCAAGCTGCGTGGGCAAGTGGCTGAGCGAGAAGCCGACGCCGCCTGGTGGGAGTACGAAGCGGCGCGGCGGCGCGTGGTGGCCGAGGTCAAGCTCGCCTACTACGACCATGTCTTTGCCCACAAAGCGCACGAGATCACGCTCAAGGAAAAAGACCTGCTCGAGAAGCTGGCGCAGATCGCTGAGGCGCGCTACTCGCTGGGCAAGGGCTTGCAACAGGATGTGCTGAAGGCGCAGGTCGAACTCTCCCGTCTTCGCCAGCGCCTGACCGTGCTCGAGCAGCAGCAACGCACCGCCCAGGTGCGGCTCAATACGTTGCTGGCGCGCGACCCGGAGAGCCCGCTGGCAGCATGGGCTACGCTCGAGAAGTCGCAGCTCCCGTATACGCTCGACGCCCTCTACCAACTGGCGCGCGAGAACGACACCGGGCTGCGGCGCCAGCAGCGGCTCATCGAGCGCAGCCAGCTCGCCGTCAACCTCGCCCGCAGGGAGTATTACCCCGACGTCGGTGTCGGCTACACCTACCAGAACCGCCCGCTGCTGCCCGAAATGCACGGCTTCCAGTTCACCGTCAACCTGCCGGTCTTCTACAAGACCAAGCAGCGCGAAGGCGTGAAGGAAGCCACCGAAGAGCTGCGCAGCGCCGAGCGCAGCCGGGACGACCGGCTGACCACGCTGCAGTTCGAGGTCAAGCAATACTACCTCGCCGCCAAAGCCTCGGAAGAGCTCGCCGAGCTCTACTCGCAGGCCATCGTCCCGCAATCCTCGCTGGCCCTGGAGTCAGCGCTCGCCGCCTATCAGGTCGGCAGCGTCGACTTCCTCACCGTGATGGAAAGTTTCACCACTGTTCTCAACTACGAAATCGACTACTACCGCGAGCGGGCCAACTACCAGTCGGCCCTGGCCCGGCTGGAGCCGCTCGTGGGCGTGGAATTGACGAAATAAGGAGGAACCATGAGCGCACGAATTCTGAAACCGATTCTTGGCCTGGCGCTGGTCGCCGCCGTCGTTCTCGGGTCGGTCTACCACGCCGAGCTTGCCGGCTGGTTCGGCCGCGACACCGCCGCGGCGCAGTCCGACCCGCACGCGGGGCATGACATGAGCAAGCCCGCCGAGCGTAAGATTCTCTACTGGTACGACCCGATGCACCCGCAGTACAAGTCGGACAAGCCCGGCATCGCGCCGGACTGCGGCATGCAGCTCGTGCCCAAGTACGCCGACCAAGCTCCACCGGCCTCGTCCGCGCCGGCGTCGGGCAAGCCGGCGGAAGAAATGCCCAGCGCCGTCATTCAGATTTCGCCCGCCAAGCAGCAGCTCATCGGCGTCCGCACGGGCGTCGCGGCGGTCGAGAACGTCTCGCAGTCCATCCGCGCCACGGGCATGGTGGCGCTGGACGAGACGCGGGTGGCGCGCGTGCACACCAAGGTCAGCGGCTGGGTGCGCAAGGTCTTCGTCGATTACACCTGGCAGCACGTCCAGAAAGGCGACCCGCTGTTCACCCTCTACAGCCCCGAACTGGTCTCGGCGCAGCAGGAGTACCTGATCGCCCGCCGCGCCCAGCAGTACCTCGGCAACGCGCCCTATCCCGAGGCCGCGCAGGGCTCGGCTTCGCTGCTGCGGGCGGCGCGCGAGAAGCTGCGCTTGTGGGACGTGACCGACGCGCAGCTGGCGGAGCTCGAGCAGCGCGGCGCCCCGCAGGAGGAGTTGACCTTCTATTCGCCGGTCACCGGTCACGTGGTCGAGCGCAAAGTCTTCCCCAACCAGTACATCACGCCAGACTCCGACCTCTACGCGGTCGCCGACCACTCCCGCGTCTGGGTGCAGGCGCAGCTCTATGAGTACGAAAGCGCCGGCGTGCGCGAGGGAATGCCGGTAACGATGACGGTCGAGACTTTTCCCGGCCGCCGCTTCTCCGGGCGCGTCGCCTTCGTTCAACCCCACGTCGAGTCGGCTACTCGCACGCAGCCCATCCGCCTTGAGTTCGACAACCCCGAGCTTGCCCTCAAGCCGGGCATGTTCGCCACGGTTGAAATCCAGGTGCCCCTCGGCCGGCAGATAGTCGTCCCCCGCGACGCCGTGCTGGACACCGGCACGCGCCAGCTCGTTTTTCTCGCCCGCGAGGGCGGCTACTTTGAGCCCCGCCAAATCCAGGTCGGCATCCGGCTGGGCGACCGCGTGACGGTTCTCTCCGGCCTCAAGCCCGGCGACTCCATCGTCACCTCGGGCGTTTTCCTGCTCGACTCCGAGAGCCGCCTGAAGAGCGCCCTGGAAGGCATGAAGCACTAGGGAGGGAGTCTCATGACGACCAACAAAGTATCCGGCATTGCCGGCAGCGTTCTGCTGGTCGTGGCTCTGGCGCTGGCGGGCTACTGGCTCCTCGTCCACACCCAGCCGGACATCTGCCGCATCTGCCAGCGCCCTATCCACGCCCAGGCCCGAGCGGTTGTGGAAGAGAACGGCCGGCGCGAGGCCGTCTGCTGCGCCCGCTGCGCCTTCCGGCAGCACCAGCAGAAGCGCGTCTCCATCCGCCTGCTGGAGGTCACCGATTACGTCTCCGGCCGCCCCCTGGCGCCCGAGGACGCTTTCTACGTTGAAGGCAGCCGCGTGGTGCTGTGCGCGCGGCACGAACCGTTGCTCGACGACACCAAACATCCCCAGGAGCCGGTCTTTGATCGTTGCGTTCCCAGCCTCTATGCCTTCGCGCGAGAGGACGAGGCCCGCGCCTTTGCCGCCGAGAACGGCGGCGCGGTGCGGCGCTTGCCGGAGCTGCTCCAGGAGACGGGGATACACCCATGATCGACCGCATCATCGAATTCAGCGCCCACAACCGCTTTCTGATTGTGCTCTGCGCGGCCGTGGCGGTGCTGCTCGGCTGGCGGGCGATGACCGAAATCAAACTCGACGCCCTCCCCGACCTCTCCGACACCCAGGTCATCATCTACACCCGCTGGGACCGCAGCCCCGACATCATCGAAGACCAGGTCACCTACCCCATCGTCAGCGCCCTGCTGGGCGCCCCGCGGGTCAAGGACATCCGCGGCTTCTCCGACTTCGGCTACTCCTACGTCTACGTCATCTTTGAAGACGGCACCGACATCTACTGGGCGCGCTCGCGCACGCTCGAGTACCTGAGCGCCATCCAGCCGCGTTTGCCGGAAGGCGTCAAGGTGGAGCTGGCGCGCGACGAAACCCCGGTCGGCTGGGTCTTCCAGTACGCGCTGGTGGACACGACCGGCCAGCACGACCTGGCAGAGTTGCGCAGCTACCAGGACTGGTACCTGCGCTACAGCCTGCAATCCGTTCCCGGAGTGGCCGAGGTGGCGCCGGTGGGGGGCTTCGTCCGCCAGTATCAGGTCAACCTCGACCCCAACAAGCTGCACGGGTACGGCATCGCGCTCAACACCGTGGTCGAGGCGGTGCGGCGCAGCAACAACGACGTCGGCGGCCGCCTGCTCGAGTTCGGCGGCGCCGAGTACATGGTGCGCGGCCGCGGCTACATCCGCTCGCTGCGGGATATCGAAAACGTCGCCGTGGGCGCCAACCCCCAGAACGGCACGCCCATCCTGGTACGCGACCTCGGCAGCGTCAGCTTCGGCCCCGACCTGCGCCGCGGCGTGGCCGAGCTCAACGGCGAAGGCGAAGTGGTCGGCGGCATCGTCATCATGCGCTTCGGTGAGAACGCCCAGAAGGTCATCGAGCGCGTCCGCGCCAAGATCAAGGACATCGAACCCACCCTGCCGCCAGGCGTGAAGATTGTCACCACCTACGACCGGCTGGAGCTGATTGAGCGCTCCATCGCCACGCTCCAGGACACGCTGATGGAAGAGCTGATTATCGTCAGCATCGTCATTCTGATTTTCCTCTGGCACTTCCCCAGCGCGGTGATTCCCATCGTCACCATCCCCATCACCGTGCTGCTGGCGTTCATCCCCATGCAGGCCATGGACCTGACCGCCAACATCATGTCGCTCGGCGGCATCGCCATCGCCATCGGCGCCCTGGTGGACTCCGCCGTCGTGGTCGTCGAGCAAACTCACAAAAAGCTCGAGCACTGGGAGGCGGAAGGGCGCCCGGGCGACTACCGTGAGGTCATCATCAGCGCAGTGAAAGAAGTCGGCGGGCCGAGCTTTTTTGCGCTGCTGGTCATCGCCGTCTCCTTCATGCCGGTCTTCACCCTGGAGGCGCAGGAAGGGCGGCTGTTCAAGCCGCTGGCCTTCACCAAGAACTTCGCCATGGCCATCGGCGCGGTGCTGGCCATCACGCTCGACCCGGCCCTCCGGCTGCTGTTCACCCACGTAAAGGAGTACAGCTTCCGGCCGCGCTGGCTGGCGTGGACCGTCAACGCCCTGTTGGTCGGCAGGATTCACAGTGAAGAAAAGCACCCCATCAGCCGGCCGCTGATGCGTCTCTATCAGCCGGTGGTCGAGTTTGTGCTCGAGTGGCGCTGGACGACGGTAGGGGTGGCGGTTCTCACCGTCGTGCTGACCGTGCCCCTCTTTTTCCGCCTGGGCTCGGAGTTCATGCCGCCGCTCAACGAAGGCGTCCTGCTCGACATGCCCATCACCCTGCCGGGGATTTCGGTCACTGAGGCGGCGCGCATCCTGCAAGCTCGCAACAAGCTGCTGAGGCAAATCCCGGAGGTCCAGCAAGTCTTCGGCAAAATCGGCCGCGCCGAAACGCCCACCGACCCGGCGCCGTTCTCGATGGTGGAAACCGTCGTGGTGCTGAAGCCGGAATCCGAGTGGCGGCGCAAGCCGCGCTGGTACTCGGACTGGGCGCCGGAGTGGCTGCAACGCATCCTGCGCCGCGCCTGGCCCGACCGCATCAGCCTCGACGAGCTGCTCTACGGCCCCGGCGGGTTGAACGAAGCCGTGCAGATGCCCGGTATGAGCAACGTCTGGACCATGCCCATCAAAAACCGCATCGACATGCTGACCACCGGCGTGCGCTCCCCGGTCGGCGTCAAGATTCTGGGCGACGACTTGAAACAAATTGAAGAACTGGGCGCGCACCTCGAAGGCGTGCTCAGCGGCGTGCCGGGCACGCGCAGCGTCTTTGCCGAGCGCACCACCGGCGGCTACTTCCTCGACTTCGACTTGCGCCGCGACGCGCTCGCTCGTTACGGCCTGACCGTGGACGACGTCAACGATGTGCTGATGAGCGGCGTGGGCGGCGAGAACCTCACCATTACGGTGGAAGGACGCGAGCGCTATCCGGTGAACGTCCGCTACGCTCGCGAGTTGCGCGATGACATCCCCAGGCTTGAGCGCGTGCTGGTCAGAACGCCCTCGGGCGCGCAGGTGCCGCTGGCCCAACTGGCCGACCTGCGCCTCCGCACCGGGCCGGGAATGATCCGCAACGAAAACGGCCGGCTGGCGGGCTACGTGTATGTGGACGTAGCCGGACGCGACATCGGCGGCTACGTGGAAGACGCCAAGCGCGCCGTGCGCGAGAAGGTGGTCGTGCCGCCGGGCTACGAGCTCATCTGGAGCGGGCAGTATGAACACATGGCTCGGGTGAAAGATCGCCTGTGGCTCGTGGTACCCCTCACGCTCTTCGTCATCTTCCTGCTGCTCTACTTCAACACCGGCTCGGTGGTGAAGACGTTCATCATCCTGCTGGCGGTGCCGTTCTCCGCCGTCGGCGCCCTCTGGCTGCTCTACTTGCTCGGCTACAACCTGAGCATCGCTGTGTGGGTGGGCCTGATTGCGCTGCTGGGCGTGGATGCGGAAACCGGTGTCTTCATGCTGCTCTACCTTGACCTCGCCTACAAGGAAGCCAAGGACAGGGGCCGGCTGCGGAGCTGGCACGACCTGCGCGAAGCCATCGTCCACGGCGCGGTCAAGCGCCTGCGGCCGAAGCTGATGACGGTGGCCTGCATGTTCTTCGCCCTGCTGCCCATCCTGTGGTCGGTGGGCGCCGGCGCCGACGTGATGAAGCGCATCGCCGCGCCCATGGTGGGCGGCATCTTCACCTCGTTCCTGATGGAGTTGATTGTCTACCCGCCCATCTACGCCATCTGGAAGTGGGGTTGGGAAGTGAAGCCGGCGCTGCGCGCCGCCGGTCTGCCGGTGAAATAGGAATGCCCATGCGCCGGCTTGCACCCAGCATCGTACTTATCGGCTTCCTCAGCTTGATGCCACTTCCCTCGCAGTCTCAAACTCCGGTGGAAACACGATTCGAGCAATTGCGGGCGGCGCGCTTCGCGGCCGTGGGCGCGGCAGCCGACTATGTAAGCGCGCCGCAGCAGACTCCTGAGTCACCGCCAGTGGTTCCCGAAACGCGCGAAGACCTGTTCAACCCGCCCTGGCGCGCTCGACTGAGCGAGCAGGAGTGGCAGTTCTTGAGCGAGAGCTTCGAGGCGGAAGGCGTTCCGGTCGAGCTGCTGGCGGTGGGCTGGGTGGAGAGCCGCTTCAATCCGAGGGCGCTCTCGCCCAGGGGCGCGCGCGGCGCCTGGCAGTTCATGCCGGAGACCGCGCGGCGCTACGGCCTGCAGGTGGACGCCCGCCGCGACGAGCGCACCGACTTCACCCTTTCAACCCGCGCCGCGGCGCGCCACCTCGCCGACCTTTACCGCCAGTTCGGCGACTGGCCGCTGGTGCTGGCCGCCTACAACGCCGGGGCCGGGCGCGTCGAGCGCGCCCTCGCGCGCTCCGGCCGCCGCGACTTCTTTGAGCTGCGCCCGTGGCTGCCCGCGGAAACCCGCGAGTTCGTCCCCTCCGTCCTTCGACTTTCGCGCGGCCGCGCGGCGGCGCCCCGAAGCTCAGTCGTTGTTTTCGCGCGGCCGGCGCGCCAGCCCTAGGGCACCGCGAGTCGGTTGTACTTCTTCAAGACTTCCCGCAGCCGGCCGTGCGGCAGGGCGATGACTTTGTGGTCGTCAGCGCCGGTCATGGTCTCCGCCGCCACCAGCGCATTGACGATGGCTTCCTCCGTCGCTTCCACCGTGGCCTCGAACAGCGGCGAAATGGTGTCGTTGGGTACCATCGTCAATTTCGGCAGGCCGGTCGGCTGGGAGGCGCCGGCGTTGGCGGTCGAAAACGCGATGAAGATGTCGCCCGAGCTGTTGCCGCTGATGCTGCCGTTGCGCGCCAGCCCCAGCGCCGCCCGCCGCGCCAACCGCTTCAACTGGTGCGGCAGCAGCGGCGCGTCGGTGGCCACCACGATGATGATGGAGCCGGTGTCCTGCTCGTAGACGAGCTGCTCGCGGATTTCCCGCCCCACCGGCACGCCGGCGATGCGCAGATGGCGGCGCAAGCCGTAGTTGCACTGCACCAGCACGCCGACCGTGTAGCCGCCGTCTTTTTCACTGAGCTTCCGCGACGCCGTGCCAATTCCCCCCTTGAACTCGTGGCAGATCATTCCTGTCCCGCCGCCGACGTTGCCTTCCGCCACCGGCCCGCTGCGCGCCGAGTCCAGCGCTTCGAACACGTGCTCGGGCTTCACGTGGAATCCGTTGATGTCGTTCAGGTAGCCGTCCCAGGTTTCCGCCACCACCGGCAGCGACCACGGCTGCGCCGTCGGGCCCTGGCGGAGTTGCCAGGCAATCGTGGCGTCGCGCACCACGCCGACGCTGTGGGTGTTGGTGATTAGCACAGGCCCTTCGAGGAAGCCAGACTCTTCCACCCACGTCGTGCCGGTCATTTCGCCGTTGCCGTTCAGCGAGAACCAGCCGGCGAAGACCGGCTCGGGCGACTTTTTGCCGCGAGGAAAGATAGCTGTCACGCCGGTGCGCACCGGCCCGACGCCGACTTCGAGCTTGCCTTCGCCGCGAATGATGGTGCTGTGGCCGACTTCGACTCCGGCGACATCGGTGATGGCGTTGAGCGGTCCCGGCGTGCCGTCGAAAGGAATTCCCAGCGCTCTCGCGCGCGGCTTGTCGCCCGCCCACGCGCTCGCAACCACGCAAACAACCAGAAGGCTCACACGGCACAGACTTCCGCGATTCATTTCTTTGACCCCAATTCCGCCGCGGCTTGATTCAGCAGGGCTGTGTTTCGAAGCAGAGCTTCTTCGAGGCGCTTCGCCTCGGCCTGCGCCGCTTTCCAGTCGCCGCGCTCGACCGCTTCGGTGAGCGCCGGGAGCTCCAGGTGCGCGTAGGTGAAGCGCGTGCCGTAGAGGAGATGCTTGAACCAGGGTCGGCCGGGGATCCCCTCGGGCGCGAGCCAGTTGGCTTCGACTTGCATCAGTTGCCGGTTCAGCCGCGCCGCCTGTTCGCGCGAGAGCGAGCCCCGCTGGAGCGACTCGTCCATGGCCTGATGAAGCTGCTGTGCGGCTTGCTCCCACTCATCCACGCGCCGCAGCAAGGGCTTCAGGTCAACCTGTCGGCGCCGGTTCTTCTTGCGCTCAAGCTCCTGCACAAACTCGCGGGCGTTCTCCGCGTAGGAGACGAAGTCGAACGGCAAGGTCTCAGCATTCGCCAGCCGCAACGCCAGCACCCCCCAGAATTGTGTCAGCAGGCGGTGGTAGCGGTAGCCGGGGTCGCCGAATTTGTTCATCCAGTAGAAGTCGTCGTAGGCGGAGTGATACACACCGTAGGGACCCGTGAATCCCGGCAGCACCACCGGCCGCCCCAGGTAATTGAGGAATACGGTGTGGTCGGAACCGCTGCCCACGCGCGTGTTGACGAGCTCGCTGTCCGCGATGGGTTTCTGCTTCTTGCGCTCGCGCGCGGCCGACTCTTTCCAGGCGTTGTAGAGAGTTTTCCCCGAGGGCTCGTCGAGCGAGCGGCTGACCTCCACCACCAGCGGCGCCAGCGAAGGCACCGCGGTGACTTCGAATTCCGGCCCCGAAACTCCAGGGTCGACATTGATATAGGCGACCGCCTTCTCTTTCAACTCGTCCGCGAACTGCTCGCCCCACTCGGTTGAAGTCGTCAGCGCCACTTCTTCGCCGTCCCAACTGCACAGCACCAGGGTGCGGCGCGGCCGGAGGCCCTGCTTCTTCAATTCTCCCAGCGCGCGCGCCAGCTCCATCAGCGCCGCGCTGCCGCTGGAGGCATCGACGCCGCCGAAGACCCAGGCATCGTGATGGCTGCCCATTACCACCCACTCGTCGGGCAGCTCGCCGCCGCGGAGGCGGCCTTCGACCACGTAGTTCGGCTGCACCCGCGTGTCCATATCCACCTTGACGTGCACCTGCACGCGCCCGCCGCCGAGGCGATACTTCAGCGGCAGGCCGCCCTGCCACGCCTTGGGCGCCGCCGGGCCATCGAGCTGCTCGAGCAGCGGCTTGGCATCGCGCCACGCCAGCGGCACCGCCAGGATGCGCGGCACCGACTGCGCTTCCTCGACCGGAATGCGCCGCGCGCTCTCGACCGACGCCCAGCCCGGCGTCAGCGGGTCGCCGGGCCCAATGAAGTCGTAGGTAATCGCCCCGCGCTGGAGGTGGCTCTCCGGCCCCCACGGGCCGTCGGGAAAAACCGCGCCGCGGCGATAGCCGTCCTCGGCCGGGTCGGAATAGATGAGCAGCGCTGCCACGCCGCGCTGCTGTGCGGTGAGCGCCTTGAAGCCGCGGTAGCTGTAGGGCTCCGAGTAGCGCACCAGCGCCACCTTGCCGCGCACGTCGATGCCGCGCTTCTTCAGATAGTCGTAGTCCTCGGGGTTGCCGCTGTGCGCGTAGACGAGCGGCGCCGTCACCTCGCCTGAGGCCGAAAGAGACAGGTAGGCGCTGGAGATGTCCGGATGCCTGGTGTCGGGGTCAACCTCGTAGGCGTCTTCGCGCAGCGCGGCGCGGTAGCGGGTGGGGCTGACCATCTCCACCACCACTTCGCGGGCCGCGGAGTTCAGCACGTCGTAGCGATGAATTCGAACCTCGTCAAGCCCATACTCCTGCCACCGCTGCGCGATTTCCCGGGCCAGCTTGTTGTTCGCCTCCGAGCCCGCCGGGTGGGGCTCGCGCGTGAGCCAGCGGTGGTGGTCGCGCAGCCGCTCAGTCGAAGGAATGGCCTTGAACGTCTCCTCCAGTCGCCGCTGCGCTTCGGACGCCTTGAGCGAAAAACCGCGCAGGCGCTCGGGCGGAGCCTTACCCGCCGGTAGGGTCGCCGCGGCCAGGAGAACCGCGAGCAGGCCCAGCGCTGCCCTTGTGTGGGTTGCCATTGTTATTGGCTGACTCGCAGCTCGCGCGCCACGCGCGCGACCGCGGCTTCAAGCCCGCGTGCGACTTGTTGGCTTTCCTCCGCCGAAAGGACAAAAGGCGGAGCGAGCAGGATGTGGTCGCCGCGTTCGCCGTCCACGCAGCCCTGAATGGGATAGGTGAGGATTCCTTCCTCCAGCGCCGCCCGGTAGACCCGTCCTGCCACGCCGGCAGCGGCGGGAAATGGTTCGCGCGTGGTCGAGTCGCGCACGAACTCAACGCCCCACAATAGTCCGCGACCACGAATATCACCAACGATAGGAAGCGCGCGCAAGGGCTCCAGATCGCGACCGAACTGTTCACCAGCCGGCGCCACGCGCTCAAAGAGCTTATTCTGTTCGATGTAGTCCAGCACCGCCAGTCCGGCGGCGGTGGCAACGGGATGGGCGCTGTAGGTGAACCCGTGTTCGAAGTAACCCGGGCCGCGCGCAATGGCGTCGGCGACTTCTCCACCAACCAGCACAGCACCCAGCGGCGCGTAGCCGCTGGCTACGCCCTTGCCCACCAGAATCAAGTCGGGCTCGACTCCCCAATGCTCGACCGCGAATCCTTTGCCGGTGCGCCCCATCCCCGTCATCACTTCGTCGGCCATCAAGAGGATATTGTGGCGGCGGCAAATCTCCGCAATGCGTTCCAGGTAGCCATCGGGCGGGACCACCGCCCCCAGGGTCGCGCCCACCACCGGCTCCACGATGAAGCCGGCAACGGTTTCAGGCCCGACGCTTTGGACGAGTTTCTCCAACTCGTCGGCGCAGGCCACGTTGCAAGTTGGATAACTCAGTCCAAGCGGGCAGCGGTAGCAGTAGCAGGGCGCGATGTGGCCCCAGTCAGCCAGCAGCGGCGTGTAGGGCGCTTTGCGACGGAGGTTGCCGGTGACCGCCAGTGCACCCAACGTCGCCCCGTGATAGCTCTGATGGCGCGCGACGACGCGCGTGCGAAGCGGCTCATCGCAGGCAAGCCAATACTGACGACAGAGTTTGAGTGCGGTTTCGGTTGCTTCCGATCCTCCGCTGGTGAAATACACTCGGCCACCCTTGCGGATTTTGGCAGGCGCCAGCGCCCGCAGGCGCGCCGCAAGCTGCCCGGCTGGCTCAGAATGGAAGTGGGAAGTGTGAATGAAGGCGAGCCGCCGCCCCTGGGCGCTCATCGCCTCGGTGACCGAGGCAACCCCGTGGCCGATGGTGACCACGGCGGCGCCGCCCGCGGCATCGAGATACCGCTTTCCATCTGCGGCGTAGATGTAGCAGCCCTCGCCGCGCACAGCGGTTGGGTAAGTCTTGCCGAAGTCGCGCGGGAAGAGCGCGTCGCTCATCGCGCGCCGCCCGGCGGAATGAGTTCCTCGCGCAGCACGTGCAGTTCTTCGTCGGTCGGCGACTCCGTGGTGCGGAGCGGCGAAGCGACGTGCAACTTCCAACCCGTGTTCTCCTGCACCTGCTCGAGCGTGGCGCCCGGGTGCAGCGACTCCAAGACCATCTCGCGCGTGTCGGGCGCAAAACGGAGCACGCCGAGGTCGGTGATGACCGCCGCCGGGCCGCCGCCGGGCAGGCCCAGCCGCTGGCGAGCGTTGCCGCCGTCGAGATAGCCCGGGCTGGTGATGAAATCGACCCGCTCGGGAAAGCTGCGCAGCTTGTGGTTCATGACGATAAGCACGCGGCGAGCCAGGGCGGCAATCTCGCAGGCGCCTCCCGAGCCCGGCAGGCGGGCTTTGGGCCGGTGGTAGTCGCCAATGACGGTCGTGTTTAGGTTGCCGAAGCGGTCGACCTGAGCCCCGCCGAGGAAGCCGACGTCGATGAGGCCGCGCTGGAGGTAGTACTGAAAGGTCTCCGGCATCGAGCACACGCCCAGCGCGCCGGTGACCAGCACCGAGTCGCCGATGGAAAGCGGCAGGCGCGACGGGCGCGCGCCGATGGCGCCGGACTCATAGATAAGGACGAGATTGGGGCAACGAGTGCGGCGGGCGAGGTTGACCGCCAGGTTGGGAATGCCGATGCCGACAAAGACGACTTCGCCGTCGCGCAGCATCCGGGCTGCGGTTGTGACCATGACCTCCTGCGTAGTGAAATCGGGCATCAGTAGCCGTAGTTGACCGGCTCGCAGAGCACGGGCCGACCGCGCAAGCGCTCGAGAGCGTCGCCGACCCGTCGGCAGTACTCCTGCCGGTCGGCCACGCCGTACACCCACTTATCAAGATAGGCGGCCAGGCTCTGCGGCACGCGAGAGATTTCATCCCAGCGAACATAGAACTCATTGTCGCGGTCGTAGTAGCCCTGGACGTAGGAGGGATGGGCGCCGAAGGGCTCGCACACCACGGCATCCACGCGAAAACCGGGAATCAGAGTGCGGTTGGGATCGCGGCGGATGAGCTCCTGCGAAACAATCTCTTCGACTATCACCACGACGCGGCGGGCGGCGAAAGCAACTTCCTTGTGCACGCCCACAAGTCCCCACACCTGGGTGTTGCCGTCTTCATCGGCGCGCTGGGCGTGCAGGATGGCGACATCCGGCGCCAGCGCCGGCACCGACCACAACTCCTCGCCGGTGTGCGGACAGGTGACCGGCTTGACGTTGGGGTTGACGCGCACCAGATCGGAGCCGGCAAAGTTGCGCGTGGGCAGAAAGGGGACGTTGGCGGCGGCGGCTTGAAACCGCAGCGCCAGGCCGAAGTGCGAATACTCCTCGAACTCCAGCGGCGCGGGCTGCTGCTGCTCCAGGGCGCGGCGGACGGCGTGCAGCGGGCCGACGCCGGGATTGCCCGCCCAACTGAAAATCAACTTGCGGGCGCAGCCGGCCGCCACCATCTGGTCGAAGATAAGGTCGGGCGTCAGGCGCACCAGAGTCAGGTTGCGCCGCCGCTGGCGGATGAGCTCGTGGGCGGCGGCGAAGGGGATCAGGTGGGTGAAGCCTTCCATTGCCACGGTGTCGCCGTCGCAGACGAAGCGGCTCATCGCTTCCTTCATCGTCGCGAGCTTCGACACCGGGGAGCACCTCTCGAGGAGGTCGGGATTCTAGCACACGCCCAGCGGGTTGTTCGGGCAACCAGTGCAGTGGTAGGCTCGCCGGCGATGAGGAAAGTTCTGGCCCTGCTGATTCTGCTGGCCGGCGCCGCGCGGGCGACGGGCTCGGACGAGTTCCACCTGGAGACCGATGTCGCCGTGCCCATGCGCGACGGCGTGGTCCTCCGGGCCGATGTCTGGCGTCCCGCGCCCGACGGGCGCTTTCCGGTGCTGGTCTATCGCACGCCCTACGACAAGCGGCGGGCGCGCGAAGACTACACCACCTTCCGGCGCGCGGTGGAGCGCGGCTACGCGGTGGTGATCCAGGACGTGCGCGGCCGCTTCGCTTCCGACGGAGAGTTTGTGCCGTACCGGAACGAAGGGCGCGACGGCTACGACACTATCGAATGGGCGGCGGCGCAGCCGTGGTCCACCGGCAAGGTGGGCACCTTTGGGCTCTCCTACCCGGGCGCGGCGCAGTGGCTGGCGGCGGTGGAGCGGCCACCGCACTTGAAAGCCATGGTGCCGGCAATGACCTTCTCCACCCCGCGCAATTTCTTCTACTCCGGCGGCGTGTTCGACCTCTCCTGGATTGGATGGATCTGGAACAACATTGCGCCGGAAGAGCGGCGGCGCAGGAATCTCCCCGGCCCTCGTAGCTACGAAGAAGCGCGCGCGGCGTGGCGAGAGAGCGGCGATCGTCTGCGCGCTCATCTCCCGCTGCGGGAACTCCCCGAACTCCGCGACGTGGCGCCGTATTACTACCAGTGGCTCAGCCATCCACCCGGCGACCCTTGGTGGTCGTGGGCGGAGCTGAGAGGCAAGTACGCACGCGTGGACGCGGCGGTGCTGAACCTTTCGGGCTGGTATGACGAAGCCTACGGGCCTGAAGGCGCGCTGACGAATTTTCGCGGCCTCGTCGAAGCCCGCAAAGGCGCTGCCGACAAGAAGACGCAGGTGATAATCGGTCCCTGGGTGCACGGCGTCGACGCCGTGGGCCAGGCCCGGGCGGGAGGGCGCGAGTTCGAAGCCGACGCGCGCGCAGACTACGACAAGCTCGTACTCGACTGGATGGACCGCTACGTCCGCGGAGTGGAGAACGGCGTCGAGTGCCGCAAGCCGGTGCGTTTCTACGTACTGGGCAGCGGCTGGCGAGAGGAAGATTCCTGGCCGCCTGCCGAAGCGCGGCCGACGCCGCTCTATCTGGCCCGCTCACGCGAAGAGGGGAAGGGCCGGTTGAGTTGGACCAAAGCCCGGACTGGCGATCCATTCAGCTTGATCGCCTCCGACCCCGCAAAGCCAGTTTGGGATCCTCACGCCGCCAATCCGGGCGCGCACGATTACCGAAGCCTGGAAGGCCGCCGCGACGTGCTCGTCTTCGACTCCGAGCCGTTGAAGGAGGACCTGGAAGTTACCGGGACCGTCAAAGCTGAAATCTTCATCTCGGTGGACGCCCCGGACACAGACCTTTGGATCCGACTTCTGGATGTAGCGCCCGATGCCACGGCCTTCAACCTGATGAGCCCGGGGCTGGACGTCCTGCGAGCGAGCTACCGCGACGGCGGTTCGCGCAAACTGCTCCGCCCCGGCCGTGTCTATCGGCTGATACTGGAAAACCTGGCGACCAGCAACCTCTTTCGGAAAGGCCACCGCATCCGCGTGCAAATCTCGACGACGTTCTTTCCCCACTTCTCCCGCAACCTGCATACGGGCGGGTTGGAAATGGAGTCGAGCGAATCTCGCCCGGCAACGCTGCGCATCCACCACGACCACCGGCGAGCATCGCGAATCTGGCTGCCGGTTGTCCAACGCAGAAAGCCATAGGAAATCCGAAGAAATCTCCAAGATTTAGTAGAAGAAAAAACAGGCGCAAGGGCGTTCGGCAACAGGCTGTTGTCGGATGTTCCATGGCGACAGCCAGTTGCAGAATGCGGGAGATAGCGCCCAGTTTGGTAAGGGCAGTGCAGGCTTCTGGAGGGGTGGTTTGCTTTGCTCGCAGGTAACTGCCCTCTTGACAGCCGGCGGGCGGTTGCGATAGGAATCGCCGGACCTGTTGGATGGAGTTCCTCATTCATGGGGTGTGATGAGGCGACTCGGCTCCAGTCCTTGCGCTGTACTCCTTCCTTGTGTGTCTGGAACCTGCCGCATCAATCCCAATCAGGGAGTAACTAAAATGGTGACACTGGTTCGTCGTTGTGTGTGGATGGCAGCGATTATTCTCCTCAGCAGCACGCCCGCGTGGTCGCAAGCAACTGCGCTGACCGGCAAGGTCACCGACCCGTCGGGTGCTGTGGTGGCCGGAGCCGATGTGACTCTCATTCACGAGGGCACTGGCCTGACCCGCGAGACCAAGACCGGCGCCGACGGAATCTACATCTTCCCGCAGTTATCTCCGGCCACCTACCGCCTGGAAGTGGCGATGCAGGGCTTCAAGAAAGCGGTGCGCGAACACCTGATGGTTCCCATCGGAATCACGACGACGATGAACGTCACATTGGAGGTGGGAGCGCTCACGGAGGAGATAGTGGTAGAGGCGCAGACGGTCGGGCTCAACACCACCGACGCCAGCATGGGCATTCCCTTTTCCGGCACCCAGGTACGCAACCTGCCGAGCCTCGACCTGGACCCCTCAGGTCTGCTGAATCTCCAGGCCGGGGTGACCTATGTGCCGGGCTCGCCCGCCACGCCCGGTGGCTACGCAAGTGGAAGTGACGACGACGGCCGTGGCGGCAGTGTGAATGGCGCCCGCAGTGACCAGACCAACATCACGCTGGACGGCGTCGACGTCAACGACCCTCAGTTCGGCTACGCGTTTACCTCCAGCCTGCGTGCCACCCAGGCGTCCTTGCAAGAATTCCGGGTCACTACCACGAACTACAACGCCGATGCCGGCCGCTCCTCCGCCGCCCAGGTGCAACTCGAGACCAAGAGTGGAACCAACGACCTGCACGGCGAAGTGTACTGGGGACATCGCAACGCCGCCGTCAGCGCCAACGACTTCTTCCTGAACCGCGACGGCGTGGAGAAGGGCAAGTTCCAACGCCACATTTACGGGGTGGCCCTGGGCGGCCCGATCGTCAAGGACCGGTTCTTCCTCTTTGGAAACTGGGAAGACCTGCGCCACAAGGAAGAAATTCCGACGTTGCGCTCGGTACCCTCGATGTCGTTCCGCGACGGCGTGCTGATTTACCGCTGCGAAGACCTGCCGCCCAATCCTCCTTGTCCAACCACCCCGACGACGGTGATGGGCCTCAGTGGCGCCACTTACGACGTCCCCGCGGGCTTTTACGGAATGAGCCCGGCGGAACTGATGCAGCTCGACCCGTTGGGCATCGGGCCCAACCCGGCCGCGCTGGCTTATTTCCAGAACTACCCGGTACCCAATGCCCCTGGCACCTTTGACCGCGTGAACATTGTGGGGTTCAACTTTGCCGCTCCGATCGACAATACCTTCCACACCTACATCCTCCGGGCCGATGCGAACCTCGATCGGGCCGCCAACCACACGGTGTACTGGCGCGGAACTTTGCAGGACGATGCCTTGGTCGTCGACCAACCTCAGTTTCCCGGAGACCCGCCCAACTCGACCCGTTTGGGCGCCAGCAAGGGCTTCGCCCTCGGCTACAAGACGATCCTGGGCGCCAGCGCGATAAACACGTTCCGCTGGGGGTACACGCGCCTCAAGGAGAGCGACGCCGGCCGCCGGAGCCGGGAGTTCGTCGACTTCCGGTTCATTGACAACCTGGAAGAAGAAAACGGCGACGCGAACGCCGATAGCTTCGGCCGGACCATTCCCACCCATCACCTGCGGGATGACGTGAGCTGGACTCGAGGCGCTCATACGCTCAGTGCCGGCTTTGACATCCGCTTTACCCGCAACAGCCGCTTCACCAACTCCAACTCCTTCCCGGGCTTCTTTATGAACCCCTCGTGGCTGAACAACGTCGGGCGCGCGCTGGAGCCAGGCGAGGCCGAGTGCGATCCCGTCCTGCGTCCCATCTGCGCCATGGTGCCCTCGGTGGCGGGCAGCGGAGATGAGTTCCGCGATTCGGTGGTCAACCTGTTCGGGATCATCACACAAGCGTCGGCGGCGTACAACTTCGACCGCACCGGCGCCACCCTGCCGGTGGGCGAGGCCGTTAAACGCCACTTTGCGGTGGATGAGTACGAGTGGTACTTCCAGGATCAGTGGCGCGTCACTCCCACCTTTACCCTCACCGTTGGCGTGCGCTACTTCCTGACCTCCCCGCCCTGGGAAACCAACGGCAACCAGGTGGTGCCGATTCTTCGCGACAACATTACGGGTGAGGTTGTCCCCGGCGGGCTAGGCGACTGGTTCGAGATGCGGCGGACACTCATGCTGCAGGGGGAACCCACGAATCTGGCGCCGCAGATCTCCTTCGACCTCGGCGGCCCCGCCAATGGCCGTCCGGGCTACTACAGTTGGGACACGAACAACTGGATGCCGCGCATCGCCGCCGCCTGGGCGCCCCAGTTCAAGGACGGGTGGTTGAACAAGGTGTTCGGCGACGGCAAGACTGTCTTCCGCGGCGGTTATTCTCTCGTGTACGACAGAATCGGAAACGGTTTGGTCACTTCGTTCAATGATTTCGGTTCGTTCGGGATGTCGACGGTGATTGACAGCACCTTCGGCGGATGCGACGAAGGCGAGGACCCAGGAACGCCGGATTGCCCGCGCTTTACCGGGCCGTTCGACGTTGCCGCCGCCTCCGGCATGCTGCCCCCCTCACCCGGGGGCGGCTTCCCCTCGACCCCGCCGGGAGAAAACCCATTTGGCTCCGGCCTGCTTGACCCCGGCTCCTTCGCCATCACCCAGGCGCTCGACAACAGCATCCGCACCCCCAAGGCGCACGTGCTCAACTTCGCCCTCGCCCGCCGCTTCGGACAGGATTATACGGTGGAGGCTGCCTACGTCGGCCGCAAGGGCCGTAAGCTGCTGACCATCTTCGACCTCGCCATGCCCGCTGACCTCTGCGACCCGACCGGAGGCGATTGCTACTTCCACTCCGCTCAGCAGTTGATTGCGCTGTTTGAGCAGGGCGTGCCCATCACCGACCCGATGTTCGCCAATGATACGTTCTCCAACGGATACTGGGCGAACCTGTTCCCGAGCTGGGGCCCGGCGGGCATCAACGGCGGCTTCCTGCCCTGTGACCTCTTCGGAGCCGACCCGGGCGGCGCGGGCGGCTTCTCGCCCACCCAAGTCGCCTACGATTGGATCAACTGCGTCCATCCGGATACGACAGTGTTTCCGTTCGTGATGGATCTGTTTGGCTTCCCAGGGTATATGACCTGCTCTTCCGGCACTGACCTGGATGGTGACGGCTTTCTTGACTGCCCGTTCGCCATGTTCGACGACCAGTTCGCCACCTTGCAGGCTTGGCGCTCGAAGGGCCGCTCGGAGTACCACGCCTTCCAGTTGACCGTCCGCAAGGCGTTCAGCCACGGCTTCGGGTTCGATTTCAACTACACCCTGGCCAAGTCGCTCGACCTGAGTTCCACCCCGGAGCGGGCCGACCCCATCGTCGGGTTCGAGCTGGGCGCGGGTTACAGCGGCACCACCATCAACGCCTGGCAGCCGGAACTGGAGTACTCCTTCTCGGACTTCGACATGCGCCACCAGATCAACGCCAACTGGTATGTCGAGCTACCATTTGGGCGCGGCAAGAAATTCGGGAGCGACGTCTCCGGCTGGGCAGACCAGATCATCGGCGGTTGGTCCACCTCCGGCATCTTCCGCTGGAACAGCCGACTGCCGGCCAATGTAATCAACGACCGCGTCTGGCCCACCAACTGGGACCTCCAGGGCAACGCCACCTGCGGCCCGCCGGTGCCGGATCCCACTCACACAGCGGTCGGCGGCCCCTGTCCGGCCACCCAGAACACCCACAACGCCAACAACGACCGCGGGCCCAACCTGTGGCAGGATCCGGACGGCGCCTTTCCGTTCTTCCACTTCACCCTGCCGGGGTTGCGCGGGGAGCGAAACGTGATTCGGGGCGACGGCTATTTCTCCATGGATTTTGCCGTCGGCAAGGTGTTCCCCATGCCGTGGGAAGGCCACCGGCTGCGGTTCCGCTGGGAAGTGTTCAACATCACCAACACCCCGTACTTCGACACCGCCTACCTCTCGGCCAGCATCGGCATTCAGGGAACCTTCGGCGATTACAGCCGGGTGCTGGGCGGGCCGCGGCGGATGCAGTTCAGCCTGCGCTACGAATTCTAACCTCGCGGCACCATCTGACCCCGAGTGGTTGCGCAACCACTCGGGGTCAGTTGTCTTGACCCACATCGCGGCCCGCACCTAGAATGATCCTCCGGTGACCCCAAAGATGCGCACCCGGAACCCGGGAGCCTTCGTTCCGCTCATCGTCTTGGGGCTTGCCCTGCCCCTTTCGGGCCAACAGGAACCACCCAAACCGCTCACCGATGAGTTGCCACAACGGGAGCTCAGCGAGAAGGAGCGCCAGAAGCGCGAGAAAGCGCTGCGCAAGGAGTTGGAGAAGCGCTACAAGAGCTGGCTCCAAGAAGACGTGGTCTACATCATCACGCCCGAAGAGCGCGAAGCCTTCGAGCAACTGGGCACCGAAGAAGAGCGCGAGGCGTTTATCGAGCAGTTCTGGTTGCGGCGCGACCCCACGCCGGACACCCTCGAGAACGAGTACAAGGAAGAGCACTACCGCCGCATCGCCTACGCCAACGAGCGCTTCTCCAGCGGCATTCGCGGCTGGGAGTCCGACCGCGGCCGCGTCTACATCATCTACGGCCCGCCGGATGAAATCGAGGGCGCGCCCGCCGGCGGGATGTACGACCGACCGCTGGAGGAAGGCGGCGGGGCGACCATGGTGCACGCCTACGAGAAGTGGCGCTACCGCAACCTGGAGGGCATCGGCACCAACGTCATTCTGGAGTTCGTCGATATCACTGGCAGCGGCGAATACCGGCTGACGATGGACCCGTCCGAAAAGGACGCGCTGCTGGAAATCCCCGGCGCCGGCCTGAGCCTGACTGAACAGTCCGGCCTGGCGCGCAAGCGCGACCGCTTCCTGCGCCTGGACGGCACCCGGCTGCCGCGCGCGCCCTACCAGACGAAGTCCATGGAGCCGTTCGAGCGCCTGGAGAGGCTGGCGCGCATCCAGCAACCGCCGCCGGTGAAGTTCAAAGACCTGGAAGAAGTGGTGAACACGCGCATCAGTTTCAACCTGCTGCCGTTCGACCTGCGGGCCGACTTCCTGCGCATTACCGACGAGACGGTGCTGGTGCCGCTCACCTTCTCGTTGCGGAAGAAAGATCTGATGTTCAGGGAAGAAAGCGGCGTGCACCACGCCACTGTCAACGTCTTCGGGCGCATCACCACGCTCGGCGGGCGCATCGTGCAGATCTTTGAGGATGTGATCCAACTCGACGTCCCCGCTTCCCTGCTGGAAGAAACGCTCCAGCAGCAGGTGGTTTACCAGAAGGCGCTGCCGTTGAGTTCAGGGCTCTACCGGATGAGCGTGGTGCTGAAGGACTTGAACAGCGGCAACCTGGGCGTGCTGGAGCGGCGGCTGGCGGTGCCGCGGTTCGAAGGGGGCAAGCTGGAGATCAGCAGCCTGATCCTGGCCGACCAGATCGAGCGCGTGCCCGCCAAGGAAGTCGGCCGCGGCCCCTTTGTGCTCGGGGGCACCAAAGTGCGCCCGGCGGTGCGCGAGGAGTTCCGCCCCAACGACCGAGTCGGGGTCTACCTGCAGGTCTACAACCTGAGCATCGATCCCAAGACGCAGAAGCCCTACGCTACCGTCAGCTACTCAGTTCACCGCGGCGGCGACATTATCTTCAACCAGATCGAAACCACCGCCGATATGAAGCAAGCCGGCCAGCAGCTCACGCTCGAGAAGCGGCTCGGACTGGGGTCGCTGCAGCCAGGAGAATACAAGCTGAAGATTACGATTACCGACTGGGTGCAGAACGCTACCGTGACGGCGTCGTCGCCCTTTCGCGTGGTTCCCTGAGCGTGGCCGTCAGTCCTTCCCCGCTTTCATTCGCTTCTTGTTGAGGACGCGCTCCAGCTTGCTCATCGCCTCGGCGTTGAGATCCTGGAACTGGATGCCCATGCCGGTGCGGGCGATGGAGCGGCGCACCACGCCCTTGAGGGGCAACAGCTCGTCGTCGATGCGCAGCGTGAAGCCGAACACGGTTCCTTCGGGCAGCGGGTTCTTGTCCTGGATAAACACCCCGCCGAGGCTGATGTCGCGGATGGTGCCCGAGCCTTCGACGTAAACCACGTAGTCGCCTGCCGACGCCGACAGGCGCGGCGAATACCGCTTGTCCGGACGTGCCATAGTCTCAGCCCCCAGTGCGCCTATCCTAAGCGCGGCGGTGCCTCAGAAGCAAGAGAGAGGTCGGAGTTGTGGGTGATTCTTGGCTTTTCTGCCTCAGAGCTGGTGTATGATACCCGGCTCGAAAGGATTCCCTCGGAGGACCTGTTCATGAAGAAGCCTCTTGCCCATTCCCTGCTCGCCCTCGCGCTGTTGGTGGCTGCTGCGCCGGCTGTTTCCGCCCAAACGCCGACGGCTGAAAAGTCGCCGCTGACCGTTGAGACTCTATGGAAGATCAAGCGGCTGGGCGCGCCGGAGATTTCGCCCAACGGCAAGTGGGCTGCGGTGCCGGTTACCACCTACGACGTTGCCAAAGACAAGGGCACGACCAACCTCTGGCTGGTGCCAACCGACGGCGGTGAAGCCCGGCGGTTGACCACGCACGATGGCTCGGACTCCAGCCCCGCCTGGAGCCCTGACGGCAAGTGGATTGCCTTCGTCTCCCGCCGCGGTGAGGACGAAACGACGCAGCTCTACCTCATCTCCACCTCCGGCGGCGAAGCCTGGCGGCTCACCAACGTGCCCACCGGGGCGTCGGCGCCCAAGTGGTTCCCCGACTCGAAGCGCCTCGCTTTCGTCAGCCGCGTCTGGCCCGGCCTGAAGTGGGAGGAGATGGCCAAGCGCCTCAAGGAACGCAAGGACTCGAAAGTCAGCGCCAAGACCTGGGACAAAGCGCCCATCCGCTACTGGGACACCTTCCACGACGACCGCGAGGCGCATCTCTTCACCATCAGCGTTGAGGGCGGTGAGCCGACCGCCGTTACCGTCGGCACCAAGCTACAACTTCCCCGCTCCGGCGCCGGCGCTGATACTTATGACATCTCACCCGACGGGAAGGAGATTGCGTTCACAGCCGATACCGATAGGACCGGCGTCGATCCGAACCCCGACGTCTACTTGATTGCCGCAACGGGCGGCGAAGCGAAGAACATCACCGCGGAGAACAAGGCGGGCGACACCAGCCCGCTCTACAGTCCCGACGGCCGCTGGCTGGCCTTCGAGCACCAGATCATCAAAGGGTTCTACGCCGACAAGGCGCGCCTGGTCCTGCACGACCGGCGCGCCGGCTCGAACAAGGTGATGACCGAAGAGTGGGACCGCTCGGTCGGCGACCTTGTATGGACGCCCGACAGCGAGGCCTTCTACGCCGCTATTGACGATGCCGCCCACAACCGCGTCTACCGGATCGACGCCGCCACCGGCAAGCCGACGGCCATCACCAAGGACAAGAGTTTTTCCAACCTCGCCCTCTCCGACGACGGCAAGGTGCTGGTGGCGCTGCGGCAGAGCTTCTCCGAGCCGCCGACGCTGGTGCGCGTCGACACGACAACCGGCGCCGCCACCAAGCTTTCCACCTTCAACGACGAACTGCTGGCCAACGTGGCCTGGGGCCGCTACGAGAGCGTCACCTACAAGGGCGCCAACAGTGCCGACATCCAGATGTGGATCATCTATCCGCCCGACTTCGACCCGGCCAAGAAATGGCCGTTCTATTTTCTGCTCCACGGCGGGCCGCACAACGGCGTGACCGACAGCTTCCACTGGCGCTGGAACGCGCAGATTTTTTCCGGCTGGGGCTATGTGACCGCCTGGCACAACTTCCACGGCTCCAGCGGCTTCGGGCAGGCCTTCACCGACTCCATCAATCCCAACCAGGCTGATCTTCCGTATCAGGACACCATCGCGGCGGCGCGTTGGTTCCAGCAGCAGCCGTGGATTGATTCCGAGCGCATGGGCGCCGGCGGCGGCAGCTACGGGGGGTATCTCGCCACGCTGATCCTTGGCCGGCCGCACCCGTTCAAGACTCTGGTGGCGCACGCCGCCGTCTACAACCTCTACACGCAAGTGGGTGCCGACTACGCCGCCAACAAGAGCCGGTTCGGAGAGTACTGGGAGCGCAAGGCGGAGTTCGAGCACATCTCGCCGCACCTGCAAGCCGCCAACTTCAACACACCGACGCTCATTATCCACGGCGAGCGTGACTACCGCGTTCCGGTGAACCACGGCGTGGAGCTCTTCAATACGTTGCAAAAGCGTGGCGTCAAGAGCCGCCTGATCTACTATCCGGATGAGAACCACTGGGTGCTGAAGCCTCAAAACTCGATTTACTGGTACAACGAGAACCAGAAGTGGCTCAAGGAATTCCTGGGCGCCGGCCCCACTCCCTGAACAGCCTGAAAAGACAAGGCTTAGCGGCAACACCTTCGTACCCCCTCAATAGGACGGCCTCTCCATTGTCAGCCGGGGGCCGCCGTCGTAGGCTATCAGTGGAGGCGTAGAGGTACAGCTAGTAAGGGGATACTGGATGTCGCTGGTTATCAGTCTGACGGTTCTCGGTGGCTCGGTTGCGGCCCTGGTTTTCTGGCTCCACACCACCCTCCAGAACATTGTCCGCGGCTGTGCCGACTCGAAAGTCAGCGCGGAAGTCGCGGTCGCCAATCATCTCTGTTACCGCGTTATCCGTCAGGCGCTGGAAACCGACGGCGAGCAGCCGGCTGACGCTCGCGCCTGCATCGCGGCCCTCGAGCGCGACTACAGTGCCCTGACCTACCTGCTGCGCAACGCCGCCACCGTCCATCTCGGCCACTACACCACCCGCGAGCGGTTGCTGGTGATGGACTTCCAGGTTCTCCGCCTTGCGGTTCGAGTGCAGCACGCCCTCAACTGGCCGGGCTGGCGGACCCGCCTGCTGGAGATGAGCCGCATCCTGGACTACTTCGGGGACACCGTGGGTCAGCGGTTTGAAGCTTTCGCGGTCAGCCGCCAGGTGTAAACCGACTACATACAGGGAACGAGCCGGAAAGGAATCTCGACCAGGGCCTCGACGTCCACCGGTCGTCCGTTCTTGCGTCCGGGCTCAAAGAGAGAACTGCTGAAGGCGTCCAGCGCCGCCCTGTCGATGGCGCTGTTGGCGCCCTTCATCACCACTGCGTCTTCGACCCGGCCGTCGGCGCGGATGATTCCGTAGACGACTACCACACCTTCCACGCGCTCGCGGAGAGCTTCACTCGGATAACAGGGATCAACCTTCTTTCGCGCCCGCGGCGGAAGAACCGGCCCGGGGCTGGTTGGGTTGCGCTCGGCAAACTGCAGCAGCCAGCTCGAGGACTGGCTGGTCAGATTGGCGAGATACAGATAGGTCACGAAGACGCGGCGCGAGGCGCTGCCTCCGCCCATAGCTTCCTGCATCAATTGGCGGCCGCGCTCCAGCGGTGAGAGCGAAGGCGGCGTTGACGCTGAATTCGCTCGCGCCTCCGAGGGCGCGGGTTGCTCGAGTTTCGGCGGAGGCGGTGGAACGCCGGGACCGCCTTGACGTCCCACGATTACCGGGCCCAGAGGAACTTCTCCAGCCGGAGTCACCAGAACTCCCGGCACAATCAAGCCTTCGCCACCTCCGGCAACGCCGCCGGGGCCGCCGCCGCTTCCGCCCTCAGCTCCGGGGACGCCGGTGGGCACGCCGCCAGGACTCCCGGCACCCGAATAGGGCCCGCTGACAAACCGCGTGCGGAGGTTGGCGTCCGGCAGTTCGAGCCGGCGTCGCGGAGCGCCTGGCGTGGCACTTAGCGCCAGCACGCCCGGCGTCGCCAGGTCGCCGCTGCGTGGCGTCCCGAACTGAAGGTTGATTTCCGGCGCCGAGCTCTTCGAGCCTCCACCGGCGCCCTCCGGCAAAGTCAGGCGCGGATAGAGATTCACCTTGCGAGTCTGTTGAAGGGCTAGTTGCGCGATGTTGCGTCGCGGCCGCAGCACCGGGGGCGCGCGCGGCGAACCGTTCGGATCCACCGGCGCGTTCGGGACCCGCAAGCGCGACAAGTCAATCTGTCCGACGGGCGTCGCCTGCGGGTCGGGCGGAATCACCATGTTAGGCAGGTTCACGTTCTGCGGAACCCGCAGGCGCTCGCGGCCGAACTGTTGCAGCAGGGTTTGCCGCGGATGATTGGGATCCTTCGGTGTGGAGACGATCGTTTGCTGGGCCCGCGCTTCCGCGCCGAGCGGCGGCAGCGGCTGGCCTTCCTTGCCGCCGGGATTCGGCCGGCTCTTCGGCATCCGGCGCGGATAAATGGGAGGCAGAACCCGCGAGGTGGCCAGTTGCGCTTCTTCCAACTCCGGCTGTGCTTGTGCGGACTGAGGGATGAGCGCGGCCAGGAATTCCGGCAGCGGCGTCGTCACCAGCAATACATGCAACCCGGCGGAGCAAACGATGGTGCGGAGTGTCAGGCCGCCGCTGAGATCCAACTCGGGACCGAAAGGGTCGGGATCGGCGGGAGGGTCGGGCTCGAAGAGAACCAGGACGAGGTTACGCACTTGCCGGCGTTCCCACAGTTGCACCCGCCGACGCAACAGGCGCAGGTTGGTGCGCGCCCACCGAAAGGTGTCCGAATGGCGCTCCCCCACGCCCTTCATAACCGCCCTATCATAACGCACTCTGCGATGCCAAGGAACCCGGACAGGTTTGCCGGATGTTGCGGCCGCGGCGTTTGTGCTACGATGCGCACCGGATGACTGGAACGGAAAAACCGATTCGCGTGCTGCTGGTCGAGGACGAGCCCGACCACGCGCTGCTCTTCCGCAAAATGCTGGCCGCGGCCATTGGCAGCGCGATGCACGTGATGCACGTCGGCACCTTGAAAGAGGCCTCGGAATCGGTGGCCGCCGACCCGCCCGACGTCGTTCTCCTCGACCTCATGCTGCCCGATAGCCAGGGCTTCGACACCTTCGGGCGGCTCCACGGGCAGTCGCCCGAGGTTCCCATCATCGTGCTGTCGGGGATGAAAGATGAAGAGCTGGCGCTGGAAGCGGTGCGCTTGGGCGCCCAGGACTATCTGGTCAAAGGCCAGTTCGAAGGCGGGCTGCTGAGCCGCGCCATCCGCTACGCCATCGAGCGCAACCGGATGCGCCAGGAGCTGCGCAGCCTCTCGCTGGTGGATGAGCTGACCGGCCTCTACAATCGCCGTGGCTTCTCCGTTCTCGCCGAGCAGCAGCAGAAAATCGCCCGCCGCACCCGCCGCGGCTTCCTCATCTTCTTCATCGACATGGACGGGCTCAAGCAGATTAACGACACCCACGGCCACGCCGAAGGCGACCGCGCCATCGCCAAAGCCGCCTCCATCATCCGCGAGGCCTTCCGCGACTCCGACATCATCGCCCGGCTCGCCGGTGATGAGTTCGCCGTGCTCGCCGTCGAGGCCGACACCGGCAGCGCCCAGCGGCCCATCCTGGAGCTGCGCGATTTGCTCAAAGAGGCGAACAGCAGCAAGGAGTTGCCGTACGAGATTTCGCTCAGCTTGGGCGTGGCCCGCGCCGCCCACGATACGCCGCTCTCCATCGAAGAGCTCGTCCACCAGGCCGACGCCTCGATGTACGACGAAAAGCGCAACAAGCGCCGCTGGCGCACCACCTAGGACACCCGGCACCTTGTCCTAGACAATCCCACTCTTTTCAAGTAAGAGGAACCACGGTGCTGACTACTCTCAAAGACATCTTCCGCCCAACACGCGCCAAGATTGGTTGGACGCTCGCTACGGGCATACCCTTGACGTTGTTCGGGTTCGCGCTTGCATTCGCATCGGTGCACGGATCTGACCTGCTTGCGTACATTGCAGGTATCTTTCTCCTGCCGACCTTCATCCTTTCGCGAGTTGCTCCTTACGCATCCCTTTTCTACTCTAATGACGTAGTTGTGGTCGTCCTTTTCCTAATTCTGCAGTTTTCTTACTTTTACGTAATAGTGGGCGTAGTGACATTGCTCCTTGGAAAAGCGAAGCGGGTAGCGCGGGTTCCCTGAGCGAAGCCCGACGCAGTCGGGCGGAGTCGAAGGGCACCCGCGGCTTTTCCGCCGCACACAAGCCACAGGTAGCGCTCGAAGGCGCGTCCGACCTAAAGTGGGGGCGCTCTCGGGAAACCTGCGCTACTGCTCGACCTTCACGCCTTTCCAGAAAGCGACGTGGTCTTTGATCTGCCGCGCCGCGGCGCGCGGCTCGGGGTAGTACCAGGCGGCGTCCGGGTTGCGTTGGCCGCCCACCTCAACGTGGTAGTAGCTGGCGGTGCCCTTCCACGGGCAAACGGTGTGCGTGTCGCTCGGTTTCAAGTATTCCCGCTTCACTGTGTCTGGCGGAAAATAGTGGTTGCCTTCTACGATTTCGCAGCGGTCGCTCTCCGCCAGCACCGCGCCGTTCCAGATCGCCTTCGCCATTGATTGACCCTTCGGTATCGCCTTCCTGCCTCACTCGGCTAGAAAGAGGCTCTGGGCGTAGGGCCACTCAGCGTCGACCCACTGGGCGGCGCAGCGGTAGCCGGAGCGCCGCGCCATCTCAACAAGTTCAGCAGAGTTATACTTGTGGCAGCTCTCCGTCCAGATGGTTTCCCCCGCGCGCAGCGTTACCGTAAGGCCCGCGCCGGGGATGTTCGCGGTCTGGTTGACCTGTGAAACCAGGTGCATCTCAATGCGGCACTCGGCGTCGCTCCAGCGCGCCTGATGCCGGAACTGCGAGAGCACGAAATCGCCGCCCAACTCGCGATTGATGCGCGCCAGCAGATTCAAGTTGAAAGCGGCCGTCACGCCTAGCGGGTCGTCGTAGGCCAGCAAAAGCTGTGCCATCGGTTTTTCCAGGTCAGTGGCCAGCAGCAAGGCGTCTCCTGGCTGAAGAATGCGCCGCACTTCTCGCAGAAACGCCTCTCCCGCCGGGCGGTTGAAGTTGCCGATGGTGCTGCCGAGGAAAAGCAGCAGCAACTGCTCGCCGGCCAGCCGGCGCGCGGCCACTTCCAGCAGGCCGTCGAGGTAGGCGCGCTCGAAGCCGACGATGCTGACCGAATCAATCGAGCCGAGCTCCGCTCGGCAGCGCTCCAGCGCAGCGTGCGAAATGTCGATCGGGTAGTAGGTGACCGGCTGGCGGCGCGCCAGCGCTTCCAGCAGGTAGCGCGTCTTCTTCCCGCTGCCGCTGCCCAGCTCCGCCACCACCACCGGCGAGCGAAGCCCCTCCACCATGTCCCCGGCGTACCGCCGGAACAGGCGCGCCTCGGCGCGGTGCAGGCCGTATTCCGGCAGCTCGCAGATGACCTCGAACAACGCCGAGCCAACCGCGTCGTAGAGATACTTCGAGGGCAGCTCCTTCTGCGGCTTGCTCAGGCTCTCGCGCACATCGGCGGCGAAGTCAGCCAGTGCCGCCGCGCTGATGCCCTCCGTGATTCGCCGCTCCATCCTTCAGTCCTCCACCAGACGAAAGGTGGCGTAGACATACGGGTAGTGGGGCTGGAACCAATTCCGGAACGGCCGCCGCAACAGAGCCGCGGCCGTCGCCGCCGAGCCGCCTTTCATCACGTAGTGTTTGCCGTCGAAAAAGTCCGCCGAATAGCCGGGATAAAACGGGAAAGTCTCGAAACCGGGAAACGGGGCAAAAGGGGTCGACGTCCACTCCCAGCCGTTCCCCAGCAGGTCATGCACGCCGAAGGCACTGGCGCCCGTCGGATGCGCATCCACGGGAGTCGGGTCCCAGCGCAGGCAATCGAAGTTGCCGCGCGTGGGCGTCGGCGGTTCATCGCCCCACGGGTAGTCCCGCTCGGTGCCGCTCGGCGTGCCGTAGGCGGCCCGATGCCACTGCGCTTCGCTCGGCAGCTTCATCCCCTTCCAGCGAGCATAGGCGGTGGCTTCCGCATGGCTGACGTAGACCGGCCAAGCCGGCGGAAGCGGCACCTCCTCGAACATCGCCCGCCACATCCAGCCGTCGTTGCGGCAAACCCAGAAGTGTGGATGCTGCAGTCCCGCCTTTTCTTTCCACTCCCAATCGGCGTCCCTCCACAAGTTGCGTTGCTGGTAGCCACCGGCATCGAGGAACTGCAGGAACTCCCGGTTGGTCACCGGATAAGCGCCAATGGAGAAGGCAGGCACCTCTACGGTGTGTTCTTCAAACTCGTTATCCCAGCCAAACGCTCGCGTGCCATTCCTCATCTGGCCGAGCCTCGCTGGGCCGGCCGGAATCTCAATCTGCCGCGGTGTTGGCTGGCGGTCGGAGGTGTCGAGCCGGAGGTTCCGGGAGTGCTTGTGATCGCGACGGAGCTGCGAGAGCAGATAGCCCATCGTCTCGACGTGCATCAGCCGGTGCTCGATGGCCACCTGAGTAATGAACCCGTCGCCAAGATAGGCCCACCGGGGATCGTCCCAGTTTTCACCGTGCAACCGGGCGTCGAGAGCGGCGCGCAGGCGACGGTTGAAGGCTTCGACTTCTTCAACGCGCGGCCAGTCGGAAGGCTGGTCGGTCGGAAGGTTTCCGTCCACTGGGTCAATCCCGAAAGCCAGCAACCGCTCCAAGCCTTCATCCAACAAGTCGAGCTGGAAGGTGAAGCGACCGATCATATTCCAGTCAAATACTTCCAAATGCCCGAGATAGAAAATCAGGCGGTGGCGCTCGGGGATGGGCCGCTCATAGAAGGCCTCGCGGCGAATCAACAGAAAAAGGGCGTCGGTCTGCGCCCGCGCGTCCGCGAGTCGCCTAAGCAACTGAAGACGTGTGTCCTCCGCTGTCGCGCGCAGGGGCATGGGTTGGGCGATTCTCGCCCCACCCCATTAGATTGGCAAGCTGCTTTTTCGTTACAACCAGCGACCGATTTTTTTCAGTGCGCGCGCTCGGGCGTGGCCTCCGCCACCGGACTCCCCTTGTCCTTCCGGCTCCACTTGTCGAACCAGGAGTGGAGATAAAGGAAGGTGCGAAGGAAGTTCGAGGGTCGCGAGGTGGTGCCGTGGTACTCGCCATTGAAACGCAGCATAGCCGTCGGAACCTTGCGGACTTTCAGCGCTTCGTAAAACTCCTCGGTCTGGGAGATGGGCGTGCGCAGGTCAAGCTCGCCCGTCATCAGCATGGTCGGCGTCTTGACGTTGCCCACGTACATCAGCGGCGAGCGCTTCAGGTGCTCGCTCGGATCCTCCCAAGGCAGCTTGGCGAAGTTGCGGTACCAACTGGCGCCATCGGTGGTGCCGACGAACGACAGCCAGTTGATGACCGGGCAGTTCGACGACGCCGCCGCAAACCGGTCGGTGTGGCCGACAATCCACGCCGTCAGAACGCCGCCGCCGCTGCAGCCGTAGACGAACATGTTCTGCGCGTCCACGTAACCTTTGGCGATGACTTCGTCCACCCCCTTCATCAGGTCGTCGTAATCCTTGCCGGGGTAGGCATTCTTGATGGCGTTGCCGAAGGCGCTGCCGTAACCCGACGACCCGCGCGGGTTGGTGTAGAGCACGACGTAGCCGCTAGCGGCGTGCACCTGCCAGCCGTAGTTGAAGCCAACGCCGTACATCGCGTGCGGCCCGCCGTGAATGGTGAGGACGAGCGGGTACTTTTTCTTCGGGTCGAAGTCGGGCGGCTTGATAATCCATCCCTGGATGCGGTAGTCGTCCACCGAGGTGTACCAGATTTCTTCTACCTCGCCGAGCTTGACGTCGCCGAGGATGTCGTCATTCACGGCGGTGAGCTGCTTCATCTCCGCCGGCTTGGCGACGTTGAAGGTCACCACGTCGGCCGGCCTCTGCGGGCTCGACCTTGTGCCGACCGCCAGACCGCCCTTGTTGATGTCGGTGACGTTGAGGATGTGGGTGCCCTGGGTCACCTGCTTCAGGGTGCCGCGCAGTGGGGCGAAGTGCAGGTTCTGCGTGCCACGGTCTTCGGCCTGGAAATAGACGCCGCTCGAATCGGCAGCCCACTCGAGGTCGTCCGGCGAGCGGTCGAAGTCACCGGCGAGCAGGCGCGGGTTCGACCCGTCAATCCCCATCACATACAACTTGGAAGTGATGTAGGTGTCGTCGGTCCAATCGTAGCCGGTGTAAGCGACCCACTTGCCGTTGGGCGAGACCACCGGGTTCGAGTCCGGGCCCTTGCGCGTCGTGAGCTGGCGGACGGCCTTGGTCTCGACGTTCACGGCGTAGATTTCCGACTCGCGCCACTCGTACTCCCAGTCGTCCTTGCGGAGGCTGGAGACTAGGATTTCGCGGCCATCGGGAGTCCAGGCGGGCGTGGCACCACCGAAGCCGCCGCCGTAGTCGTAGTCGCCGGTGGTCACCTGCCGCGGGGTGCCGCCGGTGGCCGGCACGACGAAAACGTGACGGTAGCCTTCTTCGAGAAAACCGATGCGGTCGCGCCGATACACCAGCCGCTCGATGATGCGCGGGTTCTCGGTCCACTTGGCCCCTTCGGGCCGCGCCGGCAGCTTGATGTTCCACGTGTCCTTCTTCGGCACCAGCATGAGGAAGGCGATAGAGTTGCCGTCGGGCGACCACGCCAGACCGCTCGGCGCCTTCTCGACGCGTGTGACCTGCGAGGTCGCGCCTTCGGCGTCGATCCAGCGGACGAAGACCTGCGTGCCCTTGGGCTCGCCGTCGGCGAGATAGGCGATGCGGGTGCCGTCGGGCGACCACCGCGGCGAGGAGCCTTTGGTCAAGAAGCGGTTCTTCGATCCGTCGGCGTTCATCACCCACAGCGCCGACTCCCAGCGGTCGTTGATCTTGTCCACCCAGCGGCGCGTATAGACGATTTGCGCGCCGTCGGGCGAAATCTGCGGGTCGGCCACTTGCTCGAACTCGAGGTAGAGATCCAAGCTGAGCTTCTTAGGCTCCTCCGCTCCCGCTGCGACCACCAGCAGCAGGGCGATTGCAGCTACATTGAACAGAATCCTCAGACGCATTGCTCCCTCCTTCGACGCACTGGCATTGCGGTGCGGGGATTCTAGCCGCGGCGAACGAACCGCGCAAGGACAACGACCCAAACGCGAGCTGGCTGTTTGGAGCTAGGATCACGCCAATCGAGCCCTTTACCGGAGACACTAGTTAGTAGTGCCACTATCACAGGACAAACTACGCTAAATCCTTGTGGATGTAGTCCTTACGCAAATGCGAAGTGTGACTTTTCTCCTATTGCCCCCCCCCGACAAGCGGGGAATAGAATCTTCGCAGCTTCGGTGGGGAGGGCTTCACATGAACACCAATCAAATCAGCGGCAGCGAGAAGGGTGGGCCCCACTCGAACCCGCGAGTTACGAACCTCGCTTCCAAACCGTGGAATTCGACCCTTGCGAAGGTCTACGAATGATCATTAGCGCACTTATTCTCATTGCGCTACTTTGGGAACTGGCTTGTGTTCTTGGGCTTGTCGTTGCGTGCGCAGTAGCGGTGATCATTGGGATTTTCGTGTGGTTTCTTGGCGAGCTCTACTACGAGTTTTGCGAGTGATTGAAGCAGTCCCAGCAACATATCGTTCGACGAGAACTGGTCGACAAGTTGGCTAGAATGCCACTTGGAGGGGTCCACGAAGGCGTGCACCGAAGTAAGACGGAGGTGAGTGATGCAGCACTGGAAACGATTCACGGAATGGGGTGAGCGCAAGACCCGGGAGTATTACCATCGAGACAAGCCCTTCGTTCTTGTCCTTCTCGTCGTTTTCTTCTTGGTTTCGTTCGCCGGAACGATTCAGCTAGTTCAGAAGTACGAATTCCTGCATACCGGTCGTGGCTTGTATAATTCCATCTTGCTCCTGGCAAGCATCCCACTTCCAATGGTTCGACTCTATGTGCAGCGCAGGAGGGTACGGCGGATGATTAGCGAGAACAAGCTAAGCGGTCAGGAGTTGTTGGCCGAACTTGCGTCCTCCTCATTTGCCCTCGTCGTGTCCGCCTATTTCATTCTGATGTTCAGCGTACAAACGCTTGGATTCGTGATTCGCCAATCCCTTTCTCAGTAAGACAACTCAAGCCAGTTGGGCGCTCAGGGGCAGTCGTTGCCTCCTCCGACCTAACTACGTCCGGTCAGTTTGACTTGCATTCTCCCCGCCGTCCGGCGCAGAATGTATAAGCAGCCCCCCAAACAGCTCTGCGACGCTTCCGCGGCGCAGAGCAAGAGAGTTTACCCGGAGGAATCCATGGCCACCGCGACCCGCAAGGCTCTGCACAAGCCGCACTACCGCATGCGCTCGCGCCTGATTCACGGCAGCTTCGTGACCAAGCGCTGGGACTACGACCACCACGTCATCCCGCCCATCACCTCCTCAGCCACCTTCCGGCTGAGCTCGGTGGAGCGCGGTGCGGAGGGGTTCGTCGAGTTCGGCTCCGAAGCCTCGGCGCAGGACTACCGCGCCCCCATTTACATCTACGACCGGCTGGATGAGCCGACCCGCGGCATGCTGGAGGAAAACCTGGCGCTGGCCGAGGAAGGCGATATCTGCGTCACCTTCGCCACCGGCATGGCGGCCATTTCCGCCGCGCTCTCGGTGTGCACCCGGCAGGGCGCCGAGATTGTCGCCCACGAGCAGCTCTACGGCTGCACCTACAGCCTGCTGACCAACTGGCTGCCCCGCGCAGGGGTAAACACAAAGTTCATTAACCTGCGACGTCCGGAGGCGCTGCGAGAAGCCGCCACACCCGCGACGCGCGTGGTCTACTTCGAGACGCCGACCAATCCTTCGCTGGAGATCATCGACATCGCCGCCGTGCGCCGCGAGGTGGACGCGCTCAACCGCGGGCGCAAGGACGAAGACAAGATTGTCATCATCGTCGACAACACTTTCGCTACGCCCTACTGCCAGCGCCCGCTGACGCTGGGTGCCGACCTGGTCGCCCACAGCCTTACCAAGAACATCGGCGGTTTCGGCACCGACATGGGCGGTGCCGTCATCGGCCCGCGGCGCTTCTATCCGCCGCTGGTGACCTACCGAAAAGACTTCGGCGGCGTGCTCTCGCCGAAGAGCGCTTGGCCGATTCTGGTCTACGGCCTGCCGACGCTGGGGGCGCGCCTGGCGAACCAGCAGAAGACGGCGCTCAAAGTGGCGCAGTTCCTGGAAACCCACCCCAAAGTGGAGCGCGTTTTCTATCCCGGGCTCGACACCTTCCCGCAAAAAGAGCTGGCGCGGAAACAGATGGTGAGCTACGACGGCAAGTTCGCACCCGGTAGCCTGCTTTACTTCATCGTCAAGGACCAGCCGGGCTCGCACGCCGCCGCCGACCGCGTGGTGGACTACATCGCCGACCACGCCTACACCATTACGCTGGCCGTCAGCCTGGGACAGTTGAAGACGCTGATTGAGAATCCCTACTCGATGACGCACTCGGCGCTGCCACCGGAGGAAAAGAAGGCGGCAGGGATCGACCCGGGCGGGATTCGCATTTCAATTGGCCTGGAAGACTGGCACGACATCATTGACGACCTGCGGGCAGCGCTCGACGCCGCCTGAGCTAGTTGTGTTCGTCCCGCAGCTCGGCTAGAATCCAGGGGTGGAGATTTGGGCCTACATTCTGCTGGGCGCGCTGGGACTGGCGTTTCTCTACTACGGCGTGAAGTTCATCCGCGCGGCGGTGCGCTTCAAGCGCAGCTTTGAAGACTTCTCCCAGGACGCCGCGGCGCGCCTGCTCGACCACGCCGAAAAAGTGGACGGCACGCTGGAGCGCTGGCACGAGTACGACGAGGCCTACCAGGAAGCCGTCGCCAAGCTCGAAGCCGAGCAAGAGGGCGGCGAAAGCGGCTACGAGCCCGGGCGCGGCGCCACCCTCGGCCCCACCGGCGGTTCCTTTAGGAAGCCCAACTGACAGCCGAAGGCTGTCATCCCGGGCGCCAGTCCAGCCCTTTCTGTGAAAGGGCGGAGCGAAGTCGAGGGATCTGCTTTTTCTTCCGCCTCTACTTGCTTGCCCGTGGCGGCGAGCCGGTCGGTCCCTTCCATTCCGCTTCGGTCAAGTACTTGTGGCTGATGGCCTGGGCGTGCTTCACCTCGCCATTAGGTGCGGCCGCCATGTGAGGCCACCAGAGATGGAAGATGATGCCGTCGGTCTGCTTGGCGGCTTCGGCAATCTTGGCCGCTTCCTCCGGCGTGCGGTCGAGCACCTGCACGCGGCCGGTGGCAATCTCCACCACGTGGTCGTGGTAATACTTGTTCCAGACGCTGAGGTCAAGCTGGGTGCGCGTGACCGATTTGTTGATCATGTACTCGACCTGAGTCATCAGCGCGTTGGGCTCGGTGGACTCGTAGATCAGACACTCCAGGATTTCCGGCGACACGCCCTTGCAATAGTGGTGGTAGGGACCCATCACCACTCCATCCACCACATGCGGTGCCACCACGTGGATGTCGTGGCCGTCGGCCGGCGTCGCCTTCTTCGCCATCTGCGCCTGCGTTGTGGTCATCGAAACCAGACACCCGAGGACAAATACACCCGCGAGCAAGACCAGTCTTTCCATGTCCGAACCTCCACCGGGGATTGATTAGATAGGGGGAGCGTATAGCGCGAAGCTGGCGCCGGTGTCAACCGAAAACCGTCACGCCTTGACCCGCTGCCACACCGATGCTAGCGTGCCGCAAGCGATGCCAGCCCGCGAAGAAATTCTCGCTACCGAGCTGGCCGTGCTGCGCGCCATGTGCACCGGCACGCCGGAAGGAACGGTGTGGGACAAGGGGATGCTGCTGCTGGGAACGTATCCGTTTCGCGACTCCGTGCACCAACTCATTTTCGAAGTGCTGCAGGAAATCAACACCGACTTGCCCGACATCATTCGCAAGCAGCTTCCGCAGCGGCTGATGCGCAAAGGCTTTCCGTCGGTTCCTTTCGAGAACTTCCTGGCTCCGCACGGCCTCCGCGGCGCAGAAGCGATTGAGCGAATGCGCCAACTGAGGCTGTGGGCAATGGGCGAGGAGAGACCCGACGCCACCGTGCGGTGAAAGCTGGAAACGCTCCAGTGTGGCTAAGAGTCTAACCGTGGAACCCATGGGGCGCGCGCTCCGAGCGCTGGCCAGCATCGCCGTCGCCACCGCCAGCAGTTTCCTTGCCTACCTGCTGGCTGAGGCGCTCATCCTGCACGCGCCGATCCTTCTGCTGGCCGCGCTCAGCGGCATCGAAGTGGTTGGATTCCAGCCCCAGCCACGAATCCCGTGCTTTCTCCCCGCGGCGTTGACGCGATGGCCACCCGACGCGCCGGCCTGGCTCTACGCGCTGCAGCTCGGCAGCTACCTGCCCGCGGCCCTGCTGCTGATGGTCGCGGTGACACTGGCCGGGCAACGCGCTTCCGGTTGGCTGCGCGTGACGGCGACCCAGGCGGTTCTGTGGGCAACGTTTTTCCTGACCTTCTACAGCGGGGCCTTCAGCGGTGGACGCTTCCGGCTGCAACGCGCCCTGGAAGTTCTCTGGCCGACGTTTGCCCACTCGGAAGGACAAGTGCTGTTCCTGGGCGGAGCGCTAATCGGCGTGAGCTTGTTCGCGGCCTGGGTGTGCCTGCGCGGGTTGCTCGACCGCGCGCCCACGCGGGCGGGGGCATGGCTCGGCTGGTTGCTGCTGCCCGCGCTCCTGGTGGGAGCGCTCTTGATTACGCTGCTCTACAACTGGCGTTTGCTGGGGCGCTCCGGGCCGGCCATGTTTTTTCTCGCCTGGATTGCGGCGCCCATTGTTGTCGCCGGCTTGCCGGCGGCGCTGTGGCGGCCGAGGCGCGCGCCGGCGCTTGAGCTCCACACCCGCAGCGCCGTGGCCATGGCCGTGGCTGCTACAGTAGCGCTCGGCGCGCTTGCTGCCCGCGGCGATATTCTCAGCTTCTTGGCGCGGCGCGACTTGAATCCGCGGTCCACACGGCACTGGCAACTCCTTCTCGACGCCGGCGCAGCGACCCACGCAGAAACTGCGGTTGCCGCCTACGACGAGCGCGCGGTGCGCATAGGCGCACTCCTGGGCACCCCGCTGGATGAATCTCCCCTGCGCGCCTGCCTGTTTTCCTCGACACAGGCCAAGGTCGCGCTCACCGGCACCGACGAGCCCGTTACTCTGAATGCTCGCCGGATGGAAATCAATCACCTGCTGACTCCAGCCGGCGACATCTCCGACGCCCGCGGCGACGCGCTGCTGCTGATGCGTCGGGCGTGGAGTGAGCCGGGCTCGCCCGCAGTCGCGCTGGCTCTGGCGCGCTACGGGGTGGGAGACTTTTTCGGGCAGCCGCTGCGCGACTACGCCGGACAAATCGCTCGGGAAGAAACCGCCTACACGCTGCGCGACGTTTTCGCACTCGATACCGAATACCTCTCGCCATTGGTGCGCGATGCGCTCAGCGGCGCCTGGGTGGCCAGAATCGTGGAGCGCCGCGGCAAGTCGGTTCTTCCCGTTCTCTACCGCACACCGCTGGAAGCCGGCAAGGTGGACGAATTCGCGCGTGCCGTGGGCATGGAATGGGACGAGCTGGAGCAAGACTGGCGGAACTTTCTGCTCGGGCTGGCTGCGACGCCGTCGCCCACAGCCGAGCCGCGGTCGACTCCGTTCTTCCACCGCGGGATATCGTTCTCACATGAAGTGGGCGGCGGCTGGGGCTACGGCTCGGACCGCGCCGGCGATGAACTCCTGAAGATCCGCGCCCTCGGCGCAAACAGTGTCGCGATTGTTCCCTACGCCTTCACGCGCGCGCCCGAGGAGGTGCACTTCAACTTTGCCACCGACGAAAGCGACGCGCGCGTCGTTCGCGCCATCGAACAAGCCCGGCACGCCGGCTTGCACGTGATGCTCAAGCCGCAACTATGGAGCCGCGGCTTCACCGGCAACATCGCCTTCGAGAACAGGAACGATTTCGAACGCTGGTTCGCGCTCTACCGTCGCTGGCTGCTTCACTACGCGCGCATGTCGGAGTTGCATGGAGTCGATCTGCTGGTCGTCGGCACAGAACTGGGCGGTGTGACGCCTCACGAAGCCGTCTGGCGGGGATTGATTCGCGACTTGCGCCGCATTTACCACGGCCCGCTCACCTACGCGGCGCACTGGGATCGCGAGGTCGAGGCGGTGGGGTTCTGGGACGCACTGGACTACATCGGAGTCAACTTCTACTTCCCGCTCGCCGATGCGGGCGAAGCGCCGAGTCCCGACTCGCCGCGCGTCCGGGCAATTACCGCCAGGCTGGGCGAACTGGCGGCACGCTACCGCAAGCCGGTCATCCTCACCGAGGTCGGCTACCCGGCAACCGCCACGGCCGCGGCTCAGCCCTGGGTCGAATCCGGCCGGGTGGACAACACCCTGCAGCAACGCTGCTATCGAGTCGTTTTCGAAGCCTTCTACGACCAGCCGTGGCTCGCCGGGCTCTACTGGTGGAAGTGGCCCAGCCACGGCCTGGGAAGCCCCGCGGCGCCTACCTTTGTCCCGCTCGACAAGCCCGCCCTGGAGGCGGTACGGAAGTGGTACCACCGGCCGGAGGCACCCAGTGCATTGCCATGAAACCTTTAGCGGCGTAGAATCGTCCAAGGAGTTGAGGGAGGAGCCCCGATGAGAAAGCGTCTGGTTTTGCTCGTTAGCGTGGCTGCTGTTTTCCTCGCAATCCCCGCCGAAGCTCAGCACCGGCGTTCTTCATCCGGCTTCAGCGTCCGGCCGACCTGGCACCGCGCCCCGCACACCAATACCGGCAGTCCGGACTGGAACTTCATTCCCGGGTTCGGCTTGCGGCCGGTAGTGCGCGAACGGTTCCCGACCCCGGGCTTCGGGTTCGACTTCGAGCACGACCGCTTGGTCCGCGGACGCCATCGACACCCCGGCTTCTTCCCCGGCCGTATCGGCCACAGGGGTTTTGTCGGCGGGTCCTTCTTCGGCCCGAACTTCGGGGTGGGCGGCTTCTTCCCCTTCCCCATCGGCTCGACCAGCACGAGTGTCGTCTACGTTCAGCAACCGGTGCCGGTGATTGTCGAGGACCTTCGCGACTACCGCGATCCGCGCGACGACTACAGCGATGACGTAGTGGTGGCGCCGGGGCTGCCGGACGACTGGCCGCGCCTGCGGATTGCCGCCAACAGCTACACGCCCGTGCATCCGCCGCTGCCGGCGCTGACGCTGCTGGTGCTCAAGAACGAGAAGATCCTTGCTGTAAAGGAATACTGGCTGGAGGACGGCAAGATCTTCTACGTCACCTCCAGTGGTCGCCAGGGCTCGTTTGCCGTGCGCGAGCTCGACTGGGAGATGACCCGGCGACTGAATCACGACCGTGGCCTCGATTTCGCGCTCGGCAACGAAGAATAATTCGAAGGCTCGAGAAGTCAAGGGGTCGAGAAGTTGGAGAGACCTTTTGACTTTTCCGCTTTTTGGTTGGATTCCATCTCCTCGGTCCATCGCAAGAAGGCCAGGACCCGCCGACGGTTCTCCCAGAGCAAGCTAAAGAACTGCTGCCGACCGAGGTCGTCGGCGTGGATGCCGAAGAAAGTTTCGAGGCGCCAGCGCACCAGCGGGCTGCGCCACGGCCGCAAGCGATGGCCTTTAGCCAGCCGCCAGTAGTACCGCAAAGGGTAGAGCATTACATCCGCGTCTTGCGGAAGCGGCGGGCGCCCGCCCAGTAAAGACTCAACTCATAGCCTTCGGGGTCGCGCAGGTAGGCGTGCGTCCAGCCCCACGGCATCTTTTTCGGCATCTGTGAGAACTTCACGCCGGCTTTCTTCAGGCGCGCGCAGACGCGCTCGAGACCTTTGATCTCGAAGTAGAGCCGGATGCCGCTGCGGGTGCTGGGTCTATCGCCGCGTTCGGGCAAGTGGAGCGCAATCGTGCCTTCGCCGCGCGGGGCGCGCAGCCGTGCATAGACGGGTCGCCCCTCCCATTCAAACGTCTCGATAAGGCGGAACCCGAGCAGGTCGCGATAGAAGCTCAGAGCGGGCTCGATCCGGCGGACGTAAACCATGGCGTGATTGAAACTGGCGGCTGTTGGGTGGGGCATGTCCCCTCCTTCGACTGAGGAATCTGACACAAACGTTTTCGTTTCGCAATTGCGTCGCGATGAGTAGAATGGCGGCCATGAGTCTGCTCTACCTGACGGTTTTTCACGCGGTGGTGGGCCGGCGGCGGCGCTGTCGTGCGTGCGGCAAGGAGCAGGTCGTCGGCCGGCTCGACAAAGACAGCCGCTACCACTGCAAGCATTGCGGTCATCGCTTCAGCAAGCAGGAGTTGCAACACTTTTCCGGAAGTCGCTGAGCTCCTTCGATGCCTCACGGCCCCGCCAATATTCTGGTTGACCTGCTCATCCTCTTCGGCATCGCCACGGTGATTGCCGTGCTACTGGCGCGTGCCCGCCAGTCTACTATCGTCGCCTACCTCGTCACCGGAATCGTGGTGGGACCGTCGGGCATGGGATTGATCTCGAACCGCTCGGCCATCGAGCTGATGGCGGAAGTTGGTGTGGTTCTGCTGCTGTTCACCATCGGCATCGAGTTCTCCTTGAAGAAGCTGTGGCGGATGCGGCAGGTGGTGCTGGGCGCCGGCAGCCGCCAGGTCGTCCTGACCATCCTGATGAGCCTGGGCGTGGCGGCGCTGATGGGTCTGCCGTGGCGCCAGGGGCTGTTCTGGGGTTTCCTGGTGGCGGCCAGCAGCACGGCGATTGTGTTGAAGTTGCTGTTCGAGCGGCAGGAGCTCGACAGCCCGCACGGCCGCGCCATTCTCGGTGTGTTGCTGTTTCAGGATTTGTGCGTGGTGCCGATGATGGCGCTGCTGCCGGCCTTTACCGCTCAGACGACGGCCGTGGCGCTGGCAGTTCTGACGGCGCTCGGCAAGTCGCTGGCCGTTGTGGGGTTGATTCTGCTGGCCGCGCATTACTTCTTCCCGCCACTGTGGAACCACATTGTGCGACTGCGGAACAAAGAAATCTTCCTGATTGCCACCATCTTCTTCTGTCTGGGGACGGCGTGGGTATCGTCGCTGATTGGGCTGTCGCTGGCGCTGGGTGCGTTCCTGGCGGGGCTGGCACTCTCCGAGTCGGAGTTCGCCCACCAGATATTGGCGGAGATTCTTCCCTTTCGCGACAGCTTCAACAGCTTGTTCTTCATTTCGGTGGGCATGCTCCTCAACCTCGATTTCGCGAGAGAGCACTGGGTACTGGTGGCGAGCCTGGCAGGAACGATTTTTGCCTCCAAAGCCGTTACGGGAGCCGCGTCGGTGCTGCTGCTCGGCTTCCCCGTGCGGGTGGCGTGGCTGGTGGGGCTGGGGCTGGCGCAGGTGGGCGAGTTCAGCTTCGTGCTGCTGCGCCAAGGCGCCGGGTTGAACCTGATTTCGGAGTCGGGGTATCAGGCGTTTCTGGCCGCCGCGGTGGTGACGATGATCCTCACCCCTATCGTCATCCAGATATCACCGCACCTGGCAGCGCGAATGCCGGAGATGCGCGCATTGCACCGCTTCTTTCCGGAGCCGGGCGAGGCGGAACTCGAAAGCGAAAGCCAGCCTTTGCACGACCACGTGGTGGTGTGCGGCTACGGACTCAACGGCCGGCTTACCGCCGGAGTGCTGCGGCGACTCCGCGTTCCCTACCTTGTACTGGAGACCAACCCGGAGACGGTTCAAGCCGGGCAAGCCGTGAACGAACACATCTTCTTCGGCGACGGCAGCACACGGGAAATTCTGGTCAAGGCCGGAGTGGCGCACGCGCGCGCGGTCGTCTTTGCCATCTCCGACCCCTTCGTGCTCGGCCGCGCCGTGGCCAACGCCCGGGCGCTGAATCCCCGAATCTTCATTATTGTGCGCACCAAGCGGCTGGAGGACGCGCCCGAGCTCGAGAAGGCAGGCGCTTCGGTCGTGATCGCGGAGGAAATGGAAGCGGCGCAGGAAATCATCATTCGCCTGCTGGAGCTCTACAACATTCCTCGCCGCGAAGCCTTTGCCGAAGTGCAGGCCTCGAGCCTGGAGAGCGAAAAAACCTAGCAGGTCGGTAGGGTCAGGCGAGTTCTTTTTCGAGGTTCTTGAAAAACTGCCCGATGACCATTCGGGCAGCACTCTCCAGCAAGCGCTGGCCGACCGAGGCAATCATCCCGCCGACCTTGACCTCGCCGGCGTAGCGGACTTCCGTCTTGCCGCTTTTCTCTCCGAGCGTGAGTGTGCCGTCGCCTTCGGCCACGCCGCCGGGGCCGCGGCTGGAGACCGTCACGCGAAGGTGCTCGGGCGGGCGCTGCTCGCTGAGTTTGACCGTACCGGCGTAGCTGCCGCTCAGCGCCGCAATCCCCAGCTTCATCTTCACCTGATAGGTGTCTTTGCCGGCGGGATCGAGCTTCTCGCAGCCGGGGAGCAATTTCGCCAGCGCCACGTGGTCGGTGAGAACCTCATAGACGCGCTGGCGCGGCGCCGCCAGCGTGTGGCTGCCTTCAATCTTCATCTCTTGGCGCGGGAGAAGGACTCGGCCAACACTTTGCGGGTGAAGGTCTCGGCCATGGCTTTGCGGTAGCGGGCCGAGGCGTGGAGGTCAGAGAGGGGCTCGACGCCGGCGGCGGCCTTGGCGGCAGCCTGCGCGATAATCTTTTCATTCGGGGCCTTGCCCAGCAGGGCTTTCTCCACTTGTGCGGCCCGATAGGCTTTCGACGAAACGCCGGTGACACCGACGGCGGCAGCCTCGCACTTCCCCGTGGCGTCGAGTCGGACACGCGCCGCCACCCCCACCAGCGCGAAGCCCGAGGCCGGCTGGTGGAGCTTGCAGTAGGCCGAGCCGGTTCGCGGGCCATCGGCGGCAAAGCGGATTTCCGTCAGGATCTCACCGGGCTGGATGGCGGTAGTGAGGAGGTCGACGAAAAAGTCGCTGGCGGGGACGGTGCGCTGGCCGGAACGGCTGGTGAGCACGAGCTGCGCGCCGAGCGCCAGCACGGCGGCGGGATAGTCGGCGGCCGGGTCGGCGTGGACGAGCGAGCCGCCGAGGGTGCCGCGGTTGCGCACCTGAACGTCGCCAATCTCCGCAGCGGTTTCCCCCAGCAGCCGCGCGCGGCGGCGCAGCAGCTCGGAGTGCTCGATGGCGGCGTGGGTGGTCATCGCGCCGATGGCTATCTCGTCTCCTTCTTCGCGGATGTAGGCGAGGTCGCCGATGCGGCCCAAATCCACCAGTACACGCGGAGCGGCCAGGCGCAGCTTCATCAGCGGAAGCAGCGAGTGACCGCCGGCGAGCAGCTTGGCGTCGTCGCCGTGCTCAGCCAGCAGGTCAAAGGCCTCTTGCAGCGAGCGCGGTGCAAAGTAGTCGAACGAGCCCGGAATCATGAGGAGAATCTCAAATTTGAAAGTTCAGATTTCAAAAACCTACCGCCTCGCTTTCTTCTGAAAGAGTGCCCAGAGGCGCTCGCGCTTGAGCGGCATCGGGATGTCGCGCACGCCGAGCGGCCGCAGCGCGTCAATCACCGCATTCACGATGGCTGGCGTGGCGCCGATGGTGCCCGCTTCGCCCACGCCTTTGACCCCCATCGGGTTGACCGGCGAAGGCGTGACGGTGCGCGCCGTCTCAAAGCGCGGGACATCCCCGGCGCGCGGAATGGCGTAGTCCATCAGCTCGCCGGTGACGAGCTGGCCGTTCTCGTCGTAGACGGCTTCTTCGAGCAGCGCCTGGCCGAGCGACTGCGCGATGCCACCGTGCACCTGGCCGTCCACCAGCAGCGGGTTGATGACCTTGCCGCAGTCATCCACGGCGATGTAGCGCTTGAGCTGAATGTCGCCGGTCTGCGGGCTGACCTCCACCACGCAGAGGTGGGTGCCGAAGGGGAAAGTAAAGTTCTGCGGCTCGAAGAAGCTCGTGGCCTCCAGACCCGGCTCGAGACCCGCGGGCAGCGATTTGGCGGTGAAGATGGCCCCGGCAACCTCCGTCAGTTTCTTCGATTCGCGCCCCTTGCCTTTCACAGAGAATTCTCCGTCCTTGTAGACAATCTGCTCCGGCGCGACGTTAAAGAGGTGCGCCGCCATTCGCGCCAGTTTCTGTTTGAGCTTCTCCAGGCACATGTGCACGGCCGTGCCGCCGACGGCGGTGGCGCGGCTGCCGAAAGTGCCGATGCCGTAAGGAACGGCGCGGGTATCGCCGTGGATAACCACGACCGCGTCGGGCGACATACCGAGCTCGTCGGCCACCATCTGTGCGAAGCTGGTTTCCTGCCCTTGGCCGTGAGGGCTGGAGCCCGTGAGCACGGTCACGGAACCCGTAGGCTCGATGCGGACGGTGGCGCTTTCCCACCAGCCGATGGCCGGCGGCGCCGCCGACGAAGGCCCGAGGCCGCAGATTTCGACGTAGCTCGATAGCCCGACGCCCAGGTAGCGGCCCTGCTTCCAGAGTTTCTTCTGCTCGGCGCGCAGGCGCTTGTAGCCGGCCATCGCCATCGCTTTTTTGAGCGCGGCGGCGTAGTCGCCGCTGTCGTAGACGATGCCGGTCGGCACGGCGTAGGGAAAATCCTTGGGCTGGGGGAAGTTCTTCAGGCGAATCTCGGCCGGGTCTTTCTTCAGCTCCCTCGCCACCAGGTCGACCATGCGCTCGATGATGTAGGTGGCCTCGGGACGGCCGGCGCCGCGGTAGGCGTCGGTGGCCATCTTGTTGGTAAAGACGCCGACGTACTCCACCTCAACCGCCGGAATCTTGTAGGCACCGAGAATCAGCAGACCGGTCAGCGTGGGGATGACCGGAGTGAGCAACTGGTAGTAGGCGCCGAGGTCGGCCAGAATGCGGCAGCGCAGGGCGGTGATGGTGCCGTCGCGCGCCACGGCGACCTCGACGTCGTTGACCTGGTCGCGGCCGTGAATCGTGTTGAGAAAGTTTTCGCGGCGCGTCTCCATCCACTTGACGGGACGCCCCACGGCGCGCGCGAGCCAGGCGACCAGCGCCTCCTCTCCATAAACGTTGAGCTTGCTGCCGAAGCCGCCGCCGACCTCCGGGGTGATGACGCGAACCTTCATCTCGGCCAGGCCGAGCATGGCGGCGAGCTGCGTGCGCAGCAGGTGCGGAATCTGGGTGGAGGACCAGACGGTAAGCGAGCCCTCGCCGGCGTCGTAGTGCGCCAGCACGCCGCGCGGCTCCATCGCCACCGGGATGAGCCGCTGGTTGAGCAGGCGCTGCTTGACGACGCGGTGCGCCTTCTTGAAGGCCTTGGCCGGGAAGCCGGCCTCGATCTTCCAGTAGCAGGCGCGGTTGGTGCCGAACTGCTCGTGGAGGAGCGGCGAGTTTTTCTGCAGCGCCTTCTGCGGGTCGGTGACGGCCGGCAAGGGTTCGTAGTCGACCTCGACCAGGTCGGCGGCATCGCGGGCACGGTAGCGGTCGTCGGCCACGACGACGGCCACCGGCTCGCCGCTGTAGCGGACTTTGTCCAGCGCCAGGGGCGCGTGCGGCGGCACTCGCAGTTCCGGCAGATCGCCCGCGCAGGGAATGTTCCCAATCTGGCCGCGCACGTGCTCGCCGGTGTACACCGCCACCACGCCGGGGGCGGCCTGGGCGGCGCTGGTGTTGACGCTGCGAATGTGCGCGTGGGCGTAGGGGCTGCGGACGAAGGCGGCGTAGAACATGCCCGGCAGCACCATATCGTCCACGTAGTGCGCCAGGCCCTGGATGAGGCGCGGGTCTTCCTTGCGCTTCATCGGCTTGCCAACCCACTTGGTGCTGGCCGCCATGGCTAGTGCCGTACCCTCAGGCTGCCTTTCTTCTCCTCGCGTCGCCCCCGGAGCCTGTCCACGAAACCGCGGATGGCGTCACGCGAGGCAAAAACAAAATCAGCCAGAATCCCGACAAAAGTCAGCCCGACAACAATTCCAATCAGAATCAGCAGCGTGCGCTCGCTCACCCTTTCGTCCTCCGGCGGGCCGCGGGCCCGGGGGAACCTACCGGACGCGACTTTGCCGGCGCGGGCTTCATCTTTTTGGCCGCCGACTGTATCGCGTTGACGATGTGCTGGTAGCCGGTGCAGCGGCAAAGGTTGCCGGCGAGGGCGCGGCGGATCTCAGTCTCGCCAGGCGCGGGGTTCGTTTGCAGCAGCGCCACGCCGGCCATAATCATCCCCGGCGTGCAGTAACCGCATTGCAGGCCATGCTCCTCCCAGAAACCCTCCTGCACCGGGTGGAGCTTGCCGTCGCGGGCCAGGCCTTCGATGGTGGTGATGTCGGCGCCGTCGGCCTGGACGGCGAGCACGGTGCAGGACTTCACCGCCTGGCCGTCCAGCAGGACGGTACAGGCGCCGCAAAGAGAGGTCTCGCAGCCGATGTGCGTGCCGGTGAGGCCAAGGACGTCGCGCAGGTAGTGCACCAGCAGCAGGCGCGGCTCAACCTCGTGCGAGTAGGAGCGACCGTTGACCGTGACGGCGACCTTCAACTCCGCCCTCCTGGAAGGCGGGAAGAATATCAAAACTTCAGGTTACTTCAAAAGGCCTCGGCCTCGAAGCTCTTTGACCCAGATTTTTTCGGCCGCGTCGCGACCCAGATGCACGGTTCGGCCCGCCACCACCGCCTGCACGCTTTCGTCGTAGTCGCGGTGCTCGACCAGCAAGCGCGTCCCGGGCCGCAGCTTCAAGCGGTCGAGGTAGTCGAGAAAGCGCGTGTCCTTTTCGTACACCCGGACGACTTCGACCCGCTTGCCGGCCCGCACCGCGCTGAGGGGCTGGACGTCGCGCAGCCGGCGCAGCTTGGTCAGGCCGCCGTCGAGCGGGTTGCCGTGCGGGCAGTAGCTTTCGCGGCCGAAATAGTTGAGTAGCAGTCTTTCGAGTTCGGGCGAGATGGCGTGCTCGAGTTTTTCAGCCTCGTCGTGCACGCGCGTCCAGGGCATGCCGAGCACTTCGACCAGCAGTTTTTCCGCCAGGTTGTGGCGCAGCATCAGGTGCTCGGCCAGCTCCGAACCTTTGCGGGTGAGCTCGATGCGCCCGCGCGGGCCCAGCTTGACGTAGCCGTTGCGCTCCATACGCTTCAGGGCCGCGGTGACCGCCGGCGGCGTCACGCCCAGCTCTTCCGAGAGCCGCGCGCTGATAGGAACTTGCTCCTCTTCCCCCATCTCCCAGATGGCCTTGAGATAGTCCTCCTGGGAGACGCTGGTGCGGTCGCGGCTGGCGCGGGAGCCCATCGAAGCCGCCATTATAGCAGCGAGCCGGCGTCAAGCCGATTGGGTCGGCGCCAATTCGTCGAGCAGCGCTTGAACTTTATCCTTCAGCAGGTCGCGGACGCAGCGGTAGGACTCCAGCGAGTCCAGGTAGGGATCGGGGATTTTCCACTCGAGGCGCTTGCCCTCGAACTCCGGAACGAGGGCGTCGGTGGGCACGCCGGACAGGTTGACCAGCAGGTCGACCTCGGCCCAGTTGATGGCGTCGAGCCCCTTGGAGAGCTGGCCATCCATGCGGACGCCCTCTTCCGCCATGGCCTCGCGGGTCTGGGAGGCGACGAAGCCGAGAGGGTGGAGGCCGGCGCTGACGGCTTCAACCTTGTCGCCCCCGAGGTGGCGCGCCCAGACCTCCGCCATCTGGCTGCGGCAGGTGTTGCCCAGGCAAACGAAGGCAATGCGCACGTTACTTGGCCGGTACGAGCTTGAGGAAGTGCTCGTGGAACGTGGTGTCGGAGGTGAGTTCGGGGTGGAAGGTGGCGACGAGGATGTTGCCCTGCTCGACGGCCACGGGGAGCGCGTCGCACTCGGCCAGAACACGCACACCGGCACCGACGCGCCGGATCACCGGCGCGCGGATGAACACCATCTCCATTTCGCCGCCGTTCAGGAGCGAGCGGCCGCGACGCACGGCGCTCTCCACCTGGCGGCCGTAGGCGTTGCGCTCGACGGTGATGTCAATCAGGCCCAGGCTGGGCTGCGGCGGGTTGGTGACTTCCTTGGCCAGCAGGATGGCGCCGGCGCAGGTGCCGAAGACCGGCTTCTCGCGGCCGAGGCGACGCAACTCATCAAAAAAGCCGTCGCGCTCCAGGAATTTGAGAAACGTGGTGCTTTCGCCACCGGGGATGATGAGCGCGTCGACAGTGGCGAGGTCGGCGGGTCTCTTTACGTAGGCCCACTCGACGCCGAGGCGTGAGAGAACCGCGGCGTGGGCTTCGAAGTCGCCTTGGAGTGCGAGGATGCCGACTTTCATTTCTGACCTCAGGGGCTAAAGCCCCTACTGGGCCCAGCCAAGTTTCGGCGGGGCCGAAGCCCCGCCCTTCCCAAACAAGCTCAACTCACTCGATTTTGTGAGCTGAGATTCGTCGCCCCGATGAATCGGGGCTCAGAATGACAGACAGAAGCTAGTGGCCTCGGGTCTGGAGCAGCGCCGATTCGGGGAGCTGGCGGATGTCGAGGCCTTTCATGGCTTCGCCGAGCTCGGCCGACGCCTCCAACACCGCCTTGGGGTCGTTGTAGTGCGTGGTGGCGTAGACGATGGCGCGGGCGCGGCGGTCAGGGTCGGAGGATTTGAAAATGCCCGACCCGACAAAGACAGCCTCTGCGCCGAGCTGCATCACCAACGCGGCATCGGCGGGCGTCGCGATGCCGCCGGCCGAGAAGTTGGGCACCGGCAGCTTGCCGTGCTCGGCGACCCACTTCACCAGTTCGAACGGCGCGCCCAGGCGCTTGGCTTCCTGCACCAGTTCTTCGTTGCCCAGCACGGCGAGCTTCTTCATGTGCCCAACGATGGCGCGCATGTGGCGCACGGCTTCCACCACGTTGCCCGAGCCGGCCTCGCCCTTGGTGCGAATCATGGCGGCGCCTTCGGCGATGCGGCGCAAAGCTTCGCCGAGGTCGCGGCAGCCGCAGACGAACGGGACTTTGAAGGCGTGCTTCCAGATATGGTTTTCTTCATCGGCCGGCGTCAACACTTCGCTCTCGTCGATGAAGTCGACCTCGAGGGCTTCGAGTACCTGCGCTTCGACGAAGTGCCCGATGCGCACCTTGGCCATCACCGGGATGGTCACGGCGTCCATGATTTCGCGAATGATTTTCGGCGAGGCCATGCGGGCCACGCCGCCTTCCTTGCGGATGTCGGCGGGGACGCGCTCGAGCGCCATCACCGCGCAGGCGCCGGCCTGCTCGGCGATGCGGGCCTGCTCGGCGTTGGTGACGTCCATAATGACGCCGCCTTTGAGCATTTCAGCCAGGCCGACTTTGACCCGCCACTGCTCGTCGTTCATGAAGTTCATGGTCCTGCCTCCTGCGATTTCAAATTTGAGATTTCAGATTTCAGAGCCGTCACCGCCCAGTAGATTTCGCCGACGCGCTCCAGTTGCGGCTCCAGCCCCGCATCCAGGAACAGCCGTTCGAGGCGCTCGCGGCGGAAGCACTCGGAGGCGTGGCCGTCTTCGCTGAACAGCAGCTCGGGGCCGGAGCGCGCCCAGTCGAGCGCCGCCATCATTCCCCGCTGGCGCATCTGGGTGTACCACTCGATGCGGGGGACGACAGAAAATTCAGAGTAGACAAGGAAGAGCAGTCTGCCGCCAGCATGGGTTACGCGCGCGACTTCGCGCAGCGCAGGCAGCTTTTCGTCACCAAGCAAGCCGAGCGTGTTCTGCGCGCAGAGGACGGCGTCGAAGCTCGCGTCCGCGAAGGGCAACTGCCCGGCGCGTCCGGCGGTGAAGCCGGTGCCGGCGGCGAGCTGGCGGGCGGAGCGGGCGTAGCGCAGGTAACTCTCCATCAAATCCAGCCCCACCCATTCGCAGCCGAGGTCGCGCAGCGATTCGAGCAGCCGCCCGTCGCCGCAGCCGATTTCGAGCACCTTGCCGGCGCCGCGCAACCGGCCGCGTATGAACTCCACCTCCGCCGCCAGCGCCGCCTGGATGCGCGCCGGCGCGGCGGCGTAGCAAGTCTCGAGAAAATTCGACTGGCCGTGCTTCTCGAACCAGGCCACTGCCCCGCCGGAGCAGAGAGGCTGCTGGCAGGGCGTTGCTGGGGTTGTGTTTTCGTTCGCGGTCACAGGAGCATTGTCCTCAGGGGCTTCCCTCGCTTCGCGCAGGATCTCCGCTCGGCTTTCGCCTCGCTTGGAAAAGCCCGAAGTCTCGCGGGCGACGTTACGGCGAGCCAAGCTCCGCCCTCCCAAACTTCAGACCAAAGCCACGCGGGCGGCGCGCTCCGCTTCCGGCGCGCGGCGACGATGACGCAGCTCGGCCTTGATCAAGTCGCCCAGGATCTCGATTCCCCTCCCGATCTGCTTTTCATTCACGGCGGCAAAGCCCAGCCGCAGGGTGTTGGGCTGCACGGCCTGGAAATAGAAGTAGCGGCCGGGCGTGAACAGCACCTTCTGCTCGCGAGCCTTGAAGAGCAGCCCGGAAGCATCCATTCCCGCGGGCAGCGCGACCCAGACCGACATCCCGCCTTCGGGCCGCGTCCACGCCGCTTCCTCCGGGAAGTGCGCCTCGAGCGCGGCTTCCATTCGCGCCAGGCGCGAGCGGTAGAGCGCGCGGGCCTTCTTCACCAGACGCCCCAGCCAGCCGCGCCGCCCGAACTCGGCCAGCGCCGCTTGCGCCAACTGGTCGGTGTGCAGGTCGGTGGCCTGCTTGGCCAGCCGCAGCCGCTCGATGACCGGCTCGCTCGCCACCATCCACCCGACCCGCAGGCCGGAGAAGCAGACCTTGGAAAAACTGTTGATGTGGATGACCAGCCCCTGGGCGTCCAGCGCCTTCAGCGACGGCGTCTCGCGCCCGCGCAGCCGCAGCGCGGAATAAATGCCGTCTTCGACAATGGGCACCTGGTGGCGCGCCGCCAGCTCCAGCACGCGCTGGCGGGCGTCGAGCGGGAGCGTGGCGCCGGTCGGATTCTGGAAGTCGGGCGTCAGCATCATCAGGCGCACGCGCTGGCGGGTGAGAAGCGAGTCGAGCGCGTCGACGTTGACTCCGTTCTCGGTGACCGGAACACCCAGGCAGCGCACGCCGCCCCCGTGGAAGGTCTGGATGGCGCCGGGGTAGATGGGGTTCTCCATCGCCACCGTGTCGCCGGGGCGGACGAAAACTTTGCGGACAAGGTCGAGCGCCTGCTGGCAGCCGTTGGTGATGAGCAGCTCGCGCTCGCCCGCCACGATGCCCTGCCGGCGCAGCTCGCCGCGCAGGAAATCCTTGAGCGGCGGGTAGCCGTCCGACGGCCCGAGCTGGAGCAGGGCGCGCCCCTCGCGCCGCAGCACCTCGCTGGTGGCCCGGCGGAATTCCTCCAGCGGAATCAGCTCCACCGCCGGCCGGGCGGTGGTGAAGGCGATGGCGCGGGCCTCGTTCATGTGCGCGCCGACCAGAGCGTCGAGCGGCTCGTCGCTGGGCGCATCGGCCATCAGCATCGTCCAGAGGTAACCGTTGTCGAGCGAGGCGGTGTAGGGCCGCGCCGTCTCCTCGTTCTTGTGGTTCTCGACCCCCTTGGCGATGAACGTGCCGCGGCCGACGTGGCCGCTGATCCAGCCATCCGCGGTCAGCTCGGCGTAGGCGTTGGCGACCGTGGTGCGGTGGACGCCGAGACGGCTGGCGAGCTCGCGGCTGGGCGGCAGCCGGTCGCCGACGGCCAGGGCACCGGTGGAGATGAGCTGGCGCAACTGGTCGCGAATCTGGCGGTAGAGCGGAATATCGCTGGCCGGATCCAATTGGAGCAGCACGGGCACGCCTCCCCTCCCAAAGAGACAATACGAGAGGAGAATCGCGGCTGTAAAGAGCCAATTTGGCTATGTGGGCAATGCTAGCCAGTACCTCGTATCCACAAGCTAGGAAAGAGGGAGACTTGGCTGTTGCAGTCTTCTAGTGATTCAGAGGGTTGAGAGCTTCGAACCGCATGTCAGAGATGACTTCGACTAGGGGTGCGATTCCCTAAGTCTCCTTTGGCTAAGACATGTTTCCGCCACCGCCGCAGAGGGGACGGCCGAGCAGGCAATCTCTGAACAGGCGAAGGCCGACAGTGGAGAACGCGCTTGGGCCTTTGCCAACCCATTGCGAGTCGCGGTTGAATCGCTGAAGCCCTTCTACACCGGAGAAGTCCCGCGCCTCGAGAATGTGAAGAGCACGAAAGCCCGCCAAGTATTCCGATGGAAGGAAGGAAAGCGCGTCGTGGTCGTGGTTGTTACGCGCCCCTACTGGCTCTCCTTCTACTGCAAGTCAGGTGCTGTCGTCTGGGTCAGCACTACGATCAAAGAAGCCGAATGCCACTAGTCAGAAGCGGGAGGCGGAGAGCTGGACGTCGGCGTGCGCCCAGGCCTGCTGGAAGCGGGCTTCGACGCCGGCGGCCTCGTCCGTGCGCCCCTGGGCCCGCAGTGCCTGCGCCAGCCCGTAAAGCGACCAGCCGTTCTCCGGATTCTTCCGCAGGTCCTCCCAGTAAACCGCTTCCGCTTCCACCGGACGGCCGGCTTTGAGCAGCGCGGCCCCCAGCCAGTGCCGCATCGGGAACGGCCAGACGGCAGGCTCGGTGTAGATGAGGTTTTCTTCGAAGAGCACGGCGCGGTGGAGGTGAGCGATGGCGGTCTCGCTTTCTCCCCGGCGCTCGGCCAGTTCGCCCGAGAGCGCCTCCACGGCGACGCGGAGAACGGCGGAGGCCTTGTTGGAGGAGAAGGAGACAGCCGCCGAATCAACCGCGGGGTCGGTAGCGATGCGCTTGAGGGCCTCAAGCTCCGCGGTGCCTTCCTCGAGCTGGCCCTTGGCGGCCCACGCCATGCCGCGGGCGTAGTGCCAGATGGCCCGGGTGAACTGGCCTCCCATCGGCGGCTCGGGCTCGGCGAGCATTTCGTCCCACTGGCCGAAGCGCACGTAGACCAGATAGGGCGTTACAACCAGGTCTTGCAGGAACGGATGCTGGTGGAGGAGGTCGGCGTTGAAGAGCGCGACCGTCTTGCGGGCGGCGTCAAGCGCGAGCTGGCGGCGGCCGTCGTAGGCGGCGGCCCACCAGAGGAAGTGGACGTTGTGCGGGTAGTAGCCCAGCGGGTAGAGGCCCTGGGCGCGGCATTGAGCGATGTAATCCTCGTCGGCCAGCGCCGCCCGCTGGTTGCTCTTCACCGCCTTGTCGTACTGGCCCACGCGCATGTAGGTATGCGAGGGCATGTGCACCATGTGGCCGGCGGCGGGCATCAGCTCGCCGAGCTTGTCGGCGTAGGGCAGGGCCCGCTCGGGGGCGCGGGTGTTCTCGGTGGCGTGGATGTAGAGGTGAATGGCGCCCGGGTGGTCGGGGTTGCGGCGCAGGACGGACTCGAGCAGCGGAATGAGGTCTTTGGTTTCGGGATAGGGCTGGCCGTCGCGGGTGGCGTAGTCCCAGGGGCGCAGATCCATGAGGGCTTCGGCATAGAGAGTGACGGCGTCAAGGTCGTCGGGATACTGCCTGGCGAGCTTGCCCATGGCCTCGGCGTAGGCGCGGTCGCGCGCCTGGCGCTCCTGGGCGTCGCCGGAGTAGCGCGTGGCCAGCGCGTCAATGTAGGCGCGCTCGGGCTCGGCGGCGTGCGGCTTCAGAGCGACGGCCTTCTGAACGAGCTCGAGGGCGCGGGGCTCGTCGGCCGGATCCATGGGCGCGTTGATGTTGGGGCCGAGCACGAGCGCCTGGCCCCAATAACACATGGCGCAGTCGGGGTCGAGGCGGGCGGCTTCGGCGAAAGCGCGGAAAGCTTCGGCGTGGTTGAAGCCGTAGGAGAGCCGCAGGCCCTGGTCAAAAAACTGCTGCGCGCGCGGGACTTTGGTGGTGATGGCGTGGTGGTGGTTGCCGAGATTCTGCAGCCGCGGCGCGACGGGCTGGTCGGCCGGCGGCGCGGCGGGACCAGGGCCGTGGTTCTCGTGCACCTCTTGCGCCTCGGCCGGTGCGCCAACCCAGAGTAGTGCGATGCAAAGGATGAAAAAAGAAACGGTCTGGCGAAAGCTCATTGATTCCCCCTGCTTGTGTGCGGGCCTGTCTGGGCAAACCTGCCCCGGATAGTGGTAGTACCGTCCACTCGTCCTTGTCAACCCTGAAGAGAGGAATTACGTTCGGAGTTTGAAGCGCTGGATCTTGCCGGTGGCGGTCCTGGGGAGGTCGGAGACGAATTCGAAGCGCGCCGGGACTTTGTAGCCCGGGAGGCGGCGCCTGACGAAGTCACGCAGTTCGTCACCCAGAGAAGAAACAGCGGGTCCTTCCCTTTCCCCTTCGGCGGAACGGGCGGGGTCGGGACGAGAGGCGGTGGAGCGAAGCACGATGAACGCACAAACCTGGGTCAGACCGTCGGGGTCGCGGTGGCCGACGACGGCGGCTTCGGCCACGGCAGGATGGGCTAGCAGCGCGTTCTCGACTTCCAGAGGCGAGACCCACATGCCGCTGACCTTGAGCATGTCGTCGGCGCGGCCGCAGTAGTGGAAGAAGCCGTCGGGGTCGCGGTAGAACTGGTCGCCGGTGAGGTACCACGCCTCGCAGAGCACGCGGGCGCTGAGCTCCGGCTTCTCCCAGTAGCCGGCCATGCGGCTGGGGCCGGCGACCCAGAGGTGGCCGATCTCGCCGGCTTTCGCTTCCTCTCCCGATTCGGTCACGATGCGCGCCCGGTAGCCGGGCACTTCGCGGCCGCAGGAGCCGGGGCGCGCTTCGTCGGGTCGGTTGGAGATGAACATGTGCAGCATCTCGGTGGTGCCGATACCGTCGAGGATTTCCAAACCGAAGCGCTTCTTGAAGCGCTGGAAGATTTCGACCGGCAGCGCCTCGCCGGCGGAGACGGCCGCGCGGAGGAAGTCAAGGCGCTGTCGGCTGGCTTCCGCGGCGCGCAGCAGAGCCCCGTAGAGCGTGGGGACGGCGAAGAACAGCCTGGGACGGTATTGCTCCAGCACGGCGAAAAGCCTTTCCGCCGTGGGCCGCTCGGGTAGAAGCACCGTGGCGGCGCCGACGCTGAGCGGGAAGTAGCCGGCGTTGCCCAGGCCGTAGGCGAAGAAAAGCTTGGAGGCGGAGAAGGCAACGTCGTCGGAGTGGAAGCCGAGCACCTGGCGGGCGTAGCAATCGGCAGTAGCGAGCATGTGCTGGTGGCGGTGCATCGCGGCTTTGGGCTGGCCGCCGCTGCCGGAGGTGTAGAGAAAGAAGGCTAAGTCATCGGGCTTCGGGCTTCGGGCAACGGGCAACGCAGAGGCGGAGGTGATGGCGTCGTCGAGAAGAGTGCAGCCAGGGGCTTTGTTCCCTACTGTGAAGATGCGTGGCGGATGCTTCGCTTGTTGCAGCGTGGGCAGGGCTTCGGCCAAAGACCCCTCGTGGACGACGGCGAGGCGCGGGCGGCAGTCGGCGGCGTAGTGGGCATAGTCGGCGGCGCGGGTGAACGGATTGACCGGCACGGCGATGGCGCCCATCTTCATCGTGCCGAAGAAGCAGGCCAGCAGCTCGGGCGAGTCGGGGAGAATCAGCAGCACGCGGTCGCCAGGCGCAACGCCGAGCTCTTGCCAGGCGCCGGCGACGCGCCCGGCGCGCTCAGCCAGCTCCGCGTAGCTCAGCCGCGCCCCCACGCCCGCCACCGCCAGCCGCGCGCCGCGGCCTTCCCGCACGTGCCGGTCGAGGAAGTAATCAGCCGCGTTCATGGATGATTGGATCTTGAACCGATACGAACTAGGTGGTGCCCTGGCGGCGCATGCGCTCGCGCAGCTTCTCGCGCAGGTCGGGCGGCGCGCTGGGGTTGAAGGCGACCAGATACCACAGCGGCTCGCGGCTGCGGCACAAGGCGCGCAGCGTGGCCGCCGGCGTATTCGGGTGGCGAGCGACGTTCTCGCGAACGGAGTTATAAGGATGGCGCGCCAGGCGGGCCAGCACTTTGGCCGAAGCCTTGGGGTGGTCGCTCAGCGCGCGTGCCAGGTAGTAGTCGTCTCGCGGAAGCTCCGCGGCCAGCCGCGCTATCGTGCTGGCCGGCGTGCGCGGGTCGCCGGCCAGCTCCGCCTTGCGGTCCCAGTCGGGATTGATGCGGTTGAGCTCGGCGGTGCGCAGGCGGATGAGCTCGCGCAGCAACGGCTCTTCCAGTTTCCGCCGCGCGGGCGGCAGGCGCGTGCTCTGCAGCAGCCGCAGCGCGTTCTGCAGGCTGCGACGCTCGCCGAAGATGATCTGGGTGGTGCGAGGAGAAAGCCCGCGCGGCATAGACTGCGTATTATGCGCCGCTGCTCAGGAAAAGACAAAGCAATCTCGAATCGGAAATCTCGAATCTCAAAGGCGCTCGAGGTCGGTGAGGAGCCGCCGGATTTCGTCGCCTTTCCAGGGGACCCGGGCGAGCTCGGCGTTTACCTGGTCCATCTCCTGCATGATGCGGAAGTAGGGCTCAAGCAGGGTTTTGGCGCCTTCGGCGGTGGCCTCGCGCTCGGCTTCCGGCAGCTCGAGGATGCCCTCGAGCGCCTCCTGATACTGCACCACGGCCCGCATGGCGCTGGTGATGGCCTCGTGCGGGAACAGATACCGCGAAGCCACCTTGATGCACTCGGCCACCTGGTCGGCGCGGCCCGCCTTGACGCGCAGGTTGGTGCTCTCTTCGACGAACTTCATCAGCCGGCGCGACTCGCCCACCACCCAGTGCTGCACCAGCTTGCGCCGCTCGTCCTCGCAGGCGCGGACGATGTTCATGATTTCCGGATGGTCGGGAAACAGCCGGAAGCCGTTGGCGGCATACCGCGTGATGTCGGCCAGCAGCCGAATCTGGTCGTCAATGTCGGTGGACTTTTCAAATTCGGCCAGGGCAGCGCGAATGCTCTCAATATCCTTGCGGAACTCCCGGCGATGAGCGGCGCGCTCTTGGCTGCGGGCCAGCGCGCGGCGGAGATAGAACACGGCCACCGCCAGAGCGGCGAGGCCGACGAGCGCGAGCAAAACCCATTTCATCCCGGCGCTTCCTCCCGGCTTTGCGGGAATCGAAAGAGGTGCACTATAGTAGAAGTTCGCAGCGGGAGAAAGTCCCTGCCGGCGCAAAGGCGGTGAGGCATGTCGGTTTTTGAGAAAAGGAAAGAAGAGCTGGAAAAGCACGAGTTCATGATGGGAACGCCGCGAGGGCGGCTGGCGGTCACGCTCGACCTGCTGACCGAAGCGATGGTGCTGGTGGGGCAGCACTCGGTCTATTGCCGCAGCACCCGCCAGCCCGATGAACCCCCCATGGACATCCGGCAAATCAACCAGGGATTGGGGCAGGCGAAGGAGCTCATCCAGAGCGTGATGGAAGAACTGCGCGCGCAGCGGGAGCAGCAGGGCTGAACCCCAGAGGCGCTGAGAGCGCAGAGAAAAACTACAAACCTTGCAGGAAGGGATTCCCTTCCCTTTCCTCTCCCATCGTGGTGGCGGGCCCGTGGCCGGGAAAGACGCGGGTGTCGTCCCCCAGCGGCAGAAGCTGGGAGTGAATCGAGCGCAGGATGGCGTCGTAGGAGCCGCCCCAGAGGTCGGTGCGGCCGATGGAGCCGGCGAATAGCGTGTCGCCGGCGAAAAGAATCTTCTGCTCCGGCAGATAGAGGCAACTGCTGCCGGGCGTGTGGCCGGGCGTGTGCAGAACGTGCGCGCGGAGGTTGGTTCCCCAGCGAACAACGTCGCCAGGAGTGAGCGCCGCGTCCAGTTGAACCGGTGGTGGCGCGGGAAAGCCGAAGGCGGCGCACTGCATAGCGACGTTGTCGAGCAGCCAGCGGTCGTCGGCGTGCATCAGCACCGGCGCGCCGGTGGCGGCTTTGAGCTTGGCGGCGCCGCCGACGTGGTCGGGATGAGCGTGCGTAATGAGAATCGCCTTGACCTTGAGGTTGTGGCCGTGGAGCGCGGCCAGGATGGAGTCGGGCTCATCGCCGGGATCAATGACGATAGCTTCGAAGGTTTCGGGGTCGCCGACAATGTGACAGTTGCACTGGAGAAAGCCGACGGGAAGCACCTCGTGGATGAGATTCGCCGCCACGTCTCGACTATAGCACGACACCTGATCGGCCAGAGAGACACGGAGAAGTGGAGTCGTGAAGGTGTGGTAGAATTCGCGCTCTTGTTGCCTAATGTCCGTCCCACAGAGGTAATTCCATGCGCAAATCGGTAGCGGTGTTGCTCTTCAGCCTGCTGGTGGCTGTGTGGCTGGCCCCGCCGCTGGCGGCGCAGACGACCACCTTCGAGGAGCAGGCGGCGAAGCTGCGGCCGCCGTTCGGCGACCCGCGAGCGGCGCACCACTGGCCGCGGACGCGGACCTACGATGTGCAGCACGTGAAGCTCGAAGTCAGTTTCGATTGGGAGAAGAAAGAAGTCGCGGGAACCGCAACGCTGACGGTGGCGGCCCTCAACGACGGGTTGCGGCACGTGACGCTGGATGCCGCAGAGATGAAGATTGAGAGCGTGCTGGCCAACGAGCGGCCGCTCGAGTTCGCGCCGGAGGGAGACTGGCTGCACATCACCCTCGACCGAACGTACAACGCGGGCGAGAAGTTCGAGCTCGCCATCCGCTACCGCGCCCGGCCGCGCAAGGGCGGCTACTTCACCGCGCCGGACAAGAGTTACCCGCAAAAGCCCAAGCAATTCTGGACCCAGGGCGAGAGCGACTACAACCGCTACTGGTTTCCCGGCTACGACTTCCCCAACGAAAAGGCAACCAGCGAAACGGTTGTGACGGCGCCGGCGGATTTGATCACCATCGGCAACGGGCGCCTGGTGGAGGTGCGCGAGGACAAAGCCGCGGGGACGAAGACGTGGCACTGGCGCGAGGATGTGCCGCACGTGAACTACCTGATCTCGCTCATCGTCGGCCGGTTCGACAAGCACACCGAAAAAGCCGGCGACGTGCCGGTCGAATACTACGTCCCGCCGGGCACCGACGCGGCGACGCTGAAGCGCTCATTCGAGCCGACGCCGGCGATGATTCAGTTCTATGCCGACTGGATCGGGATTCCCTATCCCTACGAGAAGTACGCGCAGACGACGGTGGAGGATTTTCTCTGGGGCGGGATGGAAAACATCAGCGCCACCACGCTCTACACCGACACGCTGCACGACGAAGCGGCGACGCCGAACTGGACGAGCGAAGGCCTGGTGGCGCACGAGTTGGTCCACCAATGGTGGGGCAACCTGCTGACCTGCCGCGACTGGTCCAACCTCTGGCTCAACGAAGCCTTCGCCACCTTCTTCACCAACCTCTGGTACGAGCACCGCTACGGCCGCGACGAGTACGACTACCGCCGCTGGGAGGACATGCAGGAGGCGAAGAAGGAAGACCGCGACGACTATCGCCGGCCCATCGTGATGCCGTGGTACGTGAACGAAATGGATTTGTTCGACTCGCACACCTATCCCAAGGGCGCGGTGGTGCTCGACATGCTGCGCTCCGTGCTGGGCGAGGCGCAGTTCCAGAAGTCGTTGCGGCACTACGCCGCCAGGCATGCCCGCCAGTCGGTGGACACCGAAGACTTGCGCAAGGCCATCGGCGAAGCGACCGGGCAAGAGTTGGGTTGGTTCTTTGCCGAGTGGCTCTACTCGGCCGGCTATCCCGAATTCTCGGTGACCGCCGAGTGGCAGACCGACGCGAAGCAGCTTCACCTCAGCGTGGAGCAGAAGCAGGGGCGCGCGGAGATGACGCCGGTCTTCCGCATGCCGGTGGAAGTGGAGGTGACGACGTCGCAGGGCGCGCAGACTTTCACGGTCGAGGTGGCCCACGCGCGCGACGACTTCTACTTCCCGCTCGCCGAGGCGCCGACCCGAATCCGCTTCGACGCCGGGCAGCGCCTGCTCAAGTCGCTGGAGTTTCCGCGCTCGCGGGCCGAGCTGATTGACCTGCTGCAGAATGACCCCAACGTCCTCGGGCGCATCTGGGCGGCCGAACAGCTCGCCCGGCGGCAGAGCGATCTCGCCGCAGTGGGCGCGCTGCGCGACGCGCTCGCCAAAGAGAAGTTTTGGGGCGTGCGCAAGGAAATCGCGCGGGTGCTGGGCGAGGTGAAGTCGCCAGCGGCGCGCGAAGCTTTGACCGATGCGCTGCGCGACACCGACGCGCGGGTGCGCGAGCGCGCGGCAGAGTCGCTGGGCGAGTTCGCCGACGACGCCGAGGCGGCGAAGGCGCTGGAGAGCGTCATCGAGAAGGAGGCGAAGACCTATGTGGTGGCGGCGGCGGTGAAGTCGCTGGGGCGCGTCGGCGCGGCCGGTGCCTTCGAGCGGCTGCGCGACGCGCTGAAGCGCGACTCGCACCGCGAAGTCATTCGCCGCGCGGCGCTGGAAGGGCTGGCGCACCTGGGCGACGCGCGCGGGCTCGGCATCGCGATGGAGTGGTCGAAGTACGGCAAGCCGCCGCGGGCGCGCGAGGCGGCCATCGAAGCGCTGGGCACGCTGGGGCAAGGCAATGAGAACACGTACAACTATCTGGTCAGTCTGCTGATTGACCCGTACGTCTGGGCGCGGCAGTCGGCGCTGAAGGCGCTGGGCACGACGGGCGACACGAGAGCAATTCCCGCGCTCGAAGCGTTTGCGGCGGGCGAGGTGGAGCGGCGGCTGCAACGTGAAGCCGAGAAGGCGTTGGAGAAGCTGCGGAAGCTGAAGGCGGAGAGCACCGCGGCTGAGCCTCCCGTGGTGAGTAGTCGATAACGTCGGCTAGATATGCGTCGCCGCGAGAAACCGTCTATGCTCGCGGCCGGCAATAAAACAGCCGTCTCCACGGATTCATCGCGTCGTTCCAGTCGTGGCCTGTTCCGGAATGTCCGAGGCGAGGGGCAAGGTTACCTGCCCGCTGCCCAGCCGTTCGGAACCTCGCAATAGGGTCCATGACACGATTCCGCCCCTGACTCCCAGTTCCACGCTCGTGGCCCCAACACCGTCCGGCGCAACCGGAGCCGGATTGGTGATCTCGTATACCCAAGTGTTGCACGAGTCGCCTTCGCCCGTGACGGTGAGAGACCACTGGAACGTCTGGCCTGGGTAACGAGCCAGTCTAAAGTTCCCCGAGAGGGCGCCCGGTTCCGAGGGACAGGCGAACATGGGACCCTTTTTCAAGCGGATTCTCTTAGTTTCCATTTTGAGAAACAAGGCGGCAGCTGGCGCGTAGCTCCCGACTTGCGCGGTTAGTTCGGTGGCGGCAGGCTCACTCCACCACAGAGCCAGATTCGCTGGTTCGGCCGAGCTTCGCGTTGCGCCCGAGGGAGACTCCGGACATGGCCTTCTGCACTGATGAGTCATAGAAGAGCCGCACTGAGTGCACGTACACCCTGTCTCATCACAGGATGACGAGCACTGGCACGCTCCGATTGTCATTCCTGTCGCGCAACCGTTGGACTCAAGGAGACAAGCGAGGCAAAGGTTCGACCCCGGCCCGGCTGGCGTGGATGAACTGGAAGGCGAGGCGATGGTGTACAAGAAGAGGATGAGGCATCCAAAGACAAGGGAAAGCGCACTTCTTCCAGGCAAACGTTGTGGGCCTCTCATGGCTTCCTCCACTCCTGATAATCTTGAGGCAATCGTAACTGAGGTTTTTTTTTTGCTGTCAAGGACTCCGATGCTGGCATACTGGCGTGTTTCCTTGCAATGGCGCAGTAGAAGCTGGGCGCGGGAGCGAGAAAGAAACACGTGTGAGTGACGAGAGACGATCGGCGTTGGAGGCGACGCTCGCGGCGGCCGGAGCGAAGTTCGCTTCCGTGCGCGGCGTGCGCGTGGCGGAGAGCTATGGCGACATTGCCGGCGAGGTACGCGCCGTGCGCGAAGCCGCGGGCGTCATTGGCCGCAGCGACCGCGCCTACCTGACGACGAGTGGGCCGGACGCGGCCAGCTTCCTGCACCGGATGACGACCAACGAAATCAACGGGCTCGCGCCCGGCCAGGGCCGCTACGGGCTGCAACTGGACGCGCAGGGGCACATCGTCGCCGACTTCTACTCGCTGCGCATGGACGACCACATCCTGCTGGAGTGCGACTGGGCGCGGCGCGCGGCGCTGCGCGCGGTGCTGGAGAAGCACATCATCGCCGACGACGTCGAGGTGAGCGACGCCAGCAATGAACTGGCGTCGCTGGCGGTGGAAGGGCCGCAAGCGGAGCGGCTGCTGAAGGCGGCGCTCTCCCAGGGCGTGATTCCGGGCAGCGAGCTCAACCACGCCTGGGTGCGCTTTGGCGAGACGCCGGTGCTGGTGGCGCGGCTGGGCGAGACGGGCGAAGTCGGCTTTCGGCTCATCTTCGTGGTCGAGTTCGCGCAGAACGTCTGGGACGCGCTCGAAGCCCAGCGCCGGCACGTGGACTGGAAGCCGGTCGGGCACACAGCGCTGAACATCCTGCGCACGGAAGCGGGCATCCCTTGGTCCGGCGTGGACATGAACGAGCAGACGCTGCCGCCGGAAGCGGGGCTGGAGACGCGCGCCATCAGTTACAGCAAGGGTTGCTACCTGGGACAGGAAATCATCGAGCGCATCCGCTCGCGCGGGCATGTGAACCGCAAGCTCGTCGGGCTGATGCTGGACGCCGCTTCCCTTCCCGCGGCAGGGGCGAAACTGCGGCGCAACGGGAAAGACGCAGGCGTGGTGACGACGGCGGTGCACTCGCCGACGCTCGGCCGCACGATTGGGCTCGGCTACCTACGCCGCGAGTTCCTGGAACCGGGAACGAAACTGGAGGTCGAAGGCGGCGGATCGGCTGAAGTTGCCACGCTTCCCTTCTACCAGAGAGTTACCTAGAGCGGGTCGCGGAGGCCACATGAGCGCGCAAGCGGCGTGGTGGTACCTGTTTATCGCGGGGCTGCTGGAAGTCGGCTGGGCAATCGCGATGAAGTACTCGGCTGGCCTGACGCGGCCGACGCCGACGGTGGCGACGTTCGCCATGGGCTTCGCCAGCTTCTACTTTCTGGCGCAGGCTGCCGAGCGGCTGCCCATCGGCACCGCCTACGCGGTCTGGACCGGCATCGGCGCAGTGGGCACAGCGCTGCTGGGTATGGTATTATTTGGAGAGCCGCGGCACGGAATTCGGCTGGCCAGTATCCTGCTGATCGTGATGGGGATTGTCGGCCTGCGGCTTTTTCCCACACCCTGAAGCATCGGGCCAGACCTTCGCCGCATCTAAACGAGTGCTTCGTGCTCTGATTCCTGAGGAGGTTTTGTGGCGACGACTTTCGATGAAGGCGTGAACGTGAAGCACGGCCAGTATGGATTGGGGACGATAGTGGCGTCGGATGAAGACCGCACCACGATTGATTTCGTCGAGCACGGCACCAAGAAGTTTGTGACCTCGATGGTGGTGCTGGAGCTCACCGACGAGAAGGTGCCGCGGCGCGAAGCCAAGCCGCGTCGCACGCGACGAAAGGCCAAAAGCGCCAAGTAGAGTTCCCGATTCCTCCCACCGCCCCACGAGCTTCTGCTCGTGGGCCGGTTTGTTTCTGGGGCAAGCAGGTTCCTCGACTTCGCCCCGATTTCATCGAGAGCGCTCGGACTGACAGACTGACTATTTGGCGAGGTTGAGGGTGCGGAGGAAGCTGCCGCGCTCCTGCTGGATTTTTTTCTGGAGCTGCATGATGGCGAAGATGAGCGACTCCGGCCGCGGCGGGCAGCCGGGTACGTAGACGTCAACGGGAATGATCTGGTTCACGCCCTGCACCAGGGCATAGTTGTTGAAGACGCCGCCCGAAGTCGCGCAGGCGCCCATCGAGATCACCCACTTGGGCTCGGGCATCTGCTCCCACAGCCGGCGCACAATCGGCGCCATCTTCTGCGAGACGCGCCCGGCGACGATCATCAGGTCGGCCTGGCGCGGCGAGGCGCGAAAGACCTCGGCGCCGAAGCGGGCGATGTCGAACCGCGACGCGCTCATCGACATCATCTCAATGGCGCAGCAGGCCAGCCCGAAGGTCATCGGCCAGATGGAGGACTTGCGGGCCCAGTTGATGGCCTGGTCGAGCGTGGTCAGGATGAGGCCCTGCTCGGTCGCCAGCTCGTGCTCGCCGTTCCCTTTCATGCGCTCATTATCTCACCTTTCTTTGTATCTTTGTGTCTTCGTGGCTAAACGCGCAGCACCACTTTGCCGAATTGTTCGCGGCGTTCGAGGTGCTCGTGGGCGCTGGCGGCTTCCGCCAGCGGGAAAATCTTGTCCACCACCGGCCGGAGCTTGCCCTGCTCGACCAGCTTCAGCACCGCCACCAGCTCGCCGCGCGTGCCCATGTAGCTGCCCAGCAGCGACCACTGATGGACGAACAGCCGTCGGATATCAATCTTCACCTCCGGGCCCGTCGTCGCCCCGCAAGTCACCAGCCGACCCGCGGGCGCCAGGCTCGCCAGGCTCTTCTCCCAGGTGGCGGCGCCGACGTGCTCAAAGACCACGTCCACGCCGCGCTTCGCCGTCAGGCGCCTGGCTTCTTCGGCGATGTCCTGCTTGGAGTGATTGATCGTCTCATCGGCGCCCAGCGCGCGCGCCTGCTTCAACTTTTCATCCGAGCCCGCCGTGGCGATAACGCGCGCCCCGGCGAGCCTGGCAATCTGAATCGCGGCGCTGCCGATGCCGCTGCCCGCGCCCAGCACCAGAACGTCTTCCCCGGCGCGCAAGGCGGCGCGCGTCATCAGCATGTGCCACGCAGTCAAAAAAACCAGCGGCACCGCGGCGGCGTCTTCAAAGGCGAGCGGCGACGGCATGGGCAGCACATTGCGCTCCGGCGCGCGCACGTACTCGGCGCAGCCGCCGTCGACCATGTAGCCAAAAATGGTGTAGCGGCGGCACTGGTTGTCGAGCCCGGCGAGGCAGGCGTCGCACGCGCCGCACGAAAGCCCCGGCGCCAGCACCACCTTCTGCCCGACTTTGGTGCGCGTCACGCCTTCGCCCACTTTGGCGACTTCGCCGGCGATGTCGCTGCCGGGAATGTGCGGCATGGGAATCTGCACCCCCGGCAGGCCCTTGCGCACCCACAGGTCGAGGTGGTTGAGTGCGCACGCTCGCACCCGCACCAGCACCTCCCCCTGGCCGAGCTTCGGCTCCGCCACCTCCGTGTAGCGCAGCACTTCCGGCCCGCCGTGCTTTTCAAAAACGATGGCCTTCATCAGCACCTCCGGTTGGAGGAAGAGCGTTGGGAAGCAGCTACTCTAGCACCGAAAAAGAAAAATCGAAAACCGAAAAACGATTGAGCGTTGACAAGCAGAGAAGGCGAAGCGTAGCCTAAACAGACATGGACATCTACGAGGAGCTCATCAAACTGCGGCGGCAGGGGCGCAAGGCGGCGCTCGCCACCATCGTCCACACCCAGGGCTCCATCCCCAGCTTCCAGGCCTCGAAAATGCTGGTGCGCGACGACGGCTCCATTTTCGGCACCGTGGGCGGCGGCTGCGTCGAGGCCGAAGTCTGGTCGGCGGCCCGCGAGGTGATGGAGCAGGAAAAGCCGCGCAAGCTGACTTTCAATTTGAACGCCGACCCCCGCTACGACATCGGGCTCACCTGCGGCGGCACGCTGGAAATTTTCATCGAACCGATTCTCGCCCAGCCCACCTGCTATATTTTCGGCGCCGGGCACGTCGGCCAGGCCACCGCCAAAATCGCCGCGCTGGCCGGCTTCTCCATCGTCGCCTGCGACGACCGGCCGCAGTTTGCCAACCCCGCCCGGTTCCCCGACGCCGCCGAAATCCACGCCGACGAGTGGGAAAAGATTTTTCCCAGGCTCGACCTCACCGAGTTCTCCTACGTCGTCATCACCACTCGCGGCCACAAGGACGACCTGCGGGTGCTGCGCTGGGCGCTCACCACCCGCGCCCGCTACGTGGGCCTCATCGGCAGCAAGCGCAAGGTGATTTCGCTCTTCAAGCTCTTGCAGGAAGAGGGCGTGCCGCGCGAGACCCTCGACCGCGTGCACGCTCCCATCGGGCTTGAGATCGGGGCGCTGACACCGGAAGAGATTGCCGTGAGCATCGTGGCTGAGATGATCGCCGTGCGCCGCCACGCGGCCGTGCCCTTGAGCAAGTCGCACCCCGGCGAAGACGAAACCCTGCCTGCGGCAGGCAGGCCCGCAGTCTTTGGCCCAAGAAGCAACCCAGGATGACCTCAGCGGCTAAAGCCGCACGGCAGGGGCGACATTGGTGTCGGCCCTGAAGGGCTGACCTCCCTAAGAGATTGGGAAGGGCGGGGTTTCAACCCCGCCGAAAGCCACCCAACCCTTCTCGTCCCGAGCGCCCGCACGGAACGGGCGGGCGCGAGGGACAAAGGCAGCATCCAAGGTTTCCGCAGCCGGAAAGGAACAGTTATGCCAGCGATCGAAAAAGTAAATCTCGCGGAGAAGTTCGCGCGCTTCTCCGAGCACTGGAAGCCGAAGATTGTGGGCGAGGTGAACGACAGCTACGTCAAGCTGGTGAAGTTCAAGGGCGAGTTCGTCTGGCACCACCACGAAAACGAAGACGAGATGTTCCTGGTGGTGCGGGGCGCGCTGCGAATGAAGCTGCGTGACCGCGAAATCACCCTCGATCCCGGCGAATTTGTTATCATTCCCCGCGGGGTCGAACACCTGCCCGTGGCCGACGAGGAAGTCGAGGTCGTGCTGTTCGAGCCCCGCACCACGCTCAACACCGGCAACGTGCAGAACGAGCGCACCCTGCCGGTGCTGGAACGGATTTAGTCCGCACCCAAACCAAAAGGAGATTCCCATGGCTGATGCACCGAAAGTGAAGGCAGTCCCGAAGGGTTTCCGAACCGCCAACATCGCCCTCACCCTCGCCGGCTGCGCCAAGGCGATTGATTTTTACAAGAAGGCCTTCAACGCTAAGGAGATTATGCGCATGGACATGCCGGATGGCGGCGTGGCCCACGCCGAGCTCAAGATCGGCAACACCATCATCATGCTGAGCGACGAGTTCCCGCCCATGGCGCTCTCGCCTAAGACCATCGGCGGCTCCGGCTCGCGGGTGGTGCTCTACGTTCGCAACTGCGACCGTGTCTTCAAGCGCGCGGTCAAGGCCGGCGCCACCGCCAACATGGAGCCCGCCGACATGTTCTGGGGCGACCGTTGGTCGCAGGTCACCGATCCCTTCGGCCACGTCTGGGCCATCGCCACCCACAAGGAAGACGTGAGCCCCGAGGAGCTGGCGGAGCGCTCCAGGAAGTGGATGGCCGAAATGGCCGCCCAGAGCGGCCAGCAAGGCTAGCCGTCACTGGGCACAAAGGCCTCGCGCATCACGCGCCATGCAGTCCATCGCTGGAATCGTTCTCGCAGCGGGGGCGTCGTCGCGGATGGGCGAGGACAAGGCGCTGCTGCGCTGGGGCAACTACACCTTTCTCGAGCACCTGATGACGGCGCTCAAGACTGCGGGCGCAGCACCGCTGCGCGCGGTGCTGGGCGCCAACGCCGCAGAAGTGCAGAAGCGCATCCACTACGGCGCGGGCGAGGTCGTGGTCAACCCCGCCTGGGACCGCGGCATGCTCTCCTCGCTCCTCGCCGGACTCGATTCCCTGCCCCGCGAGGTCGAAGCGGCTGTCATCTGTTTGGTGGATCATCCTTGCGTTTCCAGCCGCCTGATTCAAACCCTCCTCGAAAGATTTCGCGCCAGCCGCAAGCCCATCGTGCTGCCGACCTACCAGGGCCGTCGAGGGCATCCGGTGCTTTTCGCCGCCACACTTTTTGAGGAGCTGCGCACCGCCCCGCCGGAAGTCGGCGCCCGCCATGTAGTGCGCCAACATGCCGCCGAGGTCCTCGAAGTGCCGACCGACGAGGAAGGCGTGGTGCTCAACATCAACGACCCCGCCGCCTATGAAAAGGTTTTGCAAATGTCCCCGCCCGGCTAGACAATAGCTCGCGATGGGAATGATGAAGGAAGCGTTGCTGGCGCTGCCGCGGGTGGCGCTGCTGGTGCCAAAGCTGGCCGCCGACAAGCGCGTGCCGCTGCGCACTAAGCTGGCGCTGGGCGGGCTGGCGGTTTATCTGGCCTCGCCCTGGGACTTGATTCCCGGCTTCATCCCCGTGCTGGGGCAACTCGACGACGCGGTGGCGCTGCTGCTCTTTGTCGACGGCGTGCTCAATCAGATTGACGACGACATCCTGCTCGATCACTGGAGCGGCAGCCCAACCACCCTGCGCAACCTGCAATGGCTGGCGCGCCAGACGGCGCGCTGGATTCCGGCGCGGCTGCGCGCCCTGCTCTACGGCCGCGCCGTGGAAGCCGGCGAGGCGGCCGCGGCCCGGTCGAGCAAGCGCCTGCGCGCCTCCTCGGCGCGAACCTAGCCCTTGCGTCGCGCCCCGATTAGTCGGAGAATAGCCGCCCCGGAACAATGACCGCCAAGGACAAAAACGCCAAGCGCTTCCTCGTGACCGTGGTCGGCTACGACCACTGGAACCCGGAGTTCCGCGGCTGGATTGAAAAGCCCGCCGGCACCACCGCCGACCAGGTGCTGGCGGAGTACCGCAAGAAGTATCCGCCGCCCTGGCAGGTGGTCGTCATGCCCGAGCGCGAGAAGTTCTAAGGGCAAACCCAGAAAAGCAGATTCCTCGGGTGGGCTCCGCGGAGCGGAGCCCACGCTCGGAATGAAAAGCGAGGGTGGGGTAGCGGAGAGAGTCTAGAGTCGCGCCAGGACGGCCTGGAAGCGCGGGCGGCTGCGCAGCGGGTCGAGGTCGGTATCGTGCTCGATCCAGGCCTTGTGGCCGAACCCGAAGTCGACCGCGTTCTCCAGGCATTTCAGCGCTTCGTCGATCAAGCCCAGATTGGCATAGGCGCAGGCAACGTTGTAGAGGATGCCCGTGTCTTCGGGATCAATCGCCAGGGCACGCTTGCACCACTCCAGGGCGCGCTCGCGTTGTCCCAGTTGCGCCAAGGCGCCGGCGCCCAGATACAGCGCGCGGGCGTCGTCGGGATGCATCTCGAGCTGTCGCTCAATCACTTCCAAAGACTTCCGCCGGGCGCGCTCGGCATCCTGCGGACGACCCAGGCCGTTGTAGACGCTGGTCACCAATCCCAGCGACTGGTAGTCGTCCGGATTGACCTCGCTCGATTTCTCGAACAGCCGCGCCGCCTCCTCCAGCTTGCCCTCGGAGAACCGCGCCCGGGCGTAGAAGTAGTAGGCCTCGTACAGCCGCGGGTTCAGTTGGATGGCGGTTTCAAAGTGCTTGGCTGCCTCCTCGAAGCGTTTGTTGAGTGAGAGCGCCATGCCGCGGGAGGCGTGGGCTTCGGCCAGTTCGGCATCGAGCTCCAGGGCCTTGCGGCTGAATTCGTCGGCGTCCTTCAGGTAGATCTCTGTCGCGTGCCAGTAGGTGTAGAGGAACGAGCAGCAGTCGGCGATGCCGGCGTAAGCGCGGGCGTAGCGCGGGTCAATCTGAATGGCGCGGTTGAACATCTGGCGGGCAAACTCGAAACCCTTCTTGCGGAACTGGTAGAAGAACTGCCGCCCGCGCAGGTAGTAGTCGTAGGCGCGCACGTCGGCCGTGGGCGCCTTCTGGATGGCGCGCTTCTCGCGCTCGGTCAGCATCACCTGCAGCGCGCGGGCGATGTTCTGCGCCAGCTCGTCCTGAATGGCGAAGACGTCTTCCATCTGACGGTCGTAGCGCTCCGCCCAGACCGAGTGGCCGCTGCGGGTCTCGATGAGTTGCGCGGTCAGCCGCAGCCGGTTGCCGGCGCGCCGCAGGCTGCCCTCCAGCACGTAGGCGGCGTTGAGCTGCTGGCCCACCTGCGGCGCCGTCACCGGCTTGTCGCGGTAGGCCAGCACCGCCGAGCGCGGAAAGACGCGCAACTCCTTGATCTTCGACAGGTCGGTGATGACGTCTTCGGTGATGCCGTCGCGGAAGTATTCGTCTTCCTTGTTGCCGCTCAGATTCTCGAAATAGAGAACTGCCAGGGACTTCTCTTCGCTCTCGGCCGGGGCGGCTTCGATGCGGTCGAGGAGTTGCAGCACTTCGCTCATCGACTGCACGCGCTGCGAGGGGGCCTTCGCCAGGCAACGGTCGGTCAACTGCTCCCAGGCCGGCGGCACGCTGGGGGCGATGCGCCGCAGCGTCGCTGGCGTCTCGTGCAGGATGGCGTGCAGAGTATCAATCGCCGTGTCGCCCCGGAACGGCAGCCGCCCGCTCAAACACTCGTACAACAGGACGCCGAAGGCAAAGATGTCAGTGCGCGTGTCGGGGCTCTCGCCCCGCAACTGCTCCGGCGCCATGTAGGGCACCGTGCCGGCCGTGCTGGCTTGCGTGGCCGTGCGGGTGACGAAGTTCTCCGCTGTCTCGCCGGCATCCCGCTGCCGCTCGGTCAGCACCGCGATGCCGAAATCCAGAATCTTGGCCCGTCCGCTTGAATCCACCATGACGTTGGCGGGCTTGATGTCGCGGTGCAGCACCCCGGCCTGATGGGCTTCGTGGAGGCCGTCGGCAATCTGGCGGACAATCCCCAGCAGTTGCTCGGGGCGCAGGGCGCCGCGCTGCAGTATCTGCTTCAGGCTCTCGCCCTTCACCAGTTCCATGGCGATGAAAGGCAGGTCGCCCTCGTCGTTGACTTCGTAGATGACGCCGATGTTGGGATGGTTGAGCCGCGAGGCCGCCCGCGCTTCCTTCACCAGCCGCTTGCGCGCGTCGGGGTCGGCGGCGAGGTCGCCCGGCAGGAATTTCAGCGCTACTTCGCGCTGCAGCTTCACGTCCTCGGCGCGGTAGACGGCGCCCATCCCGCCTTCACCCAGCTTGGCGGTAATCCGGTAATGAGAGATTGTCTGACCAACCATGAAGAGCGCCCAGTCTATATCGAACGGCGGAAAACTTTCAACTAGGCCAGAGCGCGGCGCAAGGCGCGCAGCGTCTCCACGGCGAGCTGGGCAGCGTGGCGGCTGGCGGGCGGGAGCCCGCCCAGGGCCTGAATTACATCGCCCTCTGTAATGCCGCTCAACTCCTCCACGCCCCGGCCTTTGACCAGTTCGGTCAACACCGAGCCGGCGGCCATGGCCGGCACGCAACCCGAGCACTTGAAGCGCGCCTCAACCACGCGGCCCGCTTCGACGCGCGCCGCCACCCGCAGCACGTCCCCGCACACGGGGTTGGCGCGCTCGACCGTGGCGGTCGCGCCGTCGAGGTCACCCGCGTTGCGCGGATTCTGAAAGTGGTCAAGCACCTGCTGGCTGAACATGGAAACCCTTTGCGTGTTTCCCCCGCCCTGTGGTCTAATACTCGAGCTGAGGCACTTAGACTAGCAGACATGCAGATTCCCCGCACCTATCGGGACTTTACGCCGTACCTGAAGAAGGTCTTCCGGCCGAAGAAGCTGGAGTCCGTCTTCATCTTCGTCACCTCGCGCTGCAATTCGCTCTGCCGCACCTGTTTTTACTGGGACCAGCTCAACAAGAACCAGGACCTGACGTTCGACCAAATCCGCACTATCTCGGAGACCGCGCCCGAGTTCGGCAAACTCTGGGTTTCGGGCGGCGAGCCGACCATGCGCGAGGACTTGGACGAAATCATCTGCACCTTCTACCGCAACAACAAGATTCATACGCTCAACTTCCCCACCAACGGCCTGCTGCCCGACAACCTCGACCGCATCGTCGGCCGCGTCCTGAAGGACTGCCCCAACCTGACCATCGACCTCAACTTTTCGATTGACGGCCTGGCCAACACCCACGACGCCATCCGGGGCGTGCCCAACAACTTCGTCAAGACCCTCGCGACGATGGAGCGGATGAAGGAAAAGTACGCCGGCGTGCGCCGCCTGCGGCGCAACGTGGTCACCGTCATCACCCGCGAGAACTACGACGAGCTGGTGCGCTTCGGACTCGACCTGCTCAAGCGCGACGTCTCCACCGGCCAGTACTTTGAAATCATCCGCGGCAACCCGATGGACCTGAGCTTGAAGAACATTTCGCGCCAGGAGCTCAAGGCGCTGCACGACAAGCTCTACGCCGTCCACGCCGCCCACGCGGAGCGCCTCTTCGCCAACGTCGACCCCAAGTTCCGCTGGTTCCCGAAGATGTACTACCTGGGCTCGCTGAAGTTCATCTTCGAGACCCACGAGCAGAACGTCGAGCAACCGCACAAGTGGGCCATGCCCTGCACCGCCGGGGTCACCAGCTTCGTGATTGACCACAACGGCGAGTTCCGCGCCTGCGAGATGCGCCAACCGCTCGGCCGGCTCCAGGACTACGACTTCAATTTGTCGAAGGCGCTCTTCTCCGAGCGGATGAAGAAGGAAGTCGAGATGATCCCGAAGGCCAACTGCTGGTGCACGCACTCCTGCTGGATCACCGACTCGCTGAAGTTCAGCCCCAAGGTGCTGCTCTTCAAGATTCCCTGGTCGTGGCTGAAGGCTAAGATCAGCCGGCTACCCGAGCTTTCGCTGGCCGACATCGAGAAGTTCCAGGAAGAGCTGCCAATGCCTGCCCCGACACCGTCGGGGCCGCCCAGCGCTGGCTCGCCGCGGCCCTCCAACTTCGTCCAGCTGCAATAACCTCGAAAGACAACCTACCGCAGCGGCGCGGAGGACGCAGAGAGAGCTTATGAACAATACCCGACAGATTCTGGCGCAGGTGGAGGCGCTGATTGAGCGCGCGGGCTCCGACTGCCTCCAAGACCTCTGCGCGCTGCTGCAGCGGGAGCGGCCGCACTACAACTGGGTCGGGTTCTATTTCGTCGAGGGCAATGAACTCGTGCTCGGCCCGTTTGTGGGCGCGCCCAGCCCGCACGTGCGCATTCCCATCGGCAAAGGCATCTGCGGCGCGGCGGTCGCTGAGCGGCAAACCGTCGTCGTCCCCGACGTCAACGCCGACCCGCGCTACTTGGCCTGCAGCATTCAGACCAAATCCGAAATCGTCGTGCCGATTGAGCACGAGGGGCGCATCGTCGGCGAGATTGACATCGACTCGCACACCCGCAACGCCTTCACCATTGACGACCGCTCGCTGCTCGAAGCCATCGCCCGTCGCGTGGCGCCCGTGCTGGCCAGCAGAGTTCAGTCTGCGTAGAGCGGAAGCTTGACTCCTGGCGCCGGAGACCGCTAGAATCGCTGCCTCATCGCCTGCCTGTGGGGGGAGAGGTACCATGGCCAAGAAGGGGAACTTGTCTGCCCAGCAGTCTGCTCGTTCATCCCGCATTTCTCGCCGAGGATTCCTGGGAAGCGCCGCTGGGCTCGCGGCCGCCGCAGCCACGGGCGGCGCGGGCATCGTGCTCGAGCCGCTGGCCGGCGGCTCCAAGGGCCGCGCGGCCGACATCGGCCCGTTGACGCCCGAGCAGCGCCGCCAACGCGCTTTTGAGATTCGCGTCGAAGCCGCGGAGATTGCGCGCGACGTCCCCCTCCCCGACCACCCCAACAACGGCGACGAAGAAGCCTACGCCAACAAGATCGGCAGCTACTCCAAGGGCCTGCCGCACAACTCGGCCGGCGAAGTCGACCTCAACTCCTACAACGCGATGATCGCCGCGCTGACCAGCGGCGACCCGGAGGATTTCGAAAATATTCCGATGGGCTGCTCGAACCCGTCGCAGCAGCGCAGGCTGGTGAACCCGCAGGCCGGGCTGGCGTTCGACCTCGAGGGCACCGACTCGCACCAGCTCGCCATGCCGCCGGCACCGGCGCTGGCCAGCGCCTGGGCGGCGGGCGAAGCGGTGGAGCTCTACTGGATGGCGCTACTGCGCGACGTCGAGTTCACCGACTACGCCCGCAGCCCGCTGGCAGCCGCCGCCTGCGCGGAGCTGTCCCAGCTCTCCGACTTCCGCGGCCCCCGGCAGGGCGGCGCCGTCACCCCCCAGACGCTGTTCCGCGACAACCTGCCCGGCACGCTGGCCGGTCCCTTCGTTTCGCAGTTTTTGCTGAAGCCGACGCCGTTCGGGGCCGAAGCGGTGGAGCGCAAGATGCGCACGCTGCGGCCGGGCGTGGACTACATGACCAGCTTCTCCGAGTGGCTGGAAATCCAGCGCGGCTGCCAACCCACGCGGCCGCAGGAGTTCGACCCTGTGCGCCGCTACATCCGCAGCGCCCGCGACCTGGCCGAGTGGGTGCACAACGACGTCCTCTTCCAGGCCTACTTCAACGCCATGCTGATTTTGCTCCACCCGCCGGCGGCCGGCGGGCTGGGCTGCCCGCCCAATCCGGGCAATCCCTACGTGGCCTCCGCCACCCAGGAAGGTTTCGGAACTTTCGGGGGGCCCTACATGGCGACCATCCTGTGCGAGGTGGCGACGCGGGCGCTGAAGGCGGTGTGGTACCAGAAGTGGTGCGTCCATCGCCGCCTGCGCCCGGAGGCATATGGCGGGCGGGTGCACCGGCGCGCCACCGGCCAGGCTGGTTATCCGCTGCACTCGGATATTCTCAATTCGCAGGCGCTCTCCCGCACCTTCAGCCGCTATGGCACCGGCCTGTTGCCGCAGGTCTATCCGGAAGGCTCGCCGCTGCACCCCTCCTATGGCGCGGGGCACGGCACGGTGGCCGGGGCCTGCGTGACCGTTCTCAAAGCGTTGTTCGACGAGAGCTTCGTCGTTCCCGACCCGGTCGTTCCCAACCCCGGCGGTCGCGAGCTGGTGGCCTACCGCGGGGCCGATGCCGGCAGCCTGACGGTAGGCGGCGAGCTCAACAAGCTCGCCTCCAACATAGCCGTTGGCCGCGACATGGCGGGCATCCACTACCGCTCCGAGGGAATCGAGTCGTTCAAGCTCGGCGAGGCGGTCGCCCTCAGCGTGCTGCGCGACCAGCGCGGCACCTACAACGAGGACTTCGCCGGCTTCACCTTCACCCGCTTCGACGGCACCCCAATCACCGTCTAGCCCGGAAGACCCGGCGGCGGGTGCCCTTCGGCGTCGCTCAGGACAAGCCGCCGGGCTCGGTGATGGACGCAGAAGCGTTTGACAGACGCCATCCGCCGCGCTAGGCTTCGCGCTGTCCCACACTGAGGGACACGGATGCAGCTCGACCAATTTCAGGTCTCGCCCGCCCTGCCCGAGAAACTCCTGGGCCTGCGGGAGATGGCTTACAACCTGCTCTGGACCTGGGACGACGACTTGCGCGCCGTCTTCCGGCGCCTCGACCGCGCGCTGTGGGATCAGTGCTACCAGAACCCCGTCCTCCTGCTGGGGATGATCTCCCAGCAGCGCCTGCAAGAGCTGGTCCGCGACGACAACTTCATGTCGTTCTACCAGCGCAGCTACGAGCGCATGCAGGAGTACCTGCAGGAGCCCACCTGGTGGGACAAGCGCTATCCCGACAAGCCGCTCATCGCCTACTTCTCGGCTGAGTTCGGCATCTCGGAAAGCCTGCCCATCTACTCCGGCGGCCTGGGCGTGCTTTCCGGCGACCACATGAAGGGCGTCAGCGACCTCGGCGTGCCGCTGGTCGGCGTCGGCCTGCTCTATCAACAGGGCTACTTCCGCCAGTACCTGACCTCCGACGGCTGGCAGCAGGAGTCCTACCCCATCAACGACTTCTACAACCTGCCGGTGCGGCAAGCGAGCGATGCGCAAGGCCAGCCGGTCAAGGTGGAAGTCCGCGTCGCCGGTCACAACGTCAAGGTGCAGGTCTGGGCGGCGCAGGTGGGCCGCAGCACGCTCTACCTGCTCGACACCAACCTGCCCGAAAACCCCCGCGAGTTCCAGGACATCACCGACCAGCTCTACGGCGGCGACCACGAGACCCGCATCCGCCAGGAAATCGTGCTCGGCATCGGCGGCCTGCGCGCGCTCTACGCCCTGGGGCTCAAGCCGGTGGTTTGCCACATGAATGAAGGTCACTCGGCGTTTCTGTCGCTGGAGCGCATCCGGCTCATCATGAAAGAGAGCGGCGTGAATTTCTGGGAGGCGCTGGAGGTGGCGCGCGCCGGCGGCGTCTTCACCACCCACACGCCGGTTCCGGCGGGCTTCGACGTTTTCGCGCCCGACCTGATGCAGAAGTATTTCGGCGAGTACGCCAAGGAGGTCGGCATCTCGTGGGACGAGTTCCTCTCGCTCGGGCGCGGCAACCCGCGCGACCCGAACGAGGCCTTCAACATGGCGGTGCTGGCGCTGCGCACCAGCGCCCACGCCAACGCCGTCAGCAAGCTGCACGGCACCGTCTCGCGGAAGCTCTTCCAGCGCTTCTTCCCCGAGCTGCCGGAAGACGAGGTGCCCATCGGGCACGTCACCAACGGCGTGCACGTGCGCAACTGGGTGTCGCGGGAGATGCACCAGCTCTTCGACCGCTATCTGGGCGAGGAGTGGTGGCGCGAGCCCGGCAATCCCGCCACCTGGCAGCCGGTGGACGACATCCCCGACGAAGAATTGTGGGCGACGCATGAGCGGCGCCGGGAGCGGCTGGTGGCGGTGGCGCGGCAGCGGCTGGTGAAGCAGCTCGAGCGCCGCGGCGCCTCCCAGGCCGAGCTCGACCGCGCCCGCGGCGTGCTCGACACCAACACCCTAACCATCGGCTTCGCCCGCCGCTTCGCCACCTACAAGCGCGCCAACCTCATCCTGCGCGACCTCGAGCGGCTGAAGAAAATCCTGCTGAATCCGCAGCGCCCGGTGCAAATTATCTTCGCCGGCAAGGCCCACCCGCGCGACACCCAGGGCAAGGAAGTCCTCAAGTCCATCGTACAGTTCTGCCAGCAGGACGACGTGCGGCGCCACGCCGCCTTCATCGAAGACTATGACCTGGTCGTCGCCCGCTACTTGATGCAGGGCGTGGACGTCTGGCTCAACAACCCCCGCCGCGGCCTGGAAGCCAGCGGCACCAGCGGGATGAAAGTGGTCTGCAACGGCGGGCTCAACCTGAGCGTGCTGGACGGCTGGTGGGTCGAGGGCTACCAGCACCCCGAGGCCGGCTGGGCCATCGGCCGCGGCGAAGAATACGCCGACCCCAACTACCAGGACTACGTGGAGTCGAACCTGCTCTACGAGATTCTCGAGAAGGACGTGGTGCCGCTGTTCTACGATCAAGGCCCTGACGGCCTGCCGCGGGGCTGGATTGCCAAAATGAAGAAATCCATGCGGCTGCTGGGGCCGACCTTCAGCGCCACCCGCATGCTGTGGGAGTACTCCGAGAAATACTACCTGCCGGCGGCGCGCTATTACAGCCACATCAGTGAAGGCACCCTGCAGCGGGCGCGGGACCTGGTCAAGTGGAAGACCGCCCTGCGCCAGCACTGGAACGAGGTGAAGATCGAAAAGGTCGAAGCGCGCCGCGACGGCCGGGCCAAAGTGGGCGAAGAGTACGAAGTGGTCGCCGAGGTGCGCCTCGGCCCCATCAACCCCAGCGACGTGAGCGTCGAGGTCTACTACGGCCGGCTGACCGCCGACCGCCAGCTCACCGACGCCCAGAGCCTGGCCATGCGGGTCGAGAAAGACCTCGGCACCGGCCGTTATCTCTACCTCGGCAGCATTCCCTGCGAGCAGAGCGGCATGCACGGTTACACCGTGCGGGTGCGGCCCCACCATCCCGACCTCAACCACTTCGCCGCCACCGGCCTCATCACCTGGCGGTAACTCCGTCGGCATCCGCCACCCGAAGTGATTGACGCGCGCCAGCGTCGCCAGTACCCTTGCCGCCAACATGGCATCGGGCGGGGGCGAAAAAAACAACCCGAAGACGATTTTCGGGTGGTGCATGTATGACTGGGCGAACTCGGCCTACGCCACCACGGTCATGGTGGGGCTGCTGCCGGCCTACTTCGCCGAGGTGGTGGTGGGGCGCGAGGGCGCCACCCTTGGCGGCACAACCTACGCCGCCGACACGCTCTGGGCTTTCACGGTCGGCGTGGCCACGCTGATTGCCTTCCTCACCGCGCCGGTGCTGGGGGCCATCGCCGACTTCTCCGCCGCCCGCAAGCGTTTCCTGCTGAGCTTCGCCTACACCGGCTGCCTGTTTTCGCTGCTGCTCTACTTCTCGCAGAGCGGCGACGTGGTGCAGACGCTCGTCTTCTTCACCCTCGCCCAGGTGGGGTTCACCGGCGCCAACGTTTTTTACGATTCGTTTCTGCCCCGCATTGCCAGCGACGACCAGATGGACTGGGTGTCGGGCAAGGGTTTTTCCTACGGCTACGGGGGCGGGGGCTTGCAGTTCGCGCTGTCGCTGGCGCTGGTGGCGCTGCACGACTGGTTCGGGCTGACGCAGGCGCAGGCGGTGCGGCTGGGCATCGTGATGGCCGCGGTGTGGTGGGCCGCTTTTTCACTGTTCACGGTGCGCTACCTGAAGGAAACCGACACGGCCGAGCCGCTGCCGGCGCGCTACGCGGCGTGGCCGCGGACGCTGGCCTATGCGCACATCGGCGTCACGCGCACGCTGGCGACCACGCGCCGTGTGGGACGCTTTCGCCACCTGGCTATCTTCCTCCTCGCGTTCATGCTCTACGACGACGCGATTCAAACCGTCATCAACCTCGCGACCGTGTATGGCAAGGTGGAGCTGGAGCTGCCGACGGTCTATCTGCTGCTGACCCTGCTGCTGGTGCAGGCCATCGCCTCGCTGGGGGCGCTGATGTTCAGCCGGCTGGCGGGGCGCATCGGCACCAAGCGCACCATCATGCTGACGCTGGGGCTGTGGTCGGGCGTGGTGGTCTACGCCTACTTCATTCAGACGACGGCGCAGTTTTTTGTGCTGGGGGCGGTGGTGGGGATTGTGCTGGGCGGGACGCAGGCGCTGAGCCGGTCGTTCTACGGCTCGATGGTGCCGGAGGAGGCGAGCGCGGAGTTCTACGGGTTCTACACCGTGTTCAGCAAATTTGCGGCGATGTGGGGGCCGTGGCTGTTCGCGATTGTCAAGCAGGCGACCGGCTCCTCGCGCACCGCCATCGTCTCGCTGATTGCGCTCTTCCTCGCCGGGCTCATCCTGCTGCTGTTTGTAGATGAAAAGAAAGCCCGCGAAGCCAAGCTGGCCGGCGCCTTCTAAGAGGCTCGCGGCTGGAAGCTTTGGGGGCTGGATGACTGATTGGGACACCCGAAAGGGGTTTCCCCAAGCCCTCCCGCAGAGAGCGCGGGATCTCCGCCTCGCAGAAGGCGCGGGGTTTCCCACCTGACCCTTCGGCAAGCTCAGGGTCTGCGGGCCGCTGAAAGGCCTTGACAAAGGGCCGATTTTCGCTTATCATTCGTCCGAGTAGTCCGCGAAACGCGGTTCGCGTCCTGCGGGCCGCGAGGCCTACCGAAGAAAACCTGGAAGATTAGTTTCTGCGAAGTCCTTATAGTTCAACTGGATGGGAACAAGCCCGGAAACATGGATTGGAACTAGTCTCGGAGTGGAAGGTGTTTCCTTTCAACGAGATGACGAGGCCCGGGGGACAGTACCCCCTCCCCCGTGCATCGTGCACCGACGTCTCCCGAGGACCAGCTAACGAGCGTTCCAGACAGGAGGTTGAAATGGCCGAGGAAGAGCAGGCGATCAACGCGGAGAGCACAGAGAAAGGCAGAGAAGCACCAAGGGAGCCGAAGAAGCAGAGGAGGCCGCCGACTCAGGACCGTCGGTGCCAACGAGACGCCGGAACCGACAAGCAGTGCCGGGCCGCGCGGCTGATGGGCCGGGAGTTCTGCTTCTTCCACGACCCGGGGATTCGAGGGCATCGGCTGGAGCTGAGAGAGCTGAACGAGCTGCCGATGGGCCGGAGCCGGGACTTGCACCGCTTATTGACGCGAGTGGTGAGGGCGGTGGAAAAGAACAAGCTCAACCCGCAACAGGCGTATGCCATCGGGTGGCTGGTGCAACTGCTGCTGCGAACCCTGGAGGGAGTGGAGAAGGAACGGAACTACCATCATTCCAGGAGTTACGGGGAGTTATACACCGACGCCTACTGGAGACTGAAAACCGGGCAGGGGGCGAAGATCGACAAGGAGTACGGGCCGGATGAGGCGGACGAGGGCGAGTGGTTTATTCTAGAGGAGTGAGTTATCGTGCCGCGGGCTTCGTGCAAGGTGCAAGGGGAAGTCCCTGGGGACACCCAGAAAGGGTTTCCCCACACCCTCCCGCGAACAACGCCGGATCTCCGCCCCGCAGAAGGCGCGGGGTCTCCGCTGTGCGGCGACTTCGCTTCGACTTCCGCGGAAGCGCTGCGCGCAACAACCATTTTCAGCACGGTTAAAACCGTGCCCGGCGCAATCATCTGCGGCGCTTGGCGCGACGAGCCTTACCGGCGCGGCTTCCTTCGGCAAGCTCAGGGTCTCCGCTTCCCTCCGAAAAGCCGTGCCCTGACAAAGCATTGGACGCGCCGTGCGCGTCGTTCTGCTATAATGGCGGGCTTTCACGCCTGTGGAACCCCGGGTTAGAAGGGAGTGCGGTTGATGGCGACCAAAAGCAACGCCCGAACGGCGACGGTGGCGAAGAAGGAAGCCAGGCCGCCCCGGAACGACAAGCCGGCCGCGGCCAGCCAGCCGGCGGCAGTGGCGGCCTCGGCGAGCGGGGCGAGCGTCGAGCTGAAGAAAGACCAACTGCTGGAGATGTACTACCTGCTGCTGAAGTGCCGGCAGGTGGACGAGCGGGCGCGGCTGCTGTTCCGGCAGGGCAAGTTCAAGGGCAACTTCTATTCCGCGGTAGGCCAGGAAGCAACCCACGTCGGCACACTCTACGGCTGCCGCAAGACGGACTGGGTGGGCCCCTCGCACCGGGACATGGTGGCGGCGGTGGTGAAGGGAGTGCCGACGCGGCGGATCATCGCGCAGCTTTACGCCTGCGTGGAGAGTCCGGACCGAGGCAAGTCCACCCCGGCGCACTTCGGCGACGCCGAGTACAACATCATCATCCCCTCGAGCACGATTGCGGCGCAGTGGCAGCTCGTCACCGGCGTGGCCTTCGGGCTGAAGATGCAGGGCAAGGACGACATCTGCTTCGCCTACTGCGGCGACGGCGCCACCAGCACCGGCGCGTGGCACGAGGCGACGAACTTCGCCGGGGTGCACAAGCTGGGCTGCGTTTACGTGGTGCAGAACAACCTCTGGGCCGAGTCGGTGCCGCTGCGGCTGCAATCGGCCGCCAAAACGCTGGCCGACAAGGCCGCGGGCTACGGCATGCCGGGCGTGGTGGTGGACGGCAACGACCTGCTGGCGGTCTACCAGGTGGCGCGGGAGGCCATCCGGCGGGCGCGGGCGGGCGAAGGCCCGACGCTCATCGAGTGCAAGACCTACCGCTGGTACGGCCACTCGGAAATCGACCCCGCCAAGTATCGCCCCAAGGAAGAAGTCGAAGAGTGGAAGAAACGCGACCCGGTGCCGCGCTTCGAGAAGGTGCTGCGCGAGCGCGGCTACTGGAGCGACGACTGGAAGAAGAAGATTGAAGCGGAAATCAAAGCGGAGATTGACGACGCGGTGGCGTTCGCGGAAAAGAGTCCGTATCCCGACCCGAGCGAAGCCACCCAGCACGTCTACGCCGAGGAGTAAGCGATGGGCCAGGCCGTTACTTTTATCAAAGCCATCAACCAGGCGATGCACGAGGAGTTCGAGCGCGACCCGAATCTCTTCATCCTGGGCGAAGACATCGCCGAGGGTGGCGTCTTTCTGGCCACCGAAGGCCTGCGGGAGAAGTTCGGCGAGCACCGGGTGGTGGATTCGCCGCTGGCCGAAGCCATCATCGTCGGCGCCTGCACCGGCGCGTCGCTGGTGGGGATGAACCCCATCGCGGAGATTCAGTTCGTGGATTTCATCACGCCGGCCATGGACCAGATCGTCCAGAACGTCGCCAAGCTCCGTTATCGGAGCGCCGGCACCTTCCAGCCGCACATCACCATCCGCACCTGTTGCGGCGGCGGTGTGGGCGGCGGGTTGTTCCACTCGCAGGACAACGTCAGTTGGTTCATGCACGAGGCCGGACTGAAGGTTGTCTATCCGGCGACGCCCTACGACGCCAAGGGCCTGCTGAAGTCGTGCATCCGGGGCAAGGACTGCTACCTCTACTTCGAGCACAAGAAGCTCTACCGCTCGGTGAAGGAAGAGCTGCCCGACGACGACTTCACCGTGCCCATCGGCAAGGCGGCGGTGAAGCGCGAAGGCAAAGACCTGAGCATCATTACGTTCGGCTACGGTTTGCAGGTGTCGCTGGCGGCGGCGGAAAAAATGGAAGCCAAGCACGGGGTGAGCTGCGAGGTGGTTGACCTGCGCACGCTGCGCCCGCTCGATACCGAAGCCATTCTCGGCACTGTGCGCAAGACCAACCGCGTCGCCATCGTCCACGAAGAAAAGCTGACCATGGGGCCGGGCGCCGAAGTCGCGGCGCTGATCCAGGAGAACGCGTTTGACGACCTCGACGCGCCCGTCATGCGCATCACCGGGCCCGACATTCCCAAGATGCCCTTCAGCCCGCCGCTGGAGGACTACTTTATGATTAACCCCGACAAGGTGGTCGCCCGCCTCGAGCAACTCGCTGCCTACTAGGGTTTTTGGTCATCCCGAGCGGAGTCCCGATGAAATCGGGACGAAGTCGAGGGATCTGCTTTTCGCTCTTTGAAAACAAAGCGCCCCTCCGAACCGCGGGGGAATTGTCGGAGAGGCTTGGGGTCGAGTGGTTAGTTGGTAAGAACGCTCTGGCGCCGCTGGGCGCAACGCAGGCAGAGGCGCGTCCAGGGAAGCGCCTTCAGCCGGCGCTCGGGGATCTCGTCGCCGCATTCGGTGCAAGTCCCATAGATCCCTTCGCGCAGACGCCCCAGCGCCTGCTCAATCTCGTTCAGCAGGGCCTGCTCGCGCTCGATGGTTCCGACAGCCAGGTCTTCAAGCTGGAATTGGGCGGCCCTGCCGTAAGTGTCGTCGGGCAGTGTCTGAGCCTGGACTTCTTCCCAGTGAGAGCGCAGATGGTTGCGCAGCTCCGACCGGCGGGCGCGCAGCAGCCGCTCAAAGGCGGCGTAGCGGCCCGACACGGCCTTGCTTCGAGTTCTGGTTGCCACTGCCATTTCCATTTCCTTCCCTGCCCCCTGTGCACTCAGAATGGATGCGGCACCTGGCAATTTAGTTGCAGGAATAGGCCCAAACGTTGCAGTATTTTGTATGCTATTGATTCTAAACCGTTTGGTCTATGTGAGGCTGAAGCCGCCGTCAACCACAATGGTCTGGCCGGTGACGAAATCTGCGCTCGTACACAGGAAGAGGACAGTTTGCACTATGTCGTCCGGCGTCCCGGTGCGCTGCAGCGGCGCCCGGCGAATGTAGTTCTGGTCAGGCGCTTCGCCCGGGAACTGCACCGAACCGGGCGCCACGGCGTTGACCCGGATCTCCGGCCCCAGCGCCTTGGCCAGCGCGCGCGTCAGCATGATGACGCCCGCCTTCGACACGCAGTAGGGGATGAACTCCGACCAGGCCCGCAGGCCGCCGATGGAGGCCAGGTTGACGATGCAGCCGCGGCCGCGCTGCTTCATCTGCGGCGCCAGCGCCTGCGCCAGAAAGAACTGCGACTTGAGGTTGGTGTCGAGGAAGCGATCCCAGACCGCCTCGGTGATCTTGTCCCAGTGATGCGGCTCCCAGATGCCGGCGTTGTTGATGAGGAGGTCGACGCGTCCGAAGTGCTGGAGCGCGGCTTCGGCCACGCGGCGCGCTTCGTCGACGCGACTGAGGTCGCCCTGGGTGAGGAACGCTTCCCCGCCTCGCTGCTCGATCTCGCGCCGCGTCGCCTCGGCGTCGCCCTTCGAAGTGTTGTAGTGCACCGCCACCCGCGCGCCCGCGCCCGCCAGCGCCAGCGCAATGCTGCGGCCGATGCGCCGCGCCCCGCCCGTCACCAGCGCTACCTGTCCCTCCAACGGTTTTTCGGCCATATTCTCCTCTGGCAAACCAATCAAGGGAGTGATAAAGATAGCGCGATGGAGCTTGTCTTGTATACGCGTGTCGGCTGCCATCTCTGCGACGAGGCCAAGGGAACGCTCGCGCCGGTGCTGCGCGAGTTTGGTGTAGCGCTCAAGGAAGTGGATGTGGACACCGACCCAGGGCTGGCGCAGCGCTACGGCGAGCAAGTGCCGGTGCTGATGCTCGACGGGCGCAAGCTGGCCAAGTATCGCATCGACGTGGCCCAAGTCCGGCGCGCCTTGGAGTTGCTGAAGAAGGTGGGACTGACGCCATGAAGCCGAGCGGGGTTGACTTGCTGGCGATTGTCGCTCACCCCGACGACGCCGAGCTGGCCTGCGGCGGCACGCTGGCCGGCGCCGTGCGCCGCGGCTACCGCGTCGGCGTCCTCGACCTCACCCGCGGCGAGATGGGCACCCGCGGCACGCCCGAGCAGCGCGCCCGCGAAGCCCGCGCCGCCACCCGCGCCCTCGGCCTCCACCATCGCGAGAACCTCGGCCTGCCCGACTCGGCGCTCGAGCCCGACCGCACGACCCTGCACGAAGTCGCCGCGCGCCTGCGCGCCCTGCGCCCGCGCGTGGTCATTCTTCCCTATTGGAAAGGACGCCATCCCGACCACGTCGCCGCCAGCCACATCGGCTACAAAGCCTGCTACCTCGCCGGCCTGGCCAAGCTTGACCTCGGCCTGCCGCCGCACCGGCCGACCAAGGTTCTCTACTCGCTGCTGTTCGACCTCGGCAAGCAGGCCGCGCCCAGCTTCATCGTCGACATCACCCGCGACTACAAGCGCCGCGCCCGCGCCATCGCCTGCTACCGCTCGCAGTTCGATGCGCCCAAGATGCAGCGCGGCATCCACATCCCGCTGACCGGCCTCGAAGAACGCCTCGACGCCATCTGCCGCTACTACGGCTCGCTGGTCGGTGTCCGCTACGGCGAGCCGTTTCTGACACGCGAGCTGATGCCGGTCGACGACGTCCTCCAACTTCCCGGCCGCTCCCTTTGAGAATCTCCGCAATTGAAAACCACCGGCCGCGCGCCTAAGATGAACTGGTGAAGAGCTGTCCGGTCTGCAAATCGGTCTATCCGGTTGATTTCACCGTTTGTCCCAAGGATGGCGTGGGCCTGCGCCACATCACCGAGTTCCAAGAGGGCGCAGTCATCCGCGGCAAGTATGAAATCCTCAGCAAGCTGGGCGCGGGCGGCATGGGCACGGTCTACAAGGCGCGCCACCTGCACTTCAACGAAATCTGCGCGCTCAAGGTGGTGAAGTCGCACCTGCTGGAGGAAGCCGAGTTTCTGCAGCGGTTCCGCTCCGAAGCGCTGGTGATGCGCCGCCTCAACCACCCCAACGCCGTCCAGGTGCGCGACTACGACGAAACCGAAGACGGCCGGCCCTTCATGGTGCTCGAGTTCGTCGACGGGCCCAGCCTCGACCAAGCCCTGGCCAGCGGCGAGCCGCTCGAGCCCCTGCGCGCCATCCGCATCGCCGGCGAGGTGGCCGAAGCCCTCAGCGCCGCCCACCAGCTTGGCATCGTCCACCGTGACATCAAGCCGTCCAACATCCTGCTGGCCACCGATCCCGACGGCAGCGAGCGCGCCAAAGTGCTCGACTTCGGCGTCGCCAAGGTCAAGGAAGGCAGCAACACGCTCCACCGCGCTTCGCTCACCGGCACCGGCTTTGTGGTCGGCACGCCCGAATACATGTCGCCCGAGCAGGCCATGGGCACCAAAGGCGACTCGCTCGACGGACGTACCGACCTCTACTCGCTCGGCGTTGTCCTCTACGAAATGCTGACTGGGCGCCTGCCCTTCACCGCCAACACGCCGGTGATGATGCTGGTGGCGCACGTGCAGACCCAGCCCACCAACCCTCTGAGCGTCAAGCAGGACTTGCCGCCCGCGCTGGCGCGGCTGGTGTTGCGCGCGCTGGAGAAGAATCCCGACCATCGCTTCCCCACCGCCGACGCCATGCGCGAAGAGTTGGAATCCATCGCCCAACAATTGCGCCCGCCTGCTCCGAGAGTCCAACGCACGCCCACGACTGCATCGGGCGCGCGCTCCCAGCCGGCTGTGCCCGCCGTGGCTCCGCCGTCGGTGCCTCGTGCCGCCCCGGCGCCTCCACCGCGACCCGCGGCCGCCGCCCCGGCTCGAGCCATGTTCCAGCAACCGCCGCCGGAGGAACCGTCTATCTGGAGATACATCGGGATCGGTGGTGGGCTCGCCCTGGTTGCTGGCATCGCTTTCCTGACCGTTAGCGGCAAGCTCGGCTGGCCAACCCGGCAAACAACTGCGCCACAGACCGAGCTGCCACCGGCTCAAACTGTTCCGGCGCCCCAAGCACAGCCTCCGGCTCGGGTCGAAACGACACCGGCAGAACCGCCGCCAAAGGAAGCGGCCCCCACCGAGGACGAACGGACGCTGCGGGCCATCCTCCGCGAGGCGCGCGACGCCTACGAGCGCGGCGACCGCGAAACCGCCCGCACCTTGCTCGAGGAAGCCCACAAGCGCGCCCCCAACAATCCCGAGGTGCGCGAGGCCCGCCAGCGCATGCGCCGCGCCCTGCTGGCCAAGGAGCCGCCGCCGGCCGCGCGCGTTCCGAGGGTCGACGCCCAGAAGGTTCAGCAGTTCATTCAGGATGGACGGGCGGCGATGGACCGGGGCGACTACGACGATGCCATACGCGCCTTTGAGGCTGCTGTGGTACTGGATCCGAGCCATGCCGACGCCCAGCGCGGCCTCGACCGCGCTCGCAAAGCCAAGGCGGCGGAAGAAGAGCTGCTCCGCAAACCGAAGTAAAGCGCGCCCGCGAACTACTTCCTGGTTTTGGCAATGACGAGCAGGAGCGCGTCGGTGGCGCCGGCGTCGCGCAGCTTCTTCTCGTTCTCGTCGTTCAGCTCGAACCCGACGCCGCGCTCCTTGACGATGGTTTCCACCCGCGCCGGAGTCACGCCCGCTGCCAGCAGCTTGGTTACTTCGTCCACACTCAGGCCGGTGGGCTTGGGCGGCTCCGGCGGCGGCGCCTCAACGCGCCCGACTTTTACGACGCTCTTCGCTTCCACTCGCTCGGTGTTGGTCACTACGACTTCGATCTGGTTCTCGCCGATCGCCAGCGGCAGGTCTTCAACCCAGAACTCGGTAGCCAGCAGGGTGCGCGGCTGCATGGTGGCGAGCTTATTGCCCACTCGAACCAACGCGATGCCCTTCGAGTCCATCGCCACACCGCGGACGTCGATGGTCGCCGTGTTGACTTCGACGTTCTCACCGGCCGGTTCCAGAATCAGCACCTCAGGCGGTTTGGGCGGCTCGGGGGGCGGGGGCGGCGGCGCCGGCCGGGGCAGGTTGGCTCGCGCCCGCTCCAGCGCCATCGGAAAGTTGGTCAGAGCGTCCGCCAGCGGCTGCGGGTTGATGTAGTTCGGGTCAATCACCGCCACCAGAATCGCCACCTGCGGCGTGCCTTTGTCCAGCGGATAAAGCACGACGTGGTACTTCCGGGGCTTGGTCACCATCTCCAGCCCGAAGTACCACGGCTTGGTGCCGGTCACTTCCGACCGCGCCAGATCGAAACTGTGCACCGAGTACGGCCCTACTACGTGGTAACGGATGCGTGAGGCGGAAACGTAGAGGTCGCCGTAGCAGTAGTCGGTTGCCAGCAGCACCTTGTGCTCGTGGCCGATCCGAAACTTCAGCGTGGGGTTTTCTCCCCACGGGTCGCTCACTTCCACTATGCCCGGCGGGTAGGGAGACGCGCTCGACGGCGAAAGGGCTGTCCAAGGGAACAGCAAAACGAGAACGAAGGTGACTGCGGGCAGTGAGCCTCGGGCGCTCTTCATCGCGTATGCTTCCGCCTGCCCTCCTCTGCGAGCCTACCGCGCCCCCGCTCACGGGTCAAGCCGCGCGCAGCTCAAAACAGCTTCGGGAGGAGCCAGAAGCCCAGCGCCAGCAGCAGGAAGAAGAGCAGAGTCAGCCAGTTGAAGTAGCGGTCGATGAACTCCCTGGCCTGCGGGCCCCAGCGCTTCATCAGCCCCGCTACGGCGAAGAAGCGCAGCCCGCGCCCCAGCACGCTGGCCGCCACCAGGACCGGTATGCCGGTCTGGAACACCCCGCTGGCAATGGTGAACACCTTGTAGGGAATCGGCGTGAAGGCGGCAGCGAAGATGGCCAGAAAGGCGTTCTCGTCGTACCTCGCCTGCACGTAGGCAAAATTCTCCGGCGTAAAGCCGGGCACATAGGCAAAAAACCAAGCGCTGACGAGATGCCACACCCAGTAGCCCACAGCGTAGCCGCACACACCTCCCGCCACGGAACTAACGGTGGAAATCAGCGCGTAGCGGTAGCTGTGCTGCGGGCGCCCCAGCGACAACGCCATCAGCAGCGGGTCGGGCGGGACGGGGAAGATAACCGATTCAGTGAAAGCCAGCGCGCTCAGCGCCGCCGGGCCCCAGCGCGTGTTTGCCCATGACAGCACCCAGTCGTAGAGGCGACGAAAGGGATGGACCCACCCGCGTGACCGCGCTGTGGCTTGGGCTGTTGGAGGAGTGGACGCCACTCGAGTTGCGGGGAGGCTACTTTTCCTCTTGGGTAAAGGTATACCCGGGCAGGCTGACGCCGTCGGCGGTCTTCTGCGCTTTCACCCGCACCGTACCCGCGGTTTCGTCGCCCACCTTGCGCATCACGGCGTAGGTGGAGAACACCTCCTGGTAGAGCTTGGTCACCAGGAAGTTCTCGCCGGTGGCGTTGTAGCGCCAGATTTGGCCTAGCTGAAGACTGCGCGGCACTGGGCCTCCGCTGCGGTGGCTCGCGCAGGCACTTTAGAACTGCTCGCCTGCCCCAGTCAAGTGCGGGTCGAGGCCAGGGTAACGTTTTGGCCCCCGCTGCCATCCAATTAAGCGGAGTTGGATTGGAGTGTCGGGCGTGCTACCATAGGCGTATCCGAGGGAGACACGATGCGAACCACACCTCGCGCCGCGCTGGCCATCGTCCTGAGCCTGTTCCTGCTGGCGCCGACCGCCGTCCTGGCGGGCGACGAAAAGAAGGACGAAAAGAAAGACGTCAGCAAGATCGGCGAGCGGGACGTCGGCAAGGGCATCAACCTCTATTCGCTCGAGTCCGAGATCGCCCTCGGCAAGCAGCTCTCCCAGCAGATTGAGCAGACCGCCCGGCTGGTGCAGGACCCGGTGGTGGTGGCCTATGTCGACAAGGTCGCCCAGAATCTGGTGCGCAACTCCGACGCACGCGTGCCCTTCACCGTCAAGGTGATTGACTCGGAGGAAATCAACGCCTTCGCGTTGCCCGGCGGCTTCTTCTACATCAACTCCGGCCTGGTGATGGCGGCGGATGAGGAGGCCGAGCTGGCCGGCGTGATGGCGCACGAGATCGCGCACGTAACCGCGCGGCATGCCACGCGCCAGGCCACCAAGGCGCAGATTACGCAGTGGGCGCTGATTCCGGCCATCATCTTCCTGCCCGGCGGCTGGGCGGGCTACGGGATTTATCAGGGCCTGAATTTCGGCCTGCCGCTGGCCTTCCTCAAGTTCAGCCGCGACGCCGAGCGCGAAGCCGACTTCCTGGGCGTGCAGTACATGTACAAGGCCGGCTACGACCCAACGGCGTTCATCACCTTCTTCGAAAAGATTCGCGAGAAGGAGCGCAAGCAGCCCGGCTCGGTCCCCAAGATTTTCTCCTCGCACCCGCCCACCGGCGAGCGCGTGACCCGGGCGCAGAGTGAAATCGCCTCGTTGCTGCCGGCCCAGCCGGAGTACGTGGTGACGACCTCGGAGTTCGAGCAAGTCAAGGCCCGCCTGGCGCAATTGGCCGCCGGGCGCAAGATTGAAGACGAGAAGTCCGACCGGCCCACCCTCCGCAGCCGCGAGAAGAAGCAAGAGGACGAAGAAAAGAAAGAAGAAGACAAGCCGCCGGTCCTCAAGCGCCGCGACTAACCCCGTTCCAAACCGGACACAAAAACTCTCGAACGACCCTTCCCGGAGAAGTCCGAATTGGAACCGGGCTAGGCGTCGATGCCCAGGCGGCGCAATTCTTCGGTGTAGTACTTGCGGTAGAGCGTCTCCCACTCCGCGCTACCTTCGGGGATGGGGCGCTTCTGGGAGGCAATCTTCTGCCGCGCGGCGGCTTCCATGTTTTCTTCTTCGCGCAGCAGGTCCTGGAGGACTTTCACAATTTCCAACCGCACGGTGTTGCGGTCTTCTACGAACTCGACGTCGTCAAAAGAAGCGATTCTTTCTACGATGAGGTGGGAGAGCCGAACGATTTTCTCCCGGCTCAGCCGCATCACAGGATCACCTTCTCGCGCCGCACCAGCTCGCTCTTGATGCGCTTGAACATCTCCTGATAACTGATGCCCTGGCGGCGGATTTCGTCCGCGTACTGGTTCATGTACTCGCGGACTTTGTCGTTGATGCGGTCTTCGATGGCCAGTTCGTCGAGGATGGTCTGGGCCACGGCCTCGCGCACCGGGTCCGGGGCGGCCGCTTCGATCACGTTCGCCGCCTGCAGGCGCTGCAGCAGCGCGCGCGACATATACTCCACGTACTCGCGGGGTAACCGCATCCCCTTCTCTTCTCCCCAACTTCTGGATGCACTGCTAGTGTAGCCGCCGCGGCCCCGCCGCGTCAAGCCTGGCTTGCTCGCGTGCCACTGCTGTGTTAGAAGGAAACGGGAGAAGCGCCGCCAACTGATGTTCCGCCGCCTCAAGCAGATTCTTATCGGCAGCCCGCTGGAAACTGCCGCCCTCCCCGAACAGCATCTGTCGAAGAAGGCCGCCCTGGCCGTCCTTGCCTCCGACAACCTGTCCTCGACCGCCTACGCCACCGAAGAAATCCTGCTCGCACTCAGCGCCGGGGCCGCCATGGGACTGGTTGTCCCCCTCCACTACGCCGTTCCAATCGCCGGGGCCATTGTCATCCTCACCGCCATCGTCGCCATTTCCTATGGCCAGACGTTGCATGCGTATCCCACCGGAGGCGGCGCCTATACGGTCGCCAAGGAAAACCTGGGCGTCACTGCTGCCCTGGCCGGCGCCGCTGCACTGCTGATGGATTACATCCTGACGGTGGCGGTGAGCGTGGCGGCCGGCGTGGCGGCTATCACGTCGGCGGTCCCCGCTCTCTACTCTCATCGTGTCAGCCTTTGCATTCTCGCCGTGGTCTTGATCCTGGTTGTGAACCTCCGGGGTGTGCGCGAGTCCGCCGCGGTCTTTGCCGGCCCCGTCTACTTCTTCATCCTCTGCATGTTCGCACTTATTGGAGGAGGCCTCTGGCGCTACCTTCAGGGCGAAGTCGTTCCTCCGCCTGCGCAAGCCACCCAGGAGCTGATGAGCGTCGCCTATGTCTTCCTGCTGCTGCGCGCCTTCGCCGCTGGCTGTGCGGCGTTGACTGGTGTCGAAGCCGTCGCCAACGGCGTGCGCATCTTCAAGCCGCCGGTTTCCCGCAACGCTTCGGTCACGCTCTACGTCATGGCGAGCCTGCTGGCCACGATGTTCCTCGGTACCAGCTTCCTCGCCTACGCCTACAATTTCCCTCATCGGCCCGAGGAGACACTGCTCTCGCAGCTCGGCCGCGCTATCTTCGGCGTGGGACCCATCTACTACGCCATTCAGGCCTCGACTATGGCGATCCTGATCCTCGCCGCGAATACCAGTTTTGCCGATTTTCCCCGCCTGTGCTCCATCGTCGCCCAGGACCGGTTCCTGCCGCGACAACTCGCCAACCTCGGCGACCGCCTGGTTTTCTCCAACGGGATGCTGTTCCTGGCGCTGGTCGCCATTCTTCTGCTGGTTGTGTTCGGGGGCAGCGTGCACGCTCTGATTCCCCTCTACATGGTGGGCGTCTTTCTTGCCTTCACGCTCTCTCAGGCAGGAATGGTGGTCCACTGGCGAAAGTCCAAGGAGCCGGGCGCCGGCTGGCGCGCCGCCGTCAACGCCGTCGGAGCGGTAGCCACGGCGTTGGTGCTGTTGGTGGTGGCGGTGGTGAAATTCAAAGAAGGCGCCTGGATGGTGATCGTCGCCCTGGCGGCAATCATGTTCATGTTCCGGCGCATCCGCAATCACTACTTCGTGGTCACCCGCGAACTGTCGCTGATGGATTACCAGAAGCCCGAGGAGTTGCGCCACACCGCCGTCGTCCCCGTGGCCGGCATCAACAAGATGGTGCTGGCGGCCATTGAGTACGCCCGCTCGATCTCCAAAGACGTCATCGCGGTCCATGTCAACCGCGACGGCGAGCACCCGGAGGAACTCCAGCAGCAATGGCACTCCTGGGCGCCGGATGTCCCTCTCGTCATCCTGGAGTCGCCCTACCGCTCCATCCGCGGACCGTTGCTGCGGTTCATAGATGAAGTGCGGAGCTGGCGCGACGAAGACGTCGTGACCGTGGTCATCCCTGAGTTTGTCTCCAACCGCTGGTGGCACCACTTCCTGCACAACCAGACAACCGCGTTTCTGAAGGTTGCTCTCTTGTTCAAGCCGCACATCATCGTCACCAGCGTTCCTCACCATCTGCGTCGCTAGGCCATCGCCGCTGCGGCGAAAGTGCTACAATTCGCCGGCATGGAACTGACGCCGGAGCGCAAGCGCAGCATCCGCCAGCGGCTCGAGCCTCACCTCACTGCCCTCGATCCTGACCTGCACTTTATTGAAGTCATCCTCGACTCCGAGCGGCGGAACCTCGGCGTGGTGGTGCAGAAGGAGGACCGGCCCGCCATGTTGAGGCTCGACTTTATCCGCTACGTCTCCATGCCGGAGAGCGAGCTGCGTACCACACTGGAAGAGCAGTTGCGGGCCAAGAAACTCATCGGCAACTCCCGCCGATAACTTCCCGTTGCATTCGTTTCACCGCTGCGTCTAGGATGGATTCCTTATCTGACTCCAGGAGGTCGCAATGGAACCCCGCCGCGGGCTTGCACTCTTCGCTCTGGTAGTTACCGCCACGCTCCTGCTGCTGTTGCCCTCAAGCCGAACCGGCGCGCAGCAGCCGGCCGCCTCGCCCTGGCCCGAAATCAAAAGCTACGAGGCGATGGCGATTCCAGCTGACAACCCGATGACGGCGGCCAAGGTCGAACTGGGCAAGCAGCTCTACTACGACAAGCGGCTCAGCGGCGACGGCTCGCGCTCCTGCTACTCCTGCCACCTGAAGGAGAAGGGTCTGACCGACGGCCTGCCCACCGCTATCGGCGCCTACAACGTCAAGCTCACCCGCTCCAGTCCGACGATGTGGAACATCGGCTACCACAAGGAGTTCTACTGGGACGGGCGCGCCAAGACTCTCGAGGCCCAGGCCAAGGCCGCCTGGTCGGGCGGCAACATGGGCGCCGCCGGCAAGGACGGCAAGCCCAGCCCGGACGACATCTGCAAGAAGCTGGACGCGATGGAAGGCTACCGCAAGCAGTTCCAGGAAGTCTTCGGCAGCGGCTGCACGCCGGACAATGTCGCCAAGGCGCTGGCGGCGTTCATGCGCACCATCGTAGCGAACAAGTCCGCCTGGGTGCGCTTCCGCGAGGGCGACGAGAAAGCCTTGCGCCCCGCCGCCCGGCGCGGCTGGAAAGTGTTCGACGAAGTCGCCAAGTGCACCAACTGCCACGCCGGAGTCTTGCTCACCGATCTGCAGTTCCATACTGTCGGCATCGGCTGGGATGCGCAGAAGAAGGAGTTCTCCGACCTCGGCCGCTTCAACGTCACCAAAGACGAGCGCCACAAAGGCGCTTTCAAGACGCCGACCCTGCTCGACATTGCCGAGTCGGCACCCTACTTCCACAACGGCAGCGTGGCCACGCTGGAGGAAGCGGTGGACTTGATGCTATCCGGCGGCCTCCCCAACCCGGTGGGCGACCCCAGCCTCGAACCTCGCAAGCTGACCAAGCAGCAGCGCGCCGACCTGCTAGCGTTCTTGCGCGCGCTCAACGTGCCCTACGACATCCAGGAACCGAAGCTGCCTCAATAACTCCATGAGCGCGACCGAGGCTGCCACCGAACGCCGTCGCGGTCAGCGCGTCTTCCTCGTGCTGCCGGTGGAACTCCACTGGACGGCGACCGACGGCCAAGCGGCAATGCTGAAGGCCGAGACCGGGATGGTCAGCGCCTTCGGCGCGACCTTGCAGGTGAAATCGGCACCACCGCCGGTGGAGGAGCTGGAACTGCGACTCCCCAGCCGGGGCCTCTCCGCCAAAGCCCGCCTGGTCGGCGCCCGGCCGGCGGCCGACGGCTTGACCTCAGTGGCAGTGGAGCTCATCTCCCCGGATGAAGGCTTCTGGGGCGTCAGCCTGCCTCCGCCTCCCGTCTACGGTTTGCGGATCAGGGCTTCCGCGGACGCCGCGGCAGCAGTGGCGACTCTGCTCGAAAAGCTGAAGGGGCGTAAGGTGCCCGCCGAGGTGACCCTGGAGATTGGCTGCGGCCGGCCGCTCCCCGGCGATCTGTGGAAGGAAATTCAAGACCTGCTGCGCGAGGCCGGCCTCAAATACGAAGAGAACCCGTGACCGACCTGGCGGAAAAGAATTGTGTGCCGTGCCGCGGCGGCGTGCCGGGGCTCACGGGTGAGGAGCTGGCGGCACTGGCGCGCCAGTTGCCCGACTGGGAGGTGGTGGGCGAGCACCACCTCAAGCGCAGCTTCAGGTTCAAGGACTTCCGCACAGCGCTCGACTTCGTCAACCGCGTCGGGGAACTGGCCGAGCAGCAGGGACACCACCCCGACCTCTACCTCGCCTGGGGACGCGTCGACATCACCACCTGGACACACAAGATCAACGGGCTTACCGAAAGCGACTTCATCCTCGCCGCCAAGATTGACCGGCTGTACGCGTCGTAGAGGCAGGAGACTCGCAGGCTACTTGCGGCAGATGAAGACGAACGCGGGAGGCACGTTGCGCCAGACGACCTTCCGCTCGATTTGGCGGAAGTATCGGCTTAGAAGCTCCACGGCGCGGAAACGAACCAGCCTCCCATTCTCCTTCTGATACCACGGCAGCAATCCGTGCACGTAGTGATACTGAGTAAAGACGCCGTCGTCCGTGAGAAAGCGCGCCAAGCCGCCCCATACGGCGTGCCGGGCTCCGTTCGACATGAAGGTCACGCCCAGCGACGATACCGCTGCATCCACTTGTGTCACGCCGCGTCGCTCCAGCTCCGCCTGCAACGTCACCGCGCTGCGGTTGACCAGGATCAGCCGCCGGTCGGGAAACCGCTGGCGGAGATACTCCAGGAACCGCGGGTTGACTTCGAAGGCCACTAAGGTGGCCTCGGGCGGCATCAGCGCCAGCAGACCTTGCGTCAGCGCGCCGGTGCCGGGGCCGAGCTCCACCACCACCTTGGCGCGCGCCAGAGTCAGCGGTTCCAGCATGGCCTGGGCGAGGTAGCGGGAACTGGGAACTATAGCGGAGGTGGTTCGAAGGTCGCCTAGCGCTTCCGAAGTGAAGGTTCGGAGACTCATTCCTATGACGCTGGAAGCATACGCGATTCAAGCGCGAGAATAAACAGCAAACTGCCGCGGCCTACTCCTGTTTGGACTCCGCCGGCTTCTCCGGCAGCAACTCAATGGCGGCCTCGCGCACCCGTCGGCGGAAGTCGGCCACCTCCGTGGCGAAGAGGTTGTCGAAGTCGGCCAGCACTTTGTTCGCCTCCGCTTCCGCCTGACGCAGATAGGTGAGTTGCGCGTCGGTGGGCTTGTCCCAGGAGGAACCCAGTGAGCGCAGCACATAACGAACTTTGACCATCACGTCCGTATCCGGCTGGATGCCCTTGCTGCGCGGCGGTACCCAGAGTCGCCTCTCCATCTGGTTCAGCGATTTTTGGAGCGTGCGCGCGGCCTGCAACAGCTCTTTGGCCTGCTTCTCGTCGCCCTTCTTGTCTTTCTGGCGATCCTCGACCTTCTTGATCGCCACTTCAATGTCACTCCGGGCATCGCGGAGTTGGTCAATCGCTTCGCTGAGGTTGGCCAACAGGGCGCCGGCCCGCTCGATGGCCGCCCACTTGGCTTCGCGGTCAGCCATAGGGATGTCGTAGCGCGGATCGGGCACCACGCGGATGGTTCCCTTGGCCTCCTTGTCCTTGTACTTCACCGTCACACCGTAGATCCCCGGCAGCACTTCGAGGTAGCTCGGTTCGAAGAAGGAAGGCTCGTCGGTGTCGCGGCGCGGCTCCTTGAAGGCATCGCGGCGCAAGTTCCACACCGCGCGGTTCACGCCACGCACGGCGGGGCCCTTGAAGCTGCGAATCGTCTTCCCCGAGGCGTCGGTGATGCTGATGTCCACCTGCGGTTTCTTTTCGTCTTTCTTTTCTTCCCCGGCGCCTTGCTCGGCCGCGCGAGCCTGGCGCTCCTGCTCCTTGCGCTCCCGTTCTCTTTCTTCACTCGGCAATGGCAGGTCGTCGAAGTTGAGCGAATAGGTGAGCAGGGCACCGTAGGGCCGGTTCTCGCCGCGGAACTCCGTTTGTCCCGGGAAGCGGGAGCCGCCGGTCTGCTTGATCATGTACTGCTGCGCCTCGGGCGGCTCAAACAGGTGAAGCGGTTCCTTCAGCACTTCAGCAGTCAGCGAGCGCAGGGGACGGATGTCATCCAGGATGTAGAGCGAGCGCCCATGAGTGGCGATGACCAGGTCGGACTCGCGCGGGTGCACGGCCAAATCCATCGCCGACGCCGTCGGCACACCGTGTTTCCACTGAAACCAGCTCTTGCCGCCATCCAAGCTGACGTACAGGCCGAACTCGGTGCCGAGGAAAAGCAAGTCCTCTTTGACCGTATCCTGCTCGATGGCCAGCGCGTAGCCGCGAATGTCTTTGCTGGCCAGGCTCGTCCACGTCCTGCCGTAGTCGGTGGTCTTGAAGACGTAGGGGGTCCAGTTCGAGCGCCGGTGGTCGTCGAAAACGACAAAGGCGGCGGCGCCGGAAAACCGGGACGGCCGAATGTGGGGAATCCAGGTGTTTTCGGGGACGCCCTTGACGTTCTTCTCCACGCTCGTCCAAGTCTTGCCGGCGTCGCGAGTGACGTGCAGCCGGCCGTCGTCGGTGCCCACCCAGATGACGCCTCGCTCCACTGCGCTGGGCGCAATGCTGATGATGGTGGTGAAGTTCTCCGCCCCACTCACGTCCGGGGTCAGCCCGCCGCTGTCGTTCTGCTTCTGCCACTCGGGGTTGTTGGTGGTCAGGTCAGGGCTGAGGGTCATCCAGGTGTCGCCGCGGTCGGTGGACTTGTGGACGAACTGGCTGCCGTAGTAGATGGTGCGCGGCTCGAAGGGGTCAATGGCCAGGGCCGAATTCCAGTTGAAGCGCAGGCCCACCCCATCGGGCGCCGGCGGGCGGATGTCCTTGCGCTCGCCGGTGCGCACGTTCCAGCGCATCAAGTAGCCCTCCTGGCTCATCGAATAGCCGATCCAAGGCTCCTGCGGGTCGCTGAGCACGTCGAAACCGTCGCCGAAACCAACTTCCTCCCAGTGCTGGTTGCGGATGCCGCCGTTCTCCCACACCGAGCTCGGACCCCACCAGGAGCCGTTGTCCTGCAAGCCGCCCATGACGCGATAGGGCGTGCTCATATCGACATTGACGTGGTAGAACTGCGCCAGCGGCAAGTTGCTGACGAACCGCCAGGTTTCGCCGCGGTCGTAGCTGATGCCGACGCCGCCGTCATTGCCCTCGATGATGTGCCGCGGGTCGCGCGGGTTGATCCACATGGCGTGGTGGTCAGGATGGAGCTTGTTGAAGCCGATGAGGGTGCGAAAGGTCTTGCCGCTGTCGTCCGATACCGTCATTTGCGAGTGGAGATTGTAGATGCGATTCGGCCTCTCAGGATCGACGCGGATATCGGCGTAGTAGAACGGCCGCGGGGCGATAGTGGCCTCTTCGTTCACCTTCTTCCACGTCCAGCCGCCGTCCTCCGAGCGCAGCAGCGCGCTTTTTTCGGCTTCAACCAGAGCGTAAACAATCTGCGAGTCACTGCGGAAGAACGCGATGCCCATTCGCCCCAGGTGGCCCGTGGGCAGGCCGTCGTCTTCCGTGCGGCGCTTCCACGTGATGCCGCCGTCCACCGTGACGTACATCCCTGAACCTGGCCCCCCGGAGCGGAAGAACCACGGCCAGCGGCGGTGCTCCCACATTCCAGCGATAAGTTTATCGGGGTTGGCCGGATCCATCGCCAGGTCGCCGCAGCCGGTCTTTTCGTTCACGTACAGAATCTTCTTCCAAGTCTTGCCACCGTCTTCGGTCTTGAAGACACCGCGCTCGGGGTTCTCGCCCCAGAGCTTGCCCGGGGCGCACACGTAGGCGACGTCCGGATTGGTCGGATGCAGGAGGACTCGGTGGATGCGCTCGGTGTCGGCGAGTCCGAGGTGCGTCCAAGTCCGGCCGGCGTCGAGCGAACGGTAAATGCCATTGCCCACTGAGACGCTGTTGCGAGTGTTGCCTTCACCTGTGCCCACCCACACGATGTCTGGATTGGCTTGAAAGACGGCCAGAGCGCCGATGGAGTGGACGGGCTGATCATCGAAAATCGGCGTCCAGGTTATCCCGCCGTTCACCGACTTCCAGACGCCGCCGGTCGAGGCACCGACGTAGATGATGTTGGAATTCGACTCGACCGCCACAATGTCGGCGATTCGGCCGCTCATCCCCGCCGGGCCAATGGAGCGCGCCTTCATTCCCGCCAGCAGCTCGGGGTCGATCTGCGCCACCAGCGAGCCGGCCGTCGCCAGCGCCACCAACAGCCCGAAGGTCACGATTGCCAGGCGTCTGCGCACTTTTGCCTCCCTGTTCGTGAATGATGGGGAATCCTGTCGCGGCTCTCCCCCGATGTCAACTATCGAGACGTGGAGAGCAGGCGCTGCACCCGTTCATGCGTTTCCTTTAGAGTGGAAAGCAGCATCGGAAGTTCGGGCGTTCGCGAAGTCGTCTTGCCGGCGTTGATGTCGGCCACCAGTTGCTGGCACAGGTCCTTCGTCCGGCGCACCCGGAAGCGCGCCACGGTGGACGCCATCTCTTCCTTCTTCCCATGCATGGCGGAGATTATCACCCACAGCGTGAGCCGCACATGGTCAACCGACTTCTTGAAGTCCTCCAGTACGGGTGTGGGCAGGTCGCCTTCCGCTACCTCCGACAGACGCCTCTCCAGCTCTTCCAGGCTGCTCTTGAGTTGTCGGATTTCCTCCAACAGGGCGCTGCGAGCCATTCGAAGCCTCCAACGGGGGTGCTTGGGGGAAGACACATCTTAGACCAAAACTGGGGAAAACGGCCAGAATTGAATCGTGGAGGGAGTAACCTAGCGACCGATGGTCCAGGTGCGCGCCGCCGGCGATTCATCCACATTACCGGCAGCATCGCGGGCGCGCACCCAGAAGGTGTGCGAGCCGGTGCCCAAACCCTTATAGACCTTGGGGCTGGTGCAGGGTTCGTAAGGGCCGTCATCTAGCTTGCACTCGTAGGTTATCGAAAGGTTGAAGTTATCGGTCGAGGTGAAGACCAGGGTTGCGGTGGTGCGGGTCTCGCGCCCCGCCGGGCCCCCTTGAATTTGCGTGTCCGGTGCCACCACGTCGACGTACCAAACCACTGAGGCCGGCGTGGCGTCAACGTTGCCGTGCTCGTCCTTCGAGCGCACCCGGAAGAGATGCCCCAGGCTGGTCAGGTTGGTGTAGGTCTGTGGGCTGGAGCAGGGCGTAAAGTTGATGGTGTCGAGGCTGCACTCGAAGCTCAGCCGTTCCGGCGGCGTCTGGTCGTCGCTGCCGGTGAAGGTGAAGGTGGCGGAGGTCTCCCGGGTGGAGCTGTTGTTGGCCGGCCCGGAGGTGATGGCCGTGTCGGTCACTCCACTCCAGACGTCCCAGGAATGAGTCGCAGGCGATGTGTCCAGGTTGCCCGCCTGGTCAAGGGCGCGCGCTTCCAGAGTGTGTCTCCCCGTTGCCAGGTTGCCGAACTCAGCCCGGCGAGAACAAGCAAACGGCGCTTCGCCATCCAGCCGGCACTGAAAGGTGAGCCGGTCGGGTAGGGTGAAATCGTCGCTGCCGGAAAATTCAAACACGGCGCTGCCGGAGGCGGAGCCCGAAGGCGCCAGGACGATGGTTGTCTCCGGCGCGGAGTAGTCGGTGCGGATAATCTCCAGCCGCGCGGCGTTGGAGAGCCGCGACTCCTCGATTACACCGTAGCCGCAAGCGGTGTAGAACCTCACCGTGACTGCGTAGACGCCGGGAGTGCTGGCGATAGCGGCAGGTATCACAGCCGTAATTTTGGTGGCGCTCTCAATATCAGCGGGCAGGGCCGACACGGTTCCTTGGGCAAGGTTTTGGAGCTCGACCCGGGCGGGACAACTGGTAGGGTTGATGAACCCTGTGCCGAAGACCGCCAGCGGGGCGACGTCGTTGCGCTGGGCGAAGCTGGTGGGTTCGAGGTGGTCAATCCAATGGCCGCTGCGGGTCGGCAAACCGATTCCCTGCCCCAAGGCCGCCGGGGCCGTGACCAGCAGGAGGCCCAGGCACTCGAGAACATGGAAGCAGCGCCCCACCATCGCCCGCAGAAAATATCACGCTCGCGCGCACCCGGCAAGGAGTTCGGGCTTGCATTCCGGGTCGCGCGCGGGCAAGATAGGGGCTGCCCGAGATGCCGAATAACTTCCAAAGTAAGCAGCGCGAAGCCGGCGAGGTTGTTATCCTCGACCTCGAGGGCAAGCTCCTGCACACCGGCGCCGATGAGTTGCGCAATCAGGTGAACCAGCTCCTGGCCGCCAACCGCAGGAAGTTCATCTTCAATCTGGAGAAGCTGACGGCGATTGACAGCACCGGCTTCGGGTGTCTGGCCGCCTGCCACTCCACCATTACGCAGAAGGGCGGCGCGCTGCGGCTGCTCAACCCCACCGGGCACGTCCGCATCGCGCTCGGCTGGACGCGGCTCTCCAACTTCCTCGAGACCCACACCGACGAGCAGGCGGCCCTCGCCAGCCTGTCGTAGGGCAGGCGCCTCTTGACGCCCCAGTGAACTGCCGCTAGACTCCGCGAGCTTCCAATAAATCCAAAAACGAGAGGTACGATTCGATGCAAAGGCAACGTGTGTTGATGGGGTTGCTTGTGGCTACTCTCCTGCTTCTCAGCGTTTCGGTGTATGCGCAGATGACGAGCCGTCCCTGGCACGACGGCTCGGTGTGGGAAATTGCGTTCATCCGCATCAAGCCGGGCATGAACACCGCTTATCTGACCTACCTCACCGGCGACTGGAAACGAGAGCAGGAAGCCCTGAAGGCCGAAGGACTGATTCTTTCTTACAAGGTCATCGCCACCGAAGGCCACACCCCCGGCGACTGGAACCTGATGCTGATGACCGAGTTCAAAGACCTGGCCACGATGGAAGCCAATCAGGGCAAGGCAGACGCCGTCATCCAGCGCACCATCGGCAACGACGAGGTGCAGATGCAGGGCTACAAGGACCGACTGGAGATTCGCGAAGTCATGGGCACGCGGCTGGCACGGGAGATCATCCTCTCGCCCAAGAAGTAGCCGCTGGCTCGCAAGAAAAAACATTCGGCCCGGGGAAAATCCCCGGGCCGAAGTGTTTTCAGAGCAACTGAACTACTGGGCCGTGATCTGCCAGTGGATGAGCCGAGTCATGTTCTCCCGAAAGGAGTTCATCTCGGTGACTTCCCGGATGGAGGCCCAGCGCGCACGGCGCTGCTCCTCGGTCATCTTGTCCCACGACTCGCGGAATGCAGCCTGTACCTTGTCGTGCCCGGCGAGGTCGGCTACCACGTACCAGCTTCCCCGGCGGTCTTCGCCGTCGGTGGTGATTTCCTCGCGGCCGCGGCCGTAAGCGAGGACGACGCCGTCGGCCATCAGCTTCTCGTAAATGGGCTTGGTGTGCTGGTTCCAGTAGCTGACGTAGGCCTCGCCCTGGCCGGGCTTGACCGCCACCGAGGTCTCGTAGAAGTAGGCTTTGTCGAGCTTGCCGGCCTTGGCCTTCTGCGCCTCAATCAACAGCATGTAGTCGCGGTGCTTGACGATCATCCCGGAAAAGGCGGCCGTAAGCTTGGCCTGCTCCGCCTCGCCCCGCACCTTCTCGGCGGCATCGAAGGCCTCTTGCACCTTCTCAAACGCCGCCATGCTGGTGGCGGCGTGCCAGGTGGAATGGGTGTAGCCCTGGGGATTGTGCAGCGTGGCGGAATCGATCCCGTACTCGTTGATTACGCCGTCGGCCAAGAGCTTCTGGTACACCGGCAGGTCGTACTTCTCGTAGTCCTTCACAAATGCGGGCCAACTCTCCCGCTTCACGTCCCACAATTCCACTCGCACGTACACCCGCGAGTCCTGCGCCATGGCCGGCAAAGCCAGACCGAGGGCCAGCAGAGCAAGCAGGGACAGACCAAGCATTCTTCGTTTCATTCAGGGAAGCTCCTCTCTGAGAGATAAGGGGGGAAACTGCCAACCGCAGCGGAGCATACCGCAAGCGCCTGTGATCAGCAAGCCCTTTGCAGAAATAGATGGCGGGGACGACGGGACTCGAACCCGCGACCTCTGCCGTGACAGGGCAGCGTTCTAACCAACTGAACTACGTCCCCGCGGGTGTCGGACAACCAGCAACATGGTGGGCGGTGTCCGGTTCGAACGGACGACCTTCCCGGTGTAAGCGGGATGCTCTACCACTGAGCTAACCGCCCGTTCTCAAAAATTGTAGCACGGGTGGCCGATAGCGACCACGGGTCGCACCTCAGCTGACAGTATGCTTGAAGCGGCGGGCCAGCCGCGCCTGGCGGCGCAGGCCGGCTTCGTTATACCGGCGCACCTCTTCGGGCGTTTCGGGAATCACCGGCGGCACTGGGCGGGGGTTGGCCTTTTCATCAATAGCGACAAAGGTCACATAGGCCGAGCTGGTATGGCGGCGTTTGCCGGTGAGAATGTTCTCGGCGAACACCTTCACGCCCACTTCCATCGAAGTGCGGAAGGCGCGGTTGACAGAAGACTTAAGCACGATGAGCTCGCCGACCTTGATGGGCTCCCGGAACTCGAGGTGGTCGACGGCCACGGTGGCGGCAAGGCTGTTGCTATGGCGGTGCGCCGCCAGCGCGGCGGCGATGTCAATCAGGTGCATCACCCGCCCGCCGAGGATGTTGCCCAGCGGGTTGGAGTGGTGAGGGAGAACAACTTCGACCATTTCGGACTGCGAGGCGCTGACGGGTTTACCCGGGAGTTCGCGCTTGCTACGCTTCTTCCCTGCCCTCTTTCGGTTTCTCGCCATCACTACTCTCCGCCCGGCAAGTGTGCCTCGAAGGACTCAAACACGCTGACGTCAACATCCGTCAACACTTTCAGCACCGGAAAGTGGATGCGGGCGTTCTCGCCCACGCGCACCTTCTCGCAGGCCAGCTTGAGGCCGCCGACGTCGCGCCAGTCGCGCCAATCCCAGGGCGTGGCTTTGTCGAGGGCCGGTTCACCCTTGTCCTTAACATAGCTCTCGAGAAAGTAGGCCCAGCGGTCCATCAGGTGCGTCTCGCGGTTGATGAAAGCCCAGTAGTGGTCGCCGGGCGTAAGCCCCACCTGCTCGAAGCTCACGTGCAACACGTCATACTTCTTTCCTTCCATCTCGGTCTGCTTGACGTACTCGAGTTTCACGCCCGGGTCTTTCAGTTTCCACGGCATCAACAGCCAGTAGCTGTCGTTGATGAAGCGCCCGTAGGCCTGTTCCAGGTACTTGGGCAACTCCTCTCCTTCGGCGGCGTGGCCGTCAACGTGAACCTTGCCTACCCGGCTGTTGACGTTGAAGAGGGCGACGACCTTTTTGTGATCGCGGGTTTCCCACTCGACGCGGTAGCGACCGTCGTAGCGGTCCCAGAGGTGCTTGACGTGCGCGACTTCCTTGGCGTCGCGCTCGACCACCCAGTCGAAGCGCAGGTAGCGCGCCTTCTCCCAGGCGGCCGGGCCGCCCATGGCGTCCATCATGCTTTCGACAACCAGCACCGCCTGTAGTTGAGCGGCGCCCTGCGCCCAGGCCAGCGCGCTCGCCATCAATATCAAGGCCAGAACCGTCAGAGCTCTCCTCATCGTGACCTCCACCTGAACGGGCTATACTATAGTGGCTGCCGGAAGCTCTCGCAATCTGTTCGAGGAAAGGAAGCGGGATGGCGAAGTCGCGCCTGGAAATGCTGGAAGAATTCGTCCGCGAGCGGCCCACCGACGCCTTCGCGCACTACGGGCTGGCGATGGAGTATGTCAACGCCCGGCGGAGCGAGGACGCGCTGGCGACGTTCCGGAAGCTCATCGGGTTCAATCCCAATTACAGCGCCGCCTACCATCAGGCGGGGCTGCTACTGTCGCGCCTGGGACGCACCGAAGAAGCCAAGGAGATGTTCCAACGCGGCATTGAGGTGGCCGGGCGGAATGGCGAGGCGCACAGCAAGATGGAAATGGAAGAAGCCCTCCACGATCTCTCTGCCTGACCTCTACCAGTCGGCGGTTTCAGTCTTCACCATCCGGCTCAAGACCAACTCAGCCACTCCGGGCATCAGGGCACGCAGGCCCATGGCGATGCGCAAACGGACGGGGACGACCACTTCCCGGCTGCCGCGCAGAAGGGCGCGCAGCGCGACATCAGCCACTTTCGCAGCCGACACGCCTTCGCTGGCCCGCCGTTGAAAAACTCCCGGCAGGTCTTTCCCATCGCGATAGGCGTCCAGGTGGAACCTCGTGGCCACGCGGCCCGGCAGCACCACCACCACGCGAACGCCCGCCTGCTTCAACTCCATCCGCATCGCCGAGGAAACCGTGTTCAGCGCAAACTTGCTGGCGCAATAGGCGCCCATGAAGGGCAGCGGGATCTTTCCGGCGACGGAAGAAATGTTGAGGACGGCGCCGCGGCGCTGGCGCAGATGCGGCAGGGCCAAGCGCGTCAATCGGATGACAGAGAAAAAGTTCACTTCCCACATTTCGCGGAAGTGTTCCCAGTCCATTTCGTGCACGGGCGCATAGAGGCCGAAGCCGGCGTTGTTGACCAGGATGTCGATGCCGCCGAACGTCTCGACCGTCTGTCCCACCAGGCGCTCGAGCTGCGCAGGGTCGGCTACGTTGGTGGGCTCGACGAGCGCACGCTGCTCGCCCAGCTTGGCGGCCAGGGCGCGCAGCTTCTCTTCCGAGCGCGCCGCTAACACTACGCGAGCGCCTTCGCGGGCAAACCGCTCGGCGATGGCCTTGCCAATGCCTTCCGAGGCGCCGGTGATAATGGCGACTTTGTTTTCCAGCTTCATTCCAGTCCCTTCCCTGTTGAGATGAATGCCCGCCTGTTCTACCGGCAGCGGCGCGGCAAGTCAACGCCCGTCGCGGCGGGCGGGTGTAGCATCCAAACAAGCAAGGGGTTGCTATAATGGGCGGGTGGCAGGTTCAAGGTATCCCGCCGGAGCGAGAGCTGGATGAACAAACCGCAGAACTTGGGTGAACTGCGCGGCAGCCGCTTGGCTGAAGTGTACGCGCGGCGCAGCGTGAAGCAGGAGATGCGGGCGAACGTGCTGGCCAAGCTCGACCGTGGCGAGGAGCTCTTCCCCGGCATCGTGGGCTATGACGACAGCGTGGCACCGCAAATCGTCAACGCCATTCTTTCGCGGCACAACTTCATCCTGCTGGGTCTGCGCGGGCAAGCCAAGAGCCGCATCCTGCGCGCGCTGGTGAACTTCCTCGACGAGGAGATTCCCGTCATCGCCGGCTGTCCCATCAACGACAACCCGCTCCACCCTATCTGTCCGGCCTGCCGGCAACTGGTGGCGGAGCGCGACTACCAGACGCCCATCGCCTGGCTGCCGCGCGACCGTCGGTACGTCGAGAAGCTGGCCACGCCCGACGTCACCATCGCCGACATGATCGGCGACATCGACCCCATCAAGGCGGCCCGCGGCGGGCTGGCGCTCTCCGATGAGCTGACGATTCACTACGGGCTGCTGCCTCGCTCCAACCGCGGCATCTTCGCTATCAATGAGCTGCCTGACCTGGCGGCCAAGATTCAAGTCGGCCTCTTCAACATTATGCAGGAGGGCGACATTCAGATTAAGGGCTATCCGGTGCGGCTGCCGCTGGACGTCTGCCTGGTGTTCACGGCCAACCCGGAGGACTACACCGCGCGCGGCAAGATCATCACCCCGCTCAAGGACCGCATCGGCTCGGAAGTGCGCACCCACTACCCGGCCACGCGCGAGGAGGGGCTGCGCATCACGCAGCAGGAGGCCTGGCTGCGCCGCGACGGCGCGGGGGCGCTGGAGGTGCCCAAGTTTGTGGCCGAAATCGTGGAGGAAATCGCGTTTCAGGCGCGACAGAACAAGAAAATCGACAAGCGCTCCGGCGTGAGCCAGCGCATGCCCATCACGGCGATGGAAAATGTGGCCAGCAACGCCGAACGGCGCACGCGGCTGGCGCGCGAGCCAAAAGCGGTGCCGCGAGTGGGCGACGTCTACGCGGCGATGACCTCGCTGACCGGCAAGTTTGAACTGGAATACGAAGGCGAAGTGCGCGGCGCCGAGCAGGTGGCGCGCGAACTCGTCCGTGACGCCATTGGGCAGGTCTTCGACCAGTACTTCCGCGACTCCAACCTGCAACAGGTGGTGCAGTGGTTCGAGCTAGGGGGCGCGCTGAAGCTGCGCGACGACGCTTCGAGCGCCGAGCTGCTCAAGCAATTCCGCAAGATTCAAGGGCTGGTGGAGGCGGCGGGGACGCTGGGCGTAACAGCGTCGAGCGACCCCGCACTGGCAGTGGCGGCGTGCGAGTTCATCCTTGAAGGCCTGCACGCGCACCGAAAGATCAGCCGCAGCGAAGAGCGTGGCTTCTACGCCGAAGAGCCGGTGCGGCCGGAGCCCTCCCCGCGCATGGAAGGCGGGCGCCCGCGCCGCTCCTATCAGTAGGCCATGCGCTTCACCCGTTACTCGCGTTACTCGCCGACCGACGCCGATGGCATAGACCTCGACGAGCTGCTCTCACAACTCGCGGACTACCTTCTGCAAAGCGGCTTCGAGGCGCAGTTTCTGAGCATCCACGAGCTCGACACCGAGCGCACCCTCGAGCAACTTCGCCAGGCCATCCTCGAGGCGCTGGAAGCGAACGATATGCTGCCGGCGGAGCTGCAGCAGGCGATGCAGGAAAATCCCGAGCAGGCCGACGAGTTGCTGAACCAGTTCTTGCAAAACCTGATGGAGCGGATGATGGAGGAAGGCCACATCCGAGTGAACCAGCCGCCGTCGCCCGCGCCGCAAGGTCAGGTGGAGGAGTTCGACCCGAAGCAGGTGCGGTTCGAGTTGACCGACAAGGCGCTCGATTTCCTCGGCTACAAGCAGCTCAAGGAGCTGCTGGGGGCGCTGGGCAAATCCAGCTTCGGCCGGCACGACACCAAGGAGCTGGCCACGGGCGTCGAAGTGGTGGGCGCATCCAAGATCTACGAGTTCGGCGACCACTTGAACCTCGACATCACGGCCACGCTTGGCCAGAGCATCAAGCGGCGGCTCGCCGAGGGCCGCGCGGCGCTGAGTTTTCCGCTCGACCTCGATTATCCTGATTTGCAGGTGCATCAGTCCGAGTACCACAGCTCCTGCGCGACGGTGCTGCTGCTCGATTGCAGCCACAGCATGATTCTCTACGGCGAAGACCGCTTCACCCCGGCGAAGAAAGTGGCTCTGGCGCTGGCGCACCTCATTCGCACGCAGTATCCGGGCGACTCGCTGCACCTGGTGCTGTTCCACGATTCGGCCGAAGAGATGCCGCTCGGGCAACTGGCGCGCGTGCAGGTCGGCCCCTACTACACCAACACGCGCGAAGGACTACGGCTGGCGCGGCGCCTGCTCGACGCCGAGAACAAAGACATGCGGCAGATTATTCTCATTACCGACGGGAAGCCCTCGGCGCTGACGCTGGAGGACGGGCGCCTCTACAAGAACGCCTTCGGGCTCGACCCGCTGGTGGTGAGCGAGACGCTGAAGGAGGTGGCGCGCTGCCGGCGCTCGGGCGTCATCATCAACACCTTCATGCTGGCCAGCGACTACAGCCTGGTGCACTTCGTGCACCAAGTGTGCGCCATCGCCCGCGGCAAGGCCTACTTCACGACGCCGAGCACGCTGGGCCAGTACCTGCTGCTCGACTACGTGAACCGGAAGTCGAAGCGCATCCACTAGCCGCCCTTTCCACTCCGCGCTGCATGCCGTAAGATGGGCAACCCATCGACATAACCCTGAAGCGAGGACGAGTGGCAGAGCGGCTGGTAGTCATCGGGGGAGTGGCGGCGGGCATGAGCGCGGCCAGCCGCGCGCGGCGGCTCAGCCCGCAGCTTGAGATCGTTGTGCTCGAAAAGGGCGATGCCGTTTCCTACGGCACGTGCGGGCTCGCATATCTAGTTTCCGGAGTTCTGTCGCGGCCGGAAGATTTGATCGTCTACACGGCCGACTACTTCCGCTCCAAGCGCGGGATTGACGTCCGCACGGGCCATGAAGCAGTGGAGATCGTGCCAGGTCGCAAGCTGGTTCAGGTGCGTGCTGGGCAAGAGACGTACGAGCTTCCCTACGACAAGCTGATCATCGCCACAGGCGCCCAGCCGGCGGAAAAAATTCCCGGCGCGGAGCGCGCGGGCGTGTTCACGTGCAACGACCTGGCAGGAGCGACGGCGCTACGCGACTTCATTGTTGAGAAGCAGCCGCGGCGCGGCGTGGTCATCGGCGGCGGCTACATCGGGGTCGAGGTGGCCGAGGCGCTGCGGCTCCGCGGGTTGGAGGTGACGCTGCTCGACCGCTCCGAGAGTTTGCTCGACGGCCTGGAGCCCGACGTCGCCTTCTGGGTCAACGAACGGCTGGCCAAGCACGGGGTGCGAGCGCTGCTGAAAACTGTGGTTCAGTCCATCGAACCTGGACTCCAAGGCTCGCTGCTGGTGGTTTGCGAGCCGCGGCAGGAGTTTCCCGCCGACGTGGTCGTGCTGGCGACCGGCGTGCGGCCGCGTGTTGACATGGCCGCGCGCGCCGGCGTGGAGCTGGGGCCGACCGGCGGCATTCGCACCGACGACCGGCAGCAGACGAACTTGCCGAGCATCTACGCCGCCGGCGATTGCTGCGAGCTGCGCCACCTGGTGACGGGCGGGCCGACCTACGTGCCGCTCGGCACCACAGCGAACAAACAGGGCCGCGTGGCGGGCGAGAATGCTGCGGGCGGCCGCGCCACTTTCCCCGGCGTGGTGGGAACGTTGGCGACAAGAGTGTTTGAGCTGGAGGTGGCGAAGACTGGCTTGAGCACAACGGAGGCGCGCGGAGCCGGTTTCACCGCCGAGTCGGTGACGATTGAGACGCGCTCGCGGGCGCGCTACCTGGGCGGCCAGCCGTTGCGCGCCACGCTGGTGGTGGACCGCGAGAGCGGACGCCTGCTGGGCGGGCAGATTGCCGGCGAGGAAGGCGCGGCGCGGCGAGTTGACGTACTGGCCACGGCGCTCACGGCGCGGATGGCGCTGGGCGATTTTCTACATCTCGACCTCGGCTACGCGCCGCCCTACGGGCCGGTCTACGACCCGTGGCTGATCGCGGCGTGGGAGGCGCTCAAAAAAATTGATCGCCGCCGCTGAATCGCCAAGGCGCTGCGGCGCATCTGCTACCACGAGTACGATATGTTCCGCTTCTTAGCCCGACTTTTAGGAGGCAGCTCGATGAAGGCTCTGGACGCCGGAGCGACGGCGCCGCCGTTTACGCTGAAGGACACGCAGGGCCTGAGCTACGAGCTCACCGAGGCGCTCAAGGACGGGCCGGTGCTGCTGGCCTTTTTCAAAGTGAGCTGCCCGACCTCGCGGTTCACCCTGCCGGTCCTGGAGCGCCTGCACCAGGCGGCGAAGCAGAACGGCGGGCCGCGGCTGTGGGGCGTCTCCCAGAACGACGCGCCGGCCACGCGCGAGTTTGCGCGCGAGTACGGGCTCAGTTTCCCGCTGCTGCTGGACGAGGAGGGCTATCCGGTCTCGAACGCCTACGGGTTGACGAATGTGCCGACGCTGTTTCTCATCCGGCCGGACAGAACGATTCAAGTCTCGAGCATTGGCTTCGTGCGCAACGACGTGGAGAAGATTGCCGAAATTTTCAGCCGCTCCACCGGCGGCGACATGGAAGTCTTCCTGCCCGGCGAGGCCATTCCCGACTACAAGCCGGGTTGAAGCTCGAAGAACTAGTTCCCGGTCGGGGACAGAACAGCCGCGACTCGCGACCCCGCGACTCGGGGATACGCCTCAGTCAAACTCACGTTCCAGTTCGCGCTTCTTGTGCTTGCCTTCCTTCTTTATCTTGGAAGGGACTACACGTTCACTTGGAGGCCGGCCGACGACGGCGCGAGCCATGCGGCGCGCCAGCGCAGCCGCGTCAAGCTTCTTCTTTTTCCGTTTGCCCATGGCCGCGAGTGGCGGAAGGGTATGGGAGTCGAACCCATCGTCCCCCGGCGTGCGCCGAAGGACCGCCGGCTTTGAAGGCCGGGAGGATCACCGGACCCTGCACCCCTCCTCGGAGGAATTATAGCCTAGGCCTTGGCGGTCGCCGCTTCGGTCGCGGTCTGCTCGTAGAGCTGAGGCGTGACGCAGACTTCGTAGTAGAGGCGCTCGGTCCAGTCCTCGATCTTTCGCTCTGGAAGTCGCAGGCGCGGCACGCGGGCTTCGCGGATGATGAGCTTTTCAAAACTCTGCCCGAGCGGCACGGTGCCGGAATAGAGCGCCACCTCTTCCTTCTGCCCGAGGAGGTCGCCGCGCAGCGCGGAGCGGTTGAGCGAGATTTCTTCCTGCAGCTTGCGAAAGCCCTCCGGGTTCAGCGCCACGCCCATGACGTTGTACTGGAGAAAGAACTCCTCTTCGTCCTCGGCACCGCCGAACGAAGGAGCGCCCTGAAAGCAATAGACGCGGAAGGGACCGTTCGGTTCGGCCAGCAGCTTGCGCGCCAGGCGCGTGCAACTGGCCAGGCGGTCGGAGTTGTTCAGCGCGGCGGAGATCAGGATGCGCGACTCGCCGTCGGCCCAGTAGTGCGGCGGCGAGTTCTGATAGGCGATGCCGATGCCCAGCTCGAGAATCGGCAGCTCGTTGGCGCGGGCGCGGTCGTTGTAGGCCTGGCAGACGCGGATGATTTCCTTGGCCAGCAGGCAGGCCTTGGCGACCGGCCGATGGTAGGCGCGGTTGGTTTCGGTCTCGTAGATGCCGAGAATCAAGGCATCACCCTCGATGAAAATCTTCGCCGCCGAGTACTGGTCGAGCAGCTTGCGCACCGGCTCGTAGAAGTTGAGACTGAAATGCGTGGCTGGATTCAGGCCGCGCCGCAGGAGTTCTTCGGTGATGCGCGAGGATTCGCGCACGTCGGCCTTGACGACGACGTGCGTGACCACGCGCTCCTCGCGCGCTTCCCGCTCCGACTCCAGAACGAACTCGTACAGGCTGCCGTTGAGATGGGAGACGTGGCGCGTCTTTTCGTCCACCACCAGGTTGACCTTGTCCATGGTGGCGGCGAGAAGCTGGCGCAGGAGCGCGTCGCGGCGCAGGCGCATCAAGTCGCGGGCAAAGCGCAGCAGGAGGGTTTCGGCTTCGCTGCGGGTCAAGTGGCGCAGGCGGTGGCCGACGTCTTCCAGCAGGTCGAGCGGAAAGTTCTTGGTGGGAAAGCGGTCGAGCAGAGTTTCGAGCTCATCCCAGCCGTGGCGGTCAACCAAAGCGTGCTTGAGTTGCTGCGGGTTGAGCGGCGGGCAGAACTCCTTGTACACCGGCTTCAAGAGGTAGCTCGAGAGAATATAGGGAAGCATGCCTGCGCGCTCGAGCTGCGCGTACAACTGCCGGAGCATCGATTCCTGCTGGGGCGTCTTGGCCGCCATGGTGCCGCTGGGCGTGAGCGCGCCGAACAGGCGCTCGGCGTTATCCGGGTTGCTCAGGACTTCGCTCAGACGCGCTTCCTGCCGCTGGCGATGGAAGGCAATCTTGGCTTCCAGCTCTTCCACCTGCTTGACCAGCTCCGCACGGGTTTCCTCAAAGACTCTCACCATCCGCTCGGCGTCCTTCTGCGTGACGCCGGGCCGGGCAGTGCGGCGGCGGCCGCCGAGCCAGCTCAGGCCCAGGCCGTGGCTCCGGCCGCCGGTGAGCTCCTCCAGTTCCTGCTCGGCCTCGCGCAGGCGGCGGTTGAGCTCCTGGAGGGAGTCGACAATCTTGTCGCGCTGCTGCTCGAGCCGCGCCAACTCGTCGCCTTCCGGCAGCGCCAGCCCGCGCTCGCGCAGCAGTTGCGCCAGAACATCCACCACCAGGTCTTCCCGGTCGGCGTCGGTCTGGAAATGGCCGAGCATCACGTAATGCTCAAGATGGATGACGGCGTCATTCGGGTTCTCGGCAAAGATCATCCGGTTGCGAAAGACCTGATAGGTCTCCGCGAAGCTCGAGCCCAGCAAGGCCGTGCGGCTGGGCTGCAAGGTGCTCTCTTCAATCTCCAGCAGAACCTGAGAGAGTGCTTCGCCGACAGCGCGCAGGATCGGGCGCCGGCTGGCCTGAAAGTCGGCTACTTTGGAGCGCTGCACGAAAAGGTCCATGTTGTCGCCGACGCGCACGCTGCCCTTTTTCTCCACTTTCTCCTTGCAGGCGATGGCCAACTGGGAAAACTGGCGCGACAGTTCCCCAATCAGCCACTTGGTCACGGCCACGCGCGCCAGCAGGTCGACCTGGACGTTGCTGCGCTCCTTGGCCTGACTCAGGGCTTCCTGCAGAAGCTGCGTGGTGCGGCGGCGGAATTCGGCGGCGGTAGCGCTGCGGGTGCGCGCGTCGCTGGGGTAGAGGTCGCGCAGCATGGGCTGCGCGTAATGCAGGATCTGCTCGAAGAGGTACTGGCCGGCCTGCTCGCGCCAACTGGGGCTGAGGAAGACGTCGAAGCGGATGTTGTCGATGCCGACGCTGAGCTGGTTGAGCTCCAGCGACGGCATATGCGGCACCAGGCCACCCGAAGCTTGTTCGGCAGAGCCCATTGCTTCTCGGGAAGAGTGGCGTTCGACTATAACACAGTCGTGGTAGGCTGGCTGGGGGAATTCACGAATGCCGCAGTGCCTCTATCTCGATGCCCGCGGGCGCCGCTGCCCGCGCGATGCCGAAGACGGCACCATGTTCTGCTGGGAGCACGACCCGGCGGCGCTCCGGGAGCCGCCCGACTTGCGGAGGCTGAGCTTCCGGGTCGTGGCGCTGGTCTTGCTGATTGCCTTCCTGGCACCGCTGCTGTATGGGGCCTACCTGTTGCTGCGGGACGCGCTCAACTGACCTCGACGATATCTTCGCCGCCGTCGACCCCGATTACGTTGCCAGTGATCCAGTGTGTGTTGGGGTGGCAAAGAACGCCGACCGCGGCGGCGACATCGGCGGGCGTGGTCAGGCGCTTGTGAGGGTTTTTGCGGCGGGCGCCTTCCAGCAGAAGCTCGTTGCCGGGAATCTTCCGCAGCGCGGGCGTATCGGTGACGCCGGCGCGGAGGGCGTTGGCGGTGATGCCCTTGGGCGCCAGCTCCATCGCCAGTTGACGGATGTGGGATTCGAGCACGGCTTTGGCGGCCGACACGGGGCCGTAGCTCGGGATGACGCGCGTGCCGCCCGAGCTCGTCATGGCGTAGATGCGCCCGCCGGAGGTCATCAAACCGCGATGCACGAGGTCCTGAGTCCAGTAGACCAGGCTGTGGCCCATCACGTCCACGGTCATTTCCATTTGCTTCTGGTCGACGGCGCCGCCGGCGACGTCGCTGACATACGGCTTCAAGGTGCCGAAGGCCAGCGAGTGGAACAGCACGCGCACGGTGCCGGGCGGCGAGGACTCTTTCAGCTTGGTTTCGATTTGCCGGAGGATGTTGCCGCGGGTCTCGGCGTCGGCGGCATTGGCGTTGAAGAAAACAGCCTCGCGGCCATGAGCGCGGATCTTGCCCATGACTTCTTCCACGTGGGGCATCGTGGCTTTGCGGTCGAGGTGAACGCCGAAGATGTTCATCCCCACGCGCGCCAGCTCAATCGCGGTGGCCTCACCAAAACCGCTGGAGGCGCCGAGAATCAGCGCCCACGCAGGGGCCGAGCTCATGGCTTGGTTTTTGCCTCCGCCTTACGGGCCGCTTCCACGTCCGGCAGCACGGCACCCAGGGAACGGGTGAGTTCTCCGAGCGTCTCCTGCACGCAGCCGTTCAGGGTGTCAACCACGGCGCCGACGCTCTTGACGCCCACCGGCCGCTCGCAACCGTGCCGGCCCGTCCAGACCACGAGCCCATCTTCTTCGCGCACCAGTTCGAGCTCGAGGCCGAAGCGGGCTTTGATGTCGGTCGCCGTGTCGACTTCCTCCATGGCCAGCAGGCGGCCGCGAAGCACGTAATCGAGCCCCTTTTGCGCCCGATAGGCGACCACGTTGCCGAACAGGCCGGAGGTGTTCAGTTGCTTCATGATCTGCGTTTGTACCAGCCGCGGGGGCGTATCGGCCCAGCGATGGTTGGCGTAGTAGTTCAGCTCGTTCTCTGCGGTGAAATAAACGACGCGGTCCTGGCGCAGCATGTGAGAAGCGCGGGGCGCCGCGACGCCGACCGCGGCCGACGTCGAGCCCGACGAGCCCGAGCCCGAAGGCGCGCTCGACAATGTGTAGTACTGCGCCTTGGGCGCGCCACCGCAAGCCGCCAGCACTCCCGCCGCCAGCAGAACGCAAACTGCCCGGTACCGATTCTTTGACTTAGTCATCATTGCCGCCTTCCACGCGAATTCGACGTTCGACGTCCGACACTGCTTCAATCTGAATCCTCATTGCCGGTCGCAGCGCCGGCAACTTCAACCGCTCCGCCCATTCCACCACAACGATGGCCTCTTCCGCCATCAGGTCTTCCAGGCCCAACGACTCCAGGTCGGCGACTCCCTCCACGCGGTAGAGGTCCACATGGTAGAGCCGCGGCCGACTTCCGTACACATGCACGAACACGAACGACGGGCTGGTGACTTCCTCCGCCTCCGCCAGCCCGAGCCCGCTGGCCAGCCCTTTCACCAGCGTGGTCTTGCCCGCGCCCAGGTCGCCCGAGAGCAGCACCAGCGCCGGGGCCCGCAGCCGGGCCGCCAGTTCCCGGCCCAGCGCCGCGGTCTCCTCAGGGGACGAGGTAGTAACGACCTGGATCGTCCGCCTCAAGTCGGTCTCGCAACCACAGCCAGGCGCGCGGGAGGGCCTCGAGAATGTCGGAGGCGATCATTGCTTGCTCGCCCAGCGCGCCGGCGGCGGCATCGCCGGCCAATCCGTGCAGAAAAACCGCCAAGCCAAGCGCCTCCGCCGGCTTCGCCGCCGGGAACTGCGCCAGCGCCCCAGCCACCAGTCCCGTCAGCACATCGCCGCTGCCGCCCGTCGCCATTCCCGGATTGCCGGTGGGATTCACCCACACCTGCCCGTCCGGAGCCGCCAGCAAGGTACGATGGCCCTTGAGGATAACAAAAACGTCGAAGTCGCGGGCAAATTTTTGTGCCACCTCGACCCGTTGGCGCTGCACGTCGTCGCTGGTGGTTCCGAGCAGCCGGGCCATCTCGCCAGGATGCGGCGTAAGAACCACCAGCCGAGACTTTCGCCGGCGCAGGACTTCGAGTTGCCCCACAAGCGCGTTGAGCGCATCGGCATCCAGCACCAGCGGAATCTCGAACTGCTCCAGCACGGCGCGCACGAACTGCGCAGTCTCCGGATGCGTCGTCAAGCCTGGTCCCATGGCCAGCACCGACTTGCCCTCCAGCAGTTTGGCGAAGCGGCCGTAGTCCAGCGCGCGATTGGAGATGGAGCTGCTCTCGGTTTCCGGCAGCGGCTCGGTCATCACTTCGGCGACCATCGAAGCCACCACCGGCTGGATGGAAGCGGCCGTAGCCACAGTTGCGAGACCGGCGCCCATGCGCAGCGCCGCTTTGCCGCCCAAAGCGGCGGCGCCGCTCTTGCCCCGCGAGCCGGCCACCAACAGGACATGGCCGTAGTCGCCCTTGTGCGCCCACGGCTTACGAGCATGGGCTACACGCGAGAAGTCACGTGCGACGATCAGGTTCAACCAGAGGTTGGGATCGTTCTCCAGCAGCGCCTCCGGCGTTCCGATGGGCGCCACCGCCAGCCGGCCTACGCGAGTGCAGCTCGGCGGAAAAATCTGGCCGCGCTTGGGCGCGGTGAAAGTGACGGTGGCATCGGCGCGAATGGAGTCACCCAGCGGCGCGCCGGAATCGGACGGCAAACCGGAGGGAATGTCCACCGCCACCACGCGGTAATCGCGGCGCGCGTTCACATCGGCGATGACTTGGGCCAGGTGTCCTTGAACCGCACCGGTCAATCCGGTGCCCAGGAGTCCATCCACGACGATGTCGCAATCGAGCACCGCGTTGCGTTCGCGCTGCCAGGCGGCGGGGTCGGACAACTCTTGAACGGTCGCGCCCAACTCGAGATAGGCCTCGTAGTTGGCCCGCGCATCGCCTTTCAGCTCCGCCGCCGGCGCCAGCAGGCAGACGCGCGGCTTGAACCCGCGCTCCCAGAGATGCCGCGCCGCCACCAGAGCGTCGCCGCCATTGTTGCCTTTGCCGCAGAGAATCGAAATGGCCACCGGACGGTCGCCCCGCGAGCGCTCCATCAGAACTTCTTCGATGATGAAGTCCGCCACCTGCCGCCCGGCGTTCTCCATCAATTGCCGGTAGGACACGCCGGCCTGCTCGGTGGTCCGGCGATCTACGCCGCGCATCTCGTCGGCAGTGAGAATCTTCATTGTCGGAACCGGACTAAGCCGCGAGCCAACTCACAGCATCCACCCGCCGCTGACGGTGAGCACCTGACCGGTGGTGTAGGCGGCATCCTCGGAGAGAAAGAACTTGATGGCGGCGGCCACGTCCTCGGCCGAAGGCGGCCGGCCGATGGGAAAGCGGGTGTCCTTGATGCGCTCGGCATCTTCGCGGGTGAGCGTCTGGTCATCCACAATCGAGGGGTTGACGACGTTGACGGTGATGCCGTAGCGGGCCTCCTCGATGGCCAGCGAGCGCGTGAAAGCCACCAGGGCGGCCTTGGCCGCCGAGTAGGCGGAGATTTTCGCCTGGCCGAAGGCGCGCTCGGCGCCCACCGCGCCCAGGTTGACGATGCGGCCCCAGCGCTGCCGCCGCATCACCGGCAGCACTTCCCGGCTCATGTAGAAGGCGCTGAACAGGTTCGACTCGAAGACCTTCTCCCACTCCTCGATGGCGCTCTCGCTCACCGGCTGCCAACTGAACTCGCCCACGTTGTTGATGAGCACGTCGATGCGACCGAAGTGCTTGAGGGTGCCAGCAACCAGCTTCTGCACCTGGGCCGGCACGGTGACGTCGGCCTGCAGCACCAGCGCTTCCGCGCCCAGGCTCTGAATCTGGCGGGCGGTCTGCTGGGCGGCGGTGCGGTTGCCGCGATAGCACAGCGCCAGCCGCATTCCTTCCGCCGCGAGTGACAGCGCAATTCCCCGCCCCAGGCCGCGCCCGGCGCCGGTGATCAAGACTGCGCGATGAGCCAGTGACAAGGAGCACACTCCTGGAATCGCGGCGTCTGCTCAGCCGCTGAACGCCGGCGAAAGTATACCAGAGCTTTTTCAGCGCACTCGCGCCACCAGCAACGTGCGGTCGTCGCTGGGCTCGACTCCCGGCGCCCACACCTCCAGCTCGGCCAGCGTCAGCTCGACCAGGCGCTCGGGAGTCGCGCCGTCGGCCGTGCGCTGGACAAACGCCAGCAGGCGCTGGGTGCCGAACTCTTCCTCGTAGGCGTTCTCGACTTCCGTGAGTCCATCGGTGAAGGCGGCCAGCCAATCGCCCGAGCGCAACTCCACGGTTGCCTGCTCGTAGGTCGCCTCGCGGAACAACCCCACCACCGGCCCGCCGGTGTTCAACTCTTCGATGCGGCCGGAACCGAAAACGACCGGCGGGAGATGGCCGGCGTTGCAGTAGGTGAGCCGGCGGGAGGCATCATCGTAGTAGCCGATGAAGAGCGTGGAGTATTTCTCCGGACTGGTGGTGGCGCAGAGCTGGCGGTTGACGCGCGACACCAACTCGGCCACGCTCAGGCGCGCCAGGCTGCCGTCCAACTGGCTGGCGTACACGGCGCTGCGCAGCGCCGATTGAATGGTCGCCATCAACAGCGCGCCCGAGATGCCTTTGCCGCTGACGTCGCCGATGGTGAAGATGAGTTGCCCGGGGCCCGCCAGGCCGAAGTCGAAGTAGTCCCCACCGATGATTCGCGCCGGGCGGCAGCGCGCCACCACCTCCAGCGTCGCCAGTTGCGGCGCCTGACTGGGGAACAACTGCTCCTGCACCTGGCGGGCGATTTCCAACTCGTTCTGCAAACGCTGCTTTTCCTGCGACTCGGCAATCAGGCGCTCAATCGAAGCGGTCATGGAGTTGAACGCCGAGGCCAGGCCGCTCAGTTGATCCTGGCTGCGGGTTCGGATGCGGTGGGAGAAATCACCGGCCTGAATCTTCTCCGTTCCTTCCTGCAAATCGTTGACCGTGGCGGTGATGGTCTGGGTCAGCCGGATGCCGGTGCGCAGCGCCACGAACTCGAGCAGCAGAAACAGCACGGCAAAAGCGGTGAAGACCGTAAACGGCACGCCGGAGAACTCGCCCAGGCCGTAGGACAACTGCGCGTGCACCGCCGACAGCCGCGACTGGACGAAGAGAACCAGCGGCGGGCCTTCCTGGCCCGTTTCCCAGACGTGCGTGGGCTGCGTTCCGGCCAGAGCCAGGCTGACGTCCCACCAACCTTCCGGCGGCGGCAACGACCGCCGCCCCACCGTTTCGCTCTGAACGAAATAAGTCCTGGTGCCGACATAGGACGGGCGTCGGGCCGCTCCGGGGCCGGAATCGTCGCTCAGCGTCTGCACCGATACTGGACCGACCTCGCGGCCGAGGTAGGCCAGGACGTTCTCGTTCAAAGGAAGGCGGGCCACGACGGTCCGGGGTCGCCCGGCGACCCGCACCGGGCGCGTGGCCAACAGTTCCGCCCGCTCGCCGATAACCACGCCGGCGAAGCGTTGGTTCTGGAGCCAGGCGGGAAGCTCCGTGCCGGAAGCTTCTACGACGCTGATTTCGGCGTCGCGCAGATGTTCCTCGAGCATCGCCTTGTGAGCGTCCAGGAGGCGCGCCTGCACCTCCGGGCGCAGGTCGCCCGCCAGGGCGGCGGCCATGCTCACTGCGGAAGCGACATCGGAGGTCACGTCGGCCAACTCCGCCTGCGCCCGCTCCAGCTCGGTGGTTACCTGGTAAATCGCCACCTTGCCGTAGAGCGTCCAGCCGGCGATTACGCCCATCAGGGCCAGCAGTACCACCGGGATGAAACCGAAGAGGACGTAGGTGACAATCAGGCGGTTGCGCAGGCGCCAGAGCAGGCGCTGGCGCCAGGCCGCCACCGCCTTCCAGCCCAGCACCAGCAGGAATCCGCCCGCCAGGGCGGCGAAAACGAAAGTCAACACCACGGCACCGGCCAGAAAACTCAGCACGAAAGCCAGCAGGGAAAGCGCTGCGCCCCAAGCGAGATTCAGTCGAGGTCCTCTGCGGGTGGACGTGCCTGCCATAGGATGGACTGGGCGAAGCGGTTTCAACCGCTAGAAAAGTGGCAGAAATGGGCGCGGGTGTCAACGCGCACCCGGCGCCGGACTAGCGTCTCCGGCGTCTCAAAGCGTCAAAGGCGGTCGTCGCCAGACCGATGAGAAAGATTATCCCGCCGGTCCAGAAGGTTAACGGGCTGTCCATCTGCCATCCGAGGAGCATCAGCACCAGCATCAAGACCAGCAAGCCGCCGTCGGTTAGCAGCAGCCCTTCCCGGTTGAGTCCTCGCTCGTGTGCGATGGCGCTATGACGCAAACCGTAGGTCACGTAGATGGTCAGTCCGATGGCCATCCAGATAATGAGTCGCTCCCAGGTCGTCCACGGCAAGCCGGCCATCAAGGCGAAGCAAGAGACAATGCCCAGGATGGGAACCAGGGGCACCCACGGGGTTTTGAACGGCCGGGCCACGTGCGGATGGGTATAGCGCATCACCCAGACGCCGCCGCACACCAGAAGAAACGCGAACAGCGTGCCGATGCTTACCAATTGTCCCAGCACCCCGATGGGAAACAGACCTCCGGTGATGGCCACGGCCAGGCCGGTTACGATGGTGGTGATGTAGGGCGTGCGAAAGCGCGGATGCACCCTGGCGGCCCACGCCGGCAGCAGGCCGTCGCGGGCCATCGTCCAGAAGATACGCGGCTGCGCCAGCAGCATCACCAGCATCACCGAGGTCAAACCGGCGATGGCGCCAATCTTGACAATGGGCCGGAGCCAGAACAACCCCGTTGCGTCGATGCCCACGGAAATGGGCGCGGCCACATTCAGCTTGGTGTAGGGGACCACGCCGGTGAGCACGGCGGAGACCAGGACGTAGAGTAGGGTGCACACCGCCAGACTCCCCAGGATGCCGATGGGCATGTCGCGCTGCGGGTTCCGGGATTCCTGCGCCGCCACCGACACGGCGTCGAAGCCGATGTAGGCAAAGAACACCACAGCGGCGCCGCGCAGCACCCCGCTCCAGCCGAACTCGCCGAAAACGCCGGTGTTGGGCGGGATGAACGGACTCCAGTTGGCGCGGTTGATGAAGGCCAACCCCGCCAGGATGAAGGCAATCACCACCGCCACCTTCACAAACACTATGGTGGTGTTCACGCTGGCCGATTCGCGGATGCCGATGACCAGCAGCGCGGTAATCAGCAGCACAATGAAGGCTGCCGGCACGTTGAAGAAGCCGGGAGCCTGCGTACCATCGGCCAGCGTCACCTGCTGCCACGGGCCGGCAGTGAGCTGCGGCGGGATAATGATGTGCAGTTCCTCGCGCAGGAAGTTCTCGACGGTGGCCGACCAGCCGACCGACACGGTGGCGGCGCCCAGCGAATACTCCAGAATCAAATCCCAACCGATGACCCAGGCCAGAAACTCGCCCATGGTGGCGTAGGAATAGGTGTAGGCGCTGCCGGCAATGGGGATCATGGTGGCCATCTCGGAGTAGCACAGGCCAGCAAAAGCGCAGGCGACACCGGCCAGCACGAAAGAAAGCACGATGGCCGGCCCGGCGTTGGTGGCGGCGGCGTTGCCGGTCAACACGAAGATGCCGGCGCCGATGATGGCACCGACCCCAAGCATGACGAGATCAATTGCGCTCAGGGCACGCTTGAGGCCGTGCTCGGTGTCGGCGGCCTCAGCCTGCAAGCATTCGACCGGTTTGGTGATGAACAGGCGACCAGCCATGCTGTCCCCCAAGTGGAATTAGGAATCGTTCCGCGTTCTAGGCCGCCGCCACAGCCAGTACGCCGGGATTCCCAGGGCGACCAGAATCAACCCCGGCCAAGTGTAGCGTGGCTTGTAGACCAAGATGCAGATTTCGATGAAGGCGGAAATGGCGATGTAGAGCACCGGCAGGACCGGATAGCCGAAGGTCCGGTAGGGCCGCTCCGCCTGCGGCTGCGAGCGGCGGAGCACAAACAGAGCCGCAATCGTCAAGATGTAAAAAAGCATCTGAGCGAAAATCACGTAGTCGAGGAGGTCGGAATAGGTCCCGGTGAGCGTCAGCAGGCTCGCCCAAACGCCTTGCAGGAACAGCGCGGCATTGGGGGTATGGGTCTTCGGATTCAGCTCGCCCAGGCGGGCGAAGAAGAGCTTGTCGCGCGCCATGGCAAAGTAGACACGCGCATAGGAGAGAATCAACCCGTTGTTGCAGCCGAAGGTCGAAATCATGATCGCGGCCGCCATGAAGTAAGCGCCCGCCGTGCCGAAGATGACTTCGCCGGAGGCGGCGGCCACGCGATCTTCGGCGGCATACTGAATGCCCCGGGCGAGGACGTCGCTTCCTTGCGGGCTCCCGGCCAGCGGCAACGTGGTCAGGTAGGAAAGATTGGTCAGCAGGTAAAGAACCATCACCGTGCCTGTGCCGAGCAGAAGGCAGAGGGGGAGGTTGCGTTTGGCCTCCTTGGTCTCCGCTGCGGTGAAAGTCGCGTTCTCCCAGGCAAAAGCGGCGAACAGCGGCCCCACCATGGCCACGGCCAGCACGGTCAGGGTGTGGCCGCTCCAGTCGAGGTTTCTCCAGAAGCCGGTGAAGTTCGCTTCCAGCGCCTGCGGGTTCCGACCCAGGGTGAGGCCGAATACGATCAACACCACGATGCCGGCCACTTTGGCGAGAGTGAGGACATTCTGCGCCATCGCGCCCGAGCGCAACCCGCGAGCGTTCACCCAGGTCAGGGCGACGATGGAGAGAATCGCCAGCAAGTTCTGTGTGTGCAGCCCGATGGTGTACGTCCCTACGGTGCCGATCTTCCACAGCCAATGAGTTGAGGAGAACCAGGGCAGGAACACGCCGGTGAACTTGGCAAAGGCGATGGCCACGGCGGCAATGGTGGCCGAACCGATGACCAGGAAGACGGTCCAGCCGTAGAGAAAGCCGAGTAGAGGGCTGTAGGCCTCGCGGAGGAAGACGTACATTCCGCCGGCCCTCGGCATCATCGCCGCCAACTCGCCAAAGCTCAGCGCGCCGACAATGGTCAAAAAGGCGGTAACCAGCCAAGTGAGAATCAATCCCCCAGGCGAGTTCAACTGTCGGGCTACGTCCGCCGAGACAATGAAGAGCCCAGAGCCGATCATCGAACCAATCACCAGCAGGGTGGCGTCCGCCAGGCCGAGCCCCTTAACCAGCTCGACCTTTGCTTCCGTCGGGCGAGGTACAGCTCTCTCGGGCACAGTTTCTCTCCTGACGAAGCCTGCTCCCATGCAGCGGGCAAGTGAAAGTGGCAGAAAGGGGGCCGCGTGTCAATCACCGCCGTGCGCGACCCCTCCGCGACCGTCCTGTTTTTCTTGACAGCCAAATTGGCTGCCCATAGACTCTGACGCTTTGCGGAGGGTGAATGACTCCGGAACGCGAAGCGTGGGGCTCACGCTGGGGCCTGATTCTCGCCGCGGCCGGTAACGCCATCGGCATCGGCAACCTCCTCCGCTTCCCGGGCCAGGCCGCCAACAACGGCGGCGGGGCCTTCATGATTCCCTACATCGTCTGCCTGCTCATCTTCGGGATTCCGATGATGTGGGTGGCGTGGACCATCGGCCGCCACGGGGGCAAGTTCGGCCACGGCAGCTTGCCGGGAATGTTCGACCGCATGGGGAACTCCCCGCTGGCCAAGTACGTGGGCGTCCTGGGATTGACGCTGCCTTACTGCTTCGTCCTCTACTACACCTATATCGAAGCTTGGTGCCTCGGCTATGCCTGGTTTTCGTTGACTGGCGACTACATGACCACGCCCCACCGCACCGTCCACCTGGCGGCGTATTACCAGGAGTTCCTCAACATGGCGCCCACCAGCTCCTACTTCCCCGGGTTGCTGGCCGCCGGCGCCTTTCTGGCCATCACCGTGGGGCTGAACATGATTGTGCTGTATCGGGGGGTGGCCAAGGGCATTGAACTGCTGGCCAAGATTGCCATGCCGTTGCTGTTCTTGTTCTGCATCCTGATGTCCATCCGGGTGCTGACGCTGGAGGGCGAAGGCACGGCGCTGGAGGGGCTCAACTTCCTCTGGACGCCGGACTTCAGCCGCCTGGGTGATTTCAGCGTATGGCTGGCGGCCGCCGGCCAGATCTTCTTTACCCTCTCCATCGGCTTCGGCTCGCTGGAGTGTTACGCCAGCTACGTGCGCGAGGACGAAGACATCGCCCTCAGCGCGTTGACCACGGCCGCCACCAACGAGTTCGTGGAAGTCATCTTCGGCGGCATGATTGCCATCCCGGCCGCGGCGGTCTTCTTCGGCGCAGATGAAATCCAGCGAGTGGCCTCCAGCGGCACCTTCAGCATCGGCATGATCTCCATGCCGGAAATCCTGCGCGCCTTCCCCGCCACCTGGCTGTTCGGCAGCGTCTGGTTTCTGCTGCTTTTCTTTGCGGCCTTTACCTCGTCGGTAGCCGTGGCCCAGCCGGTGATGGCCTTCTTCCAGGATGAGCTGCGGATGTCGCGCCCCAAAGCCACCTTCTGGCTCACGGCACTCTGGCTGCTGGGCTCCGTTCCGGTGATCCTCTACTACCGCTATGGAGTCCTTGGTGAGCTCGATTTCTGGGCGGGCACGCTGGGTCTGGCCGTCGTGGCTCTGATCGAGATCGTCCTGTTCGCCTGGATTTACGGGCTGGCGCGCGGCTGGGGGGAGTTGCAGCGCGGCGGCTTGATTCAAGTGCCCGCGTTCTTCAAACCCATCATGCTCTACGTCACTCCCGTGGCCCTCGCGGTCATCCTGGCCGGCTGGGTCTATTTTGATGGCTACAAGGGAGGAGTTCTGACTCCGCGGCCGACCGTGGCGCTGTGGGTGGATACGCCGGGGAACTTCCCGGGAACCATCGAAAGCGTGCCGCCCGACAAAGCCGAAGCCGAGTTCGCGACCCGCTTTGCCCAGCAGGCTCGCGACCGGGCCGCGCAGGCTGAGGCCGACGGGAAGCTTCACGCCGAGGTGCAGTTCGGCGCCGATGGCTCGATCAAGGTCCGAAAAATCAATGGCCTCGGGGCGCTGGCCAACTTGGCGGATGCGACCGCCTTCGAGCGCTACCTGCGCGGCAGCGGGCAGCGCTATGAGGAACGGGCGGCGCCCGGCAAGCCTCACGTGGCGGTGGACAAGGTCGTCCCGCTCATCCTGACGGTGTACTACACCTCGCCCTATGTGTGGCTGGCGCGCGGCATCGTGATTGGCTCGACGATTCTCTTTCTGGGGCTCATTGCCTACGCCTGGAAGCGCTATCACGCCCGGAGGACTCCATGAGCGGAAGCGCCTTGGCGTTTCTGGTGCTGAGTTGGGGCTTCATCATTGGCCTTAACATCTACTGCCTCGCCCAGTTCCTGCGTAAGCCCAAGTAATGGCCTCCGACAATCGAAAGCTTCTTCTGGCCTGGCTCCGCGAGGAGGAGCGCGAAGGGCGGAGTCTGGCCAAACGGCTGGAAGAGCTGGGGGGAAAGTCAGCCGAGTTGGCGCCGCTGGCGCGCTTCCTGGCCCTCAAGGAAACCGAAGAGCGCGCCCTGCGCGCCGAGCTGGATCGTGAAGCCTGGTTCCGCAGCTTCTCCCTGCGGCTGGTCACATCCCTGTTCGTGTTCGGCTTTCTGGCTCTGGCCGCTTTCGCGGTGGCGGGAGGCGACAGTGCATTTCGAGGAGCCCTCTTCTTCATCGCCGGCGCCGCCAGCTACTACCTGGTAGCACAGGCGCTGGCCACCTGGCGCGGCCAGCGCGACCAGAAAAAGCTGCGCACCATCCGCGAGCGCTGCCAGAAAGCACTGCAGGAACTCCGCCAAGAGGTGGAGCGAGGTTAGTCCAGACGACCGAGGGCGCGGCGGAACGCTTCCAAGCGCCCGGGAATATCCTCAGCGGTCATCCAGCCGCCGATTACTGCGACGGAGTTCGCGCCGGCCTCGATGACCTGGGCGGCGTTCTCTGCCGTGATGCCGCCGATGGCCACCAGCGGCCGGGCGGTGCGGCGGTGCGCCTCCCGCAAGCCTTCCAGGCCAACTACCGGCTCGTGGTCGGGCTTGGTGGACGTGGCGAAAACCGGACCGAAGGCGAGGTAATCAACCGGGGCGGCGCCGGCGGCTTCCAGCTGCGCAATGCTGTGAGTCGAGAAGCCGACAATTCCCTCGGGCCCCACCACCTGCCGCGCCGCCCTCGCAGGAAGGTCATCCTGCCCCACGTGGACCCCGGCGGCACCGGCCAGAACAGCGACGTCAGCGCGATCGTTGATGATAAGACGGCAGGACGGCGGCAGGGTCGCAAGTAAGCCGCGCGCCAGTCCCAACAATTCGCCACTGTTCAGAGTCTTGGCGCGCAATTGCACCAGGCGCACGCCGGCTCGAACCAACAGTCGAGCCAGTTCCGTGGCGGGCACCTCCGGGCGCAGTGCCGGGTCGAGGATGGCGTAAAAGCGAGGCAGGGCGCGAGACACTTTCTCAAACAGCCACTTGCTGGGTCAGGAAGCGCTCGATGAAGTGCGTATCCATCCGGCCGGCCTGGAAGTCCGGGTCGGCCACAATCTTGCGATGAAGCGGGATCGAAGTGTGGATGCCTTCGATGACGAACATCTCCAGCGCGCGCGCCATCCGCGCCAGGGCTTCCCGGCGGTCCTTGCCATGGGTGATCAGCTTGGCAATCATCGAATCGTAGTAGGGCGGGATAACAGCTTCGGCGTAGGCGGCGGTGTCCACGCGCACGCCGGTGCCGCCGGGCGGATGGAAAGCGCTGATGCGCCCGGCCGAGGGCTGGAAGGTCTCCGGGTTTTCCGCCACGATGCGGCACTCGATGGCGTGGCCGCGCAACTGCAGGCCGGGGCGAACCAGCGCTTCCAGGCGCTCGCCGGCGGCGAGCAGAATCTGCTTCTTGACCAGATCCAGCCCGGTGACCATCTCGGTGACCGCGTGCTCGACCTGGATGCGGGTGTTCATCTCGATGAAATAGAAGTGGCCGTCTTCGTCCATCAGGAATTCGATGGTGCCGGCGTTGTTGTAGGCGAGGTCACTCATCGCCCGGACGACCTTGTCGCCCATCTGCTGGCGGATTTCTTCGCTCACCGCCGGCGAAGGCGACTCCTCAATCAGTTTCTGGTGCCGCCTCTGGATCGAGCACTCGCGCTCGCCCAGGTGAGCGACGTGGCCGTGGAGGTCGCCCAGCACCTGGAACTCGATGTGCCGCGGGCGCGCGATGAACTTTTCGACGTAGACGTCGGGACTCCCGAAGGCAGCGCGAGCTTCATGCTGGGCGGTGGCCAGAAAGCTCGCCAGCTCCGATTCCTTCCACGCTACCCGCATGCCACGCCCACCGCCGCCGGCGGCGGCTTTGATAATGACCGGATAGCCGATGCCAGTGGCGATTCGCAAGGCCTCCTCTTCCGACGACACCACACCCTCGGAGCCGGGCAGCACCGGCAGGCCGGCACGAGCCATCTCCTGCCGGGCGCGGTCCTTCTGCCCCATCAGGGCGATGAGCTCCGGGCGCGGGCCGATGAAGGTGATGCCGGAGGTTTCGCAGACTTCCGCGAAGCTGGCGTTCTCGGCCAGGAACCCGTAGCCCGGATGGACCGCTTCGGCGCCGGTGACTTCGGCGGCGCTGATGATTTGCGGGATGTTGAGGTAACTGTCGGCGGCGCGCGCCGGGCCGATGCAGATGGCTTCGTCGGCGAAGCGGACATGCAGCGAGTAGCGGTCGGCTTCGGAATATACCGCCACCGTCTTGATGCCCAGCTCCTTGCAGGCGCAGATGACCCGCAACGCAATCTCGCCGCGGTTGGCAATGAGGATCTTCTTGAACATGGTGGCGGGTGACAGCTACTTCTTCTTGGAGGGGCGAATGGCGAAGAGCGACTCGCCATACTCGACCGGCTGGGCGTTTTCGACGTAAACACGGACAATTTCTCCGGCCACGTCGGCTTCGATTTCATTCATCAGCTTCATGGCCTCGATAATGCAGAGCACCTGGCCCACGGCCACCTCATCGCCCAGCTTGACGAAGGGCGGCGCATCCGGCCGCGGTGCCGCATAAAAGGTGCCGACAATCGGCGACTTGACGATGTGCAGATCCTCGCCGCGCAACTCGCCTTCCCCGCCGGCAACCGCCGGTGCCTCCGACTCGGCTCGCGCCGGCTCGGGCGAAGCCGGCAGGTAGTTCTCAAACACGGGCGGCGGCGCCGGCGCCCCGCGGCGCTTGATGCGGATGCGCATCCCTTCGCGCTCGAGCTCAAACTCCTCCAGCCCGCGCTCTTCCAGGAGGTCAATCAGTGCCTGCACCTGCTCAAAAGGGATAAAGTTGTCGGCGGCGGCCCGCTGCGGCTTCTGGGTTGTCGGCGGTTTGCGTTTCACAGGCAGAGCAGCTCCGTGGAGAGGGGAGTCAGGGTTTCGGCGCCGCGCCGGCGGACCACCACGACGTCCTCAATACGAACGCCGCCCCAGCCGGGGATGTAGGCGCCCGGCTCCAGCGTAATGACGTTGCCGGCCGCCAGGGTCGCCTCCGAGGTGCGCCCGACGCGGGGCTCCTCGTGAATCTCCAGTCCCAGACCGTGGCCGGTTCCATGGACAAAGTAGCGGCCCAGCCCGCGCCGGGCGAGCACCGAGCGGGCGGCGCCGTCCACCCGGGCGGCAGGGACACCCGCAGCCACGGCTTCGCGGGCGCGCTCCAGCGCGTCCCGGACGGCACGGTAGGTCTTCTTTACCCGGGCCGACGGCCTTCCCAGGTACACGGTGCGGGTCATATCGCTATGATAGCCGGAGAGTATAGCACCCAAGTCGAACACCACCAACTCATTCCTGGCCAGGCGCTTCCGGCTGGCGCGCCCATGGGGCAGGGCGGCGCGAGGCCCGGAGGCGACGATAGTGTCAAAAGCGGGCCCACTGGAGCCCTGCCGCTTCATCCGGTATTCGATCTCAGCCGCCAAGTCGATTTCCCGTGCCCCAGGGCGAACCATGGGAAGAACCTGCTCGAAGGCCCGCGCAGCCACCTGGATGGCGGCGCGGATGGAGGCCACCTCGGCCTGGCCTTTGATGGCCCGCAGCCGCTCTACAATGCCCGTCAGGCCAACCAATTCCGTCCGAGGCCCCAACTCCTGCCGGAGAACGTCAAACTGGCTCAGTGTCAAACGAGGCCTCTCGTAGCCCACCCGCAGAGGCCCTCGGCGGGCCAGCCAGGCTGCGGCCGAAGCCAGAGCATCGGCGCCGGCCGGGCGCACGCGAGCAGCCGGGGCCTCGCGGCGAGCCTGCTCGGCATACAACGGCGGAACAAACAAGGCGGACTCCGAGGAAGTAACCACGAGCACGCCCGTCGCGCCGCTGAAGCCGGTCAGGTAAAAAACATTGGGGAGATGGACAACGAGGAAGGCCTCGGCCTCGCGCAGGGCCAGCCCCCGCAAGCGGTGCACGCGTTTCGCGAGCTCAACCATCGGGATTCACAAAAAAGAAAAGGAGGAGAGCTGAGGGCTCTCCTCCGAGCTTGGCGCGCTCAGCCGGCTATCCCGGGAGGATGCGCGGGGTGATGAAGAACAGCAGCTCCTGCGTGCTGGTGTCGACGCGAGTCCGCTTGAACAACCAGCCAATGACTGGAACGCTGCCGAGCAAAGGCACCTGCTCGACGTTGGTGGAGTTGTTGGTGACCATCACACCGCCCACCACCACCGTGCCGCCGTCGGCGATGAGAACCTGGGTCGTAGTCTGCTGGGTAGCCAGCGCCGGAATGCCGTTGATGCGCTGAATACCGGGGTCAATCTGCGTGTTCTCGATGACGATGTCGAGGAACACGGTGCCCTCAGCGGTAATCTGCGGCTTGACCTCCAGCTTGAGCACCACGTCGATGAACTGGGTCGAGATGGTGTTGTTGACCACGGTCTGAACCGGGATGCGGGTGCCCTGCTTGACCTCGGCGCGGATGTTGTTCTGCGTCACCAGCCGCGGCTTGGAGAGCACCTTGGCCAGGTTGCGGCTCTCGGCGGCGGTCAGGATGGCGTCGAGGGCGAAGTTGGGCGAGCGGTGCGAGAACAGGATGCCGGAGGTCGCCGCGGCCGCCGGGAAGTTGGTAACCAACGGCAAGGAGTTCCCGCCCGAAGACACCAGCGGCGGCGGTGGTGCGCCGCCTTCGACCGGGCTGGGTCCGAGCGCGCCGCCATAGACGCTGCGCCCGCCGGTGGTGCTGAAAGCCGTGGCCAACTGCGAGCCGATCTCGCGGCTGAAGGCGCGGCTGGCGCTGACCACGCGCGCCTCGATCTCGACCTGGAGCGACTTGCGATCGAGTTGCTTGATGAGGTTGTCAATGTCCGGAATGACGCTGGGGATGTCGCGGATGATCAGGGTGTTAGTGCGCTCGTCGCGGATAATCTCGCCGCGGGAGGAGAGGAAGCGCTTCAGCACGGTTTCGAGATCGGCCGCCTTGGCATAGCTCAACGTGCGCGGCACAGTAACCGGATCGACCGCTTCGGCCCGCGCTTTGGCCAGGTCGCGCTGGGCTTCCTGCTCTTGCGTCAGGGTCTTGAGCGTGGCGATGCGCAGGACGTTGCCCTCCAGCGTGCTTCCCAGGTTGTTGTTCTTCAGTACGATGTCGAGAGCCTGATCCCACGGCACGTCGATCAGCACCATGGTGACGGTGCCGCTGACGTTCGGGTCGACGATTATGTTGAGCCCGCTGATTTCGTGAATCAGGCGGAAGAAGTCCTTCAGGTCAACGTCCTTCAGGTTGACCGAAATCGGCTCGCCCGAATACTTCCGCGTGGGCTGCGCGGTCGGTGGCGCCGTCGGCACGGCTTGGGCTTGCGCCGGAGGCGGCGCTGGAGCCGGCGAGGCGGGCGCCGGAGCCGAGGCCACCAGCGTCGTCTTGGGAGCCGTCTCAGCCGGCGTTGAGCTTGACGCCAACGGCTTGACGCTGGCGGGGACGGTCGGGGCCAGCGAAGCCACCATCACCGGTTCCGGGCTGGCCGGCTCGCGCTCGGTGGGAGCTTTCTCCGGAGCCGTCGGCAGGGTGGTGGCGCCCGCGGAAGCGCCCAGCATGAGGCGCAACCCTCCCGGCGTCGCGTCAATCTGGTAGGGCAGCATGTCCTTGAGGTCCACAACCACGCGCGTAACCGGCGGCTCAGCCTGGAACTGGGCCATGCGCAGGCCCGTTACCAGAGTGTGATTCACCGACACAGCGCGCTGGCGGGTGGCCAGGACGCTCTGCGGCAGGTCGATCACCAGGCGAGTGGGATCGGAAAGAATGCGGGTCTCATAGGCGAGCGGACCGCTGGCTTCGATATCCACGCGAAGCGCGCCCTGCTGCGGACGCACCGAGACTTTCTCGACCAGCACCGGTTCCTCAGACGCCAACGCGGGCGCAGAAGCCGCCGGAGTCGTCGCCGGAGCGCCGGCGGGCTCAGAGACGGTGGCCGCGGGTTCGGCGGAAGCGGCCGCCGAGGAGCAGCTCAGGGTGAGCGTGTCGGCCGTGGTCTGAGACACGTCAATGGTGCAGTCGTGCTTCAGAGTGAGGTCCATCCGCAGCACGTCTTCTCCCCCGGCATTGCGGAAGGGGAGGAGCCGGTAGCCGCCCAGCCAGGAGATGCTGGCCACGGGCAGGGCCGGGCCGCGCTCCGACACTACGCCCGTGAGATCCACCACCACGCTCTGAGCGCGTGGCTGATAGGAGGCGTAGCGGAAGGGCCCAGAGGCCTGAACCTGCAGCGCGGTGCCGGTGGGCTGCTCGACGGCGTTCACTGCCAGCAGACGCACCGGGGCGCCCGACGTGGATTGAGTTTCAGTGGCGGCCAGTCCCGCCTGCGCGGCCAGCCCCACCAGAAGGATTGCGGCGCACAGTCCGCCCAACGGCTTGCGCATCATCGTTTTGCTCCTGAAGCAGAGAGTTGCTTCACAACTTCTTTTTCGTACGGTCGCCCGTAGGCGTCTTTCGACTTCTCGCGGAAAATCACGCTGTCTTCGGTGATCCGGGCCACGTAGCCGTCGTAGAGCTCATCGCGCTCGCGGAGGAAGTAGGCGCGATTGCGGCCCGGCATGCTGACCACCGCCACCGAATCTCCCGGCATCACCACGATACCCGTAACCACCAGTTGCCCGATCACCAGGCCGGGCTTGCCCGGAGGAAGAACTTGCGTTCCCGCCTCGCCCGGGCGAACCAGCAAGCTGCGGAAAGGATCGCGGCGCTCCGGCTTCTTGGGAGCGGCGGCCACCTTGGCGGCAGGCTTGGACGCTTTGGCGGCGGGCTTGGCCTGGGCGACCGAAGTCGCCGGCACGCTCAGAAGCAAGACCGACGCCAGGAGTCCGATTCCGGTGGTGACGATTCTATGCGTCCGTGCCATAGGACTCTCCTACCTCCGCGGCGGCTGCGCCGCACCCGGCCGCCCCGGCGCTGCCCCGGCTCCCGGGCGGGCTGGTGCCGCCGCCGCCAACTCCGCCTGAGAAGGGGTAAAGAACGTAGTTACTACGCAGGTTCCGGCCACCGTAGTTCCCGGGGCCATTTCGCGTTGAGTGCGCTTGGTGGGATCGACCCCATCCAGTTTGAGCCCGCCGGCATTGATGATGCGGCTCGACTGCCCGAGCTGCCGGAAGAAGTTGACCAAGCTGAAGTACGGACCGTCGAGCTCAACCTCAAACGGCATCTCGGCGTAGAAATCTTTGTAGACCGTGCCCTTGGCCGTCAGACGGCGCAACGTGATTCCGCCGGTGCGGGCCGAGCTCTGCACCATGAGGATGAACTGATCGGTCTGCTTTTCCTGGGGAACGACTTCCTTGGTGCGCTCCAGCTGCTCTTCGGCCGCCTTGATGCGCGTCTGGAGCTCGGCGTGCCGCTTGGTGGCATCGTCCAGCTTGGCCACGACGCTCTGCAACTCCTGTACCTGAGCCTGCAGGTTTTCCACTTCCAGTTTCTTGTCCGCCAGCGGGCCGTAGAACCAACCAGTGACCACCACGGCAAAGGCGACGACCAAGCCGATGACCAACTGAACTCCCAACGGAAGATCGCGGAGCGCCATGACCGTTCCCCCTAGCCTTGCCGCCCGGCCGGGGCCGGCGGGGTGGTGGCCGCCGGGGCCGCTGCGGGAGCAGCCTGCGGCAGCGCAAAGGTAACTGTCAACGTAAACTCGAAGTTCGGCGGCGCATCCCGGGTGGTTTTCTGCACCGCTTCCTTGATCTCAACGTTCTTGAAGTAGGTGGACCGGCTGAGATTGGTGATGAACATGGCGACCGCTTCCACCGAGCCCGCCATTCCCTTCAGCTCGATGTCGTTGCCCTTGTCGACCATGGAGGTGAGCCAGAGAGTCTCCGTGGCGCTGACCGTATCCGCCAGCGCTTCCAGCATATGCACCGGGCCAGTCTGGTTGGCCTTGAGGGTGTTGATGACGTTGATGCGCCCGTCCAACTCCGCCTTTTTGGCCTCGAAGTCCTTGATCTGTTTCTCCATCATGGCAAGCTGGGCGCGCTTGGCCTCTAACTGCGCCTTCTGCGCCCTCAGGTCTTCCTCCTGCTTGCTGTAGGCGTACCAGAAGCCGGCCAGCACCCCGAGGCCGATCACCAGCGCTAGCAGGACGACAATGAACAGGAAGGCGCCGGGAACCGCCACCCGGCGCTTGACTTTGGGTCGTGCTCGTTCTACTGCCAGGTTTATGCGGATCATGCTTCGTCAAAGCTCCTCAACGCCAACCCCACGCTTACCGCCAGGCGCGGGGCGCGCTCACGAATGTAATCGTCGCTGAACCGGGAGGGGTTGTAGTTGATGCGCTGGAACGGGTTCAACTCCTCAATGGTCATCTGGAACTCCTCGCGCAGGAGATCCAGCAGACCGGGGGTGCGGGCGGCGCCGCCGGCGACATAAATCTGGCTGATGGGCTCGGCCCCGGCCGTCGCGCGGAAGAAGTCAAACGTCTTCTGGATTTCCAGCAGCAGCAAAGTTTCCGAGATGCCGCGCAGGGCGGAGACCATCTGCTCCTGGTTGACGCCGGGAACGCTGGCCCCGCGCTTGGCTTCTTCGGCTTGCTCCCAGCTCAGCTCGAAGTCCTTTTGCAGGGCGTCGGTGTACTGGTTGCCGCCGACGGCGACATCGCGGATGAACAGCGGCACGCCGCCCCGAACGATGTTGATGTTGGTGACGCTGGCACCGATGTTGAGCAGGGCAATGGTGGCGTCGGGCGGCGGGTCGTAGTTGGCCTCGAAGGCGTTCTGCAGAGCGAAGGCATCGACATCTACCACCGCCAGCGCCAGCTTCTTGCCGGGCACGAGGCTGAGCGTGCGCTGGTAGTCGGCAATCTTGGCCTTCTTGACGCCGACCAGCAGAACCTCCTGCTGGTCGCCCATCGGCGTGGTGCCGAGCACCTGGTAGTCGAGGTTGACGTCGGCCAGATCGAAGGGAATGTACTGGCCGGCGTCGTGGCGAATCTGATCGTAGAGCTCGTCGGCCTCCATCATCCCCATGGTGATGCGCTTGGTGATGACCGGCGGGCCGGAGACGGAAATGGCCACGTTGGTGGTCTTGATCTTGTTGCGGGTGAACAGGGCCTCAATGGCGGAGGAGACGGCGAGCGAGTCGGTGATGGCACCGTCGGCCACCGCCTCGGGCGAGAGCGGCTCGAGGTCCAGGCTCTGCAGCTCGTACCCGCCCTTGGTTTTCTTCAGCTCAACGGCCTTGGCCGCGCTCGACCCGATGTCGAGCCCTACGACTGGTTTGCTTTTTGGACCGAACAGAGCCATCGGTTACCTCATGCGCTGCCGGTTTTTACCCCGGCTAATCTTACGCTCAATCCATTTGTCGAGAATAGTTTTTTTGAACTTCCACCGGTTGCCCAGCTTGAAGGCCGGGATGCGGTCCTGGTACACGTAGCGGTAGAGGGTATCGGGTGAGATACCCAGGTAGTCAGACGCCTCTTTGACATTCATTACTTCCCTGGGGGACGACATTTGTTCCCCTTCGTCCCGCCGACTTCGCCGCCGGCGCACGCGGTGAACCCCACTTCCAAAGGGAAGGCAGCCAAACCTCTAATCGGCGGGTAGTGTGCAAAGAAGCCGGAAGGTTGTCAAGAGAAATTTTTGCTGGGTTCGGTTTTCTTCCGCAGAGCTTGTATTTTCTCCCGCACGGCTAGTCCCGTCCCAACTCCGGTAGCGCCCGGCAGAGCCCTTCCAGAGCAGCCTGGCGACCCGAGTTGGAACGGGACTAGTCCAAGCCTAACTGCTTCCAGAGGGCGTTTACGCGGGCGCGGGTGGCCTCGTCCATGCGGATTTCATCCGGCCAGGGGCCGCGGCTGTAGCCCTCCGAAGGCCACTTGCGGGTGGCGTCGACACCCATGTGGGAGCCGAAGTCAGGCAGGCGGGCGGCGTGGTCGAGGGTGTCGACGGGGCCGAGGTGGAACTCGATGTCGCGCTCGGGGTCGATGGCACACAGGGCCTTCCAGGCCACCTCGCGCGGGTCCTGCACGTTGACATCCTCGTCCACCACCACCAGCACCTTGGTGAACATCGCCTGGCCCAGGCCCCAGATGCCGCTCATGATCTTGCGAGCGTGGCCGGGATAAGACTTGCGAATTGAGACAATCATCAAGTTGTGGAAGATGCCTTCGGCGGGCATATGGACGTCGATGATTTCCGGGAACTGCAGCCGCATCACCGGCAGCAGGATGCGCTCGATGGCGTGGCCCATGAAGTAGTCCTCTTGCGGGGGCGGGCCGACGATAGTGGTTAGATAGACCGGGTCGCGCCGATGCGTGACGCAGGTGACGTGGAAGACCGGGTAGTCGTCGGCGAGCGAGTAGTAGCCGGTGTGGTCGCCGAAGGGCCCTTCGCGGCGGAACTCGTTCAAGTCAACGTAACCTTCGAGAACAATCTCGGCGTTGGCGGGCACTTCGAGGTCCACCGTCTGGCAGCGGACGAGCTCGACCGGCGCACGCCGCAGAAAGCCCGCCAGCAGGAACTCATCGATGTCCGGCGGCGCAGGGATGACCCCAGAGAAAACCGTCGCCGGGTCGGCCCCGATGGCAACGGCGACTTCCATCTTGCCGGTGCCGAGTTTGGCGCGCAGGCGGCGAAAGTGCTCGGCACCGTGCTTCTGCGTCTGCCAGTGCATTCCGGTGGTGCGGTCGTCGAAGACCTGCAGACGGTAGCAGCCGACGTTGCGCTTGCCGGTCTCGGGGTTGCGAGTGATGACCATCGGGAAAGTGATGAAGCGGCCGGCGTCCTGCGGCCAGCACTGGATGACGGGGAAATCGAAGAGCGAGAAGTTGTCGCGCTTGACGACTTCCTGGCAGATGCCTGATTTGACGCTCTTGGGGAAGAACGCCCCCAGCTCACCCAGCTTGGGCAGCATCTTCAGTTTATCGACAATGCCTTCGGGGGTCTTGAAGTCGAGGTAGCCGGTGATGCGCTCGGCCACTTCCTTCAGGTCGTTGACCTCGAGCGCCAAGCACATCCGCCGCAGCGAGCCGAAGAGGTTGATGGCCAGCGGCGTCTTGTAGCCCTTGATGTTCTCGAACAGCAGCGCCGGGCCGCCGCGCTTGGTGGTGCGGTCGGTGATTTCGGTGACCTCGAGTTTCCAGTCCACCTCGGCGGCGATGCGCTTGAGCTCGCCTTTTTTTTCGAGCCGCTCGAGAAACTCGCGCAAGTCTCTGTAGGCCACTGAACCTCCGTAAGGACAAAGCCTAGTACCTAGCACCAAGTACGCAGTACCCGGTGCAAGGTCGGGCATTATGGCAGGTTCCAGCGGTGCAGCAAAGAGTTCGTGCAACGAGAATCGTGCAACATGGCTCGGATACGCGGCTGTGGCTTGCGCATCGGTGGGTTCTCGACTAGGCTTTATGGAGAAGCGGGAGTAGTTCAGCGGTAGAACGCCAGCTTCCCAAGCTGGATGTCGCGGGTTCGATCCCCGTCTCCCGCTCCATTCTGGAAGATGGGAACTCGAACCTAGAGGATCGACCTTTCCTCTGCCTTCTCTTCCTCCTCTGCTTCCTATGCCTTGGGCGGTTTCCTCTTGCGATGGCGCAAGAGGCAGAACAACCCATACGCCGGCAAGCCTGTCAGGATGGCAGCGACGCCGGCGAAGGAGCGCCAGGGGTCGGCGACAATCACGCTCAGCGTCAGGCCCGCGGCGGAGAGCACAAACAGGAACGGCAAGAGCGGGTAGCCGGGGACGCAGAAGGGGCGCTCGAGCTCAGGGCGCTTGACGCGCAGGACAACCACGCCCGCCACCGCCAGCGCGTAAAAAATCCAGTGCGTGAAGACTACGTAGGTAAAAAGTTGCTGGAAGCTTCCGATGCACGTCAGCAGCGAAGCCCAGACGCCCTGCGTGACGATGGCGGCGACCGGGGTGTGGTAGCGCGGATGCACGCGGGCCAGCGACTCGAAGAAGAGGCCGTCGCGAGCCATCGCGTAGTACATCCGTGGCGTGGCGAGAATCTGGGCGTTGTTGGCCCCAAAGATGGAGATAAGAATGAGCAGCGAGACGAAGCCGGCGGCGCCGGCGCCGAAAGTGCGCGTCATCGCTGTGGCGGCGACGGTGTCACTCTGGGCAATCTCAGCACCGGGAAGCGCGGCATAGTAGGCAAGGTTCGCGGCCAGATAAATCGCCACGATGACGACCGTGCCGATGGCGAGGCTGCGCCCCAGGTCGGGACGCACGCGCTTGAACTCGCCGGCGGAGAAGGTAATGATGTGCCAGCCTTCGTAGGCCCACAGCACCGCCACCAGCGCCACGCCGAAGGGAATCCACGCCGGATTGAGGCCACCTGCCCCGCCCGCGGCGGGGTCGCTGGGCCAGAAGCTTTGCGACCACATCTCCAGCGGGCGCCCGCGCGCGAGCAGGACAACAATCACCAAACCCAGCCCGCCGACTTTGGCCAGGGTGGAAACGTTCTGCACCCAGGTCCCGCGGCGCAGGCCGAGGCAGTTCACTCCTGTCAGCAGCAGCACCGAAGCCACGCCAACAACTTTCTGCTCGGTGGCGTTCAGCGGCACCAGCCGAGACAGATAGAGCCCGAAGGCAACCGCTAGCGTCGCCACGGTGCCCGAACTGATGGCGATGAGCTGGCCCCAACCGTAAAGAAAACCCATCGGGCGGCCGTAGGCTTCGCTCAGGTAAACGTAAAGTCCGCCCGTGCGCGGCAGGGCTGCGCCCAGTTCCGCCAGCGCCAGAGCCCCGAAGAGGCTCAGTGCCCCACCGACAATCCAGACCAGCAGCACTCCCGCAAACGAGTCGAGCTGCTGCGAAACATCTTTGGGGACAAGGAAGATTCCCGAGCCGATGATTCCGCCAACCACGATGGCGACACCGTCGCCCAGGCGAATTTCCCGCGCCAGCGCCAGAGCGGATTGAGTGGCCATTAGGTTAGGAAAGAAAGCGCTTCAGGAGTTTGTCGTAGCGGCCCTGGGCGCGGAGAATGAGGTCAATCACTTCGCGGACGGCGCCGCGGCCGCCGCGAGCCCGAGTGACGTAATGCGCGCGGCGCCGAACCTCTTCGTGGCCGTTGGGGACAGAGGCCGCCAGCCCGACCCGCTTCAGCACCGGCAGGTCGGTGACGTCATCACCGATGAAGCAGACTTCGGCGGGCTTCAGCTTGGCTTGCTTGAGGATGCGCTCGAACGACGGCAACTTTTCGAAAGCGTTCTGGGCGACAAAATCCATTCCCATTTCCCGCGCTCGTGCCGCCACGGCCGCCGAGACGCGCCCGGTGATAACGCCGGTGCGCAGGCCGGCGAGCTGTGCCAGTCGCAGGCCGGCGCCGTCGAGCGAGTTGAACGACTTGATTTCGCGCGCCTCGGTGCCGGAGACCGAAAGCAGCGAGATGCTGCCGTCGGTCATCACACCGTCGACGTCGAGCAGAAGCAGCTTGATGCGGCGGGCGCGACGTAGGAGGTCAGCCTTGGGTTTCGGCATAAGCGGCCTGAGTATAAGCCAAGACCGATTCCATGGCCTTGCGGACTTTGGGAGGGCACGGCTTTAGCCGTGCCGAAAAGGCGTCCCAACACTCCGGGCTTTAGCCCCTGAGGTCATAAGCCTCGGTCGGGCGGCTGGCCGTACAGGTAGGCGCCGGGGAAGTCGGGGCGCTCTTTCTTTTGTTTGCCGCTCCACTGATCAATCTGAATGCGATAGACGGCAGTGCGGGCGAGCTCGTCGTCGGTGATGGGCCGGTAGTCGCGCTCGGGACGCAGATGAGGCGCGTACTTATCGAGCAGGAGTTGCAAACCGCGGCGGGCTTCTTCGCCTTCAATCACCGCGCCGCGGCCGAAGACCATCACGCTGGCGTACTCGACGCTGAACTCGAGCGCGGTATCGGCCGGCAGCAGGCGACCCATCTCGGCCACGCTGAAGCAGACGCGGTCGTCCTGCTCAAGGTTCGAGCGGGTGCGGCCCTGGCGCGCGGTGTGGAGGTAGATGGAGTGAGAGGCGTCGTCATAGACAAAGAGGTTCATGTTGAGGAAGGGCTGGCCGTCATGGACTGTGGCCAGCGTGCCGACCGGGCCGCGTCGAAGCAGGGCGCGAATCCACGCTTCATCGGTGACAGCGCGGTCGGGGCGCCGCGTCGCGGTCAGGTCCTCGCGATTGGGATCAGTCATCCTTGCCTCCTCAACTCCCAGATGCGCGCCAGGTGGTGGTCATCGTGCTCGGCGATGAAGTAGAGGTGGTCCACCATCCGCATCGGCGCTTTCAGGCGCGGGTGCAGCGCGGTGCGGGCGAAGTCGTCGGGGCGCAGCGTTTCCAGACGGTCAACCAGGGCGAAGCGCGCGCGGCGGAACTCGGCCAGCAGGTCAACGATGGAACGCGCGTTGTGATTGCCCTCGTGTGTCTTGCGATTGGCGAGGTCAGCGGGCGCGAGCTCGGGCTTGCCGGCGAGGAAATCGTCGACGCGAACGAACCAGAGCGGCTCGAGGTCGAGCAAATGACCGGCGTTTTCCTGAATTGACCACTTCCCTTCCAGCTGGCGGGTGAGTTGCTCGCGCTTCAGATCGCGCACCAATTCTTCCAGCCGCGCCGGAGCGCCGCGCAGGCGCGTGCAGAGGTTGGGATAAACCTCGACGGGAAACTCGAAGGTGAACTTGCGCTCAAACCAGAGCGGGAGGTTGCTCATGCGCGCGTGCCTTCCGCCGGCGCGAAGACAACCAGCAGCTCGAGGTCTTCCTCGATGGAGTGAAAGCGGTGCTCGACGCCGGCTTCGACGAAGAGCACGGTGCCGGGCTCGACGGCGCAGTTCTCGTCGCCGGCGCGGAACCGAGCGCGGCCGCGCACGACGTAGTAGACCTCGTCCTCGGTGTGCGGGCGCTGCGGGTCCGTGGCGCCCGCCGCGAGGCGATAGGTACTGAGGCTCATCGCCGGCACACGCAAGAACTCCCGCGCGGACTTGCCCACTTGCTTCGATTCAACAATGAGGTCTCGCATCTGGAACGACTGCATGGCGTCTCCTTCAACTTTGAACGGCGGGACACCCTTCGGCTTCGCTCAGGGCAAGCAAGGTCCCGCCCTACACAAGAATGAAGACACATTATCGCGGAATCGTGCCAGCGCCAAATTGGATGGGAAGCCCCGGGCCTCCTGAACGAGACCCGGGGCGAGGGCGATGAACTACTTGACCTTGGTGGCCGTGACTTCCAGCTCGTAGCGGCGTTTGGTGGCGGCGTCATCCACCACGCTGACCACGGTCGGCTTGCCGAGCGGGATGCCGGTCAGTACTTCGGTGCGGATGGTGCGCAGCAGAGGCGCGCCGACCTTCTCTTGTCCCGGGGCCGCGAAATCGCTGATCTCCAGCCAGATGCGCAGCGAGATGTCGCTGTCGCGCTCGCGCAGGTCGCAGTCGAGGTTCAGTCCCACGTCCATATACTGAACGCCTTTGTCGCCACCCACAGCAATGGGCACGCGGTTGCCGGCGCGGACCTTGCCGCTCCCTTTGCCTCCGGTGGTGTCTTCGAGCAGCAGCATGTAGTTTCGCGTGTTGACGATAGCGCCGTTCTCTTTTTCGCGGATGGCGAAGTCCAGGCGATAGACGTTGGCGGGCTTCTGCGCCTTCTCGGCGGGCTTGTCCTGGGCGAGCGCCGGCGCGACCGGAAGGAAGGAAGCCGCGAGCAAGGCGGCCAGGATGAGCAGCGTGGGAATGGTTCGTGTCATGACTTTCTCCTTTTAGTTTTCAGTTGTGGGTTTCGGAATCTCCAGCGGCGGAACCGCGAGCGGCTTGATTTCGAGCCGCTCGATCGGCGCGCCCAGTTGCCGTGCCATCAGTTGCTCCTTCGGCGCTTGTTGGACGAACAGCAGGAGCAAACGCTCCTGCTCGGAGAGTGGGGCGCGCGCTGGTAAAGTGGCGAGGCGCGGCCCTGCACCCAAACGTTCTCCTGGCTGCTTCCGTTCGATCCTGACCCTCGAAACGCGTGGGTGCGGGGCAGGCGCCAGCTCGGTGACCACCGGAGGAGCCATCGTTGGAGCGGGAACCTCACGCGCCACAGAAGGCGCGGAGGGAGCAGGTGTCTGACGGGTCGCATAGAAGACAAGCACCGCAAGAAGCAGTGCGGCGGTGGCTGCGGCCGGAATCCAAACCCACTGCGGCCAGGCGAAGCGCTGCGCTTGCTCGGGCACGGCGGCGAGCAGGTGCTCCTCGAAGCCCGCGCGCGGCTCGGCCTGCGCGTAGCGATGCAGTGCGGCGTCGAGCAGCTCGTCCACGAATTCCTTTCGCTTGTCGTCGCTCATGACCTCCCTCCCAAAGCCGACTCCAGTTTCTCGCGCAGCAACTGCCGGGCACGGAAGATGCGAGTACGCATCGACGCTTCCGGAATCTCGAGCGCGGCGGCGACGTCGGCCGCGGTCATCTCTTCTACGGTCGAGAGCACCAGCGGCTCGCGCAGCTCGCGGGGCAGCGAAGCGATGAGGCGCTCGAGCAGCGCCGACATTTGTTTCTCGGCTGCGAGCTGCTCGGCGGTGGCGCCGGCAGCGCGCAGCTCCCTCACCGCCTGGGCGGCCTCATCCAGGCTCAACTCCGGCTTGGTGCGGCGGCGGTCGAGCGCTACGCGCCAGGCGATGCGCGCCAGCCAGCCGCGCAGTTCATGGATGCCGGCGAGCTTGCCGCGGTTCCGCCAGACGCGCACGAAGGTTTCCTGCGCGGCGTCTTCGGCGTCGTGGTGGTGGCGCAGCACCGAGTAGCAGACCCGATAGACGAAGCGCGCCTGCTCGCGCACCAGGCTTTCCAGCTCGTCCTCGGCTACGCGAGCGATGGGGATTGCCTCCAGAATGGCCTCACCCGTGACTCCCATCTGTGGCCTCAGATAGTAAGACCGGTCAGGTGGCGATGGCGTTCAAAAATATTAGGGAAGCCACAAAGGCACGAAGACACGAAGGGAATGCAGGTCCCTCGACTTCGCCCCGACTACGTCGGGACTCCGCTCGGGATGAAAATATGAAAGCGCGACTCCGGCTGGCAGCGGCGGAGCGGGCGGGTGGCGCACGGGCGTGGGGCGATCCGGGCCTACCTGTCGGGCTGCGCGCCGGGCACGCCGGTGGCGGTGGAGGCCACGGCCAACTGGTACTGG
>DATLZZ010000021.1:0-23885 GCA_035573715.1 Candidatus Xenobia bacterium | reverse complement strand
CCACCCCCGCCACCGCCTCGGCCAGACCGGAGCCGGAGGCCAGGTCGGCCTGGGCCCACTGGATGCTGGGGTGAAGAGGCTCCGGCCGGGGCCGGCGGCTCATGATGCGGACGGCAAAGCCGGCGTCCTGCAGGCGCGGTCGCAACTGCTGGCCGAGGGTGCCGGTGCCGCCGGTGACGAGGACGGTAGGCACGGGGAGCCTCTATACGAGAGTGGCGCGCTCGGTGGGATTCGAACCCACGACCTCAGCCTCCGCAGGGCTGCGCTCTGTCCGGGCTGAGCTACGAGCGCGCTCTCAAGTCAAACGGGCCACGGAATCCAGAGCCTCTCCGGCCTGCCCGTTCCGTGACCCTCCCATCGTCATATCTTTGGTGCCGAAGGTGGGATTCGAACCCACACGCCCTTGCGGGCACTGCGCCCTGAACGCAGCGCGTCTGCCAGTTCCGCCACTTCGGCCCGAGAAACGAAGCCCCGCGAATGAGTTGGGGCGGCGGTGACTCCATCTTGCCAACGGTTCGGTGCACTGTCAAGGTGTGCTGGCAGGCGTCCAAGCGGATCGTGTCGCAACAGATTGGTTCGTTCGGCCTAGTTTGATATAGTCATAGGAGTCCCATCGGAGGAGGGGCGTCGGGGCCAGTGCCGCAATCAATCCGAGTCGGGGTAGCCGATGACGAGCCGCTTTATCGCATAGGTGTCATCAAGCTGCTGGAGGCGGAAGAAGACCTGACAGTGGTGGCGGAAGCCTCCAACGGCATGGACGCCATCCTGGCCATCGAGCGCCACCAGCCCGACGTGCTGCTGCTCGACCTCAAGATGCCGGTGATGGACGGCCTGCAGGCGTTGAACGAAATCGGCAAGCGACGCTTGGACGCGCGCGTCATCGTGATGATCTCCAACGACGAGCGCGACAAGGCGGTGCGCGCCGTGCGGCTGGGCGCGCGCGGTATCCTCTTCAAAGACGCCGACCCGGCCCTGCTGCCCAAGAGCATCCGCAAGGTCTACGCCGGCGAAGTCTGGATCGACAATCCGATTCTCAGCCAGGCGCTCGAGTCGCTGCTCACTCGCCCGCAGGCGCCGCAGGTGCCGCCCGAAACGCGCGACCTGAAGCTCTCGGGACGCGAGATGGAAGTGGTGCGCTGCGTGGCCATGGGCCTGCGAAACAAAGAAGTGGCCGACAAGCTGGGCGTCAGCGAAGCCACGGTCAAGAACCACCTCACCAGCATCTATACCAAGCTTGGCGTGGGCGACCGCCTCGAGCTGATCCTCTATGCCATCCACAACAAGCTCGTCCACGTCTGACGAGCAACTCTGCGCTTGACCTGGCTCGCCTGGCGGCGTAGTTTGGCCGCAGAGAACCACTCCGGAGGTGAGCGATGGAACGACCCACAGGCGTAACCATTCTGGCGGTGCTGGAGTTCATCAGCGCCGGGGCACTCATTCTCATCGGGCTGCTGCTGCTCGTGGGTGGCGGTGTGCTGGGAGCCATGAGCGGAGGCGGCGAGGGAAGCAGCTTCATGGGCGTGCTGGGTGCGCTGGGAGCAGTGGCCGGCATAGTGCTCATCGTTGTGTCGGCAATCCCGCTGCTGGTCGGCATCGGGTTGTGGAAGCTCAAGAACTGGGCGCGCGTCCTCGCCATCGTCTTTAGCGGGATCGGCGTCGTATCCAACCTGTTCGGGATTCTCGGTGGCGTATCGACCGGAGAGATTGTCAGTGTGTCATCGGGTGTGATCGGGCTGGGGATTAACGTCCTCATTCTCTGGTATATGTTCCAGCCGCACGTGAAGCAGGCCTTCGGCGCCGCCTAAGCTCGTACGAGGCCGAAGCGCTGGCGTAGGGCCTGCCAGGTTTCCGCGCCGCGGCCTTTCAAGCGCGTCCGGGACAGCGACAGCAGCACCATCGCCACAAAGATAATCAACAGCCCGAGCGTGGCCAGTTCCAGCGAGCTCGCGCCTTTGGGAAGAATCGAGAAGCGTCCGTAGACCAACTCGATGTGCACCCAGTAAACCAGCAGCGACGTCTTGCCGAGCTGGATCATTGGGCTGAAGAGCTTGCCCGGCCTGACCGCGCACCAGCCGTAGCTAAGCGAAAGAATCACCAACAGCACACCGACGCGCAGCAGAAAAAAGTTGGGGCTGGTGTGCCAGAAGTCGTAGACGGCATAGAGCTGCAGCTGAAGCGAGTCGAGCCAGAGCGCCAGGGCTGCCAGCGCGAGGCCTGCGCCGCCGAGCACGGTAAAGATGCGCCGCTCGTGGCCGGCTCGGGTGGCGCGCATCAGAATCAATCCAATGGCAACGCCGGCAAAGACGAACGCCATCCACGGAAACAGCGGGAAGAGCCACGGCTTGGGCACCTGGTCGGTGTGGCCGCCGTTGATGTAGCTCGAAAGCCACCACGGCAGAAAGGTCGGGTTCCAGGTGGTCCACAGCGGCGGCGTCGCGAGCGCGATGGCGGCCGCGGCGGCGGCGCTGCATAAAATGCGTCGCCTGGCGCCGGCAAACAGGGCCACGCTGCTGGCAAAAACTACCGAAAGCCCGATGGTGTTCAGGATGTCGACCCGCAGCAGATCGGTCCACGGCGCCCACGGATAGCCGAGAGCAAACTCCTGCACGCGGAAGAGCAGGCCCAGTGCGAAGATTTCGAGCCCGCGTTTGGCTGTGGTGCGCGCGACTTGACTGCCTGCGACGCCTTTGGCTTCGAGCCGGTCCATCACCAGCGCCATCGAGACGCCGGCGAGAAACAGGAACAGCGGCGCGGGCAGCGTGCCGACAAGTTGCGAGGCACGATAGAACTGCCCCGCGCGCGCCGCGGGCGCCAGCCAGGCGTCGTAGCAGTGCGTCTGGAACATCGTCAGGCAGGCGAGCCCGCGCATCCAGTCGATGTAGTCGAGCCGCGGCTTGGGAGCGCTCATTGGCGCAGAAGCTATCGGCTCGGCCGACAAAAAGCAAGCCAGCTTGACCTATCGCAGTGGGTTGACGTAGGGTCGGCGCCATGAAACGCCCGTTTGGCGTGGCGGTGCTGGCGATCATTCACTTTCTCGAAGCGCTGCTTTTTCTTCTCACGGGTGCAATGCTGCGGCTCTTCGCGCAACTCGTGGCGGATATGGGTACGGAGGCTCTGCAAGCGCCCGACGAGTTGAGCGCGCGCATGCTCCCTCTGATTCTCGAGTTCATCCAGAGTGGCAAGCTGGTTGTGGTCTACGTATTGATTGTCGTGCTGGCGATAGTATTCGCCGCGGTGGGCGTAGGGCTCTGGCTGTTGCGAGCGTGGTCTCGGTATCTCACGCTGGGCCTTACAGGCTTGCGGCTTTTCTTCCTGCTGCCGGGACTGCTGGTGTCGCTGCTGCAGCAAAACGGGTGGTTGATTGCAGGCCACGCGTTGATGCTGTTTGTGTACGGCTGGATTGTCTGGTATCTGGTCCAGCCCGAGGTCAAGCAGGCCTTCGCCGGCAACTAAACCGTCACCAAGGAATTGTCATTCTGCGCCCGCCGCGGGGGACTCAGAATGACAGACGCAGGGAAAAATAAGAACGGCAGGAGCGGAAGCTCCTGCCGTTGTGTAAGGCTGCCGTTCGTTCTAGATCAGGTGTAGAATCTTGAAGGCCGGGATAATCGGCTGAAGCCGCTCGGCCAGTTGGACGGCATGCCAGCGCTGCTCCTGCTCGGGGTTGAGCAAGTCGATGAAGGCGGCCAGGAAGTTCTCTTGCGCCTGCTGAATGAGCTGCCTCAACTGGTGAATCTCAACCACCAGTTGGCCGATTTCGGCGGCCGAGCCGCCGGTTTCCAGCAGCGAGCGGATCTGCGCCTCCTTTTCCATAATTGCCTGCAGCAGCGGCGCCACCGTTTCGTGGCGCTGCTGCAGCAGATGGCGCAGCCCCATCGCCTGGTCCTCGCTCAACTGGAGAAAGTGAGCGACAATCTGGAACGCCCGGGCCAAATCCTGCGCGTCGTTCGACACCGCGCCGGTGACCGTCATCCCGGAAGGCTGCTCGACCGAAAGGATGCCCTTGAGATCGGCCGGCAGCTCCGGCGTCGGTGTGCTCTGGGTGCTGTCCGTCGTCGCCGGCTTCACCGCCGGAGTCGTTGCCCCTCGGGGTTTGGGCGCAGCTCTGAACAGCGCATCGTCCTGCGCCTGCGCGAGCCCCACGAAAAGAACCACTGCCAGTCCGAGTATCCCCACGCTCCCTATGCGCTTCATGTGTGCTTGCCTCCCAACTGAATTCCTTGCTTGCCCTCGCCTCACTTTAACCCGCACCCTAAGGAAAAGTTGCGCCTGCCGAGCGGGACTGTCAATTACTTTCCGCCCTCGTCCTTCTTTTCCTCCTTCTTCTCGGCGGGAGGCTCGAGACCCAGCAACCACTTGTTGAACCAGTTCAGGTTGCGCTGCAGGGCGTCCTTGATGAGGCGCGGCTCCTGGATGCCATGGGGCTGGCGCGGGTAGACGACCATCTCGGTCGGCACGCCGACGTCCTTGAGCGCCTGGTAGAACTCCTCTCCCTGCGAGAGCGGTACGCGGCGATCTTCCTGGCCGTGCTGGATGAGTGTGGGTGTTTTGGCCTGATGCACGAAGCGGATGGCGGAGTGCTTGAGATAGAGCTCTGAGTCCTCCCACGGCTTGGCGCCGAAGTACGACTCCTGAAAGGGCGGGATGTCGGTGGTGCCATACATGGAAATCAAATTGGAAAGCCCGGCGCCCATCGAAGCCGCCTTGAAGCGCGTGGTCTGGCTGACGACCCACGAAGTCATATAGCCGCCGTAGCTCCAGCCCATCACGCCCATCTTGTCGGGATCGGCGAGTCCCTGCCGGATGAGCTCGTCCACCCCGGCCATGATGTCCTTGTAGTCACCGTAGCCCCAGTCCTTGACGTTGGCCTGGCGGAACTTCTCGCCGTAGCCGCCGCTGCCCCGCGGATTCGGCATGAAGACGACGTAACCTTGTTCAGCAAACGCAAAGATGGGATAAGCGCCGCGGCGCGGCGTGAAGGTGGTTTGAAAGACGCCCGCCGGGCCACCGTGGATGATGACCAGCAGCGGATAGCGCTTGCCGGCCTGGAAGTCTTTCGGCCTCGCCACTAGGCCCTCGATTTCCATCCCGTCGAACGACTTGTAGCGCAGGACTTCGGTCTTGGGCGCCACGCCGACAAAATCGGCGTTGACACTGGTGAGCTTGTCGAATCTCTTGCTGGCCAAGTCGAGGCGGTAGACCTCTTCTGGCGTTTCGGGGTCTTCAAAGGTCGTGACGATGAAGCGGCCCTTGGAGTCGAGGTCCCAATCGCTGGAAACCTTGCCGCGGTCGTGGTCGCTCAACGCCTCCCACTTGCCGCTCGCCACCTCAATCCGGAAGAGCCGGTTGGCGACTCCCTGGCCAGCGTCGTAATAAATCCACTTGCTCTCGGCCGACCAGCGCGTGTTGGACGGTTCTTCGTCAAACGACTCGGAGAGGTTGCGCAAGCCGGTGCCGTCGGGTTTGATTAACCAGAGCGGTGAGTTGCCGTGCCAGGGGTCGCGGCCGAAGGAAGAAAAGAACGCAATCCACTGGCCGTCGGGCGAAAAGCGCGGCTGCGAGTCGGCGCCGGGGCGGGTGACGAGTTCGCGAATGTTGCCGGAACTGAGCTCGAGCAGCTTGAGGTCGGCGTGGGTGAAGTCCGGCACGCGCGGCGTGGGCTGATGGGTGAAGGCCACCCACTTGCCGTCGCGCGAGATGTCAAAATTGGTGACGTGGTAGTTTTCGCTGGTCAGCTTCCTCGGCTCCTTGTCGCCCAGCTTGATGCAATAGAGCCGGTTGTACTTGTAGTTTTTCTCCACCAGGATGACGTCTTCCTTGTCCTTCTTGCGCTTTTCTTCTTCGGGAGTCTCCGGGTCGGCGGCCATGAAGAGGAAGCCAGAGCCGTCGGGGAGCCAGCGGAAGCTGGAGACGGAGAGTTTGTCAAACTTGGTTGCGGCTTCGGCCTCGCCGCCTTCCGGCGAAATCAGCCAGATGTTGACCTTGCCGCCGCGGTCGGAGAGAAAGGCGATGCGCTTGCCGTCGGGCGACCACTCGGGGGCGTTGTCGCGCTTGGGCGCGCGAGTGAGCTGAAAGCTGCGCCCGGACGCTAGGTCGAGCAGCCAGACGTCGGAGTTGAACACGTTTTCCTCCAGGTCGGTGACCGTCACGACGAAGACGGCACGAGTGCCGTCGGGCGAAACCCGCACGCCGCTCAGGTTGCGGTACTTGAGAATCTGGTCAATGGACGCAGCCCCGACCGACAGGACAAGCGCCAACGTGAGGATGAATAACCAAGCAATGCGGCTGACTTTCATGGACAGTCCCCCTAGAGAGCTTTTTTCAGGATGGCGATCTGGCCGGCGTGGTAGAGGTCGTGCTGGATGACGCCGTGCACCATTCCGTAAACCGAGTAGTTCTCTCCGACGACTTTCTCGCGGAGCTGCTCATCGCTGAGCGCGGCGACGGCTTCGCGAAGCTGCATATGGCCGCGTTCCAAGTTGGCCAGCGCTTCTTTCCACGCCGCGTCGCCGGTGTCGCGCACCGGCGGCCAGTCCATCTCGGGCGTTGCGTTCACCACCTCGCAACTCAAGCGCCGCCGCACAATGGATTCCCACGCGCCGATGTGGTGCACCAGCTCCCAGATGGTGTGGGCGTTGGGAACAACGCGCCGCGCCGCCTGCTCGGAGGTGATGCCGGCGAGAATCTGCTTCAGCGACGGCCCATGCCAGGCCTCGCCTTCGTAGGCGCGTCTCAGTTGGTCGGCAATGCGTCGGACTTCGCTCATGGCTTCTCCGCGGCGGCGTAGTGCAACGAGTTGAAAAACAGCTTGAAGGTGTTGTGCGGCTGGGCGCGGAACTGAGCCCCGAAGCCGATGAGAATGATGCGCCCCTTCTCGTAGGTGACTTCCGCGGCGGCAATGCGATTGGCGAGGTGCTCCGGCCCGCGAATCCACCCACTCTGCAGAGGGTTGGGGGCCGGGTAACGCGCAATGACCTTGACGTCGGTGTAGCTGAAGCCAGGCGCGAGGTCAAACGCCGGGCCGTTGTCGTAAAACGCGGTCGCCTCGGGCGGCATGCCGTAGGCCACGGGGTGGCTGGGGTCGACGAGAATCCTCAGCAACGAGCCCGGGCAGGAAAAATCCTCGCGCTTGACATCCTTGAGCGCGTTTTTCACCGGCACGGCCCAGGATTCCAGCGCCAGTTGGGTCGAGTCGTCGAGTAGCACCAGCGTGCCGCCGCCGCGGACAAACTCCTGTAGTGCCTTCAAGCCGTCCTCGCCAATGCCGCCGCGGTACTGCTCCGGCATCCACTTGCGTTTGTTGCCTTCGAGGATCTGTTGCTTGTTGCGGTCGGCGGGAAAGACGATGACGTCGAACTTTTCGCCCAGCTTGCCGGCCTTGATGTCGGCGTTGTGAAGCGTGGTGTAGGGGAACTCGAACTGCTCGAGCAGCCAGCGCGTCCAGCCCTCGTCCATCGAAGCCGTCCACGGCTGATAGAGCCCAACGCGGGGCGCGCGCAGGCGCACCCGACGGGCGGCGTTCGCCGCAGCGTCGTTGGCTTTTACTTCCTCGGCCAGCACACCGGCTTCCTCGACCATTGCGGCGACCTTGTCAGCGGCGAGGTTGCGCACGAACAGGCTGCCCGCGGGAAAGGTCCAACTGTTCCTCAGCGAAACTTTCTCGGTGAGCCAGGAGACTTCGGCGCCCGCCTTCAGCAGCCGGTTGGTAAGAATCACCTTGCTGTTGGGGCCGGGAGCGACGACGAAGGTGCGGCCGTTGCGGGTGGCGTTGCGGACAGTCCCCTTGTCGCGCGGGATGGAGTCGAGCTTGGTGAGTTCGGCCTCGAATGGTTTGTCGATTTGCTTGGCCTCGACGCCCATTTGCAATGGCAGCGTCCACGCAGTGACGTCGTAGGGTTGGTCGGCCATGGCGCCGGCGGGCATTGTCTTCGGGTCGGGATGCTTCTGGATTTCCAGCATGTCTTTGGCGTAAGCGCGGAACGGTTGCGCCATCAGAATGACGTACGAGCCGGCCGGATACTCCGTGTCTCCCGCTTTGAACGCTTTCTCGGCGCGGTGCACTTCCACTCCGGCGAAGCGAAGGATTTCCAGGAGGCGATAAAGCGCGCCGCCATCGTGCTGGTGGGGCGGGAAGACCCACGCGTAGGGGTTGCCCTTCTTGCCCGCCTCGATGGCGTTGCGGCCCATGCGCGCCTGGTTTTCGATGAGCGTAACGCGGTTGTCGGCCATGGCTTCAAGCAGGGCGTAGGTGGCGACAAGCTCGTAGTCAATGATGTCGCGCAGCGTCCACTTGCCGCCCAGCCACGGCTTCGGGTAGTTGTTGCGCGGCATGACGTCGCGCGGCGCTGGCAGCGGCCGCTTGGGATCTTTCTCGAGGAGATCCTGGAATTCGTCGCCGCTCATCGGCGGGTCTTTGGGCGGCACCCCGAGCCTGGCTTTCTCCTGCTCAACGGAAGTTGCCATGCGGGTGCTGGCGACTTCAGTGAGCAGCCCGACAATGTTGTGCCACCACGCCTCCATCAGAAAACCGCCCTGCCACCACGAAGTGTAGAACTGGTCGTAGGTGATCCCGTCCAGCCCCGCCTCGTGCAGCGCGGTAAACATGGCGAAGCCGAGCAGACCATTCTCCGCCCAGATGATGGGGTCGACGTTGGGGTTGATGGGGTTGCGGAAGGGCGGGACAAAGATGCGCGGGCCCTGGTTGCCCATCTGGTGCTCGTCGAGGTAGGCCTGCGGGAACCAGTCCTGATAGAGGACTTTGGTGACGAGGCGGCTCTCGACCTGGGTCAGCATGAACGCGTCGCGGTTGTTGTCGTGGCCGGTGTAGTGATGATAGAGCCACGGCATCGGGGCCAGCGCGCCGCCGTCCTTGGTCTTCTCGTACCAGTCAACGACCATGATTTGCCCGTCAGGGTTGAACGAAGGCACGAGCAGGAAGACAACGCTGTTGAGCACGTGGTCCATCCAGGGCGACTTCTCGGTGGCGAGGCGATGGATGAGCTCCAGCGACATCTGCGTGGAGCCGATTTCGGTGGAGTGGATGTTGAGCGTGATGAGCAGCACCGCGGGCGAGCTGCGCGCCAGCCGCTCGGTTTCCTCCGGAGAGAGCGCATAGGGATAGGCGAGGCGGCGCTGCGTGGCTTTGATTTCCTCCAGTCGCGCCAGGTTGGCCGGCGAGCTGATGATGGCCATAATGAACGGATTCTTCAGAGTGGACTTGCCGAGCTCCTGCACGATGACCCGGTCGCTTTCCTGGGCAGCCAGGTTGAAGTACTCGACGATCTTTTCCCACCGCACCAGCTTTCCTTCCTCGCCCATGCGGAAGCCGGCGAATTCTTCCGGCGTAGGAAGCGCAGCTTGTGAAGGGAGAGCGAGGATCAACGGCAGAAGGAAGAACAGCCACGCAGAAGAGAGTCGGCGCATCACGCCCCTCGCGACGATAAGGGTCAAAGCCGAGTTGCCGCCGGCAGGTCGGCCGGGGAAACCTATCTATACACCAGCCACAGTCCCGCGCCAATAAGAGAAAGCGCAAAGCCGCCCGACAGTGCCAGTGGTCTATACTTCAGACGAGAATGGGAGCGCGCGGAGTACAACTGATCCTTGGAGCAACGTTGCTGGTCACGTGGCCGACCGGTGCGGCGGAGAAAGTCCAACCGTGCGGGAACGGGACGGAAGTGCGGTTGAGCACTGCGACCGTAGCGCCGGGCGGCGTGGTGGTGGTGGAGGTGCGAGGGCCGGGGTCGTTTGGCGCGGATTGGGGAGGAAAGCCGGTGCACTTCTGGGAGGACGCGGAACCGGGCGTTCGGCGGGCATTGCTGGGCGTTGACCTCGGCCAGGCGCCCGGCGTCGTTATGCTGAAGATCACGGCTCCGGGCACGCCCACGAACAGCTGCCGGGTGCCGGTGCGCGTAAAGAAAGTAGATTACGGAGTCGAGCGGCTGCGAGTGCCGCGGCGTTTCATCGAGCTGACGCCGGAAGACCGCGCACGCGCCGACCGTGAAGCAAAGCGGTTGCAGGAAATCTACGCCGGCGTGACACCCGAGCGCCTGTGGAGCGGCGGCTTTCGTGCGCCGGTCGAGGGCGTGAAGGCGAGCGGGAACTTCGGGCGGCGGCGCATCCTGAACGGGCAGCCGCGCTCGCCGCACTCCGGCGAAGACTTCCCCGCTGACGAGGGCGCGCCGGTGGTGGCGGCGCAGCGTGGCCGCGTGGTGCTGGCCGAGGAGTTTTTCTTCTCCGGAAACACCGTGGTGCTTGACCACGGACTCGGGCTCTTCACGTTCTATGCGCATCTCGCGACCATCGCTGTGAAAGAAGGCGAGTTGGTGGAAGCTGGCGCTCCCGTGGGAAGGGTAGGCTCAACGGGTCGAGTGACCGGCGATCACTTGCACTGGGCAGTGCGAATCAACCGAGCGCGGGTCAGCCCGTTGGAGCTGGTCAGAGTGCTGAAGGAATAGGGTCAAGCATTCAGCGGCGGCCGAAGTAGATGCGAAAGGCGACGCCGTAGCGGCGGTCGCCTTCGCGGTAGGAAGCCGACTGGCACGCCGTCGTGTACTGGAATCCGCTGGCGGCGCAATTCTCCGACCCGAAGGGCATGGAGGAGCGGCGATCGCCCTCGGTAATCAGAACGCGCTGGGTCTCAGGGCCGAACCCGAAGCGCCCGGCGCCGAACTGGATGAGGTCGAACCCCTTGCGGCCCGATCCCCACTGCTTGAAGAAAACCGAGTCCTGGTCGCGGTAGCTGATGATGGGCGTGACCACCCAGGGATGCAGCGCGTCCTTGTGGAAGCGCCCGTGGTATTTCTCGAACGGATAGGTGTACTGCGGCTGCGGCTGCGGGCGGCGGGGCAGCAGCAGAAGCCGCGCGGCGAACTGTTCGCCGGGGACGCGGTCGGATTCGCAGAAAAGCTCGAGGCAGACTCGACCCGCAGCGGCAGGCGTTTCCTTCTGGGCGGCGGCGTCCACGGCAATGGCGGCCAAAAAGAAGAACCAAAACGGCTGCCAACGGTACATCGGTCTTTCCGGCCGACTGAGGGAATTGGAGCAAGGCGAGCGTTCGTGAGTCTCCCGGCCTGACGGCAGGCTACCTCTCCGACGGAACAGTGTCAAGAGAAGTTGGGGGCCGAATTTCGACTCCAATCAACTCTTCGACTTTGGCCCAAACCTCCGGGTCGATGTTCATGCGGCTGTGGTCGGCGCGGAAAATCTTCCGATACCACGGTACGCCGGAGAGATCCACTTTCCTGTCCTTGTAACTGAACAGGAAATTGCCGAGGATGGTAGTTTGCGCCGGGTCTTGGGCGCGAATTTCCGGCTCGCCGCGAATCAGCAGGCCGTCGCTCTGATAAAGGTTGGCGGCGCGGCGCACGTTGGGCGGGATGAGGGCGTCGTCGCGGCCGACGCTGTCGATTTGTACCGTGAGCAGAACGGGAATCCCCTGCGCCGCAAGATGCCTGGCGAACTTCACCACGGCGGCCCCGCCGAAGCTCTGGCCATAGACAATGATGCGGGCTGAGGCGCGCTCCTGCGGGTCGAGTTGGCCGTCGCGGTTGCGGTCGAGGGCGTTGTGCACGAGTTGCAACGCGATGTCCCGGCGCCGGTTCTCGACCGTTTCGACGTGAACGCCGGGCAGGTTGGCGGCGCGCAGTTTCAGTGCCAGCCGGCGCACGCCTTCGCTCTCATCGTCCCACGCCCGGCGCCCGCCCTGAAAGCCGATGACCAGGTAGTCGCCGTGGGCCAGCGGCGTGGGCGTGGTGAAATCCTCGTAGCGCTGTGCCGACGCCACCCGAACCGCCAGGCCCATCAAGGCCGCAACCAAAAGTATGAGCGCCACGCGATGTCGCCCCGCTTCCATGGAGCCAATTCTAACTCGGCGGCGTTTGACTTGCGGGGACGCCTACCCTATGATGCCGCTCTCACTTCAGCGCGAACTCATGATCGGACAAACTGTAGGTCACTATCGTGTACTGGAAAAGCTGGGCGGCGGCGGGATGGGTGTCGTTTACAAGGCCGAAGACGTGCGCTTGGGCCGCCCGGTTGGGCTGAAGTTCCTTCCCGAAGAGATTTCCCGCGACCGCGCAGCGGTGGAGCGGTTCCAACGCGAAGCGCGCACCGCCTCCGCGCTCAACCATCCGCACATCTGCACCATTTACGACATCGGCGAGCACGAAGGCCGGCCGTTCATCGTGATGGAGCTGCTGGAGGGGCAGCCGCTCTCGCGGCGCATCGAGAGCACACCGATTCCCGCCGACCAGGTATTGGAGTGGGCCTGCAAATCGCCGACGCGCTGGACGCGGCCCACAAGCGCGGCGTGATTCACCGCGACATCAAGCCGGGAAACCTGTTCATTACCGAGCGGCAGCAGGCCAAGATTCTTGACTTCGGCCTGGCCAAACTGGTTGCGCGCGGGGGCACTACAGCCACCCAGGCCGACGACGCGGCCACGATGGATCCGAACCTGACCAGTCCCGGCTCAGCGGTGGGCACCGTGGCCTACATGTCGCCCGAGCAGGCGCGCGGCGAAGAGCTGGACGCGCGCACAGACTTGTTTTCGCTGGGCGCGGTGCTCTACGAGATGGCCACGGGCAAGCAAGCGTTCAGCGGTAACACCTCGGCGGTGGTCTTCGACGCCATTCTGCACCGCGCACCCACCGCGCCAGCTCGGCTGAACGCCGACCTGCCCGTCGAACTCGACCGCATCATCCAAAAGGCGCTGGAAAAGAACCGCGACTCCCGCTACCAGACCGCGGCCGACTTCCGCGCCGACCTGAAGCGGCTGCGGCAGCAACTGGACTCGGGACGAGTGGCTACGGGAACGGTGGCCACCGCACCGGAAAGAGAAAAGACGCTGGCCGTGCTTTACTTCGAGAATCTGAGCGGCGACAAGGAAGACGAGTACTTCCGCGACGGCATCACCGAGGATCTGATTACCGAGTTGTTCAAACTCAAAGGCCTGCACGTGCTGTCGCGCTCGGCGGTGCTGGCCTTCCGCGACAAGGGTCAGACGGCGACCCAGGTGGGTCAGCTGTTGAACGCCACCTACGTGCTCGAAGGCAGCGTGCGGCGCGCCGGGACGCGGCTGCGAGTCAACGCGCAGCTCATCGAGACCGAAACCGGGCACGGCGCCTGGGCGGAGCGCTACGACCGGCAGATGGAAGATGTTTTCGCCATCCAGGATGAGATTGTGCGCAGCATCGCCAAAGCCATGCAGGTAGTGCTGACCGAGCAGGAAAAGAAGGCCATCGCCAAAGTGCCGACAGCGGATGCCAAAGCGTACGACTATTACCTACGGGGGCGGCAGTTCTTCCACCAGTTCCGTCGGCGGGGCTACGACTATGCGCGCCAGCTTTTCACGCGGGCGATTGAGATCGACCCCGGCTACGCGCGCGCCTACGCCGGCATCGCCGACTGCCACTCCTACCTCTATATGTACTGGGACGCCAGCGAGGAGAACCTGAAAGCGGCGGAGGAGGCAAGCCGCCGGGCGCTGCTGCTCGACCCCGAGCTGGCCGAAGCGCACGTCTCGCGGGGGCTGGCCATCTCGCTCAGCAAACGCTACGACGACGCGCAGGTGGAATTCGAAACGGCGACGCGGCTCGACCCGAAGCTGTTCGAGGGCTACTACTTCTACGCGCGATCCTGCTTCCAGCAGGGGAAGCTGGAGGAAGCGGCGCGGCTGTTCGAGAAGGCGTCGCAGGTGAAACCAGAAGACTACCAGGCGCCGCAACTGCTCGGGATGGTCTACCGGAGTCTCGGACAGGACGAGGAGGCCAAGAACGCCAATCGTCGCGCGCTGATCGCAGCCGAGAAACACCTGGAACTGCACCCGGACGATGCGCGGGCGCTCTACCTGGGCGCCAATGCGCTCTGCCAGTTGGGCGAGAAGTCCCGCAGCCTCGATTGGGCGCGACGGGCGCTGGCGATTGACCCCGAGGACTGCGGGATTCTCTACAACGTGGCTTGCGTCTACTCGCTCCAAGGTCAGGTGGAAGAAGCCATTGACTGCCTGGAGAAGGCGATGACCCACGCCTATTGGTACAAGCGCTGGGCCGAGCACGACTCTGACCTCGACAACCTGCGCGGCCACGCGCGGTTCCAGGAACTGTTCAAGTAAAAAAACAGACCCCTCATAGCGTCCCGATTTCATCGGGACGCCATTCAAGATAACACCACATATTGCTGATTGGGTGTCTAGGTCCAGCGGCGGAAGAAGAGGGCGTCGCGGTGGATGGGCTCGACGCGGGCGACGAGTTCAGTCATTTGCTTGTCGTTGAGCGGCGTGAAGGTGCGGGCGAGCTCGACGTTTTCCTCGAGCTGCGGGATGGAGTCGACGCCGATGATTACGGTGCTGACCGGAAGCGAAAGCACGTAGTCATAAGCCTGCCGCATCGTGATTCCCCTCTCGCCCAAGATGCGACCGCGAGCCGGGACTTTCATTCCGATGATCCCCATCTGCTTTTCGACCACCAGCGGCAGGAGTTCGGCGATGAAGCTCTTGTGGTATTTGTCGGCCGCGTTCAGGGCGAGCAGGATGCAATCGAAGGGAAAACGACGGATGGCTTCGATAAGCACGTCAGGGTCGGCGTGGCCGGTGACGCCGAGGTAGCGGACGATCTTTTGCTCGCGGGCTTCGACCAGCGCCTTGAGGGCACCGTCGGGGGCGAAAATCTGCTCGACCTGCTCCATGCGGGAGAGGTTGTGAATCTGCCAGAGGTCGAGGTGGTCGGTCTGCAACAGGTTGAGGGAGTCTTCGAGCAACTTCCAGGAGCCGTCGCGGGTGCGGTCGTGGGTCTTGGTGGCGAGAAAGGTCTCGTGGCGGCGCCGCTTGAGCACCTGGCCGATGTAGCGCTGGCTCCAGCGATCAGGGCGGCCATAGGCGGCGGCAGTGTCAATGTAGTTGACGCCGAGGTCGAGGGCGCGCTCGATGATGGGGACGGCGACGTCGTAATTCTCCGGCTTCTCGATGGCCGCCTGGCCGCCGAGGCTGAAGATGGCAGTTCGGTAGCCGGTCTTGCCCAGGTTGCGCGTGGGCATGGCGTCGCGCGTGCGCGGGTTCTCGGGAAGCGGCGGCAGCGCCTTCTGCGCGCCGGCAGGCAGCGCGCCAGCGAAGAAGCCGAGGGTGGCGGCGGTGCCCAGTTTGAGGAAGTCGCGGCGGTCAACCCCGCCTTTATCGGGGCAAACTCGAGGAATCCTGGCGTCGTCTTTGGGCTCGCTCATGCGGCGTCACCTCGCTTCGGGATTCTCCAATGATACGCAGGCGAGGAGCGGTTTGGTACATAAATCGGCGGGTAGCGCTCAGCAGGGAGCTATCAGCCGTCAGCCAAAAACCTACTCTTGGCGGACGACGATGGCGTCGGAGGCGCGCTCGCGGCGGACGCGGGCAGCGAGGGCTTGGGCGTCGGCTTGAGTTCCGGCGATAAGCCGGACGCGGTGCAGCGTCTTGCCGCCGGCTTGCACGGTGTCGACCACGCCCTTGCAGTCGTAGCGCGCGCCGAGAGAAGTGGCGAGCGCCTGCGCGGTCTCGGCGCTTTCGTAGGCACCAACCTGGACGGCAAAGGTTCCCACCGCGGCGGGCTCGGTGCGCGCCGCAGCTTGCGGCTCCGGCAGCACCGCTTCGATCTGCATGGTCTGCGCCGGCTGCGCCGGCGCAGGCTGTGTCGGTGCGGGCTGTGCTTCCTGAACAGGTACCGGCGGCGGGGCGGCGGGCTCAGCGGTGGAGGCGGCGACGGGCGACTCGCCCTGCGGGCTGGCGGGCACGGTGCGAGTTCGGCTCCAATTCAGAATCAGCAGAAGCACCAAGGCGGCGCCGAGGCCAAGGTAAATGACGGGGCGAGTGTAAAAAGGCCTCGCAGCGGGCGTGGAAGGCTCGGGCAGAAACTGCGGGCCGTAGGTGACTGTATCAGGCGGCACGGAGGGTTCGGGGAACTCGGCCGGCGCGGCCTGGTTGTCGTCGGCGTCAAAGGCGATTTGCGCCGGCTCGGTGTAGACCGGCGCCGGTTCCTCGGTGACGGCCAGCTCCTCGGTGACCGCACCCTGTTCGGCCTCCGCAGGGGGCGCGTCGGATTGCAGGCGCGTGAAGGCAGCCTCGAGCGAATCGGAACTGCGAGTTTCAGGAGCTGGCGCGGCCGACTCAGGGGGAGCCGGAGGCGTAGCTGTGAACCCCGTGAAGCCTGACTCTTCCTCGGCCTCAGCCTCTTCGGTCGCAACGGCGGAGACGGCTTCGGGCGTCGCCGGCGTCTCTTCGGCCTCGTTGATGGCCGGGATGGGCGGCAGGCCGGCGGAGAGTTCCTTCCACTCTTCCTCGGAAGAAACCAGCACCGGCGGCGGCAGCGGGACGCCCCAGATGTTCTTGACCGGGTCGAGCAAGCGCATGCCCACCTGGCCGGCGACCGGGGAGCCGGGCGCACCAATCCAGACGACGCTGTAGGGCGCTTTCTCCTTGCCGCGGCGCAGCTCGACCCGTTCGCCGGGATGGCGGAGCGCCGCGGCACGGCTGAGCCGCGTGCCGGTGCGGCTGATGTTGGCGGTGAAGGCATTCTCCTGGTAGGGCTTGCCTTCCCAGTCGGTGCCGTGGATTTCGACGCGGAGCTGCATAGGGATGCGAGGTTCGCGGGGTGAGTTCATGGCTGGGGTACCTTTGGGGGAAAGTCGGGCCTAACCTGGAAGAACGGGCCCGTGTTCGACGCGCACTCGAACAATCTGGCTGATTGTAGGCCGCTGAGCGCGCCAAGTCAATGCAGGACTACCTGAGCCGGGTGTGAAAAGCCCGTGCGGCGAGCGCAGCGTGGGACAGAAGAGAGTGAAGAAGTAGCCCGATATCCAGCAAAAAAAACTGTGGCGAAGGCCAGAGGGAAAAGCGCCGCCCAGCAGACCAGGCAAACGAGGGCGGCTGAGGCGGCGCGACCTGGAGGGCGGAGCTTCGCAGAGCGCGTTCATGGGCGGGAAGGAGGCAGGTTACACGAAGTGGGGGAATCGTGCATCGCGCAACGTGCTTCGTGCAACCCGCTTTGGAAAGAAGAGAGTCCAGCGGCAGGGGCCGCTGGGCTCAACAAGAAGGATGGACGGTTACTGGTTTTTCTCCACGACGCGGCGGCTGGGTTTCGGCACTTGCCAGAGGATGGAGGAGTCGTCGGCGTTGTGGGGGTAGTAGCGGAGCAAGGTCTTGTCGCTCGGCCGCAGCACCACGTCCACGCGGCGGTTGTAGGCCAGCCAGTTGCCGCGAACGTTGCCGATGCGGGCACGCGGCGCCTTGGCGGGATTCTGAGCCTCGAGGCTCTTGACGTCGTCGCGGGTCAGGTTCTTCTCTTCGCCCTGGGCAACGCTGGTGATGTTGGCCTCGGGGATACCCTGGTCCACCAGGAACTGCTTGGTGATGTCGGCGCGGCGCTGCGACAGGGCGCGGTTGTATTCCACCGATCGCCGCTCATCAGCGTTGGCCTCCAGCACCAGCCTGGCCTGCGGGTCATACTCGAGATACTTCTTGAAGCCCGAGGCCAGCAACTCGAGCGAACGCTTCTGGCTCTTCAGCAGGCCGAGGCTCGGGTCCTTCGGGTCGGGATAGTCGGTCGGGAAGAACACGCTCTGCAGCACCACTTCGGGGATAGGCTCGATGGAGCCCCGGATGCGCAGCGTGGCCGTGCGCGTGGCCGAGCCGCCGCAGACGTTGCTGGCGTTCAGGGTATAGGTCACGCCTTCGTCCACCGGCCCGTAGGTGGTTTGGCGCGGCGTGGGCTGCACGGTGCGGGTGCCGCTGGTGGGGACGTCGCCGAGCGGGTCGATGGCGACCTTGCCGGCGTTGTCGGTCGACCAGGTCAACGCGGCCGTGCCGTGCTCAATGACCCGGTCGCCAATCTTGCGGTAGCGAATCTCGCTCGGGTTAACGCTGAGCGACGCCTGTATTTCCGTGATGACGGTGACCGTCTGGCTCTGCTCCTTGCGCCCGCCCGGGCCGGCGGCGACCAGCGTGTAGTTGGTGGTGGCGCGCGGGGAAACGAGCTGCTCGCCGCTCAGCCCCACCTTGTCGTTGTTGATCCAGGCTTCGGCGGCATCGGTGGTGGCCCAGGCCAGCCGAGAGCTGTCCTCGCACTTGATGGTCGAGGGCGTGGCGGTGAAGCTGTTAATCACCACGGGGGCGACGGCCACGGTGGCGCTGGCGATGCCGGCCTTGAAGCGCGGCAGGTTGGAGAGCTTGGCACCGCGCGGCCAGTCGGTGTTGCGGGAGGAGTTCTTCTTGACGTCGAGGATAACGCGCTGGTTGGCGGCGACGTCGACATCGGTTTCATAGGTGGCCTGGCCGTCGCGAATCAAAGTGACGTGATGCTTGCCGGCGGGGACGATGAGCTCCTGCTTCCAGATGATGTCGTGGTTGAACTCATCGGCGTGGCCGACCAGGTAGTCGGGGTTCTTGCCGTTGAGCAGGACGGCGTGGTGGCCGCCGCCTTCAATCTGGATGCGGCCCCAGGGGCCGTTGACCGTGCCGCCGAGGGGCTCGAGGATGACGTCAATGCGGTGCTTCTCGCCGGCGGCGAGATTGACGGTGGCGTGGTATGGCTTGTAGCCGTAATTGTAGACATCGACAGTGTGCTGGCCAGGGGGCAGCTTGATGTTGTGGCGCGTGCCGTCGCCCAGCGCGCGGCCGTCGACAAAAACGTACGCCTGCGTAGGACTCTTGACGCAAACACTGAGCTTGGCGTCCTGCGCAGCGGCCGGCAGAGCTACCAGCAGGCCGACGGCGAGGATGGCGATGGAGGTGATGAGGCGGCGGGTGTGCATCAGAGTTCTCCTTAGCAGTCTAGGTTCCCCGGGGTAATGCCCGCGGCGGCGGGCTGGTCTCACCCTGTGCCCACCCAGGGCGAAGGCCATGTAGAAAGCACAGCATATTCGCAGGCAGGGAGCGTGTCAACCGAAATGCGCGCTGGGCCGCTCGCTGCCACAACGCTGCCACAACGATGATCGCCCAGCCGGCGGCGCGCTTCAACTGTCAGAACTGACAGTCGCGGCTACTTCGCCTTGGGGGCCTTGAACTCGACCAGAATGACTTCGAGCGGCTTGTCGCTCAGGTTCTCCGGGTTGTGCTTGGTGGCCGCGCTCCACTGGACGTCGCCCTTCTTGGCCGTCCGCACCTCCGACTTGCCGTCGGGAGTGGCGAAGCTGACACGCGAGTCGGCGAGAAAGATGGCGAGCGTATCGGGGTGGTCGTGCATCACCGACTTTTCCTTCGGGGCGTAGGTGACGCGCAGCACGCGGACCTTGTCGTTTTCCATCAGGACTTTGTAGTGCTTGGCGTCGACCTTGACGGGATCCTGGGCGAGCGCCGGGGCGGCGAGCAAACACACAACAGCAAGCAGAAATAGAATGCGACGCATGGTGAGTCTCCTTTAACTACTCGATTTTGAAAGTGCCGAGAACTTTGCGGAACGTGGCCTCATGGTTCTTCATCCCCGCGCCTTTGCTGCTGAAGATGACGGTGACCATGTTCCAGCCGCCGCGGCTCTGGTAGCCGAGCCAGGTGAGGCGGCAGATGTCGTCGCCGGTGGCGGCTTCCAGCATGTTGAGGCCCTTGGCGGCGCCGATGTTCTGGTCGGCCCAGGAGGCGAGCTTGCCTTCGCTCTTCTCCTTGGCGGCGGAGTCGCGGTAGGCCTTGAGGCTCTGGTCGGCAGGGAAATCTTTTCCGAGGCGCGAGATGGTCATGGTGAGGCCGGCGTTGTCGGGGCTGTTGGGGAGGAAGAAGCTGGCGGTGTCTTTGTCGAGCGAGGACTGCTCCCAGTTGTCGGGGACTTCAAAGCTGATGCCATTGTCGGCCCAGGTGACTTTCTTCAGCGTGTCGGAGGACGTGGCGGAGGCGGCGGGCTTGGCTTCGGTGGATTCAGCCGGCGAGGTCGCCGGTTTTTCTTCCTTGGGCTTCTTGATCTTGGGGAACTGAGCGGCAGCGGCGAGGGAAAAGACGAGGGCGAAAGTCACGGCGACACAGATGGTCAACAGACGGGTCTTCATTGCGGCCTCCTAGCCTGGGATGGGCGGAGCCTAGCACCGGGGGAGAACAAAGTAAAGGCGCGAGTGGTGCCTGGTGCCTTGTGCCTAGTGGGGAACAAGCAAAGCGGCAGGGCACAAGGCCCTGCCCTACCCGAAAGCTCGAGAATGATCTTGATCTCGCGAGCGGATCTGTGGATCGATCGGGTGTGGCAACCAGAAAAGCGAAAAGCAGGTCCCTCGACCCCGTCCCGATTTCATCGGGACTGCGCTCGGGATGACAAGCGGGGTAAGGTTGAGCAAGAGCCAGACGGTCAAGCCAAGAAAGTCGCCGGGTGCCACTTCGACGGGGGCGTTGCCGGAGCCGGCGTTTCGGGACGCGAAGCACGACATCACCATTTATCACGGCGACTGCATCGAGCTGCTGAGCGCCTTCCCGCCCGATTCGGTTGACCTCATCTTCGCCGACCCGCCCTACTTCCTCTCCAACAACGGCATCACCTGCCACGCCGGGCGGATGGTGAGCGTCAACAAAGGCGACTGGGACCGCTCGCGGGGCGCCGACGCCAACCACGAGTTCAACAAAGTCTGGCTGTTTCTCTGCCAGCGGGCGCTGAAGCCCAACGGGACGCTCTGGGTGAGTGGCACCAGCCACGTGATTCATTCGGTCGGCTTTGCGATGCAGCAGCTCGAGTTCAAGCTGCTGAACGACATCACCTGGGTCAAGCCCAACCCGCCGCCCAACCTCTCCTGCCGCTACTTCACCCATGCGACCGAAACGCTCATCTGGGCGGCCAAGAGCCGCAAAAGCAAGCACACCTTCAACTACCCGCTGATGAAAGAGCTGGCCGGGGGCAAGCAGATGAAAAGCGTCTGGGAGATTCCGCCGCCCGAGCCGGAAGAAAAGCGCTTCGGGAAGCACCCGACGCAGAAGCCGCTGCGGCTGCTGGAGCGGATTCTGCTGGCGGCGTCGAAGGAAGGCGACCTGGTGCTCGACCCGTTTATGGGCTCGGGGACGACGGCGCTGGCGGCGCTGCGCCTCCGCCGCTCCGCCATCGGGATGGAACTTCAAATCTCTTCAATCACTCTCGCTGTGGCGCGCATCGTGGGCGAGCTGGTCTCAGTGCGCGTGCTTGCAGCTTGCTTTTTCTTCGCACTTGACCTCGAACCTCAATCTATGGATCGATCGGGCACGCCCACTCTTCCAGGGCACATGACAGTTCTGTCCAAGGCCGTCTATCGGGAGTGCAAATACTTCTTCGTCGGCTTGCACAAGCGCGAAGTCATCTTCACGGTCGTCGCCGCATCTCTGGATGACGCATGGAAGGCGTTCCAATCTAAAGGGGGCTCCTCCGACCAAGTCTTCTCCGTCATCAAAACCGAAACCGAGATTTATCTGGCACAATGACTTGTGATCTAATCCCGGCATGCAACTCCGCCTGCCGGTGCACCACGGCGAGCGTTACAAAAGCGGCTCGCAGCGTGTCCGAGTTGTCACGGAAGCCTGGGCTGAAGAAAACCTCTATTGTGCAGCCTGCTCATCGCCTCGGCTCACGCGTGCTGCCCCCAACACCGAAGCGATTGACTTCACCTGTCCGGAATGCGACTCCCCTTTCCAGTTGAAGGGCCAGTCGCGGCCCATTGGTCGCCGTATTCCCGACGCCGCTTACGCAGCTATGTGCCGAGCAGTTACGGAACGTCGGACTCCGAACCTCCTGGCAATGCACTACGACCCTCTGGGATGGAAGGTGGAATCGCTCTTCCTTTTTCCGCGCTTTGTGATTTCGCTGTCAATGATTGAGAAGCGCAAGCCTCTTTCCGCTTCGGCTCGGCGACACGGGTGGGTTGGCTGTGACTTCGCGCTCGACAAGCTGCCGTCGGACGCCAAGATTCCGCTGGTACTCGACGGAGCGCCCGTACCTCAACACGTCGTTCGCGACCAGTTCAGGCGCTTGCGGCCCCTCGAACGGCTTGGCCATGAGGGTCGCGGATGGACAATGGACGTGCTGAATGTAGTGAGGTCGCTCGGAAAGCAAGAGTTCTCGCTGGACGAGGTCTATGCATTCTCGTCGGAGTTGGGGCGCCTCCATCCGCGCAACCGGCACGTCGAAGAGAAGATTCGCCAGCAACTTCAGCGGTTGAGGAACCTGGGGTTCCTGGAGTTTGTTCGACCGGGGCACTATCGCGTGCGGCGGTAGTTCTAGAGGCTGGAAGCTAGCGGCGGGAGGTTGGAACTCCTCAGGGGCTAAAGCCCCGGGAGGGGGCCGCGATGGCGGCGGGGTTGAAACCCCGCCCTTCCCCTACGGGGACAAGTCGGCGGGCAGGCACAAGCAAAAGCAGGTCTCTCACGCCGCCCCGACGCGTCGGGGCGTGTTCCCTTCGGCTTCGCTCAGGGCAAGCGGGATGACAACGTAGAACGAAAAAAGAAAAGGCCAAGAGTTTCCTCTCGGCCTTTTGCTAGTTTGACAAGTTGACCCGTTCGACTCCCCCCGAAGGTTCGGGGCTCGCTCCCCTCGACTACGCTTCGGGGTCTTCGACAGGGTCAGCCTGGGGCATCGAAATGGCAACGGCCGCCCGGATGGGGCGGCCGTTGAGCTTTTGACACGCTAAGAAGCCTGCTCCAGACCTTTGAAGAGCTGAGCGTTGTCCCGATGGGCGTCCACAGGACACCATCGGGATTGTTCTCTGTAGAAAGGAGGTGATCCAGCCGCAGGTTCTCCTACGGCTACCTTGTTACGACTTCACCCCAATCAGAGACCACACGGTGGGCGCCAATTCCCTTGCGGTTTGATCGGCGACTTCTAGTGCAGCCTCCTTTCGTGATGTGACGGGCGGTGTGTACAAGGCCCGGGAACGTATTCACGGCGCCGTGCTGATGCGCCATTACTAGCGATTCCGGCTTCATGCGGTCGAGTTGCAGACCGCAATCCGAACTGAGCGCGCTTTTTTGGGATTAGCTCCCCCTTGCGGGTTGGCAGACCCTTTGTGGCGCGCATTGTAGCACGTGTGTAGCCCCGGACATAAAGGCCATGCTGACTTGACGTCATCCCCACCTTCCTCCGGCTTGATACCGGCGGTCCCGTATGACACATGTAACATACGGCGAGGGTTGCGCTCGTTAGCGGACTTAACCGAACATCTCACGACACGAGCTGACGACAGCCATGCAACACCTGTGCAAGCTCCCTTGCGGGTCGGTCACCTTTCGGATCCCTACCACTTGCATGTCAAGCCCGGGTAAGGTTCTTCGTGTAGCATCGAATTAAACCACACGCTCCGCTGCTTGTGCGGGCCCCCGTCAATTCCTTTGAGTTTTAATCTTGCGATCGTAGTCCCCAGGCGGTTAACTTATCGCGTTTGCTACGGCACTGATGGAGTTTAAGCCACCAACGCCAAGTTAACATCGTTTACGGCTAGGATTACCGGGGTCTCTAATCCCGTTTACTACCCTAGCTTTCGCGTCTGAGCGTCAGAAACAGACCAGAAGATCGCCTTCGCCACTGGTGTTCCTCCCGATATCTACGCATTTCACCACTACACCGGGAATTCCATCTTCCTCTTCTGCTCTCTAGCCCGGTAGTATTGGACGACCTCTCCCAGTTGAGCCGGGAGATTTCACGCCCAACTTACCGAACCGCCTGCACGCGCTTTACGCCCAGTGAATCCGGATAACGCTTGCCTCCTACGTTTTACCGCGGCTGCTGGCACGTAGTTAGCCGAGACTTATTCCTGAGGTACTGTCCTTTCTCATCCCTCATAAAAGCGCTTTACGACCCGAAGGCCTTCATCGCGCACGCGGCGTTGCTGCTTCAGGCTTTCGCCCATTGAGCAATATTCCCTACTGCTGCCACCCGTAGGTGTATGGACCGTGTTTCAGTTCCATTGTGGGGGGCCACCCTCTCAGGTCCCCTACCCGTCGT
>DATLZZ010000020.1:0-50791 GCA_035573715.1 Candidatus Xenobia bacterium | reverse complement strand
GTTGGAGTTGCAGGCGCTCAACCGCGAGCTCCGGGCTTGGGAGCACACCTACAACACTGTCCGTCCTCACCAAGCTCTTGGTTATCTGACTCCGCAGGAGTTCCTCTTGCGCACCCGCATCGATGGAGGCTGATGTGTCACCAATCTACTGGACGAGTACACGGGCTTGACACGACGCCAGCCACGAGGCTACAATAGCATTGCCTCAGTAGGCCTCTGAGTAGTCCTTGGGAAGGAGGAGTACATCATGTTGCGACTCAACGAAACGACGTACACCCACGACCCGGCCAAGCTGCTCGAAGCCGAAGCCGGCGTCTTCGAAGTTGTCTCTCCCGGCGGAGACATCTTCCAGTACGTATGCCGGACCGGGCGCTCGATCACCAATCAGCGCTTCGTACGCAACGATCCCTCGCTGCAGGGCGGCACTCTGTGGCGCGTTACCAAGCTCGGCGAGATCCGCTCCGAGCAATCCCCGGCGCCGCAAGTGCCCGCGGCAGCGTGAAGGGTAGCAACCACTTTTCCTTTCCATCCTCAGGTGAGAGCGTGGTGGGAGCTTCGGCTCCCACCTTTCATTTTTTCACGCAGGGCCTGTGCCCGCAGAGATTCCCGCTCCCGACTTCGCTGCGCCCTAGTTGTCGCCAGGAGGTGGAAGCCTTGCTCGAACAGGAGAAGGGAAGGCCGGATGCCGTACCTCAGCCGCAAGGCTTCTCCAGCGAGGGGCTGAAGCCGGGCGAGAGCAGCTCGGCGGGGCCGTCGGCGCGGATCACCATGACGTCTTCCAGGCGCAGGCCGTAGTCGCCCTTGACGTAAATCCCCGGCTCGTTTGAAAACGTCATCCCCGGCTCCAGCACAATCTTGCTGCCGCGCACCAGATAGGGATGCTCATGGCCGTCGAGCCCGATGCCGTGCCCCAGCCGGTGGGTGAAGAGCTCGTAGCCTTTGCCGTAGCCCGCGCCGACAACCACCTGCCGCGCCGCGTCGTCCACCGAGCCACAGGTGCGTCCCGCGCGCGCCGCCTCTAGCGCCGCATCCTGCGCCCGCCGCACAGTTTCGAACGCCCGTTGCAGCTTCTCCGACGGCTTGCCCAGCACGGTGCAGCGCGTCACATCCGACGCATAACCTTCCACCGACGTCCCGCCGTCAATCAGCACCACGTCGCCTTCCTTCAGTTTCTGTGGCTTGGTGGTGCCGTGCGGCAGCGCTGCCCACTGGCCGAAGAGCACCAGCGCGCCGCCCTGCAAACCCATCTTCTGGAAGCCTTGCGAAATCAGGCTGCGCACGTCGCGCTCGGTCATCCCTTCGCGCAGCGCGGCGAAGACCGCACGGTAGACGTCCACCGTAGCGTAGTTCGCCAGCCGCATCAGCTCCAGCTCGTGCTCGGTTTTGCGCATCCGGCAGCCGGCGGTGACGGGGTCGGCGCTCACGTACGTCAACGAGGCCGCTGCCTTGCGCAGGCCGTCGAAGAAATGGAACCGCATCGTCTCTTCCACGCCGATGCGGCCGGTGCGTAGGCCGCGCTCGCGCAGCCAGCCGGCGACGAGCGCGTAGGGACTCTCGTCCTCCTGCCAGACGCGCACTTCGGTGGGCCAGCGCAGGAGCTCGCGCGCGCGGTCTTCCTCAAATGCCGGGCAGACGAGGAGCGGCTCGCCGGTGGCGGGGATCAGCAACGAAAACAGTCGCTCCCCGCCGCCCCAGCGGATGCCGGTGTAGTAGTAGAGCGAGCTGCCCGGCGCCAGATAGACCGCCGCAAAGCGCGGCTTTGCTTCCCGCATCAGTCGCTGCGCCTGCTCGACCCGCTGCCGAAACTCTTCCGTCGTGATCGGCCGCACCCGCTCTCCCAGCGGCTTCAGCTCCTTGAAGCTTTCGGGCAACTCCTGGGCTTGCTGAGCCAGCGCGACTCCTACAGTCGGCGCGGCCGACGCCAGCACTCCTGTCTTCAACAGTTGCCGCCGCGTCAGCTTCATCGCTTCCCTCGCGAATGGGGTTTGCAAGGTCGGTCAGTATAGCCGCAACCGCAAGAGATTGTTCAACCCAGCGGCTCCGGCCGCGGGGTCTTTGCGGCGCCGGGTTGCTCTTCTCCAGAGTCCCGCGGGAATGGTTGGTCTACGAGCTGCCGATGACGATGCCGGCCAGGAAGACAAGCGCGCCGCCCACCATCACCTGAAACGCTGCCGAAAGAAATGGCGTGTCCATGTACCGGTAGCGGATGTAGCTGATGGCCGCGAGCTCCACCAGAACCACCGCCACGGCGAGAACCGTGGCGAGATAGAAGTCGGCAATCAGGTAGGGCAGCGTATGGCCGATGCCGCCTATCGTCGTCATCAACCCGCACACCACGCCGCGCACCCACGGGTAGCCGCGCCCGGTGAGCGAGCCGTCGTCCGACAGCGCTTCGGCGAAGCCCATCGAAATGCCCGCGCCCACCGAGGCGGCCAGTCCGACCAGAAATGCGTCCCAACTGTTGCGCGTGGCGAAGGCGGCGGCGAAAAGCGGCGCCAGCGTCGAGACCGATCCATCCATCAGCCCGGCCAATCCAGGCTGCACAATCTGCAGGACGAAGAGCCGCCGGTTCGATTCTTCTTCCTTGGCTTTGATTTCCGGCGTCAACAGTTCGCGTTCCAGCGAGCCCGCCGTGATCGTATGCCGCCGCTCGGCGTCGGCCAGGTCGCCCAGCAGCTTGCGGATGGAGGCGTCGGTCACCCGCTGCGCGGCGCGCTCGTAGAAGCGCCGCGTCTCCAGCTCCATAATCTCCGCCTGCTTGCGCACCGTATGCAGGCCCAGCGGCCGCACCAGCCACACCGGGCGGCGCTCGACGAAGCCCTTCACGTCCTGGCGCCGGATGAGCGGGATGTGCTCGCCGAAGCGCTGCCGGTAGAGCTCAATCAGGCTGGCGCGGTGCTGGGATTCTTCAGCCTGCATTTCCTCGAAGACGCGCGCGCTGGCCGGGTAGGTCTCGCGCAGCCCGTCGGCGAAATCGCCATAGATGCGCCCGTCTTCTTCCTCCAGGGAAATCGCCAGCGCCAGAATCTCCCGCTCGGTGAGCTCGTCGAAGTTCTTCGCCATGGCCGCCTCCGCGGCAGAGGATGGCACGGACCGCAGGCCGAAGTCCATCCGTCCGTGCATTGCTTGACACGCCGTAAGCCGGTTTGTTAGCCTCCGCTCTCGTCGGGGCAGATTCACTTCTTCTTCCGCGGCACGGAGCGCGACGCCCTAGAAGGACTCTTTTCTCTGAGAGAGCAATGGAGCCGTCGACCGCACTCTTCGAGCTTTCGCGAGCTTGTCTCACCGCCCGCGACCTTGACTCCCTGCTGAAAGTTTTCACCGGCCACCTCGGCCCGCGCCTGCGCGCCCGCGCCGTTCTGGTCTGGCTGCGCGCCGACGAAGACTCCCCGCTCACCTGCCGCGGCGGCTGGTTCGACGTCGGCGAGCGCTTCAGCCCCGCCGCCGCGCCGCCGACGGCTGGCCCGCTGGTGGACATGCTCGAAGCTACCCGCGCCCGCCGCCTGGGCCCGCAGGAAATCACCCCGGATGTTGTTTCGCATCTCGACCCCACTGACCGCGAGCGCGTCCGCTCGGCGCTCTATGCGCCGCTGGTCAGCCCCAAAGGCGTGGTCGGCGTGGTGGAGTGTCTCAACAAGCAGGCCGAGTTCACCGCCGATGACGCCGTCTACCTGGAAGAAGTTTGCCGCTTGAGTGGCCCCGCCTTTGCCACTCATCTGCAGCTGGAGAAGGATCAGCGACAGCAACTGGCCACGGTCGAGCGCCTGACGGCGCTCTACGACATTGCGCGCATCTTCAACTCCACTCTCGAGCTCGATGCGCTGCTGCCGGTGGTGGCCGACAAAATCCGCGACATTTGCGGCGCCCAGGCGGCCAACCTCTGGCTCATCGACCCGGAAGCCAACGACCTCTACGTGGCGCAGAAGTCGGGCGACGACCCCACGGTGGACGACGAAGCCCGGGTGAAGATGGGCGAAGGTCTCGTCGGCGAGGTCGCTCAGAAGGGCGAGGGGCACGTGGTCGCCGACGCCGCCGAAGACGAGCGGCTGGTCGAGCGCCGCCGGACCAGCAAAGAGTTCGAGCTGCAATCTCTGATGGTGGCGCCGTTGCTGAAAGAAGACAACGTGCTGGGCGTCATCGAGGTCATCAACAAGCAGGACGGCACGCCCTTCGACGAGGATGACCTCTTTTTCTTGAGCAGCATCTGCGACCAGGCGGCCATCGCCTTGAACAACGCCAACCTGCTGGAAGCCGAGCGCAAGGTTCACGTCCTCGACGCTCTGCTCAGCATCAGCAAGGAAATCACCTCGACTCTCAACCTCGACCACGTGCTGGCCACTGTAGTCAACCAGGCCGCCAACGTCGTGCCCTTCGACCGCTGCGCCATCGGCCATTTTGATCGCAACCGTTTCATCCTCGGCGCCGTCTCCGGCGAGGTCGAAGTCCCCAAGACCCGCGAGATGGACCGCTTGCGCGAAGTCATGGAGTGGGTGGCCACGCAGCCCGAAGCGGTTCGTGCCGACAACTACAATGAGGGCTGGGAGGTCAGCGTCGAGGAAGGCCGGGAGCTGGTCACCGCCTACCTGGACGAGTTCGGCTTCAACGGCTTCTACGCCGTGCCGTTGAAAGACGAGCAGGGGACTGTCGGCGTGCTGGTGTTGCTCAGCGGCGACGCTGAGTTTCTCACCGAGAGCCACATCGAGATCCTCAGCATCCTCGCCAGCCAGACCACGGTCGCTATCCGCAACGCTCGTCTCTACCAGGAGGTTCCGCTCAAGGGCGTTTGGGCGCCCCTGGTGGAGAAAAAGCAGAAGCTCGTCTCCTACGGCCGCTGGGCGGAGCTGGGCTGGAAAGTCGGCTTGGTGGTCTTGCTGCTCGTCGTCATTCCCTGGAAGATGAGAATCAGCGCCAACGCCATCGTGGTGCCGGCCGAGCGCCGCGCGGTAACGGCGCCGGTTGCGGGCGTGATTCAAAAGGTAAGCGTGCGCGAAGGCCAGAGCGTCGCCGCCGGCGCCGTGCTGGGAGTGCTCGACAGCAGCGACGACCGCGTGCGCCTCGAGCAGGCCCGCGCCGACCTCGCCCTGGCTCAGCGCGAACTGGGCGAGGCGGATATCCGCCGCGACTCCGCCACCGCCGCCCAGGCCCGTTTGCGGGTGGAGATGCACCAGGCCCAGGTGGCGCTTTACAGCGAACGGGTCGAGAAGGCTGAGATGCGCGCGCCGGTGGCCGGCATCGTGGTTACCCCGAAGGTCGAAGAACTGGTTGGCAAGCGCCTCGAGGCCGGCGAACTCTTCGCCGAGTTGGTCGAGCCCGACCGTTTTGCGGTCGAAATGAACGTGCCCGAAACCGAAATTGACCTGGTGCGCGAGCCCGCGACCAATCCCGGCAGGCCCGGCAGCCACGTAGCGCTCAAGCTCAATACTTATCCGACTCACACCTTTGAGGGAGAGGTCGAGCGGGTGAGCGCGCGGACGGTCACCGCCGAAAGCGAGCAGTTCTTCGTTGTGCGCGGCGTTTTCAAGAACGACGACCCGGGCCACACCGCTCGCAGCGGCATGGCCGGCCGGGCCAAGATCAGCGCCAAAGGCGGCTGGTTCCAATCCGGGTGGTATCCGGTGGGCTATGTGCTGTTGCGCGACCCGGCACGCTGGGTGTGGCGCAAGCTGTGGACGTGGCTGCCGTGAGCAGCCGTGGAGGCAGAGCGATGAATCTCAGTTGGGGATTGGCGATGGCCCTGTTGCTGGCGGCGCTGGCCGCGGCTGGCTGCGGCGGCGATTCGGGCTCCCCTGCGGCCTCCCGCGCGGCCAGTGCGCCTCCGACGCCAACTCCGGAAAAACCCGCCGCCGCTTCGAGCGTTCAGGAAATCCTCAGCGTTCTTTCGGTCGAGCACGAGGTGGACGTACTCCCACAGGCTGACGGCGTGGTGGTGGAGATTCTCCACGACGAAGGCAGCGCGGTGGACAAGGGCGCAGTACTGGCCCGCTTGGATGACCGGGAGACCCGCGCGCGACTCGAAAAGGCGCGCGCCAACCTCGCCGCGCGCGAGAATCAGGTGAAGTACAACGAAGCCGAGCTTAAAGCTAACGATGCCGCCTACCGCCGCGCCCAGGAAATGCACAAACTGGGCCTGTGGAGCGACGCCCAACTGGAGGAAGCCGAGTTCAAGGCCAGCGGCTCCAAATACGACCTAGCGGCCTCCCAGGCGCTCCTGGAGAGTGCTCAGGCGGAGGTCAAGGAACTCGAAGCCCAACTGGAAAAGACGCGCATCCGCGCTCCCTTCGCCGGCCTGGTGGCCCGCCGCTACATCCGCGTCGGACAAACGGTCCTCAAGGACGACAAGGACGACCGCTGCTTCCGGGTCAGCGCTCTACGGCCGCTGCAAGTGCGCTTCCTGGTCTCGGAGATGACTGGGAGGCGCCCGCGCCCGGGCGAGCTGGTGAACGTGGTGCCGGCCAGCGACTCGCAGCGCGTCTATCCGGCGCGCATCACAAGAGTCAGCCCGACGGTGGACCCCGGCAGCGGCAGCTACGACGTCACCGCGGTGCTGGTCGGCTCGACCCTCAGCGAGCTGCGTCCCGGGATGTCCGTTAAAGTCCTCTGGGAAGCTCCCCCCCGCTAGCCCGGCTCACCCTATGCGTTTCGGTCCCACCAGCCTTCGCGTCGCCGGCGTACTGGCCAAGGGGCTGCGCCGGCCGAAAGTCCGCTCCGACCTGGTGGTCAGCAAGCAGACCGTCTCAGGTGAAACCAGCTACGTCGTCAAGATTCCGGAAACCGGCGAGCTGTCGCGGCTGAGCGCGGTCAGCTACGAACTGCTGCAGCTCTGCGACGGCACCCGCACCGTCGCCGAAGTCACCGCGACCTGGAACGAACTCTACCCGGACATTCCGTTTTCCGAAGAAGAAGTCGACGCCTTCCTGGAGGGGCTGGATCCCAACACCTGGGAGCGGAGTCCGGTGGCCAAGAACCTGATGGTGCTGGAGAAAATCCGCGACGAGCGCAAAGGACGCGCCGACCAGCACAGCAGCCTCCTCTACATTTACTTTCCCGCCTTCGACCCCGACCGCTGGCTGGCGCGCATCCACCCCTACTTCCGCTGGATCTTCACGCCCCAGTTCGTTTACGTCTCTCTGGCTCTTTTTGCGCTTAGCGTATTGATCGTGGTGACCGACTACGCGCGCATTCGCCAGGACACCATCGAGTTCTACAACTTCGCCAACAAGACCGCCTACGACCTGTGGATTTTCTGGGTCCTGACGCTGGCCATCACCTTTGTGCACGAGACCGGCCACGGCCTGACCTGCAAACATTTCGGGGGCGAAGTGCACCAGATGGGGTTCATGCTGATGTACTTCATGCCCTCGTTCTACACCGACTGCACCGACATGGCGCTGTTTGACCGCTCCTCCAAGCGGGTCTGGACCATTATGGGGGGCATCTGGATCGAGCTGGTAATCGGCGCTCTGTCCACTATCGTCTGGTTCCTGTCTCCGCCGGGCTCGTTTGTTGGCGACCTGGGATACAAGACGCTGCTGCTCACCGTCGTCTCCGGCGTTCTGATCAACATGAACCCGTTGATGAAGCTGGACGGCTACTACGTCTTCAGCGAGATGCTCCAGATTGAAGGCCTACGCGACAAGTCCTTCAAGTACCTGAAGACCTGGGTGCGGCGGAACCTCTATACGACCATTGCCATGATTCTGATTGGAGCGCTTTTCTATCTTGTCTGGGCCCGCAAGCTCGGTTTTGTCGGTTTTCTGCTGACGGGCGTTTTGGTGCTGCTACTGGAGCAGTCGGGCTGGCTGGACTGGATTCCGGTTCGCAAGAACGTCGACCTGCCCGCGGTGGGCTTGCGGAAGCACCGCATCTTTCTCGGTTATGGTCTCGCGGCCTTTGCGTACGGCCTGATCTTCCTGATCGTGGTGGCGCTCTGGTTCCGGAATATCTTCACCACCAAGTTCGGCGACTGGGGGAATCTGATCACGCTGGTGATCGTCTACTTCATCCTGCGCCGCCGCATCGGCAACTTTGTTCCCAAGCTCTGGGCGGGCCTGAAGGCCGCCAAGGAGAAAGCCCTGACTATGAGCTGGAAATTCGGTCGTATGCAGCAGGCCGGCGGCGCCCTCCTGCTGGCGGTGTTGATCATTCCCACTTACGTGACCGTGCCGGCCGAGTTTGTGTTGGAGCCGGGCGCGCGGGCGCATGTCCGGCCAGCCACCGACGGCTGGATCAAAGAAGTTCGGGTGCGTGAGGGAGACGCCGTGGAAGCCGGCGCCGTGCTTGCCCTGCTCACCCACCCCGGGTTGGAAGCGGAGGTAATCATGCTTTCGACTCGCCGCGCGCTCGAAGAGCGCTTGCTGCTTGCCGCTCGCGCACGCAACGATCTGGCAGAAGTTCAGAAACGCCAGAAAGAAATGGAGCGCGTGGGCGCAGCGCTGCGGGAGGCCCAGCGCAGGCAGGAGGCTTTGACGCTGCGCGCGCCCCTCAGCGGACGGGTGACCACGCCGCGGATCGAACAGCGCATTGGCGAGTACGTGCCCGCCGGAGGATTGTTTGCCGAGGTGGTTGACGATCGCACTATGCGCGCCCGCGTCCTGGTGCGGGATTGGGAACTCGAGGACGTGGCCGAGGGGGCTTCAGTAAAGCTCAAGGTAGACAGCGATCCCCTGCGCACGCTGTCCGGGCAGGTCAAGCAAATCATGCCGGCGGCGGCGGCGGACCGGCCGGTGTCCGACCCCACAGTTGTGGAGCGTAAAGGACAGGCACTGACCAACTTTTTCGCCGTAACGCTCGAGGTGCCCAATCCGGATGGCAGTTTGCGGGCGGGCATGACGGGAACGGCCAAGATTCTGGGCCGCCGCTATCCGACCGGCTGGCGCCTGGCTCGCAGCGGCTGGCGGTGGCTGCGCTCGCTGGTCTGGTAAAAGCACGTGGGCTGCCGGGTTGGCCGGCAGCCCACAAAGTTGACTGACGATCCGATGCCGGAGCTATTCCAGCGGGCTCCGCTCGAGCGGGCTGCGCTCGAGTGGGCTGCGCTCCAGTGGGCTGCGCTCCAGTGGGCTGCGCTCCAGCGGGCTGCGCTCCAGCGGGCTGCGCTGCAAGCGCTTGCTGCCCAGCTTCGAACGGCCTAGCTTCGGCGTCTTCTTCGCTGTCTTCGACCCCTTCTTTGGTGCCATTTGGTGTTTCCTCCCTAAGTTAATCTCGTTTTTGGCCCTCGGGGCTTGCAATACCCCGCGACTTCCGCTGTTTGGGAATGCAAACGATTGGCCAAACTCACCGGCAAAGGAACAATTCCTCATTGTCTGCATAATCAATGAGTTGGAGAGAGGTGCCACAAGTACCATCTTTCTGGATTCGGGCCACCGGAACACGTCCGGTGGAGTAATTATTACCTGAGGGGGAATTCTTACCCTCGGCTAATCCCGGGCTAGAGGTTGTGCTTGCGGCAGAGGTATTTCATTCGATCCTTGTTCAAGCCCAGCAGCTCGGCAGCGCGGGCTTTGACGCCATCGGCCTGGGCCAGCGCCGTCTCCAGCCAGCGGCGCTCGTACTGCAAGACCTCATCTTCCAGTTTAATGCCCTGGGTCGGGATGCGGAACTGGCGGGGCCCGCGCGTATCGCCGCCGGCGGCCTGGACGATATCGCGCGGCAAGTGCTTGGGCAGGATCAACTCATCATCGGTCATCAACACCATTCGCTGCACCACATTTTCCAGTTCGCGCACGTTGCCCGGCCAGCGATAACGCTTCAGGATCTGCAAGGCTTCGTCCGAGATGCGTTTACGTGTCACGTGATTGGCGGCACAATAGACCTTGATGAAGTAGTCCACCAACAATGGAATGTCGTCGGCGCGTTCCCGCAACGGCGGCACAAACAACGGCACGACATGGATGCGATAGTAGAGGTCCTCGCGGAAACGGCCCTGGCGAACCAGATCTTCCAGGTCTTCGTTGGTGGCGGTGACCAGCCGGAAGTCCACCTTGATGGGCTTCTTGCCGCCCAGGCGCACCACCGAGCGCTCTTCCAGTACCCGCAGGAGCTTGCTTTGCAGCGTCAGCGTCAGCGTGCCGATTTCATCAAGAAAGAGAGTGCCTTTGTTGGCCAGCTCGACGCGTCCCTCCTTGGTGGCGGTGGCGCCGGTGAACGCGCCCTTCTCGTAGCCGAACAGCTCGGCCTCCATCAGCGTTTCCGGCAGCGCGGCGCAGTTAACGCTGACGAAGGTGCGCTGGCGCCGCGGGCTGAGGTCGTGGAGCGCGCGCGCCACCAGCTCCTTGCCGCTGCCGCTTTCGCCCCGGATGGCGACGGTGGAGTTCGACTGCGCCACGCGACGGATGGATTCAAACAGGCTCCGCATGGCGTCGGTCGAGCCCAGCAGGTCGCCCAGCGCGTCCTTGCGGTGCAGCTCCTCGCGCAGAATGCGGTTCTCGCGCTGGATTCGTACTTTCTCCACTGCCCGGTCGATGATGGTGCGCAGCAGCGTGGGATCGGCCGGCTTGAGGAAGTAGTCGTAGGCCCCGGCGTCCATCACCTTGAGCGCGGTGGTCTTGTCGCGGTCGTCGCTGAGCACAATCACCAGCGTGTCGTAATCGCTCTGGCTGAGGTCGTTGAGCAGCGCCAGGCATTCCGGCAGGCTGCCGGAGCGGAGGTTGAGGTCGAGCAGGAGCACGTCGGGCACATGCTGCTGGAGGAGCCGGTAGGTGCCGTCGTGGTCGTCCGCCTCGAACACCTCGAAGTCGGGGCGCAGCGTCGCCGCCACCAGTTGGCGCTCGCGCACATCGTCTTCGGCGATGACGACGCGCGGTTTGTGGGCTGGGGTAACCATTGCACCTGGGAGGGAAAACTTTACCCCAGGTGACTGGCCGGAAGCAACGGGGATTCCGTCCGGCCGCTATTTTACTGTGAAAGTCGTTTTGGCCAATCCCGGATTGGCGAACTGATCGTAGACGCGAACCACCACCGTGTGCTCGCCGGGTTCCAGGGCGCTCAGTGTGAAGCTGAAGCGCTGCTCGCGGGCATCGGTGGTGCCTTCGGTGGGGAAGATCATCTTCCACTCCCCGGCATCGAGCGAGTACTCCGCCTTCTTCAACGGGCTGTAGGTGTCGCGGGCCACAAAGCTGACCTCGACGCTGCGGCTGCGCGCCGTGGCGGCCAGCGCCTCAATGTGCGGCGGGGTGTTATCCACCTCGAAGCGATCGCTGAGGTTTTCGCCGGTGCGGGCGCGGTCGGCGGGATTGGAGGGCGCGTCGGACGCCACAACCTTCAGAACGTAGGCGCCGTCGGGCAGCGTGGCCGCCTCCCAGGTGTAGTACTTGTCCTTAAGGTTGTCCTTCATCAGGTTCCAGCGGGTTTCGTTCTCGCCGCGGTAGTAGACGGAGTAGACCAGCGCATCGTCGTTGTCGTCGCTGGCGCTCCAGATCACGCTGCGCGTTGCCGGATCGGTGACGCCCTGGGGAGGCGGCTCGATGCGCTGGCCAGCCTGCGGCGGCGGCTGCGGGAGGGTGCCCTGGCGACCGCCCGTTGGGGGCAGCTCGAGCTGCGCCGGCTCCGACTCCTTGCCCACGGCGGGAAGGCTGCGGATGCCGATCCCCGGCGCCTGCACGATCACCGTTTCCACCACCGGCGCCACGTTTCTGCGCAGATAGGCGACGGAAACCGCCGAGAGGCTCGGGGTGCGCGAGTCGGCTGGCTTCAGCACGGCCTTCCACTGAATGAACCGCGCCGGCGGGCTGGCGATCAGCGTGCCCTGCGAGTCGGCGTACGCCTCCGACCACGGGCTCCAGTTTTTCTGCGGGTCAGAGGTGTTTCCCGAGCGTGTAAACAACTGCACGCTGCCAGCGGCCGGGTTGGAGCGGCTCTGCCAACTGATGCGGCCCCACTGTGAAAACAGGTTGGCGTCGAACACATCAGATTCAAACGTCCCCTCGGCCTCGAGCTCCGGGCCGATGGCCGCCAGCTTGCCGGGGTTGGCGGTGCCGACGTAAATGCGGCCCGTGCTGGAGCGCAACAGCGCCGTGATTTGTTGCCCCGGTGTCTTCACCACTTCGGTGAACAACGTCGGGGAGTCCACGGCCAGCAGCTTGCCCTCATTGCCGGTGCCGATGAGCACGCGGCCCTGGAGATCGAAGGAAAGCGCGTAGGCCAGTTCAGTGGCCGAAGTCCACACCCGCTCGGGATAGCCGTCAGGCGCGATGCGGTAGACGTCGGTGCCACCGCCCACTAGGAACGGCAGGCGCGGCGTGGGCGCCACCCCCGCTGTCGCGGTTACGACGACCGTAGCGCCCGGCTGCTGGGGCGGTGGCTGCGTGGGCACGCTCGACGGCACACTTGGCGGCAAGGGCAGCGCTTTGGTTTTCTGTCCGATGGCGGCGGCATAGAGGTTGCCACTGGAGTCGAAGCGCAGCGCCGTGACTTCCTTGCGCGGCATTTCATACAGCACGAAGGCCTCGCCCTTGGGCGAGAGCCGCAGCACCAGACCATTGGGCTCGGTGCCGACGTAGAGGTTGCCCTGGGTGTCCAGCGCCAACGAGCGTGCGTGCGTCTCGCCGCTGGAAAGGAAGAGTTCCCCCTTGCCGTCCGGCGTGATGCGATACACCTCTCCCTTGTCGCCAGTGGCGAGATAAAGCGTGCCGTCGGCGGCGCGCACCAAGTCCCACAGGTATTTGGTTTTTGGCTCAAAGAGCAGCCTGGCCTCGCCGCCGGGTGTCAGCGCATAGACGTTGCCATCGGGCGAGGTGGCCAGATAAAGCGTGCCCGACTTCGGGTCGACGGCCAAGGCGTGGACTTCCAGTTCCTTGGCCTCGAACACTACTTTCGTCTCGCCGCTGGGCGCTACGCGCACCACCTTGGCGGGCGTGCCGCCGCCCACATAGAGGTTCCCCTGCTTGTCCTCAGCCACCGCCCAGACGAACTCGAGGTTGGGGTCGGCGAGGTCGCGGTAACGCGGCGCCAGCACGATTTCGCCGTCGCTGCGCAGCGAGACGCCGCGGGCGGTGCCCTTTTCGAAATCGGCGAAGCTGGCCTGGCGCCAGAAGCGAGTGGTTTCCGCCAGCGCCGGCAACGCCAGCGCCGCGACAATCAGCAGCAGGGTTTTGCGCATAGTCAGTTGGCTCCGAGGGTTTCAGCGCACCGTCAGCGTCAACCAGTGGCTGCCAGTGATTACCTGACCGAGCGGAAGGTTCGCTTCAGTCAGGATGGACTGCGGGAAATAGAGCGGACTGCCCTGGCGTGGCACCGTGGTGTCGTCGTTCAACACGTTGATTTGCGACAGCGGCACGCTGGGCAGAATCTTGTCCTCCAGCAGCACCGTCGGCGTGGATTGGAAAATGGAGACATACAGGTGGTCGTTGCGGCGCTCGCGGTTGAGGAGGCTGATGAGCTGGTCGAGGCTGGTGAGCCGCGCCTGAAACGCGCCGGGGAATTGCTGCGCCGGGCCGAGCAGCAGCGAGGTGGTGAGCCGGTTGAGCAGGGTCGCGTCGCTCACCAGGATGCGCAGATCGCCTTTGGTGGCCTGCGGCGGAATGGTCATCGGGATGTCCTGCACGATGCGCTCGCCGCGGTAGGGCCGCAGTACCACCTTGACCGAAACGGTCTCGCCGGGCCGCACTTCGCTCTTGCTGGCCCAGGCGTTTTCAATCGTGGCCGAAAGCCGCCTGGGCAGCAGTTCCACTTTAAGGTGAATGCGCTCGATTTTCGGCGTCTCAAAGGAGTTTCCGAAGATGCGCCGGAAGGTGTCGCTGACGCTGGCCACCACCCAGAGCGCGTCGGGAACAAAACTGTCGGTGGGGCTGAACATGTCGTCGAGCACGACGTCGGAATGTCCGGCGAGCTCCAGACGCCCGGTGACGCGATAGGTCATCTCTTCGCTCGACTCGACCGCTGCTTGCAGGCCGTTGAACAGTGTGATGTCCATCAGCAACGGGGAAAACTTCGGGTGCTGGAAGATGTTGTAGCGGTACTGCGTGGAGCGGCCGCGCGCCACCAGCGTCAACTCCACCGGCACCAGGGGCGGCGCGGGCCCCACCCGCCCGACGATGGCGCTGCGCCGGTCCTGCTCGAATTGCCCGATGACCTCGCCGATGTTGGCGATTTTGAACGAGCCCAGCTCAGAGGGAACGGTGGTCACAATCTCCGCCCGCGCCATCGGCAGCGTCACCTGTCCCACGCCGAGGATAGGATGGCCACAAGCGTAGAGCTGGTCGCCCTTGCGATAGGAAATCGTGCAGGTGCCGGCGATGGTCATGTCGCCGGTGACCAGCGCTGCAGAGACCGCTCCGCCGGGCTCGAGCGCTCCGCCCGCTCCCGGCGCGGCCGTGCCGCCGCCCTGCACCGCCACGAAGCCCATCTGCCCGAGCGGCTCGGCAAAGCGGTGGATGGTTTGCGGGTGAAAACCGACGAACGTGAGCGGCATATCGATCGGAACCAGGTAGGGATCCAGCCCGCGCGGCAAACCCGCAGCCGAAGCGAACTCTTCCGGCAGCCGGTAGCGCGGCGGCGCGTGCGCGGTGGTCTCAGCGGTCTTTCCGGGTGAGGGCTCGGCAAACTCCCCCGCGCGCAGCATGGTCGCGATCGGCGTCACGCCGCCGATCGGTTCCTTGGTGAACGCCCCAAAGCGCAGCGACAGCGCTCCCACCAATTTACCGTCAATGTAAACCGGGCTGCCGCTCATTCCGGATACCACACCCGTGTAGTTTGGCTTGTCTCCCAACAGGCGTACGAGGATGACGTCCAGCTTAGGACCAAGCAGGTTGGGCAGCACGCCGAGCACCTCGAGGTCGAAGCTTTCAATTTGCGGCCCGGCGAAGATGGTGTAGGCCTTTCCGCGCATGCCGGGTTTGATTTGGTCCACCGGCAGGATCTCCGGTGGTTCGGCGGCTCGCGCCGAAGCCACGGCGCATAACACAAGCGCCAGCAGACAACCCCGAGCGCCGAGTAAGGACCTCACACTTGTTCCCCCTGCGGGCGACAAATTCTGCATGATAGTCCGAACTGCCCCGGCGCGCAATCGGTTGCCGGCGAGTGAATGCTAGAATCGGTCGCCATGAGCCTGCGAACGATTAGGCCCGCGGCCGGACTGGTGGGCACGGCTCGCCTGCCCGGGGACAAATCCATTTCTCATCGTCTGGCCATTCTCGGCGCGCTGGCCGAGGGCACGACCGAGATGGTCAACTACTCCTCGGGACGCGACTGCCGGAGCACGCTCGACTGTCTGGCCGCGTTGGGTGTGCGCATTGATCAGAGAGAAGAATCAGAGGTTGCGACGGTGCGGGTGGAAGGCCGCGGCCTGGGTGGGTTCCAAGCGCCGGCGCGCGAACTCGATGCCGGAAATTCCGGCTCCACCCTGCGGATGCTCGCCGGAGCGCTGGCCGCGCATCCATTTGAATCCGTTCTGACTGGGGACGAGTCGCTGCGCCGCCGCCCGATGCGCCGCGTCATGGAGCCGCTGCGGCAGATGGGCGCTTCACTCGACGCTCGCGACGGCGACTTTCCGCCGCTGCGCATTCGCGGCGCAGCGCTGCGTTCCATCGACTACGTGTTGCCCGTGCCCAGCGCGCAGGTGAAGACGGCAGTGCTGCTGGCCGGTCTGCACGCGCTCGGCACCACTTCGGTCGAAGAGCCGGTGCGGACGCGCGACCACACCGAGATTGCGCTAGAGGCTTTCGGCGCTTCTGTAACCCGGGAGCGCCGCCGCGTGTCTGTCGTCGGGCGGACGCCTCTGCGCGCGCAGCGTTTTGTGGTTCCCAACGACCTGAGCGCCGCTGCTTTCTTGCTGGTTGCGGGATTGCTGTTGCCGAAGACCAATCTGGTGCTGCCACAGGTGAGCCTGAACCCAACCCGCACTGCGCTACTCGATTTCCTCCTGGCCCAGGGCGCGCAGATCAAAGTCTTCGACCTTGAGACCCATCAGGGCGAACTGCGCGCCAACCTGCACGTGCGTGGGGGCGCGATACTGAAAGGCGGTGTCATCGAGGGCGCGCTCACGGTGCAACTGATTGATGAGCTGCCAGTGCTTGCCGTGCTCGGAACGCAAACCAGAGAGGGCCTGCGGCTGCGCGACGCCGCCGAGCTGCGGGTCAAGGAAACTGACCGGTTAGCGGCAATTGCCAGGAACTTGAGCCGTTTTGGCGCGCGCGTGGAGGAGTTTCCCGATGGGCTCGACATCCCCGGCCGCCAGCGACTCCGCGGCGCCGCGGTCTCCAGCTTCGGCGACCACCGCATCGCCATGGCCATGGCGGTGGCGGGGCTGGTGGCCGAGGGCCAGACCACGATTGACGATGCCAACTGTGCGGACATTTCTTTCCCTGGCTTCTTTGACGTACTTGCCGCCCTCTACGACTAAGGCGGGCTTGCCCTAGCGGGCGCCGCGGCGGAGACGAATGACGCCGTGGGTGGTCGTGAGCTGGATGGGCGTGCCGCCCCGGCCGACCGTACCCTTGAGAACGGCGTCGTTGTGGCGTTGATCTTCCACTTTCAGCTCTGGCCCTTCAAAGTCGGACTGGATTTCGCCGTCGCGGGCGCTGGCGGTGATTTGGAAGTCGCTGGCAGACGGCATCTCCAGCTCAATGTCGCCGTTGCGGGTCTCAATGGAGATGGGGTAGCGGGGTGAGCGTGGGAGACGAACACGCACCGGACCGTTGCGGTTCTCGATCCTGATTTCGCCCGTCACTTCTTCCAGGTCGATCTCGTAGTCCTTGGTTTCCAGAAAGACGTCGCCGGGCACACCGCGGAGGTTGAAGCCGCCGCCGGTGGTCAACTCCCCCTCGATCTTGGCAGCGGTGAACTTGGTGCGGCGTGACTCGAAGCGCACCGGCCCCTGAATGGCGGCCAGCCGAATGGGGCCGCCCCACTCGCCCAGCAGCGCGGCGCCGCCCGTCACGTTGCGGATTTCCACCTCGCCTCCGCTGCTTTCCACCCGCACCGAGCCGGTGATGTTGCTCACCACCACATCGGCGCGGCGGACGTCGAGCACGACGTCACCTTTGATATCTTCCACCGTGGCGTCGCCTCGCCGCGCTTTGACGTCCAGGTTGCCTTCGAGGCCACGCACTTCGATGTCGCCGCGCTCGGTGGCCACCGTGAGGTTGACTCGGCGCGGCACTTGTGCCTGTACCTCCGCGCTCACGAAACCGCCCGGTCTGCCCTTCGTGTCCCAGCGGACCCGCGGGGTGTCCGGCGGACCCTCTGCCGCGAGCTTGAAATCCTCGGAGAGTGTGCGCGCTTCCTCCTCGGACTCGGCACAGACCGTTTTCTTGCCGGTTACCATGAGGTCGCTGGCCGGGGCAAGGGAGGCCTGAATGTCGCCGCGCAGGTTGTCCAGGTGCAACGTCGCCCCCGGTGTCACCGGGAGCTTCACCTCGTCGGTGAACTCATACTGCTTGCCGAACACGCACCCGACCTCGGTGCCGAAAATGCGGCGGCGTTTGTCGGGGTCGTTGAGCACGTTGGTGAGTTGAGTGAACAGCATGCCGAAGATGAAGATGAAAAGCAGGCCGATGATGTCGCCGGCGGAGATGCGGGTGACGGCGGCGGCTTGGTCGGTGCCGCGCAAGATGAAATAGTCCGCCAGGCGGCTCAGGCCCCAGAAGATGATGAGCACCGGCCAGTACTTGGCCAGCAGCCCCCAAGGACTGAAGTCGGGGGTGATGTTGGCGTAGAGGAAAAGCAGCCCGATGGCGATCAGCAGCAGCGCGCCAAACACCGAGCCCCGTTTGTAGGTCGTGCCATTGCTCATCGCGCTCTCCTAGCCCCGGTGTCCCGCGGTGGACGCGGTGTGTTCAATCAACTTCATCAAGCCCAGCACAATCAGCAGCACTGGCCACCAATCACCCCAGTCAAAGCGGGAGGTAAACTGGTCGGCCAGAAACAGCGCCCCTACGGTAATCATCATCACCGGCCAGGTGATGCCACGCAGACGGCAGCGCATACAGCAGCAGTACCCGCGCGCTTGGGATTGCACGGCCGGCAGCGAAGCGGCCGGAGTTGAAGTCGGACTCTCGCTCATGGTTGCCCTCCTTCTTGTGGAGGCGCATTGGGTGGGGGCGGCGGCGGCGCCGCGGTGCGCTTCCAGAGCATCCAGGCGCCTACGGCGATCAACACCAGCGGCCACATGCGCCCCACGTAGCGAAAGTAGCTGAAATCGAAAAGGTCGAGAGTTTCGAGAAGAAACAGCACGCCCAGACCGATGAGGATCACAGGCCCGATGGGCGTGGCCTGGCCCGCTGTCGGCGTCAGTCCCAGCGCGCCCCAACCTGGCGGCGCCGGCGCCAGACCTAGACAGCGCCGCTTGGCGGTCTGGTAGGCCTCAATGACCATGTAAATGTAGAAGGCAGCAATCAAGAACCCGAAAAGCGGCGCAAACACGCCGTGCACGGAGTCCACCAAGCCGATAAGCCCAAAAAAGATGAGGATGTGGACGAACCCTTTCAGGTACTCGCCGTTGTAAATTGCGCCTACGCCGGGGATCAATCCCAAGACCAGCGCCACGCCGGGCTTGGGGGCGTCGGGGGGGCGGATGGGCTTGGGTGGTTCGGTCACGCGCGCCGCCAGGCACGCTTCGCAAAAGATGACGCCGCGGACGTCGCGGACACACTCTGGGCAGAGCCCCTTTCCGCATTCGCTGCAGAATCCCGAGGAAGCCACTTCAGGGTGCGTTGCGCAGTTCATCGCAGTCCTCTCCAGCCCCCCGGGAGCTGGGAGGCCAGCAACCAGAGCTGGCGCACCCCTCGCGAGGAAGGATCTTTCTTGTTGCCTTCATCTTTTTTCTTCGGGTCCGGCGTGGCCGGCGCGGGCTGGGCCGGAGCCGGCGTCGGAGCCGGCTCAGCTGCTTCCGGCTGCATTTCTTCCAGCCGCGAGCGAATCTCGTAGACCACGCGCAGGTCGTTGACATAGCGCACGCCCCAGGCGTAGGTCTGATACGCCTTGCGGTTGGCGATGCGGTAGAGGTTGCTGGGACTCAGGTCGGCGGCGCGAATATCGCGCACCGAAACGCCGAAAAGGTTCAGCACCAACAGCAAACCCAAAACGCCGGAGCTCAAGCCCAGTGCGAAGCGCGGCGTGGCCATCACTCGCCAAGCGGCCCGGAACGATTCCCAGAAGCTGAGACGCGGCTGCGGCGCCACGGTCAACGCCAGGATGCGCGTCTCCAGCCCCGGCGGCGACTCCAGGCGCTCGACCTGGCGCAGCCACAGTGTGGCGCGGCGCGCATCCAGCCATTCGCCGCAGCGCGCGCAGCCACGGGCGTGCGCGTCCGCCGCCGCCCGCTCCTCGGGCGCGAGTTGGCCGTCGAGGTATTCGCTCAGCCGTTCCTCGAATTGTGCGCAATTCCAGTTCATAGACTCGTCACCGCCTCCGGATTCTCAAACCCGGGCAGGCGCTTGAGCAAACGCGCCAGCTCCGACCGGCCGCGGTTGATGCGGGACTTCACGGTGCCTTCCGGGACGTCGAGCACCCGCGCGATCTCCTTGTAGTCGAGCTCCTGCAGGTCGCGCAGGATTACCGCTTCGCGAAGCTCGGGCGAGAGCCGCAGCAAAGCCTGCTGCATGGTCTCGCTGAGCTCGTGCCGGGCGAAGAGGTGGTCGGGCCGCGGCGCCGCCGATTCTTTCTGCTCCAGGAAGGGCAGTGTGTCTTCGAGAGAGACCTCGTGCTTGAGCTTGCGCGTGGCGCGGTAGTGGTCGATCAACAGGTTGCGCGCCACGCGGTGCAGCCAGACCCCCAACGGGCCCTGCGCTGCGTCGTAGCTGCTCAAGGTGCGAAACACGCGGAGAAAAACCTCCTGGGTCAAATCCTCGGCTTCTTCCCGCCGCGCCGTGAAGCGGTAGCAGAGGTTGTACACCCGCCGGGTGTGAGTGCGCACGATGGTTTCCCAGGCGGCGGTGTCGCCCCCCAGGCATCGGCGCACGAGCTGGACATCTTCCACCTCGGCTGCTCCCGCTTCATCGGTTGCCCACTCTTTCCACTAGTATGCAACGGATTCGGGCACCGAAAAGTTCCCCTCGTCCCGCAGAGCGGGACTCAGGGCAGGCCTTTCCACGGACCGGGGCGCCATCTTAGCGGTTCCCTTGGGCACCGGCAACTGATCGCCCGGCTTGTCACTCTTCGGGGCTGCGTAGTAGGCTGAGCCGCGATGAAGTGCCCGTTCTGCAGCCACGTGCATGACAAGGTGGTGGACTCGCGGGAAGCGCGGGTGGGCGATGTGGTGCGTCGCCGCCGCCAGTGCCTGAAGTGCAATCGCCGCTTCACCACCTACGAGCGCATTGACGAAATCCCCTACATGGTCATCAAGAAAGATGGGCGCCGCGAGCGCTTCGACCGCAGCAAGGTGCTGGCGGGGCTGCTGCGCGCCTGCGAGAAGCGCCCGGTGCCGATGCAGAAGCTGGAAGCGCTGGTGGACGAGGTCGAGCAGTTCGTCGCCGACGCCCGCGACCGCGAGCGGCGCTCGCGCGAAATCGGCGAGCTCATCATGCAGCGCCTGCGCAAGCTCGACAAAGTCGCCTACGTCCGTTTCGCCTCAGTCTACTTGGACTTCAAGGACGTCAAGGATTTCATGTCCGAGCTCCGCCACCTGCTGAAAGAGCACACCAAGCCTTAGTCATCAGCGACGGCTTGCGCAATCCTACTTGGGGCGGGCGCGATACTTCTCGTAGAGCTGGTGGTGGCGGTTTTCCATGCTGGTGGGCTGGCCGCCGATAAACAAGTAGCGCACCTGGGTCTTGAACTCCAACGGGTCGCCGTCGGTCACAATCAGGTTCGCGCGCTTGCCAACTTCGATGGAGCCCAACTGATCGCCCACGCCCAGAATCTGCGCCGGATAAAGCGTGATGGCCTTGATGGCTTCCTCCCACGGCAACCCGAAGGGAACCGCGTTTCCCGCTTCATAGGGCAGCGTGCGCGAGTCGGACGAATCAAACGTCGCGATGGCAATCTTGACGCCCGCTTGGTTGAGCTCGCCCGGCGTGGTGTTGGGGCGATCGTAAGGGTCGTCCTCCTGCATCGGCAATGTCTGCACGGGGCGGAGGATGACCGGCACGCCGGCCTTCTTTAGCTCGTCCTTTACCTTCCACGCTTCGCCGCCCCCGGCCAGAATCATGCGCAGCTTCTGCTTCTGGCAGAACTCCAGCGCGTTTCGGATGTCGCGTTCCTGGTTGGCGTTAACAATCACCGGCAGCTCTCCCTTGACCACCGGCACCAGCGCCTCGAGCTTCTGGTCGCGCTCGATGGTGGACGCGGCGGGTGAGACCATCGCTTGTGCGTACTGCCGTGCGGCGTCCAGCCATTCCTCGAGTTTTCCCACGCGCTCTTCGTATTCCTTCTTCACTTCGGCGAAGGGGCGCTGGCGGGTTTCGAAGGTGCTCAGATCGAAGGTTGTGGTCTGCATGCTCGGCCAGTTGAGAACCAGGCCCACCGACTTGCGAATGTCCATCTCCTCCACTGTCCAGCCGCTCAGGTTGATGAGCGTGGCCTGACCGGGGATCACCGCGCCGCCGCCACCGCCGAAGCCGCCGCCTCCGGGTGCTGACACCGCGTGCGTGATGCCGTTGGCGCGTGCCACCGGGATGTGCTCGCTGGCGGGATGGATAGCGCTGTAGGCGTTGAGGTGCGGGTTGTACTGGTTGAGCTCGTTGAGATCAACCGTCGCCGAGACTTGGCCGATCTCGGTCAGCCCCAGTCGGCTGTAGGAGTCGAACAGGCCCGGGTAGACCTGCAAGCCTTTGGCGTCGATGACCTCAGCGCCGGCGGGCACCTCAATGCCTGTGCCTACCGCCGCAATCTTGCCGTCGCGGATGATGACGGTGCCGTTTTCAATCGGCGGCCCGGCCAGCGTGTAGATCTTCGCGCCGGTGAGGGCGTAGACCACCGCCTTCTGCGCGTGAGCCGGCGCGGCCAGTGCGCCAGCCAGCAGAGCAACGGAGGCGAGAAATGTGGCGCGCTTCATGGCATCACCTCCGCTCCCTCAGGCTTCTTTTCGTCGGGCTTTTTCTCATCTTTCTTCTGCTCTTTGGGTTTCTCTTTTTCCTTCAGCTCCTTCCTTTCTTTCTCGATTTCGGCGCGGTGGGCAATGTCCTTCTGGCGGTCGAAGTAGACCTCGCCGTCAATCAGCACCTTCTGCGGCACCGAGTAGACGCTGAGCGGGTGCTTGTCGTAAATCACCAGGTCGGCGTCCTTGCCGACTTCAATCGAGCCGACGCGCTTATCAATACCGAGCTGTTTGGCAGGGTTGAGCGTCACCAGCTTAAGCGCCTCGGTTTCCGACAGCCCGCCGAACTTCATCGTCTTGGCGGCCTCCTGGTTCAAGTGGCGGGCTTCCTCGGCGCTGTCGGAGTTGATAGAGACGACCACGCCACGTTCGGTCATAAGCGCCGCGTTGTAGGGAATGGCGTCGTAGGCTTCCACCTTGTAGGCCCACCAGTCGGAGAAGGTCGAGCCGCCGGCGCCGTGCCTGGCCATCTCGTCGGCCACCTTGTAGCCTTCGAGCACATGCTGGAAGGTGGCGATTTTGAAGCCGAACTCTTCGGCCAGGCGAATGAGCTGGAGGATTTCATCGGCTCGATAGGCGTGGGCATGCACCAACCGCTTGCCTTCGAGGATTTCGACCAGCGGCTCGAGCGTCAGGTTGCGCGGCGGCGGCAGCAGGTTCTTCTCGCCGGCGGACGAGCGCTTGCGGTAGTCGTCCCACTGTTTCTTGTACTCGCGGGCTTCGATGAAGGCCTGCCGGATAACGTCCATCACGCCCATGCGGGTATTGGGGTAGCGCCGCGGCGTGCCGGGCGGCGGAGTGAAGTTGGAGCGCTTGGGGTTCTCGCCCAGGGCGAATTTGATGCCCGGCGGCGCGCCTTCGAAGAGCAAGCCGCGCGCGTCCTTGCCCCAGCGCAGCTTGATGACCGCATTGGTGCCGCCGATGGGGTTGGCGCTGCCGTGCAGCAGGTTGGCGGCGGTGACGCCGCCGGCGAGGTCGCGGTAGATGTCAACGTCGTCGGGGTCAATCACGTCTTCGATGCGTGCCATCGAAGAGACCGCGACGCTGCCCTCGTTCACGCCGCCGTCGATGGCAATATGCGAGTGGCAATCAATGATGCCCGGGGTGACGTACATTCCCGTCGCGTCGATTACGGTGGCGCCGGCGGGCACTTTGATGTCCTTGCCTACTTGGGCAATCTTGCCGTCGCGGATGAGGATGGAGCCGCCCTCGATGGTTCCCTGCGTGACGGTGAGAATGGTGGCGTTCTGAATCACAGTCACCGTGGACTGCTGCGCCGCCACCGGCAGCGCCACCGCCAGGAGTGCAATGCTCAAAAGGATTCGCAGTTTCATCGTTGGCCTCCTAGTTGGCGTCCGGCCTCGTGCCGGTGAAATCAATGGTGGCCGGCCCGAAACTCACGCTGCCGGTCATCTTGTTGCCTTCCATCGTGCCGTTGTAGGTGGCTTCAAGGGTGCGCGGGCCCATGGTGATGCTCACCGTGAAGCTGAACTTGTTGCCACTGACCCAGCCACTGGTGATGCTGGCGGTGCCGCGCGGCCCGGTGACCGAGCCGCTCAGCGTGCCGTCTTCGGCCATGGTGAGGTCGGCGGTCCGCTCTTCCGGCCCCTGTGGGGCGTTGATGGTGAGTTTCCATTTACCCGTCAAGTTGATCACCGGCTTTTCCTGTGGCCGGCCGGGCTCGTGGGCTTCGAACTTGCGCCCGTCGACGAAGACCATTTTCACTTTGGTTTTCTCTTCGAACAGGTCGCCGTCGGTGACGACCAGGTTGGCGATTTTGCCGGGCTCCACGCTGCCGAGCCGGTCGGCCACGCCGAAGATCTCCGCCGCGTTCAGCGTGAGCGCGCGCAGCGCAGCGTCGGCGGGCAGCCCGGCGTCAATCGCTTTCTTGGCGTTCTTCAAGACGTCTTTTGGATTCGCGATGCCGTCGGAGTAAAAGGCAAACTTCACGCCCGCTTTCTGCAGCGCCGCCGGTGTGGAGGGCGCGCGAGCGCGCATCCGCAGGACGCGCAGCGGCTCTTCCGCATCGGGGTCGCCTTCTCTTTCGCGCTCCGGCCATTTCAGGCTGACCAGCACCGGGACTCTCCTTGCCGCGAGGGCGTCAGCCACGGCGTAGCCCTGATGCGCGCCGAAGATGATGGCGTTGACGTTCAAGTCCTGGCAAAGTTGCAAGGCCCGCTGGATCTCCTTGGCCCACGTGGCGGGAATGAGAACCGGCCAGCGGTTGACCACCGCGCTGTGCAGCGGCGGCAGCGAACGGTCGTAGGCGGGTCGCTCCATCCCTTTAGGATTGGCCGAATACATCGCCCAGACTTTGTCGCTCCACTCGGCGTCGGCGAAGACCTGCTTGTGGTAGGCCAGCACGCCCATCAGGGAGCCGGGGTAGCCGGTGAAGAAACCGCCGGTGGCGCGGAGGTTGAGGCGCAGGCCAACCGGCGTGCGGACAATCATGTCGTTGGTGCGCTCGCCGGCGAGGTTGATGAAAGCCGCCTGGCCGGGGATGAGCCCGCGGTCGCTGACCGTCACCGCCGAGGTGAAGCCGTGCTTGCGCCAGTTCTCGATGCGCTTGTCGTCGGTCTTGATTTGGTCAGCGGCGTTTTCCCACGAAGTGGTTCCGGGGCGGTCAAACGCGCCCTCGGAGCGCGGGACACGCTGTTGCGCTTGCTGCGCTCCTGGCGGCCCTTCCGCCGGCGCCGGCAGTCCGATGGTGGTCAGGGCATCAATCAGGCCGGGATAGACGGTCAATCCCTTGCCTTCAATGACCCAGGCTTCCGGTGGGACGGTGATGTTGGCTCCAACCGCAGTGATGACGCCGTTGGCCAGCACGATGGTTCCGTTCTCAATCACCGGGCCGGAGACCGGCACGATCCGCGCGCCGCGGATGGCGTAGCGGCGCGGTGGGTTGGGCGTGTCGGCCTGCCCCGAACCTTTGGTGGATTGCTGCGCCCAATTGAGGGCAGGCAGAAGCCCGAGCGCGGCAATCCACGACACAACAAACAGGGAACGACGGCGAAGACGCATGCGACTCTCCTCGAACAATTTTCCCAGGTAAGCAAGCTACAGACGTAATGACGAATCTTCCGGTTACATCTCTTTTTCCGGAAGGGCGGATGCTATCGGCGCGGCAGGGGAGTGTCAAGACGTGCTTTGCTTGACTTGCCCTTCGCTCCCGCCTAAGATGCGCCATCCAGCCGTCGAGTAGGGGAGACAGTGCGATGAAGCCACGCCAGCGACTCGGTGTCCACCCTGCATTGCTCCTGCTTCTGGTCATCGGGTTGGTCACCACGCTGGTGCCGGGAGCGCCCGCGGCGCCCAAGCCCAATCGCGGCAGCGGCTGGGAAGACGACTTCACCGGAGGGCAGCTTGACCGCAAGCGCTGGACGGTTTCGAGCTGGTGGGCGCCGGGCTACATCGCCAACGACCACATCGGCTACTACGAGCCTGAGAACGTCAGTTTGCAGGGCGGCTACCTGGTGATGCGGTTGTGGCAGGAGCCCGGGCTGGTGGATGAGAACCCCAATGGCGTCATCTCGCACGGCGCGCACGTCACCACCAAACAGAAGTACGGGTACGGCACCTACGAGTGGCGGATGCGGATGTCCTCGACGGCGGCCACGCCCACCGGCGTGGGCGAGCCGGTGAGCGGGAGCGTGTCGGCGGGCTTCATCTATGTCAACAACTCGCAGACCGAGATTGACTTCGAGTTCGGCGGCCACCTGCCCGAGACGCTCTACATGGTGAACTGGTACAACACCGACCCCTCCACGGGGCCGTTCGAGAGCCAAGAGGAATACACCGCTGAACCAATTCCCGGCCTCAACAGCCAGTTCATGACCTTCAAATTCGTCTGGGAGCCGGGCAAGATTTCCTACTACGTCAACAGGGAATTGAAGGCCGTCCACACCACGAACGTTCCCACTGCACCCGCCTATTTTATGATCAACCACTGGGGGACGAACAACCCCTACTGGGGCGGGCCGGCGACATTCAACACCGACCGCTACTTCTACATTGACTGGGTGCGCTACACGCCCTTGCCGTAAACTGCGGGCATGGAGCGGAAGAAGTTCGAGCGGCTGGTAGAGGAAGCGCTGGGGAAGCTGCCGGGGCGCTATCGCGAGCTGCTCGACAACGTCGTCGTCATCGTCGAGGACTATCCCAAAGGGCAGCAACCCTCAGCAGTGGCTGAGGACGAAGACTTGCTGATGGGCGAGTTCGTCGGGGTCCCCCGCACCGAGAAAAGTGTTTTCGAGCCCGGCCCGCCTGACCAAGTCTTTCTCTATCAGAAAAACATTGAAGCTGTGTGCGAGACAGAGGAGGAGATCCGCGAGGAAGTGCGGCTGACTGTCCTGCACGAAATCGGTCACTACTTCGGCCTGGAAGAAGATGAGTTGGAGCACCTCTAGAAGCATCGGGGATAAAGAAGTGGTCGGGGCCCTAATTGGCCTGCTTACAATCACCGGAGCTCGGCCGGCTTACGTGGGTGATCGAAGGAACGGGATGCCACAGGACGCCATTACGGACTTTGGCTTTGTATAACCGTGGTTGGCGAAACCTTGGACCGCGGTAGCTAGCCGGGCAGAGTGGAGAAAAACCGTCGCAATACTCGCCAATAAGATAGTTGTAACTCGTGTATGCATAGGTACAACCACTTGCATTGCAATAATACCAATGGGTGACACTCCACACCTCATAACACTGCCCAGCACAGATTGTTTCCTCTCCGTCCTCCTGGATGTTTGCGCAGGATTCTGCATTGAAGTTTGGGCAGCTTGTTTCGGCGCACGGGTTTGAACAAGCTGGGTTTTGAACGACACCATTGTCGCAAGGCGTAACATCGTTAGGGAGATTGCCTCCGCGATCATTCTGATCGCAGGCGGCATTCATTACGCTGCCGCCATTCTGTTGGTCGCACGGGTTCCCGCTAGGCGGATCCGGCATTTCTCCTAAGCCCATCGTGTGACCAACTTCATGCAAAGCCATTCGTTCGAAGAAGGTATCCGCGCCGAGGGCGTTCGGGTCATACCAATTGGTGGGGGGATCCCCGAACGTGGCGGTTGGGTCTATTGTGACCGTGGCAGAGATGATGTTTCCTTCAGAGTCAGTTACCCAAGTGGTTTCAGCGAAACTCCCACTCTCTGTTGCACCTGTTCGGAACGTCAATGAACCAGGACACTTACTGCTAGCCGGATCGAAGGTTATGTTCGACCCGTTAGCTTGGTTAGCTCCCTCCCAGTCGCTGAGGCTCTCTCAGTGGCTGTGAAATTCGAGCCCGACTGGAACTGGTAACAGACGCGTTTGCCGTTTTTCCAGCGAGGGTTCCCTCCAGGAGGATTCGTGCACGATGTTTGAGCTGATGCCGTCTTGAACAGTGCAAAGACAATAACGAGAATGCAGATGGATGCCAGACCTCCAAGCCAAGGTACAAACCTGGAACGCTCAGGGGCATTCATTTGAAGGCGTCTAGTGTCCGGCTTCACGCGCGGCTAGGCGAACTTCTGCAAGAAATGAAGCAGGGTCGCTTGCGCTCTCCAAGTTTATCCATGGAGGGCGCGGCGCGAGAATGTTGGCGCCGCGACGGGGTCCCTCATCGACGAGCTCGAAGCTCCTATCAGCGAGCGCGCGGTACGCCTGAGTTTCCGGGATGAATCTCAGGAAGAGTAGATAACGGCCGCCGGCATGAAAAGGCGCGAACCTGCCGTCAATGGCACGCACTATCCGCCCATGTAGTTTCATCGTCCCGCCAGGGCGTGTAATTGTGACAGTGGCTCCAGATTGAATGGGACCCCGCGGGTCGTGTTTTATAACCTCTTCAACGACGAAGTCGTAGTCAGTGAAGATGAAGTCTTCATCTTGTGTAAGGTGCGAAAGACCACCGCGGACCCTTCCTATAAGGACAGCCTCGGACGAGGAGCTAATCTCTTTGAGGTACTGGTTTGGATAACCTGAGTATGGTGCGTTCGGATTCCCAATCCTAAAGGGCGGCCCCAAAGAAGCTGTCACTTCCACCGTTCCAGTGCTTGCCTGTGCGGCGAGTTCAGGCAGCTTTCCTTCTGTGTGGTAGTTCTTGTACAGTGTGCTGTGATAGTTAGCCTTATCCTGGCGCGACAGTTGTTCAGTAGTGGGCTTGGTTTGTGAATAAGCCAAGCTAACAAAGCCATTCCCGAGCAGGGCCAACGTCACCCCCACCGCGCGCAGGGCGCCCCCGAGCCCTAAGTTCCTGTCAATGCCCTTGGTTGGGAATGGCTGGGTTATAGTCCGCTTCGATGTAAGGATCGTGAACATGTAAACTTCTCTCTATCTAGGAACTTGAATAGTCGAAAACTGGAGTTGTTGTCAAGTGTAGCCAAGTGGCAATACCTAGCGGAATCGCCGGATCCGCATGCTCCTGCATGAGCTCGGTCACTACTTCGGGCTGGAAGAGGATGAGCTCGAACATCTGTAACCGCAGATGAACGCAGATATCTGAACGAGAACAGCTACCGCAAGGCGCAGAGGACGCAGAGAGAGAATCAGCGGAGGGTGCGGGTGAAGGCGTTGAATTCCTTAATGACCTGAAAGCCCAGCCGCTCGTAGAGCGCGACGGCGTTGCGGTTGGCCGTGGTAACCGTGAGGGAAACGCCGCGGCAGCCGCCCGCCGCCGCCCGTTGCAAACAAGACAGCAGCAGCGCCCGCCCCAGCCCGCGCCCCTGCCTCTCCGGTCGCACGCAGACTTGAGTGATGTGGGCGACGCCGGGAGCAACTTCCGAAGCCAGCACCGCGCCCGCCAGCCCGTCGGGCTCCGGCGCCACCACCGACCAGCCGGGCTGGAACACACCGCAGCCGGGAAACACGATGATGTTCTGCAGGAAGCGCTGGGCGCCGGCCTCGGTGCCGTAGTGGTCGTTGATCTGGCTGTCCATGTGGCCGCGGTAGGCGCGGACGATGAGCTCAGCCATGAAGTCAAAATCGCGCTCGTCCCACCGCCGCAGCCCCTGTGCCGGCGCGGCCAGGGCAATTGAATCCGCAGGCTCCAGCGGACGGAACATAAACAAGCGGGGAAATACATCGTACTGACGAGCCGCAAAGATCGGCTCCAGAGGCTCCAGCCCGAACGGAATCAACTGGGCTTCAATGCGGCGGACGATGGGCGATTGCTCCAGAGTTTCCAGTGCGTGCTCGAGCAAGCGAGTGGCGATGGCCTGCTCGCGCCAGGCAGCGCGCACGTAGAGGTCGCCCAGCAGGCCCTTGTGATCTTCGTAGACGAAGAAGCAGAAGCCGACGGCTTCGCCCTGAACGACGGCCGTGTAGCCGGGCAAGTTGTGAGCGTCAATGTGGCGGCGCAGGAGCTCGACCGAGTGGCGGTAGTCCCAGTGCAGCTCCTCGCGCCAGGCCTGCTGCTCCTCTTCGAACAACGCTCGGAGCACCTCGGCGCGCAGCATTCGCAGGTCGAGGATTTGCAGCGGCAGCGGTTGTGGCGCGACGGCCATCGAGCAGGCTCTGGGCCGAAATTATAACATCCACGCCTGTGGTAAGATGCCCCGACGACGCAAGGTGTCCCGAATCGCCTGTGGCCACGCTTCGTTATGGACGCCGGAGAGACCGCGGATTACTCGCCGGGCTCTCGCGGCTGTTGGACGAAATCCGCAACCCGACCACCAGCCAGGGCCGGGTTCTGGTCATCAGCCTGGCGGCGCTGGCGCTTATTCTACTGGCGCTGCTGGCGGCTTCAGGGCTGTTCCTCTCTCGGGTTCTGAAGCCGGTGCGGGCGGCGGAAACCACCACTACCGACACCTTCTTTGGAACGGCGGAGACGCTGGAGTTTGTCGGGCCGGGCGGCCGGAGCCACTCCGCCTGGTTTTTTCCAGGGTTGCGCGGCGCGCCGGTGATTGTGCTGTGCCACGGGTATCGCTCCAGCCGCAGCGAGGTGATGACCCTGGCCACATCGTTCCAGATGCACCGCTACAACGTGCTGGTGTTCAACTTCGCCGGCCACGGCGAGAGCCCTGCCGACTACACCATGCTCGGCCCCCGCGAAAGCGCCGAGCTGCTGGCGGCGCTGGAGATGCTAAGGCAGCGAAAGGATGTGGACGCGAACCGCGTCGGCTTGTGGGGCTACTCGTTGGGGGCCTACGCGGCTCTGAGCGCCGCGCCCGACTATCCCGGCGTGAAAGCCATGGTGGTGGATTCGGCCTACGAGCGTCCCGCCGATCTGCTGCGGCTGGAGTTGAACCGCCTGGGCGCCGACCTGATTCCGCTGGCGAGCCAGGTCGCTGTCCTGGAGTTTCACCTGGTGTCACTCTTTCAAGCCAGCCGCCCGAGTCCGCGGCAGGCGCTGGGGCAGCTCGGGGGCGTGCAGAAGCTCTTTATCGTGAGCCAAGACGCCGGGCCATTGGGTGGCTACACGCGCGAACTCGCGGAGGTGGCCCCGCCGCCCAAGGAAGTGGCGCAGCTCGCGCGCACCAATCTCCCTTCACTCAGCGAAGAGGAGCGGCGGGCGTATGAAAACCTGGTCATCCGCTTTTTCTTGAAGCACCTTCCCGTGACCCCGGCCCGCTAGCTCGCGGTGGCCTGTCGGTGCCGAACGAAGCTAGAGAGATTACAGTGAGACATCGCTTGGAGTACGCCGCGGTGGTGCTGCTGTTCGCGGCACTGCGGTGGCTGCCGCGCTCGCTGGCGCGCGTCTTGGGAGCGGGTGTGGCGCGGCTGGCCGCGGCGCTGAATCCGCAGTGGCGCCGCGTGGGGCTTCGCAACCTCAGCTTGGCGTTTCCCGAGCGGACGGAGATGGAGCGCGAGCGTTTGCTAGCCTCTGCTTTTCGCCACTGGGGCTGGCTGCTGGCGGAGTTCGCTCGCTTCCCGCGCCACGACGCGCGCAGCATCGAGCAGGTCATCGTCTACGACGGCTTGGAAAACTACCTGGAAGCGGCGGCGCGCGGGCGCGGCATTATTTATCTCACCGCACACGTGGGGGCGTGGGAGCTGAGCTCGTTTGCGCACTCGCTGCACGGTTACCCGCTGGCCTACGTCAACCGGCCGCTCGACAACCCGCTGGTCGACCGGCTGGTCAACCGCTACCGGTGCCTCGCCGGCAACCGTGCGATTGACCGCCGCAATGCCGCCCGCGCCATCCTCGCAGAGCTCAAGCAGGGCCACGCCGTCGGCATCCTCTCCGACCAGAACGTGCTGGAGGGGGACGGCAACGTCTTTGTCGACTTCTTCGGCGTGCCGGCCAGCACAACCGCGGGGCCGGCGCGGCTGGCGCTGCGCACTGGCGCCGCTGTGGTGCCCGTGTTTGTTTTGTGGGATGAAAAGCGGCGCAAGTACCGTTTGCGGTTCGACCCCGCGCTGGAGCTGATTCGCACCGGCGACGATGAGCGCGACGTGCGGGAAAACACTGCGCGTTTCCAGCGGGTCATCGAAAGTGTGATTCGGCGCTTCCCGGACCAATGGCTTTGGATTCACCGTCGCTGGTCCACGCGCCCACCGAGCCAGCCGCCGCTCTATTAATTATTCGCGGCAGATGCCGCGTTTGGACTGGCGGATGAAGTTGGCGAAGTAGCGAGCTTCCTCGGTCGCCACTTCTTTCTCAATTCGCTCCAGCGCTTCGGCGAGCGGAAGCTGCGAGCGATAGAGCAGGCGGTAGGCCTGCTTGAGGGCGGCGATGCGCTCAGATGGGATGTTCTGACGGCGCAGACCGACGAGGTTCAGGCCGCGGGCGGCGGCGTCAAACTCCGCAGCCAGGATGAACGGCGGGATGTCGCGATTGATGCGCACGTTGCCGCCCACCATCGCCAGCCGCCCGACCCGCGAGTGTTGGTGCTGTACGGCGCCGCCGCCGATGAAGGCGTGGTCTTCAATCAGCGAGTAGCCGGCCATGGCCACGCCGCCGCCGATAGTCACCGAGTTGCCCACCTGGGAGTTGTGGCCGATGTGCACGTGGGTCATCAGGAAGCAGTCGGCGCCGATGCGCGTGGCTTCACCTTCGCCGTGGCCGCGCTCGATGGTGGCGTGGGGGAAGAGAATGGTGCGGTCGCCGATTTCGAGATAACTGCGCGCCGTCCGGCTGCCGCGCACCATGGGCGTGTGGCCGAGCACTACGCCGGCGTGGACGCGCACCTCGCGTCCGAGTCGCACGCCGGTGTGGAGCACCACGTGGGAGTCGAGCTCGCAGCCCTCGCCCAGCTCCACGTCTTCTTCGATGACGCAGTACGGCCCGATGCGGCCCGTGGCGGGCAGCCGCGCCGCCGCACTCACAATCGCTGTGGGATGAATCTCCATTGGAAGCGCCGCGCTACATTATACTGGCGCGGAGAACGACACAATGCCACAGCGCTCGGGAGGAATCCAATGACCAAGACGGCGGGGGAACTGGCTGCCTACCTCAAGGCCGAGCTGGTGGGAGACCCTTCGGTGGTGATCCGCAGCGTGGCCAGCCTGGAGAGCGCGGGACCGGGAGACCTCATCTACGTCGACTCGGAGAAGCGGCTGGCGGAGGCGTTGTCGTCGCCGGCCAGCGTCGTGCTGGTGGGCACGGAGGCGTTTGTGCGCGGCAAGACGCTGCTGCGCGTGGCCCAGCCGAAGCTCGCCTTCGCGCGCGCCGTGGCTTGGCTGCTGCCCGAGCCGCCGGTCGTTCAAGGACGCCACCCGAGCGCCGTGATTGATTCGAGCGCCAGCCTGGGCGAAAACGTGGCGGTGGGCCCCGGCGCGGTGATTGAAGCGCACGCGCGCATCGGCAAGAACTGCCAGATCGGCTCGGGCTGCTACGTGGGCACGAACGTGGAAATCGGCGCGGACACGGTACTGTTTCCCCGCGTGACGATTTACCGGGGCGTGCGTATTGGCCAGCGCGTCCGGATTCACAGTGGCGCCGTCATCGGCAGCGACGGCTTTGGGTACGTGCCCACCGAGGCGGGCTGGGAGAAGTTCCCTCAGCGTGGCGGTGTCGTGATTGAAGACGACGTTGAGATTGGCGCCAACACCACGATTGACCGCGGGGCGCTGGATGAGACGTCCATCGGCGCAGGCACCAAGCTCGACAACCTCGTGCACGTCGGCCACAACGTGCGCATCGGGCGCCACTGCGTCATCGCCGCGCAGACCGGCATCTCCGGCAGCGTGGTCATCGGCGACCGTGTCGTGGCCGGCGGACAGGTGGGCATCGCCGACCGGGTGCGCATTGAAGATGGCGCCGTGCTCGGCGCCCAGTGCGGCATCCCCACCGGCAAGGTGATTCGCCGCGGGCAGACCGTCTGGGGCACGCCGGCGCGGCCGCTGGATGAATTCAAGAAGTCCTATCCTTACATCTCGCGCCTGCCGGAGATGGCCGAGCGCCTCGCCGCCCTCGAACGCAAGCTATAATCACGCTATGGCGCTGGTGGTCGTCGGCGGGCACACGCGCAACATCGGCAAGACGCAACTGGTGGTGGAAATCATCCGCGCCTTTCCGGAGGCGGCGTGGACGGCGGTGAAGATTACTCAGTACGGCCACGGCGTCTGCTCCGTCAACGGCGAGAACTGCCACTGCGCGGTGGACGAGCACACCTTTGCGATTGAGGAAGAGACCGACCGCAGCGGGAAGACGGACTCGTCGCGCTTTCTGATGGCGGGGGCGCGGCGGGCGTTCTGGGCCCGCACCAAGCAGGGGCGTCTGGCCGAAGCCATGCCGGTATTGCGCCAGAAGCTCGCTGGCGCGGAAAACGTCATCCTGGAAAGCAACAGCGTGCTGCATTTCTTGCGCCCCGACCTGTACCTGCCGGTGCTCGACTTCTCCAATCCCGACTTCAAAGCCACGGCGCGCGAATTCCTCGACCGCGCCGATGCCTACGTCCTTGTCTCTCCGCAAGGCACCCCGCCAGCCTGGGACGAGATTTCGCTGAAGCCGCTGGCGTCGAAGCCGATTTTCTACGCCTCGTCCGGGCAGCTCTGCCCGACGCCCTTACGCGACTTCCTTCGAGCGCGTCTCTTTGCTGACCGATAACCGGCCACCGGACACCGGCACCGGTTTGACACTATTCGCGGCCTGCCGGTAGATTCCTTCTGTCCCCGTCGTCTAGCCTTGGCCCAGGACGCCCCGCTCTGTGCGGGGAAACGCGTGGTTCAAATCCCGCCGGGGACGAGACAAGCCGCAGGCCCAGTCGCGTCCCCCACCCTGAGCGAAGCCGAATGAGCGGGGACGCAACCGGAAGCGAAGCCGAGCCGGGGACAAACCCGGTCGCCTCCCTGTTCTTCTTGTTTCCCAGGTGTTCCAAGAGTAAGATTCGACCAACCGGAGGGAGCGGCGCTCTAAGCCCAGCCGCGGGACTCGGAAGCCGGGACCGCACTCGCACCGCCACGGGAGTTCTTTGATGGTCGGGCCGACCGAAGCCAGACGCACTCCGGTTGTGGCCGATCTGACTGGGACCACGGTTGGGCGGTTCCACATCCGCGCCAAGCTGGGCGAAGGCGGGATGGGGCAGGTCTACCGCGCCGAGGACACGCGGGTCAAGCGCTCAGTCGCTCTCAAGCGAATCTCGCCTTTCCTGCGCCACGATGAGCACTATCGCCATCGCTTTCTCAAGGAAGCCGAACGCGCCTCCAGACTCAACTACGATCACATCGCCGGCGTCTACGACGTCTTCGAAGAGAACGACGAGCTCTTCATTGTGATGGAATACGTCGAGGGCGAAACCCTCCGTCATCGCCTCCGCCAGCCTTTCTCGGTTTCAGACTTCCTGCCCATCGCCGTCCAGTGTGTGGAGGCGCTGGTGGCGGCGCACGAGAAGGGCATTGCCCACCGTGACCTGAAGCCGGAGAACATCATGCTCTCGCCGCGCGGCCAGGTGAAGGTGCTGGACTTCGGGATCGCCAAGCTGCTGCCGCAGGCGCGAGACGCCGCCGCCACCGAAAGCTACGAGTCGCGCACGTCCAGCTTCAGCGGCACAGTGGCCTACGCGTCGCCGGAAGCGCTGCTCGAAATGGAGATCGACGAGCGCAGCGACATTTTTTCGCTCGGGGTGGTGTTCTACGAGATGCTGGCCAGCCAGCATCCCTTCCGCGTCGCCGGCCACACCGCCACCACCGACCGCATCCTGCACCTGCCGCCGCAGGGGCTGCGAGAACTGAATCCCGCCGTGCCCGAGTCGCTGGAACGGATTGTCTTCAGGACGCTGGCCAAGGACCCGGCCGACCGCTACGCTACGGCCACCGAGTTGTTGGGCGACCTGCAACGGGTGGAACGCGGCGAGGCCATAGCGGCGTCGCCCCGCGACGCCGCGCGGACACCGGCTCGGACTTTGCGGCTATCTCCGAAAAGTGCGGTGGCCGCCGCAGCCCTGTTGGTGGTTGCGCTGGCGGTGGTGTATCTGGCGTGGATCCGCCCGCGGATGATGCTTCCGGCGGAGCGTGTTCGCGTGGCGGTCCTGCCTTTCGCGAATCAAACTGGCGAAGCGGAGTTGGATCGTATCCGACTGACGCTCACGCAGGTTCTCATCTCCGACCTGACCGGATCGCCCAACATCCGCGTTTATCCCTATGAGCAGTTGGCACGCATCACGGCCGGGCTGGAAGCTCAACAGGTGGATATCTCCAGTCCCGCGGCGGTTCAGGCCGTGGCGGGATTCAGCGAAAGCCGGTACGTGCTGGCGCCGCGGATGATCGCGATCGGCGACACGGTGCGCATCGAAGTGGACGTTCGCGACGCCCAAACCGGCGAGACGCGTGCCACCAGCAGTGTCGAAGGGCGCCGCACCAGGTCGGCCGGAGACTCGTTCTATGCCCTGCACAGCGCCTTGGCCACGGAGATTCAGGAGTATTTCAAGCAGGCCGGCCCGGGGCGGGACTATGCGTCGGTCGGCAGCGGGCCCAGGACGGTTCCAGCAGCCTATCACTTCACCGAAGGGAAGAGCCTCTTCGCCCAAGGGGAGTACGCGCGCGCCTTGCGCGCCTTCGAGCGCGCGGTTCAAGAGGACCCGAGCTACGCTTTGGCCCGGGCGTGGATGGGGCACGTCTATTTCCTGCTGGGCTATGACGAGAAAGCCCGCAGTGTTTCGGAAGACGCCCTCCGCTATGTGTCGCCGCAGATGCCCACCGTGGAGTCGGCGTTCATTGAAGCCAACGTCGCGTTGTGCCGGTACGACTTTGCGTCCGCAGAAGCGAAGTATCGGAACCTGATTCGCTGGTATCCCGATGAAGCCGTCTGGTACGCGGGCTTGGCCGGTGTCTATCACAGGCAGGGCCGCTTTCCAGAAGCCATTGCTCAGTATCAGGAAGCGCTGCTGCGGGACGTTAACTACATCCTGGCCAATCAAGAGCTGGCGACGCTCTATCGAAAGACGGGGGAGCTCGAACAAGGGATGGCTCAGGCGAACAAGGCGCTGCAACTTTGCCGGACGCTCCGCAACCGGGAGTGCGAAGCCTACGTCCTGCTGGAACTGAGCGAAATCCTTCGCATCCAGGGAAAGTACGCGCCAGCCCAGGAATATGCGGAGGGCGGGTTGCAGATTTTCAAGGAGGCGGGCAACGAAGTCGGAGTCGCCCGGGCCAATCTGCGCCTGGGGAACGTCCGGTTCAACCAGGGCGACTACGCGGGCGCGCGGACTTACTGGCAGCGGCTGGTCTCCTCGGCGGGCGAGATCCGCAACAACCGCGACGTGGTGACAGCGCTGATGAACACTGGCGTGTCCTACAGCCGTCAGGGAGACATCGTCGGCGCCATCCGGTACTACCAACAGGCACTCTCCCAGCAGTGGCCGGCGCGGTGGGAGCAGGCCCAGACCAAAGTCAATCTCGCGACCATTTACGTCGAGTACGGTGTGGATCCTGAGCAGGGGCTGAGCCTTGCCCAGGAAGCGTTGGCGACACTGGAACAAGTTGGAGACCGGCAGTGGCAGGCGCAGGCGCGAAATACTCTGGCTATGTATTACACCAATACCGGCCGGTACGCGGCCGCCCTCGACCAGATCAACCAGGTTCAGGCCATCTGGAAAGCCATCGGAAGCAAGGAACGACTGGGATCGGCGATTCTGACCGCGGGCCGCATTCACTTTGTTCAGAACCGGTATGAACAGGCGCGGCAGGCGCTCGATGCGGCGCTGGCGTTGGCGGAGGAAACCCAGGATGAGTTTCGCCAAGCCGACGGCCAAATTCTGCTCGGTCTGACCTATCACCGCCTCGGAGACTCGGCGCGGGCCCGCAGCCTGATCGAAGAGGGCGCGCGCACCGTTGGGGAAAAACATTTCGGGGAACTCATGCCGCAGGCCCACAACGCGCTGGGCGAGTTGAACCGGCAAGCGAAGCACTACGAGCGCGCTCGGGAGAGCTTCGAGCAGGCGGCCAGCCTTGCCCGCGGTTCCGCCCTTCCGGAGCCTTCGGTGGAAGCGCGGGCGGCGCTCGGCTGGCTCGAGGCCGAGCAAGGCAACTCGGCCCGCGGGCTGGCCCGCTGCCGGGAAGCCGTGGCGCAGGCACGGAAACTCAAAGCCATGCACACCCTGGCCGTGGCATCGATCCACCTGGGCCGCGTGCAGTTGCAGCGGCGGGAGTATGAGCCGGCGTTGCAGACGCTGAACGAAGTCGTTGCCCTGCCCAATCTGGGACTCGAATTCCGCGCCCAAGCACTGCACGCCCGCGCCCAGGCGCTCCAGGGCCTGGGCCGTGCCGAGGAAGCGAAGACTTCTTCGCGGCAAGCCCGCGAAGCTCTCCTGCAGTTGCAGCAGACACTGGAGCCGGCGCACCGGGAAAGCTTCGCCGCTCGGCCCGATATCCAAGCTCTTCAGAAATAGGCGGGCTGGTGGGTCATTGTCTTGCAGCGCAGCATTCCTAGCGGGACTCTTAAGGAAAGCAACGTTGTTCCAAGGAGGGCAACATGCCAGGAAATGGGGGAATTGGCGGTGGAGGAAGCTGCATAGTGAACTTCAAGGTCTGGAAAAAAGGTGGAAGCCCGGACAAGCCAGTCGACCGATGGGATTGCGATGACACGGATGGTACGGGAACCATCACCTTCGATTTTCCCAAAGAAGCTACCGGCTCGGTTCCGGGGAAGGTGACGGTTCCCATCCAGAAAGGTGTGAAGGTAACAATCAACTGGTCCTAGCTCAGAGGAAAGAGTGAGGGCGTGGTGCCTTCGCGGAGGGCGATGGGCTCGAGCTGCGGGTAATGCTCGAGGAGCGGTGGGGGTACTTTCACTTTTTTCTTTGTCAGTCGCGCGATGAGCTGGAGCGCGTTGGTCACCGCCTTGCCCTGGAAGTGATTGTTGGTGATGACGAAGGTAAGGCGGGTCTCGTCGGCCACCTGCTCGATGCGCCGCGCCCAGGGCTCGAGCTCTTCCTCGGTGTAGAGGTAGTTGTAGCGCTCGGCGCCGGAGTCTTCGCGCTCGCTGAACCACTCCTTGTAGTTGCGGCCGTGGAGCCGGATGTAGCCCACCGGCGCGGTTGCCCGCTCGCTGGGCTTGAGTGAGCGGCCGATGACCGGCTGGTCGATGTTGCAGAAGCCGATGCCGTGCTCGGCCAGCCACTCGTAGAACTTCGGGTCGTTCCAGGAGGCGTGGCGCACCTCGACCACCAGGGGGAAGTCCTTGAACCGATTCACCAACTTGCGCAGGTAGGCGCGGCTTTCGGTTTCGTTTTTGAACGACCAGGGGAATTGCGCCAGCAGGGCGCCGAGCTTGCCGGCGTCGCGCAGCGTCTCCATGCCGGGACGGAACTCGCGCTCGTTGGCTTCGGTGAGATGGCCTTCGTGGGTGAACTCCTGCCAGAGCTTAGCGGTGAAGAGGAAGCGCGGGTTGGCAGCGACCCGCTCCAGCCACTTCCAGGCGGTGAGGTGGTCGATGGGGCGGTAGAAGCTGACGTTGAGTTCGATGGTGTCGAAGTAGTCGGCGAGGTAGGTGGCTTCGTGGAAGCCCCGTGGGCGCGGAACCGGATAGACTATCCCCGACCAGTCGTCATACGACCACCCCGCCGGCCCGACGCGAATCTCGGCAGTAATTGACACCGAAGCCCCTGGATGGGATTCTCGTCTTTTTGCGGGCAAAGTTCCAGAGTAGGAAAGCAGATTCCTGCGTCTCGGAAGAAAGCCTGGCGAGGCTATCTGCATCCAACAAGGGCGCGAAAAGGAAAGGGGTGCCACCATGAGCAAGGTCAGAGTACTGGTTGGGACACGGAAGGGCGCGTTCATTCTGACATCAGACGGGAAGCGGCAGGACTGGCAAGTCAGCGGGCCGCACTTCGCCGGCTGGGAGATCTACCACATGAAAGGTTCGCCCGCCGACCCGAACCGGATTTACGCCTCGCAGACCAGCGGCTGGTTCGGGCAGATTATCCAGCGGTCGGATGACGGCGGGAAAACCTGGAGCACGCCGGGCGGCGAGAAGATGCCGGGTCCAACCGACCCCCCCGGCGGACTAAGCAACAGATTCGTCTATGACACGTCGCCGGAGACCGGCAAACCGCTGATCACGCACCAGTGGTACGACGGCTCGCAGCGCCCGTGGGAGTTCAAGCGCGTCTGGCACCTGGAGCCATCGCTCGACAACCCCGACCACGTCTACGCCGGCGTAGAAGACGCCGCGCTTTTCGGCACCACCGACGGCGGCAAGACCTGGCACGAGCTCGCCGGGCTGCGCGGCCACGGCACCGGGCCGCAGTGGCAGCCCGGCGCCGGCGGGATGTGCCTGCACACCATTCTCATCGACCCGAGCAATCCCAGGCGTCTGTTCGTGGCGATCTCCGCTGCCGGCGCCTTTCGCAGCGATGACGGCGGCCAGACGTGGAAGCCCATCAACCGCGGGCTGCACTCGCAATACATCCCCGACCCGAATGCTGAAGTGGGCCACTGCGTGCACCGCATCGCGCTGCACCGCTCGCGCCCGCAGACGCTCTTCATGCAGAAGCATTGGGACGTGCTGCGCTCAGACGACGCGGGGGAGAACTGGCGCGAGGTGAGCGGCAACCTTCCCACCGACTTTGGGTTTGTGATTGACGTCCACGCCCACGAGCCGGAGACGATTTACGTTGTGCCCATCAAAAGCGACGGCGAGCACTTTCCGCCCGATGGCCAGTTGCGCGTCTATCGCAGTCGCACGGGCGGGAACGAGTGGGAGCCGCTGACCAAGGGGCTGCCGCAGCGCGACTGCTACGTCAACGTGCTGCGCGACTCGATGGCGGTGGACACGCTTGAGCCTTGCGGCGTCTACTTCGGCACTACCGGCGGCCAAGTCTACGCGTCGGCTGATGCCGGCGACAGTTGGGCGCCGATTGTTCGCGACCTGCCCGCCGTGCTCTCGGTCGAGGTGCAAACCCTGTTATGATTCGAGTGGTGCTGCCGCCGCACCTGCGGACGCTGGCGAGAGTTGCCGGCGACGTGGAGCTCGAAGTTCCGGCGCCGGTGACGCTGGGCGCGGTGCTGGATACGCTCGAAGCGCGCTACCCGATGCTGCGCGGGACCATCCGCGACCACGCGACGCAGCAACGGCGGCCGTTTCTGCGCTTTTTCGCCTGCGAGGAAGACCTCTCGCACGAATCACCGGATTCGCCGCTTCCCGAGGCAGTGGTGTCCGGGGCCGAACCACTGTTCATCATTGGGGCCATCGCGGGTGGCTAGCCCGCGGCGAGGGCTAGCGGGAGACGGCTACTTTGGGGCCGGCGTTGCGGACGGCCTCGGGCGTGTCGGCGGCGAACTGCTCGAAGTTCTTGTGGAAGGCCTCGGCGAGCTGCGCCGCCTTGGCGCGGTAAGCTTCCTTGTCCTTCCAGGTGTTCTCCGGCTGCAGGATTTCCGCCGGCACGTCGGGGCACTGGCGCGGGATGCTGAGGTCGAAGACGGGGTCGGTCTGCGTGGGGACGTTGTCGAGCGCGCCGGCGAGCGCGGCGCGGATCATGGCGCGGGTGTGCGAAAGCTTCATCCGCTGGCCGACGCCGTAGGGGCCGCCGCTCCACCCGGTGTTGACCAGCCAGCAGTTGACCTTGTGCCGCGCGATTCGCTCCATCAACATCCTGGCGTAAACGCTGGGGTGCAGCGACATGAACGGCGCGCCGAAGCAGGGGCTGAAGGTAGTCTGGGGTTCGACGATGCCGCGCTCGGTGCCCGCCACCTTGGCGGTGTAGCCGGCGATGAAGTGGTAGGCGGCCTGCTCGGAGGTGAGGCGCGCAATCGGCGGCAGCACCCCGAAGGCGTCGCAAGTCAGCATAAAGATGTTCTTCGGGTGGCCGCCGAGGCCGGAAGGCTCAATGTTGTCGAGGTGGGTGAGCGGGTAAGCCGCCCGGGTGTTTTCGGTGAGCGAGTCGTCGTTGAGATCAAGTCGGCGGGTGACGGGATCAATGGTGACGTTCTCGAGCACGGTGCCGAACTTGCGCGTGCAGGCGTAAATCTGCGGCTCGCCTTCGGGGGAAAGGCGGATGACCTTGGCGTAGCAGCCGCCCTCGAAGTTGAAGACGCCGCGGTCGGTCCAGCCGTGCTCGTCGTCGCCGATCATGCGGCGCTCGGGGTCGGTGGAGAGGGTGGTCTTGCCGGTCCCGGAGAGCCCGAAAAAGAGTGCCACGTCTTCGTCGCGTCCGATGTTGGCCGAGCAGTGCATGGAGAGCACCGACTTGAGCGGCAGCAGGTAGTTGAGAATCGAAAAGACCGACTTTTTGATTTCACCCGCGTAGGCGGTGTGGCCGATGATGACCAGTTTGCGGGAAAAATGGACGATGATGAAGGTGCCGGAGCGGGTGCCGTCGCGCTCCGGGTCGGCGCGGAAGCCGGGGGCGGAAATGATGGTGAACTCGGGGACGTGCTCGCCGGTCGTGGCGGCGTCGGGCTGGATGAAAAGGTTGCGGGCGAAGAGGCTGTGCCAGGCCAGCTCGGTAACGACGCGGATGGGCAGGCGGTACTGCGGGTCGGCGCCGGCGAAGCAGTCCTGGACGAAGACTTCCTTGCCCTGCAGGTAGTTGCAGAGGCGCTGGTAGAGGGCGTCGAAGCGCTTCGGCTCGAAGGGACGGTTGATGGGGCCCCACCAGATGTGGTTGTCGCTGGAAGGCTCCTTGACCAGGAACTTGTCGTTGGGCGAACGGCCGGTGTGGTCGCCGGTGCGGCACACCAGCGGGCCGTGCTCGGCGATTTCGCCTTCCTCCCGGCGCACGGCGTGCTCGTAGAGCGCCGGGGTGGGGAGATTCCAGAAGGCCGTCTTCAGGTTGCGGATGCCGTGGTTCTCGAGACCGTAGCGGCTCGGGTTCCAACCGATTGTCCCCATTGTGCCTCCCTGGCTTGCTCCCCGGCGGCAAGGGTGGCGCAATTATACCTTCCGCAAGGTCGCCCCAGTCAACGAGATGAATGGTGAGCCCGCCGGGGCTCGAACCCGGGACCCTCTGCTTAAAAGGCAGATGCTCTACCGGCTGAGCTACGGGCTCGGATTGATTTTAGCATCGCGGGCGCTGGCGGGCTACTGCACTGAACCTCAGGGGCTTAAGCCCGTTTTGGGGTGTGGGCTCTCAGCACGGCCAAAGCCGTGCCCTCCCGCTTCGGGGCAAAAGGAAACCCCGCCCATTCCGAGAATGGGCGGGGCGGTGGAAGTCGCTAGGGCCAGCGCGGCGCGCAGGTTTCTACCAGCGGAACCTCACGGCGAACTGAAATTCGCGCGGGTTGTTGAGCGTGCTGGAGGCGGCGCGGGGAGTGAGGAAGCCGGAGGCTGGACTCACGTTGATGCACCGGTTGCCCACGGTGATCGGCGTAACCGGGGCGTCGCCACTGCCGCAGGTGGCGACATTCTTGGCAGCCGAGCTGATGGAGAAGGCCGTGGTGTCGTAGCTAACAAAGTTGGAGTGGTTGAAGAGGTTGAACGACTCGACGATGCCTTGGATCTCGTAGCGCTCGCCGATCCGGAAGCTCCGAGCGATGCGGAAGTCAAAGTTGCTGAAGTTCTGCCCTTCGAAGGTATTGCGGCCGAGGAACGGGAAGCGGAAGGTACCGCCGCTGCCGTTGGAGTTTCCGGTATCGATCGGGCAGGGGTTGGCGACGTTGCAGGTGCTGGAGAGGAAGCCACTGAGGAACGGCGTGAGCGGAAGGCCATCCTGCCAGGTGTAAACGCCACTGAACGTCCAGCCGCCCAGAACCTTCTTCTTGGTTCCCTGCATATCGAAGGTGCCTTCGGGCTGCCAGACGAAGGTGCTGACCCAGCGCCAGCGACGGTCGAAATCGCTGCGGGAGCGGTCGAGATTCTGATTAAAGGGGTCGAAGGCGGTGGTGCTGCTGCCGAAGAAGGTAAGGCTGTTCTGGCCGTTGTCAATGGCGTGCGACCAGGTGAAGTGCGTGTCAAACTGAATGCCGCGGTTCATCCGGCGGCTGGCCCGCAGGATGAGCCCGTGGTAGCTGGAGTTGACCACACTCTCGGCCTGGAGCAACCGCCGGATGCCGTCAATCGGCCGACCCGTGGAGGCGAAGGTGCCTGCGACAGGGCATTGGCGGTTGGTCGGGGCTGGGGCGCTGTCGGGAATGCAGTAGAAGGGCAGGGGTCCATAGACCCCGGCAGGGGCGAGCGTTTCACCATTGATGACCAGGTCGGCGGGGAGGTTGATGAAGAAGACATTGCCTGCAGGCGGCATGTTGAGGTCGCGGAAAAACGGCAGGCGGCGGCCACCGCTGAAGGCGTAGGTGCCGCTGACCACTGTATCCTTGATGACCTCATGCTCGAGGGTGAACTCGGCCTGGTGGACCATGGGCCGAGCAAAGTCCTCGGAAAACTGGCGGATATCGGGGCGCTGGCTCGAGCCCACCAGAGCCAGCGAGCAGTCGGCATTCACGCCGGGGGCAAAACAGTTGGGATAGATGACCGGCTGTGTGCCCGGCGTCACTGGGTCGATGTCTGTGGTGGGAAAGAACACGAAAGTGGCGTTGACCACGCCGTTGTCCGTCTGGGCGCTGGAGAGAGCGCTGTTGGAGGTGCGGCCGTAGATGAGGCCGTAGCCGGCGCGGACGATGGTCTTATGCCGGCCACCCACGTCCCAGGCGATGCCCAACCGCGGTCCCCAGTTGTTCCGGTCCTGATTGAAATGCTGGGTAAGTGGGAAGTTCGGGTTGCCGTTCTGGGGCTGGGGCAGTTGCTGATATTCGTAGCGAATGCCGTAATTGATGGTTAGCTGGGAGTTCATCCGGAAAGTGTCCTGGACATACCAGTTCCAGTCGGTGGTGGTGAAGAAGATGGAGCCGGGGCGGACGCCCGGTCGGAGGTCGAAGGCCTGTGTGAAGCTGCCGTAGCTCGGGACGCCATCCGGAACGCAGCCAAAGGGAATGGCGCCGGGCGGGCAATCGCCGGCGAGGTTGTTGAAGTTGGAGTAGCTGTAGACGCCGCCGCCCTGGAAGAGGTTGATCTGGTTTTCGCGGACGTAGTTGATGTCGGCGCCCACCTTGAAGCTGTGGCGGCCGCGGATCCAGGTGATGTTGTCCACCCATTGCAGCCGGGTCTCGAAGGGGAACTGGGGACGGGGAAGGAAGTTGGGTTGGCCGAAGCTGAAGCCGCCGGTAACCGAGGTGCCGGGACCCTTGGCGTTGGGCCGCTGCAACTCGTTGTCCTTGCCGAACTGGAAACGAAGCTCGTTCAAGAGCGTCGGGTTGAAGATGGTGTTCAGGCGCAGGACGACGCTGTCGGTGCGGACGTTGTCGAAGCCGTTGTCGGAGGCGGCGTTGAAGTTAATGAGCGGGGTGCGGATGCCGTTGACCGAGCGCCACTGGTGAAAGTTGTAGGACGCGCCCAGGTTGTTATTGGCGTTGAGAGTCCAATCCACGCGGAAGAAGCCCACTTCGTTGAGCGCCTTGCGAGGAACAACCGTGCGCTCGGCAAAAAAGAACTGGCACGTGGCCCGTTGATTCACGGTGGCCAGGCCGCTGCAGCCCGAAGCATCCTGGACGGGAACTCCGCCGACAGTGATGAAGTTGACGCTATTGAAGTTCACCACGTAGGGGAAGTTGCGCACCTGTTGGTCCCAGGCCAGGAACCAGAAGAGCTTGTCCTTGACGAAGGGCCCGCCCATGGCGAAACCGAACTGCTGCCGCCGCTCCGGCAGTTTGTCCTTGCCGACGGCGTTCTCGATTACGTTGACCGGGATAGTGGGCTCGCGGGCGCTGGTGATGTCATCGCGGATGAAGTAGAAGGCTTCCCCGTGGAACTCGTTGGTGCCGGACTTGGTCACGGCGTTCACCAGGCCGCCGGCGGCGCGGCCGTACTCGGCGTTGAAGTTGCTCAGGCCGACCTGGAATTCCTTCACTGTCGCCTGGCTGTAGGTGTAGACGGCGCGGGTGCGGCCGCGGGCTTCAGAGAAGAAGGCCTGGTTGTTGTCCGTGCCGTCCACCGTGTTGTTGTTGTAGAGGCCGGAAATGCCGCGATAGGTGATGAGACCGAAGGTCCCGTCAGGCGAGACGCCCGGCGTGAGCAGGACGTAGTTGTCAAAGCGGCGGCCGATGACGGGCACGTTGGAGACCACCGTGTTGTCCACGGTGCTGGTGACGTCAGTTTTTTCGGTATCAATGGCGGGCGGGGCTTCGGTGACCTCAATGGTCTCGGTGGCGGCGCCGACCTGGAGCGAGATGTCGACGGTGGTGGTGGAGCCGACCGTCACCTGGATGCCGGTGTGCTCGCCGGTCTTGAAGCCGGATTTGCTGGCCTTGACGCTGTACGTGCCAGGCTCCAACGCCACGGCGCGGTAGCGGCCAGCGGCGTCGGTGGTCAAGACGCGTTCGACACCTGTAGCGGTGTTGCGCACCGTGACCTGCGCATCGGGAAGCACGGCGCCGGTGGGATCCAGCACTGCGCCTTCAATACTGCCGGTGCCGAGCTGGGCCAGTACAGGGGCTGAGATCGCCAGCACTACGCACAACACCATCAGCCAACGACCAAACAGACGCGGCGAAGACAGACTTGCCATGGGGGTCGCTCCTTCTGAGTCGGAATGGCGCATGCCCGAGCGCGCTCTTGTTGGTTTACGGTCGCTTATCATTCACAGGTTGGCGCCGGGGGGCAAGTGAAAAATTTGTAACAGGAACGAGCCGGAAGGCAAACCCCGACGACCTGTTGCGGACACTCCCGACTCGTACACACTTTGCCCCGCGCGATTTGCAGCAGTCTGGTTGCCAAAGCGACACCGTTCTGCCGAAGAAGCGAACGCATTTGTTTCCACACAGATGAAAACGGACGGTCGCTGCGTCAGCATAGCGGGAGCCTTTGAGACTACGGTTTCGCGTACGTGAGAGCAATGGATTCTACAGAATCTCGGAATGAAGTGCGGCGCCAGCGACCTGTGGAAAACTTTCCGCCCCCTTCGCCGCTTGCCTTGAGTCTCCAGGCGCGATAGAGTGAGCGCGAATTTCTTCAAGGGGAGCAACCGTCGTGAGCGCTCTGTCCGCCGCGCGTCCGGAAGTGTTGGTGAGCCGGGAGAGAATCCGCCGCCGGGTGCGGGCAATGGCCCGGCAGATCGAGCGCGACTACAAAGGCGAGACTGTGCACCTCATCTGCATTCTCAAGGGGGCGTGCATTTTTCTGGCCGACCTGTTGCGGGAGCTGCGGATGCCGGTGTCAGTGGATTTCATCGCGGTGTCGAGCTACGGCAAGGGCACGTTGCCCTCGGGCGAGGTGCGCATCACCAAGGACCTCGACGCCAGCATCGAGAATCTGAATGTCATTATCGTGGAGGACATCCTCGACACCGGACTGACGCTGAATTACCTCTACCGCATCCTGCAATCGCGCAAGCCGCGCTCGCTGCGGATCGCGGCGCTGCTCGACAAGCCGGCGCGGCGGGTGAAGGAAGTGCGGGTCGACTACATCGGCTTCAAGATTCCCGACAAGTTCGTGGTCGGCTACGGGCTCGACTACGGCGAGCAGTACCGCAACCTGCCCGACGTCTGCGTGCTGCCCGCAACCGGAGAGTGACGATGGCTCGGCCGGTGTTGACCGCAGCCGACATTGAAGCGCTGCCCGCCGGCGGCGAGGTCGTGGTGCCGCGCGGCGCCGTGGTGACCGATCAAGCGCGCGAGCTGGCCCGCGAGCGCGGCGTGCGGATTCGCCTGGAAGAATCCGTTGACGCGCCCGGCTCCAGCCGGCATCGTCCCGTAGTCGTGGCCGCCGACCACGCTGGCTACGAACTGAAGGAACACTTGAAGCGGTTTTTGCTCGAAGCGGGCTACGAGGTCCGCGACCTGGGAACGCACTCAACCCAGCCGGTGGATTATCCCGACTTTGCCGCCGCGGCGGCGCAAGCGGTGGCCTCCGGCGCCGCCTGGCGCGGCGTCGTGGTGGACGGCGCCGGCATCGGGTCGGCGATGGCGGCGAACAAGGTTCCGGGCGCGCGCGCCGCGCTCTGTTACGACGCCACCACGGCGCGCAACAGCCGCGAGCACAACGACGCCAACATCCTGACGCTGGGCGCGCGGATGCTGACCCCGGACCAGGCGAGCGAAATCGTGCGGCTGTGGCTGGAGACAGAGTTTGCCGGGGGACGCCATCAGCGCCGCATCGACAAGATCGCCGCGCTGGAGCACCGCGGACAGGGACGCTAAGGATGCAACTCACCGAGCGGGAGCTCGAGCTGCTCATCGAAGCCATCACCCGCGAGGTCTTCTGCTACCTCGGCGACCGCCAGCTCTGCGAGTTGCGCGGGCTGGGCATTGACGAAATCGTCTGCCCTGGGTGCGATCAGCGCTGCATCGAGACCTGCGCGGAGAAAGCCCGCTCGGTGGTGGCGGCCGGCGCGGCGCGGCTTTCGGCGGGGCCGGGCGTTACCGCGATCCCGGCCGACATCGCGGCCCTGATTGACCACACCCTGCTGCGGCCGGAGGCCACGCGCGCCGACATCCTCAAGCTGTGCGAGGAAGCGGCGCGGTTCGGGTTCGCGTCGGTGTGCATCAACCCCACCTGGGTGTCGGTGGCGGCGGCGGCGCTGCGGGGCTCGAGGGTGAAGGTATGCACGGTGGTGGGCTTCCCGCTGGGCGCGACCCTGCCCTCGGTGAAAGTCCTGGAGACGGAAGAAGTGGTCAAGCTGGGCGCGCAGGAAGTGGATATGGTCATCAACGTAGGCGCGCTGAAGTCAGGCGACGACGACCGTGTCTGCCAGGACATCCGCGGCGTCGTCGAAGCCTGCCGGCGCGGCGGCGCGATCACCAAAGTGATTCTCGAGTGCGCCTTGCTCACCGACGAAGAAAAAGTGCGGGCGAGCTGCCTGGCGCAGGCAGCCGGGGCCGACTTCGTCAAGACCTCCACCGGCTTCGGCCCCGGCGGCGCCACCGCGCACGATGTCGAGCTGATGCGCCTGGCCGTCGGTCCCGAGATGGGGGTCAAGGCCGCCGGTGGCATCCGCAGCTACGAAGACTTGAAGAAGATGGTGAAGGCGGGCGCGACGCGCATCGGGGCGAGCGCCAGCGTGAAGATTCTTCAGGAGGCGTCGGGGGCGGCGCCGCAACCCGAGCCGGTGGCCGTTGCGCGCTACTGAGGCGATTAAGGAGAGAGGAGCAGAGCGACATGAAGAGCCACAAGCTTTCGCGGAGGAGTTTTGCCGGCCTGCTGGGGGCAGGCGCAGGAGCGGCGCTACTGGCCCCGGCCATTGCGGCGCGGGGTTGGGAAGAGCGGCTGGCGCTCCGCGCCGAAGAGCGGCTGGAACAGGTGAAGCGCAATCCCAAAGACCCCGCCGACCTGATTCTGCTGAACTCGAACGAGAACCCCTACGGGCCGTTCCCGGCGGCGATGGAAGCGCTGGTGGCGGCGCGCAGCGAGGCGATGCGCTACCCTGACTACTGGGGCGACGCCATCCAGGAAAAGATTGCCGCCTACCATGGCGTCGACCCCGAGTCGGTGGTCGTCACCTGCGGCTCGACTGAAGTGCTGAAGCTGGCGGCGCAGGCGTTCCTCACTCCGAGCCGGCGGCTGGTGATGGCGGAGCCGACCTTCGAAGCCATCGCCTTCTACGGCAAGCAGACCGGCGCGGAAATCGTGAAAGTCCCGGTGACCGCCGACTACGGCCACGACCTGGAAGCGATGGCGCGGGCGGCGCAGGAGCGCCCCGGTTTGATCTATCTCTGCAACCCCAACAACCCCACCGCCACGCTGACAGCGAAAGCGGCGGTGCAGGAGTTTCTCGGGCAAGTGCCGCGCGAGAGCGTGGTCTTGGTGGACGAAGCCTACTTCCATTATGTCGAAGACCCGAGCTACGGCACGATGCTGGATGCAGTGGCGGCGGGCGCCAACGTGGTGGTGGCGCGGACGTTCTCGAAAGTGTACGGCATGGCCGGGCTGCGGCTCGGCTACGCCATCGCCCGCAAGGAATTGATGGTGCAGATGCGGCCGCATTGCGTGTGGGACGCGACCAACGTGATGGCCTGCCAGGCGGCGCTGGCCAGTTTCGGCGACGAAGCTGAGGAGAAGCGCCAGCGCGCGCTCAACCACCAGACCCGCGCCTGGCTGGTGGATGAAATGAAGAAGCGCGGGCACGACTGCATTCCCTCGCACGCCAACTTCGTCTGCGTCCACGTGGCCCAGCCGGTGCGGCCGGTGATTGAGGCGTTCCGCCAGCAGGGCATCGCCGTCGGCCGGCCCTTTGCCGGCCTGCCCGAGCACATTCGGGTGTCCATCGGCCTCCCGGAGGAGATGCAGAAGTTCGTCGCCAGCCTGGACAAGGCGCTTGAGGTGGCGAAGACCCTGCCCGCGCAGACCACTCAGGCTCCCGAACGCGAGCGAAACCTCGGCGCCGCTCCTCTCTGGGCCCGGCGCTAGAGACCAACCGGTTGAGGCTCTCTTCAAATCAGGTTGTGAAATGACCTTCGGCTAGTCGCCTTGACGCGGCACGGATCATTGTGAGCTTATTGGTCGATGATTCGGAAGTGGGCCGGGATCTCGAAAAGCGTCTTGTCTACAGTGTAGTCGCGTGTGACCCGCTGCAGTTCCTCCCGCCAATTGCTCCCGTCGGGCAGGCGCGCGAAGAAGCTTCCTTGAAACTTAGCCCCTGAGACGGGGTCGCGGCAGTACGCGAATTCGGTTGTGCGTCCATTCGGGTGGCTGACGCGGAAAGCGTTGCAGTCCAAACCCTGCATAATGCGGGGGCCAAGGGGATCACCCTGCCTCTTGGTGTCTTGCTGTTCAGCCTCGAGCATCCGCTTGCTTCGCGCCTGCCAAGTGCGTATCGCCACGTTTTGGCTTGGGTTGAGCAGGATGCTGACGTCCCTGCGTGGGTCAACGATTTGCACGGGGTACGTCATTTTCTCCGCAGGCTCGGTGTGGGTGCGGTAGCGCCCATCGGGAGCGATAAACCTTGTTCGCTCCATGACCTCGCGCACAAGCTGACCCTGTTGGTTCTTGTGCTCCCGAATCACCACAAAGTCCAGCCGCAGAACCTTCAGCTCAGGCGGTGTCGCGAGCGCCAGAGCGGCCCCCAGTACCAAGGCTAGGGTCACCATGTATGCTGGCAGTGCTTTCATCGTAGATACTTCCCCGTTACATTGGAGCTCCAACTGGTTGTGTGACCGTAGCCGCCCGTTCAATCCGGAGCCTGCATCCGCCGCCGCCCTCGAAGAAGTAACCATCCGAACAGCTAATGGACCAGTAAGAACGATAGAACGTATCACAGGTCGAAGACTTCATAGTAAGTCTCAGTACAAACCACGGCTTCTTCAATTTCTGATCGAACTGACTGCGGCAGGAGACGGTGAGCTAGAAAAAGAATCACAGAGCACGTAACCAGAGCCCTTCTGCATCTCATCGCAATCCCTCCGGGTCTATTCTGGGTGTAGTGCACCCCGCTAATTTAGACACTCAGGGCCTCGGTTTTTAGGTCACTTTCGAAACCCACAAAGGCCTCCCGTGGCGTCCGGTCGCCCAGGCTGCGGTGCGGCCGGTCGTGATTGTACTCCCAGAGGTAGCGCTGG
>DATLZZ010000019.1:0-98137 GCA_035573715.1 Candidatus Xenobia bacterium | reverse complement strand
GGCGGGGCTGAAGCCCCGCCCTGCCCCTGCAAAGAGATGACAAGAGATCAAAAGCAAACCTGTTTGGTGGTTGATTGGGGCATCGAGCCCTACGGGCGAATCCTCGCGCTTCAGCAGGAGCTGGTCGCGGCGCGGAAGGCCGGGCGCGTCCCTGACGTTCTCCTGCTTGGCGAGCACACGCCTGTCATCACCCTGGGCCGCAACGCGCGCCGCGAAAACCTCTTGCTGCCCGAAGATGAACTGGCGCGCCGCGGCGTCGAAGTCCACGAGACCGACCGCGGCGGCGATGTCACCTACCACGGCCCCGGCCAACTGGTCGGCTACCCGATCCTCAACCTCGGCGCACTTCGCAAGGACGTCGTCTGGTACGTTCGCTCGCTCGAGGAAGTCCTCATCCGCGCTGCGCGCAGCTTTGGCCTCGAAGCCAGGCGACGCATCGCGCCCGAAGGCGAGAAGCAGCTCTACACCGGGGTGTGGGTTGGTGATGAGAAGCTGGCTGCGATCGGCGTCCACGTCTCCCGCTGGGTCACGTCGCACGGCTTCGCCTTCAACGTCACCACCAACCTCAGCCACTTTGATTTCATCGTCCCTTGCGGCCTCCGCGACAAGGGCGTCACTTCCTTGGAAAAGCAGGTCCCTCGACTCCGTCCCGACCTTTGTCGGGACTCCGCTGGGGATGACAATCGTGGGGCGTTGATGCACGAGCTCAAGGTTGCGGTCGTTAAGAGCTTCGGCAAAGTCTTTGATCGCGAAACGCGCGAAACCGATCTCGAAACTCTGGAGGGTTCGCTTGCCGCTCAGCAAGCCGCAGCATCTTGAGCTGTACTACTGGATGCAGCTCAACCGCAAGCTGGAAGACGCGCTGACGATTCTCTTCCGCCAGAACAAAATCGTCGGCGGGCTCTACAGCTCGCTCGGCCAGGAAGCCATCTCGGTCGGCAGCGCTTACGCGCTTGAGAAGCGCGACTGGATGGCGCCCATGATCCGCAACGTCGGCGCGCTGCTGGTCAAAGGCTTCAAGCCGCGCGACATCGCGATGCAGTACATGGCCAAGAAAGGCTCGCCCACCCGGGGCAAGGACGGCACCTCGCACTTCGGCGACCTCCAGGACCGCCACATCGTCTCGCCCATCTCCATGCTCGGCGACCTCATCCCGGTGATGGCCGGCGTCGGTCTGGCCGCCCGCTACCTCGGCCGCGACGAGGTCGCCATGACCTGGATCGGCGAGGGCGGCAGCTCCACCGGCGCGTTCCACGAGGGCCTCAACTTTGCCGCCGTGCAGAAGGCCCCGCTCGTCCTGATCCTCGAAAACAACCAGTGGGCCTACTCCACGCCAACCTATTTGCAGGCCGGCCTCAAAGACTTCGCCGACCGCGCCCGCGCCTACGGCATCCCCGGCGTCAGCGTGGACGGCAACGACGTGCTGGCCGTCTACGAAGCCGCGCGCGCGGCCGTCGAGCGCGCCCGCCGCGGCGATGGCCCTACTCTCATCGAAGCCAAAACTTTCCGCCGCAAGGGCCACGCCCAGCACGACCCCGCCAACTACGTCCCCGACTGGATGCGCAAGGAATGGGAAGCCAAAGACCCCATCCTGCGCTTCGAGAACTACCTGACTGCAAAGAAGCTGTGGACGGAGAAAGAGAAGAACGAAATCCTGGCGCGCATCGACCGCGAGCTCAAAGAAGAGCTGGCCGCCGCCGAGGCCAGTCCCCTGCCCCGGCCCGAAGAGGCCGCGCTGGGCGTCTACTGCGAGGGCTGCCACGAAATCCGCGCGGTCTGGAAGCGCCCGCTCGATGAGGTCAAGCCCCCCCGCCACGACGTGGCGCAGTGGTTCGTGGACCGCCAGCCGGCGCTGCGCCCAACCGAATCGCGTGAAGCCGTCGGGGTGGCCGACAACCCCGGCCATGGGCGAAAGAAGACGAGGAAAAAGAAATGACCTCAGCGGCTAAAGTCGGTTTCCGGTGCCGAGCCCTCTCGTACGGACTGAAGCCCGTGCCTGCCCAGACAGGGACTGACACGCAGGATGCTTGGCACGGGCGGGGTTTTAGCCCCGCCGCAAAGGCCCTAAAACAATTGGGGGCTTCAGCCCCTGAGGGACGCTGAATGGCGCAGCAAACTTTTCTTCAGGCGATTGGCCGGGGACTCTGGGAAGAAATGGAGCGCGACCCCGCCGTCGTCATGCTGGGCGAAGACATCGGCGTCTACGGCGGCGCCTTCAAAGTCACCGACGGGTTTCTGCCGCACTTCGGCCGCGAGCGCGTCATCGACACGCCGATTTCCGAGACCGCCATCATCGGCGCCGCGGTCGGCATGAGCTACCTCGGGCTCAGGCCGGTGGCCGAACTCCAGTTCATCGACTTCATCGCCTGCTGCTTCAACCAGATCACCAACTTCGTCGCCAAGAGCCACTACCGCTGGGGCGCGCCGGTGCCGATGGTGATTCGCGGGCCATCGGGTGGCGGCGTCCACGGCGGGCCCTTCCACTCCCAGAACCCGGAGATGTACTTCGTGCACACGCCGGGCCTGAAGGTCGTCTACCCCTCCACCCCTTACGACGCCAAGGGGCTCATCAAGGCTTCGATTCGCGACAACAACCCCGTGCTCTTTTTCGAGCACAAGTTCCTCTACCGCCGCATCAAGGAGGAACTACCTGAAGACGACTACATCGTGCCGCTGGGCAAGGCCGCGGTGCGCCGCGAAGGGCGCCACCTGACGCTGGTGAGCTACGCCGCCATGGTCCACACCTGCCTCGAAGCCGCCGAGCAGCTCGAAAAAGAGGACGGCATTTCCTGCGAGGTCGTCGACCTGCGCACGCTGCTCCCGCTCGACCGCGAAACGCTTATTGCCTCGCTCAAGAAGACCAACAAAATGCTGGTCGTCCACGAGGACACCCGCACCGGCGGCATCGCCGGCGAGATTGCCGCCATCGTGATGGAGGAGGCCTTCGAGGAACTCGACGGCCCCCTGCTGCGCGTCACCTCGCTCGATACGCCTGTGCCCTACTCGCCGCCGCTGGAAGAGTTCTTTCTCCCCAACGTCGAAAAGGTAGCCGCGGCCGCCCGCCACCTGGCGAAGTATTGAAGTCGGAAGGGCGGGGCTTGAACCCCGCCGCAAGCTGCACACCTCCTCACGGGCTTTAGCCCCTGAGGTTGATACGATATAATCGGGTTTTCTTTCCCAGGATTGGGACCCGTTAAGGAGCAACTGATGCCGACCAATGTCCTGATGCCGCAGATGGGCGAATCCATTTTCGAGGGCACCGTCACCAAGTGGCTGAAGAAACCCGGCGACAAGGTAGAGCGCGACGAGCCGCTGTTCGAAATCTCCACCGACAAAGTCGACGCGGAGATTCCCTCCCCCGGCGCGGGCGTGCTCAAAGAAATCGTCGTCAAGGAAGGCCAGACGGTCCCCATCAACACCGTGGTCGCCATCCTCGAAGACGGCGGAGCCGCCGCAGCCGCTCCCGCGCCCGCGCCGGCGAAGGCGGAAGCGAAGCTCGCGCCAGCCGTGCCCGCACCCGCGCCGGCGAAGGAAGCGCCCAAGCCCGCCGCCGCTGCGCCTCCTCCACCTCCGCCGCCGAAGCCAGCTCCCGCGGCTGCCGCTCCCGTCTTCGAAGCCGCCAAGCTCCGCGAGATGGGCGTCCGCACCTCGCCGCTCGTCCGCAAGATGGCGAAGGAGCACGGCCTCGACCTCTCCCGCATCACCGGCACCGGCGCCGGTGGACGCATCTCCAAGCAAGACGTTTTGCAAGCCATCGAAAAGGGCGTCCCCGCCGCAGCGCCGCCCGCCGCTGTAGCCGCCGCTGGCCCGGCGATGCCGACCGAAGTTCTGGGCGTGGCCGTTCCGCGCGAGCGGCTCTACTTCGGCCGCTACGAGACCGAGCCGCTCACCCCCATGCGCCGCTCCATCGCCGAGCACATGGTGCTCAGCAAGCGCACCAGCCCGCACGTCTATTCGATTGACGAGGCCGACGTCACCGGCATCGTCCAGCTCCGCGACCAGCTCAAGGGCGAGTTCGAGCGCAAGACCGAAACCAAGCTGACCTTTATGCCGTTCTTCATCCGCGCGGCGGTGCTGGCGCTGCAAGCGTTCCCCGAAGTCAATAGCTCGCTCGACGGCACCACGGTGGTCAAGCACCGCGACATCAACATCGGCGTTGCCGTGGCGCTGGAAAACGGCCTCATCGTGCCGGTCATCAAGAACGCCGACGAGCTCAACTTCCTGGGCCTGCAGCGCGCCGTCACCGACCTGGCCACTCGCGCCCGCACCAAGAAGCTCAAGCCCGAGGACGTTCAACACTCGACTTTCTCCATCACCAACCCGGGCGTCTTCGGCGGCCTGATGGGCCTGCCGGTCATCAACCAGCCCAACGTCGGCATCCTCGGCCTGGGCGCGATTCAGAAGCGCGCCGTGGTCATCAACGACGCCATCGCCATCCGCTCCATGGTCTACCTGACGCTGAGCTATGACCACCGCGTGGTCGACGGCGCCGTTGCCCACCAGTTCCTCGGCCGCATCAAGAAGACCCTGGAGGAATGGGCGGAGCCGGTGCTGTAGTGCGGCTCCGGATGCAGAGAGAAATGTCCGTGAAGCGGAAGATGATTCTGGCAACGTTGGCAACCGTTCTTGCCATTGCAATCGCTTCCCCGGCAGCTTCAGCCGAAAAACGCGGCCCCTCAACCCCTGAGGAACGCGAGCATGCCGTCAAGCTGACTCGCGGCCTGGAACAATACCCATTTCACGAGGGAGCGAAGGAAGCCCGGGAGTGGTTGCTGTCTTGGTTGATTGAAATACCAGACATCACCGTAGAGTTTTGTGGCGATCTCATCGGCCCGGTTTTCAAGGCCGACAAGAACTACTCCTCGGAACTCTTTGTGCAGACAATCTTTTCCAGCGCCGCATTCATAATCGAGAATCCCGCGCAGGCCAAGAATAGGGAAGCTGTCTATCAGGCGGGATTAGAAGGTGCCCTGCGGATGTATGAATCAATACTCAAGGCGGAACCTCAAGCGCGCCACAAGTTCCTGGACGAACTGATCGAGAAGAGAGACAAGGGCCAGCTTTCCGAACACATCAAAAAAGTCATGAAGAAATGCAAGTAAGAGAACTCGTTAGGTGAATCGATGTTCTTGGGCCAACCATGACCATTGTTCTCCTCGCCCTCGTCGTGCTGGTAGTGGTCGCCGCTCTCGCCGTCTGGCTCCTCAAGCGCAAGCTGGCCGACATGGGCGAAGGCCTCCCCGGCGCCCTCCAGCAGTGGGAAAAAGAAATCGAGAAGCTCGAAAAGCCCAAAGGCTAGTCTCAGGAACTTGGTAGCTTATTGTGGTGATCCCTCACATGGGTCCGGGCCACAAACGGTAGATTCCTTGGCTGGCACAGCCTTCCCTTCCTTCATGGCCGAAATGAGGTCTTTCTCTGATAGCGACACGCTCCACGCGAGGCCACCGGCTCGCGCGCTTTCGATGGCCACCACGTATCGGCGGTACTGCTCAGCGGGGTCAACATAGAGCAGATTGCTCAGTCGCAATTCCCTATGTTGCTCGGCCCCGGCAGCCAAGTCGCTTTTCTCGTAACTCGTTTGGCCACCTCGGACAATTCCGTTAGAGTCGAACATCAAGACAAAGAGGACTGCCCTAATCGTCGGCCGAGGATGATGGTTGCGCGGGAGGTTTCCCCGGGCGGTCGACAGTGCCGGAATTGAGAATCACCAACGCACCGGCGCCGGCTACGGTGTCGGGGTCGCGCGGACTGAAGTCCTGCGGCAACTCCGGCGCGCGGCCCTGCTCGCGCTTCATCCCCTCGTAGACGCTCTCCGGCGCGCCCAGCGCGCGGGTGCGCAAGCCCTTCTGCATCCCGTAGGCCACCAGCCGGCCAATGCCGATGTTGCTCGCCCAGTAAATCAGGTTGCGAACGTGCAGCGGCGAGCGCAGCCCGCCCGGCCCGATGGGCGAGCGAAACGGCTTGCGCCACGCCAGCCGTTGCCGCGCCGACTTCCAGTTGTAGAACTCGCCCCAGGCATAGGCGATGACCTCTTTCAGCTCCTGCTCGGTCATGTTCTTGGGCAGGAAGGTGACGTTGCCGAAGTTGAACTCGCTCCAGTCGTTCTCGCGCACTCGCCCCTCGGCAATGTACTGGCGATAGAGCGCGGTGCCTGGCAGCGGAGTCAGGCAGGAGAATTGGGCGAACTCGAGCTGGCCTTCGATCGCCACGCGCACCGTCTCGCGCAACGACTCCACCGTGTCGCAGTCCAGCCCGAACACAAACGCGCCCCAGATGCCGATCTTGCGGGCGTGGATGCGCTCCACCACTTTCAGGAAGCGCTCGTGCCAGTTGACCGGCTTGCCCAGTTTCTTCAGGCCGGCGTTGGAGAAAGTCTCAAAGCCGATGAACAGTGTGGTGCAGCCGGCCTCGCGCGCCGCCGCCAGCAGTTCCTCATCCTCGGCGATGAGAATGGTGGCCTGCGCGCCCCAGCGCACCTTCAGCGGCGCGATGGCCTTGAACAGCTCCAGCGCCCGCTTGCGGTTGCCGTTGATGATGTCGTCAATGAAAAACACCCAGCGGTTGCGGCCCAACGACCGCAGGTCTTCCTGCACTTCCTCGAGGGGGCGGAAACGGTAGGCGCGGCCGGCGGTGCGGCTCACCGAGCAGAAGTCGCAATCGAACGGGCAGCCGCGCGCGGTTTCCACCGTCTGCGGAATCAGGTAGCGGTCGCGCTTGAGCAGGTCGCGTCGCGGGATGGGCGCGCCCTTCATGTCGAACAACCGGTCGGCGCGGTAGAACTTCTGCAAGCTGCCACGTCGGAAGTCGCGCAGCACCTGCGGCCACAAGTACTCCGCCTCTCCCACCACAACCGCGTCGGCGTGCGGCGCCGCCTCCTCCGGGCAAACCGTCACGTGGACGCCGCCCAGCACCACCGTCTTGCCGCGAGCGCGGAACTTGTCGGCGATGTAGTAGGCTGCCGGCGCCATGTTGGTCATGGCGGTGATGCCGATGAGGTCGGCGTCGCTCTCGAAGTCAATCGGCTCCACGCTCTCGTCAATGATTCGGACTTCAATGTCACCGGGGGTGAGCGAAGCAAGAATGGCCAGATTGAGCCCGGGAAAAACGCCGCCCTCGCCGAAGTTCATGTTGCGCGTAAGCCACGACGCCCACTTGGGGAAGGCCGGCACACGATAACAGTTGAAGGGATTGTTCGGACTGATGAGCAGGACCTTTAGCGAATCGCGCAATGGAGCACCCTGCCCTTCTTAGACGGCAATCCGAGTCTGGTTTGCTTCCTCAGCCACTAGGCGCGCCAATTCTAGTCCGGATGGGGCAAAAGGCCAAGCAAAAGTGCAAAAAAAGGCTCCGGCTCAGGAAAGCCGGCGGGCCAGCTCGGCGGTGAACGCATCGAGCCCGGCAACCGGGACGACCGCAATTTTCTGCTCGGCGAGGATACGGGCCGCAAGCTCGGCGGTTTCGTTCTCGGGCGGCGCCTCGACGATGGCGGTGCAGCTTGCGGTGAGCTTCTGTGCCGCCAGGCGCGTCTGGATGCGTTCCATCGTGTAGGCCAGCACTTTGGCGCGGTCGACTTCCCGCTCCAAAGCCAGCGCCTGCAGGAAGCCCAGGTTGCCGTTGCGCCGCCAGCCGAAGTCGAACCGGAAGCGGTCGCCCTTGTGGGTGTAGTCTTCGACGCGGACGCCCCGGTCGAGTCGCTGCCACAGGCCGGCGCGGCGCAGCGCCGCGTTGAGTTGCGAGCGAATCCAGGCGCGCGAGCGCTCCACCGCCACCGTCACCCGGCCGGGATAGCGCGGCTCTGCCACGTAGGTTTCAAAGAGTCGCTCCAGCTCGGCCTCGGCGTCCGCGGTCAGAACCGCTTTCGGCTCACTGAACTCCAGCACGTTCGAGTACTGCTGCATTCTTTCCAGATAGGAGCGCAGCGCGCCGTTCTGCTGTGGTGCCTCGGCTTCAATCTGCCGCTCCAGCGCCGCCAATACGTCCAAGTCGGCCCAGGGATGGAGCCGCCGCACGCGGCGGAAGTCCTCCAGCAACTTCGGCGGCAACAGGCGCTGCGACTGCAAGTCGTACACCAACACCCCCAGGTTCACGAACTCGCCGCGCACGATGTTGGGAACGTAGCGCAACAAATAGAATTCGCAGCTTCGCTCTTTTTCAAGCACGGGGAACCTCAGGGGCTAAAGCCCATCCTTGATGGCTGCCGAAACGGCGGGGTTGAAACCCCGCCCTTCCATCCCCTCCGCCGAGCCCGGTGGCACCTGCGACCGGGAATGCCCGACTGCCGCCTGCACTACTCATCAGTCTCTCCAGTTGGGAAACGGATTCCGCGAAGAATTCTTCGCCGCGCTCAGCAACTCACGAATACGTTTGCGTCGCCGGTCGAGCTGTTCCAGCAGGCGATTCATGGCGTCGGTGTCGTGATTGTACCACTCGGGCGGAACCGAGGCGGCGGCTTCATCGAGCACACGCGGGTTCAGGGCTTCGAGTCGGGTCAGGAATGGCTCAAAGCTCTCCCAGCTGCGCACCCCGGCGTAGACGCGGTGGCGATGATAGAGCCCGCGCAGTGGGCTGTCGGGAAAATTCCACTCGCCGGCGTTGAAACAGAAGCCCTGGTCAATCATCAGGGCGCGGTAGCCGCGACGGCGATGCGGCTCGCTGAGGTAAAGCACCTGGCGGCCATTGGTGTTGCAGGTCCACTGGTCGAAGAGCACCATGCCGGCGAAGTCAGCCACGTTCTCCACCTCGCCCAGGCGCTCGTCGGGGAGCAGGTCGAAAACTACGCTCAGTCCCGGCTCGCCGGGGAACTTCGACCCAAATTGGAACCCGGGCGCGCACTTTTCCCACCGCCCCGCCTTGTGCACCCGCAGGTCGGGTGTGCCATCAATCAGTTCCGCCTTCACTTCCACCACTTCCGGCCGCGCCGCCGGCAAGCCCAGCGCCTCGGCCAGCTTTGTCCCAAGCATTTCATTGGCCAGAATCCGCAGGTGCTGCGGGTTGTTCTGAAACTTGGTTACATAGTAGTTGGCGTCGTCGCAGCGCAGCAGGTGGGCTTGCGCTCCGCCGCGCATCCGGCGGACGTGTTGAACGGCGCGCTTGGACATGGAAGGGCGGCGGGCCCGCCTAACCGGGTTCCTTCTTGCGGACATCAGCGCGCAGGCGTCCGCGGGCAAGCTGCACTTCGAGGGGATCGCCGACGCGGACCGCGGCGGCCGACTTCACCACCTTGCCTTCCGCATCGAAGACAATGGCGTAGCCGCGCTCGAGCACCGCCAGCGGGCTCAACTGGTTCAACTGCCCGGCGAGTGCCTTCAAGCGCAGCCGCTCCCGCTGCACCGCTCCGCGCAAGTCGTACGACGCCAGCCGCGCAGCCAATACCGCCCACTCCTGTCGCCGCCGCGCCACCGAGTCCAGCAATGCCTGCCGCAGGCGCAGCGCCAACTCGTCGGCGCGCTGGGCCTGCTCGCGCAGCAGCGACTCCATCCGGCGCCAGCCGCGCGCCCGCATCAACTGCGAGAGTTGATGCCGCGCGTGCAGCACCTGGTAGCGCAGCCTCTCAGCCAGCCGGGTGTCCAGCGCGCGCAACCGTTGCTTCAATTCCTCCTTGCTTTGGATGACCAGCTCGGCCGCCGCCGAGGGTGTGGGGGCGCGCAGGTCGGCGACAAAATCGGCGATGGTAAAATCGGTTTCATGGCCCACGCCGGTGATGACGGGAATCTTCGAGCCGGCGATGGCGCGCGCCACCGCCTCTTCGTTGAAGGCCCACAAATCTTCCAGCGAGCCGCCGCCGCGCGCCAGAATCACCACGTCAGGCCGGAGCGAAACGTGAGCGCGGTTGAAAAACTGGATGGCCTCGACAATCTCTTCCGCCGCCCCTTCGCCCTGAACGCGCACCGGATAGAGCAACAGGTGGAGGTTCTCGTAGCGGCGCCGAAGGATGCGAACCATATCGGCGATGGCGGCGCCGCGCGGCGACGTGACCAGTCCGATGCGTCGCGGCAACATCGGCAACGGTTTCTTGCGCGCGGCCTCGAACAGTCCTTCGGTTGCCAGCCGCTGCTTCAACTGCTCGAAGGCAAGTTGCAGTGCGCCCACCCCGACCGGCTCGAGGTAGTTGACCAGAAGCTGATACTCGCCCCGCGGCTCATAGACCCCCAGCGCGCCGCGCGCGGTGATAGCCAGCCCATCCTGCGGCTGCATGCGCAGGAAACGCGCGTCGCGCTTGTGCACAAAGCAGCGCAACTGCGCCGCTTCATCCTTGAGGGTGAAGTAATAGTGCCCGTAGGGCGAGACGCGGAAATTCGAAACCTCGCCCTGCACCCAGAGGTCGCGAAAGGCGCGCTCCAGCAGATCGCGCACCTGGGCGGTCAGCTCGCTGACCGTCCAGATGCGGCGCTCGGGGACGAGTTGCAGTTGGCCCTGCTGCGCCACCTCACCTCCGCGAAAAGAGCCAGAAAAGCAGCGAGAGGATAGCACTGACGAGCAGGCAGGTCACCAGGGGAAAGTAAAAGGTGAAATTCTCGCCCCGAATCACGATGTCGCCCGGCAGCCGCCCCAGCCGCCCGGCCAGCTTCGGCCCCAGCATCAGCAGCAGGCCGAGCCCGGCCAGAACCAGGCCGAAGAGCAGCAGCGCCCTGCCCAGTTCGCGGATGGAGTCAAAGCCCATAGGTCGATTGTAGCTACTAGAGTAGAAACTGGGCAAATCAACGCCTGCCGGCGAAGTGGCTTTTCGCTTGACACGGCTGGCAGCGGCAACCTATCTTGCCAAACGCGTCATGAAGTCGGGCCTGCCTTTCCGCAGAGCGTGTCCGGCGGGCAGCGATTCTGCGCCAAAGTCTGTCGCGTGGGCGCAGGAGCGCTGACCGTGCCGCACATCACTCTGCGCATCTTCGCCTCCCATCCGGTTGCGGCCGACGCCTATCAGCGCGTGCTGGAAGCGGAAAAAGACTTCCGGCTGGCGCGCCGGGAGGAGAAGTTTCACGTCGGCGTGTTCGACAGCGAATCGAGCTCGGTGGAAGCGGTGCTCACCATGGCGCGCCTGCGCTTCCCCGCTATGCGGCCGCTGGTGCTCTCGTTCCCCTGCGATGACAACGAGTGCCTACGTTGGCTGTTCCGCGGCGTCTGGGGACTCGTGCACTACGACCGCTACGAACGCGACCTGCCGCGCGCCGTGCGCCGGCTGGCCGAGGGCCAGCTCTGGTATCCCGCCGCGGTCGTGGTGCGCTGGATGCGCATCAGCCAGGCGCGGCGGGCGCAGGCCTGGAGCCTTTCGATGACGCAGCGGGAGAGCCAGATTATGGAGCTGCTGCTGCGGCGGTTCTCCAACCGCGAAATCGCCGAGATGGTGGGCGTCAGCGAGCGCACCGTGAAGCACCACGTCAGCAGCCTGCTGAACAAGATGCAGGTGAACTCGCGGGAGGAACTGGCCGCGAAGTGGGTCCCCTACTTTGGGTTGGCCTAGGCCCGTTCGACCTTGTTGGCAAGTGTCGTTATGCGCCTACTAGTCGCCGGGTTTGTCCAGATACTTGATGAAGACCACCTCGTTCTGCGCTTCGTTGTAGAGCAGTTCGTCCACCATCGCCCGCGTCATCAGGATCCCGAAGCCGCCGGCGCGGATTCCCTTCTCTTCGCGCACTTTCAGGTGCTGCACCGGATTGTCGGCCGGATTGGCGAGAGCGGAGTGCTCGAGGGCGTCGAACCGGAACCCGCTGCCGGGGTCGGCGATGCGATAGAGCAGCAGGCGCTCGGTGCGCAGGTAGGCGATACGCACTTTGCGCGTCGGGTCGAACTTGCCACCCCATTCGATGGCATTGAGCAACAGCTCGCGGAAGGCAATCCCCACCGACTCGCGGACTTTCTCGGGTAGCCCAGCCTCCAGCGTCATCAGAAAGCCCTGGATGCGGTCGGCCACCTCCAACTGGCAGGGGACGAGAAGCTCCACCCAATGCGGCTGGGCCGAGAGCACTTCAATGGGCTGCACGGCCGCGCCGGCGCCCAGAGCGTTGCCCACAGCCGCCAGCAGCGCCTCCGGGTCGAAGGGCTTGCGGACGAATTGGTAGGCCTGGTCGCGCAGGGCGTGCAGCACGGTATCGGGCGTGTCGTCGGCGGTAAGTAGAATGACGCGCAGCGAGGGCGCCCGTGACTTGAGCTGCGTGAGCACTTCGAGACCGGTCATGCGCGGCATCCAGACGTCGAGCAGCATCAGGTCGAACGGTTCACGCTCCAGCCGCTGCAAGCCTTCGGCACCGTCGCCGGCGGTCGTCACTTGGTAGCCGGCAGTCTCCAGCAAGGTGGCGAGTACGGAGCGCAGATGCTCGTCGTCGTCTACAACCAGCACGCGGCTCATCCGTCCTTCTCCGGGGTCGTCGGTAGGCTGAAGGAAAACGTGGAGCCTTGGCCGGGCTCGCTCTCCACCCAAATCTTGCCGCCGTGTTGCTCGACGATGCCGCGACACACCGCCAATCCCAGGCCCAGGCCGCCTTGGCCCTGGGCCGCGGTCGCCTTCGCCTGCCGGAACCGTTCGAACACGGCTTCCTGCATCTCCTTCTCGATTCCGCAGCCCTGGTCGATTACCTGAAACAACACCCCGCTCGACTGGGGCGCAACGCGCGCTTTCACAACCGAGTCCTTGGGCGAGAAGCGAATGGCATTGGTGAGAAGGTTGGTGAGCGTCTGCACAACGCGGTCGGGGTCGGCCCAGACGGGCGCTGATTCGGCCGTCACTTCTAGGCGGATGCCGGCCTTCTCGGCGAGTGGATGCACAGCGTCAGCCGCCTGATGGACCAGCAGCGCCGCGTCGCAGCTCTGACGGGACAAAGTGAAGCGGCCCAGCTTCAGCCGCTGCATGTCCACCATGTCGTTCACCAGCCGCGTGAGCCTTTCGGTATCTTCGACGGCGATTTGCAACAGGTGCTGGCCTTTCGGTGTCAGTTCGCCGAGCTTGCCCGTGGCCAGCAGGCTCAGGCCGGCGCGCAGCGTGGTAATCGGATTGCGCAACTCGTGGCCGACCATGGAGAGGAACTCGTCCTTGGCCCGCTCCAACGCTTTGCGGTCTGTGTTGTCGAACACGGTCGAGCGGCTCATCTGGTAGTTGCCGGCGGTGTCCCACACCGCAACGGAGTTGATGATCACAGGCAGCACCGTGCCGTCCTTGCGTACCATGTCGAATTCCAAGTCGCGCACCCAGCCACGCCGCTTGAAGCCGGCGAACAACTCCGGAAAGCGCTTCTGGCCGTCCAGGGTCACCAGATCGACGAATCTCTTCTTGCCGACGATTTCTTCGCGCCTGTAACCCAGCCACTTGAGCTCGGTATCGTTGATGCGGACGAAGACGCCATCGGGATTAAGCGAGTGGTAGCCGCAGGGCGCGTTGTTGTAGAGGTCGCTGATCTCCGCCGCGTAGCGCTGCAATTGCTCCTCGGCTTCCTTCAGGTGCGTGATGTCGCGCGCCGCCGCATAGAGCATCTCCTGCTCCGGCACCGGCACCACGTTCCACTGCAGCCACCTGTAGGAACCGTCCTTGCAGCGGTAGCGGTTCTCAAACGTCAGCGTCAGTTTTCCGGTGGTGAGTTTTTTGGCTTCGGCCAGCGTGGCCACGCGGTCATCGGGATGAACAAACTCGATGTAGGGCACCGAAACCAGCTCACCCAGGCTCCAGCCCAGCGCGGTTTCCCAGGCCGGGTTCAGGCGTTTGAAGTAGCCGTCGAAACCGGCGATGCAGAGCAAATCGAGGCTGACGCGGAAGAAGCGATCAATCTCATCCTCCGCACGCGCCGGACGGCCCAACGACAGCGGTTCGGGGTTCTCGTGTTTGTGCTCAGGGCGACTCATGGATTGCCCGGGCGGAACGCCCTTCAGCGACGATTATAGACGGAGCCAGGTTGCGGGAGAAAACGAAACTACAGGAGCTCGTGGGCGGAAAAGAAGTAACCGATTTCGAAGGCGGCGGCATCGGGAGCGTCGGAGCCGTGCGCGCAGTTGTTCTGGATGCTGGTGCCGAAGTCGCGGCGGATAGTGCCCGGTGCTGCCTTCGCGGGGTCGGTGGCGCCCATGGCGTCGCGCCAGCGCGCGATGGCATTCTCGGCCTCGAGCACGGCAACAATGACCTTGCCGGAACTCATGAACTCGGTCAGCGGCGCGAAGAACGGTTTTCCGCGGTGCACGGCGTAGAAGCCCTCCGCTTCCGCCCTGGTGAGTCGCAGCGACTTGATCGCCACAATCCGGAAGCCCGCCTCGTGGATGCGCTTCAGAATCTCTCCCTGCAGGCCGCGCTCCATCGCATCGGGCTTCACAATCGCTAACGTACGCTCTGTCGCCATCAGCCTCTCCTCTTCCTCTTCAAAACGGCCGCCACGGTGGTTCCGATCTCCGCCGGGCTTTCCACCACGCGGATGCCGGCTTTCTTCATCGCTGCCATTTTCTCAGCCGCAGTGCCTTTCCCGCCGGCGATGATGGCTCCGGCGTGGCCCATGCGGCGTCCTGGCGGCGCCGTCCGACCAGCAATGAACCCTACTACGGGCTTGCGCACATGCTTTTGGATGTAAGCGGCGGCGGCCTCTTCTGCTGTGCCACCGATTTCCCCGATCATCACGATAGCCTTGGTCTGCGGGTCGTCGTTGAATAACTGAATGGCATCCAGAAAGGTCGTCCCGATGATGGGGTCGCCGCCAATGCCGATGCAGGTGGATTGCCCCAGACCGAGCGCGGTGAGCTGCGCCACCGCTTCGTAGGTCAGCGTTCCCGAGCGCGAGACCACGCCCACCGTGCCGCGCTTGTGGATGAAACCCGGCATAATGCCGATCTTGCACTGGCCGGGTGAAATGATACCCGGACAGTTGGGCCCGATGAGCCGCGTGCCGCGCGCGTCCAGGTACGGCTTCACCTTCACCATGTCGAGCGTCGGGATGCCTTCGGTGATGCAGACCACGAGCGCCAGGCCGGCCTCCGCCGCTTCCATCATCGCGTCAGCGGCGAACGGTGGCGGAACGAAAATCACCGAGGCGTTGGCGCCCGTCTTGCGCACCGCATCGGTCACAGTGTTGAACACCGGAACGCCAAGGTGCTTCGAGCCGCCCTTGCCCGGCGTTACACCGGCCACAACTTTCGTGCCGTACTCAATCATCTGCTCGGCGTGAAAGCTGCCCTCGCGCCCGGTCAGCCCCTGCACCACCACTCGCGTCTTCTTGCCGACCAGCACGCTCATCGCGCACCCTTCGCTAGACCGACGACCTTCCGCGCGGCGTCCGCCATGTTCATCGCGACCGTGAAGTTGAGCCCGGACTCGCGCAGAATCTTCCGGCCCAGTTCCACGTTAGTCCCCTCCATACGCACCACAACGGGAATAGTGAGGTTGAGCTGCCGGGCTGCCTCCACCACGCCGGTGGCCAGGCGGTCGCAGCGCAGGATGCCGCCGAAGATGTTGATGAGCACGGCCTTGACATGCTTGTCGGCCACCAGAATCTTGAAGGCTTCACGGATCTGGTCGGCGCTCGCGCCGCCGCCCACATCGAGAAAGTTCGCCGGCTGGCCGCCAGCCAGCTTGATGATGTCCATCGTTGCCATCGCCAGCCCGGCGCCGTTGACCATGCAGCCCACGTTGCCGTCGAGCTTGATGTAATTGAGCGAGTGTTTGGAAGCTTCGATTTCGAGCGGCTCTTCCTCGTTCAAGTCGCGCAGGTCGTGCAGCTCGGGGTGGCGATAGAGAGCGTTGTCGTCGAAGTTGAGTTTGGCGTCCAGTGCAATCACGCGGCCGTCACCCGTAACAATCAAAGGATTGACTTCCGCGAGCGAAGAGTCCGTTTCTACGAAGATCCGATAGAGCGCGGCGAGCAGTTGGCTGCCCTGTTTCACCTGGTCGTCTTTCAAGCCCAGTCCAAAGACCAGTTGGCGCACCTGAAAGTCAGCCAAGCCGGTGAGGGGGTCCACGGCCGCGCGGAGAATGGCCCCCGGCTTCTCCCGCGCCACTTCTTCGATGTCCATCCCGCCCGCCGCCGAGGCCATCACCACGGAGCGGCCCTGGGCGCGGTCAATGATGATTCCGAGGTAGAGCTCGCGCTCGATGGGGAGCGTCTCTTCTACCAGCACGCGGCGGACGATGCGGCCCTCGGGGCCGGTCTGATTGGTTACCAGCGGCTGGCCCAGCATGGCCGCCGCGTGGTGCTCGGCTTCTTCGGGAGACTTCGCCTTGCGGATGCCGCCCGCCTTGCCACGGCCGCCAGCGTGAATCTGGGCTTTAACGACAACTTCGGTGCCCAGCTTCTGGGCGACGGCGCGCGCCTCGGCTGGTGTGGCGGCGGCCTCGCCGCGGGGAATCGGCACACCGTAGCGCGCAAAAATCTGCTTGGCCTGGTATTCGTGAATCTTCATCCAGTCTTCCTTCTTGCGGGATTGCTCTGGGAAGCGCTGCGGCACTAGAATGCGCGATTCACCGCAACGAAACATCGCAGTATATGGCAGCCAACGAACGAAAGCAAGGTAACGACTTTCGCGAGCGAGTGGCGCGAGTGCCGCGCGAAGCCCTTACGCGCGCCGAGGCTCGTGAGGTGATGGAAGTCATCCTCCGCGGCGAAGCCACTGACGAGCAGATTGCCTCGCTTCTACTGGCGTTGCAGCAACGCGGCGAAACGGTGGAAGAGCTGGTGGGCTTCGCGGAGGCGATGCGCGCCCACGCGCGACCGGTTTTCGGAAACGTTCCTCGCCCGGCGGCCCCCCTGCTTGACACTTGCGGAACCGGCGGCGATGGCGCGGGCACGTTCAACGTCTCCACTGCTGCGGCCTTCGTCGCCGCGGCCGCCGGTGCGCGGGTGGCCAAGCACGGCAACCGTTCCCTCTCCAGCCGCTGCGGCAGCGCCGACGTGCTGGAAGCACTGGGCGTGAACCTGCTGGCCGAGCCCGATACAGTCGCGAGCGCCATCGCAGAGATCGGTATCGGCTTTGTCTTTGCGCCGGCTTTTCACACGGCAATGAAGCACGCTCAGAAAGCTCGGCGCGAGCTCAAGGTACGCACAGTGTTCAATCTCCTCGGCCCGCTGACCAATCCGGCGCGAGTGGAGGCCCAGGTGACGGGCGTCTATGAAGAGCGCTGGCTCGAGCCGGTTGCCGCGACGCTGTGTGAGCTCGGCGTCGAGCGCGCCTTTGTCCTGCACAGCCACGACGGGCTGGATGAGGCTTCACTCTCCGACATCACGGACGTCGTCGAAATCAACTCCAACGGTCTACGTCGCTTCGAGATCTCGCCTGAAGACTTCGGTTTGTCGCGCGCACCGAGGGAATCGCTGGCGGGCGGCGACGCCGAAACCAACGCATCCATCCTCAAGCGCGTGCTGGCCGGCGAGCGCAGCGCCTACCGCGATGCCGTCCTGATGAACACCTCGCTGGCGCTCGTGGCCGCCGGGTGCGCGGATGGGTTTTGCCAAGGAGTCGCACTGGCGGCCGAAGCCATCGGCTCGGGCAAAGCCGGCAAGTGCCTGCGCGACTTGGTCGCATTCACCAATCGACACCAAACGCCGATCCCGTGATGAGTCCCTACGGGCCCTACGACCGCAACCCCCTGGCGGCGGAGCTCTACGACTACACGCCGCTCTATTCGTCGCGCGCGGACGTGGCCTTCTACGTCGACTGCGCACGCCAGGCCAACGGCAAGACGCTGGAGCTGGGCTGCGGCACGGGGCGCATTCTGATTCCCACCGCCGCTGCTGGCTTCAAAGTCGTCGGCCTGGACGCCTCGACCAGCATGCTCGATCGCTGCCGCATCAAGCTTCAGCGGCAGCCAACGGAAGTCCAGAAGCGCGCGCACCTGGTGCACGGCGACATGACCAGTTTCAATCTCAACGAGAACTTCGCCCTCGTCACCATTCCCTTCCGCGGCTTCCAGCACCTGCTGCGTGTCGAAGAACAACTCGCCTGCTTGAGCGCCGTTCATCGCCACCTCGCACCCGGCGGCCGGCTGGCTTTCGATTTCTTTCATCCCAATCCGCGATACCTCCCCGATCCCGAGTACCTGGAAGAGAGAGAGGAATTCGGCGAAACACCGCTTACGGACGGGCGCAGTTTCCGGCGCACTTGCCGCATTGCCGCCTATCATCGCGCCGAACAGGTCAACGAAATCGAGTTTATCTACTATCTGACCCATGCCGACGGCGGGAAGGAACGGATCGTCGAGCGGTTCCCCTTGCGCTACTTCTATCGCTACGAGTTGGAGCACTTGCTCGCGCGCGCCCGGTTCAACCTGGTGCATTTGTACGGCGACTTCGACCGCACCCCGCTGCGCGACGACTCGCCCGAAATGATCTTTGTAGCTGAAAAGCAATCCTGAGGAGGAACAGATGAAGCGACTGCTTTTGCTGCTTGTGTTGATGAGCTGGGCGCTGCCGCTGGACGCGCAAGAGAACCCGACGGCCATTCGCGCGGGGCGCCTGCTCGACGTCCGCACGGGCGAGTTGCGCTCGAACGTCACCATCCTGGTGCGCGACGGCAAGGTGGTTGCCGTCGGCGAAAACCTGCGCCTGCCGAGCGGCGCGCAGATCATCGATCTCAGCCAGGCCACAGTGCTGCCTGGTCTGATTGACTCGCACACCCATCTGACTGGCGACAACCGCTACTTCGGCTACCGCGGCCTTGGCATCTCGCAGATGCGCCAGGCGCTCTTCGGCGTTGTGGGCGCGCGCAAAGTGCTTGAGGCTGGCTTTACTACGGTTCGCGACGTCGGCGCCGGCGGCTTTGCCGACATTGCCTTGCGCGACGCCGTCAACGACGGCGACCTCCCCGGCCCGCGCATCCTGGCGAGCGGGCCCTCGCTCGGCATCACCGGCGGCCACTGCGACGACAACCTGCTGCCGGTGGAGTACGACCACCGCGCCCGCGGCGTGGCCGACGGCCCCTGGGCGGTGCGCGCCAAGGTGCGCGAGAACATCAAGTACGGCGCCGACGTCATCAAGTTCTGTGCCACCGGCGGCGTGCTCTCCAAGGGCGACGAGCCCGGCGCGACGCAGTATACCTTTGAAGAAATGCACGCCATCGTCGAAGAAGCCCACAAGCTGGGACGCAAGGTGGCAGCCCACGCGCACGGCACCGAGGGCATCAACCTGGCGCTTCGCGCCGGCGTCGACACCATTGAGCACGGCTCGCTGATTGATGGTGAGGGCATCCGGCTGATGAAGGAGCGCGGCGCTTATCTGGTGCCGACGATTTACACCGGTGAGTACATCGTAACCGAAGGCGAGAAGGTCGGCATACCGGATTATGGCCTGCGCAAAATGCGCGGGCTGATGGAAGCGCGCGAGCGCGCCTTCCGGGCTGCATTCGCGGCCGGCGTCAAAGTCGCGTTCGGCACTGACTCGGCGGTATTCCCGCACGGGCAGGGCGGGCGCGAGTTCGCGCTGATGGTCAAGCTGGGGATGACGCCGTTGCAGGCAATTCAGTCGGCTACGCTGGTAGCGGCGGAGGCGTTGGGATTGCAGAACGAAATCGGCGCCATTGAAGTCGGCAAGCAGGCCGACCTCATCGCCGTCAGCGGCAACCCACTCGAGAACGTGCAAGCGCTCGAGGACGTAACGTTCGTGATGAAGGGCGGGAAGGTCTACAAGAACAGTCCTCTGTAGGACAGGCATTCTTGCCCGTCAGCGGGGCGCAGCCCCGCGTATTACGCGGAGTGCTGAAGCGCCGGCGGCTTGGCGCCGGGCGGAAGCGTCGGAGTGGCGGCGGGCGGCTGCCGGCGCGGGATGCGCTTGAGAACTTTGCGGTTGCGCTCCAGGTGCTCCTCTGCGCAGCGATAGCAGTAGCCGCGCCCGGTCTCATCGTCGCGCATCGAGGCCAGCTCGTAGCATCCGCAGATGCAGTCGCAGTAGCCGGTCCCGGTTGAAGTCTTAATCGGCACTAACGCCATTGGATTCCTCCAAGCCACGAAGCCTAACGCAATGCGAGGAAATTCGCTAGCAGGCGCCTGCCTTCGCCGGTCAGAATCGATTCGGGGTGGAACTGAACGCCCTCGATGCGATGGCGGCGGTGGCGCAAGCCCATGATGACGCCTTCGGGCGTGCGAGCCGACACGACCAACTCCTTCTTGGGAAAACTCTTCGGCGAAACCACCAGCGAGTGGTAGCGGATGGCGGTGAAGCGCTGGGGCAGACCACGGAAGACGCCGCGACCGTCGTGGAGCACCGGGCTGGTCTTGCCGTGCATCAGCGTGGGCGCGGAGACGACTCGTCCGCCGAAAGCCTGGCCGATGGCTTGATGCCCCAAGCATACGCCGAGAATGGGCGTGCGCCCGGAGAAGCGCGCGATGAGCTCAAGCGTGATGCCCGCCGTGTCGGGCGTGCCGGGGCCGGGCGAGATGACGATACGCGCGGGCTTCAGCCGCTCGATTTCCGCCAGTGTGACCTGGTCATTGCGCCGCACGACGACGCGCTCGCCCAACTCGCCCAGATACTGAGCGAGGTTGTAGGTGAACGAATCGTAGTTGTCGAGCAGGAAAGTCATACAAGCCCTTCTTCCGCCAATTCTATCGCGGCCAGAAGCGCCCTCGCCTTGTTCTCGGTCTCTTGAAATTCGCGCTCGGGGCGCGAGTCGGCCACGATGCCGCCGCCGGCCTGCACGTAGGCCACACCATCTCGGATCACCATGGTGCGGATGGCAATGCAGGAATCGAGGTTGCCGGAGAAGTCGAGATAGCAGACGCAGCCGGCGTAGAGGCCGCGGCGGGTGGGCTCGATCTCGTCAATAATCTGCATCGCGCGCACCTTGGGCGCGCCGGTCACCGTGCCGGCGGGAAAGCAGGCGGCGAGCGCGTCGAAGCAGTCCACGCCCCGCCGCAGCCGCCCGCGCAGGCTCGAAACCAGGTGCATGACGTGGGAATAGCGCTCGACCGTCATCAATTCTTCTACCTTCACCGAGCCGTACTCCGAGACGCGCCCCAGGTCGTTGCGCCCCAGGTCCACCAGCATGATGTGCTCGGCGCGCTCTTTGACGGAGCTGCGGAGCTGGTGCTCGAGCCGCCGGTCTTCCTCCTCGGTCGCCCCACGCGGGCGCGTGCCCGCGATGGGACGATAGAAAGCATCGCGCCCCTGCACCTTGACCAGCATCTCCGGCGATGAACCCACCACCTGCAACTCACCCAGATTGAGGAAGTACATGTAGGGCGACGGGTTGACGATGCGCAGGGCCCGGTAGATGGAAAACGGGTCGGTGCGAATAGGCGTCTGGAAGCGCTGCGAGAGGACGACTTGGTAGATGTCGCCGGCGCGGATGTGGCGCTTGGCGCGCTGGACGGCGGTGAGGTAGTCGCGACGCGCGAAGTTCGATTTGACCTTGGGTGGCGCCCCGCGGCGCCCGGCCGGCGCGGTGCGCAGCTGGGGCTCAGCGCCAAGCGCCGCCTCCAGCACGTCCAACTCGGCCACGGCGCGACCGTACTGCCGGCGCAGCATCCGTTGCCTGTCGCAAAAGACGTTCGCGATGAGGAGAATCTGATGGCGGATATGGTCGAAAGCGACAAGCTGGGAGAAAAAGAGGAACTCGGCATCGGGCAGGTGGAGGTCGTCGGCGGCACGCTCCGGCAGGCGCTCCAGCAGGCGCACGACATCGTAGGCCAGATAGCCGACCGCGCCGGAGGTGAAGGGCGGCAAGCCGGGAATCGAAACCGGGCGATAGGCGCGGGTCAGGCGGCGCAGTTCCTCGAACAGGTTTCCGCTGCGACGCTCGATGGTCTCGCGGTGCGTGTCCACCAACTCGATCAACCCGCCGCGGGAGCGAAGGCGCAGGTAGGGGTCGACGCCGATGAAGCTGTAGCGCGCGATGCGCTCGCCGCCTTCCACGCTTTCCAGCAGAAAAGAAAACTTGCTCCGACGCGCCAGGCGCAAGTAGGCAGAGACTGGCGTCAGCAGGTCGGCGGTGATACGGCGCGTCACGGGAACGACCGCGCCCGGTCGCGCGAGCTTCGCAAACGTCTTGCAGTCCAGCTCAACCATTCTGTTTCAGGCCGCGCAGGACGGCGCGGCGCATCACGTCCAGCGGCGCACGCAGGCCAGTCCAGATTTCGAATTGGGCCGCGCCCTGCTCGACCAGCATCTGCCAGCCGGGGACGGTTCTGATGCCGCGGCGTCGCGCCAGCCGCAGGAGCTTGGTTTCCAGTGGGTTGTAAACCAGGTCGAACACCACGCGGCTGTTGAGCTCCTCGGCGCGCAGCGGCGAGGCATCCGCATCGGGCGCCTGTCCAACCGGCGTGCAGTTGATGGTGGCATCGAAGCGTCGCTTCCGAACGGCCGGCCGCGGAATGGCCTCGCCGCCCACCGCCCGCGCCAGCGCGCGAGCCGCGCCCGGCCGCCGAGCGGTCACACTAATGAACGCTCCGGCGGTCGCCAGAGCAAAGGCGCAAGCGCGCGCCGCGCCGCCGGCGCCGACCAGGAGCACGCGCGCGCCTTCCAGCAGCACGTGGTGTTGCAAGGTGCGCAGCACGCCGACGTAGTCGGTGTTGTAGCCGTAGAGCTTGCCGCCACCGCGCACGACTACCGTGTTGACGGCGCCGATGGTTGCCGCCAGCGGATCGACGGCATCGAGGTAACGAAGGATTGCTTCCTTATGGGGATGGGTGACGCTGAGACCAGCGATGCAGAACGGCTCGAGGCAATCGAGCAGCTCGCCCGGCGTCGATGCCTCCAGGGGAAGGTAGACGGCATTCATCCGCGCGTGCTGGAAGGCGGCGTTGTGCATGGCGGGCGAGAACGAATGCGCTACCGGGTTGCCCAACAAACCGTAAACTCGCGTGCGGGCGTTGAGGCGGTCAGCACGGTAGAGTTCTCGCAACTCGTTCACGGTCGGCTGGGCCGGGGCTGAGGCGCGGGCTCCCTCCGGCGCCGCGTAGGTAAGAGCGCTGCCGGCCACCACCGCCAGCACGCGGCCGGGCAGGCCGCGCGTGCCCATCCCCACGCTGATGACCCGACGCCGATGGCGCCGGGTCATCACCAGCAGTTTGACGTTGTCGCCCTGAGTGCACGGAGTAATGGCAATCTTGACCCAATCGGCCCCAAGCCGCGCCAGCCGTCGATAGAGCGCTTCGAGCGGGGGCGTGCGCTCGAAATCATGATGAGACACAATGCGCGGCACAGGCGGCAGCAGGGCGCTCCGCAGGTTCGACGGAAACCGCTCCAAGGTTTCGGCCTCGACGTCGATCCAGGAACATCCGGCTCGGGCGGCCAGAGCCAAGATGGCCAGTTGAGCCGAAGGCCCGGCATCAAAGCCGCCACCCTGCGAGCGGGACCGGCAGGTGGCAATCCAGAGCGCGCGCAGCGGTCGGCGAGCGATGCGCTCCAAGAGGCGAAGAACCTCGCCCATGCTTCCCAACGCGTCCAGCCGCAGTTCGAGCAGACGAGCACGCCGCTCCACGCGCCTCAGGCGGGCAAGGAATCCCGTCAAAGTGGTTTCTGCCACGACCACGGCGATGCGATCGGGGAAGGAACGGCCTGCCACCTTTGGCTCCTGCAACACGAAACCGGCATCTCTATCACGCGGTTGCGGCGATGTAAAGCCGCTCCAGCCGGCCGGGAGACTGCCAAACCCTGCCGAAGAAACGAGGCGAACTGCCAAGCCTCGCAAGAGTTTCAGCTTGACAACCCCGCGGCGGCTCTGCTAGGGTCGCGGCCAGCAGCGCCCGTTGCCAGGGAGACCCATCTCCCGGCGTTAAGGAGGAGTGCAATGAGGAAGCTGGGGCTTGCCGCCCTCGTGGGGCCGATGCTGTGGTTCTTCCTGCCACCCACCGTTAATGCTCAAGTCTACATGGGGTCCGAAAAGGCCACCCCCAAGAATGTCTACTGCTCCGGGTTCCTTGCCGGATCGCCGTTGTCGAACGACTTGCGGCTCATCGGCTCCTGGGACGCCGCCGGCCGGCTCATCTACTCTCAGTTCGACTACGTTTACATCAACAAGGGCGCGGACGCCGGCATCCATGTGGGGCAGCGTTACCTGATCGTTCGTCGGTATGAGTTCGACTTCACCGATCCCGACCCCATCGAGGCGTTCCCCAAGCAGAAGGAGATGTTTCACGCCCATGGAACGTATTATCAGGACATCGGGCGCTTGGAGGTGGTGGCCGTCAACGACACGACATCCACCGCGCTGGTGACGGAGATCTGCGACCCGGTGCAAATGGGAGACATCCTGATCCCCTTCGAAGAGCGTCCGGTACCCACCTTCCGTCCCCCGGATGGTTTTGACCGCTTCGCGGCGGCAACCTCGCCTCAGGGGACAGTCATCATCGCGCAGGATTTCGTCAATACCGCCGGCCAGGGAGACGCAGTCTACGTGAACATCGGTTCCTCCGACGGTCTCAAGGTGGGCGACTACCTGCGCTTCTGGCGCTGGGGCCGCGTAACCGACTTCGAGGGCTACAAGGGGATCGTGCGCGGCCAGTGGCGGCACTACCACGGCGTGCCCCGGGATGGGTATATTCCGATTGACACGAAGACGCGGAACCGTCTGCCGCGCGAACTCATCGGCGAGGGAATGGTGGTCCATGCCGACCAGCGCAGCGCCACAGTGATCGTCAGCCTGAGCCTGACGGAAATCCACGCCGGGGACTTTGTGGAGCCGCAACCGCCGCAGCCGCCCACCGCCGACATCACCGTGGTGCCCGACCGCATCGTGCGCGGGCAGATGGCCACAGTGAGCTGGGTTACGCGGTCAGCCAACCAGGTGGACATCTCCGGCCTGGGCACGGTGACGCGGCGCGGCACCGAGAACATCTTCCCGACCCAAACCACGACGTTCCGCCTGACCGCCAGCGGGCCGGGCGGCTCGGCGGAAGACAGCGCCACCATCACCGTGGTCGAGCCGCCGACGCCCCAGGAGCCGACCCGTCCACCGGATATCTCCGGAATGTTCGCGCAGAACGTGCAGGACATTTTCTTCGACTTCAACAAGGCGGACATCCGCGCCGACGCAGCTTCGACACTGCAGCGCGCCGCCACCTTCCTCCGCCAACACCCCAACGTGCGAGTGCGCATTGAGGGCCACTGCGACGAAATCGGCACCGATGAATACAACGCCGAGCTGGGCCAGCGACGCGCCGACAACACTGCGGCGGCGCTGATTCAGTTGGGCGTCAATTCCAATCAGCTCCGCACGGTGAGCATCGGCCGGTCCACCCAGTTTTGCGCGGAATCGATGGACGAGTCCTGCCGGCAGCTCAACCGCCGCGCCCACTTCGAACTCGAGCGCTGACCAAGAAGTATCCCAAACGAAAAGGCCTTAGCCTGCGGGCTAAGGCCTTTTTGTCCGTTCGGACGCCTATTCGACGGCGATGGTCACGACGTTCGACATGACTCCACCGATGGTGAGCTGCACCGGGACGGCAGCCCCGGTGGGCGCGTTGGCCGGCACTTGCAGCGTAACCACATAGAGACCGGCAAAGCCCGGGGCCAGACCGGAGAACAGCACCGTCGCGGCCACGTCGCCAATGATTACCGTTGGGGTTGTAGTCGTGGCGGAAAGAGGACTGGCGGAGGCCGCTGCGCCGCTCGCCGGCTGGTTGGTCACCGGCCCCAAACCGGTACAGTAGATTTCGAGGAAGTCCATCCCTCGCACAGCCGGACGAGAGGTCGCACCCGGGATTGAACCGACGGCCGCAGCGAAGGTGGCCGTGTTGGCGATCAGAATGGCTCCCTGCCCGGTCCCCTGCTGGTTTATCGCGAAAAGGCCAGGGCTTACGGGATTCACCGTAACCGAGCGCCCGGCGCTGGTCGTGGCGTCTACCGTGTCGGTCAGCGTGCCCAAGGCCTCCGACGGAACTTCCCAGGGAACTTGAACATTCACCTGGTTGGGTGAAGCGAAGAACTTGGGGACCGCCAAAGACGAGTTGAACTCCATCGTAGCCCCGCCCAGCGTGGTGGGTAGCGGGAGAGCCCCGGCAAATGCGGGAACTTGCGCAAGGTCGAGGCCAAAGATAGCGGCGATGGCACCCGGTGCAATTCCAGCGGCGCCGTTGAAGCTGGCGGCGTTGACAATGCCGCCCACGTTGATCGCCGGCTCCGCCACCTTGATCTTGCTCAAGAAGCCTTCGTTCAGCCCCGGAGAAGCCGAAGTGCCCTGGAAGGCGCCCACGCTCCAGAAGTTCGAGGACAGTGTCCCGCCGCCTACGTAGGCCGTACCCTCAGCGTCGACCGTGATGGCGGTCCCCGAGTCGGAGTCGTTGCCGCCGAGATAGGTCGAATAGAGCAAACTCGAGCCGTTGGCGCTCAGTTTGGCTACAAAAGCGTCGGTGCCGCCTCCGGGAGAGCCCTGCACGGGGTTCATCGTGGGGAAGTTGTTGGAAGTGGTAAAGCCGGTGAGATAGGCGTTGCCGGTGGCGTCGAGTGCGATGGACTGCGCTTGCTCGTCACCGCCGCTGGAACCCAGCAGGGTTGAGTACAGGATGGCGGTGCCGGTAGTGTCCATGCGGAGCACAAAAGCCTCCCCGCAAGGATTCGGGCAGGCGGTTTGGAACGCGCCCATCGATGTAACGAAATCGGTGGAGCTGGTAAAACCGGCGAGGTAGGCGCTCCCAGCCCCATCCACCGCAACTCCTATTCCGTTGTCCCCTCCATTGCCGCCGATCAGGAAGGAATACGAGAGCGCGGAGCCGGCGGCATTGACTTTGGTCAGGAAGGCGTTGGGCGCGGAGGGCGGCGAACCGATGACGTCGTTGGGGAAGTTGGTGGAGCTCGAGGAGCCGCCCACATACGCGTTCCCGGAAGCATCCACGGCGATCGCGTTCCCGGAGTCATTGTCGCTGCCGCCCAAGTAAGTGGAGTAGGAGAGGGCGGAGCCAGCCGCGTTGATCTTGGTGACGAAGGCATCGTTCGATCCTCCGTTGCAGGTGCCGTCGGTGCCGCAAGAAGTGTCGAAGGCGCCCATCGTGGTCGGAAAAACAGTCGAAGTTGTGGAGCCCGTGATGTAGGCATTGTCGGAGGCGTCGACCGCAATACCGCTCCCTCGGTCGAAACCCGCCCCGCCGAGATAGGTCGAATAGACCAGCGCCGTACCGGTCGAATTGAGCTTGGTGACAAAAGCGTCCGCGCTCCCTCCCGGCATTCCTTGCACAACTCCCATAGTGGTGGGAAAGTCACTCGAACCGGTAATCCCGGTGACATAGGCATTCCCAGAGGAATCCACCGCAATGGAGCTGGCGCTGTCGGGAGATGACCCGCCCAGGTAAGTGGAATAAATCAGTGTCGTACCGGCATTGTTCAGCTTGCTGACGAAAGCGTCCTGCTGGCCGCCCAACGTGGAATCGAGAGCCGGACCACCCAGTGGGAAATTCAGTGACGAGTTGACTAGACCGGTCAGATAGATGTTTCCACTGGAATCCACCGCAACCCCCCTGACCTCGTCAGTATGGTCACCTCCCCAATAGGTGGAATAGCTCAGGACCGGGTCAATCACCAGCGGGCGGGTCCGATCGTAGGTCCCTACTTCGAAATGCAAGTGTGCGTGCGCGTCCAACCTGTAGGCTCCAGCCAGCAGGGGGCGCGCGCCCTCGCGCTCTTGGTAAACGACAGGCTTGCGCAGGCGCACTTCCCCAGCCGGGAGGCGGAGCAGTGCATCGCCGGCAGCGTCCAACTCCGTTCTCTCCGTTCCCTCCACGGCCAGGACAATCGCCTGTGGGTCGGCGCCCGGGGAAACAACAAAGTCGTATTCCAGCTCATTCTCAGGGGTCCCATAGAAGACCAAGTCGATGCCCGGATACACGCCCGCGATGCGCACTTTGGAATAGTGCGGGATGCCCGTGTGCCACCGTGCGCGATCGTTTCCGAGAAAGTAGTGGCTCCTTCCCGGTTGCTCCTCTTCGCCGACCAGTATTGCCGCCGGGTTGGCGCCCACCAGCTTGAGCCGCAGCACCGCCTCACGCGGCTGGGATCCGGCGAGCGCCAATACCGCCTCGGTGGGAGTCAAGAAGAGTACATAGCGGCGGCCGCGGGAAAGAAACTGCACCCGCACATCGGTTTGTCCTCGGTTGGGCTCAAAAACCATCGGCAGACGAGCGCGGTGGGCGACGTCACGGGGGCCGGAGACACGTGGCAGATTCTCCGCCCCAATCAGCGGACAGACCAGCAGCGATGCAACTACCCAGGCCGCCAAGCGAATCGTCCATTCTCTCTTCATGACCCAACTCCTTGCAGGTTCTTGGTCAGGGAATCCAAGCAAATGGACGCCATCGGCCCGATGGCCGAGCCGGTGTGCACACGACCAGCCCGAATCCAATTCATCAAGCGCTCCGGGCCACCGGCCAGGAAAACTGCTTCGTGGTGGGGCACAGTGGCCACCCACAGGCCACACACCGGACACCACTCGTTGTCAGCTCTGCCGGCTCTGTCCAAGTAGATTGTTCTCTCCGTCTCCACCAGCAGCGTGGTTTTCCGCTTCCCCACCGTCCCTCCGTGGCCACACCAAGTTGACCCTTGTGCGCTCCCGTGTTACCCTAGGAGCACGAGTGCAGTCCTCAGGCGGAGATAGGTTTTTTCTCAAAGAACTCTGAGGGCACTATGCGGCAGGAAACGCAGAACTTCTATGAGTTCGGCCCTTTCCGGCTGCTGGCGTCTGAAGGGCTGCTGCTTCGCGACAATCAGCCTGTCCCACTCCCGCCCAAGGCCATTGATACCCTGCTGGTACTGGTGCGCCAAAGTGGCCATGTGGTGCTCAAAGACGAGTTGATGCAGGAAGTCTGGCCAGATACCTTCGTCGAAGAATCCAACCTTACCCAGAATATTTTCCTCCTGCGCAAGGCCCTGGGTGAGGGAAGTGAAGGCCAGACGTACATTGAAACGATACCGAAACGAGGCTACCGCTTTGTCGCCCCCGTGCGCTCGACGGGCGCCGAATCTGTCCACATCTTGGTGCACGAACGAACGCGAGCGCAACTGGTTGTCGAAGAGGATGAGGCAGCCGAGAAACGATTGCTGGCGGCGAGGCCGCGAAGAGGTCGGTGGTTGGCGCTTGCAGCGGTGTTAGTGGCGGCTGTCGGGTTCGGGTCGTGGGCTTTGTGGAACGCCCGGAAACCGGTGGCGCCTTCGATCCATTCCCTGGCTGTTCTCCCCTTCGTGCCTATCGGGGGCACGGAAGAAGACAAGATTCTCGGCCTCGGCCTGGCCGACACACTCATCACCCGACTCTCCAGCCTTGAACCGATCGTGGTACGCCCGACCAGCGCTGTGCGGCGCTACGCCGGCCCGACGCAAAATGCACAGGAGGCCGGCCGCCAGCAGCGAGTGGATGCTGTCTTGGAAGGGAGCTTGCAGCGCTCCGCTGACCGAATCCGGGTCAGTGTGCGCCTGGTTCGAGTGCAGGACGGATTGACTCTCTGGGCGGACACCTTTGACGGCGCGTCAACGGACATTCTCGATCTGCAGGACTCAATCGCCACCCAAACGGCCAGCGCGCTGGCCGTGGAACTCACCGGCGAGCGGCGCGCCCGGCTGGCCAAGAGGCATACGGAAAACCCCCAGGCCTACCAGTTCTACCTCAAAGGTCGCTACTTCTGGAGCCAGAGAACGGCGGAGGGATTGAAGAAGGGCCTGGAGTGCTTTCAGCAGGCTGTGGAACTCGACCCGCGCTACGCCCCAGGCTATGTGGGGATTGCCGATTCCTACATCGTGCTGGCAAATTACGGCTACTTGACGCAGCATGAAGCAAAGCCCAAAGCCAAGGCCGCTGTGTTACGAGCCCTGGAGCTGGATAACACCCTGGCGGAAGCCCACCTCTCCCTAGCCGGCATTCTGGCAGAGTACGATTACAGGATCCCGGAGGCGGAGAGAGAATTCGAGCGCGCATTGGCCTTGGACCCGAATTACGCCAATGCGCACCACTGGTACGCTGCCCATCTGGAGGCGGTGGGACGGTTTGACAAAGCCATTGCTGAGGCGAAGCGGGCCCAGGAGCTGGACCCAATCTCGCCTCGAATCACAGTAGACGTCGGCCGTGCGTACTGCTATGCCCGCAAGTACGAGCAGGCGATAGAGCAGTATCGAAACGCGCTCCACCTGGACCCTGCTTTTGCTCCGGCGCGCGTGGAGCTGGGGCTCGCCTACTCGAATATGGGACTTCATGAGCAGGCCATCGCCGTTCTGGAGGAAAACCAGCGCCGTACTGGCGGAGTTAGTGGATCCTTGGGCTATGCCTACGCGCGCGGTGGTCGGAGACAGGAGGCGTTGAAGACTCTCGCGGCCATGGAACATCGCTGGAACCAGGAAAAGATCGGAGCGGCCTGGATTGCCGCCGTTTATGCCGGCCTGGGCGACAAGGAACGAGCTTTAGGCTGGCTGGAGATGGCGTATTTGCAGAGGGAAACCTACATGCTCAAGGCCCAACCTCAATGGGATACGCTGCGCAGCGAGCCGCGCTTTCAGGATTTGCTGCGGAGAATGAGCCTCCCGCCGGACTAGCTCAGCCCGTGGAGGCTCCGGGAGCCTCTGCCTTTGCCGTCGCGGTTGCTTCGGAAAAAACAAAAGCGGTAAAAGCCTCGAGGCGGGCGCCTTTCTTCCACGCGTCGGCTTCCAGACCAGCCTTCCGGCAGGTTTCTTCGAGAAAACGCTCGCGGGTCCAGCCATATTCGGTGGCCACCTGAGGCAGCAGCAGCCCGCGGCGCGGGCCGAGTGAAACCATCAGGCCGTGCTCGCCGGGGTGCACCTCTTCCGGCTTGACAACGAAGAGCGGCGAGAGCACGGAAATCTCAATCTCCAACCCGTCGAGCTCATCCTCGCGCAGAGGCGGGAAGCGCAAGTCGTTGAAAGCCGCAGCGCAAGCCGCTTCGACCACGGTTTCATAGAGGGGCTTGCGAGCCACGATGTAGCCGACGCAGCCACGCAGGTGGCCCTTGAGATGAAGGCTGACGAAAGCCGCGCCCGGTTCGCGCAATCGCGAGGATGGGAGTTGAGCCGCGACGCCGGAGAGGTCGAGCCGCTCGCCGCGCAGTCCAGCCCGGATGGCCCGCCGCGCCAGATTCAACAGGCAGCGTTGCTCGTCCTCATTGAGCGGTTGCATCTTGCTTCTTGGCCGGCGGACGGACGATGAGGAGCTCGGCGCGGCGCTGCTTTACGCGGTCGTCGAGGTGCCGCCAGAACTCCGCGAAGTAGCGCACCGCGCTGACCAGCGCCGAGAGCATCACCAGCCACAACGCCATCGTCCCCGCCGGCTGCAACTCGGGGAAACGATGGGAAGGAATCAGAATCGCGGCGGCGCAGACCTGAAGGACCATCTTCAGTTTTCCCAAATCTGAAACCGCGACGGTGAAACCTTCGGCGGAAGCGATAATGCGCAGCCCCTGCACCGCAAGTTCGCGCCCGATGATGATGACCACCATCCACGCCGGGGCCAGATTGAGCTCCACCAAGCTGATAAAGGCCGCCGAGATGAGCAGCTTGTCGGCGATGGGATCGAGCAGAACCCCCAAAGTGGTGATTTGCCGCCGCGTGCGCGCCCAATAACCGTCCAGCCAGTCGGTCATCGCTGCGCCCAGCAGAATGGCCACGCCCCAAAGCTCGGAATTCTGTCCACGGGTGAGAAGTACGACTACAAGCAGGGGAATTAGAAAGATTCGAAATAGCGTAAGCGCGTTGGGGAAGTTCATCGCTGCCTGCCGGATCGGTTTTTGCGCGCCGCTCCGCTCAACCTGTCGCGACTATACCCGCGGGCTCGCGCTGGTGTCAACCGAATCTCTTCGTGCCCCAGAAATGTGCAAAACTGCCCCACCGATTTTTCTTTCGCTTTTGCTGGCAGTCTTCGGGTTCGCTTGGGCCACGCCGCCGCTCCTGCCTGCAAAGTATTCATTATCAGCTAGTTACGGGCTGCGGGACGGAACTCCTGCTCGCCTCGCGCAAAAATACAGGAATCATGCGGCGTCCGGCGCGATTGGAGTTTCCACACTTTTTTCCACAGACAAAACTCCTTTCCCAACAGCAAGTTGTCGCGCCAATGAGAAGTAACCCAAACGACTAAAGCAGCGATTTCATCGAGAGGTCGGGGAGTGAGGCTGAAGTGTGAATTCTCGAACTCGACTTGCAACCGATTCCGGCAGTTCGACCTCCATCCACACCACACCGTCGCGGAATTGCTCGCTCAACACTCGACCGAACTCGTGCACCAGCGCCCGCGGACGCCCGTCGGAGGCTGAAAAGCGCAGCGTGCGGCGCACCAGCCGGTCGTTGGGCAACTGCTCGTCAATCTGGTGGAGCAATTCGGGCAGCCCGTCGCCGGTCAGCGCAGAAATAAACACCGCGCGAGAAGAATTCTTCAGTCCGCGTCGCTCGGCAGCGCTGAGCCGGTCGATTTTGTTGAACACCATCAACCGCAGGGTGTCGCCGGCGCTCAATTCCTCGAGAACTTTGACCACTTCGTCGTCGTGCTCACGGTGGTGCGGGCTGGAAATGTCGCTCACATGCAGAATCATTGCCGCCTGCTCCACTTCCTCCAGCGTGGCGTGGAAGGCTGCAACCAATCCGTGGGGCAGATTGCGAATGAAGCCGACCGTGTCGGAGAGCAGCACGCGCCGGCCGGACGGGAGCTCCAGAGCGCGGAGGGTGGGATCGAGAGTCGCGAAAGGTTTCGACGAAACTTCTACCCGTGAGTCGGTGAGCGCGTTGAATAGCGTGGACTTGCCGGCGTTGGTGTAGCCGACGAGCGCGAGCGTGGGCGTGCCGCGACGCGCCTGGCGCTGTTGGGCGCGGCGGCGGCGGACCGCCTCGAGCTCTTCTTTCAGCGCTGCGATGCGGCGACGAATGCGCCGCCGGTCGGCCTCCAGCTGCGTTTCTCCCGGGCCGCGCGTGCCGATGCCACCGCCGAGCCGCGAGAGCTCAATTCCCTTCCCCGTCAGCCGTGGCAGGAGGTAATTCAACTGCGCCATCTCAACCTGCAACTGGCCTTCGCGCGTGCGGGCGCGCCGGGCGAAGATGTCGAGGATGAGCTGGGTTCGGTCGAGGACGCGGATATCGCCGCCGGTCGAGAGGTTGCGGAGCTGCGTAGGCGTGAGGTCGTGGTCGAAGAGCAGCAGGTCGGCGCCCAGCGCTTCGGCTTCGCGGTGTAATTCCTCGGCCTTGCCGCGACCGATGAGCGTCGCCGGGTCGGGCCGCTCGCGAGTTTGCTCGCGCCGGCCGAGAACTTCAGCGCCGGCGCTGCGCGCCAGCGCGTCGAGCTCGTCCAGGCTGTCGTCGGTGCTGCCCTGAAAGCGCCGCGGCAGGCGCACGCCGACCAGCAAGGCCCGCTCAGGGTGATTCACCGGGCGCAGCTTTTTCATCCCTGCCCTTGTGGCGTCCCTCCGGCGGAAGCCTTGCTGACGACCACGGTGGCGATGGCGTGCTTGAAAATGAGCTGCTCCTGGCCTTCGGATTCGAGCAGGAGCGAGAACTTGTCGAAACTTTTCACGCGGCCAACCAGTTTGTCGCCGCTCATCAGAAAGATTGTGACCTTCAGGCGGTCGCGGCGCAGCTGGTTGAGAAACCCGTCCTGAATATTGGCGGCGTCGCGGTTGGGCGGCCCGGGCGGTTTGTGTGCTTGCTGGTTCACGAAACAATTATAGCCGAAGCCCGTTTATCAGTTTATTGGATTATCGGTTGACTGGTGCTACGCTAGAGCCAGCAGCCCTTCGGGAGGACCTCATGAACGCCGTCCAGCGCACGATTCTTCAGATGGAACGGGAGCAGGAACGCAACTTCAATCAACGCCAGGTCGGCAAGCTGCTGCGGCAGTTTGCGCCCGGCTTTGTCGGCTTCTCCTCCACCCGGCACGCGCGGATCGCGGGGCGCGTCGCACTCGGCAAGACCTTCCAGCACTACCTACAGCAGGCGCGGCGCGTCCGCTACCGGGTTGCCCAACCCCGCGTGCAGGTATTCGGCAACGCGGCCGTGGCGAGCTTCTACTGGACGGTGACGCTGGGCCGGCGCGTGGTGCGCGGCCGCGGCAGCCACGTGTTCATAAAGCAGGGCAAGCAGTGGCGCATCGTCCACGAGCACTTCTCCCGCGCCCACTGAGACACGGATCGGCTTCGCCCCGGCTACGTCCGGGCTTCGCTGGGCCCCGGCTACGAAAAAAAAGAGCCGGGCCGAAGCCCGGCTCTCGGAGTTTGGCTTGCGTGAAGTTTAGAGTTGGGTAACGTTGGCGGCCTGCAAGCCCTTGGGGCCGCGGACCACTTCGAACTCCACCGCGGCGCCGTCCTGCAGCGTGCGGTAGCCGTCACCCTGGATGGCGGAGAAGTGTACGAACACGTCTTCGCCCGACTGGCGCTGGATGAATCCATAGCCCTTCGAGGCGTTGAACCACTTCACGGTGCCTTGCTCACGTCCATTGTTTGTCACTGCTTGTTACTCCTTGGTCTTGGTGCTATTTGCTACTCTCGACGCCTCGAGGCTGACAAGAAAAAACGGCGAGCGTGATGCTCGCGGCCTCTGTGATCAACATCTCTACAGCGGTACAAGAGCTTCAAACGCAGCGATACAATAACATGAACCCAGCCAGAGCGCAAGCCCTTTCTGCGGCAGCGGGCCGGGAGCGGAGCCGGCTAGCGGTGTCTCCGCGGATAGCGAGTCCGCAGAAAGTCCTCGGCGTCCCACTCTTCGACAATCAGGTTCGGCTTGGCCGGGCAGTCGGCGGCTTCGCCTTCGAGCGCACGCTTCAACCTTCCGTGGCACAGCTCCGGTCCATCCTGGAATTTCAACTGTGTGCCGCGGAAGGCGTTAAGCGGAACTTTGACAGTAAAGCTCCGCACAGCCTTGGCGCCGTCGGTCACGCGAAAATTGTAGCTGCGCGAAGTTGGAGCTACGTCAAAACCTACATAGAGGATTTGCACTGCTGTCCTTTCCCCATGCATCCACTATACGCTCCGCCGGCAGCGAACGCCAGCAACTTCTTTACGCCGCCTCGCGCGCCTCAAAAAGCCCCGGGGCGCTCCTGTCCGTGATACTCTGGAAGCCAGTATCGGGCGAAGGGAGCGTAATGGCCAAGAGTCAACAGACGTTTCGGAAGCGGCAACGCGAAAGAATGCTGCGCGAGAAGGCTCAGCTCAAGCGCCAGCGGCGCGAGGAACGCCGGGAAGAAAAGAAACTCGCGCTGGACAGTGTGCAGTCGGGCTCTTTCCCCATCGAACCAATCTCCTAGCTGCCACGCACCGCAGCGCGGAGGCGAACCAACGCCTCCGCTTGAAGGGTCGCGGCATCGCCGAAGCCAGCCAGCCACTCTACCTCGGGCTCTTTCCGGAACCAGGTGAATTGCCGCTTGGCGAAGTTGCGCGTCTCCTGTTTGATCAGCGTCACCGCTTCCGCCAACGAGATTTCACCGCGCAGCTGCGCCGCCAGTTGCTTGTAGCCGATGAAGCCGAAGGGCTTGGCGGAGTCGCCGAAACGTTCGTGCAAACGCTTTGTCTCCTCCAGCCAGCCCGCCGCCAGCATCTGCTCGATGCGGGCCTCGATGCGGGCGTAGAGCGCCGACCGTTCAGGCAACAGGCCGAGCTTGGTTACGGAGTAACCTTCCAGCCTGGGCCGCCCCTCGCGAAACAACTCGCCGCGCGGCCGGCGCGCCACAAAAACGACCTCGAGCGCGCGAATCAGCTTGGGCGCGTCCTGCGGCGAAATCCCGCGCGCTGATTGCGGGTCGACGCGCGCCAGCAACCTGTGCAGGTACGAACTTCCCTTCCTGTCGGCGCGCTCCTGCAATCGAGCGCGCAACTCGGGCGAGCGCGGCGGCAGCGGCGAAAGACCCTCGAGGAGGGCGCGCAGATACAAACCCGTCCCCGCCGTGACAATGGGCAGCTTGCCGCGCCGGCTGACTCCTCCGAGCGCCTGGCGGCCCAAGCGCAGGTAGTCGCCGGCGGTGAATCCCTCGGTCGGCTCGCAGAGGTCAAGCAGATGGTGTCGTACGCGCTTGCGCTCCTCCGCAGTGGGCTTGGCGGTGCCGATATCGAAGTGGCGATAGACCTGGGTCGAATCGCAGACCACAATCTCGCCGCCGAGCTTTTCAGCCAAGAACAGCCCCAGCGCCGACTTACCGCCGGCAGTGGGGCCGACGATGACGACCAGCGGGCGGAGACTCACGGGAGCAGAACCTTCCAGTAACGAATCAGGGTGGCGAGAAGAAGCAGCACCAGCAGTACCAGCATGCCGGCAACCTGTGTGCGATTCAGCTTCATTCGCGCCCCGGAAAGATAGAGCATACAGGAGATGGCTTCCGGGGCTGAAGGCGGATGTTTTGACCCAGCGGCAGAGGCCGCAGGGCTCAACGGTTGGGTTCTCGCGCGTTACTGGTTGGGGTACTCCGCCGGGAGGTTGTAGAGGAAGGTGAACTGGATGACGATGTTGTCGCCGGTGAATTCACTGGGCAACGGCGGGAAGGGCTGGGCAGAGCGGATGGCGGCGAGCGCGGGCCGATCGAGGTGAATCTTGCCCGAGCTGCTGACGACGTCGGGCTGGTCAGGAGGCACCGAGCCGTCTTTGTTAATGGTAAAGATAATGACCACCTTCCCTTGATCGCCGAGGTAGGCCGACTCCGGCATCACCGCGTACCAGTTGCGCCGCACGCCATTGAGCAAGCGGACGAGGTAGGGACCAAAATCCACCCCCTTGGTGTCCGAAAGAATGATGGGATACGGCGTGTTAAGCCGGGGATTGATGGGGCCAGTGCCAAGGCCGGGCCCCGGCACGCCGCCGGGTCCTCCCTGCCCGCCACCGGATTGCGCCCGGCGAAGCGATTCCTCGATGGCGCGGCCGGGCGTCGTCGGCTTGGGCAGCGGAACGCCGGCACCGGGCCCGCCGGGACGCTGCGGCAAGTCCTCCAAGCGGACGATTTCACGCGAACGTTCGGGGCGCTCAGTCCTCTCCGACCGCTCCGGCGCCAGCGGCACCGGCAACGAGGGCGCGCCCGGCAGCGCGCCACCGGCCGGAGGCGGCGTCGGCGGAATGATGCGTTCCAACTCCTTGGGGTCGACGTGGATCGGCGAGTGGACGGTGGCGCGCTTGCGCTCTTCGGGAGTGAGCTCCTGTTTCGGCATCGGCGGCAATTCGAGGACGTCCGGCGGAATGTAGAGGATGGCCAGCGAATCTTTCGCACGCTGCTTTCTTTCCTCGGCGGTCAGCTCGCGCTCCGGAAACAGCCGCGGCCAAATCGCCAGCAACAAAATCGCCACCACGTGCAGGACGAGAGCGGTCAGGGCGAGTGTGCGCCAGCGCAGTGTGGCCACTTCGTCCGTCCAGTCTGTGGCCAGCTCAGTTTCGGGCTCGCCTTCCTTGCCGGGCAACACCAATGCCGCGCGGCGCACCGGGATGCGCAGCAGCGGGTCGCTCCAGTCGAGCAGCAACTGCGGCTCATCTTCTTGGCCGCTGGAGGGCAGGACAATGCCGCTAGTGACGACAGGGATGTTGGCAAAGGGATCGCTCAGGTCCACCAGCAGGCGCGGTTCGACGTTCACGCCCCGGGGCGGCGCCAGCAGCGAGCTCGCATCCACGCCGGCCGCACGGCCTGGCCAACCGGGAAACAGCCCGTAGCCGGAGTTCGTTCGCATCTCTTCCTTCAATCCTACTTTGTTGCCGGCGCCGGCACCACACTCGGCGGAAGTTTGTGCGCGTGCGCGGCGATGGCCTCGGCGACCTGCTCGGCTAGCGCCAGCGCGCGGCGTCCGTCGCGGCCGTCGGCGGGGCCCGGCCGGCGCGTCCGCACAGCCTCCAGGAAGGAGCGCAGCTCCGCGCGCAGCGGCTCTTCCGGCTTGGTCTCAAGCTTGCAGATGCTCAAACCCGCCGGCAGACCAAGCGGCGACGCCGCGCCGGTGGCTTTGGCCGGGTCGAGCGAGATCATCAGCACGTCCTGGCGGGTGAAATCAATCGAGACATAGGTGTGCGGCTGGAAAAAGCGCAATTTGCGCACTTTCTCGGTGGAGACGCGGCTGGCGGTGAGGTTGGCGACGCAGCCGTTGGCGAACTCCAGCCGCACGCTGGCGATATCCACCTTGGAACTGAGGATGGGGATGCCGACGGCGTGCACCTGTTCGACGCGCTGGGGCACGAAGCTCAGCAGGATGTCGAGGTCGTGAATCATCAGATCGAAAATTACATCCACATCGAGGCTGCGTCCGCTGAACACGCCCAGCCGGTGCACCTCGAAAAACAGCGGCTGCGTCACGACTCCCGCCGCCGCGACCACGGCTGGATTGAAGCGCTCGGTGTGGCCCACCTGTAAGATGCGCCCGCCGGCTTCAGCGGTGCGCACCAGCTCATCGGCTTCGGCGAGCGAGGCGGCGATGGGCTTCTCCACCAGTACATCGCAGCCGCGCTGCAGAAGTTCCCCGGCCACGCCGGCGTGGTGTTGGGTCGGCACCGCCACGCTGACGGCTTGCGCCGATTCGGCCAGGGCGGAGAGTGAATCAAAAGTGTGTGTGCTGAATTCCTGCGCGATGGTTCGAGCCCGCGCGGTGTCGGCGTCGCAGACGCCGACCAACTCGGCGCCGTCCAGCTCGCGATAGAGCCGCACGTGGTGGCGGCCGAAGTCGCCCACGCCGACCACGCCGACTTTGATTCTGTCCGCCATTGCTAGTCCTTGTCCGGCGCCAGAGCCACGACGGCGAGGCCGTAGTCGTCGGCGCGGCGGCGGAACTCCTCGGCGTCGAACACCAGCGTGCGGCCGGCGTCGAGTGCCAGCGCGGTGGCGTTGGAGCGTTTCATCACTTCCAGCGTGGGCAGGCCCACCACCGGCACATCGAAGCGCATGTCCTGTCCCGGCTTCGATACTTTGACGACCACGAGCCGGCTGCCGTTGGCCAGCGAGGCGGCGCGCTCGATGACCGCATCGGTACCTTCCATGGCTTCGATAGCGACACAGGCGCGCTGGCAGACGACGACGGTCTGGCCGAGGTCGAGGCCGGCGAGAGTGCGAGCGATGCGGCGGCCGTAGGCGATGTCGGCCGATTCTTCGGCGTCCGGCGCGCGGGCCGAAAGCCGACCCGGCTCAGGCAGCAGGTGCTTGAGGAAGAGCGTGGAGTCCACGACTTCGATGCCGACAAAACCCAGCGCCTCGGCGATGGCGCCGATGAGCGCGTCGGTGTTCTTCTGCGGCAGGCCGGCGAGAAGCTGACCCATGAAGCCGTCGGGCGGGATGTTGCTGAAGATTTGTTTGTGTTTCACCTGCCCGGCCATCACCACCTTGCTCACCGATTCGCTTTTCAGGATGCCGAGGGCTTTCTGCAGTTCGCCGAGGCTCACCCAATGAACGGGGACGCCGAGCTGCTCGATGTCCGGCCAGGTTTCCTCGCGCAGGGCGAGGACGACCATGTTGACGCCCTGCTTTTGCGCCTCCCGCAAGACGAGCAAGGGAAATTGCCCGTTGCCGGCAATAAGGGCATAGCGGCCGGCGCCGGTCATTTGATTATCCCGCGCTCCGAGGTTTCGACGAAGCGCACCAGCGCTTCGATATCTTCGTTCTGGTTGAGCGAGGCGCGGATCTGCTCGAGCGCTTGCGAGGTATTGAGGTTAGCCTGAGTCAACAGCCGGAAGGCCCGCTGGAGGCGCTCGAGCCGCTCGCGGTCGAACCCGCGCCGCCGCAGGCCGACCAGGTTGATGCCATAGACGCGCGTGTCGCGCTCCTGCACCGTGGAAGAGAACGGCAGCACATCCTGGGTAATCACCGTGTAGCCGCCGATGAAGGCGTGGCGGCCGATGCGGCAGAACTGGTGCACGCCGCTGTGGGCGCCGACGATGGCCCAGTCTTCAATGACGACGTGGCCGGCGAGCGTGGCAGCGTTGCCGAGGATGCAGTGGTCGCCAATCTGGCAGTCGTGGGCGATGTGCGAGTAGGCCATGATGAGGTTGTGGCTGCCGAGGCGCGTAACCGCGCCGCCGCCCTCGGTGCCGCGGTGGATGGTGACGAACTCGCGGACGCGATTGTCATCGCCGATGATGACCTCGCTGCGCTCGCCCTTGAATTTCAAGTCCTGCGGGATGAGGCCCACGGCGGCGTGGGGAAAAATGCGGTTGCGGCGCCCGATGCGAATGGGGCCTTCGATGACAGCGTGAGCGCCGACTTCGGTGTCCTCGCCGATTTCGACTTCAGCGCCAACCACTGCGTAGGGCCCGACGCGCACGCTCGGCGCCAGGCGCGCCTGCGGGTCGACTATAGCGGTGGGGTGAATGCTCACGACGTTGCCGGAGTCTCCCTCATTCTGCCGGCGGCGCGCTCGCGGTCAACCAGGGTGGCAAGCAGCTCGGCTTCAGCCACCAGCTTGTCGCCGACGTAAGCTTTGCCGCCCATCTTGCTGCGGGTGTTGCGCCAGGAGATGACTTCGACCTCGAGCCGCAGATTGTCGCCGGGAAACACCGGAGCGCGGAAGCGCGCCTGGTCGATGCCGGCGAAAAAGACCAGCTTGGATTCGCGGTCGGGCACCTCGCGAAAGAGCAGCAGCGCGCCCGCCTGGGCCATCGCTTCGATGATGAGCACGCCAGGCATCACCGGCGCGCCAGGAAAGTGGCCGGCGAAGTAGGGCTCCTCGGCGCGCACGCGCTTGAGGGCGACGATGCGCCGCATCGGCTCCATCTCCAGCACTTCGTCCACCAGGAGAATGGGCTCGCGGTGGGGTAACACCCGGCGGATTTCCGCCGCGTCCATTTTCACAGGGCACGCTCCTTGGCGGCGCTTTGGGAGCCGCGCCGTTCAACGATTATAGCTTGTCCTGAAGGGCTTCGATGTCGAGAGTGATGAAGACTTCGTCGCCAACGACAATGCCGCCGTGGTCGAGCGCGCCGTTCCAGCTCACGCCGAAGTCGTGGCGGTTGATGCGGGTCTCGGCGACAAAGCCGGCGCGGGTAACGGGCCCTTTGTCTTCGTTGCCAACCCAGAACGGCGTTTGCCACTGGCCGAGATAGGTGACGTCGAGGAGCACCGGCCGGGTGACGCCGCGCAGGGTCAGGTTGCCGGCCACTCTGTATTCGTTCGGACCGCAGGACGTAACTGAAGTGCTCTTGAAGGTGATGGTGGCGTGATTGGCGGCGTCGAGGAAGTCGGCGCTGCGCAGGTGGGCGTCGCGGTCGGGCTCGCCCGTCCAGATGGAGGCGGCCTCGAAGCTGGCTTCGACTGTGGCGGCGGCGGGATCGCCGGGGTCGAAGCGCATTGTGCCGCGCACGTTCTTGAAGTGGCCGCGCACCCAGGTAACCATCATGTGTTTGCAACGGAACTCGGCGGCGGAGTGTCCGGGTTCGAAGGTCCAAGTCGACATTGTGCCCTCCTGCTGAAAGCAGTTATCGTAGCCCGACTATTGCTTGCGCGCAAACGAACCGTTGAATAGGATGGCCGCTTGGATGAGCGTGCGCGCCCTATACAAGTATCTCCGGCCGCGGCAAGCGGAAATGGTGAAGCTGCTGAGCGAGGTGGTGTCGCTGGAGTCGCCCAGCACGCAGCCGGCAGCGGTCGCCAAGCTGGCGGAGTTTCTAGCAGGCAGGTGGCGAAGTGGCGGCGCGACCGTGCAACTGCTCCCGACCCGCGGACGCGGGCCTATCCTCCGCGCGGAACTCTTCCTTAGCACCGGGCGGCCAGATGGACAACTGCTCGTGCTCGGGCACATGGACACGGTGTACGAGCTAGGCACGCTGAAGCGGATGCCGTTTACGGTGCGCCGTGGGCGCGCCCACGGGCCGGGCACAGTGGACATGAAGAGCGGGCTGGTGCAGGCGCTGTTTGCGGTGGATGCCTTGAAGGCGCTGAAGCTTGTGCCGCGGGCCAAGCTCGTTTTTCTCTTTACCAGCGACGAAGAAGTCGGCAGCGCCGCCAGCCGCGCCCTGATTGAGCGCGAGGCACGGCGCAGCCGCGCGGTGCTGGTGCTGGAGCCGGCGACGGGCTTGCATGGCGCGCTGAAAACCGCGCGCAAAGGCGTGGGCGAGTTCGAGGTGATTGTCGAAGGCCGCGCCGCTCACGCAGGCGTCGAGCCGGAGAAAGGCGTAAATGCGATTCACGAGCTGGCGGCGCAGATTCTGAGGGTTGCAAAGCTGGCACGACCGGCGCGCGGGCTGACGCTCAACGTGGACGTGGTCGAAGGCGGCACGCGCACCAACGTAGTGGCCGAACACGCGCGCGCGCTGGTGGATGTGCGGATTGCGCGCATGACAGACGGCAGGTGGATCGAGCGGCAGATGCGACAGCTCAAGCCGAACGACAAGCGCGCCCGTCTGATTGTGCGCGGCGGCGTCAATAGGCCGCCGCTGGAGCGCACCCCGCCCGTCGTTCGTCTCTTTCGTCACGCACAACGATTGGCCGATGAGCTCGGGGTAAAGCTGGACGAGTCGGCGACCGGCGGCGGCTCGGATGGCAACTTCACCGCTGGGCTGGGCGTGCCGACGCTCGACGGGCTGGGCGGCGTCGGGCTGGGCTTGCACTCGCCGGCTGAATTCGTGGTCGCGCGGCGCATGCCGGAGCGCGCCGCTTTGCTGGCAGGCCTGCTGCTGACGCTGTAGCCCTAGCGGCAATCAATCAATCTCAAGAGCAGCTTGCGGCGTGAGCTCCGGTGGACTAGAGTCGAACTATGGGGAGTGTGCGACATCTCCGATGGGTGTTGCCGGCGGCGCTGGTGGGCGCCTCGTTCTTCGTGCAAGCGAGCCATGCGCAAGAAGACAGGAAGGAACTGCTGGAGAAGCTGCAGCGGGTGGCACTCGATCCGTCCAACAGCTACAAGGTAGCCGAGGTGCGGCTGCGCCACGACGCTATCCGGCTGACGCTGCACCACGGCACGCTGGTGTTTTTCGAACCGGTGGCGGGGCGGGTTACGGGTGCGGTGTTCGAAGGCACGGGCGAGGTGTTGGTGCTGCCGCCTGACTTGCCGGAGCGGCAACAGATGGCGAAGTTCACCGGTTCGCCGATTCTCACCGAAACCTTCGACGCCGCCTACTTCCGCTTCAGCGACGACACCTACGCCGAGCTGAGGCGCCAGTTGCTCGCGGGCGCGGGCGAGCCGCAACACGCGCCGGGGCTGCTCGAGCGCTGGGCGGAGCGCCTGCCGGCGCTCAACGCCAACCACTCGCTGCGCCTGGTGCTGGACACCACGTCCTCGGGCGGGCGCTACTTCTACGCCGGCGTGATGGGCGAACGGCTTGGCCCGTTTGATTTAGTGGTGGACGAGCGCCGGCCGGAGCAACTGCTCGTGGGCCAGCTGCGCATCGTCGAGGGGCTGTCGTATTACGACGTCTGGACGTCCTTCTCGCCGCGGGAAAGACCGGAGGCGCCGCCCACTACCCGAGCCCGCTCCTATCAAATCGAGACCACCATCCTTCCCTCGACGGAATTGGAAGGAGTATGTGAGGTTGAGCTGGAGCCGTTCGCCGACTCGCGGGTGCTGCTGTTCGAGCTCTCGCGGCGCTTGCTGGTACAGGAGGTGAGCGAACAAGCAGGCAGCAAGTGGCGGCCGGTCGAGTTCTTCCAGAACACGGCCTACACCGAAGAAGAAGTGCACAACCGTGGCACCGACCTGGTGTTGGTCGTGCTGTCCGAAGGTTCGGCCGACGCGCCGCGGCGGCTGCGGTTCCGCTACCAGGGCCGCGTGATTGCGGCGCTGGGCAACGGCGTCTACTTTGTTGGCGCGCGGGAGAACTGGTATCCACGCCTGGGCAGCTACGTGCCGGCGCGCTACGAGTTGCGCTTCCGATTTCCGGCCACCCTGGAGCTGGCAGCGACCGGGCTGCCGCGCGCGAGCCGCGCCGAAGGCGAGTGGAAGGAGTCAGTCTGGGTGAGCGAGACACTGCTACCGGTGGCGGGCTTCAACATCGGCGACTACGAAGCGCGCACCGCGACCCATCAAGGCATCCCGATTCGCGTCTACGCCAACCGGCAGCTCGAGCCGCCCCTGCTGGCGCGAGCCCTTCGGCCGCCGGCCGCGATGGCCCCGCGGCGCCGCGGCACTCCGGCCGATGAACCGCCGCTGCCGCCGTTGCCGCAGCCGCCCTCGGTGCAAGCCGAACGCGTGGCGGACGACGTCGGGCGCGCCCTCGACTTTTACTCGTCGCTCTTCGGGCCGTTTCCGTACGGCGAGTTGAAAGTGACCCAAATTCCCGGACAGTTCGGGCAAGGCTATCCCGGGCTGCTCTACGTTTCGACGCTCAGCTTCCTGGCGCGCGAAGACCTGGCGCGTCTGGGACTGAACCAGCGGCGCCAGGAACACTTCCTCGACCTCGTGCCGGCACACGAAGTCGCGCACCAGTGGTGGGGTAACTGGGTGCAGTTGCCTCGCTACCGCGACCAATGGCTGGCGGAGAGCCTGGCGGCGTACTCGTCGCTGCTCTACCTCGAGCAGCAGCCGGGCGGCCAGGCGGTGCGGCAACTCTGGCTCAGCCGCTATCGCGATGACCTGCTTTCGATGGACGCCGACGGCTCCCCCATCGACGCTACCGGACCGCTGGCGCTGGGCATGCGGCTCAACAGCTCCCGCAGCCCGGATGGTTACGCCACGCTCGTCTACACCAAAGGCCCGTGGGTGCTGCACATGCTGCGGGAACTCTTCCGCGACTCGAAGACCGGCTCCGACAACGGTTTCTTCTCTGTGTTGCGCGGGCTGGCGCAACCGACCCAGGCGCCGCTTACCACCGACGAGTTCGTCCGGCGGCTGGAAGCGGCGCTGCCGCCGCAGGCCGACGTCGAAGGCACCGGCAAGCTCGACTGGTTTTTCCAGCAGTGGGTCTACAACACCGGCATCCCGCGGTATCACTTGAGCTGGCGCGCGCGGCGCGACGCGCGGCGCGGCTGGCAGGTCGAAGGCTCGATTGCGCAGTCGGAAGTCTCTGAAGTCTTCACCATGCCGCTGCCGCTCTTCGCGCGCTTCGGCCAGCAGCTCGAGCGCCTCGGAACCGTGGTTGTGACCGGCAAAAAAGTGGAGTTCCGCTTTCCGGTGAAGGCTAAGCCCGACGAAGTTCTCCTCGATCCCTACGCCACCGTCCTCGCCGTCAAAGAATGACCCCACGGGTAAAGCCCCTTGGAGGGCCGCCGTTTTTTCGGCACGGCTTCAGCCGCGCCGAAATATGTATCGCACGCGGCACGTCCGCAGAAGGGACGTGGGGAATCTCTTCTTGGGTTTCCCTGCGATCGCTACAGCGTCCTCGCGACCCTCGCTAGCCCGGCGGCCAGCGCATCCCGCGGCCGCCGAGCAGGTGGAGGTGCAGATGAAAGACCGACTGGCCGGCGCCGCGGCCGTTGTTGAGCACCGTGCGATAGCCGCTGTCGGCGATGCCGCGCTGGCGCGCAACCTTCGCCGCCACCGCCAGCAGGTGGCCGAGCAACCCTTCGTCCTCCGCTGTGGCCTCGTTCAGCGTGGCGAGGTGCTTGCGCGGTACTACGAGGATGTGCGTCGGCGCCTGTGGGTTGATGTCTTCAAACGCGACCGCCTGCTCGTCCTCGTAGACAATCTTGGAAGGAAGCTCTTTGGCCAGGATGCGGCAGAACAAGCAGTCCTTGCTCATGCGAACCGTCTTCAGTCGAGGCGTACCACGAAGGTGGCGGTGATGTCGGGCTCGCGCTTGAGCTGCGAGGCGAGCTTCTGCGCTTCCTCGATCGTGGCCAGACGACCGACGCGCACGCGGTAGTAGAGCCCGTCGGGAGCGTCGTACGTGACGACGTTGACCTCGCGGTAGCTCTTGGACAGCTCCTCGCGCAGGCGGTTGGCGTTGGCTACCACTTTGAACGCGCCCACCTGCACGCCGTAGCGAGCTTCGATGGAGGCGCCGGCCGGCGTTTCCACCACTTCGACGCGCACTACCGCCGTTCCCGGGCCAATCATAGCAATCGCCTCGGCGCCGGCGCGCGACAAGTCAATGATGCGGCCCTCGATGAACGGCCCGCGGTCGTTGATCCGCAGCCGCGTTTCCTTCTGGTTTTCGAGGTTGGTGACCTTGACCCAGGTGTTAAACGGCAACGTGCGGTGCGCTGCCGTCATCTTGTTCATGTCGTAAATTTCACCGTTGGCGGTGGGCCGCCCATGATAGGGGTGGCCATACCAGGAAGCCAAGCCTTCCTCGACGTAGAGGCCGGAAACCGCCGGCGGCGCCGTGGAGGGCGGCTTCGCCGCGCCGGTGGCTTTCTTGCGCCGGCAGCCGCCGACGCCGAGCGCCACTACAAGCAGCAGCGCGGCGATGCCCGCGCGCCGGAACCACAGGGTCGAGCGACTCACCGCGCGCGCTTGCTCCCGCCCTTGCGGCCGCGCTTTTCGGCTTTCTCGAGCTCCAGCGCCGCCTTGTTCAGCGCCCAGGCCGCCTGCCGCATCAGCGCAATCGACTTGCGCTTGGCGGTGGCCGCCAGCGGCTTGGCGCGCCGCGCCGCCTTGCGCGCTTCCTTTTCCAGCCGCGCCACGATGCGCCCCAACTCCCGTCCCAGTGCCGCTCCCTTGGCTTCGTAGCTGCGTTTGGCCATTCCCGCTTCCCCCTTGCCCCGAGGTTGTCGGGGCGCAGAAACATTTGTCATCCGGCTGCGATGGGCAGGTATTATAGGGAGCGCCCGCGCTACAAACAAGGAAATCGCGCAAGAATGCTCACGCCCCGAATGCGGTGGCAACTGGAGCGCGCCCGCGAGCGCGTGGCCGCTTTTTTCTCCGGGCTCTTCAAGCCCGAGCGCAAGCCGCGCCTGTGCTTCAACTGCGGCCTGCTGGTCGGCGCCGACCAGGACGTTTGCTCGAACTGCGGCACCAAACAGGGCGCGCTGTCGCTCTCGGCCTTCAAGCGCGTGGCGCTGGCAGTGATTCCCGCCGAGACGCCGGTGACCTACGCGCTGCTCTTCGCCAACTTGCTGCTGTTTGCCGTGTGCTGGGTGGCGAGCGCGCGAGTGTCGGATGAGCCGATGTCGCTCGCCGGCGGCGTCAATCCCCACGTAATGCTGGTGCTCGGTGCCAAGCAGGGGATGCTGGTGCTGGCCGGGCAGTGGTGGCGGCTGGTGATGGCGAACTTCCTGCACTGGGACTTGATGCACATCGCCTTCAATTCGATTGCACTGCTGCAACTGGGGCCGCAGGTGGAGGAAGCCTACGGCTCGCGGCGGTATCTGTTTTTGTATCTCGTCACCGGTATCGGCGGGTTCGTAGCCAGCACCTTGTGGAACCAGATGGGGCTCAGCGCTGGCGCGTCGGCCGCTATCTTCGGGCTTATGGGAATCCTGATCACGCGGCTGAAATTCGGCTCCGGTTTCGCGCGCGACTACCGCGCCCAGCTCATCCGCTGGGCGATTATCGGGATTGTGCTGGGGTTGTTCCTTCCCTTCGACACCGCCGGGCACATCGGCGGGCTGGCGAGCGGGCTGGTGCTGGGACGCATCGTCAGCGACCGGCGCCCCGCGACGCCCGGTGCGGAGTTGCGCGTGAACTTGATGGCCTGGGGCGCGGGGCTGGCCATTATAGCCAGTGTAGTGATTGTGGTGCTGAATCTGCCCGCCGCGCGGAAGTGGCTGGGCGGCTGAAGCAGGCATGACAGGCAAGAATGCCTGTCCTACTTGGTGGTCGAGTCGAAGATCTTGAGGTCAACGCGGGCGGGGTCGAAGAGCGGAGCCTGCGGGTTGCGCTGTTTCTCGAAGGCGGCGATTTTGGCCTCGTGCTCGAGGGTGAGGCCGATTTCATCCAGGCCTTTCTGCAACGCGTACTTCCGGAAAGGATCGATCTCAAAGTTGTAGACGAGGCCATTGTCGTCACTGATGGTCTGCCGTTCCAGGTCGACGCGCAGGCGGTAACCCTCCTTCGCGTAGGTACGGCGGAAGAGCTCGTCGACCTGCGCGTCGCTGAGCTGCACCGGCAGGATGCCATTCTTGAAACAGTTGTTGTAGAAGATGTCGGCGAAGCTCGGCGCAATGACGACGCGGAAACCATAATCCAGTACGCCCCAGGCGGCGTGCTCGCGGCTGGAGCCGCAGCCGAGGTTGGCGCGCCCGAGCAGAATGGACGCGCCCTGGTAGCGCAGATGGTTGAGAACAAAATCCGGGTTGGGCTTTTCGCCGTCGAGGTAGCGCCAGTCGTAAAAGAGCAGGCGGCCGTAACCTTCGCGCGTGAGCAGCTTGCAGAATTGTTTCGGAATCATCTGGTCGGTGTCGACGTTGACGCGGTCAAGCGGGGCCACCAGGCCCTGGTGCTCGGAGAAGGGTTGCATCATTCGACACCATCCACGTTCCAGTGGCGGTCGCGGACATCGACAAAGTGGCCGGCAATCGCGGCGGCGGCAGCCATCACCGGGCTGACGAGATGCGTGCGCCCGCCTTTGCCCTGGCGGCCTTCGAAGTTGCGATTGGAAGTGGAAGCGCAGCGCTGGCCGGCGGGCAGAATGTCGTCGTTCATCCCGATGCACATCGAGCAGCCGGCGTCGCGCCACTCGAAGCCGGCGTCGGCGAAAATCTTGTCGAGTCCCTCCTTCTCCGCCTGGGCCTTCACCACGCGCGAGCCGGGAACGACCAGCGCGGCCTTCAATGACTTGGCAATGTGCTTGCCGGCTACCACGCGCGCGGCGGCGCGCAGGTCTTCGATGCGCGAGTTGGTGCACGAACCGATAAACACATAATCGAGCGGGATGTCCTGAATGGCGGTGCCGGGCTTGAGACCCATGTATTGCAGCGCGCGTGTGGCGGCCTCGCGGTCGACTGGGTCGGCAAAGGATTCGGGGTCGGGCACGCGCCCGGTGACGTTGGTGACCATGCCAGGGTTCGTTCCCCACGTAACCTGCGGGGCGATTTCCTCGGCGCGCAGCACGACCTCTTCATCGTATTTCGCGCCGGGATCGCTGGGCAGCGTCTTCCAGAAATCCACCGCGGTCTGGAAATCCTTGCCGCGAGGCGTGAAGGGACGACCTTCGATATAGGCGAATGTGGTTTCATCGGGCGCAACCATGCCGGCGCGCGCGCCCGCTTCGATGCTCATGTTGCACATCGTCATCCGACCTTCCATCGAGAGCGCGCGCACCGCTTCGCCGCCATACTCGATGACGTGGCCGGTACCGCCGGCGACGCCGATTTTGCCGATGATGGCCAGAATCAGGTCCTTCGCGGTCACGCCTTTCGGCCGTGTGCCTTCCACGCGCACCAGCAGCGTCTTCGATTTGAATTGCAGCAGGCATTGCGTCGCCAGAACGTGCTCGACCTCGCTGGTGCCGATGCCGAAAGCCAGAGCGCCGAAGGCGCCGTGGGTCGAGGTGTGGCTGTCGCCGCAGACGATGGTCAGGCCGGGCTGGGTGATGCCGAGTTCGGGGCCGATGATGTGCACGATGCCCTGATTGGCGCTGTGCATGTCGAACAGGCGCACGCCGGTTTCGGCGCAGTTGCGCGCCAACGCTTCGAACTGGCCCATGGCGGTCGCATCGAGAACCGGAAGATGGCGGTTCTTGGTCGGCACGGAGTGGTCCATCACCGCGAAGGTGAGGTCGGGCCGACGGACTTTGCGTTTGGCCGCCTTCAGCCCGGCGAAAGCTTGCGGCGAGGTGCCTTCATGGATGAGGTGGCGGTCGATGTAGAGCAGCGCCGGCTTGCCCGGCTCTTCGTGGACCACGTGCGCCGCCCAAATCTTCTCGTAGAGTGTGCGCGCCTCAGCCATTCAGTGCCCCGCAGGAAGGTCTAACCGGCAATTCTAGCAGAAAACTTTTCTTCGTGTCTTCGTGCCCTCGTGGCTAGCTCGCCAACAGTTCCAGCACGGCCTGGTTCCAGCCGACGGGGCCGGGGCCGGGAGCGAGTTTGGCGCCGCGCAGTTTGGAGCGCAGCGCGGTATCGTGACGGCCGTCGGGTTGCGCGACCAGGACCGGCACGTCCACCATGGAAAGAAAGTCGAGGTCGTTGGGGCTGTCGCCCAGGCCGACGACGCGGACGTCGCCCCAGAGCTGGCGATAAAGCTCGATCAGTTTGCGCACCGCCACGCCTTTGTCGTTGTCGCCCATCAGGTGCAGGAACCGCCCACCCTGGCGCCAGCGCAGGCCGCGCTGCTGAATCCAGCGGAAGAAGCAGTCCTTCTGGCGCGGCGTTCCTTTCTCAATCAGAAAAGGCTCATCGTACTCGCGCTGGCGGGCGCGACGCGCGTCGAGTTTCTTCAGGCCGCAAAGCTTGGCGACCTGGTCGTCGCTCATGTGGCTGAAGCCGCGCACGCGCACGCCGCTGGTTTCCGCGGCTTCCTGGAGCGCCCGCACCAGGTTGGGATAGCGCTGGCCGAGCTCCAGAACCTGATAGCCCGACTCGACCAGCGCCGTCGGCAGCGCAAAGGGAAAATAATTGCGCGGGATGTAGACGGCGCCGCCGTTTTCGGTGATGAACGGGTCGGTGAGCTTCAGCTCCTCGCGCAGCGGCAGCACTTCGGCGCGCGTCTTGCTGGTGCAGAGCACGATGGGCGAGCCTCGCAGGCGCAGCGCCCGCAGCGCCGGCAGCGCCGCCTTCCACTCGTAGGTGTTGTGATCAAGAAGAGTGCCGTCGAGATCCGTAAAGACAACCAGGCGAGACATGGGCGTGGGCCGGAAATACTATTATGCTACAAATGGTGCACTCCTTCCTCTTCTTCTTCACGCTCGCGCTTCTTGAGCAGCGAGGTCAGCGCCTCGCGCGCCAGCTCCTTGCCCGCCAGGCCGAAGGCCACGGCGACGGCCGTCACCAGGCCGCCGAAGAGAACGCCGAAAGTGATCATCACCGTGGTGCGCCCGATGCCGACTTGTTCCAGCACCACAATGATGGTCAGCAGCCAGATGAAGGCGCGCACGGCGCCGGCCAGCAGCCGCGCGCTCTCCAGCCGCGCGTTCACCGCCGCAATCAGCGCCCCGCGCCCGAAAAAGCCGGCCGCCACGCCGCCGACCACCAGAATCACCGCGGCGATGAGCAGGTTGGGGAGATACAGAAAGAAGCGCATCACCAGCTCGCTGCCCGCCGGCCCGAGCGCGTTCAGCACCAGCAGCATGGTCACCAGCAGCACGAAGCCTTCCGCCAGTTGTCCGGCGGCGTAGGAGCTGCCGCGATAGAGCCCGACGCGGTCGAGCACCGGCGCGGCCCCGAGGCGGTCGGCGAGCCGATCGAAGCGCAGCAGCCGCAGCCCGCGCCACACCACTTCCTTGACAATGAGCGCCAGCAGCACGCCCACCAGCAGCACCAGCGCGGCCTCAAACAGAGTGGGAAGGTAGTTGAGGGTCTGTTCCCACAGCCGTGCCAGCGGCTCGGCGATGATGCGGTCCCAGAGGTTGTCCATGGTTCCTCCGATCTACCAGCGCTCGGCGACCCGCGTCTTCAACTGCTCGTAGACCAGCGCCAGTTGCTCGATTTTCGTCTCGGCGTCGTCGTCGGAATCCGCTTGCGTGCGCACGACATAGGATGCCACCCAGCCGAGATAGAGTGGTGTGAGAGATTGCAGCAGGTGCTTGCGGTCAATGGTGCGGCGGTGGAAGGCGGCGGCGAAATCGTAGATGGCCGCGACCCAGATGCTATCTTCCAGAATGAACTTGTCCGGCGGCGCCTGGGCGAGCTGTTGCAACGCCGCCACCAGGTCGCGCGGCAGAAAGCTCTCGTAGACCGGACTCAAGTCGCGCACGCCGGAGCGGAACGCTTCCATCATTCGCTCGGGATTGACGCGCACCGGCTCCAGCCCGACGGTGTAGCGAAAGCCGAACATCGGCGTGGGCACCGAGCCGTGCGTTTCCTTCCAGACTTTATCGTAGTCCTCCATCAAGCCGAAAAGCGAGCCGACGACCTGCACCAGCATGGCGGTCAGGTCGGCGCCGGGATCTTTGGGGTCGTGAATCTTGGCGCCGAGAAAAACCTGGCAGACGCGGAAGCGCTCGGCCAGCGCCGTGGTGGTCATCCAGATGTCGATGCCGAAGCGCGCCACGTCAGTCTCCCAGACGTTCTTCGACAGCAGCCGCTCGACCAGCCTGGCCGATAGCCCGAACTCGCCGCCGATGGGCTGGCGCACGCGGGTCCCGTAGAGCGCGCGGGTCAGCGGGTAGACGATGCTGTTGGTGATGGTGCCGTCGTAGCGGTGCCGCCGGTAGAAGGGACAGACGTAATCGAAGTCGTGCAGCAGCACCGGCCGCACCAGCAGGTCGATCCAGTCGGGGGTGATGCTGCGCAGGTCGGAGTCGACGATGGCGCAGGCCTTCGCTTTCAGGCGCTGCGCGGCGCGGAAGATGGCGCGCACCGCGCTGCCCTTGCCCGGCAGGCCGACGTAAGGCGTTGTGATGCGCTGCACGGGATGCAGAGGATGGCGCAGCAGCAGCAGGTTTTCCGTCTCGAGCGGCGCTTCCAACACTACCTGCTGCGTGCCGTCTTTCGAGCCGCCGTCGGAGTTGACGATGACGGCGCGGCGCTCGTGGAAGTGCTTGGCCAGCCCGGCGCTCACCGCCTGCACCACGTGGCCGATGGTGCGCGCGTTGTTGTAGCTGGGAATGCCGACCACGATGTCGGCCTCGCCCAGCTTGGCCAGCGATTGCTGGGCTTCGACGTTCAATACCTCAAGCTCTGCCATGGGCCCGGAACGAGCTTAATTGTCTTCTTCCACCGCCATTTCGAGTTGCGTGAAGAAATCCGGAATGGCCGCCACCACGCGGTTCCAGTTGGGAATAAGCGGGATGCCGAGCGGGTCGCGCAGGTAGTCCTCGCCGGCCAGGGCGATGGCGCGCGCGAAGGCCTGCACTGCAACTTCCTCTTCGTGGCGATCGAACTCGAGCCCGTTGATCATCGCATCGGCGTGGTAGCGCCCGATGGTGTCTTCGGCCGTGCGCACGTACTTCGTCTGCAAGGTGCGGAAGCTGCCTTCGGAGAACACGGCGCCTTCGGCGGCCAGGATGCGGAACAAGGCTTTGGCGATGTCCACCGACATCCGCATCAACCCCTTCTGCGGGTCTTCGTTGGAGAGCGCTTGATGTTTGTGCTCATAGTTCTCCACCAGGTCCACCTGGCAGATGCGTTTGACCGAGCAGTTGCGGTAGACCTCCGCCAGTACGCCGACTTCCAGGCCCCAATCGGCCGGGATGCGGTTGACGCGCGCCAGCTCCGCGTCCATCGCGAACTCGCCCGCCAGCGGATAGCGAAAGCTGTCGAGGTAGGCCAGGAAGGGCAAGTCGCCGACCACTTCCTTGAGCGTGCGCACGAAGGGCGTGACGAAGAGCCGCGTCACCCGTCCATGCAGCTTCGTGGTGTAGCGAGCGTAGAAGCCTTTGCAGAATTCAAAATCGAGGTTGGGGTTGGCGACCGGATAGAACAGCCGCGCCAGCAGCTCGCGGTTGTAGTTGACGATGTCGCAATCGTGCAGCCCGATGAGCTGCGCCTGGTTGCGCGCCAGCACGTAGCCGTAGGCGATCCAGCAGGCGCGGCCTTTGCCCGGCGGGCCGGCGTCGAGGCCGTTCTCCTTCAAGCGTTGGAAGAGCGCCTGCAACCGCTCGCCTTCATTCCAGATGACGCGGACATTCTTGTGAACCGCGAACAGGCGGCGCTTGGCGTCGACGAATTGTTTTTGATCAGCGTTGCCCAGCGTCAAGACAATCTGTTCGAGATAGGGAATCTTGGGTAGCTCTTTCAGAATGCCGGCCATCGCCGGGGTCTCAAACTCCGCGTAGAGCGCCGGCAACACCAGCGCCATCGGTGCCACGCGCGCGTAGCGCACCAACTCGTCTTCAATCTCTTCGATGCGGCGTTGCCCCAGCCGGTGCAGCGTGGTCACCAGGCCGGTCTGATAAAAATCCGACACCGTTCACCTCCAGGCAGGACGAAGGGCGCGCACCTCAGAAATTGGATGCGAGTCGAGGACTCAGTGCTTGTCGTGAATCCCCGGAAGCATCTTACCGGTTCGATAGGCGTAATGGAACCCTGAAAGAACCGTAAGCGCGGCGGTGATCCACAGGGTCGCATCCTTGACGATGGCGAGCCAGTCGCGCGGCGCCACTTCCTCCAGCACGACCACGAACACGGCGATGATCTGCGCCGTCGTGCAAGCCTTGCCCAGCAGGCTCGGCGGGAACGGCCGGAAGCCCGCGCCGATGATGATGACCAGCGCGACGGCGATAATCAGAAGGTCGCGGCTGAGAACGAGGATGGTAAGCGTCCACGGCACGTTGTGCGCTACCGCCAGCACCACGAAGGAAGTGGAGAGCAACAGCTTGTCGGCGATGGGGTCAAGGTAGGAGCCCAGCGAGGTGCGCTGCTTCAGCCAGCGCGCCAGCAGCCCGTCGAGGAAGTCGCTCAGCCCGGCGGCCACCAGCAGCGCCAGCGCCCAGCCGTAGCGGCCGTCGAGCACCGCCAGCACGAAGAACGGCACCAGCGCCAGCCGCAGCAGCGTGAACTGATTGGCGAGAGTGAAGATTTGCGCCTGCATTCCTGCTTGACTATAACCCAAGCCGGGAAGGAAAACGCAGCGGTGGGAGGAACCTGCTCGTTCCTAGTCGGGCTCGGAGAGGCTGGCAACGTACTCGAGGTACTCGAGCAGGCTCCGGCCGACGTGGTGCTCGAACATCTGGGCAAGGGAGGGGATGGAGCCTTTGGCCTCGTCGAGCGCGACGCGTTCGACCCGATGCATGGGATAGAAAATCGTCGCCAGGCCGACGTTGCCCTCCTCGGGGTTCTTCACCTGGGCGATGAAGTCATCGAACGAGTTCACGTCGATGCCGCGCACGGTCACGCCCGCGGGGGTCATGGCAATCAATTGGCCCCAGATTTTTTCTTTGGGGTCGTGCAGGCTGACAACGACGATAGACTTCAACTCCACGGTTCACACCCGCGCTTCCTTCAAGTCTTTGGCGCGAATCAGCCGCGCTTCGGTGGCCTGCTGCACCTCGTCGGCGGTGACGCCCGGGCCGAGCTCGCGCAGCTCCAGGCCCGCCGGCGTGACTTCCATCACGCCCATTTCGGTGATGATGGTGTTGACCACGCCGAGGCCGGTGAGCGGCAGTGTGCAGCGCGTGACGATCTTCGGTTGGCCTTTGGCGGTGTGCTCCATGGCGATGATGACGCGTTTGGCGCCGGCCACCAGATCCATCGCCCCGCCCATGCCTTTCACCATTTTGCCGGGGATCATCCAGTTGGCCAGATTGCCTTTCTCATCCACTTGCAGCGCGCCGAGAATCGAGAGATCGATGTGCCCGCCGCGAATCATGGCGAACGAGTCGGCGCTGGAGAAGTACGACGCGCCGGGGATTTCGGTGACGGTTTCCTTGCCCGCGCTCACCAGGTCAGGATCCTCCTCGCCTTCGTAGGGCCACGGGCCGATGCCGAGCAGGCCGTTCTCCGATTGCAGGATGACGTCCATTCCGGGCGGGATGTAGTTGACCACCAGCGTCGGCAAGCCGATGCCGAGGTTGACGTAGTAGCCGTCGCGCAGCTCCTGCGCCACGCGCTGGGCGATGAATTCGCGGGCGGCGTCGCCGGTCAGTGCAGCCATTCTACTTTTCCCTCTTTCGCACCGTGCGGCGCTCGATGCGCTTTTCGTAGTTGGTGCCCTGGAAAATGGCGTCCACGTAGATACCGGGCGTGTGCACCGTATTGGGGTCGAGCTCGCCCACCTTCACCAGCTCTTCCACTTCGGCGATGACGTAGTCAGCCGCGGTCGCCATCACCGGATTGAAATTGCGCGCCGTCTTCCGATAAATCAGATTGCCCCAGCCGTCGCCTTTCCACGCTTTGACGAAGGCGAACTGGGCGCGCAGCGGTTTCTCGAAGACGTACATCTTGCCGTCAATCTCGCGCGTCTCCTTGCCTTCCGCGATGGGGGTACCGTAGCCGGTCGGAGTGAAGAAGCCGCCCAGGCCGGCGCCGGCGGCGCGCATGCGCTCGGCAAAAGTTCCCTGCGGGATGAGCTCGGCTTCGAGCTCGCCGCTCAGCACCTGCTGCTCGAAGAGTTTGTTCTCGCCCACGTAGGTGGCGATCATCTTCTTCACCTGGCGCGTTTGCAGCAGCAGGCCGATGCCGAAGTCGTCCACGCCGGCGTTGTTCGACATCACCGTCAGGTTCTGGATGCCCTTGCGGCGCACGGCGGCGATGAGGTTTTCGGGAATCCCGCACAGCCCGAAGCCGCCCATCATGATGCTGGCGCCGTCGGGAATGTGGCGGATGGCTTCGTCGGCGTTGGCAACGACCTTGTTCACGTCCTCTCTCCGCGCTTCAGCATAGCGCAAGTCTGCTGCGCTTTTTCAAATTCTTCCGCCAGCTCGCGGGAGCGGAGCCGGGTGCGGATATGAGCGAGGCGCTGCTCCAGCCGCTCCAGGGCGCGGGCGATGTTGTCGCCGTTGGTGAGGCAGACGTCGCGCCAGAGCTCGTAAGGGCTGGCAGCCAGCCGCGTCAGGTCGCGGAAGCCGGGCCCGGCCAGCGCCAGCGGCAGGCCGTCCTCATCGGTTTCGTCCCAGGTAGTGCTCGCCAGCGCGGTAGAGAGAAGCTGTGGAAGATGCGACACCAGCGCCGCCGCCCAGTCGTGCGTCTCGGCATCGAGGAAGATGGGTTCGGCGCCGAGCTTCTCGACCAACTCCGCGAATTCCTTCTCTGCGTCTGCTGAGCCTCTGCGATCATCCCGAATGAGCACCCACTTGGAGCCCACGAAGAGATCCGGGTCGGCGTTTTCGATTCCACTCGCTTCCTTCCCCGCCATCGGATGTCCGCCAATGAAGGTGAGGCTCCCCGGCAGCACTTCTTTCGCCAGCCGGCAGATTCTCACCTTTGTGCTTCCCGCGTCAGTTACGAGCGCGCCTTGCTGTGCCGCTTTGGCGACCTGGGGCAACAGATCGAGGATGGTCACCACCGGCGCGGCCAGATAGACGAGCTCAGCCGTCGCCACCGCCTCGGAGAGTTCGGAGGTGCCGGCGTCGATGGCGCCGCGAGCTTTCGCCTTTTCCAGCACCTCGTCCCGATCGCAGCCGATAATCTGCCCTCCCAGTCCACGCTTCTTCAGGCCGAGCGCAAACGAGCCACCGATGAGTCCGCAACCGAGGATTGCAGTGCGATTGAAGGGCATGGATCAACCGATGCGGCGTTCGACCGCGGGAGCGATGATGCGCAGCTCCTTCATCAACCGGGCGAACTGCTCCGGGTAGAGAGACTGGGCGCCGTCGCTCAGCGCGTGCTCGGGGTCGTTGTGAACTTCGACCATTACGCCGTCGGCGCCGGCGGCGACCGCGGCGCGCGCCATGGGCGCCACTTTGTCGCGGCGGCCGGTGCCGTGCGACGGGTCGACCACGACAGGCAGATGCGACAGTTTGTGAATCACGGGAATGGCGGCGAGGTCGAGGGTGTTGCGCGTGTAGGTCTCGAAGGTGCGGATGCCGCGCTCGCACAGCATCACGTCGTAGTTGCCGCCCTGCATCACGTATTCGGCCGAGAGCAGCCACTCTTCAATGGTGCTGGCCAGGCCGCGTTTGAGCATCACCGGCTTGCGCACTTTGCCCAGTTCCTTGAGCAGGTCGAAGTTCTGCATGTTGCGGGCGCCGACCTGGAGGATGTCGGCGTAGTCGAGCATCAGCGGAATCTTGGTGTGGTCCATCACTTCGCTGATGACCAGCAGGTTGTAGCGGTCGGCGGCTTCGCGCAGCCACTTCAGCGCCGGCTCGCCCAGGCCCTGGAAGCTGTAGGGCGAGGTGCGCGGCTTGAAGGCGCCGCCGCGGAGAATCTTCGCGCCATTGCGGCTGACCACCTCGGCGACGGCGAGCACCTGCTCGCGGCTCTCCGCCGAGCACGGCCCGGCCATCACCACAACCTCTTCGCCGCCGATGACAATTCCCTTCCCCAACTGCACCCGCGTGCCGTCGGGCCGGAAGCTGCGGCTGGCGAGCTTGTAGGGGGCGCTGATGCGGACGACTTCGCGCACGCCGTCGAGCAGCTCGACGTTGCGCGGGTCGAAGTCCAGCACCGCGCCCACCGCCCCCAGCACGGTGTGCTTGACCCCGGAGGAGCGATGCACGGCGAAGCCCATTTCAATCAGGCGCTCGATGACGCGCTGGATCTGCTCTTCGCTCGCCCCTTCCTGCATCACCACGACCATCGCCGACTACTCCTTCTTCTCGAATGACTGCTTTTCAACCACGCGGGCTTCATCCAGAATGCGCTCGAACAGCCGCTTGAGCGCGTCGTTGCCCAGCGGCCCGCGGTTCAACTGCTGCACCCGCTCCAGAATCTCCCGCTCGCGCTCCGGGCTGTAAATCGGCTGGCCATCCTTGGCCTTCAGCTTGCCGATTTCGGCGGCGCAGCGCGAGCGCGCGTTGAGTAGCTCGACCAACTGGGCGTCGAGCTCGTCAATTTTCTTGCGCCAATCGTCGATGTCCATCAGCCTTCCTCTTCAACTGGCAGGAACGGTCGAGCGTTGCGCTTTCATGAACCAGGCCGTCGACGCGCAAGCGTAGGCCAGAGTCGCGATCACAGTGGAGGCCAAAGCGTCGCACAAAAAAAACGCCGTTCCGGAATCTAGGAGCATGGGAATCCCCGGAACCAAAAGGGAGGCCGTATACGCGACCGCTCTTCTAATCCCAGGTGAAACAGAAGGCGGCAAGAACATCATCGCCACGCTGTGTATCACTGAGGCTGGCGCCATTTCCAGCCATAGACCGATGTAATCAACAACCGCCCGAGCAGCATGGTTGAAATATGGGGGCTTCAGCGGCACGCCCCTCAATGCCATTTCGATAACAAGGGCAACAAAGAAGGTTGGGAGTAGCACCACAGACACCATGAGCAAGTTCCATAGAAGTATGCGAACCTTGCTCACCTTGTCCTCCGTGCTGTTGACTCCTGTCCCTTGAAACTGTCAGCTAAATCCTTGAGCATTGCGCCGTAGCTCTTGAGGTACTTCATCCCGGTGTCCACCATCAGGGTGACGATGGTCGCGTCACGGCCCAGTTGCTCGGCAACGCGCAGCGCGGCGACCACGTTGGCGCCGGTGGACGTCCCCGCGAACAAACCCTCTTCGCGGGCCAGCCGAAGCGCCATCGCCACGGCATCGTCAGTGGAGACGCGCTCAATCTGATCGGCGAGGCCTTGCTGCCAGAGCGGGACGACAAAGCCGGCGCCGATGCCGTCAATCTTGTGGGCGCCGGGGGCACCGCCTGAGAGAACCGGAGATTCAGCGGGCTCCACCGCGACGATCCTTACCTTAGCGTTGCGGCGGCGCAGGCCTTCGGCGTTGCCGCGCAGCGAGCCCGCGGTGCCGACGCTTTGGACAAAAGCGTCCACCTGGCCGCCGGTCTGGCTCCAGATTTCCTCCGCCATCTGGTGATAGGCGGCCACCTGATCGTTGTTGTTCAACTGGTCGGTCCAGTAGGCGCCGGTCTTCTGCTGAATGACGCGCGCGGCCTCAATCATGTCACGGGTGAGTTTCTCGGTCATGCGCCCGCTGTCGCTGGGGGTGATTTGGAGCTGCGCGCCCAGAATCCTCATGTAGTCGAGTTTCTCTTTGGCGAAGGCGTCGGAGCTCACGATGTGCAGCGGATGTCCCTTGACCGCGCAGACCAGCGACAGCGACACGCCCGTGCTGCCGCCGGTGTATTCGACCACCGCGCCGCCCGCGGGCAGGCGGCCATCGGCCTCGGCGGCTTCAATCATCGCCAGCGCCATGCGATCCTTCATGCTGCCGGTCGGGTTCTCGCTTTCGAGCTTGAGCAGGATGCGCGCGCCATTGGGCGGCACGAGGCGGCGCAAGGGCACGAGCGAGGTATTGCCGATGCGCGCGAGGATGTCCGGCTGCGTTCCGTTCATGATGCTACTTTCAGTCTCTTTACCAGCGCGGCCGCCGCGCGCAAGGCTCCCTCCCCGCGGGCGCGCTCCCAGCATTCTACCAGCGCGCTGCCCACCACCACGCCCTCGGCAACCCCGCTGAGCGCAGCCACCTGCTGGGGCCGTGCGATACCGAAGCCGACCGCGATGGGGAGCTGGGTGAAGCGCCGGAGGCGCTTCACCATTGCCCTCACGTCGGGAGGAACGTCTGCGCGCGCGCCCGTAACGCCGCGACGCGAGATTAGATACACGAAGCCGCGCGACAGGCGCGCAATCTGGCGCAAGCGCGCCGGGGTCGAAGTGGGCGCGGCCAGAAACACTGTGTCCAGCCCGCGGCGGCGCATCAGCCGGACGAAGTCGCGGGCTTCTTCCGGCGTGAGGTCGGTGATGAGAACGCCCTGGATGCCGGCGGCGGCCGCTTGCGCGGCGAAGCGCTCCAGACCGAACTGAAGGACGGGATTGAAGTAGCTGAAGAGCACCAGCGGTACGGAAGTTTTCCTGTGCACGCGCGCGGCCAGTCGAAGAACCTTGGCGAGAGTCGTGCCGCGGCGCAGGGCGCGCTGGCTGGCGCGCTGGATGACGGGCCCGTCGGCGATGGGATCGGAGAACGGCACGCCCAGCTCAATGACGTCCGCGCCGGCGGCCGCCAGGCGGAGAACGAGCTGTTCGGTGAAGCGCAGGCTGGGGTCGCCGGCCGTGACGTAGGCGACCAGGCCCGGGCGGCGCGAATGGGCGAAGGCGCTTCGCAAGGCATCCGGCAGTTGTTTGGGTGTTCTTGGTTTCATTCCTGCTCTGAGATCCTTCGCTTCGCTCAGGATGACAAACCAGAAAGGTGGCGGGCGAGGATCTCCATGTCTTTGTCGCCGCGGCCGGAGAGATTCAAGACCGCGACCTGGCTGCGCTTCATCCGCGGAGCGCGCTGGATGAGCTCGGCCAGCGCGTGGGCGGGCTCGAGCGCGGGGATGATGCCTTCCTGTTGGGCGAGCAGGCGCGCGGCCGCGAGCGCTTCCGCGTCGCTGACGGCGGTGTACTCGGCGCGGCGCGTCTCATACAGCCACGCGTGCTCGGGCCCGACGGCCGGATAGTCAAGCCCGGCGGAAACCGAATGCGTGGTGGCAATTTGGCCGTGCTTGTCCTGCAAAACGTAGGTGTAGGTCCCGTGGAGAACGCCCGGCCTGGAGCCGTTCTTCGCGCCGTAGCCCAGCCGCGACGCGTGCTGGCCGAGCGCCCGCCCGCGCCCGCCCGCTTCGACGCCGATGAGCTTGACGCTCGGCTCGCGCAGAAATTCGTAGAACAAGCCGATGGCGTTCGAGCCGCCGCCGACACAGGCGAAAAGGAAATCAGGCAGGCGCCTTTCCCTGCGAAGAATCTGGGCCCGGGTTTCGCGACCGATGACGCTTTGGAAGTCGCGCACCAGTTGCGGATAGGGATGGGGGCCGCAGACCGAGCCCAGCAGATAGTGCGAGGACTCGACATTGGTCACCCAGTCGCGCATGGCTTCGTTGATGGCGTCCTTGAGCGTGCGGCTGCCGCTCGCCACGCCGATGACCTCGGCGCCGAGCATCTGCATGCGCGTGACGTTCAGCCGCTGCCGCGCCATGTCCTCTTCGCCCATGTAGACGGTGCAGGTGAGACCGAGGTGCGCGGCCACGGTGGCGGTGGCCACACCGTGCTGGCCCGCGCCGGTCTCGGCGATGAGCCGCCGCTTGCCCAGGCGCAATGCCAGCAGGCCCTGGCCGAGGCAGTTATTGATCTTGTGCGCGCCGGTGTGCAGCAGGTCCTCGCGCTTGAGGTAAATGCGCGGGCCGCCCAAGTGGCGACTCAACCGTTCGGCAAAATAGAGCGGCGTCGGGCGGCCGGCAAAGTCGGTCAACAGGCGCGTGAGTTCGCGCGCGTAACCCATGTCCCGCCGCGCCCGGCGTGCGGCGCGCTCGAGCTCTTCGAGCGGCGCCATCAGCGTTTCGGGCACAAACCGCCCGCCGAACGGCCCGAAGTGGCCGCGGTCGTCGGGAAGTTTTCCCATCGCCAGTCGCGTCACGGCAGTCACTCAGGCCACCGCGACGCTCTTGGCGGCGCGAATGAAGGCGCGCAGGAGCGCGTGGTCTTTGACGCCGGGCTGGCTTTCGACGCCGCTGCAAACGTCGACGCCATAGGGCTGCGCCTGCTGGATGGCCTCGGCGACGTTCTCAACCGTGAGCCCGCCGGCGAGCAGGATGCGCCCGTGGCGGTTGGCGGGGCGCGCCTTGCGCCAGTCGAACGACTTGCCGGTGCCGCCGCGCTTGCCTTTGACCTCGGAGTCCAGAAGAAAGGCGGCAGCGCTCGAGTAGTTCTTCAGTTCCGCAGCGCGAAACCTGCGCCCCATGCGAAACGCTTTCACAACCTTGTGGCCTTTGGAAGTCAGCGCTTCGACCTCGGCGGGTTCCTCGTCGCCATGAAGTTGCACGGCGCGGACGCGGGCAGCGCGAGCGATGCGCTCGATGCGCAGCGGCGCTTCATTCACAAACACGCCCACAGGAGTCACGAAAGGCGACAGCAGCGCGACGATCTCCGCGGCGCGAGCGGGCTCGAGGTAGCGCGGTGATTCCGGGCAGAAATTGAAGCCCACCGCATCGGCGCCGGCAGCCGCAGCCACCAGAGCGTCATCGAGCGTGGTGATGCCGCAGATTTTCACGCGAATCATTTCGTCTCTCCGGTTTGCAGTTGCGCCAGCGCCGCCGCTGGCTCGGTTGCCCGCATCAGGTGTTCGCCAATGAGAAAAGCGTCAAACCCGGCGGCGCGCAGACGCTGCAAGTCGTCGTTCGACCACAGGCCACTCTCACTGACCACCAGGCAGGCGTCGGGAACGGCCTCAACGAGCCGCAGCGAGGTCTCGATATCCACCGAGAAAGTTTTCAGGTCGCGGTTGTTGACGCCGATAATCTCGGCCTCGGCGTCCAGCGCGCGCGCCAGCTCGTCGGCCGTGTGAACTTCCACCAGCGCGGACATGCCCAATTGCCTGCCGAGCGTGAGGAGCAACCGCAGCTCCGCCGCCGACAGGATGGCCGCAATGAGGAGAAACGCGTCGGCGCCGGCGGCGCGGGCCTCGAAGAGCTGATAGGAATCGAAGAGAAAGTCCTTGCGCAGCACCGGCACACCGACCAGCTTGGCCACGGTCTGCAGATCTTCGAGCGAACCGCGGAAGAACTCCGGCTCGGTCAGAACAGACAGGGCGCAGGCGCCGGCGGCTTCGAGCGCCGGAGCGAGCGCGGCGGGATTGTAGCGGGGGCGCAGGAGGCCGCGCGAGGGCGACGCCTTCTTGAGCTCGGCGACGATGTTGAGTCCATCGCGCCGCAGCGCGGCGGCGAAGTCGCGTGGCGGCGACGCCGCGGCCGCGCGCTCTTCGAGTTTGGCCGCTGGCGTCATCTGCTTGGCCTGAGCGAGCGCCTGGCGGCGGGCGGCGAGGATGCGCTCCAGCATGTCCGCCGTTTGTGTCCGCGGGCTGCTCGCCACGGTTGCCTTCTCCGGTGAAGGAAGAAACCTGTATGCTAGCGGTCGCCTGCTTGCAAGTCAAACCGCATGCGTCTTCGGCCGCAGGCCGGTCGTACTACCGAGTGCACAGCTGGAGGGCGGAGTTGCTAATGAGTCCTTACCCTGCCTCGCGCTTCATCGAAATCCTGCAAAAGGCGCACTCGGGCGAGCTGGCCGCGGCGCGCGCCTATCGCAGACACTGGCGATCGGTAGGCGACCCAGAGGAACGCCGCCAGATTCAGAAGATCGAAGAGGAGGAGTTGCACCATCGGCATCTGGTGGGCGAGATGCTGCGCGAGCTGAGCGCTTGGCCCAGCGCACTGCGAGAAGCGCGGGCCGCGCTGGTGGGACGCGTGCTTAGTCTGCTTTGTCGTGTTTCCGGCTGGTTTGCGCCGATGTATGCGGCGGGGTGGCTCGAGAGCCGCAACATCCGCGAATACGAAGAAGCCGCGCGGCAGGCGCGCGCTTGTGGCCGCGAGGACTTGATTCCCTGTCTGCTGACGATGGCGGAAGTGGAGTGGGAGCACGAGCGCTACTTCCGCTCCAAGGTTTTGAGTCATCGGTTGGCGCGGTTGTTCCCTCCGTGGGAGGCGCCACCACCGAAAGAAGCAATTCGCGCCGCCTACAGCGCTGGCGACCCCGCTTGACGCTCCTGTCGCCCCGGGCTATAAATGAGATTGCCGTAACAGGGTAGCCTCTTGGTTTTTCCGGGGGTATCGTCTAGGGGCTAGGACGCCAGATTCTCAATCTGGAAACCCGGGTTCGATTCCCGGTACCCCTACCAACCTGTTCATTGCAGCTTTCTCGTCTTCAGTCCGCCATGCTTTGAGGTCCCTCGCTGGCGCTCGGGATTTCGCCTGCGGGCTTCCGTCCCCACCGGCGTCGGGACGAACGCCCGCAAGACGGCTCAAGTTCGATTCCCGGGTGGTCGGCTACTTGAGCGCGCCAAAGGATCTGGCGGGGCGCTAGGGCTTCGCCTCATATCGTTCAGCGGGCGCCGAGGGCGCGGCGCTCCTGCGCTAGGGCCTCCAGAAATGCCTCGGCCGAGGGCCGCTGCTCGGACGCGACGCTCAGCGTTCTCGCCATGCGGTCGGCGATCTGGCGAGCCATGTCGCGCCGCACGTCCTCACTGAGGAAGGCGCGGCGCTGAAGAAAAGTTTCAATCAGCTCGAACTCTTCTGCTGAAAGCCGCGCCGCCTGGTAGACAACCCCCATCGGCTTTTCCGCCACTTCCCAAGCCGGCTTTACGTCCTCGAGCGGCTTCTCGTGCACCACCACCGTGCCGGCCACGTAATCGCCCAGGCGCTTGTTCTGTCGGCTGATGAGCATGGTGACGATGCCCACGGCGTAAATCCCCGGCATCTGGTCCACGATGCGCAGCAGGTTGCGGGCAATGGCTTCGTTCACCGTGATCGGCCGCCCGGAATCCTTGATCACCCGCAGCCGCGTATAGCGCTTGCCAGGCGTCTGCCCGTTCCAGAGGGCCTCAAAGAAAGCGAAGTAGCCGAACGTCAGCAGGAAAATCATCAGGACAAAGCCAGCCATTGCCCAGGTCGACGCACCCGGCAGCCAGAAGTTGAGCGCCCCGCTCAGTACGCTGAACCCGAGGAACAGGACCAAGAAGGCGATGAACTGGATCAGCAGGTCAATGGCGAGGGCCAGAAAGCGGCTGCCGATGCCCGCCAGCGGAAACTCCAAGGCTGTCTGCTCCGGCGTGTCGATGGTAAGCTTGTCGAGGGAGGTCATGGATGATTTCGGCCTGGTGGCTGCGCAAACGGCGGGCGCACTGGAACCGCCTGGAAGCGCTGGTCGAGCGCTGCGGGCGGCGCGGGTTGTCGGCGTTGTCGCATGCGGAGCTCCAGGAGCTGGCGCTATTATACCGTCAGGCGGCCTCCGATTTGGCCGCGGTGCGCGAAGACCCCGCCAGCCGCTCGGTCGCCGACTACCTGAACCAACTGCTGGCGCGCGCCCACAACCTCATCTATATGGGCCGCCGCAGCCGCCCCCGCGGCATCCTGCACTTCTATCGCGAGACCTACCCGCAAGTTTTTCGCGAGACGCTGCCTTACACCGTCGCAGCCTTTGTGATTTTTTTTGCCGTGGGCGTGGCCGGCTACCTGGTCAGCTTGGGCGACCCGGGCTTCCAGCGCTTCCTGCTGGGCGCCCACATGAGCGACACCATCGACCGGCGCGAGATGTGGACGCACAGCATCCTCACCATCAAGCCGCTGGCCTCGAGCCAAATCCTGACCAATAACCTCGCCGTCTCCTTCACCACCTTCGCACTCGGTATTACCGCCGGCATCGGAACCGTCTACATGATGGCGATGAACGGCCTGCTGATTGGCGTCATCAGCGCCGCCTGCCACCAGGCCGGCATGAGCGTGGCCTTCTGGAGCTTCGTGGCGCCGCACGGTGTGCTGGAGCTGCCGGCCATCTTCATTGCCGGCGGTGCCGGACTGCTGCTGGCGCGCGGGCTGCTCTTCCCCGGGCTGCTGCCGCGCCGCGACTCGCTGCGCCTGGCCGGCGGGCAAGGAGCGCGGCTGGTGCTTGGCACGATTCCCCTGCTCTTGATTGCCGGCGTCGTCGAAGGGTTCGTTTCTCCCACCGACTTGCCCGTGCCCCTGAAGTTCCTGCTGGCCGCCCTGCTCGGCTGCGCCCTGGCGCTCTATCTCGGCTGGGCCGCGCGCCCTAAAGCAGCGCCCGCTCCTTGATTTGCAGGTAGTGGTTCACCAGCGCGGTGGAAAGCCGCCCGGCGTCGACTTGCAGCGCCAGCGCGCCGTGCTGGCGCAACTGCCGCAGCAGAACCTCGCGCCGGTGCACGACTTCCTGCGCGGCGACGTAGCGATACATCTGCACCGCATCGGCCGGACGCGCGGCGGCCAGCGCCGCCATCTCCGGCTGGCCAATCACCAGGAACAGCACCAGGTGGCGCCGGGTGAGCTGCTGCACGCTCTCAATAACGTCGGGCGTCGCCGCGGTCTCCGCCAGGTCGGTAATCCACACCACCAGCGCTCGCTGCTTCTGCGCGGTCAACAGCGTTTGCGCGGCGCGCAGATGGTCGGCTTCAAACGGCTGCGCCTGCACCTGCGCCAGCCGCTCCAGCAGCACGCGCAGGTGCGCACGACCGTTGGCGGGCGGCACCAGATGTTGAGGCGCGCGGCCGTAGGCGAGCAGCGCCACGCGGTCGCCGGAATGAAGCGCCACCTGCGCCAGCCCCAACGCGGCGTTGGCGGCGTGGTCGAGCTTGGTCAGCGCGCCCACGCGGGCGCGCAGCAGGCGCCCGGCGTCGAGCACCAGCCAGAGTGTCTGGCTGCGCTCCACCTGATAGACGCGCGTGATGAGCTTGCCGCGCCGCGCGGTCGCCGTCCAGCAGATGTCGCGGAACTCGTCGCCGTCGCGGTACTCGCGCAAGCAGTCAAACTCGCGCCCATGACCGCGCTGGCGGCGCAGGCGCTTCTCCAGCTCCGTTTGACGGGCGCGGATGAGATACAACAGATGTCGCTTCGCTTCCTCGAGGCTCGGGTAGACGCGCACCGTCTGCGCCAGCGGCGCCGCCGCCCAACGCTCCGCCAGCCGCCACGGGCTCTGATAGCGCAGGAACACATTGCCAAGCTGCGCGTCGCCGCGTTGCCGAGGGTGAATGGCGTAATCGCCGCGCGCCGGCGCGCGCGCCGCCACCCTCAACTCCAGCCGGGGCGGCTCCGACCGCAGCGCGACGGGAACGTCGTCCAGCGCTTCCACCCGAAGCGGAACCGGCACGCGGCTGGAAATCTCCACGCGCACTGACGACGGCGTGTCCAGCGCCGCCGGGCGCAACCACACGCGGCGCACCTCCACCTGCTGCGGCTGCGGCAGCCGCCGCAGGTCGGTCGCCCACGCCGCCAGCGCCAACAAGTCCCACACTGCCATGGCGGCCAGAAACCGCCACTCCCACCACGCCGGGCCGAGCCAGATCAATCCCACCAGCAAGACAAGAAAAAAGCGCGGGCCGAAGGCAAACGGCCACCGCGAGTAGGGCCGCGCCACCGCAGAAATCGCGGGCGGCAGAATGGGTTTGGGAACGCTCACTTGGGAATCGGAACCGCGGCCAGCACGTCGGCAATCACCGAGTCCGCGCTCAGCCCTTCGAGGTCGGCCTCGGGCCGCAGAATCAGCCGGTGACGAAGCACCGCGGGCGCGGCCGCCTTCACGTCGTCGGGAATGATGTAGTCGCGCCCTTCGATGCCCGCCAGCGCCTTGGCCACCAGCATCAGGTTGACCGCCGCGCGCGGGCTCGCGCCCAGCGTCAGCGAGGGCCAGTCGCGCGTGCGCCGGCACACTTCGGCGATATACCCGAACAGGCCCGGCTCCACCCGAACGCTCTTGACGCCCTCGACGGCGGAGTTGAGCAGCGCCGCCTCCACCGGCGCCAGCTCCATGCGGTCGAGCTCGCGCGCATCGAAACCCTGCTGGTGCACCTCCAGGATGCGCGATTCTTCTGTCGCCGCCGGATAGTCGAGGCGGATCTTCATCAGGAAGCGGTCGAGCTGCGCTTCCGGCAGCGGATAGGTGCCTTCGAACTCAATCGGGTTCTGCGTGGCGAACACGGTGAAGAAGTCCGGCAGCGCGTGGCGCGTGCCGTCGATGGTCACTTGCCGCTCCTCCATCGCTTCGAGCAAAGCCGACTGCGTGCGCGGCGGCGTGCGGTTGATTTCATCCACCAGCAGCAGGTTGGTGAAGATGGGCCCGCGATGCAACGCAAAGGCGCCGGTGGCGGTGTTGAAGACGTTGGTGCCCAGCACGTCGGCCGGCATCAGATCGGGCGTGCACTGTACCCGCTGGAAGCGCAGTTGCAGAATCCGCGCCAGCGCCTTCACCGTCAGCGTCTTCGCCAGCCCCGGCACGCCTTCCACCAACGCGTGCCCACGGCAGAGCAGCACCACCAGCAACTGGTCGACAAACGCCGGCTGGCCGACAATCACCCGCGCCAGTTGCGCGCGCACATGCGCGGCGAGGTGAGCGATAGGTTCAACCATGAGCGGGCGTCCTCCGACCGGCTGGCCTGACAAGCAACTGCCGAGCGTACTCGTGCAGGGCCTGAATGAGCAAGAGGGCGTCTTCGTCCTTGAGGTCGCCGCGTTGGCTGGCGCGCTGGCAGCGCTCCAGCGTGGCTCGCAGGCCGGGATCGCGGCGGCCCAAGCGGCGCGTCAGCGCCTGTTCAACTTCCTCCACGCCGGCGCGCGGCGGCACGCCCATCTGCTGGGTCAGCAGAAAACGGAAGCGCTGATACGCAACTCCCACCGCGGCTGCCGCCGCGTGGGCGCGGTGATAGAGGTCGCCCACGGTTTCGACGTATTCGAGAGGTGAAAGCCGCGACTCGACTTCCAGTGGCCGCACCGGCCCCGAGCGCCGCGCGTAGGCGAAGCAGACCGCAGCAAAAACAATTCCGAGTTGCAACAGCCCCCACAGCAGGGGAGTGCGGCGAAAGTAGGTCACCAACGAGCCCTGATGGCCGTGGTAGTACTCGTCCCACAGCACCCAGGTGTCTTCGGGCGGCCCCAGCGAGTTGAGCAGCAGCGCCAGGTTGCCGGTTTCGCGAATGCCAGAGTTGGTGAGCGGCGTCGAGCCCGCCCACCAAGTCACCTGACCGGAGCCGAGGCGGTAGGTGACCACCACGACGCGATTACCATCGCCGAAAACACCCAAGGCGCCGCCGGAGGGTTCCTCGAAGCACAACGGGGCGGCGAGCGTAATCACCGGCGCGTCCCGGGTCAACGGCGAGGGAATGCGAGCGGAGTAGTTCTTCGGGCGCATCTCGCAACTGCGCTGCTGGGGGTTCGCATCCGGCGCGGGAATCAGGATGCGGGCGCGCGGTCCGGTGGCCAGCACGCGCCCGCCGCGCAGGACAAACTGCCGCAACGCGGCGCGCTCGGCGGTGCTCGGGCCGACGAAGGGCTCGGCCAGGACGAGCACCGCTCCCTCCGGCTCGGCGGGCAGCTCGGTGGCGGATTGCTCCCAACGCTCCACTGCGTAGCCCAGGTCCTTCAAGAGCAGGTAGGCCGCCTTGGCGCCGTTGGAGTCGGTGCCGTAACTGGAGGGATAGAAACTGTCCTCCTGCGGCGGCGGCGAGGTGAGCACCACCACCACCACCAGCGCGACCAGCAGCGCGCCGGCGACGATTAAGACCTTCCGGTCTCCGGGCTCCAGGGGAACAGGCATCCGAGCGACTCCACCCTGATGACAACCTCATGGAAATCTTTCCTGGTGGCCGACTGCCCGCCGTACCAGACGCTCTCGACGCGGCGCGTCACCGCGGCCAGCACCGGCTGGCGCGCATCCTGCGGCGGGAGCAGGCGCAGATACTCCCGTGGGGTGCGGCTTCGATCCACCGTCCACACGCCGAGGTTCTCTAGCCGGTAGACCGTGGCCCAGTAGGCCCAGTGGAGCGCCTGGCGGTAGTCGCCGCGCTCCGCCGCAGCCACGGCCAGCCGCGCCAACTCGCTCCAATCGCGCGCGGGCGGCGCGGCCGATTCCGTCTCCAGCGCCCACTCCGGCGTGGAACTCCGCCAGAGTCGCACCAGCCAGACGGCGACTACGCTCACCAGCACCGCAATAATCAGCCAGAGCAGAATCTCGCCGGCGTAAGGGACGCGCGCGACCCGGCCGAACAGCCACGCCAGCAGCTCCTGAATCCACTGGCTGATGCGCCACCGCAGCTCGTCCCACCAGTCAGGGCCGCTGACGCCGGCGAACTCGCGGCGGCTGAGGATGTGATTCAAGCTCTGCCGCGCGTGAGCGAGGTCAACCGCTTCGGCCTCGGCTTGCAGGGCCTGCGCTTCCTCTCGCAACGCCTGCAGGCGCGCTCGCAGGCGCTCGCGCGTGGCCTTCGCCTGCTTTTCATTCCGGCTGATGTTCTCGATGCCGCGGCGCAGCCACTCGGTATCCACGGCCACCTGCTGAGTTCTCCATTGGACGCGCCACTGCGGCGGCAGCGATTCCAGGGAAGGCATGGCGTCGGGCTTGCCGGCCTCCACGGCCTCCACGACGCCGTTCCACTGCTCCAACTCGCGGATGTAGTCGGGAGGAGCGAGCGGCGCCGAGTTGGCGGGAGGCGCCGGCTGAGCGGCTGCCAGCGACGCGGCGGAAAGCATCAGGAAAAGCAGTGCGCGGAGTCGAATCATGCGAACGGAGCCCGAGGCGTTGGGACCGACAACCGATCCATCATCACCTTCAGGTCGAACCCTTCCTTGCGGACGCGCAAATCGAAGTACAGCACCGAAAAGGCGATGATGCCGAGAGGGCCCGCCAGCACATTGGCCACCGTGTCGGCGACGCTGGAAATCATGTTCAACCAGTACGGCACGGTCTTGCCGGACGCCGCATAGGCAAACGCGGCGAGCATGAAGGGAAACTGCAGCACAAACGCAGCGACCCAACTGATGATCAGCATCAGCAGAAAGATGAGGGCGACCCGGCCGGTGAACCCCTTGGTCAGCTCCATGCTGCGGCGGACCGCGTCGCCCGCTTGCAGGTCTTCAATGATGGCCACCGGAATCGACACCGCCGCGCGCAGCGCGAACCAGATGCCGGGGACAATCAGCAGAATGATGCCCACGAAGATACCGAGGCTGACGAGAATCTGAACAAAGATGACCCGGCCGATGTCGCCCCAGATGCGCGAGTAGGTCTCTCGAATCGTCGTCGAGCGGCCCAGGTATACTTCCGAAAGAGCGAAGATGGTCGCCGCCTGCGTAAGACCGAAAACGATAATCAGCGCCAGGAAGAAGACCAGCATCAGCAGGCCGGCACCGGCGATGGCAGCCATCCCGATATCCGGCCCGGCGGCGCTGAGACCTTGGATAAGAAGGCTCAGAGCCAGAACCAGCGAATACGGAACCGCCATCAGCCCCACGAACAACCAGAAGTGGTTGCGATAGAGGGTAAAGGTACGGTCGAGCAGCTCCCCCAGGCTCAGCGGCCGCAGCTCAGCGGCTGCGATTCCCTGTCCTGCTTCCATCAGCGTCCCTCCACCGCAACCGCAGGCAGGACCCTGGCGGCCTGCGCATCAACCGCGCTCATCATCATCTGCAGGTCGAAGCCCTTCTTGCGCACACGCAGATCAAGATAGAGTAGCACCAACCCGACCATCAGCAGCGGCCCCGAAAACGAACCCGCCACCGCGCCGAAGATTCCCGCCAGGTACGGCAGCACCCGGCCGGACACAATGTCGCGGCCCGCCAACACCATGGGAATCCAGAACGGTCCCTGAAAGATGGCCATGGCCGCGTATTGAATCACAGCCGTCAAGAGAAAAATCAGAAACATGCGGCGGCGGTTCCCCCTGGTCAGTTGCCAGCTTCGCTTCAAAGCCTAATCCCCAGCGAAGTCGACATCGGCAGCGCCATAATGTCGACGAAGACCCAGAGGTGGCGGCGGTAGAGCGAGAAAATGGAGCCGAGCAACTCGCCCAAGCTCAACGGGCGCAATTCCGCAACAGGCATACTGTTGACTCAAGTAGCGCCGCATCATAGGTTCGGGCACGGGTCGAGTCAAGCGCCGCGCTTGTGCCGGAGTGCGGCGTGCGGTAGGATGCGCGCCTGTTGGGAGGAGCGATAAAAAACCTAGCCATTCGAGCGGGCCTGGCGGTTTTGGGTGTGATCGTGATGTTGGCGTGGTGGACGCTGCGCGGCGACAAGAGCGACACAACTTCGCAGAGCGCCGATCGCATCCCCGCTAAAGTCTGGGAAGGTGGAGCCACGCTGACGATTGAGCTCGAAACCAGTATCGCGACGCGGATGTACGCCGCTTTCGGGATCGAGGATCGCTCGCTGGAAACAAGCGAAGAGGTTCAACCGGGGCGGCACAGTTGGACGATTGACGTTCCGCCCACGGGCAGCCTCTACCTCAGCGCCAGCAGCGACACGGCGCCGGTGGGCGCCAAGATGACTTGGACGGTGACCGTCAACGGCCGCGTGCTTGATCAGCAGAACGAGACCCTCAACGAACCCCTGCAAGCCGGCTACGCTTTCGGGCGGGCGCTGGAGCTCGACAACGTCACCAATCCGGCGGAGGTGGAATGAAGATCAAGCTGATCGCCGGGATTGTGCTGGCGGTGCTGGGCATTGCGACCCTGATTCATCCTGGCATCCCCTACACCAAGAAAAAAGAAATCATGCAAGTGGGGCCGCTGCGCGCCGAAGTAGAAACCCAGGAGGAGTATCAGGTCCCCCCCGTCGCTGCCGGGCTGACCCTGGCGGCTGGCGTCGTGCTGCTGGTCTGGTCGCGCAAGAAGTAATCCGGCGCGAGCTGAAGAGATTCACCACAGGCGGACATTCTGTCCTCTCGCGATTTCCTTTCAATCTGAGCAACCCTTGCCGGGCGCCGGGGTTCGAACTCCATGGGCGGAGCAAGGAGGAAGTATGAGAAAGAACGGACTGATGAGTCTAGCAGTACTCACCGCCCTGTCGCTGGCGCCTGCAGTGTGGTCCCAAGGGCGCGGCGGTGGTGGCGGAGGTCAAGGAGGGCCGCAGGGCGCGAAACAGCGGGGAGCAGGCCAACAGCAGGGCGCGGGGCAACAGCAACGCGACCGCGACCAGCAGCGGCTGCGGATCCAGGCCACCGACTGGCAGCGCGACCAGTACCGCACCTGCACGCAAACGACCGACCGGGTCCGCACGCAGGCCCGCCAGATGGCCCAGGCGGCCAAGGGCGGCGGCTACAACAACGAGGAGTTCCGCCAGCAGCACGCCCGTTTGCAGGAGCAAGTCCGCCTCCTGCAGCAGGAGCACGAGCGGTTTATGCAAGGCCTGAGCGACGACCAGAAAGCGGGCGTGCAGGAGAGGATCCGTCACATGGAGCAATCCCGCGAGCGCCTGCACACTCAGCTACAGGCCATGGAAAAGGAACTCGCGCAGGCGGATCCAGACCGCAAGCGGCTCCAAGAGCAGTCCCGCGAGATGGAGCGAGTGATGAAGGAGTGGCAGAAGTGCTACCGCGAGATGGGCGCCGAGCTGGGGATCGAAGTCCAGCAGTAAATGGAGTCGCGACCGCCGCTCAGTGAGGGCGGCGGTCGGTGATGAGCTCGGGGTGCTCGCGGCGCAAGGTCTGGGCGATGTGGCAGTCCCAGCAAACCGGCCAGTGAGTGGCAAAGTAGCGCGGCAGTTCCTCCGGCGCTACCTCGCTCCACTGCACCGTTTTCCCTTGGGAGTCAATCAGTGCCGGGCGATGGTCGTGCCAACTGATGTGAGTGAAGGGCTTGCCGCAAAGGGCGCACTTCTTATCGGCATACCACTGGTGGACGATGTTCCACACCAGGCAGGCGTCAGGGTCGGCCTCGACCTGGCTCAGGCAATCCTGCCCGCAGCCCTGGCGCTCCGGCCAGCGCGAGCACTGATCGAGACGGAGGTCGCGCATTCCGGCAAAGGTCTTCACCGCTGCCTTGCCGGCCGCCACGTGGACGGCGGCCGCCGCTTGGTTCTCCGGGCAGATGACCAAGCGCTTTCCGCGGAACCGCAGATAGGTTCGCACCGCCAAGGCCAAGCGATAGAGCGGCCACGCCGCCGCCGCGGCCAGAATGGCGGCCCAGATGACAATCTCCCAGGTGCTCATAGACGCCTCCGCCTGTTGCGAGAGCACGCGGCGTGCCACCTGGCTGCCCTCTAACCTGCCCGCTTCCAGCCGCTTAACCAAAGCGGCGGCCTGCGACGTTTCTGTCACTAGGGAGGCTGGCGCAGACTGGGCGAAATGTCACCGCTTCCCTTGCCGGTCTGCGGCCTATTTGGTATGGTGTCGGCTCTGCGTCCGGGTGCTTCTCAGCAGGTAGAGCTCAAACGGCAGACCGTGTAACTCTGCGAGAGCCAATCTCGCCGGAGGGCGGCTGGAGGAATGGCACAAGTCTTTCATCCCAGCACGAACACTCTTTCCCGGCTCAGCATCTTCGGGTTCGTCTTCATCCTGGCGGGAGCGGGCTGGGCGATCCTGGAAATCAACCGCTCGGCCTACGTAACCCAGGCCTATGTCGCCCGCACCCAGCCGGTACCGTTCAGCCACAAGCACCACGTCGCCGGGATGGGGATTGACTGCCGCTACTGCCACACCACGGTCGAGGTCAGCTCGTTCGCCGGCATCCCGCCCACCAAGACCTGCATGAACTGCCATTCGCAGATCTGGGCGCAGGCGCCGATGCTGGAGCCGGTCCGAGAGAGCTTTCGCACCGATGAGTCCATTCGCTGGGTGCGGGTGCACGACCTGCCCGACTTTGTGTTCTTCAACCACAGCATCCACGTGGCGAAAGGCATAGGTTGCTCCACCTGCCACGGGCAGGTCGACCAGATGCCGCTGATGTGGAGCGTGAGTTCGCTGCAAATGGAGTGGTGCCTCAACTGCCACCGCCAGCCGGAGAAGTACGTCCGGCCGCGCGAGGCCGTCTTCGACATGGCCTGGACGCCACCGCCTGACCAGGAGGCGCGCGGCGCCGAGCTGGTGAAGCAGTACCAGATTCGCAAGCTGACGAGTTGCTCGACCTGCCACCGATGAGCGCACACCAACGACAGCCGCTCGAGCTCGACGCGCTGCGCGCCCGCCTGGCCGCCAAGCGCGGCCCCGACTACTGGCGCAGCCTCGAAGAGCTGGCGCAGACGCCGGAGTTCGAAGAGTACCTTCACCGCGAGTTTCCCGAGAACGCTTCGGAGTGGAACGACCCCATCGGCCGGCGGCGATTCCTGCAACTGATGGCGGCGTCGCTGGCGCTCGCCGGCTTGTCGACCGCCTGCACGCGCCAGCCGACCGAGAGCATCGTGCCCTACGTGCGCCAGCCCGAGCAGTTCATCCCCGGACGGCCGCTCTACTACGCCACGGCGATGACCCTGAGCGGCTACGCCACTGGCTTGCTGGTCGAAAGCCACCTCGGGCGGCCAACCAAGATTGAAGGCAACGAGCTGCATCCCGCCAGCCTGGGCGCGACCGACGCATTTGCGCAGGCGTCCATCCTTTCTCTATATGACCCCGACCGCTCGCAAGTCGTACTTGAGGCTGGGCGCATCAGCACCTGGAGCGCGTTTCTGGCGGCGCTCAACCGTGCGCTCGCCAACCAGGCCGCCAAGCGCGGCGCCGGCCTGCGCCTCCTGACTGAGACCGTTACCTCACCCACGCTCGCCCGCCAGATTCAAGCGCTTCTGGCCAAGTACCCCGAAGCCAGGTGGCACCAGTACGAGCCCGTGAACCGCGACAACGCCCGCGAGGGTGCGCGGCTGGCGTTTGGCCAAGTGGTCGAAACGCAATATCGGTTCGACAAAGCCGGCGTGGTGCTCAGCCTCGACGCCGACTTCCTGGGCAGCGGCCCGGGCAGTGTGCGCTACGCACGCGACTTCATGCAGCGCCGCCGCGCCGGCCTTGCTGGCGGCGAGATGAACCGCCTTTATGTAGTCGAGAGCACGCCCAGCCTCACCGGCGCCCTGGCCGACCACCGCTTACCACTTCCGTCGGGCCGGGTGGCATTACTAACAGACTATCTGGCGACCAAACTGGCATCCAGCGTCGGCTCGCACGCTGATTTCAGTGCTCTTACCGTCGAGCAAAAGCTCTGGGCTGACGCCCTGGCGGAGGACTTGAAGAAACACACGGCCAAGAGCATCGTGGTGGCCGGTGATGGTCAGCACCCGTGGGTGCATGACCAGGTGCACTACATCAACTGGCACCTCGGCAACTTGGAAAACACGGTTTTCTATACCGATCCCCTCGACACATACAGATTCACTGCCAGCGGATCCATGCGAGAGCTCGCTGAGGACATGCTGGCAGGCAAGGTCGAACTATTGGTCATTCTGGGCGGTAACCCGGTTTACAACGCCCCGGCCGATGTTGGCTTCGCCGCGAAATTGGAGAAGGTTCCGTTCCGAGCTCACCTCAGCCTCTACGAAGACGAAACCTCGTACCTCTGCCATTGGCACATTCCGGAGGCGCATTACCTCGAAGCCTGGGGCGACGCACGCGCCTATGACGGCACCGTAACCATCCAGCAACCGCTGATTGCACCGCTTTACGGCGGGAAGTCGGCCTATGAGCTGCTCGCAGCGCTAAATGGCCAGCCCGGCGCTTCAGCCTATGACATCATCCGCGACTACTGGAAGTCCAAGAGCGGCGCCAAGGACTTTGAGTCGTTCTGGCGGCGCGCGGTGCATGACGGGCTCATCCAAGGCACATCGTTCCCGACGAAGAAGGTAACACTCAATCGCGGTGCCAACCTTGCCGCTGCCGAGAATCAATCGGCTCGCGAAGGGATTGAGGTTGTGTTTCGGGCGGACCCGACGGTGTACGACGGGCGGTTCGCCAACAATGGTTGGCTGCAGGAGCTGCCGAAGCCGTTGACCAAGCTCACCTGGGACAACCCCTGCCTGCTGAGCCCGGCGACGGCGCAGCGGCTGGGAGTGACCAACGAAGATGTGGTGGAGATTCGCCACGAGGGCCGCAGGGTGCGCGCGCCGGTCTGGATCTCGCCCGGCCACGCCGATGATTCCGTCACCGTTTTCCTCGGCTACGGGCGCACGCGCGCCGGTCGCATCGGCACCGGCATTGGCTACAATGCCTACGCCATCCGCACTGCTACCGCGCCGTGGTTCGCCACCGGCGTCGAAATCGTCCAGACCGGCGAGCGCCACCCGCTGGCCTGCACACAGAACCACCACAGCATGGAAGGCCGCGCGCTGGTGCGCGCCGGCACGATTGAGGAATACCAGAAGCATCCCGACTTCGTGCAGGAGATGGGTGAAGAGCCGCCGCGCAGCCTGAGCCTCTATCCCGAGCACAAGTACGACGGCTACGCCTGGGGCATGGCGATTGACCTCAACGCCTGCACCGGCTGCGGCGCCTGCGTGGTGGCCTGCCAGGCGGAGAACAACATCCCCATCGTCGGCAAAGAGCAGGTGGCGCGCGGTCGCGAGATGCACTGGCTGCGGGTCGACCGCTACTTCAAGGGCGCGCTCGACGCCCCCGAAACCTATCACCAGCCCGTCCCTTGCATGCACTGCGAGAACGCGCCCTGCGAAGTGGTCTGCCCGGTGGCCGCCACCGTCCACAGCGACGAAGGCTTGAACGACATGGTCTACAACCGCTGCGTCGGCACGCGCTACTGCTCGAACAACTGTCCTTACAAGGTGCGCCGCTTCAACTTCCTCAAGTACAACGACGACACCACGCCGGTACTGAAGCTGCTGCGCAACCCCGACGTCACCGTGCGCATGCGCGGCGTGATGGAGAAGTGCACCTACTGCGTGCAGCGGATTCAGGAAGCAAAGATCGGCGCCGAAAAGCAGGACCGCGCCGCGCGTGACGGCGAAATCCAGACCGCCTGCCAGCAGGTGTGCCCGACCCAGGCCATCGTCTTCGGCAACCTCAACGACCCCAAGAGCCGCGTCTCCGAACTGCGCGCCGAGAAGCGCCACTACGCGCTGCTGGCCAACCTCAACACGCGCCCGCGGACGACCTACCTGGCCCGGCTGCGCAATCCGAATCCTGAGCTGGAGAAAAAGTAATGCCCGAGCACCACGCCGACGAGCGCTTCACCCCCGCGCCGCCCCCGGCGCCGGTGCTGGAGCCCGGGCACACGTTCGCTTCGGTCACGGACAAAATCAGCACCATCGTGCTGTCGCGGCGCACGCCCACCTGGTGGTGGGTCGGCTTCGCGATTTCGTTCGCCCTTACCGCGATGCTGTTCTACGCGCTTACCGAGCTGGTCTTCACCGGTATCGGCATCTGGGGCAACAACGTCCCGGTCGGCTGGGCGTTCGACATCATCAACTTCGTCTGGTGGATCGGCATCGGGCACGCCGGCACGCTGATTTCCGCCATTCTGCTGCTGCTGCGCCAGCAGTGGCGCACCTCCATCAACCGGTTCGCGGAAGCGATGACGCTGTTTGCAGTGGCCTGCGCCGGGCTGTACCCTGCTATCCACCTCGGCCGGCCGTGGCTTTTGTTCTGGCTGTTCCCCTACCCCAACACCATGGGCTTGATGCCGCAGTTCCGCAGCCCGCTGATGTGGGACGTGTTCGCAGTGAGCACCTACGCCACGGTCTCGCTGCTGTTCTGGTTCGTCGGGCTGATTCCCGACCTGGCCACGCTGCGCGACCGCGCCCGCAGCGTCATCTGGAAAAAGATTTACGGCTTCCTGGCCATGGGCTGGCGCGGCTCGGCGCGGCACTGGCACCGCTACGAGGTCTGCTACCTGCTGCTGGCGGGGCTGGCGACGCCGCTGGTGGTTTCGGTGCACACGGTGGTGAGCTTCGACTTCGCCGTCAGCTTGATTCCCGGCTGGAACGCCACCATCTTCCCGCCTTACTTCGTCGCCGGGGCCATCTACTCCGGCTTCGCGATGGTGCTGACACTGAGCATCCCGATTCGCAAGCTCTTCGGCCTGGAAGATTTCATCACCGCGCGGCACCTGGACAACATGGGCAAGGTGATGCTGGCCACCGGGCTCATCGTGGGCTACGGCTACATGATGGAAACGTTCACGGCGTGGTACAGCGGCGACCCATTTGAGTGGTACCTGGTGTGGAACCGGGTGAACGGGCCCTACGCGCCGCTCTACTACCTGCTGATTCTCTGCAACATCCTTGTCCCGCAGGTGTTGTGGTCGTCGCGAGTGCGCTCGAGCCCCCTGGCGCTGTGGCTGATCGCGCTGGTGGTCAATGTGGGGATGTGGCTGGAGCGGTTCGTCATCATCGTGGTCAGCCTGCACCGCGACTTTCTGCCGTCGTCGTGGCGGATGTACTACCCGACCCAGTGGGACTTTATGACCTTCTTCGGCTCCATCGGGCTGTTCCTGACGTTGCTGTTCCTTTTCATCCGCTTCCTGCCGCTGATTTCGATTTTCGAGATGCGGGCGCTGGTGAAGGAGACGGCGGAGGAGGCGAAGTAGATGGGCTCGAAGACGCGCGCGCCGCTCTACGGGCTGGTGGCGGAGTTTCACACGCCCGAGGAGCTGCTGGAGGCAGCGCGCAAGACGCACGCCGCGGGCTATCGCAACATCGACGCCTTCGCCCCCTACCCGGTCGAAGGCCTGGCGGAAGCCATCGGGCACCACCACACGCGGCTGCCGTTGATTGTGCTCATTGGCGGCTTCACCGGCTGCCTGGTCGGGTTCGCGCTCCAGTACTGGGCGGCGACGATGTATTACCCGGTCAACATCGGCGGGCGGCCGCTGAACAGTTGGCCGTCGTTCATCGCCATTACGTTCGAGTGCACGGTGCTGTTCGCGGCGCTGGCGGCGGTACTGGGGATGCTGGCGCTGAACGGGCTGCCGATGCCCTACCATCCGCTGTTCAACGTCGAGCAGTTTGCGTTTGCGTCGCGCGACCGCTTCTTCCTGTTGGTGGAGTCGCGCGACCCGCTGTTCGAACTGCAGAAGACGCGCAGCTTCTTGCAAAGCCTGACCACCTATGGAGTCTACGACGTTGAGCATTGAGAAACACAAAGCGGGCGCGCTGCTGCTGGCGGTTGCCGTGCTTTTCGTCGGCTGCCGGCAGGATATGTACAACCAGCCGCGCAAGAAGCCGTACGCGCCGAGCGAGTTCTTCGACGACGGCCGCTCGGCGCGGCCGCCGGTGCCGGGGACGATTGCGCGGGGGCAGCTCAACGACGACCCGCACCTCTACACCGGGCGGGTGAACGGGCAACTGGTGACGACGTTTCCCTTTCCTGTGGACCGCGCGGTGCTCGAGCGCGGGCGCGACCGCTACAACATTTACTGCGCGCCCTGCCACGACCGCGTCGGCAACGGCAACGGCATGATTGTGCTTCGCGGCTACCGCCAGCCGCCCTCGCTGCACATTGACCGGCTGCGGCAGGCGCCGGTCGGGCACTACTTCGACGTGATGACCAACGGCCTGGGGGCGATGCCGGACTATGCCGCCCAACTGGACGCGCGGGACCGCTGGGCGGTCGTGGCCTACATCCGCGCGCTGCAACTGAGCCAGCGCGCCACCCCGGCGGAAGTTCCGCCGGAAGAGTTGAAGAAGTTGGAGCAGAGGCAACGCTGAACGGAATGCTCGAACTCGACCGCCTCCAGCGGGCCGCCCTCATCGTGGGTGGCGTCGCGGCGGTACTCTGCGTCGTGGGAGCCGTGATGACGCCGTACCAGTTCTACCGCTCCTACCTGGTGGGCTTCTTGTTCTGGACCGGCATCAGCCTGGGCTGCTTTGCCGTGCTGCTGCTGCACCACATCTTCGGCGCCGGCTGGGGATTCGTGGTGCAACGGATCGTAGAAGCCGGGACGCGCACGCTACCGCTGATGGCGGTGTTGTTTCTGCCGCTGCTCGTGGGTATGCACGCGCTCTATGAATGGACGCACGCCGACGCGGTGGCCGCCGACCCGGTGCTGCAGCAGAAAAGCGTTTACCTGAACACAGAGTTTTTCATCGGGCGGGCGGTGTTCTACTTTGTCGCCTGGATTGCGATTGCGACGCTGCTCAGCCGGTGGTCGAAAGAGCTCGACTCGAGCCGCGCCCCCGCCCTGGCCAAGCGCCTGAGCAACTCCGGCCCGCCGGGCTTGCTCGCCTACGGGTTCACCGTTACTTTCGCCACCGTGGATTGGGTGATGTCCATCGACCCGCACTGGTACTCGACCATTTTCGCTCTCATCTTCATCGCCGGGCAGGTGCTGAGCACCATCGCCTTTTCCATCCTGGCGACGCGGCGACTCGCCGAGCACAAGCCGCTCGCCGAGGTCGTCCGCCCGGCGCACCTCCACGACCTCGGCAACCTGATGCTGGCCTTCACGATGATCTGGGCCTACGTTTCGTTTTCGCAGTTCCTCATCATCTGGTCGGGCAACCTGCCCGAGACGATTACCTGGTACAAGGCCCGCAGCGAGGGCGGGTGGCAGTGGGTGGCGGTGGCGCTGTTCGTGTTCGGGTTTGCGGTGCCGTTTGTGATTCTGCTGTCGCGGTTCGTGAAGCGGCGGGCGCGGCTGCTGGCGATTGTGGCAGGGTGGGTGCTGTTCATGCGGCTGGTGGAGTTGTTCTGGATTGTGCAGCCGTCGTTCCGGCCGCAGATTTCGCTCCACTGGCTGGACGTGGCTGCTCCGATTGCCATCGGCGGCTTCTGGCTGGCGTTCTACATTCGTCATCTGAAGAGCCGGCCGCTGCTGCCGGAAGGCGATCCGCGACTGCACGAGGCCTTTGAGGAAATCCATGCACACTGAGCCGAGTCAGAAACACGAACTGCGCGACGTCCCCGTTCGCATCATGGCCTACATCGTGGTCGGGCTGACATTGCTGACGCTGGGTGGCGCGGGCGTGAGCTGGTGGTATCTGCGAGTGGTGGAAGAAGAGGCCGCAGTCGAGCGCCCGGTGCCGCCGCTGGCGGCCACGCTGCCGAAAGAGCCGCCCGAGCCGCGGTTGCAGGTAACGCCCGCGGTCGACCTGGCCACGGCGCGGGCGCGCGAGGACGCGCTGCTCAACTCCTATGGCTGGATTGACGCTAAGTCGGGTCTGGTGCGGATTCCGATTGACCGCGCCATTGAAGTTCTGGCGGAGAGAGGTTTGCCGGCAAGGACTGGGAGCAAGGATGAAAACAAGGCGAGTAACAAGCGGTAGCGCGCGGCGTCGCGCGGGCGCCGGAGTGCTGGCGGTGTGGTGCGCACTGAGCCTGGGCGGGCCGCCGGTGGCGGCGCAGTCGGCCGCGGAAGTGATTCAGCAGGTGAAGTTCGAGCAGCGGATCAACCAGCCGCTTCCGCTGGAGCTCGAGTTTCGCGACGACGCCGGGCAGCGGGTGGCGCTGCGGGACTACTTCGGCCAGCGGCCGGTGGTGCTGGCGCTGGTCTACTACGAATGCCCGATGCTGTGCACCTACGTGCTGGACGGGCTGGTGAAGAGCTTGAAGCCGATTTCGTTCAATCCGGGGCAGGACTTCGAGGTGGTGGTGGTGAGCTTCAACCCCAATGAGACGCCGCAACTGGCGGCCGCGAAGAAGAAAAACTACGTCGAGCACTACGGGCGGCCGGAGACGCTGGCGGGCTGGCATTTCCTCACCGGCGAGCCAGCCTCCATCCGCGGGCTCACCGAAGCGATGGGGTTCCAGTACATCTACGACGAGGAGACGAAGCAGTACGCGCACGCCAGCGGCATCGTGGTGGCGACGCCGCAGGGCAAGCTTTTCCGCTACTTCTACGGGATTGACTACGCGCCGCGGGACCTGCGGCTGGCGCTGGTGGAAGCCTCCCGCAACAAGCTGGGGGCGATGACCGACCAACTGCTGTTGTTCTGCTACCACTACGACCCGACGACGGGAAAGTACGGGCTGCTGATTATGCGGGTGCTGCAGGCGGCGGGGCTGGGGACGCTGCTGGCGCTCGCCGCCTTTATGGTGGTGATGTTCCGGCGGGAGCGGCGGCTGGCGGCGACTGGGGCGGAGGGGAAGCGATGAGCGCCGCCCTCCCGGCACTGCTGCTCCAGGCCGGCGTGCCGCTCTTCCCCGAGCAGGCCTCCAGTGTCGCCCGCCACGTCGACGCCCTCTATTTCTACCTCACCGGCGTGACCATTTTCTTCACCGTGCTGATTTTCTCCTGCGTGTTCTACTTCGCCATCCGCTACCGACGGCGCTCCGAAGACGAGCTGCCGAAGCCGATTCACGGCTCGCTGAAGCTGGAAATTATCTGGTCCGTGGTGCCGCTGGTGCTGGTGATGGTGATGTTCTTCTGGGGCGCCACGCTCTACTTCCACATGCGGCGGGCGCCGGCTGACGCCACCCAGCTCTTCGTGGTCGGCAAGCAGTGGATGTGGAAGATCCAGCACCCCGACGGCCAGCGCGAAATCAACCAACTGCACGTGCCCGTCGGCCGGCCCATCAAGCTGACCATGACCTCGGAAGACGTCATCCACAGCTTCTACATCCCCGCGTTCCGCATCAAGATGGACGTGCTGCCGGGGCGCTACACCGAGCTGTGGTTCACCGCCACGCGCCCGGGCGAGTATCACCTGTTCTGCGCCGAGTACTGCGGCACCAAGCACAGCGGGATGATCGGCCGCGTGGTGGTGATGGAGCCGGCCGACTACGAGAACTGGCTGGCGGGCTCCCCCGCGGGCGAGACGCTCGAGCAGGCCGGCGCGCGCCTCTTCCGACAGTTCAACTGCCACACCTGCCACGAGGCCGGGCCGACCTCGCGCGGGCCCTCGCTCCATGAAATCTTCGGCAAGAGCGTGCGCCTGAAGACCGGCGCCACCGTCACGGTGGATGAAAGCTACCTGCGCGAGTCCATCCTGCTGCCCAACGCCAAAGTGGTCGCCGGCTACGAGCCGGTGATGCCCACCTACCAGGGGCTGGCGAGCGAGGAGCAGGTGATGCAACTGATTGCCTACATCAAGTCTCTGACGCGACAGGAAGGGAAGGCCCCAACGCAATGAGCGCTTCGACCGCCACCGTCAACCAGAAGATGCCCAGCGTCCACTACCTGAACGTGGACTACGGCATCCGCTCCTGGCTGCTGACCACCGACCACAAGCGCATCGCCCTGCTCTATCTGGGCTCCATCACGCTGATGTTCGTGCTCGGCGGGCTGTTCGCCACCGCCATTCGCCTCGAGCTCCTGACTCCGGCCGGCGACCTGGTGGAGTCGGAAACCTACAACAAGCTCTTCACCATGCACGGCGTGATGATGATCTTCTTTTTCCTGATTCCCTCGGTTCCGGCGGTGCTGGGGAACTTCCTGGTGCCGATGATGGTGGGAGCACGCGACCTGGCCTTCCCCCGCTTGAACCTGTTGAGCTGGTATATCTACACCATCGGCGCCCTGCTGGCCCTGGGGGCGATGGTGGCGGGCGGCGTGGACACCGGCTGGACGTTCTACACGCCCTACAGCAGCACCTACTCCAACACCAACGTGATGCTCACCGCCGTCGGCGTCTTTATCCTCGGGTTCTCCTCCATCCTGACCGGGTTCAACTTCATCGTCACCATCCACAAGATGCGCGCCCCGGGGCTGACCTGGTTCCGGCTGCCGCTGTTCATCTGGGCGCACTACGCCACCAGCATCATCATGATTCTGGGCACGCCGGTGGTGGCGATTGCGATTGCGCTGGTGGGCCTGGAGCGACTGTTCCACATCGGCATCTTCGACCCCAGGCTGGGCGGCGACCCGGTGCTTTTCCAGCACCTGTTCTGGTTCTATTCGCACCCGGCGGTCTACATCATGATCCTGCCCTCAATGGGAGTCATCAGCGAGATCATCACCTGCTTCTCGCGCAAGAAGATTTTCGGCTACAACTTCATCGCCTTTTCGAGCGTGGCAATTGCGCTCATCGGGTTCCTGGTGTGGGGCCACCACATGTTCGTCAGCGGGCAGTCGATGTACGCCGGGATGGTGTTTTCGATCCTGAGTTTCCTGGTGGCGATTCCGTCGGCGGTGAAGGTGTTCAACTGGACGGCTACAATGTACAAGGGCTCAGTGTCGTACCAGTCGCCAATGATGTACGCCATGGGGTTCATCGGACTGTTCACCCTGGGCGGGCTGACAGGGATGTTTCTGGCGACGCTGGCGACCGACGTGCACCTGCACGACACCTACTTCGTGGTGGCGCACTTCCACTACATCATGGTGGGCGGGGCCATCATGGGGTATCTGGGCGGGATCCACTACTGGTGGCCGAAGATTTCCGGGCGGCTCTACCCCGAGCCCTGGGCGCGGCTGGCGGCGTGGATCATCTTCATCGGGTTCAACCTGACGTTCTTCCCGCAGTTCATCCTCGGCTACCTGGGGATGCCGCGGCGGTATCACGCCTACCCGGAGGAGTTCCAGGTGCTGAACGTGATGTCGACGGCGGGCGCGTCGATTCTGGCGTTGGGCTACGCGATTCCGCTGGTGTACCTCATCTGGTCGTTGCGCTACGGGCCGGTGGCGGGGCCGAACCCGTGGGGCGCGAAAGGGCTGGAGTGGGAGACGCCCTCACCGCCACCGACCACCAATTTTGCCGAGACGCCGGTGGTAACCCAGGAAGCCTACGAATACTACCCGCAGCCAGCGGAGGCCCAAGCTGACTGAGCACTCCACAGCCCTGGCGCACCAGTTCGACGACCTCGAACAGCAGAAGGAGTCCGCCGTCTTCGGGATGTGGGTGTTCCTGGTGACCGAAGTCATGTTCTTCGGCGGAATGTTCGCGGGCTACGCCACCTATCGGTTCCGCTACCCCGAAGCCTTCCTAGAGGGCAGCGGGAAGCTGGACTTGCTGCTGGGGGCGGCGAACACGGCGGTGCTCATCCTATCGAGCTTTACAATGGCCATGGCGGTGCACTCGGCACAGACCAACCGGCGGCGCTCCCTGATTCTGTTTTTGATTCTGACCATGCTGCTGGGTTCGGTGTTCCTGGGCGTGAAGGTGGTGGAGTACAGCGACAAGTTCCACCACCATCTGGTGCCGGGGCCGTCGTTCCATGTGGAAGGGGCAGTGGGGCCGCAGGTGGAGCTGTTCTTCTCGTTTTACTTCGCGCTGACCGGCTTCCATGCCCTGCACATGATTATCGGCATCGGGTTGTTGTCGGTGATTTTGTGGATGTCGTGGCGGGGGCGGTTTTCAGCGGAGTATTACAACCCAGTAGAGATTTCCGGGCTCTACTGGCACTTCGTGGACATTGTTTGGATTTTCCTGTTCCCGTTACTGTACCTGATAGGACACCACCGGCTATGAGCGAGCACGTTGTATCGCCGAAAACTTATGCGCTGATCCTGACCGCGCTGTTGGTGGGCACGGCGGTGACGGTGTGGGTGGCGCAGGTTGACCTGGGGCCGTGGAGCCTGGCGGTGGCGCTGACCATCGCCGTCATCAAGGCGACGCTGGTGGTGCTGTTCTTCATGCACATGAAGTACAGCCACCGGTTGAACTGGATTTTCTTTGCGGCGGCGATTCTCTGGCTGGTGCTGCTCATCAGCATGACGTTGGTGGACGTCATCGCCAACCTGGCCGGGAACTGAGATTCTGCGCCCGCTGCGCGGGCGAGACAGGCAAGAAGGTGGCTGCTACGCAGCCAAGACAGGCAAGAATGCCTGTCCTCCAATCTGCGCCTCACCGCTCAAAGCGGTAGGACAGACATTCCTGTCTGTCACACCTGCGCAGCAGGCGTCATGCAGGTGTATCATCCACGTTGTACCCATGCCGCTGCCACCTCTGAAACTACAGATCACGCGACGTCACTTGCCGCATTGGACGATGGAGGGCGCCACCTATTTCGTCACCATCCGGTTCCGCACCACGCCGCTCAGCAAGGCCGAGATCCGACTTGTGCTTGAGAGCATTCTTTCCGGCGATGGTAAGTTTTTTGAACTTGACGCAGCGGTTGTGCTGCCGGACCATGTTCATCTCTTGCTCGTCCCGCAAATTGGCTATTCGTTGAGTCGAATCATGAAGGGGCTCAAAGGTGCAACCGCGCGCCGTTTGAACCAACTTCGCCGCCGACAGGGAACGGTTTGGCAGGATGAGTCCTTTGACCGCATTGTGCGCGATCAGAAGGAATTCAACGAGAAAGTGCACTACATGTGCTTGAACCCCGTGAAGGCTGGCCTCACAGACGACCCCGACAACTACGAAGGTTGGTATGTGAGAAAGAAATGAGCGCCCGCTGCGCGGGCGAGACAGGCAAGAATGCCTGTCCTACCATCACTTCCTGGCCCGGCTGGCCGGGAACTAGATTTCCTCCCCGTACCGTTGTAAAATCCGAGCCAAATGCCCAAGTTCAAGGTCCTCAAGGGCGTCGCGCATAACGTCGGGCACTCCTTCACAAGCCTGATGAACTACATCGATAATGACTACGTCATGGGGCACCTCCTAACTCGCGCGCGACAGACTGGTCTCGATACTCTTACGATTGACTTCGTCCGAGGAGAGGCGGGACCGCCCGAGCTACTGGCGCCCCCACTCGCCGACGTTCCGAAGTGGTACATGAACCTGTTCTGGGATCTCGTGAGGCGTCATGGGTCCGACCAGTCCTATGTGCGCGCCGCAACACTCACACTTCGGTACGACATTGCCACCCAGCGTCCTGCCCTTTGGGCGCCCGACATGTTGGAAAGCCCCTACACATGCGAAGTCCGAATTACAGACATCCGGGGGAAGGAATACAAGGCGCATTTCGCAGACTGGTGGTTCCCTGAACCGCGTGCGAGATCAAGTGCTCGATGGTGGAGAGATCTGAAACGCTATCTTGTGAACCTGCTGCAGAGAATCAAACACGGCCGCGACTAGCTGTAGGCTGAGATCCTTCGCTTCGCTCAGGATGACAAGCTAGAAACGCTAATCCAGTGCCTTCTTTAGGCTAGCGAGTAGCTCCTCAACATCGGTGAATTCAGAGTAGTCGTCAGCGTCGAGAGCCTCGTCGGCTTCGCGCTCCTTGGCCTGCCATTCGGGCATCCAGAACCAGGTTTGATCTGGCAGGATCTGTGGCGGGCGCTTCATAGCCAAGACGAGAATAACAAAACTTGGCGATGAGCACGCCTCGAAAAGATTAAGCACGCCCCCCCAGCGTCAAGCAACCCAGCGGCGGGGGCCGCTGGGCTGAGCAAGGGGAGTCTTGCCTTGACACCCGTGGTACTCTGGAAGCGAAGACAAGGCGAAGAGGAAGAGGCAACCACTATGGCCACACGGGAACAGTTTCATGAGCTGCAGGTTGAGGCAGGAGTCGAGGCGGCGCTGGAGGGGCTTAGGGAGAAGGCGGCGTCGACGGGAGCGATTGTCGCCGAGCGGTACTTCCCTGCCCGGGAGGCGCGCACGGTGGCTTTTCCCGAAAGGGTGGACGCGCGGCTGGCGGAGGTGTATCGGCGCAAAGGTATCGAGCGGCTCTACACGCACCAGGCACGGGCGGCGGAATTGGTGCGCGAGGGCAAGAACATCGTGGTGGTGACGCCGACGGCGAGCGGCAAGACGCTCTGCTACAACCTGCCGGTGCTGAGCCAGATTCTGGGCGACGGCTCGACGCGCGCGCTCTATTTGTTTCCAACCAAAGCACTGGCGCAGGACCAACTGGCGGAACTCTATAGCCTGATTGAGCGGCTGGACGACGGCATCGGGGTCAACACCTACGACGGCGACACGCCGGCCGACCAGCGCAAGGCGACGCGGGCGCAGGCGCACATCGTGCTCTCGAACCCCGACATGCTGCACACCGGCATCCTGCCGCACCACACGCGCTGGCAGCGGCTGTTCGAGAACCTGCGCTTCGTGGTGCTGGACGAGCTGCACACCTACCGCGGCGTTTTCGGGTCGCACACCGCCAACGTGCTGCGGCGGCTGCGGCGGCTGTGCCGATTCTATGGGTCGTCGCCGCAGTTCATTTGTTCGTCGGCGACGATTGCCAACCCGCAAGAGCTGGCGGAGAAGCTGCTGGAAGCGCCGGTGGAGCTGATTGACGAAAGCGGAGCGCCGTCGGGCGCGAAACATTTTCTCTTTTACAACCCGCCGGTGGTGAACCGGTTCCTCGGCATCCGGCGCAGCTACGTGAACGAGTCGGCGCGGCTGGCGACACACTTTCTGGAGCGCGACTGCCAGACGATTGTGTTCGCCAACAGCCGGCTGGTGACCGAGCTGCTGGTGAGCGAGCTCAAGCAGAAGGAAGAAGTCGCGCCGGGCACGGCGTCTGAGATCCGCGGCTACCGCGGCGGCTATCTGCCCGGCGAGCGGCGGGAGATTGAGCGCGGGCTGCGCGACGGAGGCATCCGCGGAGTGGTGTCGACGAATGCGCTGGAACTCGGAATCGATGTCGGCTCGCTCGATGTTGCGGTGCTGGCGGGCTATCCGGGAACGCTGGCATCGGTGTGGCAGCGCGCCGGGCGCGCGGGGCGGCGCAGCGGCGCGTCGGCGGCGGTGCTGGTGGCTTCCTCGGCGCCGCTCGACCAGTTCATCGTGCAGAATCCGGATTACTTTTTCGCTCGCTCGCCCGAGCACGCCTTCATCAACCCCGACAACCTGGAAATCCTGGTGAGCCACCTGAAGTGCGCGGCGTTCGAGCTGCCGCTCGACGCCGAGGAGCGCTTCGGCGCGGCGGAGCTCGGCACCATCTGCGAGTTTCTGGCCGAGCGCGGGTTTCTGCACCGCGCCTCCGACGGCCTCTGGCACTGGACGCACGAGGCGTATCCGGCGGACACGGTGAGTTTGCGCTCGGTGTCGTCGGACAACTTCGTGGTGGTGGACACGACCGACGAGCCGCGCGTGATTGCGGAGGTGGACTTCAGCAGCGCGCTGACCACGCTGCACGAGAAGGCGATTTATCTGCACGAGGCGCGGCAGTATCAGGTGGAGCGGCTCGATTACGAAGGGCGCAAGGCCTACGTCAAGCAGGTGGAGGCCGACTATTTCACCGACGCCATCAGCTACACCAAGGTGCGCGTGCTGGAGCGCTTGGGCGCGACGCCGCTGCCCGCCCGCGGGTGCGCGCGCTGCCACGGCGAGGTCGACATCCGCACCCAGGTAGTGGGCTTCAAGAAAATCAAGTTCCACACTTTCGAAAACGTCGGCGCCGGCAAGCTGGAACTGCCCGAGCAGGAGCTGCACACCACGTCCTACTGGGTGACGCTGGGGCGGGAGTTTCTGGAGTCGTTGCCCTACGCGAGCGACGACCGCCAGAACGGCCTTCGTGCCTTGAAGAACGCCCTGCGGACCATCGCCACGCTGCTGCTGATGTGCGACCCGCGCGACCTGCGCGCCGCGCTCGGCGAAAACCATCCCGACGGCGAGCCGAAGGCCGCCGGCGCGGAGAAGTTTTTCGAGCCCAACCTTTATTTGTACGACAACTACCCGGGCGGCATCGGCTTCTCGCAGCCGCTCGATGAGCTGCACGAGGAGCTGCTGGAGAAAACGCTGGCGCTGATTCGCGGCTGCGCCTGCGCGGCGGGCTGCCCGTCGTGCGTCGGCCCGGCGGGCGAAGTCGGCGCGCGCGGAAAAGAAGTCGCCGCCGAAATTCTGGCCCGGCTCGTGGGGCAGTGATGGCGAGCCTCCGCGAGCGTTTGGCGGCCCTGAGCAGTGCTCGCGCCGCGACCAGCGACGCGAAATCGCGCGGGTTGCCCATGCTCACCGGCTTGCGCAAAACCGGTGTTTCGATTCGCGAACAACTTTTTCCGTTTGGCAGCCGGCGGTGGCTTTCGCAGTTGCGCTCGGTCGATTGTCGCGTCGCGCAATTAATCTCAAATTTCAAATTTGAGATTTCAAAGGCTTCCGATTGGCTGTTCCTCGATGTGGAAACCACAGGGCTCGCCGGTGGCACAGGCACGTACGCATTTCTGATCGGGCTCGGTCGCATCACAGAACAAGACTTTTGCGTTCGCCAGTTTTTCCTGCGTGACTTGGCGGCGGAGCGCGAGCTGCTGGCGGCGCTGGCGGCGGAGCTGGGAGCGGCGCCGTTGCTCGTCACCTACAACGGCAAGCTGTTCGACGCGCCGCTGCTGGAGACGCGCTACCGCCTGGCGCGGATGCGCTGGCCGCTCGACCAGCGTCCGCATCTCGACCTGCTTTATCCCGCGCGGCGACTCTGGAAGCTGCGCTGCGGCTCAGCGCGCCTGCTGGAGTTGGAGCAACTGATCCTGCGCCACAGCCGCGGCGACGACGTTCCCGGCGCCCTTATCCCTCAACTCTATTTCGACTTTCTTGGTCGCGGCGACGAGCGCCCGCTCGAAGTTGTCTTTCAGCACAACGCGGAGGACTTGCTGACACTAGCCGCGCTGGCGGGACGGCTGCTGGCGCTGGCGGCGGCGCCGGAAGCGGAGGACGCCGACAGCCTCGAGCGGGTCGGACTGGCGCGCCTCTTCGAGCGCGCGGCCGAGCCCGAGCGCGCGGCCGCGCTCTACGAATGCGCCCTCAACGATCACCTGCCCGCCGACGCCGCGCGCGCCGCCCGGCTGCGCCTGTCGTTTCTCTACAAGCGCCGCGGCGACTACGAGGCAGCGGCGCGACTGTGGCGGGAGCTTTCGGAAAACTCGGCGGACCGAAGCGCGCTCCTCGCGCTCGAGCAACTGGCAGCCTACTACGAGCACCGCCTCGGCGAACCGGAGAGAGCCGCGGAAGCTACGCGGCGCGCGCTGCGCATGCTCGAGCTGGCGCTGGCGGCCGAGCGCGACCGCCGCTGCGCCCGCTTGACGCATCGACTCCGGCGCCTCCAACGCAAGCTCGACTACTGCACTTCCTTCCTGGAGTAGGTTTCAGGCGGCAAGACTTTGACGATGTTGGTGGACTGCACGATGTAGACCGGGTTGCCCTGCGGGTCGCGCTCGGCGGTTTTGAGGATGCTGGAGACCACCAGCTTGATGCGCACCGTGTAGCCGTCTTCGACCTGATACTCGCTCCAGTCCTCGCGCGCGGCAGTGAATTCCATGTCCTCGGCTTCGATGGAGCGGTCGCCGATGTTGATGCGGGTTCTGCGGGCCACAAGTCCTCCTTGGTGAGACGCGGGAGCCCGCATTATAGAACAGGCTCAGTGCAGACGGAACTCCGCCGTGCCCACCGCGCGCGCGTTGAGCACGGCGCCGGTGGCCGGCGCGGTGATAATCGCCAGCAGCGCGGCGAAGAGCAGCATATTAGCGGGAACGCGCAGCGGAAAATCCACCAGGCTGTGCAGCAGCACCAGCGCGCAACCGAGCGCGGCGCCGACGACCAGTTGCCGGGTGCGGTTCTCGTGCGTCAGGCGCATTTTTTCGTCCACGGTGCGGGCCAGCGCCGCCAGAAACCACAGCGCCAGCGCCCCGCCCACCAGTCCGGTCTCCGCCAGCCATTCGAGATACTCGTTGTGAGCGTGGTTCCAGCGCAGGCTGCTGTCGAAGGTGCGATAGGAATCCGACAGCACAATGAAGGTTTCCATCCCGCCGCCCAGCCACAGGTGATCGCGAATCATCGCCAGTGTGTCGCGCCACATCTGCCAGCGATAGAGCTCCACCGACTCCGATTGGCTGAACATCTGCGAGAGCGCCTGCCAGCGCGTCAGGAGTTTGCCCGTGTCCAGTCCAACGGTCACCACCGCCGCCACCAGAATCACGCCCAGCGCCACTGCCAGGGCGGCGCGACCCGAGCGCTCCGGCCGCCGCCCCAGCAGCGCATACAGAGGGAAGAAGAGCAGGAATAGCAGCGACCCGGCGCGCGAGAGCGAATAGAGAATCGAGATGCCCAGCACCAGCACCACCAGCCCCCAGAACAGCCGCACCTCGCGCGACTCCCGCCGCCGGCCCGCCTTCACCCACGCCAGCGGCACCAGCATCAGCGTCCAGGCGGCGTAGTCGTTGCGCTTGATGAACGGCCCGAAGATTTCGCCTGCCTGGTGCGGCGTCCAGAACCAGTAGACCTTTCCGTTGAAGCTCAGCTTCTGCGCGATGGCGAACACGGCCAGCCCGAAACCGAACAGCAGCAGAAGGGTCACCAGCGCTTCGAGCTTCGATTCCGAGGTGAGCTGGTTGTGAAGCAGCAGAAAGAATGCGCCCACCGCCAGCAGCATCCAGGCCGCCTGGCGCGTGGCCGGCGGATAGACCGACAAGCGCGCGTAGGCCTGCACTAAAACCAGGAGCAAGATCGCCAGCATCGGGTAGGCCAGCGCGGGCAGGCGCAGGCTCATCTGGCCGCGCGCGGCCTCGGCAACCAGCCACACGGCGAGCAGCGCCAGCACCGCCAGCTCGGTCGTCGCCCATGCCCAGGGCGGCGTCGCCCCCAGCGCCAGCGTGGCGAACGCCCAGACGGCCGCGCCCGCCGGCAGCAGTGCCGACTCCACGCGCTCGGCAATCGCGGCTGCGGTGGTTTCGCTCATCCTAGCGACTCACCCGCCGCAGACTGAACTCCGACGCCCGCACCGTGCCCCGAATCTCGCCCGCCAGCCGCCGGCTGGGCAGCCGCGCCACGCCCACGCGCAGCACCCGCGTTCGGGGGCCGCTGGTGAAGTCCACTAATAGCTGCTGCCGCGCCGAATCCCCGATAAGCGCTGCCGAGCGCGCCGGCGGCAACTGCGAGTCGTAGGGATCGAAGACTTCCAGGCGCGGGCCGCTTTCGGTGGTGACGCCCGCGGTGGCCATCCAGGCGGTGAACCGGTAGCGCTGGTTCGGCTCTACCGGGACGAGCTGGTAGAAGTGGTGGTAGTCGAGGTTGTCTTCGCCGGAAAAACGAATCACCACCGCGGGCGCTTCCTCGCCCGCGCCGGGTTCGAGCGTGACGCTCACCCGCGGCAGCTCCACGGCGCGCCAGTCGAAGCCGCCGTTGAGAATAGGCTGGCGCAAGTCGGCGTTGTAGAGCAGCTCCTCACTCTGCGCCCCGACAGGAATCAACCGCAGCCGCTTCAGGTCATTCCAGGCCTCGAGAGCGTCCGCCACGTGCGCGGTATCGAGCAGATGATTCACATAGAAGAGGGCCTGGCGAGCTTCAAAGCCGCCGCCGATCTCCACTAGGCGGCGCCACACCGGCGCTGCCGCAGCCGTCAGCTGGGCGCGCACCAGAACCCGAAGGTAGACCAATAGGAACCGCGGCTCGTGCGGCACCACTTCGCGCAGCAGCACCTCGGGGTCGCCGATGGCCTTGTGGCAGGTCTGGAGGAGCGCCGCCGCCAGCGAGGGATCGGCGAGCAGCGCCTGCTGCAAGTATGGAAACGCGCGCTGCGGCTCGGCGGTGCGCAGCCAGAAATTCCCAACCCGCCACAGTGTCTGCGGCGAGCGGGGATCGACCCGCAGAGCGCTGGCTACGGCCGCTTCGGCCTGCGCGCGCTCTCCGGTGAGCTCGAGCAGATTGGCGAGGTCGAGCCAGTAGCGGCTCTCAAAGCGGTTGAGCTCGGTGGCGCGGCGATAGTTCTCCAGCGCGCGCGGCACGCTTCCCTCGCCGAAGGATTGTTCTTCCCATTGCCCCAGGCGGTGCCAGTAGTCGGCGTTGTCGGGCTCCAGCCGGACGGCGCGGCGCAGCGTCGCCTCGTCGCGCGCGGTGCGCGCTTCAGTCGCCCAATACCACCGGACGATCGAGAAGCTGGCCGCCGCCACCAGCAGCAGGCCGATGGCCAGCGCCAGAAGGCGCTGCCAGGTATTCTCCGGCGAAATTTGAGGCACGGGGACGACCCCCGAATCCGATGGGAACAGCGCCGTCTACGGCCGCTGGTCGTCCTGGCGGTAGCCGTAGCCGTAGTAGCTGTAATAGTAATAGTAGTAGTCCACGGAATTCAGTGCCACGCCGTTCAGCACCACGCCCAGGATGCGGGCATTGACGTTGTGCAGCATCTGCCGCATGTGGCGCAGCACCTCGCGCGTGGTCTTGCCGAAACGCACCACCAGCACCACGCCGTCCACCATCACCGAGAGCACGGTGGCGTCGGTGATGCTGAGCAGCGGCGGGGAGTCCAGGATGATGTGGTCAAACTCCTTGGACAGCTCGCCCAGCAGCTGCCTCATGCGCGCCGACGAGAGCAGTTCGGCCGGGTTGGGCGGCACCGGCCCGGCGGGAACGAAGAAGAGATTCGAAACCGAAGTGGGCACCACCAGCCCGTTGCGCTCCTGCGTGCCGGAGAGGTAGAGGCTCAGGCCGTGCTTGCCGTCCACCTGGAGCACTTTGTGGGCTGAGGGCTTGCGCAGGTCGGCTTCCACCAGCAGCACCTTGCCGCCGCGCTGCGCCAGGGCGACGGCCAGGTTGATCGCAGTCGCGGTCTTGCCATCGGCGGGCTGGCCGCTGGTCACCAGCAGCAGCCGCGGCGGCCGCTCGGCCGACGACAGCAGCACCGCGGTGCGCAGCGAGCGGAAGGCTTCCGCCATGCTGGACTGCGGCTGCTCGTAGGTCACCAGGGCGATCTCCGAGCGCTCGCCGCTGCCCGAGGAGGTCGTCCGCGGCAGCAGTTTGCGCGGCTGGCGCGTCGAGCTTTCCGCCAGCGGCACCAGCGCCATCGTCGGCAGGCCGCTGTAGCGCTCCACCTCGTCCGGGTTCTTGATGGTGTTGTCCAGGTACTCGCGGAAGAAGGCCAGCGCCACTCCTACCGGAACGCTCAGCAGGATCGCCAGCAGCACGTTGAAGAACACATTGGGACTGTAGGGGAAGGTCGGCGTCCGCGCCGGGTCCACGACCCGGATGTTGCTGGAGCGCAGCCCGGCCGAGATGCCGGCTTCGTTCAACTGCTGCTGCAAGCTGTCGTAGAGCTGCTTGTTGGTGGCGACCTCGCGCTTGATGACGTTGTACTCGATGAGGCGCTGGTTGAGCTCGTTGACCTCCGCTTTCTGCTTCTCCACCAGGTCGCGCACCAGCTTCTCGCGCTTCACGGAGGACTGGTAATCGTCCTGTAACCGGCCCAGGATGACCTGCTGCTGGCGCGCCAGCAGCCCTTCGACCTCCTTGATCTGCTCCTCCAGCCGCTGCATCCGGGGATGCTGCGGGCCAAACTGGGTGCGAGCTTCGGCGTGCTGCCCCTGCAGCTCGGAGAGCCGGTATTGCAGCTTCTCGGTCAACGAGTCCTGAAGCAGGCTGGGGTCCTGGCCGGCGGCGGCCTGGCGGTAAACCGATTCCTTCCGGGCGCGGTCGGCCTCGGCCTGGGAGAGCTCGTGGTTCAAGTCGCTGAGCCGCTGGGTGAGCACGTTCTGGCGCTCGTCAATTGAGACCAGGTTGTAGCGGCGCTCGAAATCCACCAGTTGCGCCTCCGAGGCTTCCACCTTGGCGCGCAGCTCGCGCAACTGGTCGCTCAGCCACTCCGAGGCCTTCATGGTGGCCTCGTAGCGAGTGCGGAAGTTGTGCTCGATGAAGTTGTTGGCGTGGGCGTTGGCGACCCGCGCCGCCAGTTGCGGGTCGCGGCTGTAGTAATGGATTTCAATCAACCAACTGTTGGGGACCGCGATGACGCGAAGGTTGCCTTGAAACAGGTCGACAAGCCGCGACTCATCGGTGGGGTCGAGCGGCGTTTCCAGCGGGAGCGGGCCAGCGGCCTGGGCGCTCTCTTCGGTGGTCGGTCTGCGGAATTCCGGCTCGCGGTCCAGGCGCAGACTGCGGATGGTCATCGTCGCCATGGTGTCGCTCTCCAGCACTCGGATCTGAGTGCGGAGATAGTCCTGGAAGCTCCAGGGGTCGGAAGGGACCCCGCTGTCTTTGATGAGCGCAGAGGGGTTCTCGCGGTCGAAAGCCACGCGCACCACCGCCTCGTACTTCTTCGGCAGGCGCAACGACACCAGCAGCACCGTGAGCACGGTGGTGAGCACGAAGAGCAGAATCGTCAACCGGTACTTGCGCAGGACGCGCAGATAGTCGCGCAGGTGGATTTCCTCGAACTCAAGCCCGCCGCCGTAGTGGGGCGGCAGGGAGGGAGTCGAGGGCTGGAGGCCCGCGGGCTGCAACCGGTCGCTCTCCGCACGCGCCAGTTTGTCTTTCGGTTCCATCGTCAGACTTCGCTCCGTACCGGCTCGGACTCCGCCACCTCGGCGCGGCTCGCCTCGGGCTCCAGGCGCGCCAGGCTCGCCTCCAGGGCGGCGCCCAACTCGCGCCCGAGCTCTTCCAGCGGCAGACCGGCCTCGGCGGGCCGCCCGTTTCGCCCCAGCACTAACCGGCCGCCGCCCCCCAGCGGCAAACTTAACCGCCACATTCTCTCATTCTGCGTCCCGGCTGGGACAATCCACGGAGCGCCGCCGCGATGAACTTCAATGAGGTCGAGGCCAAGAGCGGCCAGGCTGTTCTCCATGCGCGCCTGGAGTTCCGTCCGGCTGGCGGCGCCGCGCACCAGCTCCGCCGCCTCCTGCAAGCGACCGCGGGCGGCGTGCAATTGCCGGTTAAAGGCGCGACCGACTTCGATGAACTCCGGGTAGCTCAGCCGCCGCAAGCCGATCCAGCAGGCGGCGATGAACAACAGCAGCACCATGGCGGTGAGGAAGTTGTGGCCCCGCGCGATGAGGATGCACCCCAGCGCCGCCACCGCCGAAAGCGCGTAGAGCACCAGCACCGCCTGCCGCGGCGAGAAGCCCAGCGCCACCAGCCGGTGATGGATGTGCTGCCGGTCGGAGGTGAACAGGGGCTGGCCGCGCAGGTAGCGCCGCATCATGCTCACCGCGGTGTCGGTCACAGGCAGAGCAAACGCCACCAGGGGCGCGGCCACCGCGACGGCCACCGTCGCCTTCTGCTGCCACACTACGGCCGAGGCCGCCAGCAGAAACCCGATGAACAGGCTGCCGGAATCGCCCAGAAGAATCGTCGCCGGATTGAAGTTGTGCCGCAGGAAACCAAGCAAAGCGCCGGCCAGCGCCACCGTCACCACCACGACAATCTTGTCGTTCACCATCGCGGCCGTGGCGGCAATGGCCGTGGCGGAAAGAAACGACACTCCAGCCGCCAGACCGTCGAGTCCGTCAATCAGGTTGAAGGCGTTGGTCACGCCCACCAACCACAGCAGCGTGACCGGAATCGAGAGGGCGCCCAGCTCGACCACCGCGCCCCAGGGGGTGGAGAGTTTTGAAATCTGCGCGCCCGCCAACACCAGCCACAGCGCCGCTACCAGTTGCACACTCAGCTTGGCCCAGGGGTTCACGCCCCAGATGTCGTCGGCGACGCCGAGCAGCAGGACCAGCGTCGCGGGCCCCCACAGCATCCACAAGGTGGGCAGCTCGGCGCGAAACTGATCGGTGACCAAGTTATCGGGGATGAACAACGCCAGCAGCGAAACCAGCAAGGCGAAATAGACCACCACACCGCCCAGACGGGGAATCGGGCGCCTCTCATGCGGCCCCTGGGGAAAGACCGAGTCCAGCAGCCCGTGACGCGTGAGGAGACGACGAAGCAGCGGCGTACCCAGGTAACTCAAAAGAAAAGCTAGAACAAACAGAACAGTATAAGTCTTCATTCCCCCTGAAGCCTTCCTCGCCCAACCACCCTTCGACCGGTAGAAACGAACTCGCCGTGCGCCAGTGTACGCAGCGCGAGACCCCAGTGTCAAGGTAATGTACTCGTCCAGTAGATTAGTGACACATCAGCCTCCATCGATGCGGGTGCGCAAGAGGAACTCCTGCGGAGTCAGATAACCAAGAGCTTGGTGAGGACGGACAGTGTTGTAGGTGTGCTCCCAAGCCCGGAGCTCGCGGTTGAGCGCCTGCAACTCCAAC
>DATLZZ010000018.1:0-24134 GCA_035573715.1 Candidatus Xenobia bacterium | reverse complement strand
GGCTCGCGCGGCCGCACCCGCTCCGACCGCCGCCACTGCTGCGCCGGCCCCGCCTCCGGGCGTCGAGCCCGGTAAGCCCATCTACGAACGCAAACCCGCCGCCCACGTGCGGCCCGCGCCCAAGACTCACATCGAAAAGCGCTTTGAAGAAGGCGAGCGCAAGCTCCGCCATCCGGTGCGCGCTCGCGTGCGCCCCGAGCCCGCCGGTCGCAAGGCCCTGGCGCCGGTGCGCGAAGCTCCGGTGGTCCAGCGCGAGCCCATCGCCATCACCATCACCGAAGGGATGACGGTCAAGGAGCTGGCGGAAAAAATCGGCATCCGCGCCCGCGACCTCATCAAGGCTCTGCTCGACCGCGGCATCATGGCCACCATCAACCAGACGCTCGACACCCAACTGGCCACCGAGCTCGCCCGGAGCTTCAACGCCACCGCCACTGTCGTCTCCTTTGAAGAAGCCGCCGCCGACCTGGCCCCGGTTGCCGCCGTCAAGGGCGAGCGCCTGGCCCGTGCGCCCGTCGTCACCGTGATGGGCCACGTCGACCACGGCAAGACTTCGCTCCTCGACGCCATCCGCGAGACCACCGTGGCTGCGGGCGAAGCCGGCGGCATTACCCAGCACATCGGCGCCTCTCAGGTGGAGGTGAAGGGGCGCAAAATCGTTTTCATCGACACCCCGGGCCACGAGGCCTTTACTCGCATGCGCGCCCGCGGCGCCAAAGTTACCGACATCGTCGTGCTCGTGGTCGCCGCCGACGACGGCGTGATGCCGCAGACGCTGGAAGCCATTGACCACGCCCGCGCCGCCAAGGTTCCCATCCTCGTGGCGGTGAACAAAATCGACAAGCCCGGCGCCATGCCCGAGCGCGTTAAGAAGCAGCTGGCCGACCGCGGGCTGATACCCGAAGAGTGGGGCGGCGACACCGTCATGGTCGAGGTCTCCGCCAAGCAGAAGACCAACATTGATCTCTTGCTCGATATGATTCTGCTGGTCGCCGACCTCCAAGACCTGAAGGCCAACCCGCAGCTCCCCGCCACCGGCACCGTGCTCGAAGCCGAGCTCGATCGCGGCCGCGGCCCCGTGGCCCGAGTGCTGGTGCAGGACGGCACGCTGCATCTCGGCGACCCCTTCATCGTCGGCTCCATTTTCGGCAAAGTGCGCGCGCTCTTCGACGACCGCGGCCGCTCGCTCGACGAGGCCGGCCCGGCGACGCCAGTCGAAGTCCTCGGCCTGAGCGGGCTGCCCGAAGCCGGCGACCAGTTCCAGGTGGTCACCGACGAAGCCAAGGCCAAGCAGGTGGCGGCGTTCCGTGAGCAGAGGCAGCGCGAGGCGGCGCTGGGGGCGAGCTCGCGCCTCACGCTCGACCAGTTGCACACGCAGCTCCAGGCCGGCGCGGTCAAGGAGCTGCCGCTTATCCTCAAGACCGACGTGCAGGGCTCGGCCGAAGCGCTCACCGAGCAGCTCGAAAAACTGAGCACCGACAAGGTCAAGATCAAGATTATCCACGCCGGCGTGGGCGGCATCAGCGAGAACGACGTCCTGCTGGCCTCGGCCTCCAACGCCGTCATCATCGGCTTCAACGTCCGCCCCGAGCGCAAGGCCTCGGAGCTCGCCGAAAGCGAAGGCGTCGACATCCGCCTCCACAACGTCATCTACGAGGTGCTGGACGAAATCCGCAAGGCCATGGCCGGCCTGCTCGAACCCACCATCAAGGAAACCGTCCTCGGCCACGCTCAGGTGCGCGACACCTTCCGCATCCCCAAGGTGGGCATGGTGGCGGGCTGCTACGTCACCGACGGCAAGGTGCAGCGCGACGCCGACGTGCGGGTCCTGCGGGACAACGTGGTCATCTACAAGAGCAAGGTCGCCTCGCTGCGCCGCTTCAAGGAGGACGTCAAGGAAGTGGGCACCGGCTACGAGTGCGGCATCGTGGTGGCTAACTTCGCCGACGTCAAAGTCGGCGACGTACTTGAAGTGTTCAAGCAGGAAAAGGTACTGGAAGCCGCGGGCCTGGCCTCGGGCGAGTCGGCCGGCCGCCCCGCGGCCCGCACAGCCTCGTAGGCGAATCGGCCGCGCGCTCATGGTCGTCGGTCTGCTGACCCTGGAAATTCACCTGCCCTATGCGCATTCGCTCAAAGACAAGCGCCAGACGCTGCGCAAGCTCAAAGACCATCTGCGGGCCAAGTTCAACGTCGCGGTGGCCGAAGTCGACCACCAGGACACCTGGCAGCGCGCCACCGTCGGCGTGGTTTCCGTCAACCAGGACCGCGTCTATGTCGCCCAACTGCTCGAAAAAGTCTCCAGCGAGTCGGAGCGCATCCTGGGCGGCGACCTGGTGGACAGCCACCTCGAATACCTCGAGTAACTCCTTCCGAAAGGCACGCACGTGACGGTTCCCGGACATCGCCCGCAACGCCTCGGCCAGCGCATCCTGGAAGAAATCGGCGAGTTGCTGGTCGGCGAGCTCAAGGATCCGCGCATCGGCCTGGCCACCGTCACCGGCGTCCGCGTCACGCCCGACCTGCGCCAGGCGCTGGTCGGCATCAGCGTGCTCGGCACCGAGGAGGAGAAGAAGAAGACCATTGAAGGCCTGCGCGCCGCCGCGCCTTTCATCCGCCACGAGCTGGCCGAGCGCCTCGACATCCGCCGCGTGCCGGAATTGACCTTCAAGCTGGATGAGTCCGCCGAGCGCGCCGCCCGCATCGATGAGCTCTTGCGTAAGAGTAAGGCCGACTCGAGGACCGACGACGAGCGGGAAGGGTGATTGGATTGAAGCCTCCGTATGCAGAAGCGCGGGAAAAGCTGGCCTCAGCAATTCAAGCCGGAACCCTGACCCCGGAGGCGCCCATCGAAGGCAACCAGCCGGCGGTAGAGAGTGTCTGCGGCTGGGACTCCCAGGATTGGGTCGAACTCATGCTCTGGTCGGAGGAGCTGCCCGCCCAGCTCACCACCGTGGGCGACGTGCTGAAGCTCCTGGAAGAAATCGGCAGCCGCTACCAACAGCCATGAACGGCGCGCTGGTCATCAACAAGCCCAAAGGGCTGACCTTCCCCTCTTTTCCGAGCCCGGAGGCTCCTGCCTCCGGGTGGCAGCGAGACGTGTTGTGATTCTCAACCGCATTCGCAAAATGCTCGGATTGAAGCCTCCGTTCACGGAAGCGCGGAGTATGCGGCTGGAACTCTTGGACAGAAGGGGCAGACATGGTCGAACTTCAGGCGTGGGCGGAGAAACTCGGTATGCAGGTCGCCACTGTCCATGACTTTCTTAAACTCCTAGAAGCGATCGACAATCGGTACGAGGAATGAACGGCGCGCTGGTCATTAGCAAACCCAAAGGGTTGACGTCGCACGACGTGGTGCTGCGCGTGCGCAAGCTGCTGCGCGAGCGCTCCATCGGTCACCTGGGCACGCTCGACCCTATCGCCACCGGCGTGCTCCCGCTGCTGGTGGGCTCGGCCACGCGGCTGCAACAGTTCTACACCGGGCGCCGCAAGCGCTACGTCGGCCGCATCCGCTTCGGTTTCGCCACCGACACCTACGACGCCGACGGCCACGCCCTTAGCGAGGACTCCAAACCGGTCATCACCCGCGAGCAGCTCGCGCCGCACCTGCGCACTCTCACCGGCAAGCTGGAGCAGACCCCGCCGCCCTATTCGGCCAAGAAAGTCGGCGGCGTGGCCGCCCACGAGCTCGCCCGCCGGCGCGAGAAGTTCACGCTCAAGCCCGTCCCGGTCGAAGTCTACCGCTACGACATCACGGAGGTGGAAGGCTCGCTGGCGCGCTTTGAAATTGAGTGCGCCGCCGGCACCTACATCCGCAGCCTGGCGCACGAGCTTGGCCTTAAGGTCGGTTGCGGCGCCCACCTGGTGGAAATCTGCCGCACGGCGTCGGGCGAGTTCACTCTCGCTCAGGCGTTGACCCTGGAGGAGCTGGAAAAAGTGGTCGCCGAGGAGCGCCTGCCGCAGGTGCTGATTCCGTCCGGCGAATTGCTGCCCGACCTGCCGCTGGCCGTGGTGCCGGAAGGCCTCGAGCGGCGCCTCCGCCACGGCGGCCGCATCGAGCTGAGCGATGGTCAAATCCAGGCGCCCCGTCTGGAGGCTCCCATTGACAGCGAGGAGTGGAAGCCGCTGCGACTGCGCGTCCTCAACCAGAGCCGCGAGTTGGTCGCCATCGCCCAGGCCATCGTCCCCCGCGTCTTCCAGCCCATCGTCGTCCTGCCGGCCAAGTAGCCTTCCCGCCTCCAGCCTCTAGTCTTCAGCTTCCAGCTACTGTGGCCGTGGTTGCGGCTGCTGCGGATACTGCGGCGGTTGCGGTGTCCGGGGTTGCTGAGGTCGCGGCTGGCCCGGCTGGGGTTGCACACCCGGTGACTGCACGCCCGGCGGCGCCGGAGTAATCGGCGGCGGAGGCGGCGCTTCCGCCGGCGCCGGCCCCTGCGGGGAAAACTCTCGTTCGGTTCCCACCGGCAACACGAGCTTCGCCAGGCGCTCGCGGGCCGGCCAGCGCACCACGTGCGGCACCAGCAGGATTACCAGTTCGCTGGTCTGCGTGTGGGGCTCGGTGCGCTTGAACAGATGCCCGATGACCGGCAGCGCACTCAGGCCCGGAGTGCCGGTGATGCGGTTCTCGGTCAAATGCGTCTGCATGCCTCCGAGCAGCAGCGGCTCGCCCTCTTTCAACCGCACCTGCTGCTCCAGGGTTCGGTTGCCGATGATGGCCAGTCCTTGCCCGGACTGCCCGGTCACCCGCCTGTCCTCCAGCTTGAGGACAAAACTGAGTTCGTCCCGCGAGTGGACGCGCGGTGTGACGGTGACCTTCAACCCCAGTTGCTCGTACTGCACCGCGGGCGGGATGCCGCTCAGCGTGGTCGGGAAGCCAAAGGCGGAGGTGTAGACGCTGGTGACAATCGGAAAGCGGTCGCCGATGAACAGCGTGGCTTCCTTGCCCTCCCGCGCTCGCAGGTCGATCCGCCGCCACGACCGCGTGGAACTGGCGAGATGCTGGAGGTTGAGCACGGCGCCCGGCAGAAACAGCGCGTAGGTCGTCGCCCCGCCGCCGACCAGCACGAACCCCGGAAAGCCGGTCCCGGCCGCCAGGCTGCGGGTAATCAGGTCCACCAGCGAGCTCGGGAGCACGCCTTGCTGAAGCAGGAACTGGAGGTTTTCAATCAAGTCCTGCAGCGTGGACGAAGAGGAAAGAGCCAGGGCGCCGGCGCCGGCATGAACGGCGATAACCTGGTCGGGCGGCAGGATGCCATAGGCCTGCGCTTTGTCCCGGTCGAGGTCGAAAATGATGCCCTCAATGTGAATCTCGGCGGGATCGTCCACGAAGGCAGGAAACAGTCGCTCGGCGGCCGCCAGCCGCGTGGCCGTGTCCCGAATCGTGATGGTGCTGGAGCGCAGGTCGGGCCGGACGTCGCGAATGTCCAGAATCTCGCGCAGCAGCCGCACCACTTCAGCGAGCTCCTCCGGAGTGGCGCCAGGCAAATCGTAGGAACGCTCGAGCGCCGGGTCGTAGCGGTCGCGCGCGTCCTTGGTGTCGGGAGCCACGATGAAGCTCCCGTCCGGCTGCGGAATCCAAATCGTGTTGGAAAGCTGCGCCGCCACCCGCAGTGCGGTCACGAAGTTGGCCTTGTCCATCCGCAGGTCAATCGGCCGCTGCGACACCTGGTCGTCCACCCGCAGCCGCACCCCATAAAGCTCCCCCAGCCGCTCGAAAACCTGCTTCGCCGGCCCCTGGAGCTGCACCGGACGCGGGGTGAAAGGTGAAGGAGGCTGCGCCGGGGTGGCCCCCGGCGCCGTGGCCGCTGGCGGGCGCGCCGGCGCGGTCTGGGCCACCCCACTGGGAGCCAGGATCGCCCCCGCCAGAAAGGCCGCCAATAATCTATAGAGCGCCACCCGCATGAGAGGGCAAGTATTGTAGCAGCCAAAGTTGAAACTCGATACGCAAAACTCCGCTCCGCCGGGATTGACGCCGCCGCCCAGCCGGGCTAGCATGACTGGCACTATGGCGGAGAAAAAGAAGCCGGTCTGCATGCTGTGCGGCAAGCCCTCGGGCAAAAGCATCTGCGACGCCTGCGCCCAGCGCGTGCAGGGCGAGCACACCGACAGGAAAATCAAAGAGAGGAAGCCTAAACAGTAAGTTCGCGCCGCGATTGACGCCGGCGCATGGCGCGGCCTAGAATGAGGCTTCAGAGCGGAACGGCGCCGGGCGCGCACATTCTCCCTTGCAGGCGAAGCCACCCGGGGTCGGAATCCATTCGGACGAGGATTGAGATGCTTGATGGACTCCCGCCGGAAGCGTTGACCTTCGACGATGTGCTGCTCGTGCCGGGCCGCTCGGGGGTCCTGCCGGCCGAGGTCGACACCACCACCTGGCTCACCCGACGCATTCGAATCAACATCCCCATCGTCAGCGCCGCCATGGACACCGTGACCGAGTCGCGGCTGGCGATTGCGCTCGCCCGCCAGGGCGGCGTCGGCATCATCCACCGCAACCTCCCGGTCGAGCGCCAGGTGGAAGAAGTGGACAAGGTGAAGCGCTCGGAAAGCGGGATGATTGTCGACCCCGTTACCATCAAGCCCGACTCCACCATCGCCGAAGCTCTCGAGCTGATGGCCAAGTACCGCATCAGCGGCCTGCCGGTCACCAATGGCCCGCGGCTGGTGGGCATCGTCACCAACCGCGACCTCCGCTTCCAGCAGAACACCGCCCGGCCGGTGCGGGAAGTGATGACCAAGACCGACCTGGTCACCGTGCCGGTCGGCACCAGCCTCGAAGAGGCCGAGAAAATCCTGATGCAGCACCGCGTCGAGAAGCTCCTGGTGGTGAACGGCGACTTCGAGCTGAAAGGGCTCATCACCGTCAAAGACATCCAAAAGAAGCTGCAATATCCGATGGCGGCCAAGGACGAGCACGGCCGCCTGCGGGTGGGCGCGGCGGTGGGCGCGACCGGTGATTACCTGGAGCGCGCCGTCGAGCTCGCGAACCGCAGCGTCGATGTGCTGGCCATCGACACCGCCCACGGCCACTCCGAGCGTGTGCTGGAAGCGGTGAAGCAAATCAAGAAGCGCCTGCCGCAGATGGAGCTGATCGCCGGCAACGTCGCCACCTACGAAGGCGCGCGCGACCTGGCCCGGCTCGGCGTCGACGCGGTCAAGGTCGGCGTCGGCCCCGGCTCCATCTGCACCACCCGCATCGTCACCGGCGCCGGCGTGCCGCAGCTCACCGCCATCGCCGACTGCGCCAAGGCCACCCGCGAAGCCGGTATCCCGCTCATCGCCGATGGCGGCATCCGCTACTCGGGCGACATCTCCAAGGCCATCGCCGCCGGCGCGTCCACCGTGATGCTCGGCTCGCTCTTCGCCGGCACCGATGAAAGCCCGGGCGAAACCGTGCTCTTTCAGGGGCGCAGCTTCAAACTCTACCGCGGCATGGGCTCGCTCGGCGCCATGAGTGCCGGCTCCGCCGACCGCTACGCCCAGGACGTGCAGCCGAGCGCCGCCGGCGAAGACCGCTCTGCCCTGATGGCTCCGAACGGGCGGGGCAAGCTGGTGGCCGAGGGCGTCGAAGGGCGCGTGCCCCACAAGGGCCCGCTGTCGGCGCTGGTCGAGCAACTGGTCGGCGGCCTGCGCAGCGGCATGGGCTACTGCGGCTGCGCCACCATCGAAGAGATGCAGCAGAAGGCGCGCTTCAACCGCGTCACTCTCGCCGGCTTGCGCGAGTCCCACGTCCACGACGTCACCATCACCAAGGAAGCCCCCAACTACCGCGGGGAATGAGCCGTTGAGCCACCGTCCTTCGCCTTCCTGTTGAGTTTCTCTTCCTCAACTCGAACCGATTTCCGCCGCTACTACCTCCCGGTCATTCTCTGGGCTGTGGTGATCGCGGTGCTCTCCACCAGTGGCTTCGACACCACATTCACCTACAAGCTGCTCAAGGCGGCGAATGAGCTGCTTTCGCTGGGCTACACCACTGCGCAACTGCGTGAGGCCAACGCCGTCGTGCGCAAACTCGCCCACGTCACCGAGTACTTCATCCTGGGGTTGCTGCTGTGGCGGGCGCTGCGCCGCGGCCGGTTCGAGGCCTGGCGCTGGAGCTGGGCGGCGGGCACGTTTCTGCTCGGCGTGGCCTGGGCGGGGCTGGACGAGCTGCATCAGGTCTTCGAGCGCGGCCGCGGCAGTTCAGTCGTGGATGTGGGCTGGGACAGCCTGGGCCTGCTGCTGGGATTGTCCGTTCTCTTCGTGCGCTCCTGGCGCAAAGGCGCAATTGTGCGTCAACGGCAGGGCACGACTTCAGTCGTGCCGAAGGAAGAAGCGAAAGAGTAACGGATTTAGCCGCTGAGATAGGGGGTCAAAACAAAGACCCGGCGGCGGGAGCCGCCGGGCTCGGCTCAATAGTTACGATTCCTGCTTGCCCTCCGCCGGAGCGGCCGGCGCTTCCGGCTCGGCCTTCTTCTTTTCCTTCTTCACCTTGGGCTTGAGCTCGGAGCCGAGGAGCTCGACGATGGCTTCGTCAGCGCCGTCCCCGCGACGCCAGCCGAGCGGGATGATGCGCACATAACCTCCGGGCCGGTCGGCAAACCGCGGCGCCAGCGTGGAGAACAGCTTCTTCACCACCGGCGGGCTGGTCAGGAACGCCGCCGCCTGCCGGCGGGTGTGCAGCGTGTCGCGCTTGCCCAGCGTAATCATCTTCTCCGCCAGCGGCCGCACTTCCTTGGCGCGGGCCGAGGTAGTGGTGATGCGCTCGCGCTCGAGCAGGTTCGTCACCAGGTTGCGCAAGGTGGCGCGCCGGTGGCTCGAATTGCGGCCCAGCTTGCGGTATCCGCGGCGGTGGCGCATACGACGGTCTCCCGATTTAGAGCGACGGCGCCGGAGCGGTTTCGCCCTCGGCCGGTGCAGCGGATTCGAGCGGCGGCCAGACGATGCGGCCGTGCTCGTCGAGTTTCATCCCCAACTGCAGGTTCATCCGCTGCAGCAGCTCCTTGATTTCGTTCAGCGACTTGCGCCCGAAGTTCTTGGTGCGCAGCATCTCCTGCTCGCTGCGCTGCACCAGGTCGCCGATGGTGCGGATGTTGGCGTTCTTCAGGCAGTTGTAGGCGCGCACGCTGAGCTCCAGCTCGTCCACCGACCGCCCCAGGTATTCCTGGCGCGGGTCGTAGGCGCGCTCGGCGCGCTCCTCTTCGCTCGGCTTCTCCTCTTCGAAGGCAATGAAGATGTTCATGTGATCCTTGAGGAGCTTGGCGGCCAGGCCGATGGCGTCGCCGGGCTTGATGGTGCCATTAGTCCACACTTCCAGGTTGAGCTTGTCGTAGTCGGTCATCTGCCCCAGGCGCGCCGCTTCGACGGTGTAGTTCACCTTGCGCACCGGCGAGTGCACCGAGTCGATCGGGATGTAGCCGATGGGAAGGTCTTCATCGAAGTTGCGGTCGGCGCTCACGTAGCCGCGGCCGTTCTTGACCCGCATTTCCACCTGCAGCTTGCCGCCCTCGCCCACCGTGGCCAGATAAACGTTCTTGTCGAGGATTTCGACGTCGGCGTCGCCTTCCAGCATCGCCGAGGTCACCTCGCCCGGCTTATCGGCGAACAGCGTCAGGGTCTTGACCGCGTCCGGGTTGTGCAGCCGCAGCGGCACCTGCTTGAGGTTGAGGATGATGTCGGTGGCGTCCTCGGTGACGCCGGGGATGGACTGGAATTCGTGCAGCACACCCTCGATCTTCACCGCGGTGATGGCTGCGCCTTCAATCGAGCTCAGCAGCACCCGCCGCAGCGCGTTGCCGATGGTGGTTCCGAAGCCGCGCTCAAACGGCTGCGCGGAAAACTTGCCGTAGCGGTCGGTGAGCGTTTCGACCTCGCACGCCAGCCGCTTGGGTTTCTGAAATCCTTTCCACATGAATGCGTTCCTCCTGTTTTACCTCGAATACAGTTCGACAATCAGTTGCTCGTTCACCGGCGGCGTGGCCAGCTCCTCGCGCTTGGGGAGCGCCGTCAGTCGGGCGCGGAAAGCGTCGCGGTCCACTTCCAGCCAGCTCGGAATCGACTGCCGGCTCGCCAGCTCCCTGGCCTGCAGCACGCCGGCGTTCTGTTTCATTCCCTCTTTCAGCGTGATTTCGTCGTTCACGTTCACCAGCGCCGAGGGGACGTTGACCTTGCGCCCGTTCACCCGCACGTGCCCGTGCAGCACCAGTTGCCGGGCGTGCGCCCGCGAGGTGGCGAAGCCGGCGCGGTGCACGATGGTGTCCAGCCGCCGCTCCAGCATCATCAGCAGGTTTTCGCCCGTCTTGCCCGACTGCCGCTCGGCCTTCTCGAAGACGTTGCGGAACTGCGTCTCCAGCACGCCGTAGACGCGGCGGACGCGCTGCTTCATCCGCAACTGCTCGCCGTAGCTTCCGAGCTTGCGCCGCCGCGCCCCGCCGTGCTGCCCGGGCGGGACGTTGGTCTTCTCGATGGCGCACTTCTCGGTGAAGCAACGCTCCCCTTTGAGGTAGAGCTTCATGCCTTCGCGCCGGCAGAGCCGGCAGACCGCTTCTCGGTAGCGTGCCAAGTTCCCTGTACCTCCTGCGTAAACCCGCTACACCCGGCGCCGCTTCGGCGGACGGCAGCCGTTGTGCGGCGTGGGCGTGGTGTCTTTGATCACCGTAACCTGCAAACCGGCGGTGGCCAGGGCGCGGATGGCCGACTCGCGGCCCGAGCCGGGCCCCTTGACCCGAACTTCCACCTGTCGCATCCCCGCCTCGCGAGCCCGTGAGGCCGCGGCCGCAGCCGCCTGCCCGGCCGCGAACGGAGTGCCCTTGCGCGACCCTTTGAAGCCGACCGAGCCGGCGCTCGACCACGCCACCACATTCCCGTTGGTGTCGCTGATGCTGACCACGGTGTTGTTGAAGGTCGCCTGGATGTGCGCAATACCCACTGGGACGTGGCGCTTCTCGCGCTTCTTGCGAAATTCCTTGCGCCGCGCCGGCTTCGCCGGAGCGGCCGGCGCGCCCGCCTGCGGTTCAGTGCCTTCTTTGGCTTTGGCCATGAGTCTCCTTTACCCCTTCTTCCCGACCGGAGCCTTGCGCTTCAGCGCCACCGTCTGGCGGCGCGGGCCCTTGCGGGTGCGGGCGTTGGTATGCGTGCGCTGGCCGCGCACCGGCAGGCCGCGCCGATGGCGCAGGCCGCGGTAGCAGCCGATTTCCATCAGGCGCTTGATGTTCATGGCGATCTCTTTGCGGAGATCGCCTTCCACGCGCCCCTCTTCGTCAATCTTCTGCCGGATGCGGGTGACTTCGTCTTCCGTCAGGTCCCTGACCTTCTTGAAGCGATCCACCTGGGCAGCGGCCAGGATGCTCTGCGAGCGCGCCTGCCCGATGCCGTAGATGCGGGTCAGGCCGATCCAGATATTCTTCTGGGGCGGCAGGTCCACCCCGGCGATGCGTGCCATTGGTTTTCCTCCCTACCCCTGGCGCTGCTTGTGCTTGGGGTTGGCGCAAATCACCCGCACCTGACCGCGGCGGCGGATGATCTTGCACTTGGCGCAAATCTTCTTCACCGATGCTCGAACCTTCATCGCGTCTCCTACTTGAACCGATAGGTGATACGGCCCCGCGTCAGGTCGTAGGGCGACAGCTCCAACCGCACGCGGTCACCCGGCAGGATGCGGATGAAATTCTTCCGCATCCGGCCGGAGATGTGAGCCAGCACCTGATGCTTATTCTCCAGCTCGACGCGAAACATGGCGTTGGGCAGGGTTTCAATCACCGTGCCGTCCACCTCAATCGCGTCTTCTTTCGGCATAGCCTCCCTTGCCTCTGCTTACGGCAGCGTCAAAACCCGGGGCCCGTTCTCCGTGACCGCCACGGTGTGCTCAAAGTGGGCCGCGTAGCCGCCGTCGGTCGTCTGCGCCGTCCAACGGTTCGACTGCATCCGCACCGCCGGCGAGCCCGTAGTCACCATGGGCTCGATAGCCAGCACCATCCCCGGCGCCAGCTTCGGCCCCCGGCCTTTTCCCGGCGACACGTAGTTCGGCACCTGCGGCTCTTCGTGCAGCGCTGTGCCGATGCCGTGCCCCACAAACTCGCGCACCACGTGGAAGCCCGCGGCTTCCACGTGGCGCTGGATGGCTTCCGAAATATCCGCCAGGTAGTTGCCGGCTTTCGCCTGGGCGATGCCGAGCTCCAGTGCTTCGCGCGTCACCTGCAGCAACCGTTCCACCTCGCGCGACACCGGTTCCAGCGCCACCGTGGTGGCGCTGTCGGCGTAAAACCCGTCGAGTTTGACGCCGACATCAATCGAAACGATGTCGCCGCGCATCACCTTCCGCTCCGACGGGATGCCGTGAACAATCTCCTCATTGACCGAGGTGCACAGCACGCACGGATACCCGTGGTAGCCCTTGAAGGCCGGCACGGCGCCCTCGCGGGCGATGACGTCTTCCGCCACCGCTTCGAGCTCCAGCGTCGTAATTCCCGGCGTGACGCGATGCGCCACTTCGTCCAACACCCTCGCCACCACGCGGCCGGCGGCGCGCATCTTCTCGATCTCCGGCGTCGACTTGCAGACAATCATACCGCGCTCCCCGCCGACACTTTGTTCTCGGCCAACAAAGCGAGCAGCCGCCGGGTCAACTCCTCCGGCGGCGCTTCGGCGTCCACCTCCAGCAAGGAGCCGCGCTGACGGTAGAAATCGATCAGGGGCTGCGTCTGCCGCTGGTATGCGGCCAGGCGCTCGCGGATGACCTCCTCGCGGTCGTCGGCGCGTTGGGTCAACTCGCCGCCGTCGCGGTCACACCGACCCTCGACCTTCGGAGGCCGGAAGTGGATGTTGTAGATCTCGCCGCAGAGAACGCAGGTGCGTCGTCCGGTGAGCCGCCTGACCAGATTAGTATAACTTAGGCTGAAGTTGACGGCAAGCACGGCCGGGTGGCCGGTCTCGGCCAACAAAGCTTCCAGGCGCTCGGCCTGCGGCACCGTGCGCGGGAAGCCGTCCAGAATGAACCCCTTGGCGCAATCGGGCCGGGCGATGCGCTCGGCCACCATCCCCACCACAATGTCGTCGCTCACCAACTCACCGCGCTCCATCACCGCCTTGGCCTGGCGGCCGAGCTCGGTGCCGCGCGCCGCATGGTCGCGGAACATATCGCCGGTCGAAATCTGCGGAACCCCCAGACGCTCGGCCACCATCCGCGCCTGCGTGCCCTTGCCGGCTCCCGGCGGACCGAGAAACACGAGCGGACGCAGATTCCCGGCGTCGGCCATGGCTAGCCTCGCCGCCCACGGATGCGCCCGTGGGTGGTGAAGCCCTCGTAGTGGCGCATGGTGAGCTGGGCCTCAACCTGGTTCACGGTGTCCATCGCCACGCCGACCACGATGAGCAGCGACGTGCCGCCGAAGTAGAAGTTCACTCCCAGCCCTTCCAGAATCCAGCGGGGGAAGTGCGTGTCAATGAAGGCTCCGCCCAGCCACCAGGGCAGGTGGTGCAGGCGGATGCCTGAAATCATCCACTCCGGGATGATGGAAATCAGCGCCAGGTAGACGCCGCCCACAAACGTCAGCCGCGTCAGCACCGTGTTCAGGTACTCCGAGGTGTTGCGCCCGGGACGGATGCCGGGGATGAACCCGCCCCACTTGCGCATGTTGTCGGCCACTTCGTCGGGGTTGAAGATGATGGAGACGTAGAAGTAGGAGAAGAACACAATCCCCACGATGTAGAGCAGCGTGTAGAGCGGCTCGCCCCAGCCCAGAGTCTGCGAGACCTGCTGCACGTAGGGGTACACCCACCACTCCCGCGGGATGGCCGCGGCCACCGTCTGCGGGAAGGTCAGGATGGAACTGGCGAAAATCACCGGGATGACGCCGCCGGCGTTGACGCGGATGGGCAGGTAGGTCATCGCCCCGCCCATCATCCGCCGGCCGACCACGCGCTTGGCGTACTGCACCGGAATGCGTCGCTGCCCGGTTTCCACAAAGACAATCACCGTAACCACGAACAGCATCATGAGGGCCAACGCACCCAATTCCAGCACGCCCCACTCGCCGGTCAAGTAGCGGGTGGTGTAGGTGTCGTAGATGGCGCGGGGGAGCCCGACGACGATACCGGCAAAAATTAGCAGCGACATCCCGTTGCCGATGCCGCGGTCGCTGATCTGCTCGCCCACCCACATGATGAAGATGGTGCCGGTGGTCAGTGTCAGCACCGTCATCAGCACAAAGCCGAGGCCGGGATTGTTCACCAGCGCCGCCTGGCCGACCACGGTGGTGCGCTGCAGCGTGAGCGCAATCATCAGCGCCTGGAAGGCTGAGAGCACCACCGTCAGGTAGCGCGTATACTGAGTAATTTTGCGGCGCCCCAGTTCGCCTTCTTTTTGCAGCCGCTCCAGGTACGGCCAAACGACCGCCATCAACTGCAGAATAATGGACGCAGTGATGTAGGGCATGATGCCCAGCGCGAAGATGGACATCTGGCGGAAATTGCCGCCGGAGAAAATATCCACCAGACCCAGCCAGGTGCCGGCGTACTGGTTGAAAATCGCTTCCAGAGCTTCGGCGTTGATGCCCGGCGTGGGAATGTGCGCGCCCAGGCGGTATACCGCCAGCATCAGCAGCGTGAACAGCACCCGGTTGCGCAGGTCGGGAATGCGGAAGATGTTGCGGATGGCCTCGAGGAACTTCATACGCGGTTACGCCTGGGCGGCCTCGCTCCGCGCCGGCGTCAGCGGCAGGACTTCCACCGACCCGCCGGCCTTTTCGATTTTCTCTTTGGCCGAGGCGCTGAAGGCATGCGCTGCCACCGCCAGTTTCACGCTCACCGCGCCCTCGCCGAGGATTTTGACCGGCAGCGGCTGGCGAACCAGTCCCTGCTCGCGCAGCGCCTCCGGCGTCACCCGCGCGCCGGCGGCAAAGCAGTTCAGCGATTCCACGTTCACGATGGCGTACTCGCGGCGAAAAATGTTGGCGAAGCCGCGCTTCGGCAGCCGCCGGTGCAGCGGCATCTGGCCGCCCTCAAACCCCGGGCGCTTGCGCACGCCGCTGCGCGAGAGCTGCCCCTTGTTGCCCTTGCCCGCCGTCTTGGACTTGCGCGCGCCCACACCCCGGCCGACGCGCTGCGGCTCTTTCACCGCTCCGCGCGGCCGACGCAGATTGCTCAGTTCCGCCATTCGCTATTCCTCCACAATCCGGACCAAATGCGGCACCGACGCCACCAGCCCGCGGACGGCCGGCGTGTCTGGGCGCTCCACCACGTCGTTCAGCCGCCGCAGCCCCAGCCCCCGGACGCAGGCGCGCTGCTTTTCGGTGCAGGCGATCCAGCTCCGCACCCACTTGATCTTCAGCTTCCCGCTCGATTTGCGCCGCGCCATCTCCTACAGCTCCTGGGCTTCCTTGCCGCGAATCTGTGCTACCGTCGCCTTGTCCTTCAGTTGCAGCAGCGCATCCAGCGTGGCCTTGACGACGTTGTGCGCGTTGGTGTTGCCGATGGCCTTGGTGAGCACGTTCTGAATTCCGGTCGCCTCCATCACCGGCCGCACCGGCCCGCCGGCGATCACGCCGGTGCCTTCCGGCGCCGGCTTGAGCAGCACGCGGCTGGCCGAGTAGCGACCCTCCACCTGATGCGGGATGGTCGGCGGCGTCAGGTTGATGCGCACCAGGTTCTTCTTCGCCAATTCGATCCCCTTGCGAATGGCCATCGGGACTTCGCGGGCCTTGCCCAGGCCGTGGCCCACGATGCCGGCGCCGTCGCCCACCACCACCAGAGCCGAAAAGCTCAGGTTCTTGCCGCCCTTCACCACCTTGGTGACGCGGTTGATGGACACGACGAATTCCTTCAACTGCAAGCTGCTGCCGTCAATTGGTTTCTGTTGTCTCACGCGCTCCTCGAAAGTGTTCTTGCTCATGTTCTCATCAAAACTGGAGTCCGGCTTCGCGGGCGGCGTCTGCCAGCGCCTTGACCCGGCCGTGGTACTGATAGCCGCCCCGATCGAAGACGACCCGGGTGACCCCGGCGGCCTTGGCGCGCTCGGCCACCGCCTTGCCCACCGCCTTGGCGGCGGCCACGTTACCGCCGTAGGCCACCTGCTCCCGAACCTGCTTGTCGCGCGACGACGCCGAGGCCAGCGTCCGCCCGGCGCGGTCGTCGATGACCTGGGCGTAAATGTGCTTCAGCGACCGAAACACGCTCAACCGCGGCCGCTCCGCCGTACCGTGCACGCGCTCGCGCACGCGCCGGTGCAGGATGCGGCGATGCTGGCTCTGGGTCAGCTTGGTAACCGGTTTGCGGGCTCGTCCGAAGCGCATGGCTACTTGGTCGCGGTGGCGGCGGCCTTGCCGGCTTTCTTGCGCAGCACCTCGCCCACCAGCCGCACTCCCTTCTGCTTGTAAGGATCCGGCGGGCGCAGGGCGCGCATTTCCGCCGTCACCTGCCCCACCAATTGCTTGTCGATGCCGCTCACCTTGACGCGGGTCTGCTTGTCCACCGCCACCTCAATGCCGTCCGGCAGCGCGTACTCAATCGGCTTCGAATAGCCCAGGCTGAAAATCACCTTGCGCCCCTGGACTTCCGCTTTGTAACCCACGCCGACGATCTCCAGCTCCTTCGAAAACCCTTGCGTCACGCCGTGGACGGCGTTGGCGGCCAGCGCCCGCGCCAAACCCCAGTTGGCCTTCTCCGAGCGCGTCAGCCGGTCGACGACTTCCTTGCTCACCGGTCCTTCCGGCACCGCGGCCGGGCGCACCACCAGCTTGGCGCCCTCCTGGCGGAAGAGCACTCCAGGCGGCACGGGCGCCGAGGTCTTTCCCTTTGGTCCCTGTACTTCCACCGCCTGCGGAGTAATCTTGATGCTGACCCCTTGCGGCACATCAATCGGCTTGCGTCCGATGCGCGACATGGTTACCAGACCTCGCAGAGAACTTCTCCGCCCACACCCTCGCGGCGCGCAGCGCGCCCGGTCATGATGCCCCGCGGCGTGGTCAGGACGCTGATGCCGAGCCCGCCGATGACCGGCTTGATCTCGGTCCGGCGGCGGTAGACGCGGCGTCCGGGCCGCGACACGCGCCGCAGGCCGCTGATGACGCTCGTCTTCTCCGGCCCGTACTTGAGATAAAGCCGCAACGTGCGCTTGCCTTTCTCGTCAATCAGTTTGTAGGCCGCCAGAAAACCTTCTTCCTTCATCACCCGCGCCACCTCGGCCTTCAGCCGCGAGGCGGGCACATCCACCTTGGCGTGGCGCGCCTGGAGCGCGTTGCGGATGCAGGTCAGCATGTCGGCCAACGGATCAGTCGGTGCGCCCATCGTTCTCCTCGTCTACCAGCTCGCCTTGATGACGCCGGGGATTTCGCCCACCAGCGCCCGCAGGCGGAAGCAAATGCGGCAAAGCTGAAACTTGCGGAGGTAGCCGCGCGGCCGGCCGCAGAGCCGGCAGCGGTTGCGCCGCCGGATGGCGAACTTGTGCTTCTTTCGCCGCGTCTTGAACTCCTGCGATAGCGTCGCCATCGTTCCTCCGCTTTAGTCCCGGAGCGGCATGCCCAGTTGCTTGAGCAGCGCCCGCGCTTCTTCATCCGTCCCGGCCGTGGTCACAAAGGTGATGTTCATCCCCCGCACGCGGTCGACCCGGGCGTAGTCCACTTCCGGAAAAACCAGTTGGTCGCGCAGCCCCAGGGTGTAGTTGCCGCGGCCGTCGAAGGCCTTGGCGGGCAGCCCTTTGAAGTCGCGCACCCGCGGCAGCACGATGTTCACCAGCCGGTCGAGAAACTCGTACATGCGCTCGCCGCGCAGCGTCACCGACGCCCCGATGGGCATGTGGCGGCGCAGCTTGAAGTTGGCCACGGACTTGCGCGCCCGGGTGATGACCGCTTTCTGCCCGGTGATGGCGGCCAGTTCAGCCGCCGCTGCGTCCAGAATCTTCACATTGTCCTTGGCCTCGCCCAGACCCATGTTGAGCACAATCTTCTCCAGGCGCGGCACCGCCATGTCGTTCGTGTAGCCGAGCTCCTTCTTCAGCCAGGGACGGACTTCCCGGTTGTAGCGTTCGTGCAAGCGGCTTGCCGGCATCTCCTCGCTCTCTCCTCTAGTGTTGGCTCAGGGTCGCGCCGCAGCGGTGGCAGGCACGCAGCTTCGAACCGTCGGCCAGCGTTTGGTGGCGGACCCGCGTGGGCTTGGCGCAGGCGGGGCAAACCACCATCACGTTGGAAACATGGATCGGGCCTTCGCGCTCCACGATCCCGCCCTTAATCTGCTTGGCCGGATTCGGCCGGGTGTGGCGCTTGATGGTCTGAGCGTGCTCCACCGTGCAGGTCTGCTTGTCCGGGTCGACCGAGAGCACACGGCCCTGCTTGCCCTTGTCGCGCCCGGCGATCACCTTGACGATGTCGCCCTTGCGGATGCTCAGTGTCCAGGCCATTACCACACCTCAGGAGCCAGAGAAACGATCTTCAAGAACTTTTTTTCGCGCAGCTCGCGCGCCACCGGCCCGAACACGCGCGTTCCCACCGGCTCGCCGTCGTCGTTGATGAGCACGGCGGCGTTGTCGTCAAAGCGGATGTAGCTGCCATCCTTGCGGCGCGATTCCTTCCGCATCCGCACGATGACGCACTTGACCACTTTGCCTTTCTTCACCTGGCTGTCGGGCGCGGCCTCTTTGACTGCCGCCGTCACCACGTCGCCCAGCCCGGCCTTCAACCCCAAGTGGCCGCCCAGAGGCAGAATGGCCGACAGGCGCCGGGCGCCGGAGTTGTCGGCCACCACCAGCCGCGTGCGCATCTGAATCATTGTCGGTCTCCTCTACGCGCGCGCCTTCTGCACCACGCGCACCACGCGCCAGCGCTTGAGCTTGGAGAGCGGGCGCGTCTCTTCGATTTCCACCCGGTCGCCCTCGCGGCACTGACCCTGCTCGTCGTGGGCGTAGAACTTCTTGGCCATGCGGATGACGCGCTTGTACTTGGGGTGGGCCACCTGGCGGCTCACGCGCACCACGACGGTCTTCGCCATCTTGGCGCTCACCACCTCGCCCATCCGCCGCTGCCGCATCCCTTTGCGGCGGCCGGTCGAATTTCCCCGGTTACTTTCTTCCATGAGCAGCTCCTGTCTTCTGGCGCCGCACGGTCAACAGGCGCGCAATGTCTTTCCGCAGCTCGCGGATCTTCTTGATGCTTTCGGCCTGGCCGCCGGCCAACTGAAAGCGCAGGCGGAAGAGCTGCTCCCGCCACTCCTTCTCCAGCACCGCCAGCTCGGCGTCGTTCTTTTCCCGCAGTTCTTCGGCCGTCATTTCTTGTCCTCTACGCCGCCGCTTCGTGCCGGCTGACGAATACCGTGCGGATGGGCAGCTTGGAGCCCGCCAGCCGCAAGGCCTCTTCCGCCTCGACGCGCGGCAGACCTTCCAGCTCAAACAGAATCCGTCCCGGACGGATGACCGCCACCCAGCCTTCGACCGGGCCCTTGCCCTTTCCCTGCCGGGTTTCGGCGGGCTTCTTGGTGTAGGGCTTGTCCGGGAAGACGCGGATCCACATCTTGCCGCTCTTCTTCATGAAGCGCGCGATGGCCACGCGCCCGGCTTCAATCTGCCGCGCCGTCACCCAGGCCGGGTCGAGCGCCTTCAAGCCATACTCGCCGAAGGCCAGCGAAGAGCCGCGCCAGGCCTTGCCCTTCATCCGCCCGCGCTGCATCTTGCGGTACTTCACCTTTTTCGGCATCAACATCGAACCGGTCTCCTATACCGTGGCGAAGGCGGGCGCCTCTACTTCTTCCGGCCGCACCTTCGTCTTGTTCACTTCGCCCTTGTAGATCCAGCACTTGATCCCGATGACGCCATAGGTGGTCTGCGCTTCTGCCAAGCCGTAATCAATGTCGGCCCGCAACGTCTGCAGCGGCAGCCGCCCCTGCAGGTACCACTCCTTGCGCGCGATTTCGGCGCCGTTCAGGCGCCCGGCGCAGCGCACCTTGATGCCCAGGCAGCCGAAGCGCAGCGCGGAGTCCACCGCTTTCCGCATGGCGCGGCGGAAGGCGACGCGCTTCTCGAGCTGCATGGCGATGGCTTCCGCCACCAGTTGCGCGTCCAGCTCCGGCCGGTGCACTTCGCTGATGTCGATGTGCACTTCGCGCCCGGTGCGGTTTTGAATCTCCTGGCGCAGCTTGTCGATCTCCGCGCCCTTGCGTCCGATGACGATGCCCGGCCGCGCGGTGTAGATGCGAATCATCAGCTTGTTGGCCGCGCGCTCGATTTCAATCGAGCTCACGCCCGCGCCGCGCAGCTTGTCCTTGAGCTGGTTGCGCAGCTTGACGTCTTCATACAGGAGGTCGGCGTAGCCTTTTTTCGCGAACCAGCGCGACCGCCAGGTTTTGTTGAAACCCAGCCGGAAGCCATAGGGATGTGTTTTCTGACCCACTCGTCTCCTCCTTTACGCCGTTGCCTCGGAAGCTGCCACCCCGCTCTGCGCGAGACGTCGCTCTCCGACTCCAATCTCGATATGGCACATGCGCCGCTGGAACACGTAGGCGCGGCCATAGGGGGCCGGCATGATGCGCTTCAGCCGCGGCCCTTCGTTGATGACCGCCCGCTGCACGTACAGCCGGTCGACGTCCACCGTTTCCGACTTCTGTTCGGCGTTGGCGATGGCCGAGCGCAGCACCTTTTCGACCTCGTGCGCGGCACGCTTGCGGACGAAGCGCAGCGTGTGCAGCGCCGAGCCCACGTCTTTGCCGCGGATCAGATCCACGACCAGCCGCGCCTTCTGCGGCGACAGCCGCACGTAACGGGCGATGGCGCGCGCCTCCACCGGTGCCGCGGCCACCGGCTCGGGCCTCTTCCGGCGCAGCAGCTTCGGCCGACGAACTTCTTTCTTGCCGGCGGCCTTCTTGGCTTCGGGCTTCTTCTTTCTGGGCATCTCTTAGCCTTCCTTCTTCGCGGCCGGGGTGGCACCGCCCGCGGCCGGAGCGCCCCCTGGGGGAGCGCCTGCCGGCACCGACATTCCCGGCGGCAGACCCGCCGGCCGGGCCGCGGCTTCCGCCGCGCCCTTCACGCCGTGCGCCTTGAAGATGCGCGTCGGGGCGAACTCGCCCAGCTTGTGCCCCACCATGTTCTCGGTGATGTAGACGGGCACAAACTTCTTGCCGTTGTGCACCGCGATGGTGTGGCCGACCATTTCCGGCACCACGGTCGAGCGGCGCGACCAGGTGCGCAGCACTTTCTTTTCGCTGCGCCGGTTCATGCCGGCGACCTTTTCCATCAGGTGCGCGTCGACGAACGGGCCTTTCTTGAGCGAACGAGCCATTACGAGCTCCTCCGTTGCACGATGAAGCGGTCGGTGCGCGGGTTGTTGCGGGTGCGGTAGCCGCGCGTGGGCTTGCCCCAGGGCGTCTTGGCCGTGCCGCCTTCGCCCGTCTTGCCTTCGCCGCCGCCGTGGGGGTGGTCGACCGGGTTCATGGCCACGCCGCGGACCGTCGGGCGGCGCCCGCGCCAGCGCGTCCGGCCCGCTTTGCCGACTTTTTCGTTTTCGTGCTCGAGATTGCCGACCTGCCCGATGGTGGCCCGGCAAATGGCCGGAATCTGGCGAACCTCGCCCGAAGGCAGCTTGACCAGAACGTAGTCTTCTTCCTTCGAAACCAGTTGCGCCGCGGCGCCCGCGGCCCGCACCAGCTGCCCGCCCTTCCCCGGACGCATCTCCAGGTTGTGGATGAGCGTGCCAGCGGGAATATTCTTGAGCGGCAGCGCGTTGCCGGGCAGGATGTCGGCTTCGGCGCTGCTCACCACCGTATCGCCGACATTCAAGCCGACGGGTTGGAGGATGTAGCGCTTCTCGCCGTCGGCGTAGTGCAGCAGGGCGATGTTGGCGGAGCGGTTGGGGTCGTACTCGATGGAGGCGACCCGCGCCGGGACTCCTTCCTTGTCGCGACGGAAGTCAATCACGCGATACATGCGCTTGTGGCCACCGCCGCGATGCCAGGAGGTCACGCGCCCCAAGCTGTTGCGCCCGCCGCTCTTCGGCATCGGCTCAAGCAGCGACTTCTCCGGCGTGTCGCGGGTGATCTCGGTCGAGACCACCTGCACGCGACCGCGCAGTCCAGGCGTTGTCGGACGAAAGGTTTTTACCGGCATATCACGCAGACTCCAGGTATTCGACCATCTTCTCGCCGGCCTTCAGCCGCACGTAGGCCTTCTTCCAGTCGGCGCGATAGCCTCCGCGCAGACCCCGGCGACGAAACTTGCCCGGCACAGTCACGGTGCGCACGTGATCCACCTTGACCTTGAAGGCGGCTTCGACCGCCTTCTTGATTTCCGGCTTGGTGGCGCCCACGGCCACTTCAAACACCAGCGTGCGCTGCAGCTCCTTAATCTGCAGCCCCTTCTCCGTGATGATGGGGCGACGAATGATTTCGTGGGCGGTCTTCATGCGGCCTTCCCCCTGGGCGCGATGGCCTGCTGCAGTTTTTCCACCGCCGCCTGCGAAAACAGCACGCGGTCGTGCGAGAGCAGGTGGTAAGGATGCACTTCATGGCTCGCCACCAGCTTGACCCCGCGCAGGTTGCGGCTGGCCAGCCGCAGGTTCCGGTCGCCGTTGGCGTCCACGATGAGCAGGGTTTTGTCCGCGCCCAGTTTGTCGAGCGCCTGGCGGAGCGCCTTGCTCTTGTGAGTTTCGAGCGCCAGCGAATCCACCACCGTCAGCCTTTCGGCTTCGAGCTTGGCGCTCAAGGCGCTGCGCAGCGCCCCGAGCAGTTTCTTGTGCGGGAAGTCGTAGCTGTAGTCGCGCGGCTGCGGGCCCTGCGTGGTGCCGCCGTGGCGCCAGAGCGGCGAACGGGTCGAACCCGCGCGGGCGCGCCCCGTGCCCTTCTGCCTCCAGGGCTTCTTGCCGCCGCCGGAGACTTCTCCGCGGGTCTTGGTCTTGTGCGTGCCGCGGCGCAGCCCGGCGAGGTAGTGCCGGACCGATTCCCACAGCAGCGCTTCGTTCACCCGCGCTGCAAAGACGTCGTCGCGCAGCTCAACCGTACCCACTTTCTTGTTGGCCAGGTTCTTCACGTCTACCGTCGGCATCGCTTCCTTCCTAATGCGCAGCGCGCTTGGCGCGCGGCTTGGCGCGGCGAATCAGCACGTAGCCGCCATTGGCGCCCGGCACCGCACCGCGCACCAGCAGCAGGTGCTCTTCCGCATCCACGCTGACCACCTTCAAGTTGCGCACCGTAACCCGGGCGTTGCCCATCTGCCCGGCCATGCGCTGGCCCGGCCAGAGGCGCGAGGGGAACGAGCTGGCGCCGATGGACCCGGGGGCGCGGTGGAACATCGAGCCGTGGGTCTTGGCGCCGCCGCGGAAGTGGTGACGCTTGACGAAACCCGCGTAGCCCTTACCCTTGCTCACTCCAATGACATCCACCTGGTCGTTGGCCTTGAAAATCTCTTCCACCAGGACTTTGTCGCCCGCCTTGGCTTCGCTCTTGCCGTTTTCCAGCCGCACTTCGCGCAGAAAACGCAGCGGCGGAACGTTGTTCTTCTTGAAGTGGCCGCCGCGGGGCTTGTTCACTCGGCGCGGCTTGATGAACTCGACCAGGCCAAGCTGCACCGCCTCGTAGCCGTCGGTTTCGGTGGTCTTGCGCTGCACCACCACGCAGGGGCCGGCCTTGAGAACGGTCACAGGGACAACACTTCCGTCCCCGGCAAACACCTGGGTCATGCCGAGCTTTTTCCCGAGTATGCCGTTCACCGCCATGGCTTACTTCCCATGCTCCTTGCCGAAGGCTTTGATTTCCACGTCCACGCCGGCGGGCAGGTCGAGTTTCATCAGCGCGTCCACCGTCTGCGTGGTCGGTTCGAGAATGTCAATGAGCCGCTTGTGGGTGCGGATTTCAAACTGCTCGCGCGATTTCTTGTCCACGTGAGGCGAGCGCAGCACGGTGAAGCGATTGATGTCGGTGGGCAGGGGAATCGGCCCGGCGACCAGCGCGCCCGTGCGCTTGGCGGTCTGGACGATCTCCCAGGTGGACTGGTCGAGCACGCGGTGGTCGTAGCCCTTCAAGCGGATGCGAATTTTTTCCTGTGTCTGCATGTTATTCGATGATGTCGGTGACGGCGCCAGCGCCGACGGTGTGGCCGCCCTCGCGGATGGCGAACCGCAGCCCCTTCTCGCAGGCCACCGGAGTGATCAGCTCCACGGTCATGTTGACGTTGTCGCCCGGCATCACCATCTC
>DATLZZ010000017.1:0-18270 GCA_035573715.1 Candidatus Xenobia bacterium | reverse complement strand
CGGGCGCCCGCCGCGTCGCCACCGACAACCGCCGGAGCGCCACGGAAATGGTCCTGGCCAACGGCGTTTCGCTCAGCCTCAGCATGGCCCGCAACGACATCTTTCGGCAGCCCGGCAAGCCCCCCGACGTCCGCCCGGCGCCCATCATGGAAGACCTGCGTCGGCGCGACTTCTCCGTCAACGCCATGGGCATCTCGCTCACGCCCGGCTCTCGGGGCCTGCTGCTGGATCCGACCAACGGTCTGGCGGATTTGGAAAACAGGCAGTTGCGAATCCTGCACAACTACAGCTTCCTGCACGATCCCGTGCGGTTGCTGCGCCTGGTGCGCTTCTCGACGCGCCTGGGGTTTCGTCCCGACGAGCGAACCAGGGAACTCTTCGAGGCGGCGCTGGAGCGCGGCTACCAGGACTACATCGAGCCGCGGCTGCTGGGGCTGGAGGCCGAGCAGATTGCGCAGGAAGAAAACGCCGTCGCGGTGCTGAAGGCGCTGGCCGAGCACAAGTTGCTGGCGGTGTTCCACCCCATGCTGCAGAAGCGCGCGCCCGACTACGCCGGGCTGGCCAAGTTGCAGAAGTATCGCCGACAGGCGGTCGAAGCGGGCTATCGTGTGGACTCGCCCGCCCCGGCCCTGCACTACATCCGCCGCCGGCTCCCCAGCCGCGCCCAGAACGCCCTGCTGCGCAACCTGGCGCTCAGCAAACAGCAGATGCAGGAAGTGCTCCAGCTCGAAAGCGAAGCCCGCCGCCTGGCGCAGCAACTCGGCCGCCAGCGCAGCCTGACCCCGCGGCAAATCTTTCACCTGCTCGAAAACGTTCCGGTCGACCGCCTGGTGTTTATTCTGGCCGAATACAGCAACAAGCAGAAAATCCAGTACAAGATTTACAACTACCTCTTCAAGTACCGCCCCATGCTCAACCGCCTGCCGGTGCGGGAGCTGCAACTGATGGGCGTGCCGCCGGGACCGAAATTCCAGGAGATACTCGAGAGATTCTTCGAGGCGATGCTGGATGGCAAGGTGCGTGGCCGCCCGGCGCAGTTGAAGTACCTGCGCAAGCTCGCGGGGCTGCCCAAACCCAGACCGGAGGCCAAGCTGAAGAAGGGCGCCAAGAAACCGGCCAAGGAAGAAGCAGCTGCCGCGGCGCCCGCGGCTGAGGCCAAGCCCGCGGCGCCTCCCCCCGCTGCTCCCCCGTCAGCGGAGGCTTCCGCCGCCCCCGAGAAGCCTGCCGTCAAAGCAGAAAAGAAAGCCGCTGCAGAGCCGGCCGCGAAACCGAAGAAGGCAAAGAAACCAGCGAAAGCAAAACCGAAGCCGAAACCGAAGCCGAAGAAAAAATCCAGGAAGCCCGCAAAGAAAGGTCGCCGCTAGAAACCTGTAAGGCGCGCGCGCGTACTTGCAAGACTTGGTAGAATAGGGCCGCATGTCCGGGAACGAATTCGTCCACCTCCATCTGCACACGGATTACAGTCTTCTCGACGGCGCGTGCGCCATCGACCGGCTGGCTGAACTGGCCGCCCGCAGGGGAATGCGCTCGGTGGCGATGACCGACCACGGGAACCTGTTCGGCGCGGTCAAGTTCCAGGCGGCCTGCGAGGCCCACGGCGTCAAGCCCATCCTGGGCTGCGAAGCCTACATCACGCTCGGCAGCCGGCACGACCGCAGCGGCAACGGCGAGCGCACCCGCCACCTGGTTCTGCTCTGCGAAACGCAGGAGGGTTACGAGAATCTCGTCCGGCTGACCACCGCCGCGCATCTCGAAGGCTTCTACTACAAACCGCGCATCGACAAGGAGCTCCTCGCGCAGCACAGCAAGGGATTGATCGCGCTCTCCGCCTGTCTGAATGGAGAGATTGCCGCCCACCTGCTGGCCAACGACTACGCCGCCGCCCGCCAGGCTGCAGCTGACTACCGCGACATCTTCGGCCCCGAAAACTTTTTCCTGGAGATTCAGGATCAGGGGCTGGAGATGGAGCACCGCATCCATCCCGACTTGATCCGGCTCTCCCGGGAGACCGGCATCCCGCTCGTCGCCACCAACGACTGCCACTATCTGATGCCGGAGGACGCCCAGGCCCACGACGTGCTGCTGTGCATTCAGATGGGCAAGATGGTCAGCGACTCGAACCGGATGAAGTTCGACTCCGACCAGTTCTACTTCAAGAGCGCCGAGGAGATGGCGCACGTCTTCCGGGCGCTGCCGGAAGCGGTAACGCGCACGCTGGCCATCGCCGAGCGCTGCAGGGTCAAGCTCCAGCCGGTCGCAAACCCGTTCCCGCCCTTCGCCGTTCCCGAGGGCTACACACTGGAGAGCTACTTCGAGAAGGTTACGCGCGAGGGCTTTGCGCAGCGTCGCCCGCATCTGGAAGCGCAGGCCGCCCGCGGCCTGCTGCGCAACCCGCTCCGCGCCTACGAGCAGCGCCTCGAAGACGAAATCCGCATGATCCAGCAGATGCGCTACGCGGGGTACTTCCTCATCGTCTGGGACTTCATCCGCTACGCGCGCGAGCAGGGCATTCCGGTCGGCCCGGGGCGCGGCTCGGCGGCCGGCAGCCTGGTCAGCTATGCGCTCGGCATCACCGACATCGACCCGCTGCAATACACGCTGCTCTTCGAGCGCTTCCTCAACCCCGAGCGCATCTCGCTGCCCGACATTGATATTGACTTCTGCATGCGCCGCCGCGGCGAAGTCATTAACTACGTCACCCAGAAGTACGGCCGCGAGAACGTGGCCCAGATCATCACCTTCGGCACCATGGCCGCCAAGGCGGCCATCAAGGACGTGGCCCGCGCGCTTGAAGTGCCCTACGCCGAAGCCGATCGGCTCGCCAAGCTGGTGCCGGCGGCGCTCAACATCTCGCTCGACGACGCCCTCAAGCAGTCGCCGCCCTTGAAGCAGGCTTACGAAAGAGACCCGAAGACCAAGCAGGTGATTGACATTGCGCGGCGCCTCGAAGGCCTGTCCCGCCACGCCTCCACCCACGCCGCCGGCGTCGTCATCGCGCCGCAGCCGCTCCAGGAAATCGTACCGCTCTACAAGACCAACCGCGACGAGTTGCTGACCCAGTACGACATGAACGACCTGGAGCGCGTCGGGCTGCTCAAGATGGATTTTCTGGGCCTCGCCACACTCACTGTGCTCGACGACGCGGAGAAACTGATCCGACAGAACCGCGGCACGGACTTTCGCCTCGCTGACATCCCGCTCGACGACCGCGCCACCTTCGAGCTCTTCTCCCGTGGCGCCGCCAGCGGCATCTTCCAGTTTGAGTCGCACGGCATGCGCGAGATCCTGCGCCGCTACCAGCCGACGCGCTTTGAAGACCTCATCGCCCTCAACGCTCTCTACCGTCCCGGGCCGATCCAGGGCGGCATGATTGACGACTTCATCGCCCGCAAGCACGGCCAGCGGGAAATCACCTACGACCTGCCGGAGCTCAAGGAAATCCTGGAGGAAACCTACGGCGTCATCGTCTACCAGGAGCAGGTGATGCAGATTGCCAACCGGCTGGCCGGTTTCTCGCTCGGCGAAGCCGACATCCTGCGCCGCGCCATGGGTAAGAAGAAGCCCAAGGAAATGGCGGCGCAGAAGGAAAAGTTCCTCGAAGGCTGCAAGCGGAACAGAATCAGCGAAAAGAAGGCCGCGAAGATTTTTGACCTGATGGCGCAGTTCGCCGGCTATGGCTTCAACAAGTCGCACTCGACCGCCTACGCGCTGCTGGCCTACCAGACGGCGTATCTGAAGACGCACTACCCGGTGGAGTTTATGGCGGCATTGCTGACGGCAGAGACCGGCAACCAGGAAAAGGTAGTGAAGTACATCGGCGAATGCCGCGAGATGGGCATCACCGTGCTGCCGCCCGACATCAACTCCAGCGACTGGAACTTCACGCCCGCCGGCCAGGCGATTCGCTTTGGCTTGGGCGCAGTGCGCAACGTCGGCTTCAACACCGTCCAGGCCATCCAGGCGGCGCGGCAGCAGCTCGGCCGCTTCACGTCCATCTTCCAGTTCTGCGAGGAAGTGGATTCGCGCGTGCTGAACCGCCGGGTGATGGAGAGCCTCATCAAGGCTGGCGCGTTCGATTCGCTTGGCGCCGGCCGCGCGGCCCTGTTTGAAGTAATCGACCGCGCATTGGAACGCGGCGCCCGGCTGCAGCGCGACAAGGAAAGCGCTCAGCACGGCCTCTTCGGCGGCCCGATTGAGCCGCCCCCGCCGCCGCCGCTCCCCGACGTCGAAGAGTGGGCCGAGCACGAGCGGCTGGCGGCCGAAAAGGAAATGCTCGGGTTCTTTATCACCGGCCACCCGCTCTCGCGCTACGAAGGCCGGCTGCGCGAGCTGGCCGCCGTCACCATCGCCGAGCTCGAGCAATGCCGCAACAACCAAGCCTTGCGCATTGGCGGCATCGTCGTCCGGGTTCGCCCCATGCGCAGCAAGCGCGGCGACCGCTGGGCCATCGCCACGCTGGAAGACCTGACCGGTGTCACCGAGCTGCTGGTCTTTCCCGAAGCCTTCCGCAAACTCGAAGGCAAGCTGTACCCCGACGCGGCTTTGCTGGTAAAAGGGCGGCTGCGCGTGGAAGAAACCGGCGTGCGCCTGGCAGTAGAAGATGCCATGCCCTTGACCCAAGCCCCGGCCGCCAACCCGCGCCTGGTGGTGCACCTGGACGTGAACCGCATCAGCGTCGACACGGTGGCACGGCTGGACGACCTGTTCCGTCGCAAGCCGGGCCGCTCGCTGGTGGAGTTCAAGCTGCCGGCCGAATTTGGCGAACTGAGCGGCGCGCGCGACGTCCGCGTGCAGGTGGATGACGAACTGGTGAGCGAGCTCAAGCAGCTTTGCGGCGACTCCGCCGTCAACCTGGTGCCCTAGCCATGGCCGAGCGCAACGCCCAGCACCAACTGGCTGAGCTCGAGCGCCAGCTCGCCGACCTGGAACAGCGCCAGAGCGGCGGCCAGAGCGTCCAGGAACAGATTGACGAACTGAAGAGCCAGGTGGCGGCGTTGCGCGAAGAAGTTGACAGCCTGCAGTCACCCACGTGGAGGCGGGTCGAGCTGGCCCGCCATCCGCAGCGCCCCTACACGCTGGACTATGTCGGGTTACTGTTTGAAAGCTTCAGCGAGATTCACGGCGACCGCAGCGTGGGCGACGACCCGGCCATCGTCTGCGGCATGGCCCGCTTCCACGGCGAGCCGGTGTTGGTGGTCGGCCACCAGAAGGGCCACGATACCAAGGAGCGCGTGGCGCGCAACTTCGGCCAGCCCAAGCCCGAAGGCTACCGCAAGGCGCTGCGCGCCATGCAGCTCGCCGCCAAGTTCCGCCGGCCCATCTTCAGCTTCATCGACACGCCCGGCGCTTATCCCGGCGTTGACGCCGAAGCCCGCGGCCAGGCCGAGGCCATCGCCTACAACTTGCGCGAGATGTCGCGCCTGCCGGTTCCTATCGTTGTTACCATCACCGGCGAGGGCGGCAGCGGCGGCGCGCTGGGCATTGCCATCGGCGACAAGGTCAACATGCTGGAGAACTCGTTCTATTCTGTCATCTCGCCCGAAGGCTGCGCCTCCATCATGTGGCGCGACGCCTCCAAGAAAGAGCTGGCCGCCGAAGCCCTGCGCATCACCCCCGAAGACCTGCTGGCGCTCGGGCTGATTGATGAAATCATCCCCGAGCCCGAGGGCGGCGCCCACCGCGACTACAAGGGCATGGCGGAGATTCTCGACGCCGTGCTCACCCGCTCACTCGCTGACCTGCGCGCCCTCTCGACCAAAGATCTGCTCGCGCGCCGCTACGAAAAATTCCGCCGCATGGGCCAGTTCTTCCGCCTCGCCTGACCGCGCAGCGCGATAAGGATGCCAGCCTCCGAGTACAGTTGACAAGCTCCGCCCGGAATGGTATCGAAACAAGTAAGAGGTTTTTGACGCAATGACCCACAATAACCCACGAAGGGGGCTTGAGACTCTTATTAGTTCGGTTGTCCTGGCAGCGATGCTGTTTTCCCGTAGCCCTCTCTCTGGCCAGGATGCAACGATCACTCAACCACCCCGCGGGCTGTCAAGGGCGGAAATCGCCAAGCGGCATTCAACCCTGTACAAGGGGTATCAGACGGGAAAGAACCTTAAGCAGTTGGCAGCCTCAGGATCAGGGGAGATTGAGGTTTCGGCCACCGTTTTCCCGGGGATAATGGGCGGACAAGACGAAGATCCTCGTCACCTTTACCCGCATTGGTATTTGAGACTCCTTGGATCCGAAGCGGATGCCGTAGTTGTGGGCACTAGGAAGCACAGCTCTTCCTCTCTAACGGAGGGCGAGGATTTTATTTTCAGTGATTTCGAGATGCTGGTCGAGGAAGTGATCAAGAACAACCCCGCCGCGCCCATCCCGTTGGGAAGCACTATCATCGTCACGCGCCCGGGCGGAGCTATGAGGATCAGCGGCCGCGTGGTGCGGGCAGTTGACGGCAGGTTCGAACCATTCAAGCTGAGACATCGGTATGTGCTTTTTGTGAAGTTCGTCCCTCAGACAGGTGCATATCGGGCGTTCGCAGACTGGAGTTTCGAATTGCGAGATTCTGGCCCTCTGAGAGGAGCTCGCGTCTTGGCGCCTCAGCCCCCGTGGGGCCATCTCGAGAGCGCCAAAGACCCGGAAGCGTTCCTCACAGAGGTTCGCTTCGCGGTAGCAGACTCGCGGCGGTGAATTCCCATGCCTGTCCGCAGCCGTAGTGGGCTCGGTGGCTCCTCCTCTTCGCGCTGGCCTTGTGCGGATCTGCCCTCTCATTGATTGACCCTACAAGAAGCTGCGCACAGAGCTCATGTACGAACCCGCCAGCGGGTGATGCCAGTTGGCCTGACGGAGCGACTGTGTGCTAGAAATTCGACTCGAATTCAGAGTTTACAGAGACCGAGAGGAACCAAATCGAACAGGGCCTTAGCAGATGGAACACAGCGAATCAGGCCAATGGTTCTGGTGTGCATTTTCAACCGGAAAGTTCCACCTGCCCGGCCAACCTTACATTCAAGACCGGTACCACTCAGACAGGGCGTTTCGCCGAGGCTAGCGCGTCGCCCAGTACCGGCCCAATCACATCCGCGACCATCACCTTCGATAGAGGCCACACTCTTCAGGATGGCACGCCGACATACAACCCCAATGGCAGCGGGGCGGACACCTTTTTCTTGAAGGTTACGCTCCATGAAGTCGGGCACACAATGGGCTTAGCGGAGTCACCGTTACCCGCTGGCGGTAATGTGTGCGACCAGCAAAACGGTGGCAGCGTGATGAACGGCTACTGCAACCAGAACGATACCGGCGGAAACATGCCAACCGATGTCACTCCATGCGATAGTAGCGTCGTGCAGAATCCCGCCTGCTCTGACCCGTGCGCAGGCAGCACATGCGCTAACTTCGATCCTCGGACTTGTGCGAATTATGGCGAAGATGGGACTGCCGAAATGGAGTCCAGCAACTGTGGCTGCTACGAAGTCTGGAGCGTCACCCTTTGGTATTGGTGCAACTTCACCACTGGCCAGTGCACTTACTCTCACATGACCTTAAACTATCGCATTGGCTACGACTGCAGATTTGCCATGCTTTGCGAGCCATAGGCGGGGCGCGATTGACGCTCCTAAACGGCTGTGTTAGCGTATTGCGTTTGCAGTTGGGCCGTTTGACCGCCAGTGCACGTCAGTCGATTCTGAAACCTCGGAGGGAGAATGAGTCCTTCAGCGCGGCGCTACTTGTTCACGTCGGAGTCGGTCACCGAAGGCCACCCCGACAAGATCGCCGACCAGATTTCCGACGCCGTCCTCGACGCCGTCCTGGAGCAGGATTCCAAGGGCCGGGTGGCCTGCGAGGTGATGGTCACGACCGGGCTGGCTCTCATCGGCGGTGAAATCACCACTCGCGCCAACTTCGACTACACCAAGATTGCCCGCGAAACCATCCGCCACATCGGCTACACCGATGCCCGCTGGGGCTTCGACGCCGATAGCTGCGCCGTGCTGGTGGCGGTCAAGGAGCAATCGCCCGACATCGCCATGGGCGTCGATCCGGGCGGCGCCGGCGACCAGGGCTTGATGTTCGGCCTGGCGTGCGATGAAACCGCCGAACTCATGCCGCTGCCCATCATGCTCGCCCACCGCCTCACGGAGCAGCTCGCCCGCGCCCGGCGCGACGGCACGCTCGATTTCCTTCGTCCCGACGGCAAATCCCAGGTCACGGTCGAGTACGAGAACGGCCGCCCGCTGCGCGTTGACACCGTGGTCCTCTCCGCGCAGCACAGCGACACGGTGAGCATCGACACGGTGCGCAGCGGCATTCTGGAGAAAGTCATCAAAGCGGTCATCCCCGGCGAGATGCTCGACGCCAAGACCAAATACCACATCAACCCCACTGGTCGCTTCGTTATCGGCGGGCCGCACGGCGACTGCGGGCTCACGGGGCGCAAGATCATCATGGACACCTACGGCGGCGCCGGCCATCACGGCGGCGGCGCGTTCTCCGGCAAGGATCCGACCAAGGTCGACCGCTCCGCGTCCTACATGGCGCGCTATATCGCCAAGAATCTCGTCGCCGCGGGGCTGGCGCGCCGCGCCGAAGTCCAGCTCGCCTACGCCATCGGCGTGGCCGACCCGGTTTCGGTGATGGTCGACACCTTCGGCACCGGCGTGATGGAAGAAACACAACTGGTGGAGTTGATTCGCGCCCACTTCCCGCTGACGCCCAAGGGCATCATTCAGGGGCTCGACCTGCTGCGGCCCATCTATCGCAAGACCGCCGCCTACGGCCACTTCGGGCGACCCGAGCCGGAATTCACCTGGGAGAGGACGGACAAGGCCGAGGCGCTACGCCGCGCCGCGGGCCTGGAGCAACAGGTGGCCGCCAAGCGCTAGGCGCTGCGACAGGGTGAGGTTTTGGAAGGGCGGGCTCTCAAGCTCGCCGAAAAACCCGCCACTACTCAGTGGGCTTTAGCCCCTGAAGCAGAGGGAACCAATGGCAACCACGCAACGCATCGCTTCCGACATCAAAGACGCCGCGCTGGCCGAGCGCGGTCGCGTCCGCATCGAGTGGGCCGGCCAGCAGATGCCGGTGCTGGCGCAAATCCGCGAGCGCTTCAAGAAGGAGCAGCCGCTCAAGGGCCTGCGGCTGGGCGCGTGCCTGCATGTCACTACCGAGACCGCCAACCTCGCCATCACCCTGCGAGACGGCGGCGCCGAATTCTTCCTCTGCGCTTCGAACCCGCTCAGCACCCAGGACGACGCCGCGGCCTCGCTCGCGGTGGACTTCGGCATCCCCGTCTTCGCCATTCGGGGCGAAGACAAGGACACCTACTACGCCCACATCAACTCCGTGCTCGACGCCAAGCCCCACTTCACCCTGGACGACGGTTGCGACCTCGTCCACACCGCCCACACCTCACGCAAGGACGTGCTGGCCGGCGTGCGCGGCGGCACCGAGGAAACCACCACCGGCGTCATCCGCCTGCGCAGCATGGCCAGGGAGGGCGTGCTTGCCTATCCTGTCATCGCCATCAACGACGCCTACACCAAGCATTTGTTTGACAACCGCTATGGGACAGGACAGTCGACGATGGATGCCATCATGCGGGCGACGAACCTCCTGATTGCGGGCTCGACTGTGGTGGTCGCCGGCTATGGCTGGTGCGGCCGCGGCATCGCCACTCGCGCCCGCGGCCTCGGCGCGCAGGTCATCGTCACCGAAGTGGACCCGGTGCGCGCGCTCGAAGCCGCGATGGACGGTTTCCGCGTGTTGCCCATGCGGGAAGCCGCGGCCATCGGCGACGTCTTCATCACCGCCACCGGCAACAAGAACATCATCGTCGCCGAGCACTTCGCCCGTATGAAGGACGGCGCCATCCTGGCCAACTCCGGCCACTTCAACGTCGAGATTGATATCCCGGCGCTGGAGAAACAAGCCAAGAGCAAGCGCACCACTCGCGACAACGTGGATGAATACACCTTGCCCGACGGCCGCAAGCTCTATCTGCTCGGGGAAGGCCGCCTGGTCAACCTCGCGGCCGCCGAAGGCCATCCGGCGGGCGTGATGGACATGAGCTTCGCCAACCAGGCGCTGACCATTGAGTACCTCAACAAGCACGTGGGCGAGCTGAAGAAGCAGGTCTATCCCGTCCCCGAAGAGCTTGACCGTCAGGTGGCGCGGATGAAGCTGGCTTCGATGGGCTTCGCCGTCGACCATCTGACGCCGGAACAGGAGCGCTACCTCAACTCCTGGGCGGAGGGAACATAACCCCTGCAACGTCAGCCCGAGTGCTGACCTTTCAAAGAAAAGGAAGCGTGAGGGATCTGCTTTTCCGTACCTCTTGATGCGCGACTGGGCCCACTGGGCACTCGATACCGCCAAAACGCGCGGCGCCACCTATGCCGACGTGCGCGTCGTCGACGCCCGCTACCGCAACCTCTCCACCAAGAACGGCCAGGTAGGAACTTTCTCTGAAAGCGAATCGCTTGGTCTGGGCGTGCGCGCCATTGCCGATGGCGCCTGGGGCTTCGCCGCCACCGACCAGTTAACCCGAGAAAAAATTCAGGAGACCGCGGCCCGTGCCGTGGCCATCGCCCGCGCCAGCGCACGCGTCAAGCAGCACGACCTGGTGCTGGCTCCGGAGGAGAAGATTCAAGCTGCCTGGCAGACGCCCGTCGTGAAAGACCCCTTCAGCGTACCCGTGGACGACATGCTGAAGCTGCTCTTCCGCGCCGATGAAGAAATGCGCCGCGTCGGCGGGCTGACGCTGGCCGAGACTTCGATGTCGTTCACGCGCCTCGAGCAGCTTTTCGCCAGCACCATCGGCAGCGAGATCAAGCAGACCAAGGTGTACTCCGGCGCCGGCCTCGTCGCCACCTCTTTCGCCGACAATGAAATCCAGAAGCGCAGCTACCCCAACTCCTTCGGCGGCCAGCACGCCAGCGCCGGGTATGAGCTGGTGGAAGGGCTCGACCTGGTCGGCAACGCCCAGCGCATGGCCGAGCAAGCCGTTGCCTTGCACAAGGCCGACCAGTGCCCGCAAGGCAGGCGCACCATCATCCTCGGCAGCTCGCAGCTCGGCTTGCAAATTCACGAGTCCATCGGCCATCCCATTGAGCTCGACCGGGTGCTGGGCATGGAGGCGAACTTCGCCGGCACCAGCTTCTTGAATCCAGGCCACGTCGGCTCATTGCAGTACGGCTCGGAGATCGTCAACGTGGTCGCCGACGCGCGGCTCGAGCACGGCCCCGGCTTGGGGACGTTCGGCTACGACGACGAAGGCGTGCCGGCGCAGTGCATCGACATCATCAAGGACGGCCGCTTCGCCGGGTTCTTGAGCTCGCGCGAGACCGCGCCCGCCATCGGCCTGGCGCGTTCCGGCGGCACCATGCGCGCCGAAAGCTGGAACCGCATCCCGCTCATCCGCATGACCAACGTCAGCCTGCTGCCCGGCACCTGGAAACTCGAAGACCTGCTGGCCGATACGGACGACGGCATTTACTTCGAGACCAACCGCAGTTGGAGCATTGACGACAAGCGCTACCACTTCCAGTTCGGCACCGAGATTGGCTGGGAAATCAAAGGCGGTAAGCTCGGCCGCATGCTGAAGAACCCCTCCTACAGCGGCATCACCACCGAGTTCTGGAACAGTTGCGACGCCATCTGCAATCGCTCGCACTGGACGCTCTGGGGCACGCCCAACTGCGGCAAGGGCCAGCCCATGCAGACCATGGGCACCGGCCACGGGGCCGCGCCCGCGCGCTTCCGCAACGTGCTGGTTGGAGTCGCCTATGCTCAGTGAGGCGCGCTGCCGGGAAATCTTCGACGTCGTTCGTCGAGCCAGTCAGGCCGACGAGGTCGAAGTGTTGCTGGAGGCCACGCAGTCGGCGCTCACCCGCTTCGCCAACAACACGATTCATCAGAACGTGGCCGAAGAGGGGATCCACGTTTCCGTGCGCGCCCAGCTTGACGGCCGCACCGCCCGCACCACCACCAACAAGACCGACGCCGATTCGTTGCGCCGCGTCGCCGAGCGCGCCGTCGAAAGCGCGCGCTGGCAGCCGCAGAATCCCGACCTGTTGCCGTTGCCCGGCCCGCAGACCTACCAGTCGGTTGACCGCTACTGCGAGGAGACGGCCGCGCTCACGCCCGAGGCGCGGGCCGAAGCGGTCGGCAAAGTTGTTGCCCGCGCCCAGCGAAACCACCTGACCGCCGCCGGCATTTTTTCGAGCAGCGCGACCACGGCGGCGCTGCTGAACTCGCGCGGGCTGTTTGCTCGGCACCGCGAAACCAAAGCCGAATTCTCCGTGACCTTCCTCGACGGCGGCTCCGGTTGGGCGAAAGGCAACTTCGTCAGCGTGCGCAACCTCGATGTCGAAGAGCTGGCGGCGCGCGCCTGCGACAAAGCCCTCGCCAACCGCGACCCCCAGGAACTGGCCCCCGGCCGCTACACCGTCATCCTCGAGCCCGCCGCCGTGCTCGACCTCGTCGGCTTTCTCTTCTACGACTTTGCCGGCACTGCCGTGCTCGACAAGCGGAGCTGCTTCACGGATCAAGTGGGCAAGAAAGTTTTCGGCGAGAACATTTCGATTTCCGACGACGTCTACCATCGCTGGCAGGCGGGCGCGCCCTGGGACGGCGAAGGTATCCCGCGGCAGGCGGTGCAACTGGTCGAGCGCGGCGTGCTGAAGAACCTGGTCTACGCGCGCCACACGGCGAAAAAAATGAATACGCAGCCCACCGGTCACGGCTTCCCGCTGCCCAACGAGTACGGCGAAGCGCCGATGAACCTGGTGTTCGCCGGCGGCAACTCCTCGCTGGAGGAAATGATTTCTACGACCGAGCGCGGGGTGCTGGTGACGCGCCTGTGGTACATCCGCGAGGTTGACCCCTACGAGAAGATTCTCACCGGAATGTCGCGCGACGGGATCTACTGGGTCGAAGGCGGCCAGGTGAAGCACGCCGTGCGCAACCTGCGCTTCAACCAGAAACTGAAAGAAATGCTCAACCAGGTGGAGCTGCTGGGCCCGGCGGTGCGGGCCGCCGGCGAAGAGTCCTTCGAGATGGTTGTGCCGGCGATGCGGGTCGCCAACTTCCACTTCACCGAAGTCACCAAGTACTGAGCACGCCTTCTCGGTTACTCCGGCAGAAACTCCAGGCTGTTGGCGACGCGGTGCAGCACCGCCTGTTGGAAGGGAACCGTCTCGCCGGCCGTGGTAAGTCCGAGCAGCGTGTAGCAGTAGCGCCCGCGGGTGATGTAGACCGCCATGCCGGTCCAGAAACGCTCGCCGTCGCGGGCGGTGAAATTGCGTTCGAGGGCGCGCAGGCCGGCGACCTCGGTGGGGCGCTCGCCCTGCGGGCGGTAATCTTCGTAGAACTGCCGCAACAGCCGCTCGGCGCCGCGCGCGTACTCTTCGAGCGTCCCGTTGTAGGCTTCGCGGCCGATGAGCAGCAGCGTGGATTCATCCGGCGTGCCCAGCGCCGCCACCAGCGGCGTTTTCGGCCGCACCAGTTGCGGGTAGGAGCGCCAGGTGGGCGGCTTGAAGAGGCGAAAGCCGTAGGTTTCGTTGGTGTACGCCGTCCCGGTGACGACCTCCACCGGCGGCCCGGTGGGCTCGGGGCGGCCAGGTTTTTCTTCCCCGGATGGCGCCGGCCGCGCGGGCTCGTTCTTGGGGGTGCTGGGCGCTGGCGAGGACGGGCCGGGCGTCATCAGGATGCGCTCAATCTTGTCCTTGTAAATGATGGCGAGGCCGAAGCTGGTCTCGACGCGAAAGGCATCCTTTTCGTAGCCCACAATCTTGCCGACAATCCTCGTGCCGTCCTTGAGAATGAACTCTTCCGCCCCCGCGGGCACAGCCGCGACCAGAAGAAGCAGAGCGAACAGCGCCGGGCGGCGACTCATGAGGCGATTATGGCATCGGCGGATGCGCGAGTAAAGAAAGCGCGCCTGCGGTATACTGTCGCCGAAATCCAGGAACGAGGAGAGGAATGAAGAAAGCCAAACCGTCCGGCAAGCGCATCCGTCACCTGCACGACCCCATCGAAGATCGCCTGGTTCCGATTTATCCGCTCGACCTCAGCCAGATTCGCAGCATCGACGACCTGGTGCGCGCCATGGGGCAGACCGCCTACACCGCGCGGCAGATCGGCGACGGCGCCGACGTGCTGGAGGCGATGGCGCGCGACAAGGACTGCAAGGTGGTGCTGACGCTCTCCGGCGCGCTCACCGTCGGCAAGATGGGCTTGGTCATCTGCGACCTCATCGACAGCGGCATCGTCAACGTCATCGTCTCCACCGGCGCGTTGATGGCGCACGGCCTGGTCGAGGCCACCGGCCGCTCGCACTTCCGGTATGACCACCGCATGGACGACAACCAGCTTTTCTGGGCCGGCTACAACCGCGTCTACGATTCGCTGGAGCCCGAGGTCAACCTCGACCACGTCGAGGAAACCGTGGAGAAAGTTCTCGAGCGCTGGGAGGCAAAAGAGAATGTCTCCAGTTGGAAGCTGAACTACCGGCTGGGCGAATTGTTGCATCGCACCGGTGGTGGCCGGGGGATTCTCAAGTCGGCTTTTGAAAAGAACGTGCCGGTCTATGTCCCGTCGTTCACCGATTCGGAGCTGGGCCTCGACATGGGCCTGCACAACCTGGCGCGGCGCAGGCAGGGCCAGCCGCCGCTCGTCGCCGACGCGATGGAGGACCTGGAGCACTTCACGGAAACGATGAAAGCCGCCCGGCGCTGGGGCGTCCTCACCGTCGGCGGCGGCGTCCCGCGCAACTGGGCGCAGCAGGTGGGCGTCTACCTTGAGTTGCGCACCCGGCGCGGGCTGGAAAAGCTCGACTTGAAGCGCTATCACTACGGGTTGCGCATCTGTCCGGAGCCGGTCCACTGGGGCGGCCTCTCCGGCAGTACCTACTCGGAGGCTGTGTCGTGGGGCAAGTTTGTGCCCGCGGAAGAAGGCGGGCGCTTTGCGGAAGTTCTGGAAGACGCCACCGTGGCGCTGCCGCTGATTGTCGGCGCGGTTTTGCAGCGCATCGGCTACCTGCCGCGCGGAGGAGCGAGAGCAAAAAGAAAGAGAGGCGCGAGGCGCGCTGACGCGGTCAGTCTTCGGGGATGAGGATGGCGGCGGTCAGCACCGTCGACCACAGGCCGCGCTTGTCGCCCACCGCCGACTGGGTGATGTTCATGGTGCGGACAATCTTGTTCGAGATGCGGTAAATTTCTTTCTTCTCGTCCCAGTTCAAGTCGGGGTCGAACTCCACATCCAGCGTGGTGGCGAGCATTTCCGCCGCCAGCTCTTCGGCGTATTCGCCGGCGCGGTCTTCGGTTTCGCCGAAGGAATGGTGCTCGGACAGGTAGCCGTACATGGATTTGTCGGCCGGCAGCGCCAAACCGATGGAGGCGGCGATCAAGCGGTGCGGCTCGCGGGTGGAGTTCTCGCTCAGAACGACGAAGGTTATCTGCCCCGGGCGCAGCAGCTTCAGCCCTTCGGTGCGTGAAATCAGCTTGCAGTGCGGCGGGAAGATGCTCGACACCCGCACCAGGTTGCAGGAGGCGATGCCGGCGGAGCGCAGCGCCAGCTCGAAGCTGGAAAGCCGCTCGCGGTGTTTCCCCACACCCTTTGTCAGGAAAATCTTTTTCGGAACAAACATCCCGGCCTTCGCCTCACCGGCCCGCGCACTGTGCCACGAGCGAGGGCATCATCGCCGCCTTTGTTGCCGCGACCCCCGGCGGAAAAAAAAATGCGCCGACAACTATGCGGAAAAAATTTTTCGCTGTCAATCAGCATTTTACCATCGGACGCGCGCGCGGCCGTGACCCGCTTGACGCTTCGACCGCTTTCGCATAGAGTGAAGTCCCCAAATGGCGGCCACCCGAAGCACGACTCTGGGTGAGCGCCAGACTCCCCCTAAAATTTCCGGAGGATTCATGACCCCCAAAGAGGTATTGGAGTTTGCGGAGAAGAATCAGGCCCGTATTGTCGACTTGCGTTTCACCGACCTTCCCGGGCTGTGGCAGCACGTTTCCTTCCCGATTCAGCAGTTGAAAGAAAAATCCTTTGAGGACGGCTACGGCATTGACGGCTCCAGCATCCGCGGCTGGGCGGCCATTCATGAGAGCGATATGTTGCTCATCCCCGACCCCACCACGGCCTTCATGGATCCTTTTCGCGACACGCCCACACTGTGCATGATCGGCGACATCCTCGACCCCATCACCAAGCAGCACTACCCGCGCGACCCGCGCTTCATCGCCCGCAAGGCCGAAGCCTACCTGGGTTTCACCGGCCTGGCCGACACCGCCTACTTCGGCGCCGAGGCCGAGTTCTTCATCTTCGACAACGTGCGCTTCGACCAGCGCGAGCACTGCGGCTTCTACTTCATCGACGCCGAGGAAGGTCGCTGGAACTCGGGCCGCGAGGAGCGCAACCTCGGCTACCGGCCGCGCTACAAGGAAGGTTACTTCCCGGTTCCGCCCACCGACCACTACCAGGACCTGCGCACCGAGATGGCGACCACGCTGGCCCGCTGCGGGCTGGAGGTCGAATGCCACCACCACGAAGTCGCCACCGGCGGCCAGGCCGAAATCGACTTCCGCTTCGCGCCCCTGCTGCGCGCCGCCGACGGCATGATGCTCTTCAAGTATGTGGTGCGCAACGTCGCCTACCAGTACGGCAAGACCGTTACCTTTATGCCCAAACCAATCTTCGGCGACAACGGCTCCGGCATGCACTGCCACCAGAGCCTGTGGCTGAAGGGGAAGCCGCTGTTTGCCGGCGACGGCTACGCCGGCTTGAGCCAGACGGCGCTGTGGTACATCGGCGGGCTGCTGAAGCACGCACCGGCGATCACGGCGTTGATCGCTCCGACCACCAACTCCTATAAGCGCCTGGTGCCGGGCTTTGAGGCGCCGGTCAACCTTGCCTACAGCCGCCGCAACCGCAGCGCCGCGGTGCGCATCCCGATGTACTCGCCCGACCCGAAGGCCAAGCGCATCGAGTTCCGCCCGCCCGACCCGACTTGCAATCCGTACCTGGCGTTCGCCGCCATGATGATGGCGGGACTGGACGGCGTCGAAAACAAGATTGACCCCGGCGAGCCGCTCGACCGCGACATCTACGACATGAGCCCCGAGGAGTTGAAGAACGTGCCCTCGCTGCCGGGCTCGCTGGAAGAGTCGCTGCGGGCGCTGGAGCGTGACCACGAGTTCCTGCTCAAGGGCGACGTCTTCACCCGGGAAATCATCGAACTCTGGATCAAGTACAAGATGGACAAAGAGGTCAACGCCGTGCGCATGCGCCCGCACCCCTACGAGTTCTCGCTCTACTACGACGCCTAGCTGGACGCTGGCTGCTAGCAGGCTGGAAGCTGGAGAGGTAGCTTCTCCCCAGCGTCGTCATCCCGCTTGTCCTGAGTCCCGAGCAATCGAGACAAAGGAAATCGAAATCAAAGGATCTGTTTTTCCCTCTCGGTTCTTCAAACCGACCAGGCGAGGGCGGGGCGGAGGGCGGCGGGGAGGCGCTGGCGGCTGTCGAGGTGCAGCTTGGCCAGGATGTTCGAGACGTGGAACTTGACCGTGCGCTCGGAGATGCCCAACGCCTCGCCGATCTCTTTGTTCGACAGCCGCCGCAGCATCAGTTGCAGCACCTGATTCTCCCGGCCCGTCAGGGCAAAGCGCTGGTGGAACTCCTGGCTGCGTATCCACTCGGTTTGCTGCTTGTAGAGGTTCAGCACCCGCGCCGGCGCCCAGAGGTCTCCGCCCGCCACGGCCTGGACGGCGGCGAGCAGGTCTCGCGCCAGCCGGTCCGACGCTCCCAGGACGCCTTCGATGCCGAGGTAGAGGAGTCGAAGGCAGGCTTCGTCGTTGAACGATTGAGCGGGCAGCAGAACCACAAACCGGCTTCGGGGGCAACGGACTCTCAGCTGCCGGGTCAACTGGGGCAGTTCTAGCGGGAGGAAGTGCGTGTCCACTACAAAGATTCGAGGCCGCGTTCCCCGTGGCAACGCCACGACCGACCTGCGGCGGGACACAAGGTCCCGCCCTACATCCAACAACTGTTCGTGTAGGGCGGCAGCTTGCTTGTCCTGAGCGAAGCCGAAGGGACTGCCGCCGTCTCTCCGCTCGACTCCCTGGGAGGCTTTGACCTGCTCCCCTAGATCTGCGCAGAAGCATATATGATTTTCGGATCTGCGGAGAGGAGGGGCGCATGTCGAAGCGGAAGTATAGCGAAGTGGAGATGATCGGGGCGTTGAAACAGCTGGAGGCGGGGCGGACGGCGGCC
>DATLZZ010000016.1:0-58832 GCA_035573715.1 Candidatus Xenobia bacterium | reverse complement strand
TCCTCCACGGTCTCTTTCTGGCGCTCGCCCTGGTAGGTGAGCAGCAGCTTCGCGCCTTCGCGCCGGAAGGCCTGGGCGATGGCCCAGGCCAGGCTCCAGCGGTTCGCCACGCCCAGAATCAGCGCGGTCTTTCCCTCCATGAGTTGCGGCATGAATCCGCTATTGTGGCATAGGTGGACCTCTCCACTCCCCTCACCTATGTGAAAGGCGTCGGCCCGGCGCGCGCGGCCATGTTCGAAGCCAAGGGCCTGCGCGTGGTGGAGGACCTGCTGTTCTACCCGCCCTTCCGCTACGAGGATCGCACCAACGTGAAGACCATCCGCCAGCTCGCGCCGGGCGAGATGGCCACCGTGCTGGCGACGGTGCGCTCCACGCGGCTGGCTGGATTCCAGCGCCGCAACCTGGGCCTGTTTGAGGCGACGTTCACCGATTCCTCCGCCGCGGTGCTGGCGGCGAAGTGGTTTCATGGAGCGTATCTGAACGACGTGCTGTCGCCGGGGCAGAAGGTGGCGCTGTTCGGCAAGGTGGAGTTCGACAGCTACTCGCGCACGCTCTCGATGATGCATCCCGAGTTCGAGATTCTCTCGGGCGAGGAAGACGGCGACGCGTCGCTGCACACGGGCCGCGTGGTGCCGGTGTACGAGGCCGTGGGCAAGATCACCACGCGCGCGCTGCGCACGCTGACCCACCGCATCCTGGAAGCGCTGCCTCCCTTGGACGATCCGCTGCCGGCGTGCATTCTCCAGCGCCTGAAACTGCCGGATCGCTGGACCTCCATCCGCGCGCTGCATTTCCCGCCGCCCGGCGCAGACCTGCGCACGCTCAACGCCTTCCGCTCCGCGGCGCAATACCGGCTGATTTTCGAGGAATTCTTCTGGCTGGAGTGCGGCCTGGAGCTCAAGCGCGCCAAGGCGCGCCTGTATCCGGGCATCGCGTTCCAGCTCACGGACCGCGTGCGGGAGCGCATCAAAGAGATGCTGCCCTTCAAGCCCACCGGCGCGCAGAAGCGCGTGCTGGGCGAAATCGCCCGGGACATGGCCGAAGCGCATCCCATGTACCGCCTGCTGCAAGGCGACGTCGGCAGCGGCAAGACGCTGGTGGCGGCCGAGGCCGCGGTGATCGCCATCGAGAACGGCTACCAGGTGGCCGTGCTGGCGCCCACGGAAATCCTGGCCACGCAGCACTTCCTCTCCTTCAAGAAAATGTTTCAAAAGCTGGGCTACACGACCGTGCAGCTGGTGGGGTCCCTCAGCGCCCGCGAGAAGAAGCAGTTGAAGAAGCTGATCGCGGCGGGACTGGCCCACGTGGTGGTGGGCACGCACGCGCTGCTGGAAGAGGACGTCGTGTTCGCCAGGCTGGGCCTGGCCGTGGTGGACGAACAGCACCGCTTCGGCGTGGAGCAGCGCCAGGCGCTGCTCGAGAAAGGCTCACATCCCGACGTCCTGGTGATGACCGCCACGCCCATCCCGCGCACGCTGGCGCTCGCGCTCTACAGCGATCTCGATATGTCGGTGCTCGATGAGCTCCCGCCCGGCCGCACCCCTGTTACTACTCGCTGGGTCAAGGAAAACGCTGCCGCCGGCGTCTGGGAGTTCATCCGCAAGCAGGTCGCCGCCGGCCGCCAGGCCTATATCGTCTATCCCGTGATTGATGAGTCGAAGGCCGAGCTCAAAGCGGCCACCAAAGAGTACGAGCGGCTCTCCCGCGACGTCTTTCAAAAGCAGAAGGTCGGCTTGCTGCACGGTCGCCTGAAAGGGGAAGAGAAAGAAAGAGTGATGCGCGAGTTCGCCGCCGGCAAGGTTCAAGTCCTCGTCGCCACCAGCGTGGTCGAAGTCGGCGTCGACGTCCCCAACGCCACTGTGATGGTCATCGAGCACGCTGAGCGCTTCGGGCTCTCTCAACTCCACCAGTTGCGGGGCCGCATCGGCCGCGGCCGCCACGCTTCCACCTGCGTGCTGATGACGCCCAACGAAGTGGGCCCGGAAGCCGAGGAGCGTTTGCAAACTCTGGTTGCCACCCAGGATGGGTTCAAAATTGCCGAGCTCGACCTGAAACTGCGCGGTCCGGGCGAGTTCGTCGGCACGCGCCAGCATGGTTTCGTCGGGCTGCGCATCGCCAATCTGCTGCGCGACCACGAGTGGCTGGAGCGCGCCAAGCGCGACGCCTTCGATTTCGTCGCCGGCGAGCCCCCGGGTTTCGAGGCCACGGTGGAGTATCTGCGGCAGCTCTGGCAGCGCCGCTACCGCATGGCCGACGTCGCCTAGAGTTTGTTTGTCATTCCGGGCAAGCGAGGAATCTGCGCTCCTCACTTCCATGCGAATCATCGCGGGCGAATTCAAGAGCCGCCGGTTGAAGACCCTGCCGGGCGAGAAGACCCGCCCCACCTCTGACCGCCTCCGCGAGACGCTCTTCAACGTCCTCGGCGCCTCGGTGCAGGGCGCCGTCTTCGCCGATTGCTACGCCGGCTCCGGCGCCGTCGGCCTCGAAGCCCTCAGCCGCGGCGCCGAGTTCGTCTACTTCCTCGAGAACCACCGCTCGGCGGTTCGCGTCATCGAAGCCAACCTGAAGTCTCTCGACGTCGAAGCCGGCTTCGAGATTCTCCACGTGGACGTTTGCGCGGGCCTGCGCTCGCTCGCCCAGCGCGGGGTCCGCCTCGACATTGCTTTCCTCGATCCACCGTACAAAGATGCTGAAGCGTACGCCCGCACTCTCGCGCTGCTGGGCGAGTCGAACCTGCTCGCTCCTGGCGCTGCCGTCATTGCCGAGCACCACCGCAAGCTCGCGCTCGGGGAACGCCACGGCTCGCTCACCTGCACGCGCACCCTTCGCCAGGGCGATTCCATTCTCACCTTCTACAAGCTGCTATAATCCCAACGGGGCAGTAAGGCGCAGCATCCACGCATCGAGTTGAACAACAGGAGGGGAGTGTCCATGAAGCGGCGTCTAGCGGCAGCAACCGTGTTGGCTGGGATGACAATCTTCTTGCTGGCGGCGGCGCCGCCTCGGCCGCGCGCTGTCCAGCGCGGCGAGGCCGCTATTACCCCAGACCTCCTCTACGCCCACACCGCGTTCCTCTCCGATGACTTACTGGAAGGCCGCGGGCCTGGCGGCCGCGGCATTCAACTCGCCTCCAAGTACATCGCCTCGGAGTTTCGCCGCCTCGGCTTGAAGCCGGTGGGCGACAACGGCACCTACTTCCAGAACGTCCCGCTACTGGGCCGCAAGGTCGAACCCAAGGCCGAACTGCACGTTGCCCGCGGCGGCGACAGGTCGGAGTTCAAGTTCTTCGACGATTGGGTGCCGATGAGCGACGCCGAAACCGAAAAGGTCAAGGTCGAAGGCGACCTGGTCTTCGTCGGCTACGGCATCACCGCGCCGGAAAACCGCTGGGACGACTTCAAAGGCGTGGACGTACGAAACAAAGTCCTGCTGGTGCTGGTCAACGACCCGCCCGCCCCGCCGGACGAGCCGGACCTTTTCGGCGGCAAAGCGCTCACCTACTACGGCCGTTGGACCTACAAATTCGAGGAAGCCGCGCGGCGCGGCGCCGCCGGCGCGATTCTCATCCACACGACTGAGTCCGCGGGCTACCCGTTCCAAGTGGTGCAGTCCTCGTGGACGACGGAGCGGTTCGACCTGCCGCGCCAGCCCGGCGACGAGCCGCCGCTCAACCTCAAGGGCTGGGTGAGCCAGCCGGTCGCGGAAAAAATTCTCGGCCTCGCCAAGCTGGAACTGAGCGAACTCCAGACGATGGCCGCCACGCGCGACTTCAAGCCGGTGGCGCTGGGTGTGCGAGTCTCGACCGAGCTCGAGCAAAAGCTGCGGCGGCTGGAGTCGCCCAACGTCATCGGCCTGCTGCCCGGCCGCGACCCCAAGGGCAAGGAGGAGTACGTCATCTACACCGCGCACCACGACCACCTCGGCATCGGCCAGCCCGACAAAGACGGCGACAACATCTACAACGGCGCCGCCGACAACGCCATCGGCGTGGCTGGGCTGCTGGCGATAGCCGAAGCGATGGTGGAGGCGTCGAAAACCCAGCCGCCACGGCGCTCGCAGGTTTTCCTCGCCGTCACCGCGGAAGAGCAGGGCCTGCTGGGCGCGCTCTACTACGCCCGCAATCCGGTTTTTCCGCCAGCGCAAACGGTGGCCAATATCAACATGGACGGCCTGAACATCATCGGGCCGACGACCGACATCGTGCAGGTGGGCAACGGCAAGTCGGAGCTCGACGCCGTGGCGCAGTCGGTGGCCCGCGAGCGCGGGCTGACGCTCAAGCCCGACCAGTTCCCGGAGAAGGGCTTCTTCTACCGCAGCGACCAGTTCGCCTTTGCCAAGGTCGGCATCCCGGCGCTTTACTTCGACAACGGGCTCGATGTCATCGGCAAGCCGCCCGGCTACGGCAAGGAGAAGGCTGAGGAGTACACCGCGCGCGACTACCACCAGCCGAGTGACGAGATTCGCCCGGATTGGGATTGGCGCGGCGCCGAGCAGATGGCCGAGTACCTGTTCGCCATCGGCTGGCGCGTCGCCAACGCCACCCGCTGGTACGAATGGAATCCAACGGCCGAGTTCCGCGCCGCCCGCGAAGCCTCGCGCAAAAAGACGAAGTAGACTTTTCAGAAAGACCGACGAGGGATCAGCCCTGATTTCATCGGGCTGGCGGATTCCTCGCCGCTATAGAATTTCCTGAATCTCGGGCAGGATGGCGACATGGGAGTAGTCGAAGCCGTTGATGGTATAGACGGGGGCGCCGCCGGGCCGGGTCTCGTGTTCCGCTTCGGTGTCCAGCGTCAGGTGGAAGAAGCGGCTGATCTGGTAATCCTCTTCGTAGGCGGAGAGCTCGCGCTCCAGCTCGGCCTTGCCGAGTCCGAGCTCGGAGAGATGAATGGTGCGGCCGAAGCCGCCCGCCTGCTCCAGGTAGCGGTCCACCAGTTCCCGCAGCGTCATGCCGTGCTCCCCTGAGCAGACTATAGACGCCAGCAGTGAGGAGGGACAAGCAGGAAAAGCGGAACAATCACCGGCGGTTGGTCATTCTGAGCCCCCGGCGCGAACAATCTCACCTGAGATCCTTCGCTTCGCGCAGGATGACAATGTTGCGTGTGGCACGGCTTGAGCCGTGCCGAAGAAGTTGCAAGGAAGAAGTGGGCTTTAGCCCTGAGGTCAGCCTTTCTCAGGCGAGGGACTTGAGCGCTTCGAGGATTTCGGGGATGTCGGGCAGGGTGGGCAGGTCATACACCTTTTTCCACGCCACCTTACCCTGCTTGTCCACAATGATGACGGCGCGGTTCGAGATGCCGGGGATGGGCGCGCCTTCGCGCAACAGCCCGTAGCGCCTCACCACGGCGCCGTGCGGGTAGAAGTCGCTCGCCAGCGGATAGGTGAGCAGGCCGACCTTGTACTTCTGCCAGGCGATGTGCGAGGGGATGTGATCGACGCTGATGCCCACGACCTGGGCATTGAGCCGGTCGAAGTCGGCCTTGGCCGCTTCGAGCGCCGGCATCTCCGCGCTTCAAGTCGGCGTCCAGTCGAGCGCGTAGAAGCACAGCACCACGTTCTTCTTCCCGCGCCAGTCGGAAAGCCGGAACTTGCTCTTCTCCTCGCCGGTCACGCAGGGCAGCTCAATCTCCGGCGCCCCCTGCCCGACTTCAATTTCCGCCATAAAAGCCTCCTGGTCGCTCAACCAGAAGCTGGTTGGGCGTCACGGTTTCGGCGGCACGCACATCAGCAACCGGCAGGGGGCGTGACGGGCCAAGTATTGCGCCGTGGTCCCCAAGAGCAACTCGCCCAGCGAGCGCTTGTGATGGTAGCCGATGACCGCCAGGTCGTACTTGCCTTCCTTGAGCTCCTCCACGATGGCCCGGCCGGCGTGCCGGGCCCGCGCCAGCCGCAGCAAGAGCCTCCGCCCGCGGTAGCGGCGCGCCAGCCGCTTGACGGCTTGCTCGACGGCCCGCGCCTCCTGATCCAGTGCCGGGTCGTCGGCATCCAGCGGCGTGGGTTCCGGGATTTCGTTGACGTTGAGAATCGTGATCGGGGCCTTGTCTGCTGCCACATGAGTGGCGAGGCTGATCAGCTCTTCCGCGCTTGCAGCTTCCTTGAGGCTTACCAGGATTTTCTTCGGCGCTTTTCTCACTGCCGCCCTCGGCCGGCCACGGCCATTCTAACACGCGTCTGGAGGGATGTTTGTCGGGTTCGGCGACATTTGCTATTCTGGCTGAGCTTCCGAAATCAAATTCAGGAGAGTGCTGCCATGCCGCCGATTGCCGTGGGTCAGAAAGCGCCGGAGTTCACGCTCAAGAACCAGGACATGCAGGAAGTGAGCCTGGCGAGCCTCAAAGGCCAGCCGGTGGTGCTGGCTTTCTATCCGCTGGATTTTTCGCCCGTGTGCTCGAACGAGCACGCCTGCTTCACCAACGACCTGAAGCAGTTCGAAGGGCTCAACGCCAGGGTGCTGGGCATCAGCGTCGACAGCCCCTTCGCCCACAAAGCTTTCGCTGAAAAACTCCGCATCAGCTACCCGCTGCTGGCCGACTTCCACCCCAAGGGCGACGTGGCCAGGAAGTTCGGGCTCTACATTGAAGAGAAGGGCATCACCAACCGCGCCACGGTTATTCTCGACAAGGACGGCGTGGTGCGCTTCGTCAAGGTCTACGACATCCCCACCGCCCGCGACAACGCCGAGATTCTCGAAGCGCTCAAGAAGCTGGGCTAAGGCGCGCTCAGTCGTGGCCGCTACTCATCGCTGGTGGAGGCCGAGGAGTTTGGCAATCAGGGCGGTCCGCGTCGGTACCTCAACTTTCCTGTACACGCTCTTCAGGTGATCTTTCACCGTTTGCTCGGTGATGAAGCAGCGTTCGGCGAAAGACTCCAACATGATTCTGACCAACGATCCTGAGTTTCCGCGCCTGGAAGTGCCGGTGACCGCTGTGGTGGATGGTTCTTGGTGAGGCGCTAGACGGTCACAAACAATCCCGTCAGATACATCAGCGCCAAGCCGAGGGCAAACCCGGCTACGCTCGGGCCACTCACGACGTTGGCGAAGCCGCCCTGGCGAAGCTGGTGGCGGGTAATCTCAATCACCACCTGAAGCACGGCGCCAGCGCCGATGGCGAGAAACAGCACCGCCCACATAGCGGTGTAGGCGAAGGCGCCCAACAGCGTGCCAGCAATCGTCGGCGCGCCCGCCAGCAGTCCGAGCCAGATGAGATGGCTCCAGCGGAACTCCGTGCGCACCACCGGTGCCACCACTGCGATGCCTTCCGTCAGGTTGTGCACCATGAAGCCGACGATCAGCAGCAACGTGGTGGCGAACTCGCCCAGCGCGTAGGCGCCGCCGATGGCCAGGCCTTCGCCCAGGTTGTGCACTCCGATGCCGAAGGCAATGGTGTAGGCCAGCAGCAGCGGTGTTGACAGCTCCGCTGACTGCCGCTTCTGCTTCAACCAACTTGAAATGGCGTAGAGGCCGAGCAGGCTGAGGCTCAGCCCAATAAGAATCAACGCCAGGCCTTGAAACGGGCCGGGGACCCGCTCGGCGTTTTCCAGCGCGTCTTCCAGTGCGTCCACGCCGATGAACACCAGCAGGCCGGCGGTCAGGCTGAGCAGGAAGAAATACCAGCGCTGCGGCAGCCGCCGCAGGAACGGCAGCCAGAGAATCCCCAGATAGACCGGCAGCACGCCCACGTAGACTCCGAGCAGCGCGAAGCTGCCGAGCGTGCCGCCGCCCGGCGTGGGTGTCTCCTGGGCGATTTCAATCTCGTGGGCAAAGACGAGGCCGTTCGCGGTGATGAGCACGATTTCATAGGACTCGCCCGGCGTCCAGGGATAGGGAATTGTGACGGTGGCGCGGCCGAGCCGGGGCACCGTCGGACTCGGTGCAGTTTCGAAGTCCCAACTGGCGCGGTTCAGCCAGCCGACCTGCACCTGAGCGATGGTGACGGGTTCGGGGCCGGTGTTGATTACCTGCGCAACGATTTGCCCGGGGCGAAGAACCACCCGCTCGAACTCCACCTTTTCAATCGGGGCCGGCGCCGTGAGCTCCAGCCCGGTGCCGCGGGTGAAAAGCAGATAAAGAACGGCGCTGAGCACGAGCCCCGGAACCAGCGCACTCGCCCAGACCACGGCGCGGGGCAGGAGTTTCTTTCCGGGGGAGCTCATTGGCGGTGCTGCGCGTGGGCCGCTGCCTCGCTCTTGTCATCTACCACGCGGAACCAGCCCATCAGGCCCTGCTCCATGTGCTCGGTGACGTGGCACTGGAACATGAAGTCGCCCGGGAAATCGTAGCGGAACTCGAGGATGGCGCGCTCGGCGATGTTGAGCGTCTTGACGTCGGTGAATTCGGTCGGGGCGACCGTGGTGCCGGAGGGGAAGAGGTGGTAGAGCGTGCCGTGCATGTGCGGCACCATGGCTTCTTCGAACATGTTGAGCACGTACATCCGCACCGGCTCGCCGCGCTGGAGTGCGATGGGGTTGTCGGCGTACTGGAAGGCGCGGCCGTTCCAGGCGTAGAAGTCGGCTTCGCCGTCGCGGTCGAGGTCGAAGGCGCTCATCACCATCGCCAGCTCGCGCATCGGCTTGCGGCCACCCTTGGGATCGATGATCAGCATGCCGTAGAGCCCGTTGTGGATGTGCTGGCTGGTCGGCATGGCGTGGCAGTGGTAGGGCATGATGCCGTAGGGCTGGGCGATGAACTCGTAGGTGAACTCCCCGCCGGGCGGGATGAGCTCAAACACGCCGTCCATCTTCGCGGGATGGCTGCCGTGGAAGTGAATCGTGTGCGGCAGGTGGCCCTGGTTGATGACCGTGATGCGCAGCAGCTCGCCTTCGGTGGCGCGCAGCACCGGCCCGGGTACGGTGCCGTTGAACGCCCAGGCGGGCACTTTGATTCCCGGGGCCACCTCGTGCTCGACGTCTTCGCGGATAGTCAGCGTGTACTCGCGCACGCCGTTGGGCGCCGGCACGGGCGGCGGCAGGATGGGGTTGTAAACCTGCGAAGCGCTGAAGTGGCGCCGATGGGGGTTCTCGTATTGGTACAGCTCACTCCCTTTGGTGGGAGGGAGGTGAGCGCGGTGCGCGGCCTCAGCGCTGGCGGCAGTCGCGTTGGCCGGGCCGGCGCTCGACACCCGCTCGGCGGGCGGGAGCCGCAGCAGGGCGGCGGCCGCCAAACCGAAGATCAAAACCGTGACGACAAGCAATCTGGTTTTCATGGTTGAGCTCGATATTAACTATAGTTAAGCTCCTATATGAATACCACTTAACTGCCGGCGAGTCAAGCTTTGATTAGAACAGGGAGGGGAGCTCGAATTGCACTTGCAGGATGACGCCCCAATCGGGCGCGGTGCGATCGACCCCCACCGGGAACGCAAGCCCAATCTCCGTCAGCGAGCCGGAACGGCCCAGGAAACCGTAGCGCAGCCCGGGAGAGAACTGGAGCGCGGTGGCGCTGACGCGGTCTAGGCCATCCACGTCCTCGGCGCGCGCGCCGGCAAACTCCAGGAGCACGTGAATGTCGTGGTTCGCGCCGCCGGCGTCGGGACGTTCGAGCGCCCGCCAGCCGAGCGCCGAGGCCCACTCGATTACCCGGAGGTCGAATTCCGGCCCGGAGCCATCGGGAAAGGCGGGCACGTCCGGGGTTATGCGCAGGTTGAGCGAAGCCGCGACGAACACCGGACCGCCCCAGTCCTTGGCGGCGGCGATGTCCCAGGCGTAGCCGACTTCGCCGCTCCCGAGCCCGCGGCGGCGGCTGGCGAGTGGCGCGATGATCTGCGGCCCCATGGTGAGCGTGAAAGGCGCCGAGCTCTCGCGCAGCAGGCGATAGCGCACGCCGAAGAGAAGGTCGTCGGCGCCGTGCTCGGCGAAGGACGTGACGCCGGACTCGCGCTGCTTCAGCGCCAGCGCGCCAAACTCGAAATCAACCTCCCACCGGTCGGTGAGGCCCATTTCGGCTCGCCCGGCGCCGACGTAGTCGCGGGTCCGCGTGATGCCGGACGAGTCGCGGAACCACTGGTTGGCCCAGATAATTTGCGGAGAATGTTTTTTCTGGGTGTAGGGCCCGCCGGTGAAGAAGAAGAAATCGGGCTCTTCAGGCTCTTCGTCCTGAGCCGCCACAGGGCAGGCGAACAGCAGCACGATGACGATGAAGCCAGACGACCAGCGGCGAACCTGCACGAACCTCCACCCCCTTAAAGCAAGTTAAGGGGGGAGATTAATACAGGTTAACTCGTGGCCGTCAAGCTAAAGTTTGGCCAGCTCAGCGGGCGACTTTGGCCGCCCGGGCCGGATCCGAAACGCCCAGCACGATGGCCGCGCGCTTGGCCCCGCCGCCCACCGTGGCGTAGGCGTAGTTGATGTTGATGCCGCGCTTGGCGAGCTTGGCGGCGACGCGCCCCAGCGAGCCCGGCCGGTCGGGCGCGCTGATGACCAGGGCGTTCTCGACCTTCGGGCGCCAGCCGGCTTTCTGCAACACGCGCTGGGCGCGGGCGGCATTGCTGACCATCAGGCGTATCTGGCGCGCGGGCCCCGAAGCATCGAGGCCGGTGATGTTAATCTTGTTCCTAGCCAGCGTCTCGCAGATGCGGGCCAACTGGCCGGGACGATTGGCGGCGGTGACGGAAAGTTGTTTGACGACGGGCATGGCAACCTCCTTGCCAAAGGGCTTGCTCGTTGCCCCTATCTTGCCACACCGAGCGGGGCGGTACAATGGACTTGCAACCGGCGGCGGCCTGCGCTATAGGTAACGGCTTCCGCGGCGCGGCCGCGGGCACGACGATGAACGGCAGTGGAGCCAACGACCTGGAACGGCTGGAGGCGCTCGAGCCCCCCCATCGCGAAGCCGCCTACTTCTACGGGCTGTTCATGCGCGGGCACTCGTTGGAGAAGCTCCGGCGCGATATCGACGTCCCGGGCGAAGTTGTCCATCGCTGGCAGCGCCACTGGCAGCGCGAGCCCGACGCCCGCCACCGTATGGAAACCATCCTCACCTACCGGCGCCAGGTGCTGGCGATTTTCAACACGCTGGTCAGCCTCGAACTCACCCTCTCCCACCTGCGACAGTAGGAGCATTCCGAGAGTCTCGGCAATTGCCTGCACAAATAATGCACAGAGGAGAGCAACCCGCGGCCCTCACCTGGCATCGCATGCTAACGGCTGAAGGCAAGGAGCGGTTTTTTCGTTGTTGAATCTTACCTCATTCATCCTCCTGGAGGTGCTCATGAATAGGTGTGTGTTCCCTCGGAAAGCCATTCTTTTCATCCTGGTTGCGTTCCTCTTGACCACCGCCGGCTGCGGCGGCGGCAGCTCTTCGCCACCATCCACCGGCCCGGGCGGCGGCGGCGGTTCGGCGTCCATCTTCGTAACCGACCAGCCGGCGGATGATGTGACCAAGGTGGAGTTGACCGTCACCGGCATCGTCTTCAATCCCGGCAACGTGTCGGTGCTGCCGCAACCGAAAGAACTCGAAGTAACAAAACTGCAATTGAAGCAGGAGTTCTTCCGGCTGGCCTCAAACGTGCCGGCAGGGAGCTACACCAGCATCGTCTTCACCTTCGCGCCGATGGCGGAGATCCAGTTCTTCAACTCCGGCACCGGCAGCATCCAGGAGGTCAACGTGCCGGTGTCGCCGGCCACCGAGACCATCAACACCAGCTTCACCATCACCGCCGGGCAAACCACCGGGCTGCTGATTGACTTCAACGTACCGGCCTCGCTGGTTGTCAACGGCCAGGGCATCATCACTGCGATTGACCCGGTGATGACGGCCTCGGTGGTCACGCCCGCGCCGGATGACTTCGATGAAGTCGTGGGGCGGGTGGTGAGCGTCACCACCGCCAGCAACACCTTCGTCTTCGAGCCCTTTGAAAGCTGCCAGCAGGTAACGGTCAGCGTCAACGCCGGCACGGAATTCGAGGACTTCGATGAGCAGGGACTAGCCAACAGCTTCAGCAGCCTGATGGCAGGGCAAATCGTGGAGGTGGAGGCCGACCTGCAATCGAACGGGACCATCCTGGCGGAAGAGGTGGAGCTGGAGGATAACGAGGTCGAGGACGAGGCAGAAGGGTTGATCATCAGCGTCACGCGCAACGCCACCGATGAGGTGACACAGTTCGTGATGACGCCGCTGGAGACGGTGCCGTGCTCGGCCGCCGAGCTCACAGCCAACACGATTACTGTGGACGTCCCGGCGAGCGGAGTCGAGTTCCGGATTGACGAAGAAGACCTGCCCGTCAGCAGCAACCTCTTCGACAACCGCACCAAGCTCGACGTGGGCCAGATGGTGGAAGTGGATCCGACAAGCAGCCTGAGCTCCGGCATGACGCAGATAACTGCCGAAGAAATCAAGCTGGAGGATCAGACCATCAAGGGGACGGTGATTTCCATTGCGCCGCCCTCGTTCCTGCTCGACCCGACGTCGGATTTGTTCCCCGACCAGGACATCGTGGTGCTGACCTTCACCAACACCGAGTTTGATAATCCGCCGGGGAGCGTCACCGGTTTGGCGACGGGCGACAAGGTGCGCGTCCGCGGCCTGCTGTTCCGGCTGGGCCCGGGCCAGCACCAGTTGGCCGCCAAGCGGGTGCGGGAAGATCCATGAGCAGAGTGGTCTGACGCCAACGGCCCTGCGGAGCTCAGCTCCGCAGGGCTTTTGGTTTCAGCGGGCAGCGGTCTTTTCTTTGACCGGCGGGTCGGCGGCGGGCGCCAGGCCGCGCTGGCCGATGGGGACGAAGTTGCGCTGGTCGTGGCCGATGTAGATCTGGCGCGGGCGCGCAATCTTCTGTTCCTTGTCCTCGAGCATCTCCTGCCACTGGGCCAGCCACCCCGGCATGCGTCCAATGGCGAACAGCACGGGATAAAGCTCGACCGGGAAGCCCATGGCCTGGTAGATGATGCCGCTGTAAAAGTCCACGTTGGGATAGAGCTTGCGGCTGACGAAGTAGTCGTCCTGGAGCGCGATGCGCTCGAGCTCCAGCGCGATGTCGAGCAGCGGGTTGCGCCCGGTGACCTGGAAAACTTCGTCGGCGATGCGCTTGATGATGCGGGCACGCGGGTCGTAGTTCTTGTAGACGCGGTGGCCGAAGCCCATCAGGCGCATCTCGCCTTTCTTCACCCGCTCGATGTAGCCGGGCACGTTCTTCACCGAGCCGATTTCGGTCAGCATGCGCAGGACGGCTTCGTTGGCTCCGCCATGCAGCGGGCCGTAGAGGGCGGCGGCGGCGGCCGCGGCGCTGACGTAGGGGTCGGCGTGGGAGCTGCCCACCGAGCGCATGGCGTTGGCGGAACAGTTCTGCTCGTGGTCGGCGTGCAGGATGAAGAGCACGTCAATGGCATGCTCGAGCACGGGGTGGGGCTTGTAACGCGGCTCAGTCATCTTGAACAGCATGTTGAGGAAGTTGCCGGCGAAGCTCAGATCGTTGTCCGGGTAGACGTAGGGCAGGCCGCGGCTGTGGCGGTAGGCGAAGGCGGCGATGGTCGGGGTCTTGGCGATGAGGCGGTAAATCTGCTTGCGGCGCACCGCGGGGTCGTGGATGTTCTTCGACTCGGGGTAGAAAGTGGAGAGCGCCGCCAGCGTGCTGACCAGCATCCCCATGGGGTGAGCGTCGTAGCGGAAGTCTTCGATGAGCTTCTTCACGTTCTCGTGCAGAAAAGTGTGGTGGGTGATTTCGTAGACCCAGTCGTCGAGTTCCTTCTGGGTGGGCAGCTCGCCCCAGAGCAGCAGGTAGGCGGTTTCCAGGAAGGTGGACTGCTCGGCGAGCTGCTCGATGGGGTAGCCGCGGTAGCGCAGGATGCCCTTGTCGCCGTCAATGAAGGTGACGGCGCTGCGACAGGACGCAGTGTTGGTGAAGGCCGGGTCGTAGGTCATCAGGCCGAAGTCATCGGGCTCGACCTTGATTTGCCGCAGGTCGATGGCGCGAATGGTGTCGTCGGTGATTTTGACTTCGTAGGTCTTGCCGGTGCGGTTGTCGATGATGGTGAGTGTGTTCTTGGCCATGGCGAGTCCTCGGCGTTGGGGCAGCCCCTAAGGGGAAACTCCATCCTAGGCTGGAAGGGCGGTCGGAGTCAATGGAAAGCCGTGGCTCGTGACCCGTGTTCCGTGGCCCGTGGGAACATTCCCGGCCGCGCCTGCGTACTGGAGGAGGAGGAGGAGCTACGATGCTGAAGTTTCTCTTCTGGCTATTCATCCTGCTTTTCGTGGCGCCGGTGGTGCTGCCGCTGCTGAGCGTATTCCTGGTGATGCTCCTGGTGCTGCTGCCGCTGCTGCTGGTGGGGCTGGTGCTGAAGCTGGTCTTCGGGATTGTCCTGTTCCCGTTGAAGCTGCTCTGCCTCTGCTAGCTAGTACTTAGGGAGGGAGGGGTCGACCTGGTCGGACCAGGCCAGGATGCCGCCCTTCAGGTTCCAGACCTTGCGGAAGCCGGCCTTGCGGAGGAAGTCCACCGCCTCGGCGGAGCGCTTGCCGGAGCGGCAGTGAGCGACAATCTCGCGAGCGGAGTCGAGCTCGTGGACGCGCTTGGGCAGGTCGCCGAGAGGAATCAAATACCCGCCGATATTGCAAATCTGGTACTCGTGCGGCTCGCGGACGTCGAGGACGAACACATCATGGCCTGAGTCGAGCCGCTGCTTGAGGGCGCGCGGCTCGATTTCCGGCACCTGCACGGTGGCCTGCGCTTCTTCGCCGCGGATGCCGCAGAACTCGTAGTAGTCGATGAGCTGCGTCACCGTGGGATGCGCGCCGCAGACGGGGCAGTCGGGGTTCTTGCGCAGCTTGAGCTCGCGAAACTTCATCTTCAGCGCGTCGAATACAAGCAATCTGCCCTTGAGCGTCTCGCCCTTGCCGATAATCAGCTTGATGGTTTCATTCGCCTGAATCGCGCCCACGATGCCGGGCAGCACGCCCAGCACGCCGCCCTCGGCGCAGCTTGGCACCAGCCCGGGCGGCGGCGGCTCGGGATAGAGGCAGCGGTAGCAGGGGCCGTCCTTTAGCGCGAAGACCGTGGCCTGGCCCTCGAAGCGAAAGATGCTGCCGTAGACGTTGGGCTTGCCGAGCAGCACGCAGGCGTCGTTGACCAGGTAGCGGGTGGGGAAGTTGTCGGTGCCGTCGACGATGATGTCGTAGTCGCGCAGGATGTCGAGCGCGTTCTCGCTCGCCAGCTTCGCTTCGTGGGTGACGATTTCGATTTCCGGGTTCAAGCTGTGCAGGCGCTCGGCCGCGGCTTCGAGCTTGGGCCGGCCGACGTCGTCGGTTCCGAAAGTGACCTGGCGCTGGAGGTTGGTGAAGTCGACGACGTCGAAGTCCACCAGGCCCAGCCGACCGACGCCGGCGGCGGCGAGATAGAGGCCCAGCGGCGCGCCCAGCCCGCCGGTGCCGATGAGCAGCACCTTGGCCTGCTTCAGCTTGAGCTGCCCCTCCATGCCGACTTCCGGCATGATGAGATGCCGGCTGTAGCGCAGGATTTCCTGCTGCGACAACGCCGGCGCCTGGCTCGCTGCCCCGTTCCTGACTGCGGTTTCCTTCGTCATGCTCGGGTTAATCCGTGTTCATCCGCGGTTCCAAACCTGTTATTGGCTGCGGCTGAGGCGGAGGCCCTGAAAGCCGAGGAAGCCGCCAATTAAAACTGCCACCCAACTCGGCCACATCGGAACCACTTGTCCGTTGAAAACCGCCTCCCAGCCAAAAACAACGCGCAGCAGATGCCCGAGGGCGATCAGAGAAAACAACAACCCTGCGACCCGCTCGAATGTCTTGTGCTTCATGGTTGAACTCCCTCAGGGGCTAAGGCCCTCGTTAGCCACGTCTCTTTCGGCGGGGTTGAAACCCCGCCCTTGCTGAGTTCTTTTCCCACTCCGGGATACTCCGTGTTCATCCGTGGTTCCGACTCTCTTCCGCCGGCGATGGAGGGGACGATGCTGACGACGTCGGAATCCTTCACCGGCGTCTGTTCCTTCTGGAGGTAGCGGATGTCTTCGTCGTTCAGGTAGACGTTGACGAAGCTGCGCAGCTTGCCGTCGTCGGTGTAGAGGTGGCGGCGCAGGTCGGCGTGGGTGGTAACTAGTTTGTTCAGCAGCTCGCCCACCGTGGCCGCCTGGAGCTCAATCGCCTCCTGCTTGCCGGCGTACTGCCGCAGCGGCGTGGGAATAATCACCTTCGGCATCAGCCTCTACTCCCGGTTGTCACCCTGAGCGCAGCGAAGGGTCTCAGCTCCCCTGAGACGCTTCGCCCCGATGAATCGGGGCTCAGCAGGACAGCCCTTCTTAATTGGATGCTGGAGGAGCGGCGAAGGCTCGCTTACTCTGCGGTGTGCATCTCTTCAGGGTCGAAGCGGCTGCGGTCGTCCGCCAGCACCCAACTGGTGGCTTCCTGGGGCTCTCCCCCGGCCACTCCCACAATTATATAGGAATAGGCCGGCCAGGCGTGCTCGCGGTCATAGTCCGACGGCCGGGCCGGGTGGTCTGGGTGCGAGTGGTAGAACCCGAGGATGTCCAGCCCCTGCGCGCGCGCCTGCTTCATTGCCTGGAGCATGTCTTCGGCGGTGATGAGGAAGCGGGTGCGCGCCGCCTCGCCTTGGCGGCGGTTGTCGAGCGGCAGCAACGCGCGGACCTGCTTGTCGCCGTTGTCAGCCAATACGCCCAGCAGCGCCCCGCAGCACTCGTTCGGATAAGCGCGCGCGCCGTGCCGGCGAATTTCTTCGAGCAAGGTGTCGTTGATTTGCAGCGCCATGGGAATTCGTCTGCTGAAATGCTTTGCCGTTTCGGGCGCCTCTCCCCTTAAGGTCCCAACTCGGCTTAAGGTCCCAACTCGGCTGGCCCCAGGGTTTCCTTCATGATGGCAGCGAGCTCGCGCAGGGCCCCAGCGCCATCGCCGGCCCAGGTGGAACCGTGCATGGTGGCGAGGGTCTTGGGCTTCAGCTCGGCGAGTTTCTTCAGCACGTGCTCGATCCGCGCCGTGTAAGGGGTAACGTAAGCAAGAGGCCCCGCCTGCATACTGAGCAGGCCGTCCCGCACCCGGCCAAGGATGTCGCTTTCGGTTCGTGGCTCGACCTCGCCAAACTGAAGGAACAGGTCGGAGCAGAACAGTGTTTGCTGGGTCTCCTCGAACAGCACCCCGGCGTCCCACCCGTGCGGCAGATGAGCGGTGTGGCAGGAGCGAAAGCGGAATTTGCCGGTGGCCAGAACTTCGCTGTCCTGCAGCGCGCGTGGGGGGCGGAGGGCGAAGTCGTTGACGTTGAGCGTCGCCGCCAGGAAAGTGCAGGCGGGCTGCGCCTGCGGCGCCACCTCCAGCCACTGGTTCAGTGAACCGCACTCGTCCGACTCAAAGTGGCTGAAGCTGACCCAGCGAATCTTGGCAGGGTCGAGCACCCTGACCACCGCCTCGCGCAGTTCCGGGAACATCCAGCGGTAGCCGGTGTGGAAGAGCAGCGGCTCATCGTCCTTGACCAGGAAGTGGTTGAACAGAAGGTTGACGGAGGAGACGTAGATGCTCAGGCGGTATACGTTTGCAGCAATCTCATCGATCCGGGTCATGATGCTCTCTCCTCTAAGGGATTGTGGTTAGTCTCAATTCCAGCCAATGCCCCCTGCCGGCACCCCCCAGCTCCTTAGCGCCGATTCAATCCTCTTCTTCCCAGAAGCGTTCGCTCAGGTACTTGTCCCCCGAGTCGGGGAAGATCATGACGATAACCGCCGCGTCCGCGGGCGGGACGCGCCGCGCCACTTCGAGCGCGCCCCAGAGCGCGGCGCCACTGGAGACGCCCACCAACAAGCCTTCTTCGCGCGCCAGCCGTTTGACCATCCGGTAGGCGTCTTCCGTGGCCACGGGCAGGTCTTCGTCGGCCAGCCTGGCGTCGTAAATTTCCGGCACAATCGCCGTGGCCATGTGCTTCAACCCTTCGAGGCCGTGGAACGGGCCATCGGGCTGGAGAGAGACGCAGCGGATGCGCGGGTTGAACTCTTTGAGCCGCCGCGCGCAGCCGACGAACGTCCCGCTCGTGCCGAGTCCCGCAACGAAGTGCGTCACGCGTCCGCCGGTCTGCTCCCAGATTTCTTCGGCTGTGCCGTGGTAATGCGCCTGCCAGTTGGCGGGATTCGAATATTGGTCAGGGTAGAAATAGAGTTCGGGCTCGCGAGCGTAAAGCTCGCGCGCTTTGCGGATGGCACCGTCGGAGCCTTCCACTGGATCCGTAAGAATCAGCTCGGCCCCGTAGGCGCGCAGGATGCGCTTGCGCTCCGCCGAAGCGTTGGCGGGCAGGCAGAGCCGCACGCGGTAGCCGCGCGCGGCGCCGATCAGGGCGTAGGCGATGCCGGTGTTGCCGCTGGTGGCGTCAAGAATCATCTTGCCGGAACCGAGTTCGCCGCGCCGTTCGCCCTCGAGAATCATGTTGAGCGCCGCGCGGTCTTTCACCGAGCCGCCGGGGTTGAACCACTCCGCCTTGGCCCACAATTCGACGTTCGGGAACTCCCGCCCAATCCGCGCCAGCCGCACCAGCGGCGTCTTCCCGATGCGCTCAAGGACTGAGACGCCCGCCTGCACAGCTTCGCCGGGTCTGTTTGTCGGGTTCATCGGCACCCAAAACCATTCTAGGAGTCTTGTCGAAGCAGCGTCAACGAAGCCGCCTCTTCTCTGCGTTTCTCTGCGCTCATCTGCGGGGGCGCCATCTTGCCGTCGGTTCTCTCTTCCATTAGACTCACCCCATGCCGGACGCGCCGCCGACTCCGAGGCCTCTCCTCACCCGCGTGTTTCCCGCCCAGACGCTCGACCGCCTGCGCCAGGCCGGCTTCGCCTGCGACACCATCACCAAGAACCCCGAGCGCATCCGGGTGATGAAGGGCGAGGTTGCCGCCGTCTTCGAGCGCCAATCGGGCGGGCTGCGGCTGGCCGAGCCGCCCGGCTACGTGTTCCGCGGCGAAATCGGCCGACTGTGGGACGCCGGCTACCAGAAGTTCTGGCTGCTCGGCCCGCCCACCGAGGAGCCCTTCAACGAGCGGCGCCGCCCCGCCACCGCCGAGCAGCTCCGCGCCCTGCACGATTTCCAGGAGGAGCTCAAGTACCTGCTGGGCGTGCCCAGCTTCTACAACGAAAGCATCGGCACCACCAGCGAAGTCACCGCCTACGACCGCGTCCAAGGCCGCGGGCCCTCCGTCCCCACCTCGTCCCACTGATCCGCGATGACCGGCTCGGTTCGCATTGATCTGAGTAACCGCTTTGCGCTGGTGACGGGCGGCTCGCGCGGCATCGGGCGCGCCATTGCCGTCGAGCTCGGTCGCTGCGGCGCCCGCGTCGCCATCAACTATCTTCGCAATCGCCGCGCCGCCGAAGAAACCGCAGCGGCTATCCGCGCCGCGGGCGGCCCCGAGCCGCTTATCGTCAAAGCCAACGTGGCCGAAGACGAGCATCAGGAGCGGCTCTTCGCCGAAATCAAGAACGCTTTCGGCGCGCTGGACATCCTGGTGAGCAACGCCGCCTCGGGTGTGCTCAAGCCGGCCGCCGAAATCACCGCCAAACATTTCGACTGGACGATGGCCATCAACGCCCGCGCGTTGCTGGGGTTGGCCCAGCGCGCGCTGCCGCTGATGGAAGGCCGCCGCGGCCGCATCGTGGCCGTCTCCAGCCTGGGCGCCGCCCGCGCCATTCCCTACTACACCGCCGTCGGGGCTTCCAAGGGCGCGCTCGAGTCAATCGTCCGTCACCTGGCGCTGGAACTTGGGCCCCGCGGCCTTCGTATTAACATTGTGTCGCCGGGTGTCATCGATACGGATGCGTTGCAGCACTTTCCGAACCGCGAGCAGATGCTGGAGTCGAACCGCCGCGCCACGCCGGCGGGACGGCTGGCGACGCCCGAGGAGGTGGCGAGCGTGGTGGCCTGGCTGGCGAGCGACGCCGCCGAGATGATTCACGGCCAGACGATTGTCGTCGACGGCGGTTACTCCATTGTCGCCTGGCCCGAACGATAGCTGGCAGGACAGGCATTCTTGCCTGTCGTGGAGGGAGCATGAACGACACGCTTCTCGAGATGGCCCGCTACACGGGCAAGGCCGCCGGCATCCTCCTGCGCGACCTGGCCGAGATTTCGCCGCCACTCACCGAGGCGTTTCTCCGCGGCTGGCGCGAAAAAAAAATAGACGACGAGCCCGCTCGCGCCTCCGCCACCGCCCCCGAATCCGCCTAGCGGCTGCTGCTCCCTCGCTTTGTCTGGGAAGGGCGGGGCTTCAGGCCCGCCGCTGAGCACGCTAGAATTCAAGGCGCTGGAGCCGCTGAGGGAAAATGTCCTACGTTCTCGCCGTTCTGGACGACCTGTTCTTCGTCGGCAAACTTTCCGGAACCGCCAGGCAGGTCGGTGCCAAGCTACAAACCACGACCGCGGCACAGTTCTCGCTCGAGGCGGTGCGCCGCGACAAGCCCGCGCTGGTCATCTTCGACCTCAACGCGACGACCGCCAACGCCGTCGACCTCATCCGCCAACTGAAATCGGACGCCGAGCTGGCCGCCATCCCCGTTGTCGGCTTCTTCTCTCACGTGCAGGTGGAGCTGATGCGCGCCGCACAGGATGCCGGCTGCGACGAGGTCATGCCCCGCTCGAAATTCACCGCCGTCTTGCCCGAACTTCTACGCCGGCACGCCATTGGGTAAGGGGTTGACAGAGGCAGCGTTTTCGCTTAATATTTGCCTGCTGTAAGCTCGTGCAGGCTGGTGAAGCAACGGTCAAGGATAGCATCCACGATAGCTAGCTATCTCTCCGTAAGGCATTCCATATGAATAGCTTAGAGTGGAGGTATTGGGGTACCCCCCTCCCCTCAGCGGCCGGTGGAACGGGTAAGAGTTAAAGCTCGTGGAATCAAATAGATGGACAAAAGATACTGGCATAAAGCGGCGAGAAAGGCTTGGCGCGGTTTAACGAGTCTCTTCCAGCGCCACCATGTAGGGCGCCGCGTCTTTCAGGTAGGGCTCGAGCAGGGCCGCGTTGCCGCGGTTCTGGACTTCATCGCCGATGCGGTCGAGTTCGGCCCGGTTCATCCCGACCGGCATCTCGAAGGCAAACTCCATCCGGCGACGCTCGCCGTAGGGCATGCGCTGGGCCACGGTGTAGAGCCCCTGCGCGCCCCACAGCAGCAGCTCGGTCGTCAGCAACGGCCCGAAGCGCCGTTGCAGACTCGAATAGGTTTCCTGTCCCAGGGTCAGCCCGTTCAGGGTGGGAATGTTGACGCCTGTCGGGTTGGCGAGCACGACCGCCACGCGCTCGATGCGCCCAGATTCAGCGGCGTTGACCCGGAGCACAACGCCGTCTTCCAGTTGCCACTCGTGCTGAACGATCACGCGCCCCTCGCTGCGCCAGGAGCGCGTAGTGGTTTCCGCGCCGAAGCGCTGCCGCGCCAGGCCGATATCGAGGCCGGGCATCAGCCCCGCCAGCGTAGTGCCGCCGACGTCGCCGGTGAAGTGCCGTGCGGCGCTGCTGACGGGGACGGGCCCGCGCGGCTGCTGTTGCGCGCGGAGCGCTTCGTTCTCCCGCCGCAGCCGCTCCAGCTCTTCTTCCTGCGCCCTGCGCCCGCAGGCTCCGCCCGCAAGCGCCAAGATCGCCACTATGGCCAGCCATCGTTTCATAGCGCGCTCATTGTATAATGAACGGGCAATTCGAACGGAGGCATGACGGTGCAATTCCTGCTTCTCGGCCTCGGCGGCCTGTTGCTGATTGCCCTCATTGCCGCCGTCGTGCTTTATTTCCGCATGAAGAGCTACCTCCACAAGGCGCAGGAGGGCGTAACCGGCACCGCCTCCGAAGTGATCGAAGAAATCGACAGCTACCAATCGAAGACCCAATAGAATGCGCGCGCTGACCGTTGCTCAATCTCGCCCCGTGCTGGCCGATGCGCTGTTGCCGCAGGCCACGCGGGCGCAGAACACCCTGCTGGTCGTGGCAGGCAGCCTGCTCATGGCGCTGTGCTCGCAGATCAGCCTGCCGTTGCCGTTCAGTCCCGTGCCGGTCACGGGACAGACGTTCGCTGTGCTCCTGCTCGGTGCCACGCTGGGCGGGCGGCGCAGCGCGGCGGCGTTGATTCTCTACCTGGTCGAAGGCGTTGCGGGCTTGCCGGTTTTTGCTCCCGGCGGACTGCCCGGCGCGGCGCGCTTGCTCGGCCCTACGGGTGGCTACCTGCTGGCGTTCCCGCCGGCGGCGTTTGTTTTGGGCACGCTCCTGGCAAGATTGCCCAAGCGCTGGTTCTACTGGCTGGGCGCTGTGCTGCTGGCCGAAGCACTGATTTTCACCGCCGGCGTCGCCTGGCTGAAGTACTTGACCCTCGCGGGTTGGAGCGAAGCGGTGCGCGCCGGGCTGCTGCCTTTTCTTCCCGGCGAGCTGATGAAAGTCGCTCTGGTCTCCGCCTGTCTGCCCGCGTCCTGGTGGGTCGTCGAGCGCGCCCGCGCTCATTGAGTTCAGCCCAGCGGCCCCGACCGATGGGGGCACTGATGAAAAGAGAAGCCGACGAAAAGGTTCTCGCCGCGAACCAGCGCTTCTATTCCGCGCTTGAAAACCTCGACTTCGAAGCTATGGAAGAAATCTGGCTGCACGAAGACTGGGTCGGCTGCGTGCATCCCGGCTGGGAATTGCTCGAAGGCTGGGACGCGGTGGGCGAAAGCTGGCGGCGCATCTTTGAGAACACCCAGCGGATGAGAGTCGGCGTGTCCAATGTCTCTGTGCGCGTCGAAGGCGACACTGCCTGGATCAACTGCATCGAAGAGGTGACTTCCAGCTACGCCAACGGTTTTTCCACCGCCTCGGTGCAGGCCACCAACATCTTTGTGCGGCGCGACGGCGACTGGCGCCTGGTTCACCACCACGCCTCCGCCATCCCCGCCACCCAGGATGAGACAGTACAGTGAGCCGGGCGTTCGATTCTGGCCGCGTTGTGGAGGACGCAATGAAAACAGCGAAAAGGGAAATCGGAAAAGAGAAAATGGTTTCCGTCTTGGGCGCGTCGTTTCTGCTTTCTCTTTTCTGGTTCCTGCCCTTGAGCGATGCTCAGGCGCCGGCGGCCGCGGCCGGGCCGGTCGTGGACAGCTACTACAAACTGGCGCCCGGCAAGGCCGGCGAGTGGCTGGAGCTCTACCGCGCCCAGCACCTGCCCATCTTGAAAGAGCGGCAGAAGAAGGGCGAAATCGTGAGCATCACCATCTACCGGCCTTCGCTCCACCAGGGCGCGCCCGCCTGGGACTACAAGGTCACTCTGGTCTGGCGCGACTTCGCCGCTTTCGGCGACTCCGCCGGCCAGCAGGCTATCGAGCGCCGCCTTTACACCGACTGGGAGAAGCACCAGCAGGCTGAGCGCCGCCGCTGGGAGATCACCGCCCACCACTGGGACGACCTGATGGTTGTCGTTCCCTCGGAGTAGCGCGCGCCGCATGAATCTCACGCTCGCCCACAGCCCGGACGCCGACGACGCCTTCATGTTCTACGCGCTGGCCAAGGAGCGCGTCCAGACCGACCTGCGCTTCGAGCACATCCTCTCCGACATCGAAACCCTGAACCAGAAGGCGCTGGCCGCGACCTACGACGTCACCGCCGTCAGCTTCCATGCCTATGCCTACCTGCACCAGCACTACGCCCTGCTGCGCGTGGGCTCCAGCTTCGGTGACGGCTACGGCCCGCTGGTGGTCGCGCGGCCCGACGCCGGCTTCAGCGCCACCAACCTGAAGGGGAAGAGAATTGCCATCCCCGGAAAACTTACCAGCGCCTGCCTTCTGCTGAGCCTCTACGCGCCGGAGTTCGAGCCGGTAGTAGCGCGCTTCGATGAGATTCCCGCCGTCGTGCGCGAGGGCAAAGTGGACGCCGGCTTGCTCATCCATGAAGGCCAGTTGACCTACGCCGCGAGCGGCCTCGCGCCGTTGGTAGATTTAGGCCGCTGGTGGAAGGATGAAACCGGCCTGCCGGTTCCGCTCGGCGGCCTCGCTGTGCGCCGCGCGCTCGACCCCAAGCTCATCGAGCGAATCGCCGCCGCGGTCGAGCAAAGCATCCGCTTCGCGCTCGCTCATCGCGCCGACGCGCTCGGTTATGCCCTGCAGTGGGGCCGCGGCGTCACGGGCGACCTGGGCGACAAGTTTGTGGGAATGTACGTGAACCGCTGGACGCTCGACGCCGGCCCCGACGGCCAGCGCTCGATTCAGTTGCTTCTCGACCTCGCCGCTGCCCGCCGCCTCATTCCCGCGTGCGTCCCTGTCGAGCTCCTCCCCAGTGCTTGTTGATGGGTCGGAAAAATGACTCTTGACAACGAACCTGGGGGGGGGGGGTAGAGTGTGGGCAGAAAAGTTTCGAGGTAGAGGTTGCCATGAAAACAATCCCGAAAGTGGCGATCGTTCTCTCAGTCCTTGCCTTAGCGCTATTCCTGTCTCCGACGGTCGAGGCGTTGTGCCGCACATTGGTCACGAGGAACGTGTCGTGTTCGTGTGGTGGCACGGTCATGGTTCAGGCTTGCACGTACTTCCCGAGCTCGCAGAATTGCTGCGACCTCACAGGTTGGGTGGACTGTGGCGAGCCGCCCGGACGGTGTCAGGTCGGAACTTCATCCACGACCGGGAACTGCAACCGCGCATGTATCGAAGGGTCCATAGTTCAAACTCAAAGAGTTTCTCCGCGACTCGCCGCCAGAATGTACATGCCATCGTGTCAAGGCGGCTATGTGCCGGCGCTTGAAGCGGAGAACGGCACATACTAGAGTAAGGGAAGTCAGCAATGGACACTCAACGCCTCTTTGCCAGGTTGTTCTACGCCTGGATATTCCTCCTTACGCTTTGCCAACCTGGTCTTGCTCAGAACGCTCCCGAACTCCCGCTTCGAGTGCGAGAGACGATTCCGCTCTCGGGTGTGGAGCTCGGGTCCATCTTGCACCCCATCCGGTGCGACCTGAAAGGCAATCTGTACGTTCGGTTCACCTCCCCTGCCGGTCCCCATCTCGCTGCTCCTGTTACCAAGGTTCTGGCGGATGGCAAGGTGGGTAGCGTGGTGAGGGTCGAAGGCGCCCCGGGCTTCGAGAAAGGAGGCTCGTTCGAGGACTTTGCCGTCGACGCCCGAGAAAACGTTTACTTGGTTACAACAAAGGTAATAGAGAAAGAGGGTCAAAAAGAGCCGGAAACCGAGCAGGTTATTCTCGTCTACAACTCCGATGGCAAGTATGACTCGGCTATCCGGCTCGGCCCCTTGTTCATCCCCTTGCAGATCGCGGCCTTTCCGACTGGAGAGCTTTTAGCTTCCGGGCTGAAGGTCGCTAGAAAGGAGGGCATGCTCGAGCCGACCGGGGAGGCGTTCACAGCGGTCTTTGACCGCAAGGGGGCCCTTATTGCAGAGGTCAGTTTGCCAGGTGACATCCAACTTGAGCAGGAAGGCGGCGAGGGGGCTCTGGCAAATCCTGAGGGGCAAGCATCGGCAAAGATGGATGTAGGCTCGAATTCGAGATCTACGGACGGGAGGGCCAAGCTATCCAAAGTGGATTTTCAGTCAATTATGAGCCTGGGCGTGGCCGTGCCGGCTAGCGACGGAAATATTTACCTCATGCGCGCTACCCACGATCCAATAATCTACGTTGTCTCTCGGGATGGCACTCTTGTGCGTCGGCTTGAGATAGCCGCGCCGTCAGAGCACTCACGCCCGGTCGCCATCCAGGTGGCCGGTGGAAAGCTAGCGCTGATGTTCGCTGAGACCGACGCCGGCGGAAAGTTCGTGCGCCACGTTTTCGTTGTCGCGAATGCCGAGACCGGTGAATTGCTCGCTCGTTACATTGGAACACCGGAAACCGGTGGTGCGATGGCTTGCTACACGCCGGATGGCTTTACCTTCTTTGCCAGCAAGGCCGGGACGTTCGTGCTCCAGCGCACCTACCCCTATTAGCAGTTGGCTACTCTCTTTCTTTGCTGGTTCTCATATTTACGGCTGAATGGTCAGGGGCTGCTCGAGCTCGAAGCGCAGCAGCGTCTCGGGCGGGAAGTGGATGTCGCGCTTGCCGGTGAGCATCGCGCCCGCCAGGCCGGAGCCGGCGCCGATCGCCGCGCCGATGCCCGCGCCCTTGCCGCCGCCCGCAATGCCGCCGATGGCCGCTCCGGCGCCACCGCCGCCGCCGATGAAGAGGATGTTGCGCTTGGTCTTCGAGCCTTCCTTGTGCCCAGTGGTGGAAGCGCTCACCGGCCACTGCTTGCCGCGGAACGTAATCTCGGTCACCGTCACCCAGAGTTCCGCGCGCTGCTTCAGCCGGCCGGAGGGCACCGCCTTCGTCACCTGGCCCTTGATCTCCGCTCCTTTGGGGATGGCGAGCTTATCGCCCACCACCACGGGCGCATCGAGCGTGCCTTCCCATTCGTCGCCGGCTTCGTTCTCTTTGGAGTTCAGTCCCGCCGTCAGCCGCACGTCGATATTGGTGCCCGCCGGAATGACGATGGGCTGTGGCTTGGGTCGGATGATCGAACTAAGCCCGCCTTCCTTGCCTTCTTCGCCCGACTGACTGCAGCCCGCCAGCGCCGCCAGCAACACCGTAAAAAGGATTGCTTTGCTCTTCATTGCTCGCTCTCCTTTGTCCTCGCTGGACCTGCCGAGCATCGTAAATCTCTGGGCGGCGGTTTTCAACTTTTCGTCTCGCCGCTACAATGCTGGAATGCAGATTCTGCTGACCAACGCCGGAAGCTACCCGCGCATCGGCGAGACGCCCGAGCTGCAGCTGCTCCGCCGCACCATCGCCGCCTGGGAGCGCAAGGAGGCGAGTGACGCCGACTTGCGCGCCGCGGAAGACGCGCTGGTGCGCGCCGCGCTCGACGACCAGCTCGAAGCCGGGCTCGACCTCATCACCGACGGCCAGATCCGCTGGTACGACCCCATCTCGCACCTGGCCGGCAAGCTCGCCGGCGTTGAGATCAACGGCCTGCTGCGCCTGTTCGACACCAACTTCTACTTCCGCCAGCCCGTCGTGCGCGGCGCGCTGCAACGCAGCCGCGCGTTGATTGTCTCCGAGTACGAGTTTGCTCGCTCGCACTCCTCGAAGCCGGTGAAGCCGGTGCTAACCGGCCCGTACACACTGGCGCGCTCCAGCATTGTGGCGAACGGCGCCTACGACAACGTGGGCGCCCTGACGCGAGGCTACGCAGTGGCGCTGTCGCTCGAGGTTCAAGCCTTGGCGAGGGCCGGCGCCGAGGTCATTCAGATCGACGAACCCGCCATACTCAGGTGGCCGGGCGACCTGCTGGTGCTCGAACGCGCTCTGGCCGAGCTGGCGGCGAGCAAAGGAAAGGCGCTGCTGGCGCTGCACCTCAGCTTCGGCGACCCGCAGCCGCTCTACGAGCGCTTGCAGAAGCTGCCGGTGGACATCCTCAGCCTCGACTTCACCTACAACCCGAAGCTCGCCGACCACGTCGCCGCTGCCGGCTCCGACAAACCTCTCGGCCTCGGCCTGATCGATGCCCGCAACACGCGCCTGGAAGACGCAGCCGCGGTGGCGAAGCAAGCGGAGCGCATTCTGTCGCGCGTCAAAGTCGGGCCCTGCTACCTCCTGCCTTCCTGCGGCCTCGAGTACTTGCCCCGCGACCGCGCCCGCTCTAAACTGAAGTTGCTCGCGCAAGTGCGCGCGCACCTGAAGGGAACGCCATGAGCCGCGCCAAACTGGAAAAACTCGGCATCGACCTGCCGCTCTTCCCCGTTACCTCGGTCGGGAGCTTTCCCAAGGCCGAAGGGCTAGGCTCGGCCCGCACCGACTACCAGCGCGGCAAGATTACCCGCGAGGAGTTGCAGCGCCGCGAAGAGCGCGCCACCGCTTTCTGGATTGAGAAGCAGGAGGAGCTGGGCGTGGACGTGCTCGTGGACGGCGAGCAGTATCGCGGCGACATGGTCGCCTACTTCGCCGAGAACCTGCCGGGCTTCGAGCAGGGCGGGCTGGTGCGCAGCTACGGCAACCGCTACTACCGCAAGCCCATCATCGTCGGTGAAGTCAAGTGGACGCAGCCCATCACGGTGGACTGGTGGAAGTTCGCTCAGTCGCTGACCCGCAAGCCGGTCAAGGGCATGCTCACCGGTCCCTACACCCTCATGGACTGGGCGTTCAACGAATATTACGCCGACCGGCGCGCCACCTGCCTGGCGCTGGCGCAGGTCATCCGCCGCGAAGTCGAAGCGCTCATCGAAGCCGGCTGCAAGATTATTCAGGTGGATGAGCCGGCGCTCTCCGTCCGTCCCGAAGAGCTGCCGGTGGCGCTCGAAGGCCTGCACGTCGTCATGGACGGCCTGCCCGCCTACTTCATTACTCACGCCTGCTACGGCGCCTTCGAGCACATCTACCCCAAGATGCTGGAAGCGCCGGTGGACAACTTCGACCTCGAGATGTCGAACAGCGGGCTCGACATGCTGGCGCTGTTCCGCCGCGACCCCTTCACCAAGGACTTGAGCTTCGGCGTCGTTGACTCCCACTCGCACGTCATCGAGGACGTCGCCACCGTCCGCCAGCGCATTGAACAGGCCCTCACCGTGCTTAAGCCGGAGCAACTCTGGCTCGACCCCGACTGTGGCTTCAAGACCCGCACCATCGAAGAGTCGGTCGGCAAGCTGCGTGTGATAGTTGAGGCAGCGAAGGAGTTCCGCTCCGCGGCTGTGCCCGCCCGCTGACTCTCCTTACTGACCGCCGGCCACAGGGCACCGGTCACCCTCACCTTGACCCCTCTGCACCTTTAGTCTAAAGTTTTCATTTCGGGGCAGTTTTGGCCCCATTTTGTTTCTATGCGCTCGCTTGTGAAATCCACACTGGCCGTCGCGCTTGTCGTCGTGCTCTGCGGCACGAGCGCGGCCGTGCCGCCGCCGCTCGAGCAGCCCATTGCCTCAGGCCAGCCCGACGTTGCTCGCTCGGCGACCGGCATGATTGTCGCCGACGAGCCCATCGCTGCCCAGGCGGGCCTCGAGATCCTGAGCCGCGGCGGGAACGCGATTGACGCCGCCGTGGCCGTAGCCTTCGCGCTCGCCGTCACTCATCCTCAGGCCGGGAATCTCGGTGGCGGCGGCTTCATGCTCATCCGCAAGGCCAACGGCGAGACGGTTTTCATTGACTACCGTGAGGTCGCCCCGCGCGCAGCTCGCGCCGATATGTATCTTGATGCCGAGGGCAACCGCCTCCCCGGCGCCAGCACCGAAGGCTGGCGCGCGGCCGCCGTCCCCGGCACCGTCGCCGGGCTCGAGTTCGCGCTCAAGAACTACGGCACGCAGCCGTGGGAAAAAGTCATGCAGCCGGCGATTCGCCTGGCCGACAAAGGCTTCCCCGTCAGCCCGCAGTTGGCCGATGACTTGATTGATTCCGCGCCCAAGCTCAGCCGGTTTGAGGAAAGCCGAAAGATTTTTCTCCGCGGCGGCAAGTTCTACGCGCCCGGCGACACTTTCAAGCAAAAAGATCTCGCCGACACGCTGAAGAAAATCGCCAAGGGCGGCGCGCGCGAGTTCTACCAGGGTTCCATCGCCGCTCAGCTCGCCGCCGAGATGAAGCGTAACGGCGGGCTGATTACCGCCGCCGACCTGCGCGCTTATCAGGTCAAGAAGCGCGCGCCGCTGGTCGGTCGCTTCCGCGGCTATGAAGTCATCACCGCCCCGCCGCCCAGTTCCGGCGGCGTGGCGCTGCTCGAGATGCTCAACATCCTCGACCCGCTGCTGCCTGCCGATGCCAGGGCGAACGATCCGGCCACCATTCACATTGTCGTCGAGAGCATGCGCCGCGCTTTCGCCGATCGCGCCCGCTATCTCGCCGACGCCGACTTCGCCTGCGTCCCGGTAGAAACTCTAACGGCGGCCCACTACGCCGACGAAGTGCGCGCTTCCATCAACCGCGAGCGCGCCTCCGCCAGCGCCAAGCTGGAGATGCCGTCGGTCACGAGCTGCAAGCCCTCATCGCAGGTGGCCGGCCGCGAAGGCTCGAACACCACGCACTTCGCCGTGATTGATTCGGAAGGCAACGCCGTCGCCAACACCTACACCATCAACGAGTATTTCGGCAGCGGCGTCACCGTCCCCGGGCTCGGGTTTCTGCTCAACGACGAGATGGACGACTTCACCACGCGCCCCGGTGCTCCCAACGTGCTCTTCAACCTGGTGCAGTCGGACGCCAACCAGATTGAGCCGGGCAAGCGCCCGCTCTCTTCGATGACGCCGACCATCGTCACCCGCGACGGCCAGACCGTGCTCGTGCTCGGCAGTCCGGGCGGCGCCCGCATCATCAACAGCGTTTTTCTGGTGCTGCTCAATCGCCTGGCGTTCGGGCTTTCGCTGCCCGAAGCGGTGGCCCTGCCGCGCTATCATCACCAGTGGATGCCCGACGTGCTGTTCCTGGAGAAAGACTCTTTCACGTCGGCGCAGATGGACGCGCTGCGCAGCCGCGGCCACGAGGTGCGCGATATCTCGGAAATCTCGTCGTCCGGCAGCGGGCCCAAGCACGTCGGCCAGGTCAACGCCATCGAGCGCGACCCGAAGACCGGCGACCTCATCGGCGTCGGCGACGCCCGCCGCGGCGGCATAGCCCGCACCTACTGAGTGAGCGAACGCTTCCATGACTGAATTCACCATCGACCGCGCCGCTGCGTTTGAAGGCAAGGAAGTCACGCTCGAGGGCTGGCTCTACAATCTGCGCGAGTCGGGCAAGCTGCTGTTTCCCATCTTCCGCGACGGCACCGGCCTGATGCAGGGTGTGGTGTCAAAGGCCGAAGTGAAGCCGGAGGTGTGGGAGCGCGTCGCTGGGTTGACGCAGGAATCAAGTGTCATCGCCCGCGGCACGGTGCGGCGCGATGCCCGCGCGCCCGGCGGCTACGAGCTCATGGTTCGCGATCTCGAAATCGTCCAGCGCGTCCCCGAAGACGACCCCTATCCCATCTCGCCCAAGGAGCACGGCGTCGATTTTCTTCTCAGCCACCGTCACCTCTGGATTCGCTCCGCCCGCCAGGCCGCCCTGCTGCGTATCCGCGCCGAGGTGATGCGCGCCGCGCGCGAGTACCTCGACACCCACGGCTATTTCGAAACCAGCTCGCCCATCCTTACTCCCGCGGCCTGCGAAGGGACCACCACGCTCTTCGGGCTCGACTACTTTGACCTCGGCCGCGCCTACCTCACGCAGTCTGGCCAACTCTACATTGAGGCAACCGCCGCCGCGCTCGGCAAGGTCTACTGCTTCGGCCCCACCTTCCGCGCCGAGAAGTCGAAGACGCGGCGCCACCTGACCGAGTTCTGGATGCTTGAGCCCGAAGTCGCCTTCGCCACGCTCGACGACCTGATGAAGCTGGGCGAAGAGCTGGTGAGTTACATCGTCGCCAAAGTGCTGGAGCGCCGCCGGCGCGACCTCGACACGCTGGAGCGCGACCCCGCCAAGCTCGAAAAAATCAGGCCGCCCTTCCCGCGCTTGCAGTACGACGACGCCATCCAGCTGCTGCACCAAAAGGGCAGCCAGCTTCCCTGGGGGGAAGACCTGGGCGGCGCCGACGAGACACTTATCTCCGAGCAATTCGACAAGCCGGTCATCGTCCACCGTTATCCGGCCAAGGCCAAGGCGTTCTACATGGAGCCCGACCCCGAGCGGCCCGACCTGGCGCTCTGCATGGACATGCTGGCGCCGGAAGGGTTCGGGGAAATCATAGGCGGCAGCCAGCGGCTTTCGAGCCTGGAGCTACTGCGGCAGCGCATCCGCGAGCACAACCTGCCCGAGGAAGCCTTCGGCTGGTATGTCGACCTGCGCCGCTTCGGCAGCGTGCCCCACGGCGGCTTCGGCTTGGGGGTCGAGCGCACAACGGCTTGGATCGCCGGCGTTCCCCACATTCGCGAGACCATCCCCTTTCCGCGCATGCTCTACCGCATCTATCCTTGAGAGGCGACCCGATGCCCACCCGCAAAGTTCGCATCATTGGCGTTCCCATGGACCTCGGCCAGGACCGCCGCGGCGTGGACATGGGGCCCTCGGCGCTGCGGGTCGCCGGGCTGAACGCGCGCATCCGCGCTCTCGGCTACGCGGTCGAAGACTTGGGCAACATCGCCGTGCGCGTGCCGGAAGAAATGCAGGTGGGCGCCAAGCGCGCCAAGTACCTGCCCGAAATCGCCGCGACCTGCGCCGAACTTGCCAAGGTTGTTTCCCGCGCGCTGGATGAAGGCTCGCTGCCGCTGCTGCTGGGCGGCGATCACTCGCTGGCCATCGGTTCGCTCGCCGGCGTCAGCGCCCACTATCGCAAGCGCAAGCAGAAGGTCGGGCTGGTCTGGCTCGACGCCCACGCCGACATGAACACGCCGGAGACTTCGCCCAGCGGCAACGTTCACGGCATGCCGTTCGCCGCCACGCTGGGCTTTGGTCCCAAAGAGCTGACGGACATTGCCGGCTTCGGACGCAAGATTGCGCCGGAGAATGCGTCGCTGGTCGGCGCCCGCAACCTCGACCCGGCGGAAAAGCGCATCGTGCGCGAGTCCGGACTGCGCGTCTTTACCATGCGAGAGATTGACGAGCGCGGCATGCGCGCCGTGATGGAGGAAGCGCTGGCACGCGCCACCGCCGGCACCGCCGGCTTTGCCGTCAGCCTGGACATGGACTTCGTCGAGCCCCACGACGCTCCGGGCGTCGGCACGCCGGTGCGCGGCGGCGTCACCTACCGCGAAGCGCACCTGGCGATGGAGATGATTGCCGACTCCGGTAAGATGGTTTCGATGGAAGTAGTGGAAATCAATCCGGTGATAGATTCCCACAACAAGACCGCGCAACTGGGCGTCGAGCTGGTGCTTTCGGCGCTGGGCAAGAAGATTCTCTGAGGAGGAGCGCATGAGGCTTTGGGGAGCCGTTGCCCTCGCCGTCTCGATGGCGATGGGGCTGGCCGCGCAGGCCCCTTCCCGTGCGCCCGCTGCTTCGGTGCAAGCTGTCGAAGTGCCTGGCGGGACGATTCTCAGCTACCGCGCCAAGGGCTCGACGTCGGTTGAATTGCGCGGAACCGAGCGCGCCCAAGGCGCTTCGGCGGTGGTCAAGGTGGAGCACCGCGGCGGGGTGATTGAGATCGAGCTGCGACGCGGCGCGGTGAGCGGGCTGGGACCGGCGTCGCGCTTCGGCGCCGACATGCTCACGTACGTCCTGTGGGTGGTTCCCCTCGACGGCGGCGCGGCCAGCCTTGGTGAGATTACTTTTGAAGGGGACCGCTCCGACAGCCTCAAGGTAACTACTTCTCATCCGGCGTTCTGGCTGCTGGTCACTGCTGAGCCCGACTTCGCCGTCGCTGAGCCTAGCCCCGTAGCGGTGTTGGTCAGCCAGAGCTCCGAGCTGGCCACGGCCGTTCCGGGGCCCTTGCTCTACTTCACGCGCTACACGGACTACAACGCCAGTGCGGCGGCAACGCCAGCCACCGCGCCGCTCGACTTGCTGCAGGCGCGCAAGGCCGTTGAGCTGGCCGCCCGGGTGCAGCCGTCCGCGGCCGGATCCGAGACGGCCCCCGACGATGCACGCGCCGGGGACGCTTTTCGACTGGCGCAAGCCTATCTGGAGCAGGCCGAGCGCGAGTTCGCGGGCGAGGGCGACAACCTCACCCAGTACGCGCGAACGGCGGTGCAACTGGCCGAAAGCGCGCGGGCGCTGGCGACCGGAGCCGCCGGGCGGCTGCCTGCGCATGAGGCGGAGCGGTTACGCGCGCGGGTGAAGGCTGCCGAGACCGAGCTGGCCACCCTGCGCGACCGCTCCAGTCAAATCGAAGCCAGCCTCGACCAGGAGCGTCACCACACCCGCGAGCTGGAGAGCGAGGTGCTCTCGCTGCGCGAGCGCATCACTTCGCTCGAAACCGCTGCGGAGCGCGCCCGCACCAATTCCGCCCGGCTGGAAGAACAGCTCGCCTATGCCTGCACCGAGCTTCGCCTGCAACTGGCCTCGATGGGCCACCTGACCGAGCAGGGCGGCGCGGTGATGATTGACCTCGCCTCCGACGTGTTATACGACTCCGGCCGCTACGAGCTGCGCGCCTCGGCTCGTGAAGGCTTGGGGCGCCTGGCCGCACTGCGCCGCCTGTTCTTTCCCCGCGCTGCGCTGCGCTTCGAAGGCCACACCGACCTGGTGGGCGAGGAAGAGTACAACCAGTGGCTTTCCGAGCAGCGCGCCCTTTCCGTCTTTCGCTACTTCCTCGAGGACGCCATCACCCGCACCGCCGACGACAACGCCAAGGTGGAATTGGACACCGAATTGAGCGTGGCGGAGCAACTGCTCAAGATGAACTACAATGCCGCCCGCCGCCAGGCGTCGCAGCGCCAGGAGCTGCTGACGCTGCTCGGCAACCGCGTCGTCGGCAAGGGGATGCGCGAGCCGTTGGTGCCGGAAAAAGGGCCCAACGAGCAGAACCGCCGCGTCACCATCATTCTCGCTCCCAGAGAGCCGGGCGCGCCCGTATCCTTCTGCCCGATGGGTGAAGGCCAGTAGAAGGCCGCAAAGGATGAGAGAGGAGACGATGCTCAAACCCATCGCGATTCTGCGGCTGACGCTGGCCGCCGGGCTGCTGCTGTTCGGGTTTGTCCCGGAGGCCTCCGCCGCGTCGCCGGTTCGCGGGCTGCGCGCCATCACAGTTCCAGCGCCAGGGGGCGCCATCCTGAGTTTCCGGCCGCGAGGAACCACGGTAGTGGAACTGAGGGGCACCGAGCGCATGCCGAATGCCTCGGTAACCCTGAAGGTCGAGAGCCGGCCGGGTTTCGTTGAGATTGACATCAATCGCGGCGACATCAAAGGGCTGGAGCCGGCCAGCCGCTTCGGGCGCGATTTTCTCACCTACGTTCTCTGGGTGGTCTCGGTGGATGGCGCCGCCACCAACGTCGGCGAAATCACCTTCGAAGCCGGAGCTCCGATCAGCATCAACGTCACCACCACCTATCAGACGTTCTGGATGATGGTGACAGCGGAGCCGGACTTCGCCGTGAAGGACCCCAGCTCCGTCGTGGTCCTTGTCAGCCAGAGCCAGGACAAGACGGTCACCACCAACAAGGCCCATCCGGTTCCCGGGGCGCTCCTCTACTACACCAACTACGGCGAGTACGCCGCGCGCCCGGCGGCGCCTGCTCCCGCCCGCGTGCCGTCCGAATTGCTGCAAGCACGCAAGGCGGTGGAGCTGGCGTCGAGTTCCGGCATCCTGGCGCGTCCCACGCCGGCCGGCGAAGAGCCGCTGCCCGATGAGCTCCGAACCCGCGACACCTTGCAGTTGGCCCAAGATTTTCTCGCTCGCGCCGAGGACGCTTTTCGCCACGATGGCGCCAGCGCCGACGCGATCCAATATTCCCGTACTGCCGCGCAGATTGCCGAGAATGCTCGCGCGCTCGCGCTGGGCGCGGTGGGTGGAATCTACGTCCGGCAACTGGAGCGCGACCTAGAGCGCGCTCGCGCCCAGTACGATGCGTGTTCGAAAGAGCTGGCCCGCTTGCGGGAGCGCCTCGGCAAGCTCGAGGTTGAACTGGAGCAGGAGCGACGCCACACTCGTGAGCTGGAAAGCCAACTGCTCGCGCTTCAGGAGCGGATTCGCTCCCTGGAAGAGCAACTGGAGGCCGCCCGGCGCGACCTGGCGGCTGCCCGCGACGAGAACGCCCGCCTGGCCGCCGAGCGTGACAAGATTTGCGCCGAGCTGCGGCGTCAACTGGCTTCCCTGGGCCAGTTGCAGGAGCAGGGCGGGCAGATGGTGCTGACACTGGCCTCCGACATTCTCTTCGATTTCGACCGCTACGACCTTCGCCCGGTGGCGCGCGAGAATCTGGCCCGGCTGGCGGTGATCCGTCTGCTGCTTTTCCCGGGGGCTACGGTGCGCTACGAAGGCCACACCGACCTGGTCGGGGAAGAGGACTACAACCAGTGGCTCTCGGAGCAACGGGCGCTCTCCGTTTACCGCTACTTCCTTGAAGACGCGCTGGCGCGCACGTCCGACGAAGACACGCGGACCGGCCTCCAGGAGCAGTTGAACCGCGCCGAGCAGCTGCTGAAGATGACCTACGCGCAGACCCGCCGGCAGCCGGAGCAGCGGCAGGCGTTGCTGGCTCCAGTGTCGGATGTCGTCGTCGGCAAGGGGATGCGCGAGCCGGTGGTAGCGGAGAAGGGCCCCAACGAGAAGAACCGCCGAGTGATGCTCCTGTTCCCGCCGGTGCGCGCCGGTGAGGCGACCTCACTCTGTCCGGCGGCGCCGTCTCCGGAGTGACGAACTGCGATGGCGAAGCTGCGAGTGGGCGTGCTGTTCGGAGGACGCTCCGCCGAGCACGAAGTGTCGCTGGTCTCAGCCTCCTCCGTCCTGCGCGGCCTCAATCCGAAAAAATACGAAGTAATTCCCATCGGCATCGGCAAGGATGGCCATTGGGTGCTGCCACGGCAGTTGCCTTCGAGCGCGCCCACGCACAGCGACCTGCGCCGGGCGCTGGCCGACGGCCGGGCGGTGTCGCTGCCGCCGGAGCCAGGCTCGGCGGCGCTGGTTCGACGCCCGGCGCCTTCGCGGTCATCCGGGCTGGCCGTGGACGTCATCTTTCCCGTGCTCCACGGAACCTTCGGCGAAGACGGTACGGTGCAAGGCTTGCTGGAGCTGGCCGACATCCCCTACGTCGGCGCCGGCGTGCTGGGCTCGGCGCTGGGGATGGACAAGGAAGTGCAGAAGCGGCTCTTCCTGCAGGCGAAGCTGCCGGTGGCGGACTTTGTGAGCGTCCTGCGGCGTGACTGGCAGTTGCGGCGTCGAGCGGTGCTGCGCGAGGTGAGCCGCCGGCTGCGCTTTCCGGTTTTCGTCAAGCCGTCGAACCTGGGCTCTTCGGTGGGCATCACCAAGGTCAGCCGCGCTGCGGGTCTCCCCGCGGCCATTGAGCACGCCTTCGAGTTCGATCGCAAGATCTTGGTGGAGCAAGGAATCCTCGGCCGCGAAATCGAGGTCTCCGTGCTGGGCAACGACGAGCCGCGCGCTTCGCTGCCTGGCGAGGTCATTCCGGCGCGCGAGTTCTATGACTACACCGCCAAGTATCTGGAAGACACGACGCGCTTCCTCGTCCCCGCGCGGCTGACGCGCGGGCAAACGCGGCGTTTCCAGGAATTGGCGGTGGCTGCCTTCCGGGCTCTCGATTGCGCAGGCATGGCCCGGGTGGATTTTCTGATGGCCCGCCGCACCGGCCGCATCTATCTGAATGAGGTGAACACCATTCCTGGCTTCACGGCCATCAGCATGTACCCGAAGCTGTGGGAGGCGAGCGGCGTGCCCTACTCGAAGCTGCTTGACTCGCTCATCGAGCTAGCGCTCGAGCGCCACCGCGAAAAGCGGCGCACGCGCTTTTCCATCGAGCTGCCTCGCCGGCGCGGCGGCGTGCTGAAGGAGTAGCGATGGGCGACAGCAGCCTGTTCGTCCCGCCGCCACCGCCCAGCCCCTGGCCGCGGCGCATCGTGATTGCCACGGTGCTGGTGCTGGCCGTGGGCGCGCTTGCCTACCACCAGTTCCGCTATTACCCGGAAAAGCGTCAGGTGGTGCGATTTCTGGATGCGCTGGTGGCTGGCGACTATCCCGGCGCCTATCAGATCTGGGGCCCGACCCCCGACTACACCTATCAGGATTTTCTTCAGGACTGGGGCGAGACCACGCCCATCGGCCGCATCCGTTCGTACGAGATTGTTTCGGTAGGACCGCCGTCCGAGGAAGTTACGATCAGCGGGAAGGGGACAGTGCGGGTTGGTGGCAGGGCGTCCGGGGTGGTGGTTGTGGTCCGGCTGAACGGAACCACGGAAGAAGTCAAGCTCTGGGTGGAAAGAAAAGACAAGACGCTGTCGTTCGCGCCCTTTTAACTTGTCAGACCGTCCAGCAGCTCCTGCGGCGTGACCACGGCCGTTCCCAGCTTGCCCACCACAACGCCGGCGGCAGCGTTGGCGAGCGCCGCGGCTTCCTGCGCCGAGGCGCCGGCCACGGTGGCCAGCGCCAGCGTGGCCATCACGGTGTCGCCGGCGCCGGTGACGTCGAAAACCTCCCACGGCCTGGTGCGCACCGCCGCCACGCGGAGCGAGCGCCCGCGTTCCAGAACCACCATGCCCTGCGCGCCGCGGGTGATTACCAGCGTCGAGCAGGGGAAGCGCGCCATGAGTTCCCTGCCAACCCGCTGCAGCGACCTCTCGCTCTGGATGGGCCGAGCGGAAATTTCTTCCGCGCGGCGCTGGTTGACCAGCACCAGAGCGACGTCGGCAGCCAGCGGCCGTGGCACCTTCAAATCCACGAAGACCGGCAGCTTGTGCTCGCGGCAGACGCGAAGCAGTCCGCCGAGCAGAGACTCGGTCAGCACGCCCTTGTCGTAGTCGGAAAGGATGACGCCGTCGAGGCGTCTCGCCCAGCGGGAGAAGGCGGCCAGCAGGCGCCGCTCGTGCGCGGCGGGCAGCGGTGCCGCTTTCTCCCAGTCGGCGCGGACGACGTGTTGGTGCTCGGCGATGATGCGCGTCTTGACGGTCGTCGGGCGAGCGGAATCGGTAACGACGCCCGCGGCGCCAATGCGGCGGCGGGAGAGCTCGCGTACGAGCGCACGCCCAGCCTCATCGCGGCCCACCACGCCGAACGCCACCGGCCGCGCGCCCAGCGCCGCGAGGTTCGCAGCGACGTTCCCGGCACCACCCAGGTGTTGGGTCTCGGGCTGATTCACTTCGACGACCGGAACGGGAGCCTCGGGGGAAATGCGGGCGACGCGGCCGCGAATGAAGCGGTCGAGCATCAAGTCGCCCACGACCGCCAGTCGCCGGCCGCGGAAGCGGCGCACCAGAGAGCGAAGCCGCGCTACTGAGGGGTTCGCCATGACGCTATCCTATGTGAACCACGCGCGAAGCGGATGTCGACTGCCCGGAGGAAGTCGGGGCCAGGGCACGCACCACGGCGGCGCGCACCTGGTCGAGCGTAATCGAAAGGATGCACTCCGGCTGCGGGAAGGCGTAGCAGCGGTCTTGCTTGCAGGGATTGCAGGCGTAGTAGTTCTGGACGATTTCATGCTGGGCGCGCCACGGCCGCCATACAGTTGAACTGGAGGAGCCGAACAGCACCACCAGCGGGCGGTTGAGCGCAGCGGCGATGTGCGCCGGGCCGCTGTCGTTGCCGACGAACAACGCCGCCTGCTCGAGCAATGCCACCAGCTCCGGCACGGGCAAGCCTTCCAGTCGGACTAGCGCGTTGCCGTAGGCGCGTGCCACCGCATCGAGCTTGGCGCCCTCGCCAGGGCCCGCGACGAAGACCGGCGTGAGCCCGTGCTCCTGCTCCAGGGCTCGGGCCAGAGCGGCGTAGCGCTCGAAGGGCCACTCTTTAGTAAAGAAAGTGGCGACGGGATGCAGCACGGCGTAGGGCACTCCTGCCGGCAGGCCGCGCTGCGCCAGCTTCTGCGCGATAGCGGCGCGCGCGGGCGCTTGCGAGAAAACTTCAAGCGGCGGGATTTCCTTCTGCGGCAGGCCGGCGGCGTAGAAAAGCGCAATCTGGTTTTCCACCGAGTGCAGGCGGTCGTGCCCGAAGACGTCGCGCAGGACGACGCGGTGGTTGTAAGCAGCGGAAAACCGATAGTGCTCGAATCCGAAGCGATGCGGAGCGCCGCTGAAGCGTGTGAGGAGCGCGCTCAGCGTGCCGCCGTGAAGGTTGAAGCAAGCAGCAAAATGCCGGGCGTGCAGGGCGGCCACTATGCGGGCAATGCGTAGCGGCGCGCTCGCGCCCTCGGCGTCAAGCTCAAGGACTTCTTCCAAATTCGGGTTGCCCTCGAGGATGGGCGCAAAGCGCGGGTAAAGCAGGATCGAAAGCCGCAGGTCGGGCCGCCACTGCTTGAGGGCGCGCAGCGAGGGGGTGGTGAGAACGGTGTCGCCCAGCGAGCGCAGGCGAACAATCAGCACCCGCGCGCCCTGCGGCAGGGAGGGGAGTACGGATGTCGAGTCGGCAGGCACAGCCGCGATTACTCGATGCGGGCTTCGTCCACCAGCATGATGGGGATGCCGTCACGGATGGGATAGACGCGCCGGCAGGTGGCGCAGCGCAGCCCGCTGCCGTCGGCGGTCAGCGTCACCGGCGTCTTGCACAGCGGGCACGCCAGAATTTTCAACAGCTCTGCATCTACAGCCATGGCGACTGCCTCCCGCATCGTTCCTCGAGGCACTCTAGCATCGCGTCGGCGATTTCGCAACGCACCGCTGTGCTAAGATGGCGGTTGCAGCCCCCAACGGAGGAAAAATGGGCGCGCGCCTGTTGAGCGGCACCGAAATCGGCCAGCAGATTCAGAACGAGCTGCGGCAGGAAATCGAAGAGATGAAGCAGAGCGGCGTCACGCCCGGGCTGACCGCCGTGCTGGTGGGCGACAACCCCGCTTCCCACATCTATGTCCGCAACAAGGTCCGCGCCTGCGAAGCGCTGGGGCTCTACAGCGAGCGGCTGACGCTGCCGGCCACCATCACTACCGAGGAACTGGCGGCGGAAGTCGAAGGGCTCAACCGTCGGCCGGAGATTGACGGCATCCTGGTGCAGTTGCCGCTGCCCGCGCAGGTGGATACGCAGCGGGTGCTGCAAGCGGTCGACCCGGCGAAGGATGTGGACGGCTTTCACCCCATGAACGTGGGGGCGCTGGTGGCCAACCGCCCGGCGCTGCGCCCGTGCACCCCGGCGGGCGTGATGGAGTTGCTGCGGCGCAGCGGCATCGAGCTCAAGGGCGCCAACGCGGTGGTCATCGGGCGCAGCGACATTGTCGGCAAACCGATGGCGCTGCTGCTGCTTCACTCCCACGCCACCGTCACCATCTGCCACAGCCGCACCCGCGACCTGCCGGCGGTGACGCGCGCCGCCGATATTCTCGTGGCGGCCATGGGCCGCACCGCCTACGTCACGCCTGACTTTGTCCGTCCGGGTGCCACGGTGATTGACGTCGGCATCAACCGCGTTGAAGACGCCGCTACGGCCGAGAAGCTCTTCGCGCGCCATCCGGAGCGTCTGGAGGAGTTCCGCAAGAAAGGCTCGGCGCTGGTGGGCGACGTCCATCCTGACGTGGACGAGGTCGCCGGCGCGCTCACACCGGTGCCGGGTGGCGTCGGCCCGCTGACTATCGCCATGCTGATGGCCAACACCGTGCAGGCGGCGCGGATGCGTCGCGGCGCGGGCGCGCGCGTGGCCGCGGTGCGCTAATCTCCCAATGCTGAAAGTCGGCCTGACTGGTGGCATCGCCTCCGGCAAGACCACCGTGGCGGCCATGTTCCGCGCTCGCGGTTGCGTCATCCTCGAAGCCGACCGTATCGCCCACGCTCATATGGAGCCGGGCTCGGACGGATACGAGAAAATCGTTGAGGCCTTCGGGGAGGAAATCCTCCGCCCGGACGCTTCCATCGACCGGCAGCGGCTGGGGGCGATTGTCTTCGCCGATGCCGCGCGCCGCACGGAGCTGGAGCGGATCCTGCACCCGCTGGTCATCATCACCCTGGACGGTGAGCTGGCACGGCGGGCAAACGAAGCACCAGACTCCATCGTCATAGTAGAAGCGGCGCTGCTGGTCGAAGCGCGCTACCACACGCTGCTCGACAAGCTGGTGGTCACCTGGTGCCGGCCCGAGCAGCAGCGGGAGCGGCTGCTGGCCAAAGGCTTCACGCCCGAGCAAGCCGAGCAGCGCATCGCCGCCCAGATGCCGGTGGAGGAGAAGCGCCGGCTGGCGGACTACGTCATTGATTGCTCGGGCTCGCTCGAAGAAACCGAACGGCAGGTGGAGCAGGTTTTTCAGTCATTACGGCGGGACGCGGCCAGCCGCGCCCCGGCTTGAAGGAGAGAACGTATGCGACGTTGGCTGATGTGGATTGGCGCGCTGGCGCTGGTGTTTCTTATCGGCTACGCCTCTGGCGTGCGGCTGCCGGTGACGGGCGACTCCGCGCCCGAATCCGAGCCCGAAGGCGAGAGCAGCGAGTCCTGGGTGCAACGGGTAAGCAACCAGCCGGTGGCGCCGGCGGCTCTGAGCGCGGATGAGCGCGACACGATTGAAGTATACCGGCGGGCCTCACCGGCGGTGGTCAACATCACCACCCGAGCCGTGGAGTGGAATTTCTTTTACGGGCCGGTGCCGAGTGAAGGAGCGGGCACGGGGTTCATTGTCAACGCCGACGGCACCATCGTCACCAACTATCACGTGGTGCGCGGTGCCGAGCAGATTGTGGTGACTCGCCTGGACGGCAGCTCCGACTCGGCTCGGCTCGTCGGCTACGACGCCCTCACCGACCTGGCGGTGGTGAAGATCAACCCCGAGGGCAAGCGGCTACCTACGCTGCCGCTGGGTGACTCCTCGCAGTTGCAGGTGGGACAGAAGGTGCTGGCCATCGGCAACCCGTTCGGCTTGCAGGCGACGCTGACTACGGGTGTGGTCAGCGCCTTGCAGCGCACGCTGCGCACGCCGGCCGGGGGCCTGATTGACGAGGCCATCCAGACCGACGCCGCCATCAACCCCGGCAACTCCGGCGGGCCGCTGCTCGATTCACAGGGGCGCGTGATCGGCGTCAACACCATGATTTTTACCCCCAGCGGCGGCAGCGTCGGCATCGGGTTCGCCATCCCCGTGAATACGGTGAAATTCATCTTGGGCGACTTGGTGCGCTATGGCAAGCCCAAGCGGCCGTGGCTCGGTATCAGCAGCCTGGAAGTCGTGCCCGAGTTGGCGGAGGCGCTGGGTCTGCCGGTGAAGGCCGGCGTCCTCATCGCGGAAGTGATTCCCGGCGGGCCGGCCGACCGCGCCGGCTTGCGCGGGGGGCGGCGAAACATTGTGGTGGGGCGGATGCGCTTTCCAACCGGCGGCGACATCATCGTCTCGATTGACGGCCACAAGATCGAGTCGCAGACCGACATCAATCTGACTCTCTTCAAGAAGCGCCCGGGAGATACGGTAGAAGTGGTTTTCTACCGCGGTGGGCGGAAGCAGACCGCCAAAGTGGTTCTGGCCGAGCGCCCCATCCGCTAGCGCTACAAGTCGGGCTTGCCGTCGCGCACCATCTTGCGCAAGTCGAACTCGACGTTGATTTCCGGGCAAGACTCCGGCGTCGGCAGGTAGAAGCGGACCTTTTCTTCTTCGGGTGGGATCGTGGGCACGCCGCCCCGCTGGCGGTCAAAGAAAAAGCCGAGCTGTGAGTGCCCGCGCTCGATCTGCATGGGGAAGATTTTCGTCTTGCTGCGCTTGGCCTCCAGATAGGCGAGTTTGAGCAGGTCGTGCGGCGGCACCGACATCGGCAGGCAGTTGCCGCGGGCGTAGATGACGTAGTAGTCGAGCGGGGGAACTGCCGCCGTGTCGAGCGGCGGGGCGTCGCCGGCCAGAATCTGCTTCTCGCGCAGGCGCGCCTGGCGCGCGGTGACCGCCGAACCCCACTCCACCACCGCCTGCGTGATCATCGTCGTGTAGGTGCGCACCGTGTTTCGAACCACCGGTACGTCCACCCCGGTGGTGGTGACGCGGGTTCCTTGCACCTCCTGGCGGCGCTCGCTGCGCGTCTCGATGGAGAGCTCAGGTCGGCGTTCCTCGTAGGCAACCTGGATGGGCCGCGCCCAGGGTGAGTTGTTGAGAATCCTGTCCACTTCCTGGTAAGTCCAGGTGGTGTAGGGCTTGTCCTTCCACGGGTCGCCGGCCTGAAGAGAAAGCGCGGCCAAGAGGATGGCAAGCAGAGTGAGTTGGAATCGCCGCGTGGTCATTGGCCTGCCCCAGCCAACCGTTGCTGGCACGGTACGCCGGCGCGGCAGGCATTGTCAAGCTGAAGCCTACATCCCTTCGTAGTGAGGGCCGCCGCCGCCTTCGGGCGGCACCCAGGTGATGATTTCGTAGGGGTCGGCGATGTCGCAGGTCTTGCAGTGGACGCAGTTGGAGGCGTTGAGCTTGAGGCGCTTGCGGTCGCCTTCGGTGACGATTTCATAGACGGCCGCGGGGCAAAAATACTGGCAAGGGTTGCCGTACTCTTCGACGCAGCGCGTGGCGCAAATGTTGGTGTCGGCCACCAGCAGGTGCGCCGGTTGATCTTCCTCGTGGCGCGTGCCGGCGTAGAAGACGTCGGTGACTTTGTCGAAGGTGAGACGGCCGTCGGGCTTGAAGCTCGGCCTTTCCACGCCCGGTAGTTGCGCGAGTTTCTTGTAGTGCTCGTGGCCGGCGCGGTTCGGATAGCGGGAGTAGAGGCCGCGGCCACCGGTGACCTGCTGCAAGGCGGCGTGGAAGAGCCCGCGCCAGAGCCCGTGCTCGAACCCTTGATGGAAGTTGCGCACCTGCCAGAGCTGCTTCTTCACCCAGCTCTGCTCGACGCGGTCATGGAAACTCTTGAGCTTGGCCTCGGAAGTGTCGCCGCGGCGCAGCGCCTCGTAGATTGTCTCGGCGGCGAGCATGCCCGTCTTGAGCGCCATGTGGATGCCCTTCAACTTCTGGGCGTCGAGGTAGCCGCCGCTGTCGCCGATAATCAGCGCGCCGCTCACGTAGGTCTTTGGAATCGCCCAGTAGCCGCCGGCGGGAATGGTTTTGGCACCGTAGCGCACCAGCTTGCCGCCCTCCAGGATGCGGCGCACGAACGGGTGCAGCTTGTATTGCTGGAACGCGACGTGCGGGTCGAAGAGCGGATTGGCGTAGTGCAACCCGACGACAAGTCCGAGCGAGACGCGGTTGCCTTGCAGCCCATAGATCCAGCCGCCGCCGTACATGTCGGTCGGCACCGGGTAGCCCATCGTGTGCCAGACGGCGCCGGGCTGGATTCGGCCCTCGGGCACTTCCCAGATTTCCTTCACGCCGATGGAATAAACCTGCGGGTTGGCGCCGGCGTCGAGCGAGAATTGTTTGACGAGCTGCTTGGTCAGCGAGCCGCGCGGGCCTTCGGCCAGCACCGTTACCTTGGCGCGCAGCTCGTAACCGGGCTGGAAGTTGGCTTTGCGCTGGCCGTGCTTGTCCACGCCTTTGTCGTCGGTCTGGATGCCGACGACTTTTCCGTCCTCGACCAGCAGCGCCGAACCGGCGAAGCCCGTGAAGACGTTGACGCCGGCTTTTTCGGCGCGCTGGCCCAACCACTGCACCAGGCGTGAAAGCGAAACGACGTAGTTGCCGTGGTTGCGCAGCGGCGGCGGGGTGAGGGGGAAGCGCCACGCGCTCTTCTGCGTGAAGAAGTAGGCGGCGTCGTCAGTGACTGGAGTATCGAGCGGCGCGCCTTGCTTCTCGAAGTCCGGCACCAGCTCGCGCAGTCCTAGCGGGTTCATCACCGCGCCGGAGAGTGAGTGCATGCCCAGCTCATCCGCTTTTTCGAGGACGTAAATACTCTCCGCGGTGAGGGGTGCATCGCCACCCTGGATTGTGTGTTCTTGGATGAGCTGGGCCAGCCGCAGCGCGCAGGCCAGTCCTGCCGGCCCGGCGCCGACGATGACTACATCGGCTTCCAGTTGCTCGCGCTCGATTCTTTCTTCGGGCATAGCGACGCTAGAGTACTAGGGAGCGCCGCCTTTCTCCAAGGTCTCGATGAGGGCGGGGACAATCTCAAACAGATCGCCGACGATGCCGTAGTCGGCCACTTCGAAGATGGGCGCGTTGGCGTCTTTGTTGACGGCGACCACCGTTCGCGAGCCCTTCATCCCGACGACGTGCTGGATGGCGCCCGAGATGCCAAGCGCGAGATAGAGCTTGGGGGCGACGGTCTGGCCGCTTGAGCCGATCTGGCGCTCCATCGGCAGCCAGCCTTCGTCGCAGATGGGGCGCGAGGCGGCAAGCTCGGCGCCCAGCAGCGCCGCCAGCTTCTTCACCATTTCCAGGTTCTGCGGCTCCTTGATGCCGCGGCCGACGGCGACGATGCGCTCGGCCTGCGTCAGGTCCACCGCCTGCTTGGCTTCGCGGAAGGGCTCTTCGGGCTTGCTGCGAATCTGCCCGGCGCTGAGCGTGGGCGCAAACTTCTTGACCTCTGGTTTGCCGCCGTCTTTCACGGCGTCGGCGCGGAAGGCCCCGGCCTGGAAGCTGACGAAGACGGGCGGCGTGCCGACGGGGATTACGTCGGCGTTGGTCTTGCCCTGGAACATCAGGCGCGTGAAGACGGTCTGGCCGCCTTCGAGGCGCAGGCTGATGCAGTCGCTGATGAGGCTGCGCCGGAAGCCGGCGGCGAGCTTGGGGGCGAAGTCGCGCACCTGGTAGGTGTGCGGGAAGAGCACCAGCGCGGGCTGGAGCTGCTCGATGAGTTGCCGCAGGGCGACGGTGAAGCCGTCGGGCGTGTAGGGCTCGAGCAGGTCGTGTTCGACAAGGTAGAGCTCGTCGAGTTTTTTCGTCGTGAACTCCGTGGCTTGCTCGGCAACGCTCTTGCCCGGGAGCGCGACCGCAAGTCGGGCGCCGTGCGCTTCGGCGAGTTGCTGGCCGGCGACCAGCGTCTCCAGGCTGGCGCGGTTCAGCTTTCCCTGGCGCTGCTCGGCAATGATGAGAATCGTGTCGGCCATGCTTAGAGCACTCGGGCGTCGTGCTTGAGCTTTTCAATCAGCTTGGCGGCGGCGTCTTTGGCTGCGCCTTCGATGAACTCGGTCTTCTTCGTCTTCTGCGGCACATAAATCTTCTGCGTCTGCATCGTGGCGGCGAGGTCGGCAGGCAGCACGTCGGCGCGCTTGAGCTCGCGAATCTCTTTTTTCTTCGCCGCCATGATGCCCTTGAGCGAGGCGTAGCGCGGTTTGTTGATGCCCGACTGAATCGTCAGCACGGCGGGAAGCGGCAATGTAATCCACTGGAACCAGCCGGCTTCGAGCTCGCGCTTGACCTTGAGCGCGCTGCCGTCGACTTGAATTTCCATGATGATGGTGGCGTGCGGCCAGCCCAGCCGCTCGGCCACCACTACGCCGGTCTGCCCGTAGCCGTGGTCGTCGGACTGCAGGCCGGTGAGGATAAGGTCGAAGTTCTCCTCGCGCGCCGCGCCGGCGAGCGCCGCGGCCATTTGCAGCGGGTCGAGCGAGTGGAAGTCGTCGTCGCGGACGTGCAAGGCGCGCTCGGCGCCCTTGGCCAGGCCTTCCTTGATGACCTGGCGGACACGCTCGGGGCCGAGAGAGAGCACAACGACTTCGCCGCCGTGCTTCTCTTTGAGTTGCAGCGCTGCTTCCAGCGCGAAATTGTCCGGCTCACAGGTCTCGTAGCTGATGTCGCCTTCGCGCACCCAGGTTCCGGCGTCGTTGATGCGCAGCGGCGCATCCTTGGCGGGAACCTGCTTCATGCAGACGCCGATTTTCATTTCGGTCCTTACGGGGCAGGTCTACCTTCTCACAACTCGCGGATACCCGAAAGGGTTTTCCCCGAACCCTCCCGCAACCCACGCGGGATCTCCGCTTCGCTCCGACTTCCGCGGACGCGCTTCCCGCGACCTTTCTAAACGGCACGGCTCCAGCCGGGCCCGGACAAAACCCTTACGTGCCGTCCCAGCGCTTGAACAGCAGGGCGGCGTTGGTGCCGCCGAAACCGAACGAATTCGAGAGCGCGTAGAGGAGCTCGGTCTTGCGGGCCTGGTTGGGCACGTAGTCGAGGTCGCACTCGGGATCGGGCTTCTCGTAGTTGATGGTGGGTGGCAGAATCTGGTCGCGCAGCGCCAGGACGGTGATGCCCGCTTCGAGGCCGCCGGCGCCGCCCAGCAAGTGCCCGGTCATGGACTTGGTCGAGCTGACCGCCACCTTGTTGGCCGCCTCGCCCCAGAGGCGCTTGACCGCCGTGGTTTCAATCTTGTCGCCGATGGGCGTGGAAGTTCCATGCGCGTTCACGTAGCCGACCTCTTGCGGTGGCACGCCCGCGTCTTTCAACGCAGCCTGCATAACGCGGTAGGCACCCTCGCCATCCTCGGCGGGCTGGGTGATGTGGTAGGCGTCGCCGCTCATCCCGTAGCCGACAACCTCGGCCAGGATGGGCGCGTTGCGCCGCTGCGCGACTTCCAGCGCTTCGAGAATCAGGATGCCGGCGCCTTCGCCGATGACGAAGCCGTCGCGCTCGGCGTCGAAGGGGCGGCTGGCGCGCTGCGGCTCGTCGTTGCGCGTCGAGAGCGCGCGCATGGAAGCAAACCCGCCCACGCCCATGGGTGTGATGGCCGCTTCGGAGCCGCCGCAAATCATGATGTCGGCGTCGCCGCGCTGGATAATCTTGAAGCTGTCGCCCACGGCGTGGGCGCTGGCCGAGCAGGCCGTCGCCGTCGCCGAGTTCGGCCCCTTGGCTCCGGTGCGGATGGAGACGTGCCCGGCGGCCAGGTTGACGATGGAGGCGGGAATGAAAAAGGGCGAAATCTTCCGCGGGCCGCCCTTGAGCAGCTCCTCATGCTCGCGCTCGATGACGTCGAACCCGCCGATGCCGGAGCCGATGTAGACGCCCGTGCGCTCGGCCAGTTCGGGCGTGAGCCCAAGTCCGGCGTGCTTCATCGCGAAATCGCTGGCGGCCAGCGCGAACAGGATGAAGCGGCCCATCTTCTTGACTTCTTTTTTCTCCACCCAGGCCAGTGGGTCGAAGTTCTTGACCTCGCCCGCAAAGCGGCAGGAGAAGTTGCTGGCGTCAAAGAGCGTGATGGGGGCGATGCCGCTCTGTCCGGTGCAGATGCCCTTCCAGACCTCTTCCGTGCCAATGCCGACGCCGCAGAGCAGGCCGACGCCGGTGACCACGACGCGGCGGCCCATCAGCGCGCCTCCGCGAAGAAGGGAAGGCCGCAGTTGTTCGGAAAGCCGGGCACGAGTTGATTCAGGACTTCTTCTTCTTTTCGATGTACTCGATGACGTCCTTGACGGTGGTGAGCTTTTCGGCTTCCTCGTCGGGGACTTCGATGCCGAAAGCTTCTTCCAGGGTCATGATGAGTTCGACCTGATCGAGCGAGTCGGCCCCCAGGTCGTCGACAAACGACGCCGTGTCGGTGACTTCCGCTTCGTCCACTCCGAGTTGCTCGACGATAATCTGCTTCACCTTTTCCCGAACCCCTGCTGCCATAGCGCGTCTCCTCCTGTTGGCCCCGACTTGCGGGGCTAGCTTGACGCTCCCTCAGGATGAACAGTCACCCGGGATCCGTTTCAGCCTGCCGCAGGCAGGCTGCCCACTGAAGGCTCTCAGCCCGTCGAACGACGGAAGCCGCTATTCTAGCCGCGCGCTGCGCGGGGGTCAAGCGAGGTAGAGGCCGCCGTTGATGTCCAGCACGTGGCCGGTGATGTAGCCGGCTTCATCGGAGGCCAGGAAGCAGACGCCGAAGGCCACCTCGCGGTCGGTGCCCATGCGGCCCATGGGGATGCGGTCAATCATCGCCTGCTTGGTTTTCTCCGACAGCGGGTCGGTCATCGGCGAAACAATGAAGCCCGGCGCGACGGCGTTGACGGTGATGTTGCGCGTCGCGACCTCGACCGCCACCGCTTTGGTCAATCCGATGAGCCCCGCCTTGGCGGCGATGTAGTTGGCCTGGCCGGCGTTGCCCATCTGGGCCACAACGGAAGTGATGTTGATGATGCGCCCGTGGCGCTGGCGCAGCATCCCCGGCAGCGCCTGCTGGATGCAGAGGTGGGCGCCGGTGAGGTTGGTCTGCAGCACCGCGTCCCAGTCCTCGCGCTTCATCCGCATCGAGAGCTGGTCGCGGTTGATGGCGGCGTTGTTGACCAGGATATCGAGGCGTCCAAATTTTTCCAGCGCCCTGGCGAAGCCGGCCTTGATTTGCTCTTCGCTCGCCACGTCCATCGGGAGGGCCGCGGCGTCGGCGCCTTTCTGCTTGAGCTCGGCTTCGAGCGCCGCCAGCTTTTCCGCGTTGCGCGCGCACAGCGCCACCTTGGCGCCGTAGCTCGCCAACATCTCGGCGATGCCGCGTCCGATGCCCTGCGAGGCTCCGGTTACCAGAGCGACTCGGTCTTTGAGGGTCATAGAGCGGGGTAAGAGTAGCAGACTCTAAGAGTCAAAGAGTCGAAAACTCACAAAGTCGAAGGTCAAAACGATCTATCCACCGGCAAGGGCCGTCAGGGTCTTCTCCAAACTGGCAGGGTCTTCGACGTTCAAGCCGGTCAGGCTGCGGTCAATCTGCCGCAGCAATCCGGTGAGCACCTTGCCGGGGCCAACCTCGACAAACCTATCACAACCCAGCGCCGCCAGCTTGCGAATGGATTCTTCCCAGCGCACCGGCGCCGGCACCTGGCGCAACAGGGCGTCACGCGCCTGCTCGGCGGTGGTGATGACGTCGGCATCCACGTTGGTCACCAGCGGCACGCGCAGATCGTGGAAGGTGACGCTCTCGAACGCCCTGGCGAGCGGGGCCACCGCCGGCTCCAGCAACGCGCAGTGGAAGGGCGCGCTCACCGGCAGGCGGATGGCGCGCTTGGCTCCGGCCGCTTTGGCACCCTCCATGGCGCGCTCGACCGCCGCGGCGTGGCCGGAGATGACAATCTGGTCGGGCGAGTTGAGATTCGCCGGCGCCACGATTTCGCCTTGCGCCGCCGCGCGGCAGACTTCTTCCAGTTTTTCCCGCGCCAGCCCCAACACCGCTGCCATCGCGCCCTGGCCGGCGGGCACGGCCGACTGCATCGCTTCGCCGCGCTTGCGCACGGTGACGACGGCATCGGCGAGCGAAAGGCACCCCGCCGCCACGAGCGCTGAATACTCGCCCAGGCTGTGCCCGGCGACGTAGTCGGGCCGCACGCCTTTTTCTTCCAGCACGCGCCAGGCGGCCGCCGAGCAGGCCAGCACCGCCGGCTGGGTGTTGGCGGTGAGCTTGAGCTCTTCCTCGGGGCCCTCAAAGCACAGCCGCGAGAGCGCGAAGCCCAGCGCGCGGTCGGCTTCGTCAAACGCCGCGCGCGCCGCCGCGAAGGCCTCGGCCAACGCCTTGCCCATGCCCGCCGCTTGCGAGCCCTGCCCGGGAAACAGGAATGCAATCTTGCCCATAGACCGAAGAGTCGAAAGTCTAAAGGCGGAGGGTCAAAAAGTCGAAAGGTTTCTACCGGCCGGAGACGAGCGTCAGTTCGCGCTCGATTTTTTCGTTCACGCGCTTTTCCGCGAAGCTGTGGGCGACGCCGAGGGCGTTCTTGATGGCGTTGACGGGTGAGCGGCCGTGGCAGACGATGGCGACGCCCTTGACGCCCAGCAGGGGCGCGCCGCCATACTCCGACCAGTCGACGCGTCGGCGAAACTCTTCGAACGCCTGGCGGGAAAGCACGGCGCCGACTTTGGCGGTGATGGTGCTCGACAAGGCTTCCTTGAGCATGCTGACGATGGCCTCGGCCACGCCTTCGCTGATTTTGAGCGCCACGTTGCCCACCAGGCCGTCGCAGACCGCGACGTGAACGTCGCCGCTGAAGACGTCGTGGCCTTCCACGTTGCCGACGAACTCGAAACTCAGCGGCGACTCCCGCAGGCGCCGGTGGGCCTCGCGGATGACTTCGTTGCCCTTGGTGGCTTCCTCGCCGATGGAGAGCAGGCCGACGCGCGGGCGCTGGACGCCGAACATCACGCGGTAGTAGACCTCACCCATCACCGCGAACTGGACGAGGTGCTGCGGCTTGCAACCAATGTTGGCGCCGACGTCGAGCAGCACCGAGGGGATGCCGCGCTGGGTGGGAAAGATCGTCGCCAGCGCGGGACGATCAACGCCGGGAATGGCGCCCCACTCCATCTTCGCCGCCGCCATGGCGGCGCCGGTGTTGCCGGCGCTGACGAAGCCCTGGGCGCGCCCTTCGCGGACGAGATGGGCGGCGACGCGCACGGTGGCTTCCGGCTTGCGCCGCAGCGCCTTGACTGGGCTTTCGTCCATGCCGATAACGTCGCCAGCGGGGACGAGCTCAATCTTCAGACCCGAGGCGTCATGCTTTTCGAGTTCGGCTTCGATCTGCTTGGGCGGGCCGATGAGGAGCAGGCTGAGGCCGTACTCGCGCGCCGCCAGGAGTGCGCCCTCGACGGGCACGGCGGGGGCGTGGTCGCCGCCCAGGGCGTCAACCGCGATGGTGGTCATCGGGTTTCCCGAAGGCTCGGGAAGAGTTCGACGGCTATTCGGTCTCGACGTGCATCACCGGCCGGCCGCGGTAGTAGCCGCAGGCCGGGCAGGCGCGGTGAGGCAGCTTGGGCTCGTGGCAGTTGGGACACTCGCCCAGTTGCCGCGGCGCGATGACGTCGTGGGTGCGCCGCTTGTTCTTGCGCGCGTGAGAATGACGACGCTTTGGGTTCGGCATTGGAACTCTCCTCTATTCTCTGTGTACCCTTCGCCGGGAAGGGCGGGGTTTCAACCCCGCCGTGAAGCCTATGAATCGCCTTTCATTTCCGCTCGAATGCGAGCCAGCGGCGCCAGCCGCGGGTCAACCGCTCTCGCCTCGCACTTGCAGCGCTCCCGGTTCAGGTTGGCGCCGCAGTGCGGGCAGAGCCCGCGGCACTCCTCCCGGCACAGCATCTTCATCGGCAGCGCCAGGTGCACCTGCTCGGCCAGCGCGTCGGCCAGGAAGAGCCCCTGGCCAACATAGAAGCCAAGCTCAAGGTCTTCGCCGGTCAGCGAGAGCTCTTCTTCCCGGCTGATGGTGCTGACCGGGCGGTACAGCAAGTCGAAGCCGGCCGCCACCTCCTGCGCCACCGGTTCGAGGCAGCGGGCACAGGTCAACTCCAGTCGGGTGGCCAGCTTGCCCGCCAGGCGGATTTCGTTGCCCAGCAGCTCGGCCCAGCCTTCGGCCCGCAGCGGAGCCACCTGGCGGAAGTCCCGGGTGCGGAAGTCTATCGAGCCCGCCGGGAACTCCTCCTGGAACACGAGCCGCGCGACTTCCAGTGCCTTGACGCTGATGAACATCTGTCGGCTACGCCCCGGCCTGCCTTGCTAATTATACGGTAGAGCGCGACTCCGCGAAACCCCCGTGCACCTTGAACACGTAGGTGTCGGTCATGCCGGCGATGTAGTCGCAGGCAACGCGGTGGGCGGGCAGCAGGCGGGTTTGCTCGAAGTAGTAGGGTGGGAGGCGGTCGGGGTGGGTGACGTAGAGCTCGAAGAGTTCCTGCACGGCGCGAACGGCGCGGTCGCGGTCTTCCAGGATCTGCGGGTGGCTGTAAAGGCGACGATAGAGGAACTGCTTCAACCCCAGGACGTGACTGCTGCCTTCAGGGCTGAACTCCACCAGGCGGCGCGGGTGCTGGCGCACGGCCTCGACCGACTGGATGCGATGGTGGGCCAGCGCCACGCGGGTGGTTTCGAGGAGATCGGTGGCCAGCGTATCAATCAGCCGGCGCAGGGCATCGTTGAACTGGAGTTTGCGGGGCGCGTCGGGGTAGCGGCGCTCGGCATCGTCCAGCAGGCGGCCCAGCAGCGGGACGTCGGCGCGCAACGCTTTGGTGTCGAGCAGGCGGGCTTCGAAAGCGTCATCGAGGTCGGCGGAGTTGTAGGCAATCTCGTCGGCGCGGTCGATAAGCTGGGCTTCAAGCGGCGGCCGCTCGTCCAACCGGTAGTCGACAATCTCCGCCGCGTAGCTGCCCAGCCGTTCCAGGTCGGCCGGCCGGTAGTCCCGCGAGTGCTTGATGATGCCCTCGCGCACCTCGAAGGTGAGGTTGAGTCCGGGGAAGGCGGGGTAGCGCTGCTCGAACTGCTCGACGATGCGCAGCGCGTGCAGGTTGTGGTCGTAGCGGTCGCCGTGGGCACGCATCAGCTCGTCGAGCTTCTCTTCGCCGGCGTGGCCGAAAGGCGGATGGCCGATGTCGTGGACGAGCGCCAGCGCTTCGACCAGGTCTTGGTTCAGCCCCAGCGCGCCGGCGACGGTGCGGGCGATTTGCGCCGTCTCCAGCGTGTGCGTCAGGCGGTTGCGGAAGTGGTCGGAGTAGCGCCGCGTGAAAACCTGAGTCTTGGCTTCCAGGCGACGGAAGGCGCGGGAGTGCAGCACGCGGTCGCGGTCGCGCTGGTAGTCGTTGCGGTAGGGATGCGCGGGCTCGGCGTGGCGGCGGCCGCCGGAGCGCGCCACGTCCATCGCATACGGCGCCAAGGCCATGGGTGATTATCCTACTACCTCGCGCAAGGAGCCGCGGCACGGCCCAACCAACTGAGCGTTTCGGCGCGTTCGCGCTCGCCGCTTCCGGGACGCAGAGCGAATTGCGGGACGCCAACGGGTTCGCGGCTCGCGGGAAAATAGCGGTGGAGGCGTTCTTCGGCGCCGTCCTGAATGGTGATTTCGACGGGCTTGGCCGGGTCGCCCAGGTAGATGGGCGAGCGCCGCAGGACGACCTGGCCGTCGCGCAAGCCAGCGTCATAGGCGGCGCTGCCCGGCTGGACGCCGGCGATTATTTTCTCCGCGCGCAGGCGATGGAAATCCAGACCCAACTCAAAGCGGGGGAATTCGACGAGCGCAATCTCCACGTGCGGGCCCAACGCGCCTTCGACCGGCGCCATCAACTCGCCTCGTTCGATGTAGCGCTCGATGTCAGGCGCGACGTCCCGTCCGCCGTAGCGGCGCACGCGCTCGGCGATGTCGGCGGCGGTCAGTTCCGGCTTGGCGGCTTGGAGCAGGTCGCGCATTGCATCGTCGAGCGAATGGCGGCCGCCGCTGGCGCGGCAGATTTCCGCGTTCCAGTTGGCGGCGAGCACCAGCCCGCGCCGGTAAGGGAGCTTCTGGACCTCGGCGTCGTTCCAGTAGTCCTGGACAATGCGCTGGTTCGGGTCGGCGCGCACGGGCAGGAAGTAATAGTCGCGGAGGAGCTCGTTGTGTTTCTGCAGGTAGTCGTCCAGCGAAAGCAGGCCGCCGCGCAGCAGGAGCAGGTAGGCGTAATAGTCGGTGAAGCCTTCGCTGAACCAGTAGAGCTGAGGCTCGGGCGGCTGCAGCGTGCCCAGTTTCTGCGCGTTCCAGTTGTGGAAATACTCGTGCGCCAGCAAGGTCTTGAGGTCGTCGAGAGTGGCGTTCGGCGTGCAGAAGAGCGCGAAGGAATCGGTCAGGCCGGTGCCGCCAAAGGAATAGGAGCCCGGCGGCGCTTCGAGCGGCAGCAGCGTCACCAGATAGTAGGGCGAGCGAAAGTCTTGCCAGAACTCCCGCTCGACTTCAACGATGCGCTGCACAAGGGCGGCAAAGTCGGAGTCGGGAAACGACCAGATTCCGCGCACGGCAGCGTACACGGCTTGGCCGCGCACGGGAACGAGCTGCAGGCGAAAGTCGCCTCCGGCAAAGACGGCGTGGCGGAAGGCGCTCAGGGAGGCGTGGAAATCCTGACGGCGGCGAGCGGCGCCGAAGCTGGTCGCCAGCGTCCAGCCCTGCGGAAGCTTCTTCCAGCGCAGCGAGAAGCGAACGGGCTCGTCCTCCGGCCAGTCGGCGTGCACCCACGCGCCGTGGCCGATCCAGTGGAAGTAGTCGCGGCGCAGGATGACGCGGTAGCGAGTTTCGTTCTGCGGGGCGCCGGCGAAGTCCTGCGCCAGTTCATAGCGAATGCGCAGCTTCTGATTCGGCCGGTGGCGCACTCGCTTGAGATGCGCCTCGGCCGTGGCGGCAAGCTCGGCCCCGCGCGTGACTACTCGCAGGTTCTGAATCGCCTGATGGAGGTTCTTCTGCCCGGCCCACTGGTTGGGCAGCACCAGTGTGGTGACGCCGCTGGCGTCGCCGCGAAAACTCAACTCGACGCGGAAGCGCAAGCCGTCGGAATGAAACAATGGCTCCAGCGTGTAGGCCAGTTGCCGGTCGTTCGGCGCTGCCAGCATCGAGGAAGGAAGCAGCCAGACCAGCAGCGCGAGCGCCAGGATGAGGAAGCGCAGCCGCCTCACCAGCGTCTCCTGGATGGCTAGGGAGTGGCGGGAACAGGCGCGGCGGCCGGAGGCAGGAGGTCGAGGCGGCGGGAGACTTCGTCGGCGACCGGCGTGCCGGAGAAGTCGGCCTTGAGTTTTTCGTAGAGCTGGCGGGCTTCGTCGGGCTTGGATTGCGCCAGCAAGTCGGCGAGCGCGAGTTGGGAGAGCTCGCGCGGAACGGTCTGGGTGGGCTGCTCGGCCAGCTCGCGGTAGAGTTTTTCGCCGTCGGCGCTGCGTCCCTTGGCCTCGTACATTCCCGCCAGATGGAACTTGGCCAGGGCGGCGACGTTGCGGTCGGCGCCGCGGGAGAGCTCTTCCAGTTCTTTGATGGCCTCGTCGGTCTGACCGGCTTCGTAGCGCGAGAGCGCCTCGTAGTGCTTGGCCATCTGGGCGGCGTCGGTGCGCGGGTAGTCGCTGCGCACCGCGGCGAATTCCTTGATGGCCGCGTCCCACTTTTCCTTCTCGTTGGGGAAGCTGCGCGAGGTATCGCCCGGCAGCGGCGGCAGTCCGGTGCGCACGGGCGCCTGGAAGGTGAGGAGGGCGTTGCTGAGGGCTGCCTGAGCGCGCGCCTCCTGGCGCTGGGAGTAGAAGTAGAAACCGCCCAGGCCGCCGCCGGCCAGCACCACGCTCAGGGCCAGCGTGGTCAGCGTGCGCCAGTTGTCTTCGAGGTAGAGCAGCAGCTCATCGAAGGTGTCAATGAACTCGTCGTGCTTCAACTCCTGCCGGTGCAGCCGCGCCATTGGACTTTTCTCCCTTGTGGGCTGAAAAACGATGCTAGCAGCCGCTCGCGAAAACTGTCAAATGAGCCGCCGGCGGAGTTTCTGCTTGACACGACCGGCGGGCGGCTCGTACCTTGCCTGTCTCCGGTTTTTCCGAAGCGGGTGGGTGTCGAGTGACGTGGGGAATCCAGGAACGCCGCGCTGGAGCGGTGCCGGTGGTCGAGCTGCATGGCCGCATCACGCTGGGCGCCTCGGGCGACGCGGTGGAGGAAAAACTCCAGGAAATTGTGGCCCGCGGGCCGAAGGGCGTGGTGCTCGACCTGAGCGGCGTCGAGGTGCTCGACAGCCGCGGCCTCAAGGCGCTGGTGCGCGCCTACATCAGTTTGCAGAAATGCGACGCGCCGTTGAAGCTGCTCAACCCGCCGCCGCGCATCCGCCAGGTGCTGGAGCTCACGCGCCTGCTGAATGTTTTTGAGGTGTACCAGAGCGAGGACGCCGCGCTCGCGAGCTTCGCGGAGTAGCCCGGCCTCCTGCGCCGCAGTCGTGGTAGAATTTTGCCGACCGCCATGCCCGACGGAGCTCTGCCTTCGGATGCCCTGCTGGAGGTGACCGAGAGCGACGGTCGCCGCCGCATGGTGCCCATCACCGAGAACCCGTTCAACATCGGGCGCGGCTCGGAGATGGGCAACCACCTGCAACTGGCCGACACCCGCATCTCCCGCAGCAGCGCCGCGGTAATTTACGAGAGCGGCGGCTTCCTGCTCAAAGACCGTGGGCAACGCCACGGCATCAAGGTGAACGGGGAAGAAATCACCGGTCAGCGGCCACTGCGCGACGGCGACGTCATCGTGCTGGGGACCGCCGAGGGCATCCAACTGACCTTCCGCAGCGGCCAGCAGGCGCGCGAGTCGCTCCCCAAGCTGCTCTCCAAGCTGGAAGAGGCGCAGTCGCTGGAAGGAGAAACCAAAGACATCCGCAAGCTGAGCCTGCTGCTGGAGGCCACCGCCATGCTCCAGTCGCACCTGCCGGTGGAAGTGGTGCTGGCCTCGATGGTGGACCGCGCCATTGACGTCACCAACGGCGAGCGCGGGCTGCTGTTCGAAGTGGATGAGAAGGGCGGGCTGCGGCCCATGCTGGCGCGGCAGAAAGGCGCGGTGTCGGTCCCGCCGGAAAGCATCACCCCCAGCCAGACGGCCATCAGCCAGGCATTGCAGAAGAAGCGCAGCGTGGTGGAGGAAGACCTCGGCCAGTCCGGCAGCGCGCTGCGCGAAGCCAAGAGCGTGGTGGCGCAGAACCTGCGCTCGATGGCGGCCATCCCGCTGGTGTCGCTGCGGCAGATGGGTTCGGCCGACAGCACCATGCTGGCCATGCCGGTGGAAGTGCTCGGCGTGCTCTATCTCGACAGCCGCAAGCCCGCCACCTTCTCGCGGCTGGAGCGGCAGATTCTGGATGCGCTGGCCCGCGAGGCCGCCAGCGTGCTCGACAACGCCCGCCTGGTCCTGCGCGAGCGCGACCGCCAGCGCATGGAGCAGGAACTCTCCATCGCTCGCGATATCCAACAGGCGCTGCTGCCCAAAGGCTTCAAGCATTTGTCGTACACGCGCGTCGGCGGGGTCAACCGGCCCTGCCTGGAGGTCGGCGGCGACTACTTCGACCTGATGGAGCTGGGGCCGGAGCGCACCGCCTTCGTCATCGCCGATGTCAGCGGCAAAGGCCTGGGCGCGGCGCTGGTGATGGCGATGCTGCAGGGGAACTTCTCGGCCATGGCGCTGGGCTCGGAGCCGGCGGCGGTGTGCGCCCACGTCAACCGCTTCATCTGCAACCGCTCGGGCGTGCAACGCTACGCCACGCTCTTCTTCGGGATTCTCGAAGCCAGCGGCAAGCTCGACTACATCAACGCCGGCCATCCGCCCCCTATTCTCATCCGCAACGGCTCGGTCAGCCCGGCGCTGCCCGCCAGCTGCCTCCCGCTCGGCCTGCTGCCCGACGCCGAGTTCAAGGACACGACCTTCCAGATGCAGCCGGGCGACACGCTCATCTTCTACACCGACGGCATCACCGAGGCCGTCAACAAGCAGAACGAGCAGTTCGGGGTCGAGCGCCTGCAGGAGGTGGTGGCGCGCCACGTCCACGCCAGCATCGACAAGCTACAGGAGGCCATCCTGGCGGCGGTGGCCGAGTTCAGCCACGGCTGCTACCAGGCCGACGACATCACCGCGCTCATCATCAGCTACGTCGGTTCGCCCGAACCCGCCCGCGTGTAGGCCGGCAGGGGCGACGCCGCACGTTTCCGGGGCGCTAAGTTGAACTTTCACCCGACTGCCTTTCCGAGTGACTTTGTCGGTGGCGTCACCTCCGATCTTCTTTGTTTTCAATCCCGGCAGTACCCCCACCCCCGGGGGTTTGGTTGGTTTCCGTTGATTCCAAAGGGCTTAGGGGGCGACAGAGGTGATTCGCTGTCGCTCTCGTAGTGATTCCCAAGCACTTAGTCGG
>DATLZZ010000015.1:0-80000 GCA_035573715.1 Candidatus Xenobia bacterium | reverse complement strand
CTGATTGGACTAGGGCCCTTACCGGGGTACCAAACCCATTCAAACTCCGAATGCCGGCAGATGCAGTCCGGGAGTCAGACTACGGGTGATAAGATCCGTGGTCGAGAGGGAAAGAACCCAGACCGCCGGCTAAGGCCCCCAAGTTCGTGCTAAGTGGGAAAGGTTGTGGGATTGCATAGACAACCAGGAGGTTGGCTTAGAAGCAGCCATCCTTTAAAGAAAGCGTAACAGCTCACTGGTCAAGCGAACCTGCGCCAAAAATGTAACGGGGCTCAAGCACGACGCCGAAGCCGCGGGCTCCGGTTCTTCGGAACCGGAGCGGTAGAGGAGCATTCCAGTCGCCTGTGAAGGCAGACCGACAAGGACTGCTGGAGGTTCTGGAAGAGATTATGCAGACACGAGTAGCGAGAAAATGGGTGAGAAACCCATTCGCCGAAAGTCCAAGGTTTCCTGGGTAAAGGTAATCTTCCCAGGGTTAGTCGGTTCCTAAGCCGAGGCCGAAAGGCGTAGGTGATGGACAGCAGGTTAATATTCCTGCACCAGCGAGCGGACGTCTGAGCGAAGGGGAGACGAAGAAGGGTAGGCCAGCCGGGTGATGGATATCCCGGTTTAAGCCCGTAGGCGGGTCCGGTAGGCAAATCCGCCGGACCATTCAACGCGGAGGGGTGACGACGAGCCCGGTCTTCGGACCGGGTGAAGTGGTCGATCCCATGCTTCCGAGAAAATCCTCGTAGCGAGTCCGTTCGGTGACCGTACCGTAAACCGACTCAGGTGGACAGGTAGAGAATACCAAGGCGCTTGAGAGAACCGTGGCTAAGGAACTCTGCAAATTGACACCGTAACTTCGGAAGAAGGTGTGCCTCCCGTAGGTGTAGGGCCTCGCGCTCGAAGCCGAAGGGGGTCGCAGAGACCAGGGGGTGGCGACTGTTTACCAAAAACACAGGACTCTGCGAAGCCGTAAGGCGACGTATAGGGTCTGACGCCTGCCCGGTGCCGGAAGGTTAAGGGGACCCGTTAGTGGTATTACTGCGACGCGGGAAACCGAAGCCCCGGTAAACGGCGGCCGTAACTATAACGGTCCTAAGGTAGCGAAATTCCTTGTCGGGTAAGTTCCGACCTGCACGAATGGCGTAACGATCTCCCCGCTGTCTCGGCCACGGACTCAGCGAAACTGCACTCTCGGTGAAGATACCGGGTACCCGCGGCAGGACGGAAAGACCCTGTGCACCTTTACTGCAACTTTGCAGTGGAGCTAGGGGCGACATGTGTAGGATAGGTGGGAGGCTTTGAAACCGGGGCGCCAGCCTCGGTGGAGCCAACCTTGAAATACCACCCTTGTCGGTCTTGGCTTCTAACCTACGGCCGTCATCCGGCTGAGGGACACTGCATGGTGGGTAGTTTGACTGGGGCGGTCGCCTCCCAAAGCGTAACGGAGGCGCGCGAAGGTCCTCTCAGGCTGAGTGGAAACCAGCCGTCGAGTGTAATGGCATAAGAGGGCTTGACTGCGAGAGAGACATCTCGAGCAGGTGCGAAAGCAGGTCATAGTGATCCGGTGGTCCCGTGTGGAAGGGCCATCGCTCAACGGATAAAAGGTACGCCGGGGATAACAGGCTGATCTGGCCCAAGAGTTCATATCGACGGCCAGGTTTGGCACCTCGATGTCGGCTCATCGCATCCTGGGGCTGTAGAAGGTCCCAAGGGTTCGGCTGTTCGCCGATCAAAGCGGTACGTGAGCTGGGTTCAGAACGTCGCGAGACAGTTCGGTCCCTATCTGGTGTGGGCGCAGGAGATTTGAGGGGAGCTGTCCCTAGTACGAGAGGACCGGGATGGACCGACCTCTTGTGTACCTGTTGTGCCGCCAGGCGCAGCGCAGGGTAGCGAAGTCGGGCAGAGATAACCGCTGAAAGCATCTAAGCGGGAAGCTCGCCCCAAGATAAGATCTCCCAAGGTCGACTTCGGTCGGCCTACGAAGGGCCCAGGTAGACTACCTGGTTGATAGGCGGGACGTGGAAGCGCAGCAATGCGTGAAGCTGACCCGTACTAATCGCCCGTTCGGCTTGGCCACTTAACTTACTCAGTCCGCGCGTTGACCGCGCGAGTTTTCCGCCGCGTTGCCCGTTTCAGTCAAGTTCGTGAGGTTGGTCTTGAGGTTTTCCAGCTTCTAGCCTCAAGCTTCCAGCTTCCAGATCTTCCCGGTGACCATACCGCGGGGGCCACACCCGTTCCCATCCCGAACACGGCCGTTAAGCCCCGCAGGGCCGATGCTACTGGGCGGTTCGCCGCCTGGGAAAGTAGGTCGTTGCCGGGTTAACAATCAAAAAGCCCACCCTTGCGGTGGGCTTTTTGATTTTCACTCGGCGCGGGCTCCTTCCCTTGAAAGCTGAGGCGAGCGCAGCGAGCCGAAATCCCGCGCTCTTTCTGGTGATTCTAGGCGGCGCTTTGTCGGACCCACAGCGCATGGCAACGATGCGAAAGGTCAACGAGCTCGTCGAAACCCCAAGTTCCCTGGTCGGTCACGCGCCGCGCGAACTCAAGAGGAAGCTTTTCCAGTCCCAGGTGGGCGCCGCTGATGGCGCCCGCCATGGCCGCAGTCGTATCCACATCGCCCCCAACCTCGATGGCGGTATACACAGTTTCCCAGTAGTCCTCAGGCGACCTCAGAAAAGAGTAGAGACTCCACAGCACGCTGGGCACGACGTAGGGCGAGATCCATTTCCAGTCGTCGACGAAGTCCGGCGCGCCGCTGCGCGCGATGATTGGCACTGCCCCCAGCGTTGGCAGTTTGACCCATTCCGCCAGGTTGGAGATTTCCCGGGCGAACCGGTTGTCCACTGCTCCCACCCACTCGCTCAACTGAGGTACAAAGTTGTCAACCCGGACTTCGCCTGGCCTTGTTGCCAGGGCGACCGCGCCCGCAATCGCCACGGCTCCTGCCCAGCATCGCCTGTCTTGATGCGTGATTCGGCTCTGGTCGCACGCTGCCCGGATCATATCCCGAGGATCGTGTCCGAACAGCAGGCCTACCGGAGCCGCACGCATGGCGGTGCCGTTTCCAGCGGACGGAGCGGGGGTGCCGGCCTGGTCCCAGGGGATGCCGACAGCCAAACGCCTCGCGGCCTCATCCGTTGCGATACCGCGCCCGACGATCCGATTCTCCGCGAAAATCTTATTGATCCTGTCTGCGTAGTCGGCTGGGTCGAAGCATCTCAAGGTAGCGTAGCTTTGCATCCACTCACGCGCAAGTTGAGAGTCGTCCGTGTACTGCCCAAAAGTCGAGCTGTCATGGAGCAAGAACTTCATCTCCCTCGTGTGCTCTGAACAAACCTCGGGTGGAGCGCCTTCCACGGGGAATCCGAGCGCATCACCGAGGCATTGGCCGATCAGGCAGCCGCTGAATTGTTCCTTCCGAACGGCGAGCATTTTTCAAACTCCCCGTTGACTCGTGTGCCTTGTTCCTACAGTTCGCGGAGGGCGGCGGCCACGGGCAGCCGCGCGGCGCGAATCGCCGGGAAGAGCCCGCCCACGAGTCCCATCCCCAGCGAATAGAGAACGCCCTGCACGAGCAGCTTGGGCGTGACCGCAAAAGCAAACGCGACCTGGCTGAAGGTCTGCCAGTTGATGGTGGAAGTCGTGAACCCGTTGAAGCCGACGTAAGCCAGCACGCCGCCCAGCGCGCCGCCCACCAGCGCCAGCAGAAGCGATTCGACCAAGACCGAAAGCGCCACCGGCGCGCCGCCGAACCCCAGCGCCCGCAGCGTGGCAATCTCCCGACTACGGGCGCTCACCGCCGAATACATCGTGTTGAGCGCGCCGAACACCGCGCCGATGCCCATCAGCCCGGCCACCAGCCCGCCCAGGCCGGTGACGATGCCGCGCAGCACCCGCGACTGCTCCTCGTAGTATTCCGCTTCGCGCTTGACGTCGACGTTGAGCGCCGGGTTGGTAGTCAGCCAGTCCTTGAACCGGTCGAACCTCTCGGGTGAGTCCAGCCGCGCGTAGACCGACTGGAACGCGCCGGAACGGCGGAAAGCGGCGGCCAGCAACTCGCCGTCGCCCCAGATCTCGGAATCGGCCGCCGTGCCGCCGGTGGAAAAGACGCCCACCACCGTCCACTGCTCTTCGCCCAGCTTGAGCGAGGTGCCGAGGTCGAGCCCGGAGAACTCCCGCACCGCGGCTTCTCCGACGATGAGCTCGTTGAGCCCGAATTCAAACTTGCGCCCCTGGACCATCCGCAGGTTCTTGCGCACCAGAAAACCTCCCGGGCTCACGCCGCGGATGGGCACGTTGGCGTCGGTGCCGGTGGTGCGCTTCGGGAAGTCGGCAATCATGAAAACCTCGGCCGAAGACACCAGTGTGTCCGAGCCGCGCTGAATCCCGGGCGCGTCCTGGATGACGCGGACTTCATCCCGAGAGAGAACGCTCATCATCTCGGCGTTCGAGCCGCTGCGGGTGACGATGACCGAGTCGGGTGAGCCGGTGCTGGCCATCACCGCGGCAAAGCCTTCGCCGATGGAGAGCACGGCGACAAACACGCCAACCACGCCCGCCACGCCGATCGTCGCCACCAGCGCGGGAATCCAGCGCTGGGGGAGGGTGCGGAGGTTGAGCTCGGTTGCCACCAAAACCTGTTCAAGCCAGCGCGGCATCCTTACACTCTCCGCAGCGCGTCCACCACGCGCAAGTTCATTGCCTGCACGGCCGGCAGCAGACCGGCGATCAACCCCAGCGCCGCCACGTAGCCGACGCCGATGGCGATGTCCTCCGGCGGGAAGAAGAACACCGGCAGAAAGCCCTGCGTCGGGTCGCCTTGCAGGATGGCCAGCCATCCAATCAACAGCCCCAGCCCGCCGCCCAGTCCGGCCAGGGTCAGCGATTCGGCCAGCACCAGCGCCAGCACGGCGCGGTTCGAAAACCCGACTGTCTTCAGCACCGCCAACTCCGCTACCCGCTCGCGCACCGATTGCATCATGGTGTTGCCGGTCACCAGCAGGATGGTGAAGAACACCGCCGCCAGAATGCCTCCGAGGATGGCGCCGATGTTGCCGATTTGCTCGGCAAAGCCCTGCACGAAGGCTTTTTCCGTCGAGGTCTTGGTCTCGAAGGAGGAGTTGGCGAACTCGGCGTCGATGCGCTGGGCGATTTCCGCGGCGCGCGGCGGGTCGTCGATGCGGATGATGTACCAGTCGGTGGTGCCGTTGCCGAAGGCGCGCGCTTCGTCGAAGTAGTCGTAGTGAAAGAGGAACTGCGTCGTGTCGGTCTCCGGCGTGGCGCCGTCGTAGATGCCGACCAGCTCGAACTCCCAGGTGCTCGAACCGTCCTTCTTGCGCCACACCGTAGCCTGGATGGGGATGCGGTCGCCGATCTTCCAGCCGTACTTGTCGGCGATCTTGCGCCCGGCCACCGCGCCAGTGCGGTTGGCGAACCACGCCTGCTTCTGCGCTTCGGGGAGCAGGAACTCCGGGTACATGCGCAGGTAGGCTTCCGGCGTCACGGGGAATTGTCCGAAGAAGTTTTTCGGGTCCTGGTAGATGCCGCCGAACCAGTTGGCATGGCAGTAGTCCACCACACCCGGGATGCGGGCGATGCGCGGCCCGTAACTGACGGGCAGAGGGATGCTGAAGCTGACTTTGTGGCGCAGCACCAGCCGGTCTTCGCCCGTGACGTCCACGCCCAGCTCGAAGGCTTTGTTGATGGCGGAGAGGTAGCCGTAGAGCACGAAGGCGATGAGGATGGAGAGCAGGGTGAACCCGGTGCGGATTCTCTTCCGCTTTAGGCTCCCCCAGAGCAGCGGCAGGAACTTCATTCGACTGGCTCTGTGCCCAGCACGCCCTTGTTGAGATAGAGAATGCGGCGGGCGCGGCGAGCGGCGTGCGGGTCGTGGGTGACCATGACGATGGTCTTGCCGTGCTGCTGGTTGAGCGCCTGGAGCAGCTCGAGGATTTCGTCTTCCGACTTGCGGTCGAGGTCGCCGGTGGGCTCGTCGCAGAGCAGCAGCGTGGGGTCGGCGGCGATGGCGCGGGCGATGGCCACGCGCTGCTGTTGCCCGCCGGAGAGTTGGCCGGGATAGTGTTTGCCTCGGTCCGACAACCCCACGACCGCCAGCGCCGTCTGCACGTGCTTTTTGCGCTGCGCCAAGGAAAGCGGCGCCAACAGCAGCGGCAGCTCCACGTTGCGCTCCGCGGTCAGCACCGGCAGGAGGTTATAGAACTGAAACACGAAGCCAACTGCGCCGGCGCGCCAGCGCGCCAGTTGCGACTCCGACATTTGGTCGATGCGCTCGCCGTTGACGCTGACCACGCCCTCCGACGGGCGGTCGAGGCCCGCCAGCAGGTTGAGCAGGGTGGACTTGCCCGAGCCCGACGGGCCCATCAGCGCCAGGAAGTCGCCGCGGGGAATTTCGAGGTTCAGCCCGCTGAGCACGTCGATACGCTCGTTGCCGCGCTGGTAGACCTTGTGCACATTCTTGACACTGACCAGCAGATTGTTCGTGCTCACGAGCCCTCCTGAAGGTTCGGTCAGCGCACCACCACGCGGGCGCCGTCGGAAAGATTGTTCGGGCCTTCGATGACCACCTGCTCGCCGGCGTTCAATCCGGCGAGCACGACTACGTTATCGCCTTCGGGCGCGCCCAGGCGCACGGCGCGGCGCTCCAGGCGATCCTGCTTCACCACGTAGATGATGGTCTGCTCGCCCTCGCGGCGGACAGCAGTGCGCGGGATGAACAGACGCCGAGACGACGCGGCCTGCGTGTCGCCGGCCATTTCGAGGAAGCTGACCTTGACGCCCATATCGGGCAGGATGCGCGGGTCGAGCTGCTCAAACCCGATGCGCACCTTGACGGTGGCCTTCTGCCGGTCGGCACTGGGGATGGTGGTGATGACGTGCGCCGGGATGCGCCAGTCGGGATAGGCGTCGAGGATGGCCTCGACTTTCTGCCCGGGCTGGACGCGGGCGATGTAGGCCTCGTTGACGTCCACCTCAATCTCCAGCGACTTCATGTCGACAATCGTGCAGATGCCGGTGCGGGTGAAGCCGCCGCCGGCGGAGATGGGCGAAACCATTTCGCCCACCTGCGCGTCCTTGGAGATGACCACGCCGCCGAAGGGCGCGCGCACAATCGAGTCTTCCCAAAGGCGGATGCGCAGCGCCACTTCGCCTTCGGCCACTTTTACTTCTTCGCCTTGCAGCTTCAGCCGCGCTTCGAGCGAATCCACCTCGGCCTGGTCGGCGTCGAGGTCGGCCTGGCTCTTGATGCCCTGATCTTTGAGCCCCTGAGTGCGCGCGAGCGTGCGGCGGGCTTCGGCGAGTCGCACTTCGGTTTCGGCCATCGCTTTGCGAGCCGCTTCCAGCCGCGCCTGGCTCCAGGCCAGCTCGGCTTGTGAGGTAGTATCTTCAAGGCGAGCAACCACGTGGCCTTCCTTGACGCGCATCCCTTCCTCGATGTTGACCTCAGTGAGCTTGCCGGTGATCTTGGCGGCGAGTGTCGCCTTGCGCCGCGCGGTGACGTAGCCGGTGGCGTTGAGCACAGTCCCGGCCCCGCCGCCGGCGCTCTCCTGCACCGTCGCCGTGCGCACGGTGGCCGCCTGCGCCTGGCCGAACCACCACCAGCCGCCTGCAACGGCCAGCGCCACCAGGGCGAAGACCACCAACACCCAGCCGGCGTTGCTGCGCGCCGGCGCGCTGCGGTCGATGCGCAAGTCCTTCAGCATCTCGCTTGGCTGGGGCACGGGATTCCCTCGAAGTCCAGACCCTCATTATAAGCATTATCTCTACGAACGGGGGCTGCCGCGATTGCAGAAGCCTTCATAGTACGCTAGCATAGGCGGCGATGACGCTTTACACATACCCAATCACCATCGAACGCGAAGGCTCGCACTACTATGCCTACAGTGAGGACTTCCCTGGAGTGTACGGCTTGGGGAAGATGATGGAGGCGGCCAAAAAGAGTATCCTCAAGGCCATGCGGCTCTACATCGAACAGTGCCGCAAGAAACGAAAGCCCGTTCCTTCCCCGCGCACCGTGTACGCCGAGACCGTTACCCTGGCTGTCGACTAGATGCCCACCCGCGCGCGAGCTCGTGCGCTTTCTTCTTCGGCAGGGATATCAGCAATCGCGTCAGACGGGCTCGCATTCGATACTTGAACATCAGCAGCGCCCCATGCTTGTCGTTCCTGTTCATCGCGGCGACATTCCGAAGGGCCTGTTTCTTCTCATCCTTAAGGATGGCGGCTTCACATTGGAAGACTTTCGTCGGAAGTAGGCGGCTGCGTTGGTTTGCGTTTTGGCTGTGAATCCGCTATAAAACCGGCGTGGCGACAGGAAAACCAGGCGAGGCCGAACCCACGGGGGGACGCGAGGCAGTGGCGGATGTGGAACGCACCTGTCCGCGTTGCAGCGCGCGGCTGCGCGAGCGGAGCTGCAAGCTCATCTGCGCGCGTTGCGGTTTCTATCTTTCCTGTTCTGACTTTTAGAGACAGCGAATCCATGATGACGGTGGACGAACTGGGGCAGGCGCTTCTCGCGCTGGGGTTCACGCGCGGGCGCATCACCACCGCGCCGGAGAGCGACGCCTACATCTACCGCACGCCGCGGGTGCACCTGGCGGTGACGGTGCAGGCGCTGGAGAGGTGCTTCGAGCCGCCGCACCAGGACGAAGCCGGCGCTCCTTGGCCGGCGTTTCTCAAGCTTGAAGCGCGCTGGCTGCACGCCGCCGACATCTTCCGCAAGAACGGCCTGCCGGTGCACCGCATGGCCTTCGAGCAGTACCTGACCGCGCTGGGGAAGATCGGAGTCTTCCCGTCAATGGTGGACAACTTCTACGAGTTCGAGGCGCCGGACTTTCTCGACCTCGGTATCAGCGTCAACCTGCAGACGATGGCCGATGAGTTGACGCCGGAAGTCATCCGCGAGAAGCTGCAGCCAATGATGGACGCGCTGGTGCGCGCCGAAGTCCATCTGGTCTTCGGCGCTACGCTCGACATCATGCGCCACGAGTTGCGCGAGAAGGCCGAGCTGGCTAAAGTGCGTCTGCCCGGCGAAAGCTGACCTGCGAAAAGAAAGGAGTCCCTGTGCCGCTCGAAATCAAAACCCGCGAGGTGGATGGCGTCATGCTGCTGGAGTTGAACGGCAAAATCATCCTGGGCGACGAGTCCAGTTCGCTGCGCGAGACCATCAAAGGGCTGCTGGGGCAGGGCAAGAAGAAGATTCTGCTCAACCTGGCGCGCATCAGCTTCATCGACAGCACCGGCGTGGGCACGCTGGTGGCGGCCTACACCTCGGCGCGCTCGCAGGGCGGCGAGGTCAAGCTGAGCAGCTTGACCAAGAAATTCCGCGAGACGCTGCAAGTCACCCGCTTGCTGACGGTGTTTGAAGTCTTCGACGACGACCAGGCGGCGCTCGCCAGCTTCAAGTTGTAGCTCCTTCCTGTGCCTATTCTGAGCCCGATTCATCGGGGCGAAGAATGTGAGCGCTGAGACCCTGCGCTCCGCTCAGCGTGACAGTCAAAAGGGGCGCTCCTTCGTCGGGGCACGGCCTCAGCCGTGCCGCAAAGCCTCCCCATGAATCGGGCTTTAGTCCCTGAGGTCCGACGCCAAGACGAACCGCTGGACTGTGCGGAGAGGCTAGGTGTCCAGGCGGTAGATGGTGAGGCCACTGAGCATCTTGGGGTAGAAGTCGGTGGACTTCTGCGGCAGAACCTCGCCCGCCAGCGCGATTTCACAGACCAGCTCGGCGCGCACCGGGTTGACGAGAAAAGCAATTTGCGCGTCGCCCCTATGCACGAGGGCGGCGGCTTCCTCGGCGCTGCGCAGGTAGCGGAGGTGCTTGCCGGCGCGCACGGCTTCTTCGCTGATGCCCAGGCAGCGGTCGAGCAGCAGCTTATGCAGCACGACGAGGTCGAGCCGGCGCTGCCGGGCGGAGACATTCGGCAGCAGCTTGGCGAGGTCGGCATTAACCTTTAGGAGAAAGAGGTACGGCGTCGGTTCTCTGGCAGCGACGACGCCGAAGCAGGGGCGCTCGGCGCCGCGCTCGGCGAGGTCGCGTAGCAGTTTCGCTGCGCCGTCGGCGCCGGGATAGGCGTACCAGTCGAAGTTCTCGCTCGCCTTGTCGCGAAACGTCTGGAAGTGGAAGCCCTCGACGTTCGAGACCACGCGGTGGCCCGGCAGGATGGTGACCCCGGGCTGCTCGATGTGGACGAAGGTCATCATGACCTTTTCGTGCGGCGCGTCGGGGTCGCTGCGGCCGGTTTTCTGGCGGCACTCGTTGCGGTAGGCGAGCGCGGTCTCGTAGCGGTGGTGGCCGTCGGCGATGATGAGCTTCTTGTCGGCCATGATTTGCTGGAAACGGCTGATGGTGGCCGGGTCGCTGACCCGCCAGAGGCGATGGATGGCGCCGTACTCGTCGGTGATTTCTTCCGGCTTCTCACGCTGAGCAACTTCCTTGAGCAGCTTTTCCATCTCGTGCGCCGGGTCGCTGTAGATCATGAAGAGCTGGCCGGTGTGGGCGTGGGTGTGGCGGAGGAGTTCGAGGCGGTCGGCCTTGGGGCCGCTGAGCGTCTGTTCGTGACGGTGGACGACGCCGGCTTCGTAGTCTTCAATCTTGCCCAGCGCGATGAAGCCCTTGCGCGTGCGGCGGTCTTTCGTTCCAGGCACCGCGTACTCTTGGAAGTAGACATAAATGCTCGGCTCGGGGTCAGGCGCCAGCACCCCGGCCTTAATCGTGTCGTCGAGCCACTTGGCGGCGCGAGTGTAGACATTGTTGGAGTCGGTCGCGGGCTCGCGGCGGCCGAGTTCAAGCGTTATGAGGTTGTGCGGGCTGAGCGCGTAATAGCGTTCCTGCATTTCCGGCGTGATCTTGTCGTAGGGCTGCGTGACGAGGTTTTCGAGCGGCACGCCGGCTTTTTCCGGGCGGAAGCGCAGGGCGCGAAAGGGATAGATGGTCGCCATCAGGTCTCTCCAGTTTCTTTGTGTCGCTCCGAGCTACCGCTCTCCGCGACGGCCTACGGCAGTGCGGTACGGGAATCCCTTCACCGCTTGAACGGCGGGGTCGAAACCCCGCCCTTCCCATGTCATTCCGTCGAACGACGACCGGCGGGAGACACGAGTCTACACGGGGCGGCGCGAAGGCTGCAAGCGCGGGTGTCGTCTATAATGATTGGTTCACATGAATCGTGAATCCATCGGCCGAGAGTTCTGGCGCGGGCTGCGGGTGTTCATCTTCGATCTGGATGGCACGCTGATCGACTCGAAGCTCGACCTGGCGCTGGCGGTCAACGCCACGCGGGAAAAGTTCGGGCTCGGCCCGCTGGCTCACGAGGTCATCTTCGACTACATCGGCGACGGCGCCCCCATGCTGGTGCGCCGCGCGCTCGACCATACCGAAGACGACGCGCTGGTGGCCGAAGCCCTGCCGTTCTTCCTCAGCTACTACCGCGAGCACATGCTGGACAACACCGTGCTTTATCCCGGCGTGCGCGAAGCGCTCGACCAACTGGCCGCCGACGGGCGCGTGCTCACGGTCCTGACCAACAAGCCCGAGCGGTTCAGCAAGATGATCCTGGAAGGGTTGGGCGTGGCGCCGCACTTCCGGCTGGTCTATGGCGGGAACAGCTTCGAGCGCAAGAAGCCCGACCCGATCGGCGTGGAAACGATTCTCCGCGAAACCGGCGCGGCCAAAGAGCAGGCGCTGCTCGTCGGCGACTCGGAGATTGACGTGCAAACGGCGCGCAACGCCGGCGTGCGCGTGGTCGGCGTCAGCTACGGTCTCGGCAGCGAGCGGCTGGCCGAGCATCCGCCGGACCTGATGGTGGACAGCCTAGTGGAACTCGCGGCGCTGGTTCGACGGTAACCGTGCTTTGGCAACTCAGTAACCGGCAAATTCCTCGGACCGAATGCTCTTCTGATCAACGCTGGCGTCCTTCAACACGCCTCGCATAGCGTTCACCATTCCCGGCGGGCCCGCCATGTAGTAGATGGGAGAGTTCAGATCTTTTGTGTACGTTGCGAGCATCTCCCCGTTGATGTAACCCCTGTGGCCCTTCCAGGATTCATCTGACTCTTGCATCTGCGTCATGGTGGCTACCAGCGTGAAGTTCGGATTCTGCTTTTCCAGCTCCTGAAGTTCTTGCAGAAAGGGCGCATCGTGCGGTCGGCGGTTGGAATAGAAAAGCAGCAGGCGATGCATCAACCTCTCTTGGGTTGCCTGCCAGAGAATGCTGCGGAACGGAGTAATGCCTATTCCCCCCGCGAGAAAGACGGCGGGCCGCGACGCGTCCGGGTGCAAGGTCAGGAGGCCAAAGGGACCGTCCAGACTAACCTGAGTTTCGAGCTGCAATTCTTTCAAGACGCGCTTGAAGGCCGTATTGCGCATTCGGGTGGCGATCATGAGGTTCGATTCGTAGGGAGCGCTGGCTACTGTGAAAGCACGGGTGTTGCCTTCGGCATCGGTTTCTGGCGGGTCAATCAGTGTTGCCTCGATGAATTACCCCGCCTTGAAGTCGAACCCAGCAGGCTTCTCAAAATAGAAAGCCATCGTTTGGTCGGCAATCTCTTCCCGTTTTGTGAGTTTGACATTCTGAGTCGGCATATCTCCCCTCAAATCCTGAATCACAACGCAGAGAACCGGCGAAGGACGTGCGGGGCAGCGGAATGCGGCGAACGCTGAGTTACCTATTCGACTTCTACTTCTACGTCATCCCCCGATACCTGAACGGGGAAGCTCTTAACGCCCCGATCGGCAGGTCCGGATAGAACGGCACCAGTTTTAATGTTGAAGCTGGAACCGTGCCACGGGCAGGTAACTACCTCGCCTGCTACCGGGCCCTCGGCCAACGGCCCACCGCGATGAGGGCAGGTGTTCTCGATGGCGTAGTAGTTTCCTCCCACGTTGAAAAGGGCAAGATTCTGCCCGGCGGCCTGTACAAGTTTTCCTCCTTGCAGACCCGCCAATTCGGCTCGCGTAGCCACTTTCACGAATTTGGCCATGACAGCCTCCTTCTTACAGTCACCTCGGAGAGATGTACTAGTTTACGCCTTGCGGGGCGCCGAAACTACAGGTTCGGCTTCCGTGTCGGTTGCTCCGCGGCGTTGCAGACGGATTTCTGTACCGCCATCAAACCGGAAGTCCACCTCGTCCATAAGGTGCTTCATGAGAAAGATTCCTCTCCCGTGTGAGGCGAGCAAGTTCCCTTCCGCCACAGGACTGGGCAGTTGGTCACGGTCGAATCCGGCGCCCACGTCCTTTACGACCACCTCTATTCCGCAACCTTCGCGTACGGCCAGGCAGAGGCGGACCGCCTTGGCTGGGTCGTTGTGATTGCCATGAACGACGGCATTGGCTAGGGCCTCATGCAAAGCAAGCTCAACGGCTTGCAGCGCGTCCCCGCACGGGGCCCCGCTGAGCAAGCTGCTGGTTTTCATGACGAAATCGTCAATGAGCCGGGGATCGGACGGAACCACCAGTTCTAGTCGGAGGATCAGCCCGTCCGGATCAAGCTCACAGCGGGAAGGAATCTGCTGTGGTTGAGACATTTTACGCTGCGCTGGAGCGGCGCAGGCCGATGGCATCGTGCAAGGAGGCCGGCTGCGACGCAAGGACTTCCTGGCGCGCTTCGGTCAGGCGGGCCAAGGTGTAGGCGGCGAGCGCCATCAGCACATCGCGCACGGCCACATCGTAGTATCCGCCGGTAGTAATCAGGTTGGCGGCGATAGCCACCAGCCAGACTCCGGCGACGTAGGCGCCCAGACGAGTCCAGCGGGTCAGGATGGCCAGCCCCACGACCATCTCAATCACTCCTACGGCGCGCATGAAGGTGGCGCTGCTCACCGGCAGGAGGTTGACGGCCAGCGGGCTCAAGTACTGCTCCCAGTTGGCAAGGAGATTGAAGAACTTGTCGAGCCCGGCCAGGAAAGGTCCCAGCCCCAGCCCAACCCGTAGCGCCCACCAGGAGGAATTCAAACCTGCATCAAAGGTCTTCATATCGGTTCACCTCGTTGAAGTTTCTGCTTCCATCGATACAGAGTGGGAAACCCGAAAAAGGTGACAAAGCGCACGAGGACAAGAATTCTGCAACCTTTTCGCGTTTCCGTACTCTATTGAGATAGAAGGCAGTCGAGAGGAGCGGAAATGGCGAGCCTGGAGCGAGCTGAAGTCCTGGCGCTGGCCAAGCCGGGTGGAATGCCGGACCAAGAGGTCGTGGAGCGCGTTCTGGCGGGCGAGGTGGCGCTTTATGAAATCCTGATGCGGCGCTACAACCAGCGGCTGTATCGCGTGGCACGCGCCATCTTGGGCAGCGACACGGAAGCCGAGGATGTGATGCAGGATGCCTACGTGCGGGCCTACGTCCACCTGAATCAATTCGCCGGGCGGGCGAAGTTCTCCACCTGGCTGACGAAGATTGCGGTGCACGAAGCGCTGGCGCGGGCGCGCCGCACGCGGCGGTTCGAGGTGGTGGATTCGAGAATGGAACCGGAGAGCGACGGTATGAACTACTTTGCGTCCCCCACGCGTGACCCCGAGCGGCAGTTGTTCGACCAGGAGATGAAAGCGCTGCTGGAAGCCGCGCTCGACGCCCTGCCCGATGAGTACCGGTCGGTGTTCGTGCTGCGCGAGGCGGAAGGGATGAGCACGGCGGAGACGGCCGAGGCGCTGGGGCTGAGCGAAGAAGCGGTGAAAACGCGCCTGTATCGGGCGCGGGTGATGCTGCAAGGGGACCTCTTCGAACGAGTGGGCGCGTCCACCCGGAGCGCGTTTGAATTCCATTTGTCGCGGTGCGATCGCGTGGTGGCGGAAGTGTTCAAGAGAATTGCGCCCGCGACAGCCTAGAAGAAGAGCTGGAACAAGCCACTTCAGGGGCTAAAGCCCGAATCTCCTCGCACGCCTTTCGGCGGGGTTTCCTTCGACTGTGCTCAGGATCTCCGCTGCGCTCCGAAAAACCCCGCCCTTCCCAAGCCTCACATCTGGCCTTCGCGGAGGGAGCGGACGTAGTGGACGAGGCGCCAGAGGTCGTCGTCGGAGTAGATGCGGCCGAAGCCGGGCATTCCGGAGTGGCGCACGCCGTGCTTGATAACCCAGAAGAGTTCGGCGTCGGTGTAGGCCTGCACGTCGGGCGAGCCCAGGCCGGGCGTGGGCGGGTACATCGAAAGGCCGAGCTGAGAGGGAGTGCGGCCGTCCTTGCCGTGGCAGTTGGCGCAGCTCATGCCGTAGTTCATCTCGCCCGACTCAACCGACTCGCGGCTCCAGGCCGGCGCGGGCGGCAGCGGCTCGCGCTTGACCCCGCGGGCGACGAACCAGCGCCGGGCTTTGAGGGCCAGCCAGGCTTCGGTTTCGCCGGGCGTTTCCAGCGCGCTCATATTGAAGGTGATGGCGAAGAGCGCCAGGCCGCCCAGCACTAGGGCGACGAAAATCAAAGCGAGAATCAATCCGCGGCGTTTCATGGGGAAACCTCCATTACAAATACAAAGTGACAGAGTAGCAGAGTGACAGAGTGAAAGAGTCGAAAGAGAGAATGTCGTTTCGGCTGCGCCTCCACGACGGCCTACGGCAGTAAGGAAGGTTGTTGGAAGCAGGGCTGTCTGGCGGGGCTGAAGCCCCGCCCTTCCCACGCGAGCTCAAGGCTGGACGCTGAAAGCTGACCGCTGAGCGCTAGAGCGACCCGGCGCGGCCCATCTGCTCGACGTTGACTCCGCCGCCGCCCGCCTGCTGCGCCTGCAGCAGCGCCTGCACGTCAATGTTGGCCAGCTTCATCACGATGCGCGAAATCATCCGCGAACTGGTTTCAATCTGCTCCACGCTGCCGGGGTTGTATTCGGTCTTGAGCGCGATGAGGTTGGCGGTGATGGAGTTGAGCGGGTTGTTGATGTTGTAGGTGAGCTCGCGCACGTGCTCCATCAGGACGTCGCGCTCTTTTTGCAGCGACTTGGAGGCGGCGCGGCCGCGCAGCCAGGCGAGCAGCATGCGCCCGGCGACCGCCGAGGCCAGCATCGGCGCGATCACCCACACGCCCCACGGCGCCGTCTGCGGGCCCAGCAGCCCGGCGACATACATCACGCCCTGCACCGTGATGCTCACCAGGTACGTGACCACAGTGAACGCCACCACCATCAGGATGCGGTTGCGCCCGCTGGTGTCCTTCTTGGGCTGGTTGTTGGTTCCCTTTGCTTCTGCCATGGCTGTTCCCTCGATTCCTACGAGTGCTCTAGACCTGAAGAATTGTAACGCACTCGGGCTCCTTTCGAATCCGCCATTTCAAATCTGGAATCCACGACTCACCCTGGGGCAGCGCTGTCTGGGGTAGGGCAGGGGCTTGCCCCCTGCCGTTCGTTCTCTGCGCTTCTGCAGTGATTGGCCTTCCAGCATCCAGCATCCAGCATCTAGCCTCCAGCTTCTAGACCGGGGGGTATCGCGGCTTCACTGCTCCGCATCTTGTTCACTCCAAACGCCTTCCGCGCCGAAACTAGTTCCATTTCCATGTTTCCTCATGTTCTCTATCCGCTTGGAAGAAAGGGCTTTCTCAGAAACTAGTTTCTCGGATGGGTTCCTCGTACGGCGGGGTTTCTGCCAGCCTCAGGCCTTCCAGCATCGTGCCTCCAAGCTGTGCGAATGATAAGCGAAAACTTGGCGCTTGTCAAGCCCTCTTCACTCCAGGCCCAAATTGGGAAGTCTCTAGGCCGTTGACCCCAGGCACAGCCGCTGCCCGTCGAAGCCGAGCCAGGTAAGTCGTTCCAATGCCTGGCCAAATGTGGGCTTGTGTAATGCAAGATCTTGAGCGAAAATAAGCCGAAGAGTGGTCGCAAGCGTGCAATGCAAGGTCGTGGTGGCAATCTGGAGGCGCCGCGGGTGGGGGAGAACCCAATTCAGTTGACATTGTGCGATAGGCGGGGTACAAGTCCAATGACGGAAAGGGAAAGTACGGCAGCTGGTGCGCGGGTGGTAGGGGTCGGTCAAGACACCATCGAGCGAAAGTACCGCTCACTGTTTCGCGAGGACCTCCGCCTCGGGGGAGTTGTCTCCTACGTGGGCAACAAGTCTGTTCCTATCCTTAGGCTCTACCGATACAAAGAAGCGTTTTCTTTCGCCTTTGTCCAAGAGCTCCTGCGGCGCTTCCAACTCACAGGGCAGGACCTTCTTATGGATCCGTTCGCTGGAATGGGAACAACTTTGTTCACAGCAGCGGTTGAAGGTGTGCCCGCGATTGGCCTCGACAAAATGCCCTTGGCTACGTTTGTGGCACGGGCGAACCAAGAGTTTCTTGCCCTACGCGCTGGGTCCCTATCAGAAGCTTTTCAGACACTCAGGCGCCGTACGCCCAAGGCTGACCTTGCACCCATCGCCGACGACGTGCCCCTGATGAGTATTGCTTTCAACGCGGAAACACTCCGTACTCTACGAAGAATGAAGACAGCGATTGACGAGCTTCCGAGCCAGGTTCGGAATCCCATGCTGCTTCTATTCTTCGCGATTCTTGAAGGTTGCAGCTTCACATCAAAGGATGGACAGTTTCTTCGCCTCCTGCGGGACCGAAAACCCGCAGAGCCCCTGGATGCACTTGAAAGCAAGGTTCGTCAGGCAGAGGAAGATGTTCAGCGGATTCAGTGGCTGTTCCCCGGCAGCCGGAATGGCTTCCATCCTTTGCCGAGGGTCCTGGACGGTGATACTCGTGAGCTTTCATGCCTAGATATTGAACGAAAACCAACGGCCATCATCACATCTCCGCCGTACGTGAACCGCTACGACTATACGCGGAGCTATTGTGTCGAACTGTGCTTCCATTTCGTGCGGAGCTTTGAGGAACTAAAGGCAATCAGATTCGGAATCCTGCGCTCGCACATTGAGTCCAAGGTCAGCGATTCCGAAAGACCAGCTCATCCTCTGTTGGAATCAGTCGTGAAAAAGCTTGAGAGAAAGCAGCTCAACAACCCGCGCATACCGCACATGATCGTTGCATACTTCAACGACATGACAAAGGTTTTGGCGAGCTGGAAAAAGACTCTTGCAAGCGGCGCCAAAGTCGCAATGGTCGTTGACAATGTTCGGTTCGAGGGCGAACACATTCCCGTCGATTGCGTCCTCTCTGACATCGCCGAAGACTATGGGTTTGAGACGAAGGAAATTATTGTAGCTCGCTACAAAGGCAACAGTTCTCAACAAATGGGGAAATATGGCAGGTTTCCGGTAAGAGAAAGCATTCTCGTATGGCAAAAAAGCGCATAAGGAGACAGAGGAAGCCAAGAAAGCCTCTACTAACACGCCGCGAACCTGAGTCCAAGCGGCAAGTTCAACCAAGGCCTCAGCAAGAGGCCGAAAAACTTCAATACAGTCTACGATCTTCCTTTTTCTACCGCAGGCACAACGAATTTTCCAAGCTTGTTCGACAAGTCGACGCCTTGGGCGCGAAACTCGACTGGGACCGTGCAGAGGCCTTCGGCGTGTCCGCCACGACTCTCAAGATCTTGCAGAAACGGGGTGCCCCTCTGCACTTGATTCTCTGCCACCCAGACATTATCAGGAAGAACCCACGCTTGATCGCATACTACCGCTTGCTTGCCGCGATTCCTCAAAAGGGAGTTGCACGCCTCGCCTTCCCCACAAACGCTCTTGAGGATGGCTCCTCAACACACTTGTCGGACGAGAGAGCCGCGGAGCTAGCCAGACTGTTCAATTCCTACATTAGCAGCATGGTAGATGCCGACCCACACCTTTCCCTCAATGACCTACGCACCCTCGGAGCGCAAAACTTTGGCAGCCAACTGAACGGTTCGTGGCGAGGAGAGATTGGAAAGGAGGGCGCTCGAAAAGTCAAACAACTTCTCTTGGTCTCTTTGGCTGAAGCCCATCTGGTCCAAGAAGTCTTGGACAAGGACGATCGCCCGATGGATATCTCGCAAGAGGTCCAAATTGACCTTGTTAAGACCATCAGCATGTCCAACGGGTACAAACTCCTCTTCGGCAGTGAGCCTGACGTGTCCATCCTCAACCCCAAGTCAGTATTGGAAGGCTGCATTGAAGTCAAGGCTGGGATAGACCCAGCGGGTGCTTTAGAACGATATGGAGCAGCGAAAAAGAGTTTTGACAGTGCATTGAACCGAAACAAGGCCGCTATCACCGTCTATCTGGCAAGCTGTCTTACGGAGCGCGTGCTAAAAGAAATGGCTAAGGACCGACTCGTTAGAGAACACTTCAACTTGACAAGTATTCTGGTTGACCCCAAGGCCAAGGAGGAGTTCATAAAGTACATCCGTTGGATGCTCCACTTGTGAACCCAGCCCGCCGCGGCCAGTCACCCGCGACGATAGAAGGCGGAGACCTTGCTAACTACGTAGGACTGCTGGTCGGGGGCGAGCTCGGGGTAGAGGGGCAGCGCCAGAACTTCGCGGGCGGCGCGCTCGGCTTCGGGGAAATCGCCCTCGCGGCCGCCCCAGGCGTGGAAGCAGCTCTGCAAGTGCAGCGGCAGCGGGTAGTAAACCTCAGTTCCCACGCCTTCGTCGGCAAGATATTTCCGCAGAGCATCCCGCTCGCGGGCGCGGATGACGTACTGATGAAAGACATGTCGACGGTTCGGAGCACGATAAGGAATAACCACGGGGTGCTTTTCATCGGGATAAGTCTTCTTCGGGTCTGACAACCCCGCTTCCACAAACAACTGATCGTAGCGGTCGGCGGCCGCGATGCGGGCGCGGTTCCAGTCCTCGAGGTGACGCAACTTGACCCGCAGGACGGCGGCCTGCAATTCATCGAGGCGAGCGTTCCAGCCGACGTGGTCGTGGTGATACTTGTCGTGGGTGCAGCCGTGGCGGGTCATGGCGCGCAGCCGGTCGGCCAGCGTCGCGTCGGTGGTAGTCATCGCCCCGGCATCGCCGTAAGCCCCGAGGTTTTTGGTGGGATAGAAACTGAAGCAGCCGACGCGCCCGATTCCCCCCACGCGCCGTCCCTTGTACTCGGCCCCGATGGCCTGCGCCGCGTCCTCAATCACCGGCAGGTCAAATTCAGCGGCGATTTCGTTGATGGCGTCCATGTCGGCGGGCTGGCCGAAGAGGTGGACCGGAATCAGGGCGCGGATACGCTTGCGGGCTGCGGCGTCCAGCGAGCCCAGGCGCGCCCGCAGCTTCGCCGGGTCGAGGTTGAAGGTGCGCGGCTCGATGTCCACGAACACCGCGCGCGCGCCCAGGCGAGCGACGGCGCCGGCGGTAGCGAAAAAAGTGAAGGGAACGGTAAGGACGTCGTGCTCCTGGGTGACGCCGAGTGTAACCAAAGCCAGCAGAAGCGCGTCTGACCCGGAGGCGCAGCCGATGGCGTGGGGCAGGCCGCAGTAGTCGGCCAGCTCGCGCTCCAGCGCCTCGCCTTCGGGGCCGAGGATGAAGCGCTGGCTCTCGAGCACCCGCGCCAAAGCCGCCTCGATTTCCGGCTTGAGTGCGGTATACTGCCCCTGCAAGTCGAGTTGTGGGATGTGGGTTCGGGTCGGGGGCTTCATCGTGCGCCGAAAAAATGTAGCACAACTCGGCGTGTGGTGAAGGAACTTCGCGCCCGCTCCAACCCCAACAAACAGCGGGCAGTTGTGGCGGAAAGGTTTACTTTTGCGGTGTTTTTGTGTAGAGTTTCGTTGCGGGCTGGAACCGGATTCTTTCGGAGGGTTCCGTTTTCACAGGGGGTCGTCTCCGGAACCAGACCCGATGTCTTGTCTTCAGCATGGCGGACAGGGCAGACGAGCCTTACCTTTCACCTCCACTCGACCGATGGGGAGTTGTGTAACTCCCTAGGCTGAGACACCGAAGGAGCGGAGAGAGAAGCGTTGCCGATCCCGATCCTCATCGAGCACGTCATCACTTTCGTCATCGTCGTTTTGGTGGTGGTGCTGGTGTTGACGTTCGGCTTCGTGGCCGCGGCCATCCTGCGGCGGCGGCGCCGGGACCGCTACTTCGAGCGGCTGGACGACCTGCGGCAGCAGGTGTTCCCACTGGTAGGGGGGCTGGTCGAGGGGACGGTCGACGCCGACAAGGCGTTCGCGGCATTGCGGGACCTTTCGATCAAGAGCGACCCGGCGATGTTCGAGCAGTTGGTGGTGGAGCGGCTGCCGGCGCCCGACAAGCTGCCAGCGCTGAGCAAGCTGTGCGACGACCTGGGGCTCATCAAGCGCTGGCAGCAGCGCCTGGGCGGGCTGGCGGACTCGCGCGGCCTCTCGGCGCTGTTCGTGCGCGTCTTCCGCTTCGGCTACCTGCAGCGGGCGCGGGCGGCGCAGAGCCTGGTGGCCATCCGCCACCGCGGAAGCTGGCCACTGCTGGTGAAAGCACTACAGGACGCGCACCCCGATGTGCGCGAAGTGGCGCTGCGCGGCCTGGGCACGCTGGCGGAGCCGGAGAGCCTTCCGGCGCTGGTCGAGTGCCTGCAACGGGTAATCCTGCAACCGGCCACGCCGGGCCTGTCGTTCCGCACCGTGAAGGCGGCCATCGTCAATTTCCCGCTCTCGTCCGCCGCTGAGCTGGCCCCGGTGCTGAAGCACCAGCACCGGCGCGTCCGCTTCCTGACCACCGACGTCATCCGCGAGATGGTAGAGAAGGCGGCGGCGAGCGAGTACGGGTTCACCCTGAGCGAGAAGAACTTCTCGGCCGAACTCATGGAGCTCTTCCTCAACAATCTTTCCTACGACGAGAACCCGGACGTGCGGGCGCGGGCGGCGCCGGTGATCGCCTACATGCGCGACATCCGCGCCGTGCCGGTGCTGCTGGCGCTGCTGGAAGACCCGGAGTGGTTCGTGCGGCTGCACACGGTGCGGGCGATGGCGAAACCCAAGTTCGAGACGCAGTTGCCGGAGATTGCGCGGCGGCTGGCCGACCCGCGCTGGATGGTGCGGGAAGCGGCGGTGCGAACGCTGCAGGCCTTCGGCGCCGAAGGCACGGCGCTGCTCTACGACTACTTCCTGAGCAGCGAAGACCGCTACAGCCGCGAGCAGATTGCCGACGAGTGGCAGCGCGCCGGCCTCATCCCCAGCCTGCTGGCGCAGTATGCCGCCGGGCGCGACGGTCGCGAGCGCCGCGTCATCGAGCAACTGGCCCACATGGGCAAGACGAGTTATTTGGTGGGCCTGCTGCTGGGCACGCAGGACGCCGGCGTGCGCCGGAAGTTCCTGGAAGATTTCGGTCGGCACGCCGATGGCCAGATCCAGGCTTGGGTGAGCCACCTGGCCGCGCATGAAGCCGACCCCGAAGTGCGCGCGCTGGCGCAAGCGCGCCGCGCCGAGCTGGCGCAGGCAAAAAGGAGCCGATAAGAATGATGGCCGTCGAATGGCGCGATTTCTTCATCCACTTGATGAACATTTTCAACATGATTATCGTGGCCTATTTCTTCCTGGCCAACGGCGGCTACACCATCCTGATGGGACTCTCGCTGGGCTCGCTGCTGATTTACAACCGGCGGCTGGCCTACCAGGGGCTGGAGGAGCTGCGGGATTCGGTGGTGACGCCGCCGGTGACGGTGATCATGCCGGCCTACAACGAGCAGGAAGTGATTGTCGAGTCGGTGCGCTCGGTGCTGCGGACCGACTACCCCTACCTGGAAGTGGTGGTGGTGGACGACGGCTCGAGCGACGATTCGCTGAACCGGCTCATCGCCGCCTACCAGCTCGTCAAGATGGACCTCATCTACCGGCCGCGGCTGGTGACCGAGGCGGTGCGTGGCTTCTACCTGAACCCGGCCATCCCCAACCTGCTGGTCATCAGCAAGGAAAACGGGGGCAAGTTCGACGCCCTCAACGTCGGCATCAACGCCTGCCGGACGCCCTACTTCTGCACGCTGGACGCCGACTGCATTCTGGAGCGCGATGCGCTGCTGCGCCTGATGCGGCCCATCAAGCGCGACCCGCTCAACATCGTGGCCAGCGGCGGCATCGTGCGCATCCTGAACGGCTGCGAGGTCAAGGACGGCCAGGTAGTGAGCGTGGGCCTGCCGGACACGGCGCTGGAGCGTTTTCAGGTGGTCGAGTACCTGCGGGGGTTCCTGTTCGGACGCACCGGCTGGGACATCCTGCACGGCACGCTCATCGTTTCCGGCGCCTTCGCCGTCTTCCACCGTGAGACGGTGATTGAAGCCGGCGGCTTCCACGAGACCACCGTGTCGGAAGACATGGAGCTGATTGTCCGGCTGCACCGCTGGGCGCGGGAGAACGAGCGGCGCATCAAGATGAAGTTCATCTCCGATCCGGTCTGCTGGACGGAAGCGCCGGCCAATCGCAAGAACCTGGCGGCGCAGCGGCGGCGCTGGCACCTGGGGCTGTATCAGACGCTGTGGCTCAACTCCGACATGCTCTTCAGCCGCAAGTTCGGGCGGATCGGCTGGCTGTCGTATCCGTTCCAGTTGTATGTGGAGGCGTTCGGCGCCCCGGTGGAGTTTCTGGGCTACATCATGATTCCGCTGGCGCTGCTGCTGGGGATTGTGCCGCCCTCGCTCTTCCTGTTGTTCGTGCTGCTGGCGCTGGCCTACGGCAGCTTCCTCTCGGTGGGTTCGGTGCTGATGGAAGAGCTGACCTACCGGCGCTACCCGCGCTACCGCGATCTGCTCATCCTGCTGGGCTACGCGCTGCTGGAGAACGTCGGCTACCGCCAACTGGTGGTCTGGTATCGCGTGCAGGGCTTTTGGCGCTTCCTCACCGGCTTCCAGAAGTGGGAAATGGTGACGCACGGCGGAGCGGGAGGCTAACCGATGAACCTGCTCCGCAACCGCATTGTGGTTTCACTCATCATCATCTTCGCGCTCGCCGCTTACTGGGAATTCGGCGGCAAGAGCTGGGCGGGGCCGCTCTACGTGCAAGCGGCCGATGAATACAAGAAGGGGAACTACGAAGAGTCGCTCCGGCTGCTGGAGCGCGCCTATCAGCTCGACCCCAACGATGCCACCACCTTGACGCTCTTCGGATGGAATTACCTGAAGCTCAAACGCTTCACCGAAGCCGAACCCTACTTTGACCGGGCGCTGACGCTGCAGCCCGATCTGGTGGACGCGCGGCGCGGCCTGGCGCACTGCTGGCTCGAGCTCGGCCAGCCCGACCGGGCGCTGGCCAACTTCGAGAAGCTCCCCCCGGAAATGCTGGGGCTGGCCGAAGTGCGCGTGGCGATGGCGCGCGCCCACCGCACCCGGGGCGAGAACCAGAAAGCCGCGGCGCTGCTTTCCGAGGTGCTCAAGCGCGACCCGGCCAACGCTGAAGCGCTGGCGGAGCTGGAGCGGCTGGCGGGCGCCGATGACCCGGCGGTGCTGGCGGCGATGCAGGCGGCGCGCGAGCGTCCGGCAGTGCTGCAAGTGGCGGCGCGCCTGGAAGGCGGCTACTTCCAGGTGCGCGAGGGCAACGAGTGGAGGCAGCTCTACATCGCCGGAGTCAACATCGGCCCGGCGCGCCCGGGGCATTTCGTTTCCGACCCGCCGCTCAAGGCGGAAACCTACCTGGGGTGGCTGGACAGCATCGACCGGCTGGGGGCGAATTCCATCCGCGTCTACACGCTGCTGCCGCCGGCTTTCTATCAGGCGCTCTGGCTCCACAACACCAAGAACCCCGACCGGCCGCTCTACCTCTTCCAGGAAATCTGGATGAAGGAGCCGCCCGACCGCAACCTCTACGACCGGCAGTTCATCGTGGATTTCGAGACCGAAATCTACAACCTCGTCGACGTCATCCACGGCAACGCCACCCTGGCCGCCGAGCCCGGCCGTCCGGGCGGCATCTACGCCGCCGATGTTTCGCCATGGACGATTGGCTGGCTGGTGGGGCGCGAGATCGAGCCCAGCATCGTCGCCGCCACCAACGCCCGCACCCCGGGGGCGCGCAGCTTCGACGGCCGCTTCCTGAAGATTTCCGACGCCAACGCCACCGAAGTCTGGCTGACGCGGATGTGCAACAAAGTGCTCGAATACGAAGTGGACAAGTACAACTGGCAGCGCCCGGTGTCGTGGGTGTCGTGGCCGCCGCTCGACCCGCTCTACCATCCCTCGGAGAGCTCGCTCGAAGAGGAGTGGCAGATTCGCCGCGCCAAGGGCGAGCAGTTGCCGCCGCTGCGCCCGGGGATCACCGACGATATTGACGCCGTCTCGCTCGATGAAGAAAAAGTCTCGCCCACCGCCGAGCTCAAGTCCGGCTTCTTCGCCACCTCCCACATCTATCCGTTTTATCCCGATTTCATCATCCACGACGCCAAGTACCGCAGCGCCACCGACAAGCAGGGCATCAACAGTTACTGGGGCTACCTGCAGGACCTGAAGGCGCACTACCGCAAGACGCCGCTGCTGGTGGCCGAGTACGGGCTTTCCACCAGCATCGGCATCGCCCACTTCAACCCCTACGGCTGGAACCACGGCGGGTTGGAGGAACGCAAGCAGGGTGAAGACCTGATCCGGCTGACGCAGAACATCCGCGACGCCGGCTTCGCCGGCGGCATCGTCTTCGAGTGGGTGGACGAATGGTGGAAGCACAACTGGATTGCCTACGACTTCGAGCAGCCGTTCTACCGCAGCGCGCTCTGGCTGAACGACATGGATCCGGAGCAGCACTTCGGCTTGCATAAATTCCTTCCCGCCACGCCGCCCCAGTACCAGGAGGTCTTCACCGCGCCCGGCGTCAGCAGTCCGGAGGGGCTGCCCTATATCGAGCGCATCCGCTGGGCTTCGGATCCCTCCGCGCTCTACCTGCGGATTCAGCTTTCCTCTTCCGCCGGCGCCGAGATTGACTGGAAGAAAGCCAACTACGCCGTGGCCCTCAACACCTGCGGGCGGCCCTGCGGCTCGAAGACGGTTCCGGTGCCGGGCGTGCCGCCGCGCAAGTCGGAGGACGGGTTCAATTTCCTGTTGCGCTTGAGCGGGCCCGACAACGCCCGCCTGCTGGTGGCGCGCAGCTACAACCCTTATCGCGAAGTGCGTGTGGGCGGCATGCCGCAGTTGACCGACGTCATCATCCTGCGCAACCTGAAGACCGACGTCGCCGAGTTTGAAGACTTCGAGGAAATCGTGGTGGAGACCAACCGGCGCCGCTACGGACGCGATGGCACCTTCTACCCGGCCGAACGCTACAGCCGCAGTGTGCTGCTGCGGGGTGTGTTCGACTACGGCCAGCCGGGCTACAACTCCATCGCCCAGTGGTATTACGACGCCCCCTCCCGCGAAATCCGCGTGCGGCTCTCCTGGGGCTTGCTGCTGGTGATGGATCCCTCCAGCGGCATCGTCTATTCGGGCACGGATGAGAACGCCAAGCCCATCGGGCTGCGCTCTGACCACATCGCGCTGGCCGCCTTTGCCTTCGCGCCGGCGCAGAACGTTCCGCCGCAGTTTGTCCCCGGCGGCGGCGACACCCTGAGCACTATTCCTATTGTTTGGCCACGCTGGGAATCGGTAGACTACAGGCAGGTGCCGAAGAAGAGTTTCGACATCCTCCGTCCGGAGTTCCAGAAGCTCACCGGGCGCGGGGGACGAGGGAGGTAACTCCGATGCGGGCCCGAACCCTAGGCAAGAGCATCCTGATCGGCGGCGCGGTCTTGCTTCTGGCGGCGCCAGCCGGAGCTGCGCTCGCCGCACCCGACGACGAGCCGCAGCAGGAAGCTCCGCTGCGCCAGGTGCTGACGCAGGAGCAGGCGCGCAAGCTGCGCGCCGAGGGCGACCTGGCCTACGAGCGCTTCGAGTTCGCCCAGGCGCTTTCTCTCTACGCCCGCATCTACCCCTACTTCACCCGCGACTTTCAATTGAACCAGCGGCTCGGCTGGCTCTACATGAACCGCGCCAACCCGGACTACGCCAAAGCCGCGCAGCACCTGCGCCTCGCCCATGAACTCAACCCGGACGACCTCGACGTCGTGCACGACTACGCCCGCGTGCTCAGTTGGCAGCGCCAGTTTGCCGAGGCCGTGCCCCTCTACCGCAAGCTGGTCGAAAAGCGCACCGGGCAGCCGGAGTTGCAGCTTGAGTACGCTCGCGTGCTGGCCTGGGCGAACCAGGACGCCGACGCTATCGACGCCTACCAGACCTACGTCAACAGCCGGCCCTCGGACTTCAAAGCCCGCAACGAGTTCGGCCGCCTGCTGGCGCGCCGCCGGGATTTCTCCGGCGCGATGCAGCAGTTCAACTACGTACTGCGCTTCCAGCCCGAGAGCAGCGAAGCCCGGCTGGGCCTGGCGCGGGTGCTGAGCTGGTCGGGACAGTACCAGGCCAGCCTGAACGAAGTCGAAAAGGTTCTCGCAGCCGAGCCGGAGAACTTCGAAGCTCGCGTCGTGAAAGCCTATGCGCTCCTGTGGCTCGGGCGCAGCGCCGAAGCCCGGCCGATTTTCGAGGCCTTGCAGAAGGAAGACCCGAAGAACGCCGACGTGCAGGACGGGATGAAGCTGCTGGCGCAGATGCAGCCGGGGACCCGCGTGGAGGCGCCGCCGGTGACGCCGGCGACGACTACGCCGGAGCTCTTCCAGGCCCAGGCCGCGGAAGGCCAGGGCCGCTTCGGCGAAGCCGCTGCCGCCTATCGCGCGCATCTCGCCCGGCATCCCGACGATGACCAGGCGCAGTTCCTGCTGGCGCGCGTGCTGGGCTGGGACCGCCAGTTCGACGAGTCGGAGAAACTGCTGCGGGCGTGGATTGACAAACATCCGGAGAACCCCAATGGCTACCTGCAACTGGCGCGGGTGCTGAACTGGGCCGGGCACTACGACGACGCCATCGAACCCTATCGCAGAGGCCTGGCGCTGGACGCCACCAACATCGAAGCCCGGGTCGAGCTGGCGCGCGTGCTGGGCTGGGCGCGCCGCTACGGCGACTCGGTGCGCGAATACCGCTTCGTGCTGGCCGCGCAGCCCAACCACAAGGAAGCCCGCATCGGGCTGGTGCAAACCCTCCTCTGGTCGGGCGAACTGGACGAGGCCGAAAGGGAGCTGGCCGAGCTGCGCCGCACTTTCCCCGGCGAGCCCCAGGCCGATGTGATGGCGCGCACGCTGGAAACCATGCAGGCGCAGCGCGGCGTGGCCCGCGAAATCTCGCCCACGGCCTCGGAAGAATACTTCCGCAACCTGGTGCAGAAAGACCCGAACAACGTTTCGGCGCGGGTGGAGCTGGCCGACGCGCTGCTGCGCAAGGAAGACTACCCGGCCGCCATCGAGCAGTTGAACGTGGCCCTCGGCCTCAAGCCCGACAATGACGACGTGCGGCTGAAGCTGGCCCGCGTCTACAGTTGGAACCGGCAGTTCAGCGAGTCGGCCCGGCTCTACGAGGAGTGGCTCAGCCGCCATCCCGACGACCTCGATGTCCGTCAGGAGCGGGCGCGCGTGCTGAGCTGGGGCCGCTTCTACGACGAGTCCATTGCCGAGTACCGCCGCATCCTGGAGAAAGACCCGAACCGCGGCGCGGCGCGGATGGAGCTGGCGCGCGTGCTCGGCTGGGCGCGCCGCTACGACGAATCGTCGGAAGAGTTCAGCAACATTCTCAAGCGCGACCCGGACAACATCGAAGCCTGGATCGGCAAAGGCCGCGTGCAGGCCTATCAGGGCCGCTGGCAGGCCTCTCTGTTCTCGTATGAGAGCGCCCTGCGGCTCGACCCCAACAACGCCGAAGCCCGCACCGGCAGGGCGCAGACGATGCTGTGGTCGGGGCGCGTCGGGCAGGCGCGCAACCTCTTCCAGGAATTGCAGGCCGAGCAGCCCAATAACCCCACGGTGCTGGTCGGGCTGGCCTCGGCCGAGGATTCTTCCGGCCGGCCGGAGAGGGCGCTGGAGCTGCTCGACCACGCCGCCAGCGTCGAGCCCCAGAACACCGACGTGCAGATTCTCCGCGACCAGATTCGTTCGCGGCTGCGCCCCGAGCTCCGCCTGCGCTGGGGCTATGTGCGCGACACCGAGCGCCTCAACACCTGGGGCTACGGGCTCGACTTCCGCTTCAACGTCCACCCGCGGATGCGCAACTTCCTGACCGTGGACTTCATTCCGACTTCCGGGCCCTCGGCGTTCTTTGGCTATCCGGTGGTGACCGGCAGCGGGGTGCGCTTCGCGCCCCAGGTGCCCATCAATCCGTTCGTGCCCGCGCCGGGACTGCTGGGCGAGACGGACTTTCCGCCGGGCTCGCTGCTGCCGGCGGGCGACCGCATCCGGCAGTCGGCCGCGCAATTCATGTTCGGCGGCAGCATGCGGGTGAACAACTGGTTCCGGTTCACCGTGGGCGCGGGCGCGGTGGTGCTCCGCCACGGCGACTTTGTGCCGGGGGCGCTGTTCCCCTCGACCCGCACGCGCTTCATCTACATGGCGGCACCGACCTTCACCCTCGCCGGCAAGTGGGACCTGACGCTGGGCGTCAGCCGCCAGTACGCGCTCTACACGCCGCGCTCCATCATGCAGACGATTCACTTTGACGAGATTGCGCCTGTGCTGGTCTACCGGCCCGACGACCGCACCCGCGTGGCCTTGAGTCTCTGGTACCGCTGGCTGAGTCCGGAGTTCGAGCTACCGCCCATCCCCGCCGAGGGTTTTCCGGGCGGCATCTGGCGGCAGCGCGGGCTGGGCGGGACGCTGGAGGTCACGCGCATCCTGTGGCGCGGCGAGCGGGGCGAATTCGAGACCGGCTACGTCGGCCAGGTGATGGGCTACACCCATCCCTTCGGCCTGTCGGCGCCGGAGTTCTTCGTCAACCCGGGCTTCTTCACGCCCAACTTCTACCAGCGGCACGCGGCGCTGGTGCGCACGCTGTGGAAGCCGACCAACTGGCTGGCCTGGGACGCGCACGGCACCATCGGCCCGCAGCAGATTCTCCACGGCTCCGACCAGAGCTTCAGCGCCACCGCCGGGACGCGGCTGGATTTCCAGCTTACTCCCAAGACGACGCTCAGCCTGGGCTACGACTACTTCAACACCGCCGGCGCCGGCCAGGCCTTCTTCCCCGGCGCCCGCACTGCGCCCTACCACAGCAACGCAGTGTTCATCCTGCTGCACTTCCACTTCTAGGAATCAACGAGGGACGGGAGGCCCTTCGGCTTCGCTCAGAACAAGCAAGCTCCCGCCCTGTCTGGTGCAGAAGCACCCAGGCGTGGCGCTGTGACTTAGCCGCCGCAGTTGGGCGCGGTGCGGCCCAGCTTGTTGGACAGCACGCTGCTGTACTGGTAGTTGAGAAAAATCTGAACCTGATACTCGTAGACCTGCCCGCCGATGACGGTTGAATCCAGATGCTGGAACGAACTGCCGAATACATCCAGCTTGGGATTGGCAATCGTGTGGACTATCACCGGCTCGGTCGCTCCAGAGTCGAACCGAAGTAACCGCATCTCGACCGCCGAGCCTATCCCTTCAACGAACCAACTCACCAGGAAACCTGGTGTCGTCCCTGTGCACACGTCCTGGATGCCATTCACCCGGATGGATGGGTCGGGGGTAGGGCATGCCGGGGGCGGCGTGGCGTCGCCGATAGGCACCTTCAACTTTACGATTACCTGCGGGTCGGTGGGGAAGTAGACTCCGGCACCAGCAATTATCATCCGCCCCTGGCTGTCGAAGAACACAGCGCGCGGAATGTCCACCGCGCTGCTGCCACGAAGCCTGTCGCCGAGGTCCATTCGAACCTTCCAGCGGTCGCGGCCGCTGGCGTCGACCGCCCACAAGCCGAAATCCAGCCGCTTGGGGTTGATAGAACAACTGGGTCCGAGCGGAGGCTCGGTGAGCTGCCCGACCACTACCGCTCCGCCTTGAGGGTGGAGAGCAAGAGCGTGAACTAGTGTAGTAGGATTGCGGTTTACGTATCCGCCATCCCAAACCCGAGCCCACCTCAGGAACCCGTCAGGACAGTCCCACTGCACTTCGAAGTAGCGCGTGGCTGGGTTGGCTAGATCAGCTTGAAATGTTCCAGCCAGAAAAGTCCCCTCGGATTCATCGAGTGCAACGCGAGTTGAAAATACCCTGTCCCCGACGGAGAAGTGCTGCAACGCGCCCCCGAGGTCGAACTTCTGCCTGTAGTAACCCCGGCGCCCATCATTGAAAATCGTGGTCCCAGTAACCCAGAGGTAATTCAACCCCACCGCCAGTCCGGAAACAGAGCTGGTGTCCCCCACTCGGGACGGGAGATTGCCCACAGGAAAGTCTGTAAGCCTGTTCGCTTGAAGGTCGAGAATCACCACCCTGTCAGGAGTGCACTTATCCGGATCACAGACGAGATCGTCGGTGTTTACCGCGATTAGAACCTGTCCGCCTTTCACGGCGATCGCCCGCCCCTCGCTCCTCTTCCCGCCCAACTGAAACGAGTTGACCGAGGGGTCAAATAGAGTCTGGCCGTTGGCGTTGATCTTCATCACCAACACCGATTGCAGCGATGGGTCGGAAAGCGGGCCCCAGACTCCGGTCAGGAAGAAGGTGTCTTCGCCCGGCACGCGTGCCATGGCCAGAATCTGGGACGGGGCTGACCCTAAGGTCCTGCGCCAGCGCTCATCACCTGCCGGCGTTAGGCTCGTGCATACTCCCACAGGTTCAGAAGAGCTTTCGGTGGTTCGTCGTGTCCCGCAAACATAGATATTGTCCGCACTATCCGTTGCCCCGGTGAACGCCTCATCCACGCTCCCGTTAAAGTCGAACTGCTCGAACGGAATGTATTGTCTCCACTCCTCTTCGATTCCCGCCTCCTCTGCCGACATGACCGCATCGTCGGAGACGCCTGTGTACACAGGGCACGCTTGGATTGTTTCGGAAGCTGTCGCCGGAGGGTCGCTCTCTGGCTCGTTCCTGCTGGCCTGCAACTTCACTTCCGGGGGAACCGCTGGTGGTGGTTGCGTCGCGCAGGCGAGGAGATAAACAACCGCCGCAGCGAGAGTCATCGCTCCGGGCGGTTCTTTAAACCTCATGCGTCGCCTCGCCGCCCACGCTCCGTTTGCCGAAGGGGCGGCGGAGCTTGGGGCTGAACTCGCCCGCATGTAGTCCGATTCTACGCACACCGGCACAAAAATCAAGCATTCGGTGAGCGGAGCCTCATTTTCGGCGGTGGAGACCGTTTGCCGGATGGCCCGGGCATGCGTTGCAACGCGTTGTGCACGCATTTCGCCCCTGGGGTGAGGGGACAGGGCGGCCCGGTTGCCAGGCCCCAATAAACCGATAAACCAATCAACCGATAAACCGCCTATTCGAAGCGGGGGCGCAGGTCGCCGAAGGTCACCTGTTTGGGAAACTCAGTGAAAAGCGCCTGGGCGTGCGGGTAGAGGCCGCAGTTGAAGAGGATGGCGCGGCGATCGGGCGACTGCTTGAGCCACTCGCGCAGCCGGTCGAACTCGTAGTTGGTTTCGACCCGCACCGCCACCGCGGTGGCGCGGATTTGGTTGGCGCGTCCCAGCACGCGCTCGATCTGGTTGGTCTCCTGCACCGGCACGTACTCGAGGTTGAGCGACACCTGCGCGCCCAGGCGACGGAAGTAGCGCGCCGGGGCATCGTAGGCGGCGGCGGCAGAGTCGGCGTCGGCGTCTTCGACGATGATTTTTTCCCGGCGCGAAAACGGGATGGGCTGGCCGCCGATGACCGTGTTGTCGCCGACGCGCTTCACCGGCGCCGTGCCCAGCAGCACGCCGGCCCCTTCATAGCCCAGCAGCATGTCCTGGAAGCGGTCGCTGGGAAAAACGACCGAGACCCCGCGGCTCGCCAGATAAAAAGCCGCCAGGGCGTCGCTTTCCGTGTCCATGCTGCCGATGACGACCTGCATCTTGCGCTCCACCCCCTGCGCCGCCACCGACGCGAGCCCGAAGGTGTCCACAATCCACGCCGCGGAGCCGCTGACGTGGGTGGTGGGGTATTGCAGCTTGTCGCCCACCACCGCAAAACGGAACACGCCGGTCTCATCGGCGGCATACCAGGTGTCGCCCCGGCGCGCCACCAGCGCCCCGGCCAGCGGGTAGACTTCGACGGCCGAGAGCGCCAGGATGTTTTTCACCAGCTTGCCTTCGTGGTAATCCACCAGCGCCGCCGCGGGCAGCGGCCTGCTGGTCAGGTCCCAGCGCATCTGAAAGCTGATCCAGTCGCGCGCCACGCGATGCACCTGCGTGCCGACCCGCGCGGCCGGAGGAACTTCAATCGTGGTCGCGCCGAGAATCATCGTCTCGGCCGTGGCCAGGGCGGTGAGCGAGGATTGGATTTCCGTGCGGGTGAGTTCCGGGTTCAGACGATTGCGGCTGGCGGCGCGCAACTGGCGCGCGGTGGACGCCAGGCCGGCTTTTTCCGCGGCGTCAGCGGCGCGGTTCAAGTCGCCCGAGCCGTCCCAGCCGCACTCGGGGCCGCTGAAGCCGTAGACCGCCCAGGCCTGCATCGAACGGTACGGGTCGCCGCTGTCAGCGGCTTGGCGGTAGAGGTTGCGCGAGTCACAGCTCGGAGTGCCGGTGGCGCGCCAGAGAATGTAGCGGGCGTCGGCCTGAAGAAAGGGATCCGGGGACGTGTACTGCCGGTAGAACTCGACCACCTGGGTGCGCAGCGCCGGGTCGTAGCCGTCCCACAAACAGGAGTAGCAGACCGAGGGGGATTCGGCGGGCACGCGCCCGGGCACCGGGAGTGCCATTCGGCCCGAGGTCAAGGCGTAGTAGGTTCCGCCGGCGCCGGCCAGCAGCCCGAGCAGCACTCCCAGGACAAACAGCGCCACTCCCCGTTTCATTCACCCTCGCGACGAAAAAAGACTTGCTTGTGGGCAACGCTGCCTTATACTCACGCCTTCCCAAGCCTGTCAAGCACGGCCCGGACGAAGGTGGGGAGAGCCGTCGTTCGGAGGCAGAACCGAATTGTCTTCGGGCTCCGCAGCGCTGAGGACAAGACCCGGTGGAGGGCTCTGCCGGATGCTGGGCGTGGGGGTGTGCCTGCTGGCGGCGTGGGCGGCCCCCGGGCTGCGGGCGCAGGAGCGCGAGTTCCTCACCCACTTCTATTACGTCAACGACCCCTCGAGCTGGCGTTCCCTGCAAAAAAATTCCAACCAGATTGATTTGCTCTCGCCCAACTGGTTCGCAGTCGACGCCGAGGGCGCCGTGCACTCGGAGCTCGACCCGGTGGTGGTAAAGTGGGCCCACGAGTGCGAAATTGCGCTGATGCCGCTGGTGGTGAACAAAGACTTCGATCCGGCCATCAGCCGCGCCCTCCTGCACGACAAGCGCAAGCAGAAGAAGGTCATCGAGCGGTTGCTGGCGCTGGCCGCCGAGCAGCGCTTCGCGGGCTACGAGCTGGATTTCGAGCAGGTGGCGGTGAAAGACCGCAAGCGGCTCTCGGCGTTCGTGGAGCGCTTCTCGAAGGAACTGAAGCGGCGCGGACGGAAGCTCGGCATTGCCGTGCACGCGCCGCTGACCCGGGGCAAGTCGGCGTCCTGGGTGCTCGCCGGCGGGGCGCGCGCCTTCGACTACCGCAAGCTGGCCCGCCACACCGACTACATCGCCCTGATGAGTTACGACCTCCACATTCAGCTTCGCGACCCCGGGCCCATCGCCAGCCTGCCGTGGATGGAGGCCTGCGTTCAGCGCCTGCTCGAGGAGGTGCCCCGCCACAAACTTCTGCTCGGTTTGCCGTTCTACTTCCGGCGCTGGAACGGCCACGCGGTGAGCGAAGGCTCCTACCTCCAGGCGCGCGCCCTGGCCGAGCAGTGGCAGGCGCGCGTCGAAACCGACCCGGTGCACCGCGAAAAGAATTTCGTCTATCAGAACGGCGAAGGGCGCAACCAGGTGTGGTTCAATGACGCGGAAGACCTGGGCGAGCGATTGGCGCTGGTGCGGAAGCACAACCTGCGCGGCTTTTCCGCCTGGCGACTGGGACAGGAGGACCCCGCCTTCTGGAGCGACGTTCTCGCGCCGCGCCAGCGCGCCGCGACGGCCTCGGCCCGCTAAAACCCTCTGGTTTTCCACCGGTTGCACGAAGGTGGTGGTACTAATGTGCCGTCCGGTACTAGGAGGGCAGCCCCCGACTGTCTTGGTGACGGTCTCACTATTGCGCACCCGCAGCGCATCGAGTATTCTGCCCATGTAGTTGGGGGTCAGGTCGGAGCCTACGGGCTACCGAGGGGCCGAAGGAGACATTAGCCGATGATTCGCAAGACTACAGTTCTTGCTGTTCTGGTTCTCGTGGGGATGGCGCTGCTGGCCGCGGGCTCGACCTCGGCCAAAGGCGGCCTGGTGCCGCTGCGCGCTACCTGGATGACGGCGTCGTCGACCGGCTTCGGGGTTTTTGACGACGGCAACAACATTTACGAGCACGGCGTCGACGGCCTTCAGGTCTACTTCGGCGTGGCCGGCAAGGACGTCGACGTGGTCACCTACGACACGCCGCGCCGGTTGCGCTTCAAGTTCGACCCCAACGACCCGGCGCTCAAGCTTTCCGGCCTGCCGGCCGACTTCCTGGCGTCGTCGGACCTGTTCGGCATCAATTACTTCGGCCGCTACCGCGACATGGGTATCGGCACCACCGCCCAGGTGCAGTCCGACTTGGAGTTCTATGTGGGGCTGAAGACCTACGAGCTCGACTATCCCCAGCTGGCCGTGAAGCGGATTTCCGAGGACACCTGGCTGGTCACCTCCGATCCGCTCGACATCGGCGGCGACCCGGGCTTTACCGCCAGCGACGAATGCGAGCTCAACGTCATCCGCCGCAACCGGCAGACGACCTACGGCACGGTCCATATGCCGATCAAGTTTGAAGTCAAGATGAAGTAGCCCTGGCGAGCGTTCCTCTCTCGAAGGGCCGCGGCCACCCGCGGCCCTTTCCTTTTGCAGGGGGCACATCTCACGTTTGAGATTTCAGATTTCAATTCGGCGCGCGTCGGCCAGAGCGCGCGGCAGCAGCAACGACAGAGCGTCGGGCACAATCTCGAATTCCATGGGCAGCTCGCCGATGAGCTCCCCGTCGGCGTGCACGTGGACGCGGGCGTCGCGGGGCCGCGCCACCAACTTGCGCGTTCGCAGAAAGCGCACGCGCGGGCACCGCTCCAGTAACCCGACGAACTGCGCCGCCAGATACAGCAGATAGAAAACCCGCGGGCGGCGCGGAAACACCGCCACCTCGAAATCGTCGCCCAGCAGGTCGGCCCCGCGGGTAATCTGCACCGGGCCGCCGTAGTTTTGGGCGCGGCCAACGACGAGGAGCGTGGCGGTAAGCGTCTCCCCGTTCACCTCGACGTCAAACTCGCGAAAGTCATACTGCGCCCACTGCCGCAGGCCTTCGAACCAGTACGACAGCATCCCCCAGCGCAGCTTGGTGCGGGTGCTGAGGCGATGAATAATATTGGCGTCCGCCCCCGCGCCGGCCGTGGCGATGAAGTAGCGCGACCCGGCTTGTCCCGAGCTGGCCTGCCGCCGGCCGGCTTGCCCAAGGGCGCGCCCGAGCGCGATGCGGCGCACCACCCCGCGGGGGATGTACTCGGCGGCGCGCCAGGGGTCAAGCGGGAGCTCGAGCTCCCGGGCCAGCGCGTTGCCCGTGCCGGCGGGCAGCACCGCCAGCGGCACCCTCGTGCCCACCATCCCGTTCACCGCTTCGTTGATGGTGCCGTCGCCGCCCGAGACGATGATGAGGTCGCACCCCGCCCCGATTGCCTCCCCCGCCAGTGTGGTGGCGCTCCCCGGGCCGGCGGTGGGGACAAGCTCGGCGCGCAGGCCGGAAGCGGCCAGCAGCGCCACGGCGCGCCGCAGCTCGTGCTCCCGACGCTCGCGCCGCCACCCGGCGATTGGGTTGTAAATCAGCCTGGCGCGGCGGAAGCGGGCGGGCTCGGCCATAGCCCGGCAATTCTAGAAGTCGAAAGTCAAAAAGTCGAAGGTCAAAAAGTCGGTCTGTTCTTGTCTGTGTCCCTCTGTTGCGCCTGTCTTGAGCGAGCCCGATATAATCGGGCGAGTCGAATGGGGTCATCTGTGGTTTCATAACTCCGCCGATGCGCGTTCTACTGCTCACCGATGCGTTCCCGCCCGAGGTGCGGTCGTCTTCTCACTTGATGTACGAGTTGGCGGAAGACCTGGCCGGGCGCGGCCACGACCTCACGGTGGTGACCTGCGAGCCGCGCTACAACCTGGCCGCGAACAGCGTGGCGCCGGCGCCGAAAAACTTCGCCGTCATCCGCGTTCGCGCGGCTGCGATTCACAACGTCTCGCACGTGCGCCGGGGCCTGGGGCAGCTCTATCTGCCGGTGGCGTTTTATCGGGCCGCGCGGCGGCTGCCGCGCGCCGACGCGATTCTGGTCTACTCGCCGCCGCTGCCGCTGGGCGTGACGGCGCACGGGCTGGCCCGACGCTGGCGCGCGGCCTTCGTGCTCAACGTCCAGGATCTGTTTCCGCAGAACGCGATTGACTTGGGGGCGCTGCGGAACCCGCTGCTCATTGCGCTTTTCCGCCGGCTGGAGCAGTTCCTCTACCGCCGCGCCACCGCCCTCAGCGTGCACTCGGCGGGCAACGCCGCCTGGCTGCGCGCCGCCGGCGTGCCGGAAAGCAAGCTGCGCGTGATTCCCAACTGGGTGGATCTGGCGCCGTTCGCGGCGGCGCCGCGCGGCGCGGCCAACCGGTTTCGGCGCGAGCTGGAGCTGGAAGAAAAATTTGTCGTGCTGTTCGCGGGCGTGATGGGCTATGCCCAGGACATGGAGACGATCGTCCAGGCGGCGGCGCAGTTGCGCGACGAGCCCCGGGTTGTTTTTCTGCTGGTGGGCGACGGCAGCGAGCGGGCCGGGGTCGAGCGGCGCGTGGCGGAGCTGGGATTGACGAACGTGCGCTTGCGGCCGTTTGTCGTGCGCGAAGACTATCCGGAGCTCGTGGCGGCGGCCGACGTGGGACTGGTGACGCTGAAGAAAACGATGAAGACGCCGGTGGTGCCCTCGAAGCTCGCCACCTACATGGCGGCCGGGCGGCCGGTGATTGCCAGCCTGAATCCGGAAAGCGACGCCTGCGCCCTGGTGCGCGAAGCCGGGTGCGGGCTGTTGGTCCCGCCCGGCGATGCGATCGCGATGGCGGGCGTGATCCGCTCTCTCCTTGAGCAGCCGCAGCACGCCGCCGAGCTCGGCGCGCGCGGCCGCGACCATGCGCAGGCGCATCTAGCGCGCGCGGCCTGCACCGCGCAGTACGAAGCCCTGCTCCGCGCCGCGGCCACCCGGGGATGACTTCATCAAATCGCGCGCGTAACCCATGTTGGGTTGCTCGCCGAGCGCCGTGCAGGCCGCGAAAAAAATTTTCAAAACCAGGCGCGGTTGACCCTCCCGAACTCGGGTGCTACGATTCGGTCTACGCTACGGGGGTGTGGCGATGGCACGGACAATCCTGGCACCCGTACTTTCCTTTCTTCTGACTGCGGCGCTGCTGCTGCCGGCCCAGGAGCCGACGGCGCCCGCCGCTGCGCCGCCCGCCAAGCCGGCGGGCACGTACGTGATCGGCCCGGGCGATTTGCTCAGCATCACGGTTTACGACGCGCCGGACCTTTCGCGCGATGTCCGCGTCAGCGCCAGCGGCGTAATCCTGATGCCGCTCATCCCTCAGCCGGTACAGGCCGACGGGCTGACGCCGGAAGAGCTGGCGCTCAGCCTGGCGCGCGAGTTCGAAGAGCGGCAGATTCTCCGCAACCCGCAAGTCACTGTGCTGGTCAAAGAGTACAAGAGCCGGCCGGTGGCGGTGCTGGGCGCGGTGAGGAAGCCGCAGATGATTCCCGTCTACGGGCCCATCACGCTGCTGGAGGTGCTCTCGGCCGCCGAAGGGCTGACCGACGACGCCGGCCCGCTGATTTACGTCGTGCGCAACGCGGCGCTGCGCGAACTGCCAGCCAACGTCGAAACTCCGCAGCCCGACCCCGCCAACCCGCGCGTGGTCGTCATCAAGACCCGCGAACTGATGGACGCCAAAGACCCTGCGGTCAACATCCCCGTCTATGCCGGCGATATGGTGACGGTCCCGCGCGGCGGCATCGTCTACGTGGTGGGCGCGGTGAAACGGCCCGGCGGGTTCGTGCTCAAAGACCGCCACGAGCAGGTGAGCGTTCTGCAGGCGCTGGCGTTGGCCGAGTACGTCACGCCCACCGCGAAGCCCGACAAAGCCGTCATCGTGCGGCGCACCCCGGGCAGCGACAGCGAAGAGACGATTCCCGTCGATGTCTCCCGCATTCTGGCCCGCAAAGCCGACGACGTGCCCCTGCAGGAGAACGACATCCTGTTCATCCCCGACAGCCAGTTCAAGAGAGGGATGCGGCGCGTCGCCGAGGCTGCGATCCAGCTCACCACCGGCATCCTCATCTGGGGCGTGGCGGCGCGCTAGGTTTTTATGTCGACCCCGGCCGACTGGCGCTTCCCCGTCTTTGCCTCTGCGGAGGTTGATCGCGCGGTGCTGGCGCTGTGCTCACCGCGCGGTGCGACGCCGGCCGCGAGCGAGCCTGACGCGGTGCTCGCCCGGGCCGCGGCGCTCGACTTGTTCCCACTCGCGTTTCATCGTTTGCGGCACGCGGGCAGGCGCGTGAACTCGCGGTGGGAAGAAAGTTTTCGCGCCAATGCCGCCCGCAACCTCTGGCTTCACCACGAGCAGGCGCGTCTGCTGGAGCTACTTCGCCGCAGCGGCGTTTGCGCGGCGCCGCTCAAAGGCACCTCCCTGGCCGAGCTGGCGCACGGCGATTTGTCGCTGCGCACCCAGGTGGACATCGATCTCCACGTTTCCCCGCCTGATCTGGGCGGCGCGCTTGAGGTTCTCGAGTCGGCCGGCTATCGGCGCACGGCGCCGGCGGGCGTCCCCGCGGCGCGGCTGGCGGCCACGGGCGACGAATTTACCAGCGAGTGCTCGCTGGAGTCCACCGCGCCGATGCCGCTCCTGCTCGAGCTTCACTGGCGCATCCTTCCGCTGCGCCACGCCGAGTTGCGCGCTGCTCTCCGCGACGCCGACACACTTCCGCCCGACTTGAACTTCCTTTATCTCTCTCTGCGCGCCGCCGCCGACCGCTGGGGCGGGCTGAAACTGCTGAGCGACCTCGCCCACTGGCTCGAGCGCCGGCCGCCGGAGTGGCCGCAGGTTCTGGCCGCCGCGCGCCGCTTGGGATTGCGCCGCATTCTCTGTTTGACTCTCGACGCCCTCCGCGTCTACTTCGGCACGACTGTGCCTGCGGAGGTGGAAGCGGCGCTCGCGTCGGCGCGCCCGCGACGGTTTCCTCCGGCCGGCATCGCCAATCCGTTTGAGCCGCAACCGCCGCAAGCGGCGTCGCGCCTGCATCGCCTGCGGCTGGCGCTGCACGAGCGGCGTCGCGACCAGGTGCGCTATCTGCTGCGCCTGCTGCGCCCCTCGGCCGGCGACCTGGCCGCCGTCTCTGTACCCGGCCGCCTGGGCTTTCTCTACTGGGGCGTGCGCTGGTTGCGTTTGAGCGGGCTGCTGAAAGGTGCGGCGCGGCACCAGCCCGCCACCGCGCACTCGTAACCATGACGGCGCTGCCCAAAGGAAAAGTTCGCCCGGCGCGCGACGTCATCTATCGCGAGCTCGGCGGTGAAATGGTTCTTTTGAACCTGCAGAACGGCGTCTATTACGGCCTCAACGAAACCGGCGTGCAGATGTGGACGCTGCTGGCGGAGTTGAAGGACCCGCGCCGCGTCCTCGACGCGCTTGAGCAGGAGTACGCCGCCAGCCGCGCGCAGCTCGAGCAGGACTTGAACGCCCTGCTGGCCGAGCTGAGCAAGAAAGGGTTGATCGAAGTCGATGAGTAGCTGGAGCAAGCTGCGCCGCCTGAGCCGCGACGATTGGGGCGTGCTCGCGCGCTGCCTGTGGCTGATCCCCGTCGTTGAACTGAGCGTGCGCTTCCGCGCTCCGCGCCACTGGCTGCCCGCCTCGATGGATTCGGCGCCGGCGGAGTCCGCGCCGGCTGGTTCTCCTTCACCCGCCGCGGCGCGCGTTACGCAACTCGTCGAAGGCGTCTATCGTCGCCTGCCGTTCTCGCCCACGTGTCTCACTCGCAGCCTGGTGATTTATCGTCTGCTGCGCGCCCGCGGCATCCCCTGCCAGTTGCGCATTGGGCTGCGCAAGAGCGGCGAAGCGCTCGAAGGCCATGCCTGGACGGAAACCGGTCGCCCCGCCCTCGACGCAACTCAGTTCGATGTGCTGCTGTCCTTCTGACTAACGGCGCAAACTCTCCAGGTCAGCCTCGATGCGCGCCGCGACCTCGTCCAGCCTCCTCCAGTCGCGCGGGATCAGCAGGCGTCGCGCCGGCACCCGCTCCGCGATTCGCGCGCAAAGCGCCAGCAGCCGGCGCAGGCGTCGCCGGGTAATCAGCACGGCATTGAAGTTGTAGGCCAGCAGGTTGTGGAAAGCTTCCCGGCGGGAAAGCGGGCGCAGGATGACGCGCCGGCTCGTTGTCGAGAGCGCGGGGAAGTAGACGGCCGCCAGCCGCCGGGGGCCCTTGGGGGCCCGGACTTTGCAGATGAATTTGCGCATGGGCGGAGTCATCCGGAACAAGCGGCTGGGGTGGACCCGCAGCGCGCGTGCCGCCTCGGGCATCAGCTTGATCTCGGCGAACGACGGGTAGGCCTGGACGTGCTTTCCCACGACCTGAACGGGCAAGAGGTCATCGGTCAGCACTCGACACCCTCGCCGGAAGAACAACGCCGCCAGAGTAGACTTGGCGCTGCCGGCGCAGCCGGCAAAGGCTACTGCCCGTCCGTTGATTTCGACCCCGCTGGAGTGCAGCGTTTCCACTCCCCGTTCCAGCAAGGCGAACCCCGGGATGTTGGTGAGGACGAGGTCGCGGAACTCACTCCAGGAGGCATCGTCGAAGCGGCGCGCCGTGATTGTTCGGCCCCGTTCGATGGCGAATTCGCCGAGACCGTGCCAGGTGACGAGGAGGGTTCCGCGCCGTGGTCGTCGGAGAGTAAAACCGACTTGCGAAGCGGACGGCGGCTCGCCGGGGGCCGCGCGCCGGCCGGCAGCCCGAATCTCCAGGGGAGGCCCCGGACCGACTTGCAGTCGGCGGGGAAGCTTCAGGACTTTCTTCACGAAGAGCGAGTCGGATTGTGGGCCGCGTCGGCGGCGGGCTTATTGCCCGGCGTTGAACTTGGTGTTGTTGCCAATGTCGGGGAGGTTTCCGCCGCCCTTCATCAGCACCAGCTTGTGCAGTGAGCCGTATTCTCGCAACTGAGGTTTGCGGTAGGGCTTCCGCGCGTCGCCTTCCTGGTGGTCGACTCCTTGTTTCCGTGTCATACACGCTCCTCCTCGGGTTGGAATGCCCGCTCCTTCAGGCCGCGTACACTGCTTTCATCCACAGCTCCAGCGCGAACAGGTTCCAAACCGGCTTGAGAAGGTCGTCGTTCCCCTCCAAGAACCGGTTGACCCACGTCGGTATCTCGGCCACCCGGACATACGGTGCGCTGGCACGGAGCGAAACCGCCTGGGAGCGCCAGCGTGCCGCTTCCCGGGTGCGCGCCCATCGCAACAAGAAAGGGCCCGGAGTGCCCTTGAACCTCCGTTGCCGTACCGCGTCCGGGAGTATACCTGCCAGGCCTTGGCGAAGCAAGACTTTGGTTTCGCCGTCCCGAATCTTGTACTCCAACGGACTCAGCACCGTGAACCGCACCAGGGCCGGGTCAAAAAAGGGGTGGCGGAATTCAAAACCGTGGGCCGCTCCGAGGCGATTGTAATAGCCCAACATCAGGGCCAGACGCCCGGAGGTCAGTTCGAGATAGTCTTCCTCCTGCGTGCAAGTGGAAAAGCCCCGGCGGGGCAAGGGTTGCCGGACACGCTCCAGCAGCCCGCTGCGCCGGGCGAACGCTGGCTCTATCCACGCCGGAACCTCCCGGCCCAGCCACCGTTTGGCTTGGCGTCTCAGCCCCGCCGGAAGCAGCAGCCGGAGCGTGGGGCCGAGGAATGTCCCGCGGGGCACTTCGAAGTAGGAACAGGTTCTCTGGTAGCTCCGCCAAGCGGCGTGCCAGCCGTGGCGCCGACACGTATCGAGGAAAAACGCCGGACCCGGGGCGGGAAAGATGTTGTCGCCTCCCAATCCGGTCAAGACCACCCGACAGCGCTGCTGCCCGAGGTGGCCGGACCAACGCCTGGCAATGTCCCAGGCGGTGTCCAGGAACGGGTTCTCTTTCACGTCCGTCCCGGATTCGATGCCCTCGAGAATGCGGGTTTGCTCGAACTCCAGACATTGGACGGCGCAAGAGTATTTCTCTTCAAAATCGCGCAGGTAGCGCCGCTCATCGCCGCGCGCATCCAAGACGACGTAGGACACGTAGTCCAGCGCGGCCCGGCTCTGGCCCCAGTGCTCCACCCAACTGCCGATAGCGGTGGAGTCGAGGCCGCCGCTGATGAGCAGCCCGGCGCGGCCCGCCCCGGCCAGCCGTTTCTGCACCGCCGCGGCGAACAGGGCTCGGAACTCCTCGAGGCTCTCTTGAAAGGGACGCTCGGCGGCAGACGCCGGCTCGATATCCCAGTAGCGTTCGACCCGCAACCGCCCGTCCGCCAGCGTCATCCGGTGGCCGCCGGGGAGTTGTTGGATGCCGCGGTAAAACGTGGCACCGACGTCCGGGAAGCGGCTCCAACCCAGGAGGAACTCGCCCACGGTCGCTTCGTCCGGCGCCGGTGAGTAGTCCGGGTCGGCCGCCAGCCCCTTCACTTCCGAGGCCCACGCCAGCGACTTCCCATCCCAGCGATAGAAGAACGGCCGGATGCCGAGCGGGTCGCGGGCACAGAAGAGCTCCCGGCGGGCTTCGTCCCACACTGCGAAGGCGAAGTCGCCGTCCAACCGGTGCACGCAGTCGGCTCCCCAGCGCGCGAAGCAGCGTGCGATCAACTCGGCGACCGACGTGCCCGAGGGACAGTCACCGAGCGCCCGCTCGAGTTCGCCCCGGTTGTAGAGCGCGGCGTCGGCGACCACGCGAAACCGGTCCCAGCGCTGCGGCGGCGACGCGGCGATTCCGTTCCAGGCGCGCAGGGCCATTCCGGCAGGCTCGTCGGGTATCACCCACTCCTGGGTTCCGCAGTGGGCCAGAGCCTGGTGGATGGCCTCCAGGCGCCTTCGCCCACCCGAAACCACTCCGGCCATGGCGCTCACGGGGAGGAGTTTCCTCTACCAAGGGGATGGAGAGAAAAGGCCGGGGGCGTCAAACCGCTCCTCCGCGCGCTTCGCGACCCCACCGCGCCGACACCACCACGCCTTTCCAGGTGGGACGAGCTTCGTAGACCTGCGTGCGGATGTCCCGCAGTCCCGCTTCAGCCAGCAGGTACTCGTAGTTGTGATAGAAGGAAAAGCCGCCGGCGGGACGGGATTGGGACTCGAGCCGGCCGTCGGGATAGGTGAAGTCTTTCACCACCACGGCGCCGCGCGCCACATTTTCCACCAGCCACTGCAAGCAGCCGGAGAGCTCACGTTGGGTGAAGTGCTGTACGGTGCCGTTGGCCAGGATGAGAGTGGAAGTCGGGCGGACCCGGCCGAGGAAGTCCTGCAAAGTGTCGCAACAATGATACTGCACGCGGGAGCCGGGCCAGCGTTGCCGGGTGCGCTCGATGGTCTCCGCGCTGATGTCCAGACCGACAAAAGTGGTGCCAGCCGCCGCTCCGTGCTCCGCCAGCCGTTCCATCAGCAGGCCGTTGCCGCAGCCGACCTCCACCACATACTCGAAAGCTGCTTCGCGCAAGAGCTCGCGCGTCCGCGCCAGAATCGGCGCGTGGTCGCGCTCGAATTCCTCTGGGCGCGCCTGGTAGTGTCGCAGCAGTTCTTCGTGGTAGTCGGTCCCCAGGGGCTCGGTCCAGCGGAGGCGATTGGGCCCGGGGACGGCGGCGGCGTTCGAGTGCCGGTCGTAATACAGCTTGTCGATGTAGACACGCAGTGCGAGCGTGCGCAGCGCCAGTGGCTCCCGCCGGAAGAGCTCGAAGGCGCGCCGCAACCGCTGGGTTTCGTCGCCGCGCATCGCCGCCCATTGCAGCGCGCCGGCGTAGTAGTAGGGGTGATGGCGGAACAGCGCGTACCATGCTCGTCTCAGCAAGCCCTCCACCGACGGCGCGTTTTCCCGCATGACAAATACTATAGCCGAGCGCGCTGCGACTTTGCCAATTCCTGCCGCCAGAGTAAGATTTAGCCCGCCATGGCCGCTGCCGTAACGCTCGAGAATCTCGGCAAGGATTTTCCCGTCGTCGGGCGCGGCCTGGATGCGCTGCGGCTGCCGTTTGCGCGCCCGACCAAGCGCGCGCTGGACGCAGTTACCCTTTCGGTCGAAACCGGCGAAGTGTTCGGCCTGCTGGGGCCGAACGGGGCCGGCAAAACCACGCTGCTGAAAATCCTCTGTACCTTGCTGGAGCCCAACCGCGGCCGTGCCCTGCTCTTCGGCCACGACGTGGTGCGCGGGTCCGCCGCCGTCCGCCGTCACCTGGGGTACTGCCCGGGACAGGAGCGCAGCTTCTACCTGCGCTTGAGCGCCCGCGAGAACCTGCGCTTCTACGGTACGCTCAACAACTTGCCCCCGGTGCGGCTGGCGGCGCGGATTGAAGCCGTGCTGGAGGAGCTCGGGCTGGCCGCAGCCGCCGACGAGCCGGTGCGCAACTACTCCACCGGAATGCTGCAACGGCTGGCGCTGGCCCGCGCGCTCTTGCACGAGCCGCGGGTGCTGGTTTTTGACGAGCCGACACGCAGCCTCGATCCCGCCGGCGCGGCCTGGTGGCGCAGCTACGTCCGCCAGGAGCTGGCTCAGCGCCGCGGCTGCACGCTTCTGGTCGCCACGCACAACCTGGCGGAGGCCGAAGAGGTGTGCGACCGTCTGGCGGTGATTCACCGCGGGCGCCTTCAGGCGCTGGGCACGCCGGCGGGGATCAGTCGCGAAGCCGGCGCGGCTTCGCTCGGCGAAGCCTACCAGCGCCTCACTCAGGATGTGCCCGCGGAGGTCGCGAGCCTGCCATGAGCGAGAACTTCCTGCTGAGCGCCGCGCGGGTCGCCCTCGCGTTCATTCGCCGCGACTTCCTCACTGACGCCAGCTACCGCCTCTCCATGGTGATTCAGTTCATTCAAGTCATCCTTACCGCCGCCATCGCCTACTACCTCGCGCAGTTTCTCCGCCAGCAGGGCCTGCAGGCGGTGACCTCCTTTGCGCGCGACTACTTCGCTTTTGTGATTCTTGGCATCGCCTTCTACGACTTTCTGGTCACCGCCCACGGCGGCTTCTCGCAGACACTGTTTGAAGGGCAGATCACCGGCACGCTGGAAACGCAGCTCGTCACCCAGACGCGGCTGGAAATGATTATGCTGGGCTCCTCGCTCTACGCGTTGCTCTCCACCGCGGTGCGCTTCTTTGCCTACCTGCTGGTCGGCGTAGTGCTCTTCGGTATGCCGCTGGCCCAGGCGAACTGGGGCGCGACGCTCATCCTGTTGTTTCTATCCGTCGCCGCGTTTTCGGGCTTCGGGCTCATCTCCGCCTGTTTCATCGTGCTCTTCAAGAAGGGCGACCCGTTCAGTTGGATTTTCCTCGGGGCCTCCGGCGTGGTGGGCGGCGTTTTTTATCCGGTGAGCGCGCTGCCGTCGGCGCTGGCGACGCTCGGTCATCTGCTGCCCATCACCTATGCGCTGGAGGGTTTGCGCCGTGCGCTGCTGGCGGGAGAGGGATTGGCGGAGTTGTGGCGGGAGACGCTCGTGCTGCTGCTTTTCGCCGGCGTCGGCTTGCCGCTGGCGCTGATGCTCTTTCGCTGGTCGGTACACCGCGCCAAGCTTACCGGCACGCTGGCGCAATACTAGGAGCTTCGAATCTCTTCCAGAATCTTCAGCAAACGGTCGACGTGCGCCGACCAGGTGTAGCCGCGGGCCTGCTCGCGCGCCGCTCGGCTCATCGAGGCGCGCAGGGCCGCGTCGCGCATCAGTCGCGACACCTGCGCCGCCAACTCATCGGCGTCGAGCGGCGAGAAGTAAAGCGCCGCTTCGCCTGCCAGCTCGCGGTTGACCGGAATGTCGGAGGCCACCACCGGCAAGCCGCAGGCCATGGCTTCGACGAGCGGCAGGCCGAAGGATTCGACCAGCGTCGGCCAGACGAAGAGGTCGCAGGCCGAGTAAAGCTCGGCCATCTCTTCCCCCGATCGGCTCTGGAGGAAGCGGACGCAGGCCGCCAGCAGCGGGTCGCGCGCCAGCGCGCAGTCGGCCGCCGCCGTAGCCGTGCCGCGCGCCAGCGGCGAGTTGGGATTGGCGGTCGTGACAAGCTCCACTTCCAGCCCATGCTGCTGGCGCAGCCGCTTCATCGCTTCCAGCAGCGTCCCCAGGTTTTTGTGCTCGTAGTAGAAGGCGGGATAGAGCAGCCGAAAGGGGCGGTGCACATCGCGCCGGCCCTCGGCGCTCGACCCCACGCGCGCGCCGAAGGGATTCACGTGCGCCCGGCCGCGCGGCTTGAAGCCGCCGGTCATCAACTCGTTTAGTTGCGCCCGCGACGGCGCCATCACCGCCGTGGCCCGCTCCACCGAGAGCCGCTGCAGCCAGCGCCGCAGCCCAAACACGAGCCGGAAGCTCAACCGCCGCCGCGCCAGAAGCCGCTCGCGGTAGAGCAGCGAGGTGTAGAGCGCGTTCTGGATTTGCAGCAGTTGTGGCACCGGGCTGCGCAGCAGCCCGAAGTTGGCGACCGAGAAGAGCGCGTCGGCCTTTTCGCGCCGCAGGATGTCGCGCAGCGTCACCTGGTCCCACCAGAATCGTCGCAGGTCGCCGGCGTGGCCGATGGGGGTAACGTGCCACTCCAAGTTCGGCGGCAACGACTGCTTGAGCTCGGCGTGCTCGGGCGGGACGAAAAAAATGAACCGGTCGCGCACGCCGCGTGCAGCCAACTCGCGCGCCAGCTCGCGCACGTAGGTGGCGGCGCCGCCCACTTTCGATGACACCGCATTGACTACTATCGTCATCGTTTGGTGTCGCTCGAGGAAGAGAATTGCGCCAGCAAGCCATGCAGGCGCGCGCGGAAGTGCTCGAAGGTATAGTGCTGCTGCAAGCGCGCGAAGCCGGCAGCGCCGAGCTGCTGCCGCCGCTCCGGGCTGGCCAGCAGGGTTGACAAGGCCGTCACCAGCGCCGCCTGGTTGCCGTGTTCGATAAGGAGTCCGGTTTCGCCGTCGGTCACCACTTCCGGGGCGCCGCCGGCCCGCGAGGCCACCACCGGCTTGTGATGCGCCATCGCTTCCAGATAGACGATGCCGAAGCCCTCCTGGTCGCTGGGCAACACAAAGACATCGCAGGCGGCGTACTGACGGCTCAAGTCTTCACGCGAGAGAAAGCCGGTGAAGACGACGCTCTCGGCCACGCCCAGCTCCCGCGTCCGCTGCTCGAGCCAGGCGCGGTCATCGCCGTCGCCGACGACGACGTAGCGCAGTTTGGGGAACCTTCGCCGCAGCTCCGGCAGAGCTTCCAGCACATGGAGGATGCCTTTGTTGGCGCGCTCGGCGGCTTCCAGGCGACTCACGCTCAGTAACGTCAGTCCGTGTGCCGGCTCGCCGCCCACCGGCTCGAAAAACGGGTCGAGGGTATTGGGAAAAATCTGCCAGTGATTCCCGCGCACTCCGTTTACCGCTGCCAGGCGCTGGCGGGTGAAGTCGCTGACCGTCAGGACGGTCTGAGCGCGGGCCAGCGCCCGGCGCGAGAGCGCCGGCAGGCGCACCCAGGCTTCGTCGCCGTGGGCAATCAACCAGTAGGGTATCGAGCGCGCCCACAACGGCGTGGCCAGCGGCAGCAGGTTGACGTGGCCCAGAATCACCAGGTCCGGCCGCGCCAGCGCTTGGCGCAGAAAAGCCAGCGAAAAGCTCGTCTTGCGGCGCTCGAACCCGCGGAAGCGAATCGCCGGCGGCGCCGCGTAGCGCGGGTCGCATTGCGGGGTCGCATCGTTCAACGACAGCACCGAGGCTTCGGCCACATCCTGCAGCGCCAGCAGCAGCGCCCGGTTGAACATGGCGATGCCCCAATCCACGCAAAAAACCGCCGGCAGGGCGACAAGCAGCTTCATGCGGAGGGCTTCTCCAGGACGGCCAGAATATTCACCCGCAGCGGGCTCAGCCAGGAGATTCGATTCACCAGGCGCTCGTAAAGCACGCCGAGAAGGAGCGTGGGCGTCGAGAACAACAAATAGTTGGGGCGCAGCTCGAGCAGTTGAATCTCCACCGCGCGCAGCCCGCAGCGGTGCGCCAGATGCAGGAGTTGGCGCCTGGAGTTCGCCTGATAGCGGGTGGGAAACACATCCTCGGCCGGCACGCCGCGGTGCACATTCACCCAGCGATGAAAAGCGTGCGGCGTCAGGCGCGCAATCAGCGTGACGTAGTGCCACCGATTGGGCGTCAGCAGGACTACTTTTCCGCCGCGGCGCAGCACCCGGGCCAACTCGCCGAAGGCTCTCACGGGATCTTTCAGGTGCTCGACCACGTAGCGGCAGGTGACCAGGTCCACGCTCTCATTGGCGAAGGGCAGCGCCTCCAAGTCGCCGCGCACAGGATAGTGGAGGGCGGAGTTTTCAGAGAGCGCCGGGCTGAGATCAATTCCAACCACGCGGCAGCCGGCCTCGCGCAAGTAGCCGGACAAGTCAGTGTCGCGCCCGCAGCCGGCCTCGAGCACGCGCGCTCCCGGCGAAACATGTTGCGCGACGAGCCGGCGGAAATGCCAGTTTTCATCGCGATAGTCGGGGTAGAAGCGTTCCAGCAGCGCCGCCACTCGCGCGGGTATCTTGGCTCCGGGGCGTTCGGGCGCGGCCAACGGATTCCTTTATGCCGGTTGCGACCCCGCCAGGGTCGGCCGCTGGCCCGGAGCCGTAGTGCCGCCCACGCTGAGAGCGGCCGCAGGGTGCCTGCGGAACCGGAACACGATGATACTCACAAGGAGGATTACTGCCCACGTCTTGAGGGCGTCTCCCAGCATGTACACGTAGTCCCCCTCGATGTAGGTGAGTTTCTGCAGGAGCAGCACGTAGACGAAGAGCGAGTAATCGGTGCGCGGGCGACCGTAGCGCTCGTAGAGGAAGCGGAAGAACACTCCGGTGCCGAACATCCCCAGGACCACGGCGGGCAGGCCCAGCTCCAGGTGCAGGCTGCCGAAGTAAGTCGGAGGCATGGGGTCGACATAGTCGGGGTTCTGGCCCCACAACCGCACGGCCACCCAAACCGCTTTGTCCTGCACGGGCTTGTCCGGCCAAATCGCTCGCGGTATAAGAATGATCGCCGGCAGCAAGATAAAATCCCTTCCATAGGAGTATGAACCCCCGGCATCCAGGTACCGGAGTATCAGCGCATAATCCTGCACCAGCGTCGTGTGATAACCTGCGGCGCGCAGGGAGCCTTGCGTATAAGGGTTTGGCTCGAAGATGGTTTCGTGGTAGCCCTCGCTGAAGAACCTGGGAAGGGATAGCAGAACAGAAACCGGGTCCTGCCCGCTGATCGAGACTTCCCGAGTCGCAAAGGCCCGGTACTGGGCGACTACCGGGTACAAGAACACCACAAACAGCACACTAGTCAGCGCCGCTTTGTACGGGAACTTGCCTCGTTTGTAGTAGTAGACCACGAGGTAGGCGACGATGGGAAGCACGGCTACCGACTTTAGCCCGGAAAGGATGCCCCAGCCGAGCTCGGCTCCCAAGGCCCCGTAGGCGAGCAGCCGCCGCGGGAGGTCTCGGGGATGGCTGAAGTGATCCAGAAGGAACAAAACCAGGCTGAGGAAGCAAAAATACTCCACCATGCGCACCGGCTGGATAATCCCGGCCCCAAGGCCGGAGAGCTCCTTGGCCGCCAGGGATTTGAAAATTCCTATCCAGCCCTTTTCAATAAGGTAGAGTCGAGCGGCCCAGCCCAACCCGCACAAGATCGCGACGGCAAGAGGACGAATGCTCGGCGAGGCGCCTCGGCTCCGTTGAACGATATGGGGGATGAACCGGTTGAAGAACACTCCGATGTCGTTCGAATAGCCAAAGAACAGCGCCGCCAGCCCCACGGCGGTGCTCGCCAGCGCCAGAGGCAACCAGTGCGGTTCGAAAAGGAAGACCGGGTGCATGAATTCGGGATGCAGGAACAGTTGAAGTCCACCGAGGCCAAAAGTGACGATGACGATGGCTCCCCACGCCACGGGCAGCTCGAAAAAGTCGAGTTCCCCTCGTGCCCCCTTCCGGATTACGTACACGCCCAGGAGCAAGACGAGGAAGATTGTCACCGCCGTGTAACACAACAGGGGTATGGAGGCTTCCAGAAGCACCCCAATCGCGGCCACACCGGCCACGCTGAAAAACAGGAGGCTGGCCAGGAGAAACGGCTGCCGGAGTGCCGTGGCGAGCAGCGAGCGGCGTCGCCGCGCCGGGGGCACGCCCAGTAGGACTGTACGGGGAGAGCTCAGCATCGTCTACTTCCCCGCCGGGGGCGACGCCGCCGGCGCTCGGCAGGCGGGTTCCGCCGCGCTCGGTTCCAGCCGCAGGAAGAAACCGTCGCGAACTCCGCGCAGCGCGTCTCGCAGCAGATGACTCTGCCCTTTCACCAGTCGCCCCAGGAGTAGTTTGGGGAAAGAATAACTGAAATACAAGATGAGGAAGACAAGAAACTGAGGCCAGGATGCGTGGCGACGCACCAACCAAATAAGATTGCGCAGCGTGTAATACCAGGTCATTCGCGGCTGGGAGACACGGGTGGCGGCAATGCGATGGTAGACCCTGGAGCCGGGGATGTAGCTGACGCTCCAGCCCGCCCGCTGCGCGCGCAGGCACCAGTCGGCGTCCTCGGCGACGATAAAGAAGCGCTCATCCAACAACCCGATGGCCCGCGCCACTTGCGCGCGCGCCAGCAGGCACGCCCCGCAGATGTAGTCCACCGCCTTGGCTTGGCGGCACTGGCCTTCATCCATCTCGCCGCCATTGGCGTTGCGGACGCGGCCGGTGTAGAAGTTGAAGTACACCCCGCTGTTTTCAATCCTTCTCCGGTCTTCGTAGGAGCACTGCAGGCCGCCGGCGATGCCGAGCTGCGGGTCGGCTTCCATGGCGGCGACCAGTGGCTCCAGGAAGTCCGGTTCCACCACCACGTCGTTGTTCAACAGGCAAAGGTAATCGGCGCCCAGCTCCAGCGCACGGCGCAGCCCGGCGTTGTTGCCACCGGCATAGCCCAGGTTGGCCCTGGTTTGGATCAGTTCAATCTCCGTAAACCTCTCGCGCAACACTTTTTCCGAGTCATCGGTGGAGCCGTTGTCGACCACGAGTACCTTGCAGTTGGGGTAGGTGAGCCGCCGCAACGACTCCAGGCACTCGACCGTCACCGGCCAGTTGTTCCAATTCAGCACAATGACGGCCACCCGCGGCGAGCGCGTCATGGGTTCTTCTCGGCGCGCAATTCGACGTAGAGCTCTTCAAACGGAATCAGGCGCGACACAAACCGCTCGGCGCGTTGCATGTTGATGCGGTTGCGGTTCGCCCAGCCCTCCAGCCAGCGGCCGAAGCGGTATTCCAACCCGTGCCACAGGCTCGGGCTGCGGCGCCGCACCCCGCCGAGGTGGTAGTGCAGCCGCTGCGCCTCAATCCGAAATCGCGCCCGCAGATAGTGCGTGTTGCTCTCCGGTAGGAAGTATTCGAAAGTTCGGCTGGTGAAGGTGCGCCGGTGCGTGGGGTCGGACCAACTGGCCATACCGGAAGAAAAGTGCGGCGTCCAGATGCGCACCCGCGCACCGGGGCGGCAGATGCGCCAGATGTCTTCCATGGTCTTCGAGAGGTCCGCGACGTGCTCGACCACATGCGAGGTGATGATCTCGTCGACACTGCTGTCGGCGAACGGCAGTCCGACGTCGAAGTTGCACACCACGTCCACGCCGGGCGCGGCGACGCGGTCGACGCCCACCGCGCCGGGAGTCTTGCGCGTTCCGCAGCCGAGGTCGAGAACCAGCGGCGAGTCGGGGTTCATGAAAGGCTATCGCGCGGGGCGAAAAGCAGCGGCGCGCTCGTAACCCGCTGCGATTATACAGCGCCGCTCAGCAACTGGCGGAGGGAGAGCCCGGCGCGCGTTCGCGAGTACCACACGGCGGCCAACAAGCTGGCGGCATAGGCGCCCAGCGACGCATAAGCTGCGCCCAGAAAACCGTAGCGAGGCAGCAGCCAGACCAGCAGAAGAATCGTCACCAGGTTTCCCGTAACTTCCGCGTAGGCCTGTCCCAGGGGATGATTCAAGGCGCGCAGGGATTCGTAGAGCACCAGCGAGAGGCTGAGCGGGATCATCGCCAGCACCAGCACGCGGCAGGCACCGATAGCCGGGCGGAAAGCTTCGCCGAAAAACAGCGGCAGGAGATAGGGCACCAGCAGAAACAAGGCCAGCGCCGAGCCGACGCAGAGCAGCAGCACGGTGCGGACCGAGCGGCGAATGACGGCCTGCGCCGCGACGGCGGTTTCGCGCGCGGCCGCGGGCAGTGTGACAATCCCGATGGCGGTAGGAATGATGGTCAACGGGCTAGCCAGCGCCACGGCCACCACGTAATAGCCCAGCGCTTGCGGCTCGAGCCATACGCTCATCACCAACTGGTCGAGCCGCTGGTTCAGATAGTAGGTAACCCCGCCCAGTTGCGTCTTGGCGCCGTAGCTCAGCACGGGACGAACCACGGAGGCGTCCCACTGCCAGTGCACACCCAGCAGCCGGCGCACCAGCCAGAAGTTCAGCAGCCCGTTGACCCCGTAGCCCGCCAGTTGCCATGTGACGATGGTGCCGATGTCGGCCCGGTCGGACAGAAACAGCGCCACCACCACCAGCGTGTACCAGGCTGCCCCCAGCATGCGCGAGAGATTGTAGGCGTTCAGGTGCATCGCGCCTTGAAGCAGATTCAGCAGATAGCCGGACAGGAAGCTGAGCGGGATGAAGAGCAGGAACCAGCGCGCCAATTGAAGAACGCTGGCTTCGTGCCCGCCGAGCAGTAGAGGCAGCAGAAAATACCCAAGGCCGGCGAAGAGCACTCCTTGCGCCGCACCTATGACCATCGCCGCCGTGAACAGGCCGTTGCGCCGCTCGGGCTGCTGCGCGGTGAAGAAGGCGACCGCCTGGTTCATCCCCAGGTTGCCGAGTATTCCCAGCGCCATCGGCCACAGCGTCACAATGGCCAGCTCGCCCCTCCCACTCGGCCCGAGCAAGCGTGCCGCCAGCATCCCGCTCACGACGCCCAGCAGCAGGATGGCTCCATTGGCGGCCAACGTGGAGACGTAGTGGCGGCCGACACTCGGCATGGCGTGGCGACGGTAGCTGAAGCCTCTGCCGGAATCAAGGTCGGCAAAGATATGGATGACAAGTGTCGGGATGTAGGCTAAAGCATATAGGCCGGCAAAGTTCGGCGGGAGGGGAGATTGGCGCGTCTGAAAGTCATGGTGCTGACGCACGCCTACCTGGCGGAGGAAAACCGGAAGAAACTTTCGCTGCTGGGGCGCGAAGTGGAGCTGGAGGTGGTGTCGCCGGATCGCGCCACCACGCCGCTGTTCCGCTACCGCATCGAGCGCCGCGTCCTCGAGGGCCCGTCCTATACCATGCGCTTCTATCGCCCGCTGCCGGAGCGCGGCATTCCCGCGAGGAATTTTCTTCTCTCCGCCAACCTGGACATGGAGCGGTTCCGGCCGGACGTCCTCCACCTGGAAGCGGCGCCGTGGGCCCTGATGTCCGCGCAAGCGCTGAGGTGCGCGCGCCAGCACGTCCCGCAGGCAGCAGTAGTCTGCACCGTGCGGCAGAACACCTACACTCGCTACGGCCCCCTGACAGCGATGAAGGATTGGCTGGCCCGCCGCGGCATCCGGCGCATCGACCGCTTTATCGCCGGGAACGCCGGCAGCCGGGAGATTCTGGTGCAGCGCTTCGGCGTCAGCCCGGAGACAATCGACTCGAACCTGCAACTCGGCGTGGACACCGAGCTGTTTCGTCCCGCGACATCCGCTGAGCGGCGCCAGTTGCGGCGCGCGTGGCGGTTGGCCGAGGACGCCGTGGTGGTGGGCTACTGCGGTCGGTTTGTCGAAGAAAAAGGATTGCGCGCCCTGGTGGAAGCTGTGCGCGCCGTGCGGACGCGAACCGGCGCGCGGCTGCAACTGGCCCTGCTGGGCGACGGCCCCTTGCGAGGCTGGCTGGAGCAGGCCGATTCCGACATCGTGTTGCACCGAACGGTGGCGCATGCGGAAGTGGCCAGCTTTCTCCGGGCGCTGGATGTTTTCGTTCTTCCGAGTCTCATTATCCCCGAGCACGAAGAGCACGACGCGCATGCGCTGCTGGAGGCGCTCTCCTGCGGCGTCGCCTCCATCGGCACGGAATCGGGCGCGATTCCTGAAATTCTGCAGGGGGCTGGGCTGCTGGTTCCTCCCGCCGCGCTGGAGAAACTCGGCGAAGCGGTGGCGCAGCTTCTTACGCCGGCGGCGCGCAAGCCCTGGGAAGAAGCCGGCCGGCAGCGCATCTTGGAGCGCTATTCGAACGAGCGTATTGTGGAGCGGCAGATGCGAACCTATCACCAGGCCTTGGCCCACCGAAGGCAGCGTGGATGAGCGAGCCGACCTATCAGGCTCGAACCGCCTACCAGCAGCAGCAAGCCGCGCAGGAGTACGAAGCCATCCGTTTTCGGGGCTGGCTGGGACGCGTGCGGTGGCGCCGTGAGCGCGCCGCCGTGCGTGCCGTGTTGAACTCTCTTCCGCCCGCGGACCGCGCGCTGGATTGCCCCTGCGGCATCGGCCGCTGGGCGCCGGTGCTGGCCGAGCGGGCGCGCCGCCTCGTCGGACTCGACATTTCCGCTCCCATGTTGGAGCGCGCGCGGCTAGAGCAGGCCAGCCGGCTTCCTCTGAGTTTGGCGCGCGCGGAGGCGGAAAGGTTGCCGCTGGCCGATGGCTCGGTGCACTTCGTCTTCTGCTACGCCTTGATGAAGCACCTGCCGCCGGAGGTCAAGCGGACGGTGCTACGTGAGTTCGCGCGCGTAGCCCGCCACCACCTTGTGGTCTCCTTCGCGGTTTTCAACCCCGTCACGTACTTGCGCTGGCAGTGGATGATGTGGCGGCAGCGGCGCCGCACGCGCGCACCGGTTCACTCGTATCCCCTGTGGTTCAAGGAACTCGAGGCACTGGCGCGCGAGACCGGGTTGCGCGTTGGGCGCCGCGTGGGCGTGCTCGGTTGGCTGAGTCTGGAAAAAGTAGTGCATCTCGAAAAAGTCTCCTCGTAGAAGCGCCGCCGTTGAGGAGTGGAACCGACCGTTATCGCCTGGTTCGCGAGGCCGAGCTGCGGGACTGCGAGATTGTTTATTTGCCGAAGGCGGCGGGATGGACGCCGAACAGAGCTTCGAGTATCCTAACGTTTTCCCCATACTTGTCGGAGCTAGGGAGCGGGGTCGGCGTGAGATTTCTGCGATGGGTCGTGCGCGCGGGCTTCTGGCTGGTGGCGGCTGGATTCTTCGCGCTCTTCATCCTTGAGTTTGCCCGCTCGGCCGCGCTGGATTCCTCCGTGCTCGTCATTCAACTGCGCCGCCTCGGCAATCCCATTGTTCGCCAGATAGGTTCTTTGCTGGGGATCAGCGCGGGCTCCGGGCTCGGCAAGTATCTTCCGTTGGTCATTGTGCTGGCGACCCTGGCCGTTCAAGTGGCGGTCGACACCGTTCTGCTGAAGATTTCCATTGCCATGGCGTTGGCCTCGAAGCCCAAGCGCCGCGCGCCGGCGCAGCCGCCCGCGCCGGTCGCGCAACTGGCGCAGCCTGAGCCGCTCCCGCCTCCCCCTGCCCCGCGAGCCACCGTGGCGCCGCGGCCGCCGGCGCAGGCCAGCCAGGTGCGCGTCCAACCTGCCCCGCCGAGTGCGGGGCCTTCCTCGACGCCAATGGGCCCGCAACCGGCCGTGCCCTCGCGGGTTGTGGAGGAGCCGGTGCGCAGTGGCGTCGGGCTCAACGGAACGTCCGCCGGACTCGCAACCGTGGTCGGCGTGCCGGAGATTGTCGCCGGGATGCCCAACCGTGTCGGCCGCTATGAGCTGCTGGAAGAGTTGGGGCGCGGCGCGATGGGGGCGGTCTACAAAGCGCGCGACCCGAACCTGGGCCGCGCTGTCGCCGTCAAGGTCATCCTCACCGCCAACCTTACGGCGCAGGCGCTGGCGGAATACAAGAAGCGCTTCTACCGCGAGGCTGAAGCCGCCGGCCGCATGACGCATCCCGGCGTGGTTACGATTCACGACATGGGGGAGGACTCGACGACCGGCCAGCCGTTCCTGGTGATGGAGTACGTCGAAGGCGTCTCACTCGACTCGATGATTGAGGGCTCGCCCGGCGGCAACGGTCTGCCGCTGGCGCAGGTGCTCGAAATTGGCGCGCAGGTGGCGCTGGCGCTCGACTACGCCCACCAGCGCGGCGTCGTTCACCGCGACATCAAGCCCGCCAACATCCTGGTCACCAAAGACGGCCGCGCCAAGATTGCCGACTTCGGCATCGCCAAGCTGGAAGGGGCGCAGTTGACCCAGACCGGGCAACTGGTCGGCACGCCGGCTTATATGTCACCCGAGCAGTTCTCTGGCGGCGGCGTGGACGCGCGCAGCGACATTTTTTCGCTGGGCGCCGTGCTCTATGAAGCCCTCACCGGCAAGATGCCTTTTCCCGGCGAGACGGTCACCGAGATTATCTTCAAAGTCGTTCAGGCGCCGCCGGTGCCGGCGCAGAAGCTCAACCCGCAACTCCCCGCTGAAGTGGACGTGCTGCTGGAGCGCTGCCTGGCCAAAGACCCGGCACAGCGCTACCAGCGCGCCCGCGCCCTGGCGACCGACCTCGAAAACCTGAAGGTTGGCCGCCCACTCACACCACTAGCCTGAGGATTGGGAAGAGGGAGGCCTTCCAGGTTGTTACAGATCGGCGAGGGCAGCGGCTTCGTCTTCGACCAGCTCGAGCACGCTGTCGAGGCGCACCATCCGCAGGGTCTGTTTGATGCGCTTGCTGGCCCCGAAGAACCGGCACTTGCCTCCGGCATGCTTCACCGAGGTGTAGCTGCGCACCAGGGCGCCGATGCCGGAGCTATCCATCTCCGGCACACCGGCTAGGTTAATGGCCAGGTGCTTGGTGCCGCCCTCCAGCAGTTGGGTCACCTGCTCGCGGAAGGTCTGCTCGGGCTCGCCCATCTTGAGCGCGCCCGTGATGTCAATGATCGCGGCCGTGCCGGTGCGGCGGACTTTAATGTTCACGGAGGTGTTGGTGTGCTGCCCGCGAACCCGAGCTCCAGGCAGCGGTGCAAACCTACCCCAACTTTCCCCCTAAAATCAAGCGAAACTCTGCGGCCGCCTGCGGCGGGCTGCCGGTCGCGTAGACAACCTTACAGTCGTGCGGCATAATCATAGCTGGTGTGAGGAAGACGCGAGGGCGCCGCGCAGGGCGCGGCGCGACAACGGAGGGTAGGGAACCTAGATGAGCACGAATCCGCAACCTGCAGAGGAGTTCAAGTTCCCGACCGGCGCCGGAACGCCGCGCTGGCTGGCCGCCGCTCTGGTCATCCTGTTGCTTCTGGTGGTTTTTTTGGCGGTAGCGCAGTGGCGCACTGCCAGCCAACTGGCCGCGCAACTGCAGCAGGCCAACGACAAGCTGACCAGGATCGAAGCCCGGGCCGCGACGCTGGAAAACAACTACGCCGAGCTCAAAGGCCAGCTTGACGTCACCGGCGAGAAGCTCGGTCTGACGCAGAGTGAACTGGCGCGCGCGCGCTCACTGGCGCAACAGGCGCGGGAAGAGCAGCGGAAAGCAGCCGCCGAGCTCGGCGGACAGCTACAGGAGCAACAGCAGGCGCTGGGCAGCCTGACGGGCGAAGTCGGTACCGTGAAGACGGAGGTCGCCGCCACCAAGCAAGAACTCCAGCAGACCCAGACCAAGCTGGAGCGCACCATCGGCGACCTTGGCGTCCAGAGCGGACTCATCGCCCGCAACTGGGATGAGCTGCAAGAGCTCAAGAAGCGCGGCGAGCGCGACTACTTCGAGTTCGACCTCAAGAAGTCGAAGAACTACACGCGCGTCGGCACCGTCTCGGTGCGGCTCAACAAGACTGACGCCAAGCGCCAGAAGTTCACGATGACGCTACTGGCCAACGACAAGGTGGTGGAGAAGAAGGACAAGACCTTGCTCGAGCCGGTGCAGTTCTATCTTGCTGGAACGCGCCACCTGCTGGAGATCGTGGTTTACCAGGTGGAGAAGGACCGCGTGGTGGGTTACCTGAGCGTGCCAAAGGAAGTTGCAGCGCGGCAGTAAAACGAAATCGAGGTCCAGCTGAGGCCGGCGCTCACTCGGAGCCGCCGGCCTCGTACTTTTTCATCTCCTCCGCGAGCTCAGTCAGGCGCTTGTCCACCAGGCCGTATACCGTGCCTTCTTCGTAGCTGCCGTCCGGCAGTTGTTCGCCGGCCTTCACGCCGGTGAGAATCTCGATGCCTTCTTCCACCGTCGCCACCGGGTAGAGGTGGAACTTCCCCGTGCGGATGGCCTCCGAGACGTCGGGTCGCAGCATCAGGTCGGGCACGTTCTCGATGGGCAGGATGACGCCCTGCGTGCCCGTCAGCCCTTTGGCCTTGCAGACGTCGTAGAAGCCTTCAATCTTGTAGTTGATTCCGCCGATGGCCTGGATGTCGCCCTTCTGGTTGACCGAGCCGGTGACCGCGATGTCCTGCCGCAGCGGCAGCCCCGACAAGCTGGAGAGCAGCGCGTAGACTTCGGTCGAACTGGCGCTGTCGCCGTCCACGCCGGAATAGGACTGCTCGAAGCAGACGCTGGCATCCAGCGAGAGCGGCTTCTTCTGGGCGAACTTCTGCCGCAGGTAGCCGCTCAGGATGGCCATGCCCTTGTCGTGGATGCGCCCGCTGAGGTTGGCCTCGCGCTCAATGTTGATGATGCCCTGGCTGCCCATCGCGGTCGAGGCGGTGATGCGCACCGGCTTGCCGAAAGCGTAGCTGCCCATGTCGTACACCGAGAGCCCGTTGACCTGGCCGACGCGTGTTCCAGTGACGTCAATCAGCAGCACGCCCTTCTCAATCATCTCCCGAATCTTACTCTCCACCAGGTTGTGGCGCTCGATGCGCTCGCTAATGGCGCGCTCGACGTGGCTGCGCCGCACCAGCTGGTTGCCTTCCTTGCGCGACCAGTAACAGGCTTCCCGCGCCAGGTCGGCGATCTCGGAAAAGCGCGAACTGATTTTGTCCTGGCGTCCGGCGCGGCGCACGCCGAACTCGACGATGGCCGCCACCGCTTCCTTGTCGAACGGGCACAGGCCGTCCTCCTGGCTGAGCTTGCGCAGCAGCGCGCCGTACTGCTGCGCCGCCTGTGTCGTCCGGTTCATCTCCGAGTCGAAGTCGGCCATCACCTTGAAGATCTGCTGGAAGTCTTCCTCGTGGGCGTAGAGCAGGTCGTAGAGGTAGTGCTCGCCGATAAGAATGACCTTGACGTTGACCGGTATCGGTTCCGGCTTCAGGGCGCTGGTGGCGAACGGCATCAGCCAGTCAGGCACCGCCTGGATTTCCAGCTTGCCGTGGATCAGCGTGCGCTTGAGCGTCTTCCACACGCCGGGCTCGATGAGAGCGTCGAGCGCATTCAGAATCAGGTAGCCGCCGTCGGCCTGCAGGAAGGACCCGCCGCGGATGTCCATGAAATCGGATTGCGCGATGCCGCGCATGTCGTAGGTGCGCTGCACGCTGCCGAACAGGTTGGCGTAGCTGGGAGCGGTTTCGACGATGACCGGGACGGTTCCGTCGTCGTCGTGCGAGAGCATCACGTTCACCCGATAGAGCCGAAACGGATCGGCGTGCGCCATCGGGCGCGCGCCGCGCGCTGTTTCGCCCTCTTCGCCTTCGGCTTGGCCTTTGAACAGCGCCAGGTTGTCGAGAATGCTGGCGCGCACCGCCTCCAGGTGATCGCTCACTTCCTTGTATTTGTCCTTGAGGTCTTCGATGACGCTGTCGACCAGCACCGAGGCCGTCTCTTTCTCGAGCAGCTCCAGCTCCAGGTTCATGGCGCGCTGGAGCTCGAGGGTCTTGCGGTAGATGGCGATGAACTGCTTCTGGAGCTGCTCTTGTCGGCCGCTGAGCTGGCGAGCCTGGGCTTCGTCCACCTGGCCGCCCGCCACCAGCTCGTCCAGCCGCTCCACCGGCACCGGCTGGCCGCCCACCACCGGCACTACACTGGTGCCCACGCCGCCGATTTCCGCCAGCGCGAAACGTTCCTTCTTCAACTGCTCGGAGAAAGCATCCAGCATCTCCTTTTCCTGCGAGCCGTAGCGTTCCAGGATGCGGCCGCGGGCGCGCTGGTACTGCTCGCCTTCCAGCACCTGCGGCAGGCGGGTGACCAGGAAGTCAATGGCACGGTCCATGTCCTTGCGGAAGCGCGCCGCTTGACCCCGCGGCATGTCGAGCAGCCGCGGCTGTTCGGGGCGCTGGAAGTTGTGGACGTAGCAGCGGTCGGGCGCCGGCGGGCAGTGCGGCTGGATGTCCTTCAGCACCTGCTGGATGGTGGTGAAACGGCCGGTGCCGCTGAGCCCGCAGACAAAGATGTTGAAGCCGGGGCCGTAGAGCTCGACGCCGAGCTGCAGCGCTTTGATGGCGCGGTCCTGGCCCACCACCCCCTCCAGCGGCTGGAGGTCGGCCGTGGTTTCAAAGCCGAAGGTCGCCGGGTCGCAGCACCAGCGCAGTTGCTCGGGGAGCACCTCGCGCGCCGCGCGCTCGGGCTTCTTCAGTTCGTTGGCCATCCGTCTATCCTCTCATCCTGAAGCCGCGGCCAGCCGCTGCTTGGCCTGCTGCGCGGCGTAGACTTCCACGGTGGCCTCCGCCAGCGCCACCAAGATCGGCCCCAGAATCAACCCTAATAACCCGAATGCGATCACGCCGCCCAGCAGGCTGATGAAAACCAGCAGGCCGTTCATCTGCGCCCGGCCGCTGACCAGGATGGGCCGCAGCACGTTGTCCACGCTGCTGATGATGACAATGCCGACCAGGGCCAGAACGATGGCTCGGCCGTATTGCTCGTTGACCACGAAGTAGAGAATCGCCGGGACGTAAACTACCCAGGGGCCGACGATGGGCAGGAAGGCAAAGAAGGCCATCGCCAAGCCCCAAACCACCGGCGCCTTAATCCCCAGCGCCCAGAAGGTCAGCCCTCCCAGTGTTCCCTGCACTGCCGCCACAATCAGCCCGCTGGTGACGCTGGCGTAGAGCATGTTGTGGGCGATGAAGAACAGCCCTTCGCGGTAGGCGTCGTCGATGGGCAGGGCCAGCCGCAGCCGCTCCAAAAAGTCTCCCCCGTCGCGGAACAGATAGAAAGCCGTGAAGAGGGTAAGGAACAGGTCGAAAAAGAACAGGATGACGTTGCGCGCCAGCGCGCCGGTCTGGGCGGCGAGAAACGCGGCCGTGGCTTCGGCGCCCTTCCGTATGTACTCCTGGACCTGTTGCTCGCTGATGCCGTGCCGCGAGAGCCACTGCACCATCCGCTCGAAGGGAATCCACGACCAGAGCTTGGCCAGCGGCAACCGCCCAGCCTCCCATTCGTTCTCCATGTGGTCGATGAGTTGCAGCGTCTGGCTGGTCACTGCGCCCAGCACCACGAGCGTGGGCGCGATGATGATGGCCGTCAGCAGGAGCGTGCTGACGAGTGCCGCCATATCGGGCTTCTTGATGCGCTGCCGCACGCGGCGGTGCACGGGGAAGAAGACGATGGTTAATGCCACGCCCCAGGCCAGCGGCACCAGGAACGGAGCGAAGACCAGATAGACGAGATAGCCGAGCAGTACCAGCAAGATGATCAGCAGAAACCGTTCCATGGTCCTCTCCCGCGGAGCGGCGGGCATCCGACGGAGGCCGATTATCTTTCCGCCGCGCCCGGTATGCAACTGCTATGATGAGAAGTCCAGGGAGCCTCCCATGCCGGCGCCGTGCCGCCACTCGCGCACTCGTCTCATCGCTCAGGATGACGCTGCCACCTATGTCGAGTGCCTGGACTGCGGCCAGCTCTTCGAGGCCGCGGAGTTGGACCAACCTCCCAAGCCGGATAAGGAATTCAACGAAGACCTCTCCGACGCCTAACCCATGGCTTCCGCGGCTGAAGCCGGGTTGGGGTTGTCTCATTGCGGACGGGCTGAAGCCCATCCCTTCCAGGGAGTTGGAAGGGCGGGGTTTCAACCCCGCCGTCTCGGGAGCAACACAAAGAGGGCTTTAGCCCCTGAAGTCTGCGCAAGTACCCTCAAGGACCTGTCGACGCTGGCAGGCAGTTGCTGCGCTCCTGCAACGGCATTGGTAGCGCATTCAGTAAGATGCTTGCACGCTGTAGTCTTCAGGGAAATGCCCATAACCTCCGAACCGGTAGTCCTCGTGCACCTTCCATTCAACGGAGCTCTTCTGAACGTTCCCCCGTGATTGTCCACTTGTATCTCCACGTCGAGGATCCTTCCTGAATCAACACCTCCCCTGATTCCAAGGTCCATTTCTCGGCTCGGCGATTCCCCTTTAATCGGACACAAACACCAGGTTTGTCATTGAGCCACTGGATGACATCCTTCAGGGTGAGTTGTTCATAGGACAGAGAGTCGTGCGCATGACTCAAGAAGAATCCTTGTCCTTCTAGGGCCGAGTCCTTGCTCGCAACTTGAATCAACAAATAGTCGATCCGGCCTTCACCTCCGGGGAGCACCAGAAGGGCGTATTGCCAGCGCGAATCTTCCGGCCTTTCTACGTCCGGGCCTGCCCGGACGTCGCTCGGAGTAACGCAAAGACTGGAAACGATAGCCAAGCCTAGGCTGGCGAGCATTGCCGTTCAGCCCCTCCAGCGAAGCAGGCCGAGCTGGGTGGCGTGGCGCAGCACATCCTCCGACGTCACGGTCAGGAAGGTGATCTGCGGGTCGTTATCGGCTTCCAGGTATTCGCGCAGGCAGGCGGCGGCAATCTGCGCCACCTCGAGGTCGAACAGCGAGCGCCCGGCGCGCCGCCGGAACTCCACCAACGCCGGATGAGGCAGGGCTACAATGAGCCCGCGCCCGTTCACCAGGAACTTGCAGTCCATCGTGTCGCTGTGGCGCGTGGCGATGGCTGACCAGAGGTGCGAGAAACGAATCTGATACTCGCCGCCCGTCAACCGCGCCCGCACCGTGAACGGCGCCACCATCTCCGACATGACTTTGGCCGGAGGGATCTGCATGGGGCGACCATTCTATGGGCCCGGCCGCGCTATCGCAAGCGGTGCGCGATTTCGCGCTCGTACTCGGGGAAGTAACGAGCGATGACCGGCAACTCAAATCGGCCCAGGATGGACTCTTTGGGCTCGCGCTCCAGTAGAAACTCAAACGAGCCGCGGATGAGTTCCTCCGGCGTCACCCGCGCGTCGGTCAGCTTCTGGTAGTAGTCGTCGGTGAGTGCAACCTGGTGCGTGGTGCGGCTGCCGCCTTCCGCTACCGTCACGCGAAATTCCCCTTCTCGCAGCTTTTCGACCTCAATTGTAGCGGGCATGACTTGGGCCGGCCTATTGCAGCTCGACCTGGAGCGTGACTTCCTTCTTGAACGGCGGCAGACAAAACTGGTCGTTGCAGGCCTGGTAGTGAAACGCCACCCGCACGGTGTGGTTGCCGCGCGGCGTGCCCCGCTTCACTTTCAAGCGCAGCGGCAGCGTCAGCGTGCCTTCGTAAACAGAAAGTTGTTCGCCGGGAGCAAAGTCGAAGCTCTTCAACTCGCCGTTGGGGTAGTCGATCTTGCTCAGCAAAAACGCCGGCGCTTCCACCAGCTCCACGCGAGTCGGGATCAGGTAGCTTTCCAGCGGCCGGTTGGAGTTGATGTGGAAACCCTCCTGCACCTGAGCGATGAGGTTGACCGTGGCCGCGCTACCGGCCTTGGCTCTCACCTGCGCCGGTTCCAGGCGCAAGTGGACGACGGACGCGGCCTTGGGCATCTGCGCCCAGACCACCGCCGTTGCCAGCGACAGCGCAACCGCAACCGCCAGAAGGCGCTTCACGGAATCCCCTCGATCGTTTGACGCAACTCATCAATGTCGGTGATGCCCAGGCTGCGGTGGACTATGCGCCCCTCGCGGTCGATGAAGACGGTCACCGGCAGGCCGGGCAGCGGTCCGAAGTCCGAGTCCGCCCTCTGTTCCTTGTCGAGCACTACCGTATACTCGATGGGCACTTCCTGCATGAACTTGTTAATGTCGTCCCAGCCGCCTTCATCGACCGAAACGCCGACAAAGGTGACGCCGCGCGCCTCGTACTCGCGGGCGACCTTGTTGAAGTGGGGAATCTCGAGTCGGCAGGGCAGGCACCAGGTGGCCCAGAAGTTGACGACGACGACTTTGCCACGCAGCTCGCTCAGATGGAAGCTGGAGCCGTCGGGCCGCTGGAACGCCGTATCGGGCGCGGCCTTCATCTCGCCCGTCGGCACGCTCGCCGCTGCCCGCGAAGCCACTGACTCGCTCAGCAGCAGCTCGGGGCTGAAGCGGTTCATCCAGGCGAAGTAGCTGGAGAGCCAGGTCAACTGGTTGGTGAAGACCAGCACGCCGACGGCAATCAGCAGCCCGCCCGCGGCCCGTTCCACCCATTGCAGGTAGCGCCGGAAGCCCTGGTAGAAAGTCAGAAACTTGTTGAGGGCCAGGGCACTAACGAAAAACGGCACGCCCAGCCCGAGCGAATAGACCCCCAACAGGAACACGCCCTGCGCCAGCGTGCCTTCGCGCGCTGCCAGCAGCAGCACTGCGGCGAGAATCGGCCCGATGCAAGGCGTCCAGCCGAAGGCAAAGGCGAAACCGAGCAGGAAGGCACCGGCCTTGCCCGTCCCGCCCGCCACGTGCAGGCGCTGCTCGCGATAGAGCGCCGAAAACTTGAATGCGCCCAGCAGGAACAGTCCGAAGAGAATGATGATGACGCCGGCGATGCGGTTGAACCACAGCCGGTTTTCGCTCAGAAACTGCCCGACGGCGCTGGCCGAGGCACCGAGTGCAACGAACACGGTTGAGAAGCCGAGAATGAAGAGCAGCGAACTGGTGGCCACGGCAGCGGTGGCGCCGTCCTCGCCTTTCTTCAGCTTGTCGATTCCCACACCCGAGGTCATCGAGATATAGCCGGGCACCAGAGGCAGCACACAGGGCGAGAGGAAGGAGAGGAAGCCTCCGATGAAGGCGACCAGTGGGCCGAGTTCCGCCATTCGTCCGTCCTGAATTCCGTCCTCTTTGAGATGCGCGGGCGCCCCGCGGTGGTGCGCGGTTCGCTGCCCGATAATTATAACAGCCAGCCTGCCAGGCGGCGAGTCGAGGCCCGCTGGCGACAGTTGAAACGCGCGCCGCATCAAATTAAAATGAAGTTGCGGTTGGAGGGTTGGCGATGATTGCGCGCAACCATCCATTGCGGCGGCTGTTCACCGAGCTGGTGGAACGCCGCTTCTTTCACGACGTGAGCGTGCGCGACCCGCGCGTGGCCGCCTACGTCTCCGATTTGCTCACCGACTTCACCCACACCGATAACCTCTACCGCCTGCGCGACGCCCGGGGACACCGGCTGGAGGCCGTCGGCGAAATGCTGCTCGAGTCCGATCCCCTCGGGCCCGAGGGGTCATTCGAACGTGAGCGCGCCGTGCGCAAGCATGTCGGCGACTTCACCCTGTTCATGACCGGCATGTTTCCCGAGGCGGTGGCGGCGCAGAGGCGCCGCCGCGCTTTTCCCACGCTTGACCTGCTGCTGGATTTCGTCAAGGCCGGCAAAGAATCCTACTTCATCGTCTCCTCGTTCGATCAGTTCGAGTACCGCGAGCAGGCGCCCACCTTTCGCCGGCTCTCGGAGACTTTCGAGCTCTGCGTCTACGGCCTGAACCTGGTGAAACAGGACCTGGAGCGCTATCAGAGTGACTACTACCGCCGCCTGGCCTCTACGCTCGGGGCTCCTCCCGCCTGATTGGTAAGCCTCCCAGTTTTCTTGTTCAACCCGGCGGCTCCTGCCACGGGGCCCAGCGGCTGGAGCCGCTGGATTGAACAATGTGCGAAACTAGAGGTTCATGGCCTCCCTCTGTCCGATTTGCGAGAAGCGCCGCGGCAAGCGCCGCTGCCCCGGCCTGCCCCGCAGCCGCTGGAGTCACGCGACCCAGCATCCCATCTGCCCCCAGTGCTGCGGTGAGCAGCGCGAAGTCGGAATTGAGTGTCCCGCCGACTGCCAGTATCTGGTTGTCGCGCATCGCTACGAAGCCGAGCGGCGCGAGCCGCCGGCCGAACTGGCGTTTCCCAAGGTGGAGATTGATCGCCGCTTCCTGCAGGAGAAACAAGCGCTGGTGACTGGATTGAGCCTCTACCTCGTTCGCTTGGCGGCAGAAAACTCCGACGTCCGCGACGAGGATGCGCTGGCAGCGCTCGACTCGCTGGCGAAGAGTTACCAGACGCTCGACGCCGGACTCTACTACGAGCAGGCGCCCGCTGGCGCCGCCGCGCAGCGCGTGGCCGCGGCGCTGAAGCAGTACCTGGAGCAGTTCTCCCAGGAGCAGCAGAAGCAAGCAGGCTCGAGCCTTCGCCCGGGCGACGCCCTGCGTGCGCTGGTGTTTCTGCTCCGCTGGGGTCAGGTGGAAGGCAACGGTCGGCCGCTCTCGCGCCGTTTCCTCGACTTCCTGCGCGCCCAGTTTCCCGCCGAAGCCCGGGCGCCCGAACTACCCCGAATTATCCTCCCTGGGGCTTGACAGTTCGCCTTTCGTTCGCCTAAAATGGGTAGCGAAGGAACGGAGGCAAGCAAGGCTATGGCGCTCACTCGCAGACAGAAACAGGTGCTCGACTTCATCGTGCACTTTATTGACAAGCACGGCTACTCGCCCTCTTTCGAGGAAATCGGCGAGGGCCTGAAGCTGACCTCGCTGGCCACAGTGCACAAGCACCTCCAGACGCTGGACAAGAAGGGATTCATCCGGCGCGGCTACAACCGCAGCCGCTCGATTGAGGTGGTCCAGCTCCCGCGGCCGGTCAAAGAGCAGGTAGCGCGGCGCGCCGTTGACTTGCCGCTGATGGGCCGCATCGCCGCTGGCCAGCCGGTCGAGGCCATCGAAAACCCGGACAAGATTTCGCTGGCCGACTTTGTGCGCGGCGGCAGTTGCTACGTGCTGGAGGTCAAGGGCAACTCGATGGTGGACGATCACATTCTGGAAGGCGACTACATCATCGTCGAGCAGACCGAGAACGCCAACAACCGCGACATCGTCGTGGCGCTGGTGGGCGGCGAAGAGGCCACGCTCAAGCGCTTCTTCCGCGAGCCCAACGGCAAAGTGCGCCTGCAGCCCGCCAACGCCCAAATGGAGCCCATTGTGCTTCCCGCCAAGGACGTCAAGATCCAGGGCCGCGTCATCGGCGTCCTCCGCCGCTACTAGCCGAAGAGCTCTTGCACCAGTTGATCGCGGCGCATTCCCAGGTGTGCCGCCACATCCGCCAGGATGCCGCTGAGGGTCCCAACTTTGAGTTGGCGGTGCGCAGGGATTGTGACGTGATGTTCCTTGCCTTCTGTTTTACGAACTAGGCGAAGGTGGCTTCCAGTCTGGCGGGCGATTTGGTAACCGAAACCACGAGGCAGCGAAGCTAGTTCATGTCCGCTGAGGTCGCGGGGAAGCTTCAAGCCAAGATGACCTCATCCTTGACCCAATGGAGGCGAATCACAGGCGGCCGCGTCCCTTCGTCGAAGTGGCAGCGCACGGCGTCCTGCACCATGGACTTGAGCTCCTCCATTGTCTCTCCTTGCGTAAAGATGGAGTGGCCAAGGGCGCGGGCGGTGTAGCCGCCTTCCGACGCTTCCTCGACCGTAAAGATGATCTCAGAGTCGGCCATCGCAGCCTCCGACTCTGATTATACCTCAGTCGTTGCCGACAGCTTCTATGTGCGGAAAAGGACGGACTCGTTCTGGAAGGTGCGGACGGCGACAAAGAGCGCCGCGGCTGCGTACATACAGGACGAGGCGAAGATGAGCACAATCGTTCCCCAGGGGTAGTTGCCACTCAAGATTTCTTTCGACACCAGGCTGACGTTCAGAATCGGCACTAGGGCCAGCTTGGGCGTCAGCTCCACGCCCGGTAGCAGGCTGAAGATGGCCGGCAGAATTACCACAATCATCAACGGGGAAATGTAGCTTTGCGCTTCCTTGTAGCTCTTGGCCAGCAGGGCAATCGCCAGCAGCGCCGCCGCGAACATCACCGCCAGCGGCAGCACCATGAAGAACACCACCGCCAGCGCCTTGCCGCTGATGACGAAGACCAGTCCTTTGGAGCTCCCGGGACCGCCGGAGCCGCCGGGCATCGAGCCGGCCGCCCCGGCGGTGAGCACGATGGTCAGAGCAAACGAGGCCAGCGAAAGCAGCGTGGTGGTGACCGACGCCGTGAGCACCATCAGAAATTTTCCCACCACCAGCTCGGAGCGCCGCACCGCGCTGGCCAGAATCGTTTCAATCGTGCCGCGCTCTTTTTCGCCCGCCGTCAAGTCCATCGCGGGGTACATCGCGCCCGTGAGCGACAGGATGATGATGAAGTAGGGAATCAGCCCGCCCAGCTGCGCCCCGCCGACTTTCTCCGGAGGCGCGACGTTTTCTTCCTCTGACTTGAAGGGCTCGAGAATGGCGGTTGAAAGGTTGCGCGCCTCCAGCCGCTGCGCCACCACTTCCTTGCGGTAGTCCTGCATGACCTTCTGCACGGTGCGCAGCGCCAGTTGCGAGCGCAGCTCGCCGGAGAAGTGGTAGAACTTGACCACCGGCGGGCTGCCGGCGCCGCTTTTCATTTCCTCTTCGAACCCGGGCGGGAATTCAATCGCCAGTCGCAGCTTCTTGTCGTTGATCTGCTGCTTGTAGTCGGGCGCGAAGGGGACGATGCGGATACCCTCGGTGGCGCGGATCCGTTCGGCCAGCGTGGGGGCGTGCTCTTCGCCGATGAGCATCACCGCGTAACCCTCCTGCTGGGTTCGCTGCAGCAGCTTCACCGCCAGGGTGACGAAACCGATGCTCAGCAGCGGCATCAGCAGGATGGGAATGACAATCATCGAGATGACCGTGCGGCGGTCGCGGAGCTGGTCGATGAGCTCCTTGCGGTAGACGACGCCGACGTTGCGCAGCTTCATGGCTCAGGCGCGGAAGAGCACTTCCTCGCGGTGGAATTGCCGCACGGCGACGAACAACGCTGCCGCCGCATAGACGCAGTTCACCCCGAAGACCAATCCAATCAGACCCCAGGGAAAGCTGCCGGTGAAAATCTCGCGCGCCAGCAGGCTGACGTTCACCACCGGCAGCAGCGCCAGCTTGGCGCTGAATTCCACCCCCGGCATCAACGCCATGGCCGCCGGGAGGATGGACAGCAGGATCACCGGGCCGACGTAGCCCTGCGCTTCCTTGAAGCTGCGGGCGAAGAGCGCCAGGCTGAGCATAACCCCGGCGAAAAACACCGCCAGCGGCAGCACCAGCAGGAAGACCGCCGCTACCGCCGTCAGGCTGATGCTGTAGGCGTGCCCGCGCGTCATCTCCTGCGTGTAGCTCTTGGCGAACTGCATGGTGAAGGAAAACGACGCCAGCGCCAGCGCCGAGGTGACCAGCGACGACAGCAGCACCAGCAGGAACTTGCCCAGCACCAGCTCGGAGCGGCCCACCGCCGTAGAAAGAATGGTCTCCAGCGTACCGCGCTCCTTCTCGCCGGCGGTCAGGTCGGTGGCAACGTTGACGGCCCCGGTCAGCGTCAGCAGGATGATGAAGTAGGGCAGCATGCCGGCGAGCTTCAGTCCGCCGACCTTTTCCGCCGAGGCCACGTTCTGCGCGCGCGCCTCCACTGGATGGAGCAGAGCAGCGGGCAGGCCACGCGCCGTCACGCGCTGTTCCACAATCATGTCGCGGTAGTCGCGCAGGACTTCTTCCAGGCGGCGGGCGGCGGCCTCCGAGCGCGGCTCGGCACTGTAGTAATAAATCCTCAGCGACGGGAGAGCCTCGCCGCCCGCCTCTCCTTTAACCTGCCGCTCAAAGTCGGAAGGAATCTCGAGTGCGACGCGCAGTTTCTTGTCGCCAATCTGCCGCGCGTAATCCGGGCTGTAGGGGATAACCTCGAAGCCTTCATGCGTCCGCAGCTTTTCCGCTAGGCCCGGAGCGTGCTCGGCGCCGATGAGCATCAGCGACGCCTTCTGCGTCCGCAGTTTCTTCACGCTGCTCTCGGCCACCTCGCCGAATCCCACGCTCAGCAGGGGAAAAACAACGACTGGGAAGATGAGGACGGCGAACACATTTCGGCGATCGCGCAACGCGTCGGTGAGCTCCTTGCGGAAGACGATGATGGCGTGGGCGAGTTTCATAGCGGCTCCCTAGGTGCGGAAGAGAACCTCCTCGCGATTGAACTGGCGGGCGGCGAACCACAGCGCCACCCCGGCGTAGACGCAGGAAGAAAGGAAAACCAGGCCGATGAGGGACCAGTTGTATTGCCCGGTAAAGATTTCCCGCGCGACCAGACTGACGTTGAGGATGGGCACCAGGGCGAGCTTGGCGTTGAGCTCGAGGCCGGGGATAAACGACGCCACCGCGGGCAACATGGCGAGAAAAACGATGGGCGTAGTGTAAGACTGTGCCTCGCGGTAGTTGCGGGCCAGCAGCGCCACCGCCAGCAGCACCCCCGAGAACAGAACCGCCAGCGGCAGCACCAGCAGAAAGACCGTAGCGGCGGCCTTGCCGCTCAGGGCGATGACAAAGCCGCCCGTGAGCCGTCCGAGGTACTCCGCCCCGGCGAGAACCACGACGGCCATTGAACCGATGGAGAGAACGGTGGTGAGCGTCGAGGTGCAGAAAACCAGCAGGAACTTACCTGTGACCAGCTCCAGGCGGCTGACTGCCGAAGCGAGAATGGTTTCGATGGTGCCGCGCTCCTTTTCCCCGGCCGTAACGTCGATTGCCGGGTAGATGGCGCCGGTGAGCGTAAAGAGAATCACCAGATAAGGAACAATAAAGCCGACAATCACGCCGGTGACCTTCTCGGCCGAGGCCACGTTTTCCCGCTTCCACTCAAACGGCTTGAGCAACTCGGTCGAGAGACCGCGAGCGGCGAGACGCTCGGCGACGGCCTGGTCACGATAGTCGCGCACTGCGCGTTCGATGGTGCGCAGGGCACTGCGCGAGCGCAGCTCGCCTTCGAAGTGATAGATGGATACCGTCTGCGTCTCCTCGGGCGTGGTGCGGACTTTTTCCTCTAGGGCGGGCGGGAACTCCACCGCGGCGCGCAATTGCTTGTCGTTGATGCGCTGCACGTAGTCATCGGCAGCAGGAACAATTGTGAAACCTTCCTGCTCGCTCAGCTTCTGGGCCAGTGTGGGAGCACTCTCGGCGCCCAGGAGCATCACTGGCGCCGTCTGACGTTCGGCCTGGCGGGCGAAGAAAATCATCAGCCCGATCATCCCGCCCATCAAAAGCGGAAAGGCCAAAATGGGCACAACAATAGTGGTAACGATGGTGCGGCGGTCGCGCAACACATCGGTGAGTTCCTTACGGAACACGATGCCGGCGTGGCCGAGCCTCATCCCGCGCTCTCCACCGCCTGGACGAAGACGTCTTCCAGGTCGCTCAGGCCGGTTTGCTGGCGGAGCTCGGCGAGCGTGCCTTCGCGCAGCAGCTTGCCGTTGTGGATGATGCCGATGGTGTCGCAGAGCTTCTCGGCTTCGCTCATCACGTGGGTGGAGAAGATGACCGTCTTGCCGCGGGCGCGGCAGTCGCGGATGAAGCCGACGATGGTGCGGGCGGTCATGACGTCCAGCCCGACGGTGGGCTCATCGAAGATCATCACCGGCGGATCGTGCACCAGGGTGCGGGCGATGGAGGTCTTCTGTTTATTGCCAGTGGAGAGCTTGTCGCAGCGCATGTCGGCGTACTCGTGTAGTTCCAGCAGCGTCAAGAGCTCATCGGTGCGTTTCTTGAGAGTGGGCTCGTCGACGCCGTTCAGGCGGCCGAAGTACTCGACCGTCTCCCGCGCCGTCAGCCGGCCGTAGAGGGCGGTGGCGGTGGAGAGGAAGCCCACGTGGGCGCGCACCTGCTCGGGCTGCTCGACGATGTCGAAGCCCGCTACCCGCGCCGTGCCGTCGGTAGGCTTGAGGATGGTGGCCAGCATCCGCAGCGTGGTGGTCTTGCCGGCGCCGTTGGCCCCCAGCAGGCCGTAAATCTGCCCGGGCTGGCAGCGGAAGCTGACCCCGTCGGCGGCCCGGATTTCCCCGCGCTTCTTGTCGCGGAAGACCTTAGTCAGGCCTTGGGCTTCAATCATGGCTGCTCCCTTGTAGGTTGGCTACGGAGATATACGAGCCATGCACACCGCGGTTTCAGGATTCGGCGTGGCACGGAAAGGCTGCCTAGCGTGGCGGCTTGCGGACCCGCAGCGGGGTCAAACGCAGAATGAGGAACCACCAGCCCACCAGCCAAGTCAGAGTCATCCCGACGATTTCGACCACCCTGCCGAGCTCGAACTGCTGAAGGTAGGCGGCGACACCGGCGGCGGATGTCCCCACGACGGTATAGAGAGGCAGTGAGACCCAGGAGGACGCCAAAGCCGCATCACAGGCCGGGCAGACTAGGCGCCGCAGGCCGCCGGCGCGCAACAGGCGCGCCGCGGGAATGTCGGCATTGCACTGGGGACAGGCGCGCATGGGAAGGGGCAGCCTACGACCAAATTGGCGAAAAGTCAAAACCTCGTGTGGGCCAAGCGGCCGGGCGTCGGGATGAACGAAATGCTTGACTTTCCGGCCGTAGACGGGTACAACCGAAGGCCGCAGGAAGCCAGAAACGGTTGCGGGTTGCAGGGGGACGCCGACCCCATGCAACGGTGGAACAACTAAAAGCCCTATTTACCCAGCCCTCTTACCCCATAGAGAACGAGCGCCGGAGTCTTCATCGCTTTCCTCTGCCGGCGGCTCTGCCGATTGAAGTGCGCTGGCGCGAGCGCGTTCTGGCCCTGAACCGCGATCCGGAGCGCGAGAACATCAGCGGCAGCGGCCTGTGCTTCTGCTTGAAAGACGGCGAAACGCCGCCGGTAGGCGCGGAGCTCGAGGTGCGGATGTCGCTGCGCGACTACATGTTCCAGACCACCGGCCTGGCGGCGCGCTGCCGGGGCCGCGTGGTGCGACACGACACGGAGCGCCGCCTGGCGGTCGAGTTCTCCGACATTGTGCTCGAGCCCACCGAAGGGCGGCGGGCGATCCCCTTCGTCGCCCGGCCGGGCAATGGGAACGGCAACGGCTCCCACCCGCACTTTTCCGCGCCGATCCCGAAAATGCGCTGAACGGTGTCCTTAGCCGGACGAGAAGCGGCAACCCAGCCGCCACATTCCTTGCGGTAGCGGCCGCGCATAGACGCGATGAATCTGGTATTCGGCCGCCGGAAGAACCGACACCTGCAAGCGAGCCTGGAACGACTCCGGAACCTGAGGTTGTTCGTCCAGTAACAACCCGATCCCGCCCTGACCGAGGTCGAGCACCGGCGCGACCTTGTTTCCGAACGCCCCGCGCAGCACGGCGCAGGCATTCGTCCCCACCAGTGAGATGCGGGGCGAGCGACGCCGCTGCTGAGCGGCATTGGTGGGCGCCGGCGCCGTATATTCGAGCGGCTCGCCGGCCGGCGGCACCGCTACCTCCGTTTCCGTAATTTTGCCCTTCACCTTGGGGCGGTTCCCCCGGGAATCAGGCGGAGCCGGTTCCGGAGGTGGCGGCGTCTCCGGGCTCTTCTGGGCTTTCTTGTATTCGTAGAGACGCCGGTCGGAAATCTCAAAGAGCTGCTCGCGAGTGTCGCCGTCTTCCGGGAAGGAAGCCAGCCCGTAGTCGAGCCCCACATAGGTTCCGGGAGCCAACAAGTTGGCGGCCTGCTCGAATTTCTGAATGATGCGCTGCGAGAGCAGGTGGCCGCTAGGCGGCTCCGATTGCGGCAGGATGATGCCGAACTCATCCCCACCCAAGCGGCAAGCGTAGTCCGAGCCGCGCACCGTTTCGTTGACCGCTTGGGCCAGACAGCGGAGGATGTCGTCGCCGACGGCGTGGCCGAAGGTGTCGTTGGCCGCCTTGAAGTTGCGCAGGTCGAACAGCACCAGGGTCATAGGCTGGTTGTAGCGCCGGGACCGGCTGAGCTCCTTGCTCAGGTACTCGTCGAACAGCCGCCGGTTGTAGAGTCCGGTGAGCGAGTCAGTGGCGGCATTGTGCCGCAGTCGCTTTAGCTCCTGATATTCCAGCAGGATAGGGTTGCGCAGGATGAATCCGGCGGAGAAGTAGTCGGAAGCTGCCGTGCGCAGGCTGACCGGGCGGCCCAAACGGCTCGCCAAGTCGTTGCGTCGCTCCAGCACGCCCTGCCAGTGGAGCACGCTCTCCTCCTCGGAGATGTCCACCGAGGCCAGGCTCTTGAGGAATTTCTGCAGAAACGGCCCCTGGTGGGCCGGCTCCAGTTGCTCCAGCGAGTCAATCAGAAGCTCGAGAAAGAATTCTCCCATATCGCCGCCCTGCGGCGGCACGTTTTCCCGATGCTTCTCCTCGCCCTTAGGAGAAGGGCTGGGCGTGCGCGGCGTGAATTGAGGTACCAGAGTCTTACTCTTAATTCAGACCTCTCCTCTGGCGCTACTCAGGAATACTACAGGCTTGTCTTCGGCCTGTCAATATGCACCCTGCGAGCGGCCTAGAGCTTGATGAAACCCAGCCAGTAGAGGACGCCCACCACAGCGGCCGCCAGCAGCATCATCTCACCGATCAGGTAGGCCAGCAGCATGGTTTCTGAGGTTTCTTTCTTCGGCTTCGTGGTTCGCGCCATCGGGTCGGGCCGCCGATACTACCGCCTCAACCATTGACTGGCAACCCACCCGCCAAACCTCCCTCCCGCGCCCGGCATTCCTTTCGCTTTTCATCCCGAAACGGTCCGCCGCGAGGGATCTGTTTTTTTGTTCATTGCTTGTCTCTCCACTTTACTGGGCTTCCAACTTCTTGCCTCCTGCCTCCAGGGGGGTGGGGGGGTATGCCTCTTTTCGCCCGTCCATCCTCCTCAATCCAAACGCCTTCCACTCCGAAACTAGTTCCATCTCATATTTCCTCAGTTGTTTCCAACTAGTTGAACTGCAAGGGCTTCCTGGTTACTAGTCTCTGGGGTTTCCGTGGCCCTTTGGACTTTGTGACTGTTTGACCTCCCTACACATCCTGCGAATAATAAGCGAAAATAGTCAGCTTGTCAAGACCCCTTCAAAGCCTTGCCCCTTGCCCCCCTTCGGCTATAATCTCTCGCCAATGGTCGGTGCCTCGACTCGCATCCACGAAGCTCTACGCCATAGGGACGAAAAATCTCTCAAACAGCGAGCAGAATGCACTCACGGCGAATCCTGAACTCGAGGCGCCGGTTCGAGAACTTGCCGCCACACGAACCGGCCTTGAAGAAAAGCAAGAGGAACTGGTGGAACTGTTGCTCAGGTGGTTTGTTCTCGGCCGGCCCGTCCGCGAACCCCAACCAGTCCAGTAAACTGGCCCATTCACCTAATCACTCTGCCGCCCCGCTACGCTATCAGCGCATATCCGTGTGCATCCGTGGTTCCGAAGGTTGTTGACAGTTTTTCGGTCGGTCTGGTATATTTGTAGAGTTTCGGGAGACGCCCCGCTGTGCATGTAAGCGGGGTGGTTGTTTGTAGTGGGTCCTTCGTTCCGATACTCCCCGAATGTCGGGGAAGTCGGGACAAGCAGGTACCCTTCGGCCGACGCAAGTGGGGTCGGCCTCGGGGCAAGCCCGCAGCATCCTAACGGCTTCGTGGGGCCGCACGGCCGCCGAGGAAGCCGCATCCCGAAGTAGAACCGCCGAGGCTGTGTGCGTATGCACCCCTGCCTCGGATGGAGGAGGCTACGTGCCTACTTTTGCTCAACTGGTGCGCTACGGGCGACAGCCGCTGAAGTCGAAGACGAAGTCGCCGGCGCTGTCGCGCTGCCCGCAGAAGCGCGGGGTGTGCGTGCAGGTGAAAACGATGACGCCCAAGAAGCCCAACTCGGCGCTGCGCAAGATCGCCCGCGTGCGGCTCTCGAACGGGATGGAAGTCACCGCCTACATCCCGGGCATCGGGCACAACCTCCAGGAGCACTCCATCGTGCTCATCCGCGGCGGACGCGTCAAAGACCTGCCGGGCGTGCGCTACCACATCATCCGCGGCACGCTCGATACGCAGGGCGTCGACGGCCGCCGCCAGGGGCGCTCCAAGTACGGCGCCAAGCGGCCCAAGGCCGCCGCGGCCTAAGAGGATTCCGAGATGCCGAGAAAAGCTCGAGTCGATCGTCGCGAAACCCCGCCCGACCCGGTTTTTTCCAGCCCGCTGGCGGAGAAGTTCATCAACTGCATGATGTGGGACGGAAAGAAGGCCACCGCCTCGCGGCTTTTCTACGGCGCCATGGACATCATCCGGCAGAAGACGAACGAAGATCCGCTGAAGACCTTCCAGCGCGCCGTCGAGAATTGCAAGCCGTTGCTGGAAGTGAAAACGCGGCGCGTGGGCGGAGCCAACTACCAGATTCCGGTCGAGGTGAACCCGAACCGGCAGCTCTCGCTGTCCATTCGCTGGCTGCGCGACTACGCCCGGGCCCGGGCCGGCCGCTCGATGGCCGAAAAACTGGCGGAAGAGTTTATGGACGCCGCGCAGAACCGCGGCGGCGCCATCAAGAAGAAGGAAGACACGCACCGCATGGCCGAGGCCAACAAGGCTTTCGCGCACTATCGCTGGTAGCACGACGAAAAGTTTCTGCCGGGGGTCTATGAGGCCCGAGCCGGTTGAGAAGAGGACGAGAAACGGAAATGCCGCGGGCAACACCGCTGGAAAAACTGCGCAACCTCGGGATCATGGCGCACATCGACGCCGGCAAGACCACTACGACCGAACGCATCCTCTACTACACCGGGATGACCTACAAGATCGGCGAAGTGGACGATGGCACGGCGACCATGGACTGGATGCCCCAGGAGCGCGAGCGCGGCATCACCATCACTTCGGCGGCCACCACCACCTACTGGTCGCGCCACGGCGAGAAGTACCGCATCAACATCATTGATACCCCCGGGCACGTCGACTTCACCGTGGAAGTCGAGCGCTCGCTGCGCGTGCTGGATGGCGCGGTAGCCATCTTCGACGCCGTTGCCGGCGTTCAGCCGCAGACCGAAACCGTCTGGCGGCAGGCCGACCGCTACCACGTCCCCCGCATCGCCTTCGTCAACAAGATGGACCGCACCGGCGCCGACTTCGACCACTGTATCCGCTCCATGCGCGCCCGCCTCACCACCGACCCCGCCCCCATCCAGTTCCCCCTCGGCAAGGAAGACACCTTCATCGGCATCATTGACTTCATTGAAGACAAGGTGCTCATCTGGAAGGACGAAACGCTGGGCGCCGAGTACGAGTCCTTCCCGCTCGACAACCTCTTCGACCCTGCCTTCCAGGCCGAGCGCCCGGCCGTGAAGGCGGCGCTCAAGTCGAGCGCCATCACCCCCGAGTTCATCCACGAGCACCGCGACAAAGCCATCGCCTATATCGCCGAGCACGACGAAAAACTCTTCGAGAAGTACTCCCACAATGAAAAAATGACGCCGGCCGAGCTCCGCGACGGCCTGCGCCGCGCCACCATCAACCTGAAGCTCGTCCCCGTGCTCTGCGGCTCCAGCTTCAAGAACAAGGGCGTGCAGCCGCTGCTCGACGCCATCGTGGATTTTCTGCCCAGCCCGATTGATGTTGCCGCCGTGGAAGGCGTCCACCCGGTTACCGAGGAGCCGGTAACACGCCGCACCGCCGACGATGAGCCGTTCGCCGCCCTGGCCTTCAAGATCATGACCGACCCTTACATCGGCCAACTCACCTACATTCGTGTCTACTCCGGGCAGCTCCAGGCTGGTTCCTATGTGTACAACGCTACCAAGGACCGCAAGGAGCGCGTCGCCCGCCTGCTGCGCATGCACGCCAACCAACGCGAAGAAGTCCCCGACGCCTTCGCCGGCGATATCGTCGCTGTGGTCGGCTTGAAGAGCGTCTCCACCGGCGACACCCTCTGCGACGAAAAGCATCCCGTGGTGCTGGAAGCGATGGAGTTTCCCGCACCGGTCATCTCGGTGGCCATCGAGCCCAAGACCAAGGCCGACCAGGACAAGATGGGTGAAGCGCTGCAGAAGCTGCAGCAGGAAGATCCCACCTTCCGCGTCCACACCGACCCCGACACCGGACAGACCCTCATCAGCGGGATGGGCGAGCTGCACCTGGAAATCATCACCGACCGCATGGTGCGCGAGTTCAACGTCGCCGCCAACGTCGGTCGGCCCCAGGTCGCCTACCGCGAGACCATCCGCCGCAAGGCCGAAGCCGAAGGCAAGTACATCCGCCAGACCGGGGGGCGCGGCCAGTATGGCCACTGCGTCCTCACGCTCGAGCCGTTCGACCCCCACCATCCTGGCGAAGAGATTCAGAAGCTGCTCGAAAAGAACAAGGCGCGCCTGCACAGGGAAAACAACCTGGTCTTCATCGACGAGATTGTCGGTGGCGTCATCCCGCGCAACTTCATCCCGGCGGTGGAAGACGGTGTGTTCGAAGCCATGGAAGGCGGCGTGCTTGCGGGCTACGAGATGGTCAACGTCATCGTCCGGCTCACCGACGGCAGTTATCACGAAGTCGACAGCTCCGAGATGGCGTTCAAAATTGCCGGCTCGATGGCGTTCAAGGAAGCCGCGCAGCGCGCCCAACCGCTTCTGCTCGAGCCGGTGATGGCGCTGGAGGTCGTCGTCCCCGAGGAGTACATGGGCGACGTCATCGGCGACATCAGCGCCCGCCGCGGCCAGGTGGCCGGCATGGAGCGCATCGGCGGCACCCAGGTCATCAAGGCCACCGTGCCGCTGGCTTCCATGTTTGGCTACGCCACCGATTTGCGCTCGCGCACGCAGGGTCGCGGAACCTTCACCCTGCACTTCAAGGAATACGCCGAAGTGCCGCGCGAGGTGGCCGAGGACATCATCGCCCGCGCCACCGGCAAGCTGGTGAAGTAGCGAGGAAGGGCACGACTTTAGTCGTGCCGCTAAGGGTTCGAAATAATCCGGGGCTTCAGCCCCTGAGGTAAACGGAGAGGAGCATGGCGAAGGAGAAATTCGAGCGGTCGAAGCCGCACGTGAACATCGGGACCATCGGGCACATTGACCACGGCAAGACCACCCTGACCAGCGCCATCACCAAGGTGCTGGGCAAGCACAACCCCAAGGTGGC
>DATLZZ010000014.1:0-124283 GCA_035573715.1 Candidatus Xenobia bacterium | reverse complement strand
TCGAGAGCGAGCACCTCGAGCACGTGGTCGCGCGGCTCGTCGAGACGGCGGACCTCCGGCGGCGGGTCGCGCGCCTCGAGACCGAGCTGTCCACGCGCCACCAGCTCGTCGGCCTCTCGAGCGCGGCGATGGCCGAGGCGGTGTCGCTGGCGCGGCGCGCGGCGGCGTCCCAGGCGACGGTGCTCCTCCGCGGCGAGAGCGGCACGGGCAAGGAGGTGCTGGCGCGGTTCGTCCACGCCCACAGCGCGCGCGCGGGCGGTCCGTTCGTCGCGGTCAACTGCGCCACGCTGGGCGCGGAGCTCCTCGAGAGCGAGCTCTTCGGCCACGAGCGCGGCGCCTTCACCGGCGCCCAGTACCGCAAGAAGGGCAAGTTCGAGGTGGCCGACGGCGGCACCATCTTCCTCGACGAAATCGGCGACATCAGCCTCAAGACCCAGACCGACCTGCTGCGCGTGCTGCAGGAGAAGGAAATCGTCCGCGTCGGCGGTACCCAGTCGATCCCGGTGAACTTCCGCTGCGTGGCCGCCACCAACAAAGACCTGGCGGCGATGGTAAAGGACGGCACCTTCCGCCCCGACCTTTACTACCGCCTCAACGTCTTCACCATCCACCTGCCGCCGCTGCGCGAGCGGCGGGAAGACATCCCGCTGCTGGTCGAGCACTTCCTGGCCAAGCACGCCGCAGCGATGAACAAGCCGGTGCCGCGCATCTCAGCGGCGGCGATGGACCTGCTGCTCACCTATCCCTGGCCGGGCAACGTCCGCGAGCTGGAGAATGCCGTCGAGCGCGCGCTGGTCATCGGCCGCGGCGCCGAAATCCAGCCCGGCGACTTCCCCTTCCAGCAGCACCCTGCGGAAGCCGGCCCCGAACGCACCCTGGAAGAAGTGGAGCGAGCCCACATCGCGCGGGTGCTCGAGGAAACCGGCTGGAATCTCTCCCGCACCGCCCGCATTCTCGATATTGACCGTACCACGCTCTATCACAAGCTGCGCCGCTACGGACTGAAACGGAATGAGCAGGCGAGCTGATGAAGGCCATCCACCTGGTGGCGGTGGAGTCGCCGCCGGACTCCCCCGCCTCCCGCGACCCGGCGCTGGCTGAGCTGGCGGCTGAGCTGGCGCGCGCCTTCGGCGTCCCCTGCAGCGTGCGCGCCGAAGCACTTGATGCCCGTTTTGCTTTCGACCCCGCCCGCCGCCAGTACCACTCCACCGCTATCCTGCAGCGCCTGGAGCCGCTCGCCAACGACGACATCCGCCTCCTGGGGGTTACTTCGCTCGACCTCTTCGTCCCGGTGCTGACCTTTGTCTTTGGCGAGGCCCAACTCGACGGCCGCTGCGCCCTCGTCTCCTTCTGTCGCCTGCGCGAGGAGTTCTACGGTCTGCCGCCGCGCGACGACCTTCTGAGGGAGCGGCTGCTCAAGGAAGCCGTGCACGAGCTCGGCCACACCTTCGGCCTGCGGCACTGCGACGATTGGAACTGCGTGATGGCTTCGACCCACGCCGTCGAGCGGTTGGATGTGAAGAGCGCCGCCTTCTGTCCAGCCTGCCGGCGCGTGCTGGCCAAGCGCGGCGCGCTCCAGGTGGCGCGCTAGGCCTCTTCAGGCGACTCGAGCGCGGTGCTGCTCGATGGCGTGTCGAAGGGTGCGGTGGAACTCATCGAGCGGGGCGGTCCAGCGCACCACGTTGAACCCGCCCTGAGCCAGTTCATCGAGCACGTACTCCTCATCCTCCGGTCCGGCAAACAGCACCACCGGCAGGTGGCCCGGCCGGCGGCAGACTTCCCGCATCAGCCGCGACTCCGCGGTGTAGGGCGGCGTGACTTCGAACACCAGCGCGTCGAAGTTGGTGTTGTCGATGAGATTGCCAGCCTCGAAGGGGTCCTCGGCCACCCGCACGAAGTAGTTGAAGCGCTCTTGGAGCGACTCCATCGCCCGGCGCAACAAGCTGCCGGGCGCCACCACCAGGATGGAGGAGTGCTTGGTGTACATAGTCACCTCCGTCGGCCTACACTTCGGCTCTCCCCTCCGGTGACCTTGGGGGCAAGTCGCGGCCCATTTCGGCGAGTCGCTTGGGACTTGATTTGTCGCAAGTACAACAAGTTGAAACCGGGCGCGGCGGCTCGCCCGCTCCCCGTGGACAGAATGTGCGGCCAGCCCCGCCTGCGTGGGGCAAAAAGCCCATTGGCCGCGCCGGGGCGCGCCAAGCTCAAGAAAAGCCGTGGCACAAGGCGGAATCTCAATTGGCTCGACAATTGCTGTCCTCATACCGGAGAGGTTTGCGAAAAACGATGACACCACTCGGAGCCTCTGTTGCAGAACTCCACAAGTCACCCGCCGGGGCGCGCCGGCCGCTCGACGCGTTGTTTCGCCCGGCCTCGGTCGCCCTTGTGGGCGCGTCCACCGACAAGAACAACGTCGGCCGGCAGATTCTCGACAACCTACTGGAGTTCGGCTACCCGGGCCCGGTCTACGCCGTCAACCCGCGCGCCGAGTCGGTGGCCGGGCTGCCGGCGTATCCCTCGCTGCGCGCCATCGAAGCGCCGCTCGACCTGGCGGTGCTCATTGTTCCCCGCCACGCGGTGCTTCCCGTGGTGGAGGAGTGTGTCGAAAAGCGCGTCCGGGGCCTGGTCGTCATCACCGCCGGCTTCCGCGAGCTCGACGCTGAAGGCGCCCGGATGGAAGCCGAGCTTCGCCGGCGCGCCCGGCAGGCCGGCATTCCGCTGCTCGGTCCCAACTGCATGGGTCTGTTCAACACCGAAGCGGGCGTGCGGCTCGACCTGACTTTTTCTCCCGTCCACCCGCAACCCGGCGGCATCGCGTTTCTGTCGCAGAGCGGCGCCCTGGGCGCGGAGATTCTGACGCTGGCTGAAACCGAGCGCCTCGGCTTCTCGCTGTTTGCCAGTCTGGGCAACGAAGCCGTCGTCAGTCATCTCGACGCCCTCGAGTACGCCGCCGACGACGCCAATACCCGCGTCATCGCTCTCTACCTCGAGACCTTTTCCGACCCCGAACGATTCCTGCGCGTGGTCTCCGAAGTTACGCACGCCAAACCCGTCGTGTGCCTGAAGGGCGGGCGAACCGAGAGCGGCGCGCGCGCCGCCGGCTCGCACACCGGCGCTCTGGCCACCAGCGCCCGCGCCCTCGAAGCCGTGCTGCGGCAGAGCGGCGCGCTCCTGGTCGACTCCACCTCCGAGTTCGTCGCCGTCGCCCGCGGCCTGGCCGACCTGCCCCTGCCCCGCGGCCGACGCGTCTGCCTGCTGACCAACGCCGGCGGGCCCGCGGTGGTGGCCACCGATTGGCTGGTGCGCAAAGGACTGGAGCTGCCGCCGCTGACTCGCGCGGCGCAGGAAAGCCTGCGCACAGTAGCCACCCGCCAGGCCGTGCTGGGCAATCCCGTGGACTTGACGGTGGAGGGCAAGCCCGAAATGTACGAGCACGCCGCGCGCGTCCTGCTCAACGAACCCGCCGATATGCTGGTGGCCCTCTTCGTCGAGCCGCCGCGCGTTTCCGGCGCCGATGTACTGGCCGGGCTGGAGCGTGCCGCGGCCGGCTCACCCAAACCTGTGCTCGCCGCCTTTCCCGCTCAGGAGGCGCTGCGACGCCAAGCCACCCCGCAACACCTGACCCTCTTCGACTTTCCTGAGGTCGCCGCCGTCGTGGCCGGAGCCTTGGCGGATTACGCGGAGGTTCGGCAGCGGCCTCGCGGGGACTACCTTTCCTTTCGCGTCAACCGGCAACGCGTGGCGCGCCTGCTCGAGCGCGCCCGGCGGATGCAGCGCACCGTGCTCGACGCCGAAGAGTCTCTCGCCGCCCTGCGCGCCTACGGCATCCCCGTGGTTCGCTCCGCCTTCGTGCGTTCTGCCGAAGAGCTTCTTCCGCGCGCTCGCCACCTGCGTTTCCCGCTGGCGCTGAAAGCGGTGGCGCCGCAGATCCTCCACAAAACCGAAGTCGGCGGCGTCATACTGAACATCGCTACGCTGGCCGCCCTGAAAAAGGCATACAACGAAATGACACGGCGGTTGCCGCTGCGTGGCGTCCTGTTGCAGGAGATGGCGCCGGTCGAGCGCGAGCTCATCTTCGGCTTCCGTCGCGACGCCCAGGGGATTCCGATGCTCCTGGCGGGCCTGGGCGGCCTCTTCGTCGAAGCGCTGGACGCGGTGGCGGTGCGCGTGCTCCCGGTCACGGACCGCGATGTGGAGGAGATGCTGGAGGAAATGCCGGGCAGCCGCGTCCTGAGCGCGTTTCGCGGCCTGGCGCCGGTGGCGCGGCCGCGGCTGGTGGAAGTTCTGCTGCGGCTGGCTCAACTCGCCGCCGACTTCCCCGCTATCAGCGACATTGACGTCAACCCCTTCCTGGTTTCAGCCCGCCCGGCCGACTGCCGGGCCGTGGATGCGCGCATCCTGCTGCGCGGCTCAACTCTCTCCACCGGCGAGTAACAGAAAGGAGCCGACGATGGACGAAGCTCAGATTGCAGCTTTCCTGGTGGTGGCGCTCTGGTGGATGATCGCGGCGACCGCGATTGTCCGCTGGGGCCCCGGCAAGGCCACCCGCTGGCTGCGCTGCCCGAACGAAAAAGTGCGGGCGCGAGTGCAGGTGCAGCAGGGCGAGGGCGATTTCGGCAGCCTGCGGGTGCTCGACGTCACCGCCTGCGCGCTGATGCCCGGCCCGGTGACCTGCGGGAAAGAATGCCTCGCGCACCTGTAGCGGTGCGCTGGGCTCGTTACACGGCAACCGCCGAGCCGGCCAACTGCGCCAGGCCGTACTGGTAACCTTTGTCGAACGCCGCGCGGTTGAGCGCTTCCGTTCCGGGCGGAACCAGCTCGGCCACGGCGCGGCACGCTGAGTCCGGCCGCAGCAGGCCCGTGATGGCGGTGAAGAATCCCACCAGAACCATGTTGAGCACCATCTTGCGCCCCAGCTCTTCCGCGAGCCGCGTGGCGGGAACGCGGTAGACCCGAACGTCGGGCCGCACGTCCTCGGCTTGCACGAGTTCCTCCTCCAGCAGCAGGATGCCGCCCTCGTGCAGCTTCGGCGCAAAGCGCCGGTAAGCCTCCTGCGAGAGCGCGGCCAGGATGTGCGGCCGGGAGACATAGGGATAATGCACCGGCTCGGTGGAAACGATGAGCTGCACGCTGCAGGCGCTCCCCCGCGCCTCCGGCCCGAAGCTCTGCGTCAGCGAGACGTGGTAGTCCTCGTAGAGCGCCAGCCCGCGCCCCACGGTCATGCCGGCGAGGATGACGCCTTGCCCGCCCAGCCCCGCGAACTGGATTTCAGTCGTGGACACGATCGCCTCCGCAACCCACATACTGCGAGTCGAGCGTGCGGCCCAGTTGCTGGTTCATCAGCTCGAGGAACGTGGGCTTCTCGATGTCGACGAACTTGCCCACCGTAATCGGCCCCTGATAGGTGATGCCGACTTCCCTGGTGTCGGCCCCGTGGCGCACGACGCTGTTTTCTTTGTAGTACAGCAGCGCTTCCAGTCCGCCGCCCAGGCGGTTGCGGCGCTGGTAGAGCGTGGGACAGGGGCTTAGGATTTCGAGGAACGAGAAGCCTTTCTTGCGCAGCACCTCGCCCATGGCGTGGGCGAGCTGGCGGACGTGATAGACGGTCCAGCGCGCCACATAGACGGCGCCGGAGGATTCGGCCAGGCGCGGCAGATTGAAGGGCTGCTCGAAGCAGCCGTAGGGCGTGGTCGAGCTCAACGCGCTCACCGGCGTGGTGGGACCCACCTGGCCGCCGGTCATCCCGTAGGTGAAGTTGTTGATGCAGATGACTTTCAAATCCACGTTGCGGCGGGCGGCGTGGATGAAGTGGTTGCCGCCGATGCCCACCAGGTCGCCGTCGCCACTGTAGACCACCACGGTCAGGTCGGGGTTGGCGAGCTTCAGGCCGGTAGCGAAGGGAATGGCGCGGCCGTGGGTGGTGTGGAAGGAGTCGAGTTCCAGGTAGCCGGCCACGCGCCCGCTGCAGCCGATGCCGGAAACGATGGCCACTTTGTCGAGGTTGAGCTTCGTTTTCAGCAGCGCCCGCGCGAAGCAGTTGACCGTGGTGCCGATCCCGCACCCCGGGCACCAGATGCTCGGCATCCGCCAACTGCGCAGAAACTCCTCGACCGGATTGGGCGCCAGCGGCTCGATGGTTTCCAGTTGCGGGTTCATCGTCCCACCTCGGCCGGCGCCGCCGCCAGGATGGCTTCCAGAATCTCTTCGGGGTGATGGACGGCGCCGCCAGCGTGTGTCACCAGCGCGACCGGAGCGCGCCCGGCCACCAGCCGCTCGACCTCCAGCGCCATCTGGCCGAGATTCAACTCGGCGACGACGAAGGCGCGCGCCTGCCGCGCCATCTCCCGAATTCGCTTTTCCGGGAACGGCCAGACCACCCGCGGCCGCAGCAGGCCGGCGCGCACGCCGCGCTGCCGGGCCAGGTGCACGGCATGCACCGCGACCCGCGAGGTGATTCCGTAGGCGACAACGATGACGTCGGCGTCCTGGGTCGCCACTTCGTCCACGCGCACAATGTCGTCGGCGTTGAGCCGGATCTTGTCAACCAGCCGTCGCACCAGCTTCTGCTGCGTTTCCACGCTGACGTCGGGAAAGCCGCGCTCGTTGTGCGTCATGCCGGTGACGTGGAAGCGGTAGCCGTCGCCGGCGCGCACCATCTCCGGCACGAGGTCGGCGGCGGGGCGGAACGGCACGTACTCATCGCGCGGCCGCTTGGTGTAGCGGCGCGGCACAATCTCAATCTGCTCGGCCGGCGGGATGACGACCTTCTCCGTCATGTGCCCCACGCACTCGTCCATCATCAGCAGCGCCGGCACGCGGTACTTCTCCGAGAGGTTGAAGGCTTCGATGGTGAGGTCGAAGCACTCCTGGGGCGAGTTGGGGGCGAGGGCGATGATTTCGTAGTCGCCATGCGAGCCCCAGCGCGCCTGCATCATGTCGGCCTGGCCCGGCAACGTGGGCAGGCCGGTCGAGGGTCCGCCCCGCTGCACGTTGACGATGACGCAGGGCGTCTCCGTCATCGCTGCGTAGCCGATATGCTCCATCATCAGCGAGAAACCCGGGCCGGAGGTTACAGTGAACGCCTTGGCGCCCGCCCAGGCGGCGCCGAGGATGGCGATGGATGAGGCGAGCTCGTCTTCCATCTGGAGAAACATCCCGCCCACCAGCGGCGCGCGCTGCGCGAAGCGTTCGACGATTTCCGTGGAGGGCGTGATGGGATAGCCGGCGGCGAAGCGACACCCGGCCGCCAGCGCGCCCTCGCAGCAAGCCTGATCGCCGTCGAGGAAGTGCGTGCCGGTGAGCACACCCGCCGGGTCGGCCTTCATGACTCCTGCTCCATCTCCGCCGCGGCGGGCTTGTCGGGCTTGAGCATCACGCCGTAGATGGCGAAGTCGGGGCAATAGAGACCGCAGAGGTCGCACCCGGTGCAGCCGTCGGGGTTCACCAGGCGCGGCGGATGGTAGCCGGCGCGGTTCAGTTCGTGTGAAAACGCCAGCACCTTCGGCGGGCAGAAGGCAATGCAGAAGCCGCACCCCTTGCAGCGCAATGAATTGATGTAGACGACGCCGCGGACTTTCTTTCCGCCCGCGCCCGCAACTGGCCGAGCGCCGCTGTCGGTCGCGGGCTGGGTCTGTGGGTCGATCATAGAAATCCCTTCCGCGCTGCTGGAAGCAGTCTGATTGCCAGAAACAACTCTCGGCGGGATGTATAACTAGCTTGGAATCAGTAGATTGCGCCTATGCAGCGCCGTGGATGCGTTGTGCCGTTGCGCCAGTTCTCCTAGGCTAGCGCCCCCTGACACAGGCTCAGCCCGTGGCCGGCGGCGCGACGAGCTCGAACGGGCGCTGGCAGTAGGGGTAGATCTTGGCGTGAGCTTTCACGCGCTCGCGGCAGTTGGGACATTCCTTCAGCGGCGGCAAGACCCGCATAACGATGAACACGATAAGCGCACCGAAGGGATGAATGCCAAACCACATCCAGTGCGGGGAGCGGTTCTTCTGCCTGGCGGCTTTGATGCCGAAGACAATGAGCAGGATCCAAATCGTCAACGCAATCGCAAAGATCAGCAGGACGAACAGCGGCATCGAGGGCGTTCTGGGAGCGTCGGAGCAGGCGTAGACGGCAAGACTGCCTCTCCCACCAGACGTAAGTTCTCGCGAGTAACCCATGTTCGAGGGAGGGAGTCAGCCACGAACGCTTTTGAAAAAATTTCAAAAGACGCTCCGGTTGGAGTAGACTTGGGCTTCCTCGAGGGAGTCAATGGCAACCCACAAGTCCGGCCTGCAGGCAGGCGACCGCGCCGAGGACGTGCGCACCGGACTGAGCCCAGACGCCTTCAAACGCGCCTTTCGCGACAACCTGTTCTACCTGCTGGGGCGCTTCCCGGAAGTGGCGACGCGCAACGACAAGTACATGGCGCTGGCTTACACGGTGCGCGACCGCCTGCTGCAACGCTGGGTGCGCACCGGCAAGACCTACTACGAAAAACGGGCCCGCACCGTCTGCTACCTGTCGGCCGAATTCCTCCTCGGCCCGCACCTCAAGAACAACCTCATCAACCTCGGCCTCTACGAGGTGGCCCGCGAGGCAATGGACGATCTCGGCCTCGACCTCGAATACCTGCTCGACCAGGAAGAAGAGCCCGGGCTCGGCAACGGCGGCCTGGGCCGGCTGGCCGCGTGCTACATGGACTCGCTGGCCACCCTGCAGATTCCCGCCATCGGCTACGGCATTCGCTACGAGTTCGGCATCTTCGATCAGGTCATCCGCGATGGCTGGCAGGTGGAAATCACCGACAAGTGGTTGTCCCTGGGGAACCCCTGGGAGATCCCGCGGCCGGAGGTGAGCTTCGAGGTCAAGCTGGGCGGCCACACCGAGCCCTACCGCGACGAGCGCGGGCGCTACCGCGTCCGCTGGATACCGCACCGCGTGCTGCGCGGCGTGCCCTACGACACGCCGATTCTCGGCTACCGCGTCAACAACACCAACCTGCTCCGGCTGTGGAAGGCCGAAGCAGTCGAGTCGTTCGACTTCCAGGCCTTCAACGTCGGCGACTACTACGGCGCCGTGGACGAAAAGATGCAATCGGAGAACATCAGCAAGGTCCTCTATCCCAACGACGAGCCGGTGCAGGGCAAGCAGCTCCGCCTGGCGCAGCAGTACTTCTTCGTCTCCTGCTCGCTGCGTGACATGATGCGCATTCACTTGCAGTCGGCGCCCAGCGTGGCCGACTTCCACCGCAAGTACGCCGTGCAGTTGAACGACACCCATCCCTCGATTGCCGTGGCCGAGCTGATGCGGCTGCTGGTGGACGAGCACGACTTCGAGTGGGCGCCGGCCTGGGAGATTACCCGCCAGACTTTCGGCTACACCAACCACACCCTGCTGCCCGAGGCGCTGGAGAAGTGGCCGGTGTCGCTCTTCGGCAGTCTCCTGCCGCGCCACCTGGAAATCATCTACGAAATCAACCACCGCTTCCTCGAGGACGTGCGCCGCAAGTATCCGGGGGACGACGAACGCCTGGCGCGCCTGTCGCTGATTGACGAGTCCGGCGAGCGCTACGTGCGCATGGCGAACCTGGCCTCGGTGGGCAGCCACGCCATCAACGGCGTGGCCCGGCTGCACACCGAGCTACTCAAGAAGAGCGTGCTGCGCGACTTCGCCGAGTTCTGGCCGGAGAAGTTCAGCAACAAGACCAACGGCGTCACCCCGCGGCGCTTCCTGGTGCTCTGCAATCCGGGCCTGACGCGCCTCATCAGCAGCCGCATCGGGGAGGACTGGCCGAGCGACCTGAAGCAATTGCGCCAACTCGAGCCGCTGGCCGACGACCCGGCTTTCCGCAAAGCGTGGTACGAGGTCAAGCAGCAGAACAAACAGGCGCTGGCGGCCGCCATCGAGAAGCGCACCGGAGTGAAGGTGGACCCGGAGAGCCTGTTCGACATCCAGGTCAAGCGGATGCACGAGTACAAGCGGCAGCACCTGAACCTGCTGCACGTGGTCACGCTCTACAACCGCCTCAAGCGCAACCCCAAGATGGAGGTGACGCCGCGCACGGTGATTTTCGGCGGCAAGGCGGCGCCCGGCTACTTCATGGCCAAGCTCATCATCAAGCTCATCAACTCAGTGGCTGCGGTGGTGAACGCCGACCCGGACGTTGCCGGCCGCCTGCGGGTGGTGTTCTGGCCGGACTACAACGTCAAGAACAGCCAGCTCATCTTCCCCGGCGCCGACCTCAGCGAGCAGATTTCCACCGCCGGCATGGAGGCTTCCGGCACCGGCAACATGAAGTTCGCGCTCAACGGCGCGCTGACCATCGGCACGCTCGACGGCGCCAACGTCGAAATCCGCGAGGAAGTCGGCGCCGAGAACTTCTTCCTCTTCGGCCTGACGGTCGAGGAAGTCCAGGCGCTCAAGGCCAGCGGCTATCGGCCGAAAGGAATCTATGAGACTAACGCCGAGTTGCGGCAGGCGCTGGACGACATCGCCTCGGGCAAGTTCTCCCAGGGCGACACCAACCTCTTCCGCCCGTTCGTGGATTCGCTGCTCTACCACGACACCTTTCTGGCGCTGGCCGACTACCAGTCCTACGTCGACTGCCAGGAGAAAGTGGCCGCCGCCTACCTCGACCGCGACCGCTGGACGCGAATGTCCATCCTGACCGCGGCGCGGATGGGCAAGTTCTCCTCCGACCGCGCCATCCAGGAATACTGCGATGAAATCTGGAAAGTGACGCCGGTGCCGGTGACGCTGGAGGCCATCCCGGCGCCGGCGCGCCCGGCGCGACGCAAGGCGTCGCCCTGACATGGAACTGCCGGACATTGACCTGCGGATAGCCACGCTCGGCGAGTGCCGGATTCCCTCGCCCATGCAGGTGCAGCGCTTCATGCCCACCAGCGAGCGCCGGCTCTACCACTCTGACCTCGCCACCATCCGCGCCTATCTGGAAGCCGGGCGGGAGCCGCCCAGCTTCGAGGTCGCCGGCCCGCGAGAAAAAATCTTTTTCAACCCCGCCGGGCTGCGCTGCGGGATCGTGACCTGCGGCGGGCTCTGCCCGGGTCTGAACGACGTCATCCGCGCCATTGTCATCAGCCTCTATCACCACTACGGCGTCAAAACGGTGTATGGCTTCCGCTATGGCTACGAAGGGCTGGTGGCGAAGCACGGGCACAAACCGGTGGAGCTGACCCTCGAGCTGGTCAACCAGATTCACCAGACCGGCGGGACGGTGCTGGGCTCGTCGCGCGGCGCGCAGGACGTAAGAGAAATCGTCGACACGCTGGAGCGGATGCAAATCAGCATCCTGTTCACCATCGGCGGCGACGGCACGCTGCGCGGCGCCCACCAGATCGCCGAAGAAGTCGCCCGCCGCGGCCGCGCCCTCAGCGTCATCGGAATTCCCAAGACCATCGACAACGACATCTCCTACGTGCAGTCCTCGTTTGGCTTTGAAACGGCGGTGGAGGAGGCGCGGCGGGCCACCTACGCCGCGCACAGCGAGGCCACCGGGGCGCGCAACGGCATCGGGCTGGTCAAGCTGATGGGGCGCGAGTCGGGCTTCATCGCCGCCCACGCCGCGCTGGCGGATACGCAGGTGAACTTCTGCCTGGTGCCCGAAGTGCCGTTCACGCTGGAGGGTTTTCTCAAAGCGCTCCAGACACGTCTGGAAAAGCGCGCCCACGCGGTGATTGTCGTCGGCGAAGGCGCCGGCCAGGACTTGTTGCAGGCCAGCCTCGGCCGCGACGCCTCCGGCAACATCCGCTTCGGCGACATCGGCGCCTTCCTCCGCGACAGAATCAAGGAGCACTTCCAGCGCGTCGGAATGGAAATCAGTCTGAAATACATTGACCCCAGCTATTCCATCCGCAGCCAGCCCGCCAACGCCCGCGACGCCGCCCTCTGCTGGCTGCTCGGCCAGTCCGCCGTGCACGCCGGCATGAGCGGCCGCACCGACATGGTAATGGGAACCTGGGAGGACACGCCCACCCACGTGCCCATTCGGCTGGCGATTTCTGCGCGCAAGAAAATCGACCCGGAGGGCTGGTTCTGGAACGCCGTCCTGGCCTCCACCGGCCAGCCGCGGGAGATGTAAGGAGGCGCGCGATGAAAGTCGGAATCGTGGGAGCGGGTTTTGTGGGAAGTTCAACGGCCTACGCCATGGTGTTGACCGGCGTGGCCACCGAAATCGTGCTGATTGATTTGAACGAAAAGCTGGCCCGGGCGCACGCCGAAGACTTGCTGCACGCCACGCCCTTTGCGCGCGCCGTGCGCATCTCGGCAGGCAGTTACCCGCAACTCGACGGGGCGCAGCTGGTGGTGCTGGCCTGCGGCGTCGGCCAGAAGCCGGGCGAGACCCGCCTGCAACTTCTGCAGCGCAACTTCAAGGTGTTCGAGCAGGTCGTTCCGCAGGTGTTGAAGGCGGCGCCGGAAGCGATTTTGCTGGTGGCTTCCAATCCGGTCGACGTCATCAACCAGATGGTGACCAGGATTTCCGGCCTGCCGCCCTGCCGGGTGATTGCCTCGGGGACGATTCTCGACACCGCGCGCTTCCGCGCCTTGCTGAGCGAGCACCTCGGCGTCGCCCCGCAGTCGGTCCACGCCGTGGTGGTGGGCGAACACGGTGACTCCGAAGTGCTGGTCTGGTCGGGGGCGCGGGTGGCCGGACTGACGCTGAAGGAGTTCGCCGCACAAGCCCGTTGTCCGCTGACCGAGGCCGTGCGGGAGCAGATTGACGAAGGCGTGCGCCGCGCCGCCTATCGCATCATCGAGGGCAAGGGCGCGACCTACTTCGGCATCGGGGCCGGGCTGGCGCGCATCGCCCGCGCCATCCGCGAGGACGAGCGGACGGTTATGACCGTGTCCATCATCACCGACGACGTCGAAGGGATCCACGGCGTCAGCATTTCTCTGCCGCGCGTGGTGGGCCGCGCCGGGGTGCTTTCCACACTGCGGCCGGAGTTCTCCGCCGAGGAAAGTGAGAAGCTGCGGCACAGCGCGCAGATCATCCGCGACGCCGCCGCCCAAATCGGCGTCTAAGTTCTTTACAATTCTGACGGGAGGACTCCAACCATGCTTCTTCGGCGTTCGACTCTGCTTGCGCTCGTACTGATTGCTCTGACCCTGGCGCTTCCGGCGGCGGCCAAACGACCCATCACTTTCGACGACATGATTTCGCTGGGGCGCGTCAGCGACCCGCAGGTGTCGCCCGACGGCAAGTGGGTGGCTTACGTGGTGGACACCTACGACAAAGCGACCAACGGCCGGCGCTCGGCGCTCTGGCTCGCCTCGCTCGACACCGGCGAGAATCGGCAGCTCACCCACAGCGACAAGCGCGACCGCAACCCGCGCTGGTCGCCCGACGGCAGGACGCTGGCGTTTCTCTCCAACCGCAGCGGGAGCTGGCAAATCTGGACGATTCGGCTGGACGGCGGCGAAGCCACCCAGCTCACCAAGCTGCCCGTTGACCTGAACGACTTCGAGTGGTCGCCCGACGGCAAGACGCTCGCCTTCACCGCCGACGTCTACCCCGACTGCTACGACGCCCAGAAGCCGGCGGCGGCGATGGAGTGCACCGCCAGGCGCGACGAGGAAAAAGAAAAGAGCAAGGTGAAGGCAATGCTCTTTGACCGGCTGATGATCCGCCACTGGAACGTGTGGAGGGACGGCAAGCGCGGCCACGTCTTTGTGCTGGCCGCCGACGGCAAGGGCGAGGCGCGCGACCTGACCCCGGGCGACGCCAGCATCCCCTCGTTCCTCGGCGGCGGCCACGAGTACGAGATTTCGTCCGACGGCAAAGAGCTGGTCTACGGCCGCAACAGCGACAAGGACGAAGCGCTCAGCACCAATGGCGACGTCTGGACCGTGCCCGTCGGCGGCGGCGAGCCCAAGCGCATCACTACCAACCCCGCCTGGGACGGCTCGCCCCGCTACTCGCCCGACGGGCGCTGGATTGCCTATCGCGCCATGGCCCGCGCCGGCTTCGAGGCCGACCAGACCCGGCTCGTGCTCTACGAGCGCGCCACCGGCCAGACGCGCGTCCTGACCGCGAAGCACGACAACAATGTCGGCGACTTCCTCTGGGCGCCCGACAGCCGGAAGATTTACTTCGCCTCCGATGTCGATGCCGCCACGCGGATTTACCAGGTGACGGTGCCGGAGGGCGACGTGAGCGAAGTCATCAAGGGCGGAACCAACGACAGCCCTCGCCTCACCCCTGACGGCAAGACGCTGGTGTTTCTGCGCCAGCGCATCCATAGGCCGAACGAAGTTTTCCGCGCGCCCGCAGCCGGCGGCGACGCCACGCAGCTCTCGCACATCAACGACGCGCGGCTGGCCGAGCTGGAGATGAACCCGGGCGAATCGTTCTACGTCACCGGCGCCGAGGGGGCGCGGGTGCAGAGCTGGCTCATCAAGCCGCCGGGGTTTGACCCGGCGAAGAAATATCCGGTCGTGGTGCTGATTCACGGCGGGCCGCAGGGCACCTTCGGCGACGACTTCCACTATCGCTGGAACGCCCAGCTTTTCGCGGCGCCCGGTTACGTCGTCGTCATGCCCAACCCGCGCGGCAGCCCCGGGTGGGGACAGAAGTTCGTGGACGAAATCAGCGGCGACTGGGGCGGCCGGGTCTACACCGACATCATGAACGTGGTCGACCACGTCGAGACGCTGCCCTTTGTCGACAAGTCGCGCATGTGCGCCGGGGGCGGCAGCTACGGCGGCTACATGGCCAACTGGATTCTCGGCCACAGCACGCGCTTCCAGTGTCTGATCTCCCACGCCGGCGTCTACAACCTCATCAGCGAGTACGGCGCCACCGAGGAGCTCTGGTTCCCGGAGTGGGAGTTCCGCGGCACGCCGTGGACGAACAAAGAGATGTATGAAAAGTGGTCGCCCTCGAACTTCGCCGCCAACTTCAAGACGCCCACGCTGGTCATTCACGGGCAGCTCGACTACCGCGTCCCGGTCGAGCAGGGGCTGGAGCTTTTCACCGCGCTGCAGCGCCAGGGCGTGCCCTCTAAGCTGCTCTATTATCCCGACGAAGGCCACTGGATCCTGAAGCCGCAGAACGCCGAGCTCTGGTACAAAACGGTGCACGCCTGGCTGGCCGAGCATCTGAAGTGATGTGACGGTCTGGACGATCGGGCATTCGACGCGGGCGCTGGAGGAGCTGCTGGCGGCGCTGAAGGCGCACGGCATCGAGTCGCTCTGCGACGTGCGATCGTTCCCGCGCTCGCGCCGGCATCCGCACTTCAATCGAGAAAACCTGCAAGTCGAACTCCCCGGGGCGGGCCTGGCCTATCACTGGTTCGGCGAGAAGCTGGGCGGCTACCGGAAGAAAACGCGTCCGGACTCGCCGCACACGGCGCTGCGCAGCCCCGGCTTCCGCAACTACGCCGACCACATGGAGAGCGATGCATTCCGCGAGGGCATAGAAGAACTTCTCCGGCTGGCGGAGGGGAAGCGCAGCGCCTACATGTGCGCCGAGCGGTTGTGGTGGCGCTGTCATCGCTCGCTGATTTCGGACTACCTCGCGGCCGTGCGCGGGGCCGAAATCATCCACATCCACGACGAAAAGAAGACGGAACCGCACCGGGTGTCGAAGTTCGCGCGCGTGGCTGACCGGCGGCTGGTCTACGACGTGGGCGAATCCGGCACACTGCTTTAGCCAGACTTGAAGGCGACCGGTAGACAGGCCAGAGGCCTGCCCCACTGGAGGCCGTGCGGTTTTTGCGGTTTTTGCGGTTTTCGCGGTTTGGCCGTTGTCCCAGGAGGGCGGAAAAAATACAACCTGAAAAAAAACAACCGCAAAAACCGCGAAAACCGCAAAAACCGTAGACAGACCGTGCCGGGAGCGAGTATGGGGAGGAAGTGGCAGTGTCAACGAGTAGAGCGAGTCGTATGTATGCTGGTAGCTAAACGAAAATCGAAGCTCGAAAATAGAAAATCGGAAAACCCGGCTGACCGATCCGAGTCACCGACTAAGTGCTTTGGAATCACTACGAGGGCGACAGCGAATGACCCCTGTCACCCCCTAACCCCTTTGGAATCAAATAAATCCGCGTCAACCCCCGGGGGGTGGTGGTCCTGCCCGGACTGAAAACAAAGAAGATAGGGGGCGACAAGGCGACTCGAGTCGGTTCCTGGCAGCCTGGTCAGTCGTCGAGGTGGAGCGGGGCGAGGAGGTCGTTGATGTTCTCAGAAGTAACTTCGAGAGCTTCGGTCGCCAGCGCGAGGTCTTCGATTTCATCGAAGGCGCGGAAGAGGCGCATCTTGACGGCGGCGTATTGCTCGGCCCCGCTCAAGGGGCGGCCGTGGGCGGCGGCCCAGGCCTCGAGCGCGTCGCGGCGCAGCAGAATCGGCACGGCGCACGAAGTTTTGCGGTCGCGCGAAACGATGAAAACGTACTCGCTGCCGGCGCGCCCGGCGGCGAGGGGGCCGGAGCGCACGCCCTCGAAGTGGTACTGCCAGACGTAGCCGGTGTCGGCGTTGTAGTTCTTGATGCGATGAACAGTCATGGAGCGATTATTGAAACCCGCCCGAAAAGTGTCAAGCGACGCGAGCCGCGTGCTAGGATGAGCGACTCATAACCGAGCGGAGCTAAGCATGGCTGAACACACCGTCCATGTCCTGTTTCAAATCTTCGCGATGTTCGCCGCCGCCAAGCTGCTTCAAGTGGTGGGCGAGCGGGTGGGCGTGCCGGCGGTGATTTCGGAAATTGTGGCCGGCATCCTCATCGGGCCGCACCTGCTGGGCCTGGCGAAGGTGGAAGACTGGACGCTGGCGCTGGCGGAGCTGGGCGCCATTGTGCTGCTGTTCGACGTCGGGCTCGACCAGAAAGTCAGCGACCTGGTGAAGGTGGGCGGGACAGCGCTGCTGGTGGCGGTGCTGGGCGTGGTGGCGCCGTTTGTGCTGGGCTTTGCGCTGCTCGAGCTCGTGGGCGGGTACAGCCGCATCGAGTCCATCTTCCTGGGGGCGGCGATGGTGGCCACCAGCGTCGGCATCACCGCGCGCGTGCTGCAGGAGCTGGGCGTGCTCAAGACCGTGGTGGCCACGGTGATTCTCGGCGCCGCAGTTATCGACGACATTCTGGGGATGATTGTGCTGGCGGTGGTGAGCAGCCTGGGCGAAGGCCGCGTGGACTACATCCAGATCGGCAGCGTGGCGGCGATGGCGGTAGGCTTTACTCTGTTCGTCGTGCTGGTGGGCCGGCGGGTGATGCGGCAGGTGACGCCGCGGGTGCGGCAGTTCTCGGCCAGCGACCCCTACTTCGCGCTGGCGATGGTCATCTGCCTGGGACTTTCGCTGGCGGCGGCGAAAATCCGCATCGCCGCCATCATCGGCGCCTTTCTGGCCGGGCTGGTGTTCTCGGAAGAAGAAGCGACGCCGGCGCTGAAGGAAAAGATTCACGCCCTATACGAATTCCTGGTGCCGTTTTTCTTCGTGGCCATGGGCATGCAGATGGATCTGACGGTGCTGGGGCGCGGCGAAGTCCTGCTGCTGGCCGCCGGCGTGACGGTGCTGGCCATACTGAGCAAGCTGGTGGGCTGCGGGCTGGGCGCCTACAAGCTGGGACGGCGGCAGGCGATTCAAGTGGGCGCCGGCATGGTGCCGCGCGGCGAAGTGGGCGTCATCGTGGCCGCCATCGGGTTGGGGCTGCACACGGTGTCGGACGAAATTTACGCCGTCGTCATCATCATGGTGCTGGTGACGACGCTGATGGCCCCGCCGGCGCTGCGGATTCTGTTTCGCGAGAAACGCGCCCGCGCCTAGCGGCGGAGCGCCTCGAAATCAGCGGCGCTCTTTCTGGAAAGGAAGGCGATGCTGTGCAGGATGTTCTGAAGCGTAACGATGCCGACCAGGCGCGTGCCGTCGAGCACGGGAATCATCGAGAGGCCGCGGCCGATGAGCTTGTTGAAGGCGCTGGCCAGGGTGTCGCGGCGCTGGGCGCTTTCAAAGCGCGAGTTCATCACCGCCTGCACGGAGTTGTTCCAGCCCTGGCCGGCGAAAGCGCGCAGCAGCCCGCCGCGGGTGAGCACGCCGACCACGTGGCCTTCGGCCAGCACGGGAAAATCGTCCTGCAAGGAGTGGAGCGCGCGGTCGAGCGCGTCGAAGAGCGAATCGGAAGGCGCCAGTGTCTGGAACTCGGTCAGCATCACGTCTTCCAGGTAGATGCGCTCCAGCGCCAGTTGCAGCACGGTGAGCCGCTCTTCCGCCACGCCCGCCCAGTAGACGAACAGCCCGATGAGCACCAGCCAGGGCTGCACGGCCACCAGGCCGAACAGGATGAAGACCAGCGAAAAGAACTGCCCGATGCCCACGGCGCGGCGGGTGGCGTCAATGTAGTCCATGCGGCCGGCCAGCCAGGCGCGCAGCACCCGCCCGCCATCCAGCGGATAGGCGGGGATCAGGTTGAACAGGCCGATGTAGAGGTTGGCCCAGAAGAGGCTGGGCAGCAGCGTCTCGCCGCTCAGCGGCGTGGGAACCAGGCCGCGCGGGTTGATGACCAGCAGCAACACGCCGAACCACAGCGCCAGGACGAAGTTGACCGCCGGCCCCGCGAGTGCGATGCGGATTTCCTGCTGCGGCTGCCGCGGCAGGTCTTCGAACATCGCCAGGCCGCCGATGGGCAACAGGGTGATGGAGCGGACGCGCAGGCCGTAGCCGACGCTGACCCAGCAGTGCGCCAGCTCGTGGAGAAACACGCAGAAGAAAATCAGAATGATGAGCAGCAGGCTGCGCAGCGCGCCCAGCCAACTGTGGCGCAACAGCGAGAGCACCGCCACAAACGCCAGCAGAAACAGGAAGGTAAAGTGGAGCCGGATGGCGATGCCGTAGAGGCGGCCGACTTCGATGGCCCAGCGCATGGCGTGCGTCCTTCCGTTCATTATAACCCGCGGCACAACCGCCGGCTCGACTCCGCGCCGCCTTCCCTCATAGAATGGACGCCGGAGGAGCCGATGCGGTTTCGAAGACTGCTTGCAGTCGCGGCCGGACTCGTTTTTGGCCTGACGTTGAACGTCCACGCACAAACGCTGGCCGACGTGGCGCGCGAGGCGAAACAGAAAAAGAAGGAGTCGGCGCGACCCGTCATAACCAACGACGAGATACCCTTGGCAGCCGGCTTCGCATCCATCCGGCTCCTCCGCCAAACTCCCAACCCGCCCTCGCTGGCGCCCTATGAATCAACCCCAATGGCTTTGGTGGAGGCGATGCTGGAACTCGCCGGCGTGCGCCGGGACGAGCTCGTTTTCGACATCGGTTCCGGGGACGGCCGCATCGTCATTGTCGCCGCCGAGGTTTTCGGCGCCCGCGCCGTGGGGATCGAAATCAACTCCGAGCTTGTAGCTCTGAGCCTCCAGAAGATTGAAGAAAGGGGTTTGAAGGAACGAGTCCGCATCCTCCACGCCAACGCGCTCGATGTGGACTTGAGCGCCGCCGACGTGGTGACGCTCTACCTGACGCCCGACGGCCTCACGCTGCTGCGGCCCCACCTGGAAGCAACGCTCCGGCCCGGAACCAGGGTGGTCTGCAACACTTTCCCTGTCAATGAATGGACGCCGACGCGCGTGGAGCGACTGCAAGGCCACACGGTTTACCTCTACCACGTCCCTTAGAGGGACGAGGGGGGCGGCGGGGGAGGCGGTGGTTGTTCGGCGGTCGGTTTCGGTTCCTGCGTTCCGCCACCTTCGGCCGCGGGTGGCGTCGCGGGCTTGGGCGCGGCGGCGGGCTTGGGCTTGGCGGGCCGCTTCTTGCCTTTGGTGAATTTTTCCAGCTCGGCAATCTGCGCGTTCACCTGCACCAACTGCGCTTCGTAGTCGGCGATGCGGGCTTCCAGCTCGGCGCGCCCCTGGAGAATCGTGTCAATCCGGCCCGCGTCGCTGGCCGCGCGGTACTCTTCGTTCAGGTTCTCGAGCCAGCGGCGGTTGTTGGCCAGGTTCTTTTCTACGTCGGCCTTGATGATGCGAAGCGTATCCAGCTCTTCCCAGACGGCGTCGTCTTTGGTCGCTGCGGCCTTTTCCGGCTGGGCTTCTGCGGGCGGAGGCGCGGCTGTGCCGACGACATTAATGTTGCCGCCGATGCCGCTCAGGTCTTCGTTGGTCCAGACCTTGCGCGGCTTCTTTTTCTCCGGCGGCGGGGTTTGCTGACTCTGTGCGCCGGCCACCGAAACCGCCGCCAGCAGCGCGATGACCTGAAGCAGTACCGCGGCTCTCCTCATTCTCCAGCCTCCAGCCTCAAGCGTCCAGACTCTAGTCTACTGCGGCATTTCCCGGAACGCCAGCCCGGTGAGCGGCGAGTAGTAGGCCGCGCCGCGCTGGGCGCAGGAGTTGTACTGGAAGCAGATGCTGCCGCCGAGGTCGGTGGAGACGCCGCCGCGGGTAATCAGCGACCCGTAGATATTGCAGGGCGTGGGCGCGCTGCCGCCGCCCAGTACGGTGACGCTGCCGCGCACCAGGATGATGCCGTAGAACGACATGCTGGAGTTCAGCTCGAAATCACCGTCCACCATCAGGATGCCGGCGCCGGTGCACTTGTTGGTGCACTTAAAGTCGCCCGGGACGTAGGTGATAATCGGGTCGGCATTGATCCCGTTGATGAAATCGGCGCCGGTCTGCGCCACCGGGTCGGCGAACGGGAATCCGCCCAGCTCGACGTTCTGGCCCTGGCAGCCCGAGGCGTCGCAGGTGAGGTTCGTGCCGTTGGGCTGCGGATAGTAGCTGTCCACCGGCGTCCCCAGTTGACGGGCCAACGGCGCCAGCGCGGCGAACAGGGTATCGAGGTCGAACAACTGCGGCGCGTTGGCCATCACACAGGTGAAGTACTGACAACCCTTTTTGCCGCACTGAGGCGGCTGGCAGACACAATTCGGGTTGAGCGCCGGGTCGCAGTGCGGGTCGGTGCGCCCCGCGGTACTCAGCAACTGAGAGCCCTGCGGTGCCTCCGACTGCGCCGGAATGACGCTGCGGCAATTGGGTGGCACCGAACCCTGGGAGTAAGAGTCGAAGTTCGTCCCCCAGCCAATGGAAGGAAGATTCGGGGGAAAGATGTTGGTCAGGCCGTTCTCGTTCGCGCTGGTAAGAGGGTCGTCCAGCATGGTGGCGCAGTCGGGGTCGCAGATGTCGCGGCCGGAGGCCTGCATGTTGCCCTGGAGGTCAATGCCGGGCTGGGAGAAGATGCCGCCATCGAGCGAGAAGAAGGTAGCCACGCTCACTTCGGCGCGAACCAGCCGGTTGGCATTGGCGCCGCCACCCACGTTGACGTTGCCGCGCCCGGTCAGGACGTAGACCGGTGTGGCGCAGATGGGCGCCACGCACGGCCGGTCGGTAATCGGCGGAACCACCAACAGCGGATTCGGTCCCCACGGTGGGGGCAACGCCCCGCCCGCCGGCGACGGCCCGGGCCCGTCGGGGTCATACCCCAGCAGGTCGGTGCCACGATATTGGCGGCCCTGGAAAAGGAAAATGGGATCCTGGTCGAGAAGGCCGTCGAAGTTCAAATCCTGCTGAGCGGCGAGCTCGGTCTTGAGATTGATGCGCACCCACTGCCAGTCGAGCGCGCTCGCCGTGCCGGAGCCGACCTGATTGCTGGCCACCGCGCGGATGTTCACCGCCCCAGGGACCTCGATAGTACGCCGCGGGTCTTCGGCGGCGCTGGGCTCAAAGCCCACCGCATTGACGTTGGCGGGCGCGGCGCCGTTGGCCACGTTGACGATATAGAGAATATCGGCCGGCGGGACGCCCGGCGGCGGCAGGGCGGGGACGCGGGCAAAGGGCTGCGTGTTGTTGCCGGGGTTTATCGGATCGAAGTTGTTCACACCGCCTTGCGCGGCGGTCAACCCGGGAATCATGCGGTAGCGCGCTTCTTCGATGCCGCCCATGGCGGAGTAGAAGGAGCGCGCGGCGGCCTTCTGGGAGGTGACCAGCGAGGTCTCCGAAGTCGCCATATAAATCAGCGCGGCCGCCAGCGCGGCGATAATCAGCAGCGCCACGAGAGCAAGAATCAGAGCGACTCCGCGCTCTTTCCGGTTCTGGCAACGCATCTCCAATTCCTCCTCGGCCCTCGGCTACCGGCTGGGGTTCAACCGCCGGGCCATGCCCTGGATCGTTGCGGCGCGGAAGCGCCTGGTCTGAACGTCCCGCTCCCGGCCGCGGGTGCGAATGGTGACAATCACCGAATCAATCTGCTCCACGGTGCAGAACGCCGCGCCGCCGGCGCAGACGTACTGGAACAGCGGCGTGTTGACGCTGTTGTCCGGCAACAGCGCGTTGGGCGCCTCCGCCGGGTTCTGAATGATGACTTCCACCAGCGGAACACTGGAGGTCAGCGGCGGCACGATTCCGGTCAGGGCGCCGGTGGGGTTGGCCACCATGTTCTTGGTGGAAATCGAGCGCACCAGCCAGGGCGGGGCGTTGGGCGGCGGAGCGTTGCCGGTCACCGGCACGCACGGCCCATTGGGGTCGGCCCAGCAGAGGTTGTAGCGCACCAGCTCGATGGAGGGCGGCTGGCCGGGGAGATTGTTCTCGGGGTCGAGGTCGAGCTCCAGCACGATGTCCCAGGGGTTGGGAATGCGGCAGGGGTTGGCGCCACCGTTGACCGTGCAGGTCATGTCGCGCACCAGGCCGGCGTTGAACCCCACGATGCCGGCCGAAAAGCGGTTCTGCAGAGTCTGGCCGGCGGCCGCCGGATCGGTCCAGGGCACCGGCGCCGGTGTCAGCACCGGCGTAGGGCCGGTGGGCGGGTAGTTGAGATTGCCGGCGTAGGTGAACGGCGGCGGATAGCCGGCGTTGCGGATGTCGCGCACCATCAGGTCCACGGCGTCGCGGGAACTCTTGAAGCTGTCGAGCAGCTGCTGCTCGCTCCGGTAGCGCAACTGCGCCACATCGAGGAGCCGAAGAATGGCGGCGGAGATGATGGCGAAGATGAGAATCACCACCATCAGCTCAATCAGCGAGAAACCCGCTTGGCGCTTGTTCATAGACTCTCTCCCTTAGAACCGCCAGGACACCAGCGTCCCCACGGTGGCCGGCCGTTGCACCGTTCCCGCCGGACCACCGCGCACCGATACGATGATGCGCTTGGAAACTGGACGGATGGTGCCGTTGAAGTTGGCGAAGTAGGTGACTACCGCCCAGCGCGTTTCATACCTGGCGCCGCCGGCGGTGCCTTCGTTGAGGGTGAAGGTGTTGCGGTAGCCGGCCAGCGCCGCCGACCCGGCCGGCTGATTCCAGTCGATCTGGTACGAGCCGGGTATGAGAGCCGCCCCGGCGGCGCTGATCATCGCCCCGCCCGCCGGCGGGCGCAGCCCGACCCGATAGGTGAAGGGCGTGACCCCGTCGGGAAGCGTGCCCAGAAAGCTGTAGTGACCGCTGGGCACCGGGTTGCCGACATCAATCGGCTGCCGCGCCATCAATTCCAGTTGCCGCTCGGCCAGAACCACGCCGGTGCTGTCGTAGCGGCTGCGCAGGTTCGACTGGATCGCGGTGGGAACCAGCTTGGCGACCGCCACTACGCCCACCAGCAACACCACAATCGCGATCAGCAACTCAACCAGCGAGAAGCCGGCCTGCGCCGGCCGCCGGGAACCCGAGGAGTGTTGTCTCACCATCGCTTCCCTCCTCTACCGCATCTCCATCCACCGCGTTCCGCGCCGCTGAAACAGGCGCGCCTTGCCGGTGGGTTCGAGATAGACCATGAACGCAAAGCGGGCGGTGTTGGCGTCGGCCGCCGTCGGCGGGCTGATGAGGCAGAAGTACTCGACCTCGCGGGCGATTGTCCACGTCCCCCCCAGCGCTCCCGGCAGCTCCATAAAGCCGCGCGGCGAAAAGTTCACCTGGAAGTTCGGCGGCGTCACGCCCACCACGGTCTTCCCCGCCGCGCCGAACGACCAGGGCGGCGGCATCCCGCTGATGGGACAGGTGGCGCTGCCTTCCGGACCGCCCAGCACCAGGTTCCGGGGCAGCGTATAGCGGAGCTCGCCGGGTTCGTAGGTGGGCGCGCCGGCGCACGGGTCGGCGCCGGGGCCGGTGTTCAGCAGGTAGTCCACCTCTCCCGGAACGGCAGGAGAGGGAATGAAGGCGACGCAGACCCGCTGGTTGCGCCGCTGCGCTTCATAGCGGGCGCGCGAAATGAAGGCGCTGACGCTGCGCGCCGCCCCTTCCATCTGGTAGCCCTCAATGGCGCGCAGCACCAGGGGGATGGCCAGCGCCGCCAGAATCATGATGATCAGGATGACCGTAAGCAGCTCCAGCATGCTGAAGCCGGCCTGTCGGTTCTGGAAATGGCAATGTTTCAACATTCGTTTACCTCGCTGGTTCGAGGCGCGATGGTGGCGGTAGAGTGCCGCACCGGAGCGGAGGCTGTCAACGGTACGCCAGTACTAGTAGTACCAGCAACTTACCGCCACCTATGGCACTCCTGGGACACCTACGTGCTCGCGGTGAGGGTTACTCCAGCAAAGGAAGCTCCGAACGCGGTTTGGTAGCGCCACCGGGAATCGAACCCGGATTTGCAGCTTGAAAGACTGCCGTGCTAACCGTTGCACCATGGCGCCATTGAATTGATTATGCAGCACCGGCGCAGAAAGCGTCAATCGAAGCGAGACCGCAAAACGTAAATCGAAAGAGAAACTCGAAAATCGGGACGGCGGCTTCGCCAGTCACGAGTTTCGACTCGCGCGTTACTGGTTCTCCTTCCATTCTTCCAGCCAGGCCATCTGGATGGCCTCGAGCTTGCCTTCGTTGGAGCCCTTGGGGTCGTCGGCGAAGCCTTCCAGCTCCGTCACCCACTTGTGCAGGTCGGTGAAGCGCACGGTGAGCGGGTCGGTGTCGGGAAACTTCTCCAGCAGCGCCAGCGCGATGCCTTCCGCATCGTCCCAGGTCAGTTGCTGCGCCATCACTCCTCCTTCCTGACGGTCGACGCCATCATGGATTCGCCGCCCTCGCTGACGTAGTTGCGGTTCCAGGCGGGGATTTCGATGACCACTTCGCCCGGCCGCTCGACCACCACCTGGCAGCCCAGGCGCGAGTTGAGCTGGAGGTCGGCGGCCAGGTCGAGCCGGTCGAGCTCATCGTCCTGCGCTTCGCTCAGCAGCTCGGCGCCCTTCTGCACCCAGACGTGGCAGGTGGTGCAGGCGCAGTTGCCACCGCAGGCGTGCTCCAGATGAATCCCATGGTTGAGCGCAATATCGAGCAACGAGCCCGGCTTGCCGTGCTCCTTGTAGGGCATCTGGTCGAGGTCGACTTCGACCGTCTTCCCCAACGGCTGAAACGTTATCTTGACCAGCTTCGCCATTACGGCCTATCTCCTTGCGCTATCTGCTCATGAACCAATGACCCTTCGCCCTCTGGGCTGCGCGTCGGCCTGCGGCAGCGAGGAAGGCGCTGCGCGCCCCTGTTTCCGGCAGGGCTCAAGTCCCGCCCTTCCCAAACCAAATCGCGCCACGCGCCTCCGATGCTTGGGAAGGGCACGGCTTTAGCCGTGCCGTAAGCACCCGGCGCGCGAAGTGCAACCGCACTGCCGTAGGCGGTTGCGGAGCCCGAGAGGGCGGAGCAACATTCCCCTGGATTGGCGCTCGCCCTCACAGTTTCACCTCGTCGGCGCGCTTGCCTTTCATCGCCGTTTGCAACGCCGAGTTCATGATCAGCTCCGCCAGCCGGTGCGTCGCCTGGTTCAACTGCTCCAGCCGGGCGCGGATCAGCTTGTAGTCGTCGGTTTTCACCGCTTCGCGCAGCGCCGCCTCGGCGGCGGCAATCTGGGCGCGCTCGTCGTCGGTCAACTCGGCGGCTTCCTCTTCCTTCATCGCCTTTTCGGTGGCGCGCAAAATGGTTTCAGCTTCGTTGCGCGCCCCGATGAGCTGCGTGGCGGCGAAGTCCTCTTCGGCATGCTCGATGGACTCGACCAGCATTCGCTCGACTTCTTCATCGCTCAAACCGTAGCTGGGCTTGACCTCGACCGTCTGCGCGTCCCCGGTGCGCAGGTCCCGCGCCATTACCTGCAGGATGCCGTCGGCGTCAATGAGGAACTTCACTTCGATACGCGGCAGGCCCGCCGGCTGCGGCGGAATCTTCAGCGTGAAGCGCGCCAGACTGCGGCAGTCCTTCACCAGTTCGCGCTCGCCCTGCACCACGTGGATGTCGACGCCGGTCTGGTTGTCCACATAGGTCGTGAACATCTCGGTGGCGCTGGCCGGGATGGTGGAGTTGCGGGGAATGATTTTCGCTACCGCGCCGCCCATCGTCTCAATGCCGAGCGAAAGCGGGGTGACGTCGAGCAGCAGCATATCCTGCACGCCGCCTTCGAGGATATGGGCCTGGATGGCCGCGCCCAGCGCGACGACCTCGTCCGGGTTCAGGTCGCAGTGCGGCCTGCGTCCGAAGAGCTCTTCGACGCGGCGGCGCACCAGCGGCACGCGGGTCGAGCCGCCCACCAGCACCACCTCGTCAATCTGCTCCCGCTTCAGCCCGGCGTCCTTCAGGGCGCGCTTGCACGGCGCCAGCGTGCGCTCGATGATGGGCTCAATCCAGCCTTCGAATTCCGCGCGGGGGACTTCGCGCGCGAACTCGCCTTTGGCGTCGAGCGGGAAGCGCACTGTGGTGCTCTCTTTCGATGACAGCTCGTGCTTGGCGCGGATGACGGTGTCGCGCAGGCGCTCGTAGAGGTCGACGTCGGCGGTCGCGTCCACGCCCCACTGCTGGCGGATTTCAGCGCCCATCTTTTCCGCAAACAGGTTGTCGAGGTCGTCGCCGCCCAGGTGGGTGTCGCCGTTGGTGGCCAGCACCTCGAAGATGCCCTCGTGGAGGCGCAGGATAGAAATGTCAAAGGTGCCGCCGCCGAAATCGTAAACCGCGATGAGCGCTCGCTGGTGCTTGTCGAGACCGTAGGCGAGCGACGCCGCGGTCGGCTCGTTCACCAGCCGCTCGACCTCCAGGCCGGCCAGCCGCCCGGCGTCCTTGGTCGCCTGCCGCTGGGCGTCGTTGAAGTAGGCCGGCACGGTGATGACCGCGCGCGTCACTTCCTCGCCGAAGAACTTCTCTGCGCGCCGCTTCAGTTCCCGCAGCACGAACGCCGAAATCTCCGGCGGCGTGAAGACTTTTTCACCGAGTTGGATGCGGATGATCTGCTCGCTGCCGGGGGCGACACGGAAGGGAAACAGTTGCAGCTCTTCGCGCACGTCTTCGATGCCCTTGCCCATCAGACGCTTGACCGAGTAGACGGTGCGCTCGGGTTGATGCAACAGGCGCTGGCGCGCCGGCCAGCCCACCACCAGCGATCCGTCCGGGTCGAGCGACACCACCGACGGCAGCAGCGTGCGGCCTTCCTCATCCGGGATACACACCGGCTTGCGCGTGGCCGGGTCGGTGTAGGCCACCAGGCTGTAGGTCGTGCCGAGATCGATTCCGACGATGCGGCTCATTACTCTTCGTCCAATTCCTCGCTGACGTTGCGTACCAGGTTGCGAATGTAGGAATGCCGGTTCAGAATCTCGCTCAGCTTGTGCAATGCCGCTTTGCGGCCCGCGTCGTCTGTGGCCGAGTCGAAGCCGGCAAACTGCGCCGTGAGCTCGGCGAGCACCTCCTCGAGCTTGTGCTGGAAGCGGGCGCGCGCCCCTTCGAGGTGGCGGCGCAACTCCTGCATCTGGCCGTCGCTGCCGCCGGCGCGCCGCACGGCGCGCAACTCCTCGAGGTATTCATTCAACTCAAACACTTCCGCCAGCAAGTCGGGCGGGGCGTGCTGCTTGATTTCGCCTTCGCGGCGCACGCCTTCCAGCTCGAGCAGATACTCGACGCGCGCCACCGGGTCGCGCAGCGTCCGCCAGGCGTCGTTCAGAATCGAAGCTTTCTCCAGACTCGCCGCCTGCTCTTCCGCCGGGGCGTTGTGGAAGTTGTCCGGGTGCAGCTTCCAGCTCAACTCGTAGAACCGCCGCTCGAGCGCCGCGACATCCAGTCCCAGCTTGCGCTCCAGGCCGAAGAACGCAAAGTAATCTTGGCCCGCCCCGGCGCTGATTGTGGCCTCTTTTTTCATCCTCTATCTGTTCACCCTTCTGCACCCTGGAGGGGGGTATCCCGTCTCCGCTCCCCGCCAACTAGTTGATTCGAAACCGATTACCAGCCGAAACTAGTTTCACCTTCATGTTTCCCTCATATACCGTCCCCTGGCCCTCTTGTTTCCAGCACGAACCGAAGCCTCCGGAAAAATTTAAGGTTGGCAGCCGCGCCGCCAACCTCGACCCTTCGCCGCTCTCTCTTCCAAGCCGAGGCTCTTCGCCGCCACCTCCCCCGCAGCCAAACTAGGCCGAGAACGACGCGCCACAGCCGCAGCCCTTGGTGGCGTTGGGGTTTTCAAACACAAACCCCTGCTGCATCAAGTCTTCTTTGTAGTCCAGCACCGTGCCGGCCAGATAGATGAGGCTCTTGGGATCTACAAAAACACGCACGCCCTCGAACTCGAAGATGCGGTCGCGCTCAGCCGGCTGGGCATCGAACCGCACCGCGTAGGTCAGCCCCGAGCAGCCGCCTCCCTGCACCGCCATGCGCAATCCCGCAGTGGGGGGAATCTTGCCCTGCGCCATCAGCGTGCGCACGCGATTGGCGGCGCGCTCGGTGAGTTGTACAGACGGCTCACTCATGGTTGTTCTTTCTCAGGCTTGCCGGCGCCTGTTGCGGCAGGCAGGGCGGGCAAACCGCGCGTCCTAGTCCGCCGACGCCTGCTGCGGGGCAGGTTGCTGCGGCTGGGGCTGCTCGCCGTGCTTGCGCTTCCAGTCACTGATGGCGGCCTTGATGGCGTCCTCGGCCAGCACCGAACAGTGAATCTTGACCGGCGGCAGGTTGAGCTCCTTGACGATCTCGGTGTTCTTGATCTTCAAGGCCTCGTCCACCGTCTTGCCCTTGACCCATTCGGTGGCCAGCGACGAGCTGGCGATGGCCGAGCCGCAGCCGAAGGTTTTGAACTTGGCATCCTCGATGACCGTAGTCTCGGGGTTGATCTTCATCTGCAGCTTCATCACGTCGCCGCACTCCGGCGCACCCACCAGGCCGGTGCCGACGTTGACGTCGTCCTTCGGCAGGCTGCCGACGTTGCGCGGGTTCTTGTAGTGATCGAGCACCTTGTCGCTGTATGCCATCTCGCTTCTCCTTGCCCTCAGGAGCCAAAGCCCCTGAAAGTTTTGATCTCGCACGGCGGGGCCCAAGCCCCGCCCTTCCGAAACCCTTTCTCTTGCCCTTCTCTCCTTGGCGGTTCTTCGAGAACCCCGCCCTTCCCAAACCCTCAAACCGCGCCGGGGATGCTCTGCCGGCGAGTCAAAGTAAGCGAACTGTCGAGCCCATGGCGCTGGATGCTTTCCTCTGACAGCCGCACATCGCCGATCGACGCGGCGCCCGTGGTGGCCAGGTCGCGGATGGCGCGCTCGGTGGCCTTGGCGTCAAAGCCAAGCTGGCCGAACAACTGCCGGAATTCCGGGTCGCCCAGAAGCCGGACGGTCTTGCACGCGCCCCCGTCTACCGGGCGGCCTTCCACCGAGGAGGGCGCGAACCACATCCAGTACAAATGGTTGCCGGCCCGCAAGGTGTAATCCCGGCGAACGTGAATCGTACCTTCGTAGTCCATTCGGCCTCTCAATCCGTCTTCCACTGCATCTGCTTCAAGTCCACGCCTTCTTTGGCCATCTCGTAGAGCGGCGAGAGCTCGCGCAGCCGGTTCACGACCTCTGCTACCCGCTCCACCACGTAGTCCACCTCTTCCTCGGTGTTGAAGCGGCCCAGCCCGAAGCGGATCGAGGTGTGCGCCAGGTCTTCTCCCACTCCCAGCGCCTTGAGCACATAGCTGGGCTCAAGCGTGGCCGAGGTGCAGGCCGAGCCGGAACTCACCGCCACATCGTTGATGCCCATCAGCAGCGACTCGCCCTCCACGTAGGCGAAACTGACGTTCAAGTTGTTCGGCAGCCGCCGGGTCATCGAGCCGTTGATGTAGACCTCGTCCAGCCGGCTGAACAGGCCGTCCTTCAGGCGGTCGCGCAGCCCGCGCAGCCGCTCCATCTCAGCCGGCATCTCCTTCTCGGCAATCTCGCAGGCCTTGCCGAAACCGACGATGCCGGGGACGTTCAGCGTGCCGGAGCGCATGCCGCGCTCGTGGCCGCCGCCGTCAATGAGGGCGGAAAGCTGCACCCGCGGGTTGCGCCGGCGGACGTAGAGCCCGCCGATGCCCTTGGGGCCGTACATCTTGTGGGCGGAGAGCGAAGCCAGGTCAACGTTGAACTTCTGCACATCGAAGGGAATCTTGCCGACCGCCTGGGTGGCGTCGGTGTGGAACAGCACGCCCCGCTCGTGACAGAGCTTGCCGATAGCTTCGATGTCCTGCAGCACGCCGATTTCGTTGTTGGCGTACATGATGGTCACCAGGATGGTCTTGTCGGTGATGGCGGCGCGCAGTTCTTCGAGGTCGATGAGACCTTCCTTGTTCACCGGCAGGTAGGTGACCTGGTAGCCGTACTTCTCCAGCCGCTTGCAGGTGTCGAGCACCGCCTTGTGCTCAATCACGCTGGTGATGATGTGGTTGCCCTTCTCGCGGTACATCTCGGCCACGCCCTTGATGGCCAGGTTGTCGGACTCGGTGGCGCCGGAGGTGAAGATGATCTCCTTGGCAGTCGCCCCGATGAGGTGCGCAATTTGCTCGCGGCCCTGCTCGGCCGCTTTCTCCGCCCCCCAGCCGAAGGCGTGGTTGCGGCTGGCGGCGTTGCCGAACTCGCTGGTGAAGTAGGGCAGCATCGCCTCCAGCACCCGCGGGTCCACGGGCGTGGTGGCGTGGTTGTCCATGTAAATCGGTAGCTTCAGTGCCATGTTCCCTTCGTCCCTCCGAGTCCTCTTCGAGTCTTCTCCGTGTCGTTTATGACCGTGGCGCCTCAGCTTTAGGCGTTGATTTCAGCGATGCTCAGCGCGCCCAGCGCCCGCACAATGCGCTCGTTCACCTTGCGCAGCGGCTCCTTCACCGTGCACATCGGCGTCTGGGCGCACTCCCCGCGAACCGTCTGGCAGGAGGTAATCATCACCGGGCCGTCAATGGCGTTGATGACCTCCAGCGCCGTAATGAACTCGGGCGGCTTGGCCAGCACGTAGCCGCCGTTCGAGCCGTGCTGCGAACGCAGCAGCCCGCGCTGCGCCAGCCGCTGTAGCACCTTGGCCATCAGCCCGGCGGGGATGCCGTAGGCCTGCGCGATGTCCCGAGCGCTCTGGCTCCCTTCGCCGTAGTGGCGGGCGAGGTGGTTCACGGCCATCAACCCGTAGTCCGCCTTCTTCGAAAGCTTGAGCATGATATCGGACTATCTCAGTCCGATTTCAATTCTAGTCCTGCTTGCTTTCACCTGTCAAGCCCTAACTTTCCCCTCCCCAATAGGTTACGAGAATACGACCTAACCAATCTCATATGTTGCGCCTAGGCTGTTTCAGAGTCAATCAACCGCCACCGAACGGTGTCGTGGGACAGTAGAAGGGTCGTTTCAAATCCCGAATGGTAACGCGAATCCGCGCTTGCAGTCGCCTGGAATCCAAGGGTGCTTACGAACTCACAACGAATCGCTCTGAGTGGTTTGTGATGGTCAGGGTTGATCCTCGGCTCGACTCTATCCGCTTCCATCCCCGCTACCTTGCGCTGCTCCGGCGCATGAACCTCCCCCCCTAGAGCCGCCTTCTTAGTTTTGCCGCCTCCTGTTACAATTTGCCCGTGCAGCGAATCACTGCCATCTACCCGGGGTCGTTTGACCCGGTTACCAATGGCCACCTCGACCTCATCGAGCGGGCCTCGAAGCTCTTCGACCGGCTGGTGGTGGCGTTGCTGGTCAACCCGGAGAAGGACGCGCTCTTCACGCTGGAAGAGCGGGTGGAGATGATGCGCGAAGTGGTGGCGCACCTGCCCAACGTCGAGGTGGACACCTTCGACGGTCTTTTGGTCGAGTTCGCCCGCCGCCGGGGCGCCCGCGTGCTGCTGCGCGGCATACGCGCCGTCAGTGACTACGAGTACGAACTCCAGATGGCCCTGATGAACCGCCAGCTCGCTCCGGAAATGGAAACCGTTTTCATGTTGCCGGCGGAAGCCTACAGCTACCTGAGCTCACGCCTGGTGAAAGAAGTCGCGCGGCTGGGCGGCTCCATCAAGGATTTGGTCCCGCCCGCCGTCGAAGCTCGCCTGCGGGCCAAAGTGCTGGGCTGAAGGCCGAGCATTTCTTTCTTGCCCCCACTTCCCCGCTGTGCTAGAAAGGCCGCATCGTGGACCAACTTCTTGGCCTGGGAGGATAACCTATGGCCAGTTTCGTGGAACGGATGATCGGGGCAGCCAAGTTGGATGCGAACATTTACGAGGAAGTGGAAGCCGATAGTGCAGCCACCGGCCAGGCGATGATGGTCGTGGTGCTCACCGCCATCATGTCCGGCGTGGCTCAATTGCGAGAATCGGGCGTGGCCGGGATGATCGGCGGAGCCATCGGAGCGCTCCTTGGGTGGCTTGTCTGGGCCTTTCTGACCTTTATCGTCGGGACCAAGTTGCTTCCGGAGGCGGACACCAAGTCCAATATGGGCGAGCTGCTGCGCACCATCGGCTTTGCCAGCGCTCCGGGAATTCTATACGTGCTGGGCGCGGTGCCGGCAGCCGGGCCGTTTCTGACCTTTCTCATTTGGTGCTGGACTATCGCCGCCTTTGTGGTCGCCGTCCGTCAGGCGCTGGACTACAAGAGCACCGGCCGCGCCATCGCCGTGGTGCTGATCGGCGGTGTCGTCTACGCCATCATTATCTTCTTCGTCGTGGCGATGATCGTGGCCGCCATCGTCGCCGCAGGCATCGCCGCCGGTGGCGTCAGCAACTAGCTAGCCGCCTGTCTCACGGCCCATTCACGGGCGGCGGCGGCAGTCGCTTCTTTGCGGGAACTTTTCCCGCCCCATCCACGTTTCTCCTCCTAGACCTGCCCGCAGGCAGGATTCACAACAAAGGAGGAGCCATGAAAAAGACCCTGCCCCTGCTGGCGGTAGTTCTGTTCGCGGCGCTGGCGGCTCAAGCGGCGTCGCCCGAGCGCTGGCTGCACGTGCGCATCGAAGAAACCGGCCCCAACCCCGAGAACGTCCGCGTCAATGTTCCGCTCTCGCTGGCCGAAAAGGTTCTTCCCTCCATCCAGGCTGAGCGTGTCCGCAACGGCAAGCTGACGCTGGAGGAAGTCGACCTGCACGGCGTCCACCTGCGCACCCTCCTGGCCGCCCTGCGCGACCTGGAGGACAACGAGTTCGTGACCATCGAGAGCAACACGGACAACGTGCGCGTGGCCAAATCCAAGGGCTACCTGCTGGTCAAGGTCAGCGAGCGCCACCGACGCAACGGGAAGGAAGAGCTGGAAACGGTGGATGTGCAGATTCCCATGGCGGTAGTCAACGCCATGCTGACCGATAACCCCAATGAGCTTGACCTCGCCGCCGGCATCCGCGCCCTCGCCAACCTGGGCGACATGATTCTGGTTACGGTGAAGGAGCGCAACAGCACGGTGCGCGTCTGGGTCGACTCCAAGAGCACCACCGAGTAAAGGTTCGGGAAGGGCAGGGTTTCAACCCGTCGGAGGGTGCGGCAGGTCGTCAAAGCAGCTCACTGCCGTAAGCCGTCGCGGAGGTTGCAGACCGAAGCGACACTGGAGATGTCTTGAGCATGTTGGCACTTGTCAGGCGGCATCCAATACTGGCTGCTGTACTGCTGATTCTCGGCGTGGCCTTGGGCAGCGCCGCCGCGGCCACCTACCGAGCCGGGCTCGTGCGTGTCTCCGTGGAAGAGAAGCGTCCGGGCGGCGAGAAGGTCAAACTCTTCGTCCCGGGCATCCTGCTGACCACTGCCTTGAGGCTGGTTCCAGAAAAAACGCTTCAAGACGAGCTGCGCGACGCCCGCCCCTGGCTTCCAGTTGCCGCAGCGCTGACCAAGCAGTTGCAGAATTACCCCGACGCCAGCTTTGTCGAGGTTTCGAATCCGCAGGAGCAGGTGCGGCTTTCAACCCGCGGCGGCGTTCTGGTCGTCGACGTGAGCTCCCCCGACGAAACCGTCCACGTCTCTGTCCCGCTCGCCACCCTTGCCGACCTCACCGCCGAGTTGAGTAAGAACTAGCTTTCCGGTCGGCCTTCAGCTACCAGCCCAAGCTGCCAGCCGGCGCAGACTACGGGCCGAGAGTGCGCAACTCGCGCCCGGTGGCAGTTTCCCAAATCTTGATGGTGGTGTCGTAGCCGCCGGTAGCAATCCAGCGCCCGCTGGGGCTGAAGGCCACGGCATTCACCGGCCCGCGATGCCCGCGCAGCGTTCGCAGTTCGCGGCTGCGGGCCAGTTCCCAAAGCTTCACCACGCCGTCGGCGCCCCCCGAGGCTGCCACTTCGCCTCCTGGGCTCACCGCCACCGCCTGCACTGCATCGGTGTGGCCGCTGAGCGTCCGCAACTCCTGCCCGTTCGCCGTGTCCCAGATTCGCACCGTGTGGTCCCAGCTCCCCGTCACCAGCCGCCGCCCGTCGGGGCTGAACGCCACTGCCGACACCGGTCCGGTATGCCCGGCGAAGCTGCGCCACTCGCGCCCGGTCGCCGCGTACCACAGCTTCGCCGTCCGATCCCAGCTCCCCGAGGCGAGCGAGCTCCCATCGGGACTGATAGCGACGCTCTGCACCGAGTTCCCGTGCTGGCTCAGTGTGCGCAACTCGCGGCCACTCGCCGTTTCCCACAGCCGGATGGTTCCATCCCAACTCGCTGAGACCAGCCAGCTCCCGTCCGGGCTGAACGCCACCGCCGTCACCGGCCCGGTGTGCCCGCTGAGCGTACGCGCTTCCGTGCCCGTGCTCGCTTCCCACAGCTTGACGTTGCCCTCCATTCCGCCGCTGGCCAGCCCGCGGCCATCGGAGCTGAACGCCACCGCGAGCACTTCATCCGAGTGGCCGGTGAGCGTACGAATTTCGGCGCCGGTCGCCGGATCCCAGATCTTCACCACCCCGTCGGCGCCGCCCGAGGCCAGCCGGTTTCCCGTCGGGCTGAACGCCACCGCGCGCACGGCGTCCTGGTGCCCCGCCGGCGTCAAGGGAAAAGCGCAGGCCAGGCAGACCAGAGCCCAAGCAGCGCAACGGCGTATTCTCATCGCGGGAATCTTAGTACCGAGTACAAAGTACTAGGTACTGCTTTTTTGTGCTAGCCTTTCGCTCTTCCGGAGGCTGACCGATGAAGCGAAGACTGTTTGTCCCTGTCCTTCTTCTGACTTGGGCAGTGACGGCCGCGGCGCAGGACGACCCGCTGAAGCCGTCAGCCTATTATGACCCGGTAATTCCCACGGTGGAGTCGGTGCTCGGCTACCGGGTGGGCGAGGCCTTTACGCCCTACGCCGACCTGGAGCGATTCTACAAGACGCTGGCCGCGTCGTCGGAGCGTCTCCGCCTCGAGCCCTACGGCAAAAGCGTCGAAGGCCGCACGCTCTATCTGCTCATCGTCAGCACGCCGGAGAACCTGGCCCGGCTCGAGGCCATTCGCGCCGCCACTGCCAAGCTCGCCGACCCGCGTGCCACGCCGCCCGCCGAGGCGCAGTCGCTCGCCGCCTCCACGCCCGTCGTCGTCTGGCTCTCCTACAATGTCCACGGCAACGAGGCCGTCAGCTCCGAGGCGGCCATGCAGGTGGCTTACGAGCTCGCCGCCAGCCAAGACCCGCGCGTGCTCGACTGGCTCCAGCACGCCATCATCCTCATTGATCCCATCCTGAACCCCGATGGACGGGAGCGCTACGTGCAGTTCTTCCGCTCCACGCTCGGCAAGAACCCGAACCCCGATCGCTTCGCCGCCGAGCACCAGGAGCGCTGGCCGGGCGGCCGCACCAATCATTATTTGTTCGACCTCAACCGTGATTGGGCCTGGCAGACGCAGCCGGAATCGCGCGCCCGCATCGCCGCCTACCGACAGTGGAACCCGCAGGTCCACGTCGACTTCCACGAGATGGGCGCGGAAGCCACCTATTACTTTGCGCCGCCCGCCGAACCCATTCACGAGACCGTCGCACCGCTGCTCAGGATGTGGTTCGACATTTACGGCCGCGGCAACGCCGCCGCCTTCGACCGCTTGGGCTTCCGCTATTACACCCGCGAAGACTTCGACCTCTTCTACCCCTCCTACGGCGACTCGTGGCCGTCACTCAATGGCGCCATCGGGATGACCTACGAGCAGGCCGGCGGGCCGGCCGGGGGACTGGTGCTCGAGCTGCGGGAGGGCCAGCGGACACTGACGCTGCGCGACCGCGCCGCTCGCCACTTCACCTCTTCCCTGGCCACCATTGACACTTCGGTCAAGAACCGCGAGGCGCGCCTGGGCGACTTCTACGACTTCCACCGCGCCGCCATCGACGCCGGAAGCAAGGGCCCCGTGCGCCAGTTCATCATCCCCGGCGGCCAGGATCCGGATCGCCTCGCCCACATGATTGGCATTCTGGTCCGCCAGGGAATCGAGGTGCAGTACGCCGAAAACTTCGAGGCCGACAACCTCACCAACAGCTGGGGCGAGAAGGTCGCTCGGAAACACTTTCCTCAGGCGTGGATCGTGGACCTGGCGCAGCCCGCTGGCTTCCTTGCTCGCGCTCAACTCGAGCGCGAAGCCAGACTCGAGACCACTTTCTTTTACGACGTCACCGCCTGGTCGCTCCCCCTCGCCATGGGCCTCGAAACCTACGCCAGCCCCAGGCCGGTCGCCGCCGCGCTCCGCCCCCAGCCGATGCCGCCCGAATATCATCGCGGCGGGGTCGATGGAACCGAGCAAGGCGCGGCCTACGTTTTCTCCTGGGACTCCGGCTGCGCGGCGCGCCTGCTCGGCTATCTTCTGGCTGAGGGCATCAAGAGCTATGTCAGCCTGAAGCCGTTCAAGGTTGGCGGGCGCAGCTACGCGGACAGCTACTCAGCCGGCAGCATCATCGTGCCTGCGGAAGGCAATCCGCCCAACCTGCGGGCGCGCCTGGACGAGCTCGCCCAGCGGACCACATGCCCGGTTTATCCCCTGCCGACCTTGCGCAGCGATGAAGGAATTGACCTGGGCTCGAACCGGGTGCGCTTCCTGCGCCGCCCGCGCGTCGCCGTCCTCACCGACACGCCGACAAGTCCGAACGACTACGGCGCGCTCTGGCACTATTTCGAGCACGACCTCGACCTGCCCTTCACCCCGCTGCGGGTCGAAACTCTGCGCAACGTCGACTTGCGGCAGTACAACGTCCTGATTCTCCCCTCCGACTTCGGCGACGGGCGCGGCTACCCGCGCTTTATCGACAAGCAGCTCCAGCAGCGCCTGGCCGACTGGGTGCGCGCCGGCGGCGTGCTCATCGGCTTGCGCGGCGGCGCCGTGTTCGCCACCAAGGAGAAGGCGGGGCTGGCCAGCGTCACCTACCGCTACGTCCGTCGCGAGGACGAGGAAGCTCGGCTCGAAGAAGAGCGCGCTGCGGAAAAAGAGAAACCGGATCAGAAGCTGCCCGAGAAGAAAGAGGAGAAGGCGGAGGAAGATCTGGAGCGCAAGCTGATGCCCTACGCCGAGCGCGAGAAGGCGCAACGCGAGGAGGAAATCCCCGGCACCATCCTGAGCGCCACGCTCGACACCACGCACCCGCTCGGCTTCGGGCTCGAATCCCGCCTGGCCGTCCTCAACAACACCGCCCCCATCCTCGAACTCTCCGAAAGCGGCGAGAACGTCGCTTACTTCCCCAGAGAAAAAATCAAGCTCAGCGGCTTCCTGATGCCGGAGAACGAAAAGAAGCTGGCGCAGACCGCCTATCTGGTGCGGGAGCGTCAGGGCCAGGGGTTCGTGATTCTGTTTGCCGACTCGCCCGTCTTCCGCGGCTTCTGGGACTCGACCGCGCGCCTGCTCGCCAACGCCATCTTCTTTGGAAACGTCTCCAACCCCTACTCCGAGTGAGGGCGATTGAATTCGCCGCGCGAGTGCGTTAGTCTGACGATTCTTCATGGGCGATTCGGTCGCTGAAACCATCAAGCTCGCCGAGCGCGTGAATCGCATCGGCGCCTCGGCCACGCTTGCCGTCCTCCAGGACGCCGAGCGCCTGCGCGCCCAGGGCGTTGACGTCGTCGACTTCGGCCCCGGCGAGCCCGACTTCCCCACGCCCGACCACATCAAGCAGGCCGCCGTCCGCGCTCTGGAAGAAAACTTCACCAAGTACACGCCCACACCCGGCATCCCCGCGCTGCGCAAGGCGATCTGCGAGTGGCACGCCCGCGAGCTACAGTCCGGCTACGAGCCCCGCGAGTGCGTGGTCACCGTCGGCGGCAAGCACGGTGTTTTCGAAGCGCTGAGCGCGCTCGTCAGTCGCAGTGACCCGGTGCTGATTCCCGCGCCCTACTGGGTCAGCTTCCCCGAGATTGTGAACTACCTCGGCGGGCGGCCGGTGGCGGTGCCGACCGACGAAACCAACGGTTTCAAGCTCACCGCCGCCGATGTCGAGCGGGGCTGGGTGGACGGCGCGCGCGTCGTTATCCTGAATTCGCCTTGCAATCCCTCCGGCGCCGTCATCGACCCGGGCGAGTTTGAGCGCATCGTGGCGCTCTGCCGGCGCCGCGGCGCCTGGCTGCTTTCCGACGAGTGCTACTCCCACTTCGTTTATGACGGCGCGCCTTACAGCGTGGCCTCGCTCCCCGACTCCAAGGCGCACACCATCGTCGTCGGCTCGCTCTCCAAGACTTTCTCCATGACCGGCTGGCGCATCGGCTACGTGCTGGCGCCCGAGCCCATTGCGCAGGCCATCACGCGCCTGCAAAGCCACTCAACCTCGAATCCGACCTCCATCGCGCAGAAGGCGGCGCTGGCGGCCCTCACCGGTCCGATGGAGCCAGTGAAGACGATGCTGGCGGAGTACGCCCGTCGCCGCGCCCGCGTGTTAGAAGGTCTACGCGCCATCCCTTCGCTTTCCTGCACCGCGCCGCAGGGCGCGTTCTACGTTTACCCCAACGCGCGCAACTGGATGGAGCGCGCCGGCGTGCGCAGTTCGGGTGAGCTGGCGCGGCGCCTGCTCGACGACGCGCGCATCGCCGTCGTCCCCGGCGAGGCCTTCGGCACCGAGCACCACTTCCGCCTCTCCTACGCCACTTCGATGGATCGCATCGAAGAAGGCCTCCGCCGCCTCACACAGTTCTTTTCTGCGTAGTTCTCTGCGGCCTCTGCGTCTCTGCAGTGCGCGGTTCGAAAAATCTGTGTGCATCTGTGTGCATCTGTGGTTTCATTCTTCTCTCTTATGAAACTCCCGGCGTACGCTATCCTGATGGCCGGCGGCTACGGCACGCGCTTCTGGCCGCTCAGCCGCCGGGCCAAGCCCAAGCAGTTTCTCGCCCTGACCGGAAAGGAGTCGCTGCTGCAACAGACCTATCGCCGCCTTTTGCGGCTCTTTCCGCCTTCCCGCATCTATGTGGTCGGCAACGCCGAACACCGGCGCCTGCTCCGACAACAGTTGCCGCGCGTGCCCGCCGGCCGGCTGCTGCTCGAGCCGATGGGCCGCAACACGGCGGCGGCCATTGCGCTGGCCGCCGCTCACATTCGCCGGGAGCTGCGCGGGGAGGCCGTGCTTGGAGTTTTTCCGGCCGATCACGCGATTCGCGATGAAGCACGGTTTCTGCGCATTGCACGCGCCGCGCTGGCCACGGCAGCGGCCGAAGACGTAATGGTCGTGCTCGGCATCCCGCCCACGCACGCGCACACCGGTTACGGCTACATCGAGCGTGGGCGTGCGCTGCGGCGCGCCGGCGGCCAGCAAGTCTTTGTTGCGCGGCGCTTCACAGAGAAGCCGGGGCCGGCTACCGCGGCTCGCTACCTCGCCACCGAGCGCTACTACTGGAACTCAGGGATGTTCTTTTGGCGGCTGAGCACTTTCAACGATCTGCTGCACCGCCACCTGCCCGCAACGCACATCGCCATGCAGAGGCTCTCGACGGGGGCTGCTTTGCGGCGCGCCTATGCGCGGCTGCAAAACATTTCGGTTGACTACGCGCTCGCCGAGCCGGCCGCAGCCGCGGGCCGAGCGCGGATGATTTCCGCCGAGATGGGCTGGAGCGACCTCGGCACCTGGAGCGCGGTTTACGATTGGCGGGCGAAGACCAGGGGCGAAAACCAGTTCCCCCCGGCGCACTTCGTGCTTGACGCCCGGGGTACGCTGATCGAGGCAAAAGACAAGTTCGTCGCTGCGCTGGGTGTGAGCAACCTGATTGTCGTGGAGACGTCGGACGCGCTGCTGGTTTGCTCGCGCACCAGCGCGCAGGACGTAGGGAAAGTCGTACACTATCTCGAAAGGAAGAAGCTGCGCCGACTCCTGTGAGCCCCACTCGAAAGACGAAGCGCAAGCGGAAGGGCGCGGCGGCACCCGCCATCCATTTCGGAACGGACGGGTGGCGAGGGGTCATCGCCCGCGACTTCAACCGCGACAATCTCGACCTGGTGGCGCGGGCCCTGGCACGCTACCTGGTCGAGTTCGAAGACCTGCGCAAGGGCGTTTTCGTCGGCTACGACACGCGTTTTTCCGCCGACCGGTTCGCGCGGCGCGTGGCCGAAGTACTGACCTCGGTGGGCGTGGACGTCAAGCTGGCTTCGGCATCGACGCCCACGCCGGCGCTCTCCTATGCCGTGCGGCACCACGCCGCGGCCGCGGGCATCATGCTGACGGCGAGCCACAATCCGCCGGAGTGGCTGGGTATCAAGCTCAAAGCCGGCTACGGCGGCTCGGCGTCCCCGCGCACGGTGCGCGAGGTAGAGCGACTGCTCGCCGACCCCAAGCGCCTCCCGCGCATTGCGCCGCAGCCGCGCCTCATCGAAACCGTCGACTTGAAGCCCGCTTATCTGGCGCGGCTGGCCGAGCTCGCCGACCTCAACCGCATCGCCGATGCCGGCCTGCGCCTGGCGATTGATCCCATGCACGGCGCCGGCAGCGGCTACCTGCGCGCGCTGCTGGAAGAGCGCGGCATCACCTGCTTGGAAGTGCGCGGGGCGCGCGACCCGCTCTTCGGCGGCACTCAGCCCGAGCCCATGGAGGCCAACCTCGGGCCGCTCCGCGCCGCGGTGCTGGAGAACGACTGCGACGCTGGGCTGGCCACTGACGGCGACGCCGACCGCGTCGGCGCCTTCGACGCCAACGGCCGCTACGTCGACCCGCACAAGATTTTCTGCCTGATCTTCCGCCATCTGGTCGAACGCCGCGGGCTGACCGGCGGCGTGGCCAAAACCTTTTCGGTGAGCAAAATGGTGGACCGCATGGCGGAGAAGTACGGCCTGCCGTGCGAAGAGACGCCCATCGGCTTCAAGCACATCGCCGAGCTGATGCTGGAGCGCGACCTGCTCATCGGCGGCGAAGAGAGCGGCGGCATCGGCATCCGGCCGCACCTGCCGGAGCGCGATGGGCTGCTGATTTCGCTGCTGCTGGCGGAGATCATCGCGGTCGAAGGCCAGCCGCTGGCCGACTGCGTCGAGGCGCTGCAGCGCGACTTCGGCCCGCTGCACTACTGCCGGGTCGACCTGCACCTCGACCCGCCGCAGAAGCAGCGGGCGCTGGCGCGCCTGGCGGACGACAGCCTGCGGAAGATTGCCGACAAGATCGTGGTGGGGCGCGACGACCTGGACGGCATCAAGTTTTACCTGCTTAACGCCGGTTGGGTGCTGGCGCGGGCTTCGGGCACCGAGCCGGTGCTGCGCATCTACGCCGAGTCGCCCGACGTCGAGCTCACCGATCGCATCGTGGCGGCTGTGGTCGACCTCGTCCGCACCGCCTGAAGCCTGCTGTGGGAGAATCGTGGAAAAGCCGGCTGCTGCGCTGGCGCTGGAACTTTTTTCCGGCGCTGCGCGGCACCGGCGCGCGTATTGAATACGCCAGCGAAGACTTCCGCGAAGTGCGAGTGCGGCTGCCGCTCAACTGGCGCACCCGGAACTACGTCGGCACCATCTACGGCGGCAGCATCTACGGCGCGGTCGACCCGTTCTATATGGTGATGCTCATCCGCAACCTGGGGCCGGAGTATGTGGTGTGGGACAAGGCGGCGACGATTCGCTTCCGCAAGCCCGGCCGCTCCACCCTCTACGCGCGCTTCAGGCTGGACGATGCCGAGCTGGAGGCCATTCGCCGCGAGCTCGACGGCAAGCGCTCCATCGATCGCGTCTACACCGTCGACCTGACGGATGCCGAAGGCACCGTGCACGCTTCGGTTGAGAAAGTTATCTACATTGCGCGGAAGAAGCCTGAAGGAGGGCAGTCATGAGACGCCTTGTGCTTGTCCTAGTGCTGTTGGCGGCGACTGGGAGTGCCGAGTCGGCCGAGCCGTTCACGTTAGGGGCGCTAACCGCGAAGCCGGGAGAAAGGGTTGCGGGATTCCTCGAAGTGCCGGCGGGCGTGGATGCGGGAACGCGCATTCCGGTTACGGTGATTCACGGCGCCAAGTCGGGGCCGGTGCTGGCGCTCATCGCCGGCACGCACGGCTACGAGTACGCGCCCATCCTCGCGCTGCAGCGGCTGCCGGCGCAGATTGACGCGGCGCAACTCTCGGGCACGGTCATCATCGTGCACATCGCCAACCTGCCGTCGTTCCTCGGGCGCACGATTTACTACAGCCCGATTGACGGCAAGAACCTCAACCGCGTCTATCCCGGCAAAGCCGACGGCACGGTGAGCGAGCGCATCGCCTACACGATTACCCAGGAGGTCATCGAGCGCGCCGACGCGGTGGCCGACCTGCACTGCGGCGACGGCAACGAGGCCTTGCGGCCGTACCTCTACTGGTCGAAGACCGGCAACGCCGAACTCGACGAGCGCTCCCGCCAGATGGCCCTCGCCTTCGGGCTCGACCATATCGTAATCAATGCCGAGGGTGACCGGCCCGCCGACCCGCAGGCGTCGGTCTATACCGACAACACCGCGCTGCGCCGCGGCAAGCCCGCCATTACCACCGAGACCGGCTCCGTCGGAGAGACGACGCCGGAATGGGTGGGGCTGGCGGAGCGCGGGGCGCTGAACCTACTGAAGCATTTCAAGATGGTGCCGGGCGAGCCGCAGCGGACGGCGGCCGTGGTCTGGCTCGACAAGAGCGAAGTCCTGCGCAGCCCGGAGACCGGCATCTTCTACGCCGCGACCAAACCCGGCTACACGGTGGCGGAAGGCGCGCTGCTTGGCACGCTGACCGATTTCTTCGGCAACAAGCTGGCGGAGATCCACGCGCCGTTCGCGGGGATGGTGAACTACGTCATCGCCACGCCGCCCATCAGCAAAGGCGAGCCGTTGGCGATGGTCTCCCGCATTCAGCAATAGACGTCTTTGTTCATTTTCCATAGCCCCGAGGCTCCCGCCTCGGGGAAAACCGACTTCGATTCCCCCAGGCAGGAGCCTGGGGGCTACGGGGTTGATTGCGTTAGCCGTGCTTGGCGGGGGCGGGCGGCGGGCCGCTGGAGCGCGCCCAGGGCGCGAGCCCCAGGCCCTCATACAGGAACAGCAACGTGAAGAGCGTGAACCAAACCCAGATGAAGGCCGACGCCCAGACGACCAGCCCCAGGTACTTCACCACCGCCACGGCCCAGGCCGCCGGGCCCGCCATCTGAAAGCGGGCGAACCAGCGCAGCGGCGCGTCGGGCGCCGCCACGTTGTCCAGCCACCAGTCGAATTGTTCGCGCGTCATCCAGTCGGTTTTCATGGCCGCTTTCTATACCTTTGCTTTGCGGATGGCGTCAAGGACGCCGTTGATGAACTCGACCGAGTCGGCGGAAGAAAAGCGCCGAGCGATTTCGAGCGCCTCGTTGATGACCACGGCGGGGGAGACGTCGGCGCGCGTCCGCATCTCGTAGACCGCGAGGCGGAGCAAGCTGCGGTCGATGGCGGCCATGCGCTCGAGCTTCCAGTGCTCGGAGTGGGCGGCGATGAGCGGGTCGATTTCATCGAGGGCGGCGACGGCACCGAGAAAAAGCTGCTCGGCGAACTTGCGCGTGGCGGCGGGCTCGTCGCGGCCCTTCCAGAACTCTGCCAGCAGCGAGGCGGGCTCGGGGCGGTCGCCTTCCCATTGGTAGAGGAGTTGCAGCGCGCACTCGCGGGCTTTGCGGCGGCTACTCATAGGAAAAACAGTGTAACCACAGATGAACACGGATGAACACAGATAAGTGAAGGTCGTTTGAGGGAAGGGCGGGGTTTCAACCCCGCCGTCAGTATGTGCCCCCAATTCAGGTACCGCTCTGCCGAAGGCCGTGGCGGAGGTGGTCAGACCGAAGCGACATTCACTCATCGCTCAAGTTCCGGTGGCAGGTGCCACCGGGCTCGGAGGTGGGGATCAGCGTTTCTTGCCGCGGCGGGTGTTGCGCAGCAGGTTGGCCATTTCGATGGCGGCGAGCGCCACTTCGGCGCCTTTGTTGCCGCTCTTGGCGCCGGCGCGGTCGACGGCCTGCTCGAGCGTGTGGGTGGTGAGGACGCCGAAGGCCATGGGCACGCCGGTCTCGAGCGCGGCGAGCTGGATGCCGCGGGTAACTTCGGCGCTGATGTAGTCGAAGTGCTGGGTCTCGCCGCGGATGATGCAGCCGAGCGTAATGATGGCGTCGAAGCGGCCGCTCTGCGCCAGCGCCTTGGCGGTGACGGGAATCTCGAACGAGCCCGGCACGCGCACCACTTCGATGCGGCGGTCGTCGGCGCCGGCGCGCGAGAGAGTGTCGAGCGCGCCCGTCAGCAGCCGCTCGGTGATGAAGCTGTTGAAGCGGCTGACGACAATCGCAAAGCGCAACCCCTTCGCCGCTAGCTCGCCTTTTCGTTCGGTTGGCATTGGCCCTTATTTAGCCATAAAGACACGAAGACACGAAGAAAAACTATTTGCCGACGAACTTGGCCGGGCGCTTCTCCAGGAATGCCTTGGTGCCTTCCTTCATGTCTTCGGTGGTGGCGCAGAGGCTGAAGAGCGTGGCCTCGAGGTAGAGCCCTTCGGGCAGCGTCATCTCCAGGCCGTGGTTGACGGCTTCGATGGCGAAGCGGATGGCGAGCGGAGCGTTGGCGGCAATCTTCCTCGCCCAGGTTTCGGCGGTGGCGAGCAGCTCAGCCGCAGGCACGACGGCGTTGACCAAGCCGATGCGATAGGCCTCGTCGGCGGGAATCGGGTCGCCGATCAGCACCAGTTGCAGGGCGCGGCCTTTGCCGACCAGGCGTGAGAGCCGCTGCGTGCCGCCGTAGCCGGGAATCAGCCCGAGCTTGACCTCGGGCTGGCCGAGCTTGGCGTTGTCGCTGGCGAGTCGCAGGTGGCAGGCCATCGCCAGCTCACAGCCGCCGCCGAGCGCGAATCCGTTGACGGCGGCAATGACGGGCTTAGAACCGCGCTCAATGCGGTCCAGCACCGACTGGCCGAAGAGGCCGTAGTCGCGGCCGTTGACGGGCGAGAGCACGGCGAGCTCGTTGATGTCGGCGCCGGCGACGAAGGACTTTTCGCCCGCGCCAGTGAGAATGGCGGCGCGCAACGAGTCGTCGGCGTGGAAGTCGCGAATGCAATCGTCGAGCTCTTCCAGCGTCCGCCGGTTGAGCGCGTTAAGCACTTTCGGCCGGCTGATGGTGATGAAAGCAACAGCGTCGCGCTTTTCATACAAAATGTTTTCGTAAGCCATCTCTGTATCCTCTGTGTCTCTGTGGCTGATCAAACCAAACGCAGATCCATGGGCTTGGGGTTCTTGGGATCCGAGTAGTCGTAGAAGCCGCGGCCGGACTTGCGACCGTTCCAGCCCGCGGTCACCAGGCGCTTGAGCAGCGGCGGGGGCGCGAAGCGCGGCTCGCGGTACTCCTCGAACATGATTTCGGCGATAAACAGCGTGGTGTCGAGGCCGACGAAATCGAGCAGGGTGAAGGGCCCCATGGGATGGTTGAGTCCGAGGTGGATCGACTTGTCGATGTCGGGGATGGAGCCGAAGCCGTTTTCGAGAGCGCGGATGGCGTCGAGCAGGTAGGGGACGAGCAGGCGGTTGACGATGAACCCCACCCGGTCCCACGTCCGCACCGGCACTTTGCCCAGCCGCTCGGCGAACTGCACGCCGGTTTCGAACACCTCGTCGCTGGTCTGAATCGTCCGAATCACTTCCACCAGCTTCATCAGCGGCACCGGGTTCATGAAGTGCAGCCCGATGAAGCGCTCGGGGCGCTGAGTGGCGGCAGCCATCTCGGTGATGGATATGGACGAGGTGTTAGACGCCAGAATGGTGTGCTTGGGACAGAGCTGGTCGAGCTCGGCGAAGAGCTCCTTCTTGAGCTTGGGGTTTTCGGTGATGGCTTCGATGACGAGGTCGCAGTCCTTGAGGTCGCTGACGGCGGTGGTGCGCTTCATCCGCGCCAGGGTGTTCTGCTTTTCGACCTCGCTGAGCTGGTTTTTCTCGACGAATTTGGAAAGGCTCTTTTCGATGCCCGCGAAGCCCTTGTCGAGTAGGGCGTCGTTGACCTCGCGCACCACGACATGGAAGCCATTCATCGCGACGACCTGGGCGATGCCCGAGCCCATCAGACCGCAACCCACCACGCCGACTTTCTGGATGTTCATGCGTTCCTCCTGTTGACCCCAGCGGAAGAAACGCTGGGTTGAGCAAAGGGCTTCAGGGGCTGAAGCCCGGAGTTACGGTGCTCCGTTGCGGCGGGGCTGAAGCCCCGCCCTTCCGAACACCGCGGCAACCCTACGACACCGACTCGACGATGAGGGCGATGCCCTGGCCGCCGCCGATGCAGGCGGTGGCCAGCCCGTAGCGGGCCTTCCGGCGGCGCAGCTCGTAGAGCAGCGTCAGCACCAGCCGCGTCCCGGTGGCGCCCAGCGGATGGCCGAGCGCAATGGCGCCGCCGTTGACGTTGACTTTGGCGCGGTCGAGTCCCAATTCTTTTTCCACCGCCAGATACTGCGGCGCGAACGCTTCGTTGACTTCGATCAAGTCCATGTCGCTCAGCTTGAGCCCGGCCTTCTCCAGCGCCTTGCGGGTGGCGGGCACGGGCCCGATGCCCATGAGGCGCGGCTCGACGCCGGCTACCGCCCAAGCCACGAGGCGACCCAAGGGCTGCTTGCCGCCCTTCTTCGCTTCCGCTTCGGTGGTCATCACCACGGCGGCGCCGCCATCGACAATGCCGCTGGCGTTGCCGGCGGTGATGACGCCGTCGGGACGAAACGCGGGCGGGAGCTTGGCCAGGGTTTCCATTGTGGTTTCCGGACGGCGATGGTCGTCTTCCGCGAAGAGCGTGGTGCCCTTGCGCGACTTGAGCTCCACCGGAACGATTTCTTCCTTCAGGCGGCAGGCCTTCCAGGCCTCCTCGGCGCGCTGCTGGCTGAGCAGGGCGAACTCGTCGCAAGCCTGGCGGGTGATGCCGTGCAGCCTTGCCAGGTTCTCCGCCGTGTCGGACATCGTGCAGCCGCAGTAGCTGTCCTTAAGCGCCACCACCAGCGAATCCTCCAGCGTCCCTTCGCCGAGCTTGAACCCCCAGCGGGCGCCGCGGACGACGTGGGGCGCCTGGCTCATGGATTCCATCCCGCCGGCCAGCACCATGCGCGCTTCGCCGAGCAGCAGGCGGTGTGCTCCCTGAATGATGGACTCGATGCCGGAGCCGCAGAGGCGGTTGACGGTCACGGCGGGCGTCTCGAGGGGCAGGCCGGCTTTGAGGCCGACGTGGCGAGCGCCGTAGATGGCGTCGCCGGAAGTCTGAAGAGCGTTGCCGAAGATGACGTGGTCGAAGTCGGCCGCGGGAACGCCGCTGCGCTCGAGGGCGCCGCGAGCGGCGACCGCGCCCAACTCAATGGCCGAGGTGTCGCGCAGCGGCCCACCGTAGCGGCTCATGCCGGTGCGGGCGCCGGCCAGAATGACGACTTCGCGTGGGTTCATGCCCGCCTCACAGGACGACGACCGCGTCGACTTTCTTCCGCGCCTCATCGAGCGAGAATTCGGCGCGGTTGATGACGTCGGTGACAATGTCGAGGGCGTCGTAGTCGGGCCGCACCGCGGCCTCGCTCATGCCGGCGCTGAAGGTCAGCGGGTCTTTGGCACCGGCGAGCTTGAGGCTGGCCAGTGCCTTGCGCAGTTTCTCCACGACGGGCTTGGCTTTCTGCGCGGTGGTGTCGCCGAGCAGGACGGCGACGGAGGTCTGAGTGTAGCGGAAGGCCATGTCGGACTGGCGAACATTGGCGAGGATGGTCTCGCCGGCTTTCTGCATCAGCTCCTGCATGGGCGCTTCGCCGACCTGGCGCAGGAGCTGGGCGCCTTTGTCGAGCTCGAACAGCACCAGCACCATGGGGGTGCCCACGGTGCGAGAGCGCTTGGCCTCGCTGACCAGAGTATCGAGGTAGCTGCCGCGGCCCAGCACGCCGCTGGCTTCGTCGCCGACGGCGTACTTCTTCATCAGCGAGCGGAGCTGGATGTGAGTGACGGCACTTTCGACCTGGGTGGCGACGGCTCGCACCAGATAGACCTCATTCGGCTTCCAGGTGCGGTTCTGGTCGGCCTGGGAGACGACGATGAGACCGAGCTGCTCCTGCTTTTCCTTGTCGATGAGTGGCATGGCGAGCACCGACTGCGCGCCCACCTGTTTGAGCTCCGGCGAAAGTTGCGCGCTCAGAACCGCGCCGCTCTCCGGATCGAGGTTCGACTGGCCGAGCAGGCCGAGCAGCTTCAGTACCGCGGTCCCGGGCGATTGCGGCACGCCGGGCGCGCACCACTCGACCGCGGTCGAGGGCGTCCCGCCGGGACGGCCCAGCACGCCCAGGCAGCGGCTGGCGCGCAGGTACTTGCCCAGCTCGCTGATGGCGGTGTTGAGCACCGTCTTGGGCGTGGTCTGGCGGAAGAGCGTGTGCGTGATCTCGGCAATCTTGGCCAGGTCGTTCGATGTTTCCACCGGCACCGCCACCGGCGCGGGCGGTGCTGCCGCAGGGGCCCGTGCCGGCGCCGCGGGCGCGGCGGCTCCGGCCTCGGCGGAAGGCGGCTGGCCGAAGCCCTGCGGGAAGTATTGGGCCCGGGCGTAGAGGTCATAGAGGCGCTGGTTGTTCGACTCTTCCCCGGGGAAGAGTTCCCAGACTTTTTGCAGCTTCTCGATGGCCTTGCCGGTGAGCGAGTACTGGAGGAAGAGCTCCACTTGCACCATCATATCCTCCAGCAGGGCGCGGCGGCGCGCCGGGTCGACGATGGCGGCAGTGGCGTCCGCTTTTTCTTCCGCCGGCGCCAGACCCGCCGCCTGTCCGCCCACACTGGCGGCGCTGGCGATGCGCGAGGCGACGGCGCGGTAGCGGGTGTCGTCAATCTTGCCCTTGAGCTGCGCCAGGTATTCCTGGTTGTGGTAGTCGTAGGGGTCGATGTCGATGAGGCGCTCGAGGGTGTCGACCGCGCGCTTGAAATCGCTCGCCTGAAAATAAATCTTGAACAAGCTGGTGAGGACGTTGAAGTAGCGACCCTCCTTGTTGAGCTCGTTGTAGGTGGAGGCGGCGAACTCGGCCAGCGGGGCGAGCATGGAGTGGGCTTTGAACACCTGGTCGAGCCGCTCGACGAAATCGTTCTGGCGCTTGGCGGCGAACAGGTTCTCCTTAACCCGCGCCAGCACCTCCACCGCCTGCTCGGCCTGGCCGGCGCCGCAGTAGAGGCCAGCGAGTTCGAAGAGTTTTTCGTAGGTGTCCGGCTTGAGCTTGTAGAACGTCTCCAGCACCTTGACCGACTCGCCCAGGCGGTTGGCGGCCAGCAGCGCGGCGCCGAGAGACTCGAGCAAAGCCAGGTCCTGGGTGTCGTCGGCGTAGTATGGCAGCAGCAACTCGGCGGCGTCGTTGGCCTGGTTGTTGTCGACGCGAGCCTGCGCCAGCGCCAGAGCGGTGGTGCGGTCGGGCGCGAGCTCGTGGGCGCGTTCCAGAAGCTCCAGGGCGCGGGGCAGCTCGCCGGCGCGCAGCAACTGGCCGGCGCGGAGAAAGGCCCTGGTGGCCTCGTCGGTCTTGTTCATGCGCTGGGCTTGCTCGCCCAGCGCGATCTGAGCGTCGGCGTTGTCGGGCTCAAGCGTGGTCAGGCGCTCGAGCGCCTCGAGGATGCCGTTGGCGTTGCCGGCCTTGCGGAAGAGGTCGAGCGCGGTGCGGTAAGCTTCGACCGCTTCGCCGGTTTTCCCCTGGCGCTGCAGCAGCGCGCCCAGGCGGGCGTGGCGCTCGGGCGGCTGCGGCGTCTGCTGGAGCGACTTGCGGAAGAGCAGCACGGCCTTGGTGGCGTCGTTGCGCTCGGCCAGCTTGTCAAACAGGTCGCCGTAGTAGCGGGTGGCGTCGCCGGGGGAGCCGGCGCGGACGTAGAGGTCGCCGATGGTGCGCAGCAGCTCGATGTTGTTGGGAGAAATCTCCAGCGCCGACTTGTACTCTCCGATGGCGGCTTCGTACTTGCCCTTGCTCAGGTACTTCTCCGCCTTTTCGAGAATCTTGTCGATATCGGCCATGCTGGTTTGGACTCAGACTACGCCGGCTATGACTCCCCCGCCAGCGTCAAATTCAAAACTATATACCCGAAGCCACCCCGCGGCAAGCCTGAGCCCTGCGGCGCGCAGAAAATCCGAACTTGTGGCACACTGAAGAATCCGAGCACAAGCCCATGGCTGAGATGGACCGCATCCGGAACTTCTGCATCATCGCGCACATTGACCACGGCAAGACCACGCTGTCGGACCGCCTGCTGGAGCTGACCGGGGCGCTGGAGGAGCGCGAGCGGATGGACCAGTTCCTCGACTCGATGGACCTGGAGCGGGAGCGCGGCATCACCATCAAAGCCCACAGCGTGCGGCTCACCTACAAGCACCGCGATGGCCACACTTATCAACTCAATCTCATCGACACGCCGGGGCACGTGGACTTCAGCTACGAAGTCTCGCGGGCGCTCTCGGCCTGCGACGGTGCGCTGCTGGTGGTCGACGCGTCGCAGGGCGTCGAAGCGCAGACCCTGGCCAACTTCTACCTCGCCCACAAGCACGGTCTCTCGTTGATCCCCGTCATCAACAAGATTGACCTGCCGCAGGCGCAGCCGGAGGAGACCTCCGAGCAGATCGAGCACCTGCTGCACCTGCCGCGCGCCACGCACCTGAAAGTGAGCGCCAAGCTGGGGACGGGAGTCGAGCAGGTGCTGGCGAGCATTGTCGAGCACATCAAGCCGCCGCGGGGCAACCGGCGGGCGCCGCTGCGGGCGCTGATCTTCGACTCGTGGTACGACGCCTACCGTGGCGTGGTGACGCTGGTGCGGGTGGTGGACGGTGTGCTGCGCCCGAAGACCCGGATTCGGCTGCACGCCACCGGGCAGGTGTACGAGGTCGAGCAGCTCGGCGTCTTCACGCCCAAACCGCTCATCGTCGACGAGCTCGCAGCCGGCGAAGTCGGCTTCGTCATCGCCAACATCCGCACCGTGGCCGACGCCAAGGTGGGCGACACGTTGATGGAAGAAGAGCGCGCGGTGGTCGAGCCGCTGCCGGGCTTCACCGAAATCAAGCCGATGGTTTTCGCCGGGCTCTACCCGGCGACGGCGGAGAACTACGAGGAGCTGCGCGACGCGCTCGGCAAGCTGGCGCTGAACGACGCCGCCTTCCACTACGAGCCGGAGAACTCGCCCGCGCTGGGGTTCGGCTTCCGCTGCGGCTTCCTCGGCCTGCTGCACATGGAGATTGTGCAGGAGCGGCTGGAGCGCGAGTACAACCTGACGCTGGTGACCACCGCGCCCAGCGTGCGCTATCGCCTGCTGAAGAAAGACGGCGAAGTGATTGAAGTCGAGAACCCGGCCGAATTTCCGCCGCCGGGCGAAATCGAGCTCATCGAAGAGCCCATCCTGCACGTCACCATCATCACCCCGGCGGAATTCCTGGGCGGCATCCTGAAGCTGTGCGAAGAGCGCCGCGGGGTGCAGCGCAAGTTCGAGTACATCTCGCCGCAGCGGGTGCTGCTGGAGTACGAGCTGCCGCTGGCGGAGATGGTGCGGGATTTTTACGACCGGCTGAAGTCGCTCTCGCGCGGGTATGCGTCGCTCGACTACGAGCTGGCCGGCTACGCGGTCGCCGACCTGGTCAAGCTCGACATCCTGGTGGGCGGCGAGCCGGTGGACGCGTTTGCCATGGTCTGCCACCGCGAGGAAGCCTACGAGCGCGGCCGGGCACTGGTGGAGCGGCTGCGCAAGCTCATCCCGCGGCAGCAGTTTGAAGTCGTGCTCCAGGCCGCCATCGGCGCTCGCATCATCGCCCGCGAAACCGTGCGGCCGCTGCGCAAGGACGTCATCGCCAAGTGCTACGGCGGCGACATCACCCGCAAGCGCAAGCTGCTCGAAAAACAGAAAGCCGGCAAGCGACGAATGAAGCGCGTCGGCCGCGTCGACATCCCCCAGGACGCTTTTCTGGCCGTACTGAAAATCGGCTCGCCTGAAGGCTGATGCCGCTGATAGCGGCCCGCCTTGGAAAAATTTCAAAAACGCTGCGCAGCGTTTGCGGCCCCGCCGGGCAACATGGGTTACCGGCGCGATTTCTCGTCGCCGATATCCATACTTGCGTCTTATGCGACCTGCTTTACAGCCGCCTTCCGGATGCAACTGAACGCATGGGAGGGGCGGCCCCCGACGGGCCGTGGGCCAGGAGAGAGCATACTCAGGCGTCAACGAGGGTGCGGAAGCCGCCGTAGGCCATGCGCTTCATGTCGAAGGGCATGGGCTTGTCCTTGTGGGCCTCGGACAACAACGGATCCTTCATCACCCGGGCGTTCACCTGGTCGCGATGCGCGCGGGACTTGTAGACGACAAAGGCGAACACCACCGTCTCGCCCGGCTTGCACCTGGCCATGCGCGGGAACTTGAGCGTGACCCACTTCGGGTTGAGGTCATCGCCCACCGCCTCAACGTATTCCAGCGCGCCGTGTTTCTTCCAGACCTTCGCCGCCATCTGCGCCATCCGGCGGTAAGCCGGCAGCTTCTTCTTCGGCACCGCCAGCACGTATCCGTCCACGTATCGCATGAGTCCTCCTTTGTCGCGTGAAGTTGTAACCTCGCTGAAATTCCACGCTGAGATCCTTCGCCCGGGTGCATCGGGGCTCAGGATGACAAGCTCATTGCCGCAGCGGAATCAGAGCCCGCAGCCGCGGCTCGCGCAGGTAGAGCCCGCCCCACACCAGGGCGCCCAAAATTACCGGAATGATGTACATGCTGAACGGGTCGCCGACGCGGACGTGCGTGGCTGTAGCGCCGCCGAGATATCCAGTGAGCAGGATGGCGCCCAGGATCGAAGTGCGCGGAATCAGGTAGATGAGAGTGCAGCCGAGCTCGACAATTCCCAGGCCCAGCGCTGCGCTCTCCGCGTAGCCCAGTCGCGTAAACCCTTCCACCACCTCAGGCGGCTTGAGGAATTTCCCGCTGGCGCTGAACAGCAGCATCAGCACCGGCAGCGCGCTCAGCACCCGCCCGCCCCACAGCGCTGCCTTCGAAACGGGGGCGGTAGCACCTTCTGCGTTCATTGGTTCCTCCTGGCCCTGTCTGGAGACAATACATAGATGCGCCGAGCGTACCCCGCGCGGCAGCAGTTTCTCATGAGTGAGCCTGCCTGTGGCGATGGAGCAGGTCGCCGAGCCAGCCGCACGGCAACGCGGCGACGGCGAGCGCGAGGGGATACGACGACGACAAACCCGAGCAGCACCGCGCCGGTGCTGCGCCTCAGGCTTCGCCCTGCGGCTCGCCGGCCATCATTGTGCCGCCGCCAGGACTTCATCCAGCCGGTCGTAGCTGACCGCCACGCCGCTCTCCATGCCGGACTTTAGCACAGTGTCGCGAATCTCTTTCGAGTCGAACCGCATCGTCTGGGTGAGCGTGGTCTGGCCGCCCTGCTCCACGAAAACCGTGGTGACCACCGCCTCGCCCGGATACCACGGGTCGTCGAACCGCTCCGTGTTCACCAGACGCTCCGGCGGCGCGATCTCGCGGAAGACGCCGCCGCAGGCCATCTCCTTGCCGTCCTTGTCGCGCCGCCAGACGTAGCGGTATTGGCCGCCCACGCGCAGGTCAATCTCGCACACCGGCATCGACCAGCCCGGCGGGCCCAGCAGCCACCGTCTCACCAGCTCCGGCCGGGTGTGGGCCTCGAACACCAGCCGCCGCGGCGCATGGAACACGCGCGTCAGGGCAATCTCGCGCTCGCTGGGCGTGGTGACCTGCAAGGCTTGAGTGCTCATCGGTGCGTTCCTCCTCGCTTCCGTCGGGATTTCTTTTCCGCCTTCTTCATCTCCTCCAACAAGGAGTCGAGCCGGCGGTAGCGATTCTCCCACAGGCACCGGTAGCGGTCGATCCACTGCTCGGCCTGCTCGAGCGGCCGGCCCTCCAGCCGGCAGCGGCGGACCCGGCCCTCTTTCTTCTGCGCCAGCAGGCCGGCGCGCTCCAGCACGCGCAGGTGTTTGAGAACGGCAGGCAGCGAGACCCGGAAGGGCTCGGCCAGCTCGCTGACGGTACGCTCGCGCGCGGCCAGGCGGGCCAGGATGGCGCGGCGGGTGGGGTCGGCCAGGGCGGAGAAGGTAGCGTCGAGGGCGTTGTGTGAATAGTTAACCATATGGTTAACTATTAACAGGCGCCGCTTCGCCTTGTCAAGGCCTTTTTTCTAGCGGGCGGAAGCCGGGGCCGGAAACCTGGCTTCCAGCCAGGCGCGGACTTCACTGGGCTGGTAGTGGAACGGCCCGACGCCGCCCTTGTAGGCGATGCGCCCGTCGGCTTCAATCACGTAGAGCCGCTCCGGCCAGGCGGCGTAGGCGCGGTTGGCGGCGTCGTCCATCGCGTCCACGGCCAGCGGCAGCGGGTACTGGAAGCGGCGCGCGAAGTCGTTGGCGATGGCGACTCGTTGCTCCAAGCTCCTCGGCTGAAGGTAGCAGACTTCTTCATCGAGGTTGGGCTGCATCTGCCATTCGTCGTCGGGGTGCGCTTCGCGGATGTAGACGGTGAGGAAGTCGGCCCGGTCGCCGAAGCGCTCGTACATTCGGACAAGGTCGCCGACCTGGCGCCGGAACGGGGGTCAGGTATAGCTGCCGAAGATGAGCACCAGCGGCTTCCGGCCGAGGCGCTCGCGCAGGCGGAAGCGCGACTGGCCATCCAGCGCCAGCAACTCGACGTCGGGGGCCGCGTCGCCCACTTTCAGCTCGCCGCCCCGCATCTGCGGCAGGGCGTAGCGCACCATTCCGTAAGCGTCCTTCGGGCTGCCGGCCAGATAGGTGAGCACGCCGAACGCGCCCACGAGCAGCAGCACGGCGACCAGCGCCGTCCACTTCAGTACTTTGCGCATGGAGGAAGGAAGATCAGTTAGCGCCGCCGCTTCTTCGGCGTGCGCTTGCGCCGCGCCGCTTTCCGGGCGCGGCGGGCGGGCTTGCGGGCCCGGGCGCGCTTCTTCGGCCTGGCCTTCCTGGCTTTCTTCTTTGGTTTTGGTGCCGGCTTGGGCTTGCTGATGGGTGGCGGTGGCGGCGGCGCCAGCCCGGGCGGTTTGGGAAGTATGCGGCGGGGCTCCTCGGCGTAGAGTTCGTCGAGTCCTTCTTCTTCCTCTTCTTCGTCGCGGTGGAGCTCTTCGCCGATTTCTTCCTCTTCGGGAAAGCCGAAGCGCTCTTCTTCGTCGTCCCCGAAGCGCAGGCGCAGGTCGTCGTTCATTCGAAGCCTTCGCTCAAATCGGGCGCATTAGAGACCACGGCTCCGGCGTTTGTCAAGCGAGATCCTCAGTCAGCGATTGACCGAGGTGCGGCAGACCCTGCGGGAGCTGCGCAATGAAGCCCGGGCCTGTGACGGTTCCTTTTTTTTGAGATCTCCTACGCCGGGGCGCGCTTGCAGGCTCAGAACGTGCGGCCGTTGTCGGAAGCGCGGGCCCGAAGCAGCTAATGGGGGATGACGAGGCTGTCGCCGGTGCGCAGCTCGCGCTCGGCCAGGAAGGGGTTGGCGTCGCGCAGGGCGCTGACGGTAGTCCCATACTTCTTCGAGAGCCCCCACAGCGTCTCACCCGGCCGCACCCGGTGCTGGCGCGGCCCGGTCGGCTCGGGCTCGCTCCTGCGCTTGGCGGTCGTGGTCCTGGGCGACACTTCGGCGCGGCCCGGCAGCGCCAGCCGTTGGCCGGGGCGAATCCTGGAGCGCAGGGAAAGTCCGTTGGCCGCCGCCAGCGCCTGGGCGGTGGTGCCATGCGCGGCGGCGATGGCGGAGAGCGTGTCGCCGCGCTCGACCACGTAGGTCTCTGAGTTCGTCTGCCGCGAAGCCGCCCGCGGTGCCGGGGCCTCGGCGGGCGCGGAGCGTGCGGCGCGCCGGGTCGTCTCCCGCGTCCTGGGCAGGCTCATCCGGCCCTGCGGGATGACCAAGGTATCGCCGACGCGCAGCAGGCTGCGAATCGAAAGGCCGTTGGCCTGGGCAATCGCCGAGGCGCTGGTGTCGTAGCGCGCGGCAATCCGGGAGAGAGTGTCGCCGCGGCGCACGCGGTGCTGGGCAAACTGAACGCGCCTGGCTTCGGGCAGGCCGGGGAGCGCGGCGCGCAAGCTTGCACCCATCCCGGGCGGAACGTACAAGACAAAGTCTTCGCGGTTGGGCGGCGTGACGCCGCGCAGCACGTGCGGGTTCATCTCGCGCAGCGTTTCGAGGTCGGTCCCCAGCGCCTCAGCGACGGAGCGCAGGTCGACGGCGCGCGGCACCGGCACGGCGTCATAGGCCGCCGGCGGGTCGGGGAGCACGTTGATGCCGTAGCGCGCCGGCTCCTTGGCCATCAGGGTCACGGCGAGAATGATGGGAACGTAGTTGCGGGTCTCGCGCGGCAGCAGCCGCCGCTCGATCATGTCCCAGTAATCCTGCCCGCCGCGCGCCTGGGCCCGGGTCACGCAGCCCGGCCCGCAGTTGTAGGCCGCCATCGCCAGATACCAGTCGCCGAACTGCTGATAGAGATCGCGCAGGTGCCGCGCCGCCGCCTGGGTCGACTTCACCGGGTCGCGCCGCTCGTCAATCCACCAGTCCACCTGCAGGCCGTACTCCTGCCCGCGGAACTTGACGAACTGCCACAGGCCGACGGCGCGGGCCCGCGAGCGGGCGTGGGGCTGGAAGGCGGATTCGGCCTGGGCCAGATAAATCAGGTCGGCGGGCAAGCCCTGCTCGCGCAGCGTCGCGGTAATCATGTCGCGGTAGCGCCCGGCGCGGCGCAAGCCGGTTTCCAGGATGCGCTGCCCGCGCGCGGTCTGGAAGAATTTGACCGCGCTGAGGACGCGGTCATTGAGCTCGATGGGCAGGTCGTGGGCCAGCACCGTAAGTTCCTGCTCGAGCCGCGCGCGCAGCGCCGGGTCGGGCGGGAAGGTGAGCGAGGGAATCTCTTCGATGGGCGCGGGCACGTCGTCGGGTTCGGAGCCGTTCGTGTCGGCCTCGGCGCGTGCGTCGAGGCCGTTCACCACGCCGCCAGCCTCCACTTCGATTTGAAAGATGCGGTCGACGAGCGAGTCGAGCCCGTTCGCCAGCCGCGGGTCGTCTTTCACCGACCAGCGCGAACGCAGCAGGAGCTCGACCGCGCGGTCGAACTCCGTCCGCGCTTCCTCGCGGCGCCCGGCGCGGAAGTGCTCCTCGCCCTGCCGAAACGCCTGCTCGGATTGATTGAGAAGCTGGCTCACCGGGTCGGGCAGACCGGCGCCGACGAACAGGAGCATGGGCGGAAGAGTGGGCGCAGGGCGGTGATAGAGGGTGGCGAGATCGTCTTCGGCGCGCGGCTTGGCGGGCGGCGCCTTCGATTTGTTGTTTTTCTTATCGGCGGGAGCGGCCGCCAGCGTCGCAGCCAGCAGGAAAACACCCAGTCCGGTCGCCCATTGAGCGGCCCGGTTTCGTTGCCGGCTTCGCAAAAAGAACCTCGGATTTACTCAGGCCCCGCCAGCAGGGCCTGGCGTCCTCATCTGCCCCATCATGCCAGACTGCAAACCGCTGGCGCGATTCTACAAATCCCCACCGGCAGGGTCAATCCATCTTTCGTACTATCTCTGCCTGCCTTCAAACTTAGACGCAGGCCTCGCGGTCGAGTTTGTGCACGACACCGCGCGCTACCAGAAGGGGACGATCTTGCGCCAGATGGACTTCTTCTTCTGGGGCGGCTGCGCCGGGGGCTGGGCGGGATTCTGCTGGTTCTGATTCTGTTGCTGGTTTTGGGCCTGGCCTTCGGCGGGTTTCTGCTCGCCGGTGGTGTTGACGACGGTGCCGCCGGGCGCGGCTTCCGTGCCGGACTGTGCCTGGCTCTGCCCTTGGCCTTGGCTCACAATCTGCACCTGCGCAGAAGTTCCGGTTCCACCCTGCGCTTGCGCCTTGGCAGCCGCCTGAGCAGCCTGGGTAATGATCTTGATGGGCGGCGGCGGCAGCTCCGGCATGCTCTCCGGCGGATGCAGCGGCGGCGGGCCGAGCCGCGGCGCCGCGGCGGAGAGGTCAGGCTTCGGATCCACAATCGAAAACATGCGGTCGAGCAAACTCTTCTTGCTCTCGTCTTCGGTGACTACCGGCTGCACCGACTGGGCGCGGGCGAGGAATTCCGGATCGGGCTCCGGCACCGGCTGGTTCAGCCGCGCCAGTTCGGTCTTGGCCTGGGTGGCGAATTCGCTCGCTGGATGTTCGCGCACCAGCCGCGCGTAGTACTCGGCTGCTTTCTGCGCGTCGGGCTTCCAGTAGAAGCTGGGCGGCTTCTCCCAGGCCTGGGCAATCATCCACAGCGCCTGGTCGCGCTGGCTGTAGTTCGGGTAGCGCTCGACCATTTCCGTGAGCCGGCTGGCGGCGCCGCGCCAGTTCTCGCGGATGAAGTAGAAGCGCCCGACGCGGAACTCCGAGTCGGCCAGGATTTCCTGCACCTGAACCAACCGCTTCTCGCCCTCGGCGGCGTACTCACTGTTGGGAAAATTCAGCAGCAGGTTCTGAAACTCGGCTTCGGCGCGCAGGGCGTGGGTGCGGTCGCGGTCGGGCTTTTCCAATTGCTGGTAGTGGCACATCGCGGCGCGATACTGCGCGTAGGGCGCCTCGGGGGCGTTGGGGAAGAAGGTGATGAAGTCCTTGTACTCCACTTCGGCGTGCGTGAAGGCCGCGCTGCCGCCTTCTTCGTAGTAGGAGTCGGCGATGGCCAGCTTGGCTTTGGCCAGATAATCGCTGTCCGGGTAAGCGTTGATGAGCGTTTGCAGGGTCAAGCGCGCCACGTCGTATTTCTTTTTGGCAATATCCTCGACGGCGCGCTCGTAGAGCACCTTGTCGGGCTCCTGCCCCAGGTCTTGCGGCGCCGCCGCCTTCTTCTTGCCGAAGAAGCACCCACCCACGCTCAGCGACAGCGCCAGCACCGCTGCCAGCAAAAAAGGATTCAATTGCGTTTTCCTGGTTCGACTCATGGTTCCCTCAGACTTTCTCGGCAATCGCCTGCAAGGCCGCCCGGCGCAGTTCCGCGAAGCTCTGCGCCGGATTCGGTGCATGGAAAACTGAAGTCCCGGCCACTACGATGTCCGCTCCGGCTCGAACAACCTCCCCGATATTTTCTAACCCGATTCCGCCGTCCACTTCAAGCCGGAAGTCGGCTCCCTGCGCCGCGCGCCATTCCGCCAGCTCGCGCAGCTTGCCGAGCGCGTTGGGGATGAACTTCTGCCCGCCGAAACCGGGGTTGACCGACATCACCAGCACGAAATCCACCTCCGGCAGCACTTCGCTCAGCGTCGCCACCGGGGTCGCCGGGTTGATCACCGCGCCGGCCTCGGCGCCCGCAGCGCGGATGGCGCGCAGCGTTCGGTCGAGATGTGGCGCCGCTTCCTGGTGAACCGAAATCATGTCCGCGCCCGCTTGCGCGAAGGCTTCCACGTAGCGATCCGGTTCCGCGATCATCAGGTGGCAGTCGAGGATCAGGTCGGTGGCCGCCCGCAGCGAGCGCACCACCGGCACGCCGATGGTGATGTTGGGCACGAAGTGCCCGTCCATCACGTCCAGGTGCAGCATCCGGCAACCCGCCGCCTTCAGCGCTTCAATCTGCTCGCCCAGTCGCGCGAAGTCAGCCGACAGTATGGAGGGAGCGATTTCGGCCGGGCCGTTGGCGTGTCGCGAACCTAACCGCCGCATGGCTCAGCCATTTTAGCACCATCTGTGTGTATCTGCGTGCATCTGTGGTTTCTAACTTCCAAACCGCTCCCCGGTCCGCACGTGCAAGCCATTGATGAAGTCGGTCGCCGCCAGTCGCTTGCGGTTCGCCGGCTGCAGTTCGTCCAACCCCAGCCAGCCGTCATCGCCGCAGGCGGCGTAAAGCGCGTGCTTCTCCACCAACACTGTCCCTGGCGCCGGAGCCTGTGCTACGCCTTCGGGCGCCACCAGCGAGGCGCGCCAGATGTGGACCAGTTGACCGCGGAAGCTGGTGTAGGCGCCGGGCCACGGCACCAGCCCCCGAATGCGATTGAAGACTGCCCGCGCCGGCTGCGACCAGTCGAGTCGCCCATGCTCCTTCTTCAGCAGCGGCGCTTTGCTGGCCTTGGAGTTGTCCTGCGGCTGCGGCGCCAGCGTTCCCGCCGCAATCCCGCGGAGCGTCTCGACCATCGTTTCCGCCCCTACCTCCGCCAGGCGCGCCGCCAGCGTCACTGCATTATCCTCGTCGCCGATTTGCACTTCGCGCTGAAGGAAGATGGGCCCCGTGTCGAGCCCGGCGTCAATCCGCATCGTCGTCACGCCGGTGGAGGTCTCGCCATTGATGAGCGCCCACTGCACCGGCGCCGCGCCGCGATACTTCGGCAGCAGCGACGCATGCAGGTTGATCCAGCCGTGCTTGGGAATGTCCAGCAAATCGGCGGGAATAATCTGCCCGTAGCCGACGATGACCACTGCCTCCGGCTGGTAGTGCTCGAGCAGCGCGCGCCCGGCCTCGCCCTTGAGTTTCTCCGGCTGCTCGACCCGCAGACCGAGCTCCAGCGCCGCAGCCTTGACCGGCGACGCCGCCGACTCCAGGCCTCGGCCCTTCGGCCGGTCGGGCTGTGTCACCACCGCGGCGATCTCGAACTTCTCTCCGTGCAGACGTCGCAGCGTCGGCACGGCAAACTCCGGCGTCCCGCAGAAGAGGAGTTTCATCAGGGATGGTTTACCACAGGGGTGTTGCTGTTAGCGACCGGTGGCCGGTGACAACTGAAGGTGTCACCACTCGCCCGCCTTCCTCAGCTTCCTAACCTTCCGCTTGATGAGGTCGCGCTTCAGCACCGACAGATGCGAGATAAACAGCTTCCCGTGCAGATGGTCGATCTCATGGCAGAACGCCCGCGCCAGCAATCCCTCGCCCGTCTTGGTGTACTTCTTGCCGGTAACGTCCTGCGCTTGAATCGTGACCCGCAACGGCCGCCGCACGTCGGCGTGGAAGCCCGGCAGGCTCAGGCAACCCTCCTCTTCCTTCTGCACGCCTTCGGTGTAAAGGATTTCCGGATTCGCCAGCACCAGCTTGGCGGCGGGCTCCTTGCCCGACGTGATGTCAATCACCGCCAGCTTCAGCGACAGCCCGATCTGCGGCGCCGCCAGCCCCACCCCGTGCGCCGCGTACATCGACTCGAACATGTCTTCGACCAGCTTGCCGAGAGATTCGTCGAACGTCGTCACCGGCTGGGCTTCCTGTTCCAGCACAGCCGCCCCGTATTTAACAATTGGATGAATCATGCGTTGGAACCGCAGATTAACGCAGATGAACGCGGATTGGGACTGCCACGCTCCGTTTCATCTGCGTTTATCCGCGTTCACCTGCGGTTTCAGAAGTTTCGCAGTTGCTCCATGTAACTGTCGAAGTTTCTTTTGGCTTCCTCGAGCGTGTCGCCGCCGAATTTGTCGCGCGTCGCAGAAGCCAGCACCAGCGCCACCATCGCTTCGCCAATCACTCCCGCGGCCGGCACCACGCACACATCCGAGCGCTCGTAGGCCGCCTTGACTGTCTCCTTCGTCACCAGGTCCACCGACTGCAGCGGGCGCCGCAGCGTCGAAATCGGCTTCAAGTAGCCGCGCACCACCACATCCTCGCCGTTCGTCATTCCGCCTTCGAGCCCGCCAGCGTGGTTCGAGGCGCGCGTAAACCGCTTCTGTGCCGCATCGTAGCCAATCTCATCGTGCACCTTTGAGCCGAACGCCGCCGCGTTGGCCACGCCCGAGCCGATTTCCACCGCCTTCACCGCCTGAATCGACATCACCGCCTGCGCCAGCCGCCCGTCGAGCTTCTCGTCCCACTGCGCGTGCGTGCCCAGCCCCGGTGGGACGCTGTGGGCGACGACCTCGAACACGCCGCCGAGCGAGTCGCGCTCGGCCAGCGCCCGGTCGATCAGCTCCATCATCTTCGAGCCGACCAGCGGATCGACGCAGCGGATTTCGGCCTCGGTGTCTTCGCACGCGGCGACGATTTCCTCCCAGCCGGCCGCGCGCTCGAGCTTCACTGACCCGATGGCGACCGTGTGGCTCAACACCTCAACTCCGAAGCTGCGCAGAAACAGCTTGGCCAGCGCGCCGGAGGCCACGCGCGCCGCGGTCTCCCGCGCGCTCGCCCGCTCCAGAATGTAGCGCGCGTCGTGCAGGTTGAACTTGAGGGCGCCCGCCAGGTCAGCATGCCCGGGCCGCGGCTGCGTGATCGCCCGCTGCTTTTCCGCCGGCACCGGCTTGTCTTCCACCGGCAGCGTGTCTTCCCAGTTGGCCCAATCCTTGTTTTCGATTTGCAGCGCGATAGGCGACCCGATGGTCTTCCCCTGGCGCACGCCGGAGAGGATTTGCACTTCGTCGTGCTCAATCTTCATCCGCCCGCCGCGCCCGTAACCCGCCTGGCGGCGCCGCAATTCACGGTTGATGAAGCTGAGGTCGACGGGCACACCCAGCGGCAGCCCGGTCACCAGCGCCGTCAGGCACCGCCCGTGCGACTCCCCCGCCGTTTGCCACCGCAGCATAGGCGGCGATTCTAGCCGATTGCAACCCCAGATGCACTTACCGCCAAGCTAGGCTTGCGTTGACGCCGAGAGCCCCAACGCGTAGCATAGGCGGGCCCGTACACCCCGGGGGGAACCCAATGATTCTCGAAATCAAGGACAAGCGCATCGAGCCCGACATCCTCGTGCTCGAGCTCACGGGCAAGATCATTCTCGGCAACGACAGCAAGCGGCTGGAGTGGCGCGTCGACGAAGGCCTGAAGCAGGACCAGAAGAAGGTCATCTTCGATCTGGCCGGCATCACCTCGCTCGACAGCACCGGTATCGGCATCATTATTTTTTGCTACGGCAAGCTCAAGGCGGCGGGCGGCGGCTTGCGGGTGGCGGGCGCTCAGGGCGTGGTCGGGCAGACGCTCAAGCTCACCAACATCGACACCCTGGTCGGCACTTACGCCTCGGTGACCGAAGCCGCCCAAGGCTTCTAGGGATTGGGAAGGGCGGGGCTTGAGCCCCGCCGCAAGTCGTGTCTAAGTCCCGGGCTTCAGCCCCTGAGGTCAAACGAGATGACCGACAAGAAACTCACCGTCGTGGCCCGAATCAAAGCCAAGCCCGGCCAGGAGGCGCGGGTGCGCAATGAACTGGCTCTTCTCCTCGGCCCCACTCGCGCCGAGAAGGGCTGCCTCAACTTCGACATGCACGTCTCGACCGAAAACCCGGGCGAGTTTCTTTTCTACGAGAACTGGACCAACGAGGAATTGTGGCGCGCTCACATCAACGCGCCCCACATTCAGAACTGGCTCAAGCTCAGCGAGTCGCTCTGCGCCGAGCCGGTCGCCATCAGCCTCTGGCACCATCTCGGCTGAGCGCTGAACCCTGACAGTCGAACGCTACAGGTGGCAGGTGGAGAGGCCGCGCTTCTCCAGGTATTGCTGATGGTAGTCTTCGGCGCGCCAGAACTCCGGCGCGGGCAGAATCTCGGTGACGATGGGCCGCGTGAAGCGCCCGCTGGCTTCGAGCGCCGCCTTCGACTCGCGCGCCGCTCGCTCCTGCTCCGCCGTGTGGAAGAAAATCACCGAGCGGTATTGCGTCCCCACGTCCGGCCCTTGGCGGTTGCGCTGCGTCGGGTCGTGCGAGGCCCAGAAAACCCCCAGCAGGCGGTCGTAGCTGACCTCGGCGGGGTCGTACTCCACCTGAACGACTTCGGCGTGGCCGGTGGCGTCAGTGCAGACTTCTTTGTAGGTCGGGTTCTTCGTGTGCCCACCGGCGTAGCCGACCGCCGTCGCCTTGACGCCCTTGACCTGGCGGAACGCCGCCTCCACGCCCCAGAAGCACCCCGCCCCGAAAGTCGCCTTCTCCGTCATGTTCGCCTTCCTCGCAGGAACTTCAGCCTGCCCTCATCATACGTCGAATTGGATGGACTTGCGCCGGATTCGACTCAGCCAGCACCCGCAGGAGCGCCCGCAGCTCGTCGCGCGCTAGGGGATGAATCGTGCCCCGCGAGGGGACGGTAAAGGCTCGGATGTGCGCGAACACTTCGCGCACCGCCGGTTGCGTGACTTGCACGGGATTCTCCAACCTCAACCCGCGCGACGCGAAGTCCACTGAATCAAAAATTCCGGAGCCCGGCAGCGACTCATAGCCGTCGCTCGCCGCCCGCGCCAGCCCGTAAACTCGCCGTTCATCGGCCTGGTAGCAAATGAACAGGTCGCCGCGGCGCACCCGCCGCAGCCGCGCCCAGCTCTGCGGGCTGCGAACCCAGTCGTGCCCGCCCATGTCGTAGGGCTTGCGCCCGCGGTAGCCGAAGTACTCGTCGAAGTGCCAGCCGGTAAACCGCCCCGGCCGGCGGCTGTTGGCCTTGTAGACCCACGCCCGCATCGAACCGCATCTTATCTCAAGGGCCTTTCCTTGACTTGCCGGAGGGCGCGGGCGAGAATGGCCCTGCTTTCACCGCAAACAGATGAATACACCGGTCGGCACGGTCAGCGAACTGCTGAAAGAGAAAGTGCTCGCCGTCCAGGAGTTCACTCAATTGGGCTGGCGGGCGGTGCGCAACTTCTTCGGCCACCCCCGCTATGTCGCCGACACCTTCGAGCAGATGGACATCATCGGGGTGGGCTCACTCCCGATCGTTACGCTGGCCTCGTTCTTCATCGGCGCGGTGCTGGTGCTGCAGATAGCCGACCAGTTCGTGCGCTTCGGCTCGCCCGGGCTGACGGGCGACGTGGTTTCGCTGGCGCTGGTGCGCGAAATCGGCCCGGTCATCATCGCTCTGTTGGTCGCCGGGCGCTGCTCGAGCGGCATCGCCTCCGAGCTCGGCTCGATGCTGGTGACCGAGCAGATTGACGCCATGCGGGCGCTGGGCACCGACCCCATCAAGAAACTCGTTATCCCGCGGCTGCTGGCCACCATCTTGATGCTGCCGTTGCTGACGGTCATCGGCGACTTCATCGGACTCATCGGCGGCCTGGTGGTTTCCAACTTCGTCATTCGCCTCAACCCGGTGCAGTACTGGACCCGCGCCTATCTCGCCATCGAGTTCGGCGATGCGCTGCAAGGCCTGGTCAAACCGTTTGTTTTCGGCTTCATCATTGCGCTGGTGGGTTGCTACTACGGGCTGACTACGCGCGGGGGCACGCAGGGCGTGGGCCGCGCCACCACGCAGGCGGTGGTCGCCGCCTCGGTGTTGATCCTGGTGACCAACCTCTTCGTCACCAAGATCCTGCTGTGGATCAACGACGTGATGGGGTGGTGATGTCCGGCGTCGCCGTCCAGGAAGAAGTCATCCGCCTTGAAAACGTCGCTCTGGGCTTCGGCGCTCACCAGGTGCTTCGAGACGTTTCCTTCGTCGTGCGTCGCGGGGAGACCCGCGTGCTCATTGGCGCCACCGGCACCGGCAAGACGCTCATCCTCAAGCTGATTCTGGGCCTGCTCAAGCCCGACCGCGGGCGCATCCACGTGCTCGGCCGCGACATCACCAACCTGGAAGAAGAGGAACTGTTTCCGCTGCGCGCTCATCTCGGTATCGTGTTTCAGGAGATGGCGCTGTTTGATTCGCTGCCGGTGCGCGAAAACGTCGCCTACCGGCTGATTGAGGAAACGGTGCACGGCAAAGCCAATCTCTCCGACGAAGAAATCGAGAAGCGGGTGCGCACCGTGCTTTCCTTCGTCGATCTGGAAGAAGCCATCGAAAAGATGCCGGCGGAGCTGAGCGGCGGCATGCGCCGGCGCGTGGCGCTCGCCCGGGCGCTCATCACTGAGCCGCCGGTGATTCTCTACGACTCGCCCACCGCCGGACTCGACCCGGTGACGGCGCAGACGATTCTGACGCTCATCGCCAAGCTGCGCGACACCCGCCAAACCTCGTCCCTGGTCGTCACCCACCGCCTCCAGGATGCGTTCATTCTTTCCTCCAGCGTGTATGACGAAAAGAGCGCGACGCTTCGCCCGGCAGCAAGCGACGGCGGCAGAAGCAGCGCCCCGCCGACCAGCTTTCTTCTGTTGCGCGACGGCGTCATCTACTTCGACGGCACGCCCGAAGAACTCCTCGCCGCCCGCGACCCCTACGTGCAGAGCTTTCTGGCCTGGGTCAAGCCAGGACAACTCCCTACCGCGGCTCCGCCTCTAAGCAGGTAGGCGTTCCCCAATCCATCTTTCCTACGAGTGAGGGACGCAGGAGGCACTCATGAAGAAAACATTCCTATGGTTGGCACTGCGGGTGTCGACGGCGCTGCTGCTGCCATTGACGGCCGCGGCGCAGCAAAGCAACGGGGAGAAGAACAACGACTCACCGGCGGCGACCCAGCCCCGGGAGGCGAAGCCCGCAGCGCAACCGCGCGGCGAGAATGACTTCCGCCACGGCGCCGGCGAGCTTAAGAACGGCTACGGCACAGGCGGCAAGGAGCTCGGACGCGGCGCCGCCGGCTTCGGCAAGGGCATCGCCCGCTCGGAGTGGGCCGACGCCGGACGCTCGCTCGGGCGCGGGGCCGGCTCCTTCGGCAAGAACATCGGCGTGGGCACGGCGCGCGGCTTCAAGTCGTTCGGCCTCGGCATGGCCAAGGGCGGCAAGTCGGTTGCCGATGCTTTCTCCGGCAATTCTCGCGACACCAACAAGGAAGAAAACTAAGCCGGCGGGATCCGCGCCGTGAGCGACGGATTCCGCCAAGGAGGATCGTTGTATGCGCACCTCCCGGCAGATTTCCTGGTCGGAACTTCGGGTGGGCCTGTTTGTCATCATGGCGCTCGGGATGGCCTCGGTGTTCGTCTTCTATATGACCCAGGCTGGCTCGCTGTTCGCCCGCGAGGTGACCTACGTCACCTATCTCCCGGACGGCGCCGGGCTGGAAAAGGGCGCGCCGGTGCGTCTGGTGGGCTTCGGGGTGGGCACGGTGGAGGAGGTCGGGCTCTCGGAGTTCCGCGAAGACCCTACGCGCCACGCCAAAGTCGTCTTCCGCGTGCGCCGTGAGTACGCTGGCGACATTCGCAGCGACTCACAAGCCTTCGTCACCACCGAAGGCCTGCTGGGCCAGAGCGTGCTGGAACTGACCCGCGGGATGAAGGGCGAACCCGTGGCCGCGGGCGGCGAGGTGCCGGGAGCGACGCGCGGCAGCATGAAGCAAGTGGTGGAAAACGCCGAGCGTCTGACGGCCGAGCTCCGCCTGCTGGTCGCCGACATCCGCAAAGACCCCAAGAAGTACCTCAACGCCAAAATTAGTTTGTTCTAGGGTAGCGGCGACGACCCCGCCGGTTCATCGCGGTGTCGGCGTCTTGGCATCCGAGAAAACCGAGAACCGGCGGGGTCTCGTCGGCCTTTGTCTTTTCAAATCCTCGCTGGCCAGCGCCCGTGTGGCTTGTTCGGATGCTAGAATAGTCGCCACTGTTTCTGCCTGTTATCTAAACGCCTATGACCGGACTGGTGTCCGACCATCTGCTGGCCATTCTCACGCTGGGGCTGGCGCTCGCCATCATCGGCACGCGCTACGCCTACCGCTTCGGCGTCCCCGTCATTCTCTTCTTCATCTTTGCCGGCGTCTTGGCCGGCTCGGAGGGCGTGGGCGGAATCGAGTTCGAGAACTACCCGCTGGCGCAACTTGTCGGCACGCTCTCGCTGGTCGTAATCCTTTTCGACGGCGGCTTCCACACCGACCGCAAGCTCTTCCGCATCGGCCTCGGTCCGGGAATGATCCTGGCCACCCTCGGCACCTTCGCCGCCGCGGCCCTGGTCGGGGCCTTCGCTGTGGCCGTCCTCGGCTTCTCCTGGACGGAGGGACTACTGCTCGGCAGCGTCGTCTCTTCCACCGACGCCGCCGCCGTCTTCGCCACCCTGCGCAAGCAGAACCTCTCCTTGAAGAAGCGCGTCCAGTCGGTCCTGGAGCTCGAGTCCAGCTCCAACGACCCCCCGGCCGTCTATCTCACCGTCGCCTTCACCGCCCTGCTGCTGCGCGGCGAGACCCCCGGCCTGTCGCTGCTCACCGGCTTCGTCCTTCAGATGGGATTGGGCGTCGCCTTCGGCCTTCTGGGCGGATACGGAGCGGCCTGGTTGTTCAGGCGCCTCCGCTTCGACCTGCCCAGCCTTTACCCGCTGTTGGCGCTGGTCGCCGCCGTCTTCATCTTCGCCGCCGCCAACCTCGCCTACGGCAGCGGCTTCCTCGCGGCCTACGTCGCCGCCGTCGTGCTCGGCAACGAGGCCCTCCCCTTCAAGACGCTGATCTCCCGCGCCCTCGACGGCTTCTCCTGGCTCGCCCAGATTCTGATGTTCTTCACCCTCGGCCTGCTGGTTTTTCCCAGCCGCCTGTGGGACGTTGCCCTGCCCGCCATCAGCCTGGGCCTGTTCCTGATGTTCGTGGCCCGCCCGCTGGCCACCGGGCTGCTGCTGACCGGTAGCGGCCTCGATCTGCGCGAGCGCGCTCTGGTTTCCTGGGCGGGCCTGCGCGGCGCTGTGCCCATCGTGCTCGCCATCTACCCGCTCATGCAGGGCGTCGAGCCAAGCCACACCATCTTCAACATTGTCTTTTTCGTGGTCATCCTCTCCGTGCTGGTGCAGGGGACGACGGTGGGCTGGCTGGCGCGCCGGTTGCGGCTGCACCTGCCCGCGCAGGCCCTGCCGCCGGTTCAGGTCGAGTTGGCCAGTTGGCACGTTTTCGACGGCGACATCGCCCTCCACCGCGTCGAGGGCCAGAGCGTCGCCGGGCGCGCCCTGCGCCAGCTCGATCTCCCTCCTGACGTCGTGGCCATGCTCGTTGTCCGCGCTGAACAACTCATCCCTCCCCGCGGTTCCACCGTTCTCGAGTCGGGCGACTTTGTCTACTTTTTCGCCAAGGAAAAAGACCGCCCCGCTCTCGACCGCTTGTTCCAGACCTGACCCACCATTTGCGCCCACCTCACCTTTGGGGCAGAATCAACCGGTTTGAACTTCAATCTCGGGGGAGGTTGAGACATGGCTCCACGCAAGACAGTTTCGTGGTCGGAGTTGCGGGTCGGCCTGCTGGTGATGACGGTGGCGGTCATCCTGGGCCTGTTCGTGTTCTACGGCACGCGCGAAGCCGTTTTCGCCGCCAAAGCGCGCTATCACACCTTCCTGCCCGACGCCGCCGGGCTCAAGAAGGGCGCGCCGGTGAGATTGGCGGGGCTCGAAGTCGGGACGGTGGAAGACATTCGCCTAGCCAAAGTGGGCGCCGAGCGCACCCGGCAGACCGAAATCGGCTTCCACATCCGCAGCGAATTCCAGGACTACCTGCGCACGGACTCTCTCGCCTACATCACCACTGAAGGGTTGCTGGGTGAGAGCGTGTTGGAGATTGACCCGGGTGTGGCGGGCGACAAGCTCGCCCTGGGCGCCGAAGTCCCCGGCACGCAAAAGGGCAACATCAAGCAGGTAGTGCAGAACGTCGAGCACATCACGCGCGATGTGCGGGTGATGATGGCCGACGTGCGCGCCGGCAAGGGCACGCTCGGCAAGCTGTTCGTCGACCAGGGCCTCTACGACCGCGCCGAGCTGGCGGTGCGGCAGTTCCAGTCGCTCACCGCCAAAGCCGCCGCCGGGGAAGGCACCCTCGGCCGCTTGATGGTCAAGGAAGACCTCTACAACCAGCTCAAGGGCACCGCCGACACGCTCGATCAGGTGGCCCGCGACCTGCGCGAGGGCAAGGGCACGCTCGGCAAGCTCATCTACGACACCACCGTCTACGACCAGGCCCAGAACGTCACCCAGCGCTTGGACAAGATTACCGCCAAGATTGAGTCGGGCGAAGGCTCCATCGGCAAGGCCATCTACCGCGACGAACTGCACGACAACATGAACCAGACCTTTGCCAACGCCCGGGAGATTACCCGCAAGCTCAACGAGGGTGAAGGCTCCTTCGGGCGCGCGGTCAACGACCCGAAGCTCTATGACAACGTAACCGGTTGGACGGGCGAGATGCGCGAGCTCATCCGCGACTTCCGCGCCAACCCCAAGAAGTACCTGCGCATCAAGATGAGCATTTTCTAGGCCGCTTCGCCTCCCGCGTCCACCTCCCCCGAGTCAACGCGGAGGCAGAAGAGACAGAGGAAGCAAGGAAGCTGGAGAAAAAGCTTTTTCCCTCTGCCTCTTCTGCCTCTTCTGCCTCTTCTGCTTCCTATGCTTCCCTCAAGAATGCCAGAAACGCAGAGTTGAAGATCGCTGGTTGTTCTAGGTTCGACAAGTGCCCCGCGTTAAGAATCTTCACCAGCGTTGAACCCGGAATTGCCTTCGCCATCGCCTCGCTGTCCGATGGCGGCGTCAACACATCCTGCTCGCCGACCAGAATCAAGGTTGGGACATTGATATTCGGTAGCAGATCGAACGCCGGCAGACGAGCCGCCACGCCGCGCAGAGCGCGGGCAATGCCGGCGGGCGCAGCTTCGAGAACCATCCCGCGCACCGCAGCCACCAGTTCAGGCTTTGTCTCGTGCGAGGAGGCAGCGAGGAGCTTCGGTAACATACGCTCGGCGATGGCGGCGCTGCCTTCGCGCTCCGCCAACTCCGCCGTTTCGTAGCGCGCTTTGCGCCCCTCGTCCGTATCGGCCGAGGCTCGCGTATCGGCCAGAATCAACGCTCGCACCCGCTCCGGCCAGCGGCGGAGAAAAGCAAAGGCGACGTATCCGCCCATGGAAAGCCCGCCCAGCACGACGCGGTCGAGCTTCAAATGGTCGAGTAGGCCGCGCACGTCGTCGGCCAGGCGCTCCATCGTTGAGTCCTCTTCGGCGATGCCCGACTCGCCGTGCCCGCGAAAGTCCGGCATGATAACGCGATACGTTCCTGCCAGCGCCTCCGCTTGCGGCCGCCACATCTTCCGGTTCAGCGGAAAGGCATGCAGCAACACCAGCGGCGCGCCGCGGCCGGCCTCCTCCCACGCCAACTCGACGCCGCCTATTCTTTTTTTCTCCGTCATTTCGGCTCCATGCTAGCAGAACTTTCAGAGCAACCCGGGCGAGTTCGTAGCGCGGCCCACATCGCTAAGAACCTGAACATCTCGTTCGATCGGTTGAAGGCCACGATGGTCGGCCCGCCGGCTAAGAGCCTGGGCGACGCTATTCACCAGCTCAAGCCTGACGCCGACGCCAAAGCCGAAGCCGACAAAGCCAAGGGCCAAGCCAGCAAGCTGACCAAGGAAAACAAGTTGCCGCGATCGTAGTTTGGGAGACAGGAGAAGCCCCTCGATTATTCGGGGGGCTTTTCTTCTTCTTTGACGCCCTTGCGCTTCTTTTCTTCCTCTTCCTCGTAGGCCTTCAGTTCCTCTTCCGTGTAGTCGAGTGCGGGATCGCGCTCGGCGAACATGCCACCGCGGCGGGTTTCGCTGGTGACGCGGTGCTCGAGCGGCCGCGGGGCGGCGGCCAACTCCTTCACTTTGCGCAACGGTTGATGAATGGTGTGGGCGCGCACCAGTAGGTCGCTCACCGCTTCCAAGAAGTCGTCCACGCGCAGCGGCTTAGTGGAGTGCGGCAGGCCGAGCTGCTCGAGGCGGCGCTCCGCGGTCGGCCCGCCCATCACGGGAACCAGAAACATCGCCCGCAGCGGGCCTTCGGCCTCAGCAAGGGCCTGCAGCGATTCGAACAGCGGCGAGCCGAAGGGCGCCATCTCCAGGCTGGCGATGACCAGGTGCCAGGGCCCTTCGCGCAGCCTCTCCAGGGCAGCATGGGCGTTGTCGACCGTCTCCAGCACCCAGCCTTCCGTCTTCAGCAGCGAGACGACGGCGTTGCGCGTCGCCCGGTCGTCGTCTGCTATCAGGACTCGGACTTCGCTCATCGGCCTCTCCCGGCCGCCGCACCCCTCAGCCAGCGCACGCTGCACCCATCCTACGCCCTTACTTCGCGAAGGGAAAGTGTTGCGATCCTTCAGCCGGAGTTCTTGAAGAAGAGGGCGGAGAGAGCGGGGAGAGTGGCGTTGAGGGAATAGGGCCGGCCGTGGAACGGAGTCGCTTCCGCCTCGATCCCGCCAAGGTTGCCCCAGTTGCCGCCGCCGTAGCATTCCGCGTCGCTGTTCAAGACTTCCTGCCAGAAGCCGCCGCGAGGCACGCCGATGCGGTAGTTCTCCCGCGGCACGGGAGTGAAGTTGCACACCACGGCGATCCAGTCGCGGGTCGAGTGCCCGCGGCGAAGGAACGCCAGCACGCTGTTGTCGGAGTCGCTGCAATCAATCCACTCGAAGCCCGCCGGGTCGCAGTCGCACTCGTGCAGCGCCGGTTCGGCGCGGTAGAGCCGGTTCAGGTCTTCGACCCAGCGCTGGATGCCCTGGTGGCGGTCGTACTGGGTCAGGTGCCACTCCAGGCTGCCGTCGTGGCTCCACTCGCCCCACTGCCCGAACTCGCCGCCCATGAAGAGCAGCTTCTTACCTGCCTGGCCGTACATCCAGCCATAAAGCAGGCGCAGGTTGGCGAACCTCTGCCAGTCGTCGCCGGGCATCTTGCCCAGCAGCGAGCCTTTGCCGTGCACCACCTCGTCGTGGGAGAGCGACAGGACGAAGTTCTCCGTCCAGGAGTAGAGCATGCGGAAGGTCAGGTGATCGTGGTGGAAGCGGCGGTAGATAGGGTCCTTGCGGAAGTACTCCAGCGTGTCGTGCATCCAGCCCATATCCCACTTGAGCCCGAAGCCCAGCCCGCCGACGTAGGTCGGGCGCGACACCATCGGCCAGGAGGTCGACTCCTCGGCGATGGTGATGATGTCGGGGTGCTCGCGGTAGGCCGACTCGTTGAACTGCCGCAGAAAGCTGATGGCTTCGATGTTCTCGCGCCCGCCGTACTGGTTCGGCACCCACTCACCTTCTTTGCGGGAGTAGTCGAGATAGAGCATCGAGGCCACCGCGTCCACCCGCAGGCCGTCGGCATGGTAGGTGCCCAGCCAGAACAGCGCGCTCGAAAGCAGGAAGCTGCGCACCTCGTGCCGGCCGTAGTTGAAGATGTAGCTCTGCCAGTCAGGATGGATGCGCAGCCGCGGGTCAAGGTGCTCGTAGAGGTGCGTGCCGTCGAAGTAGGTCAGCCCGTGCTGGTCGTTGGGAAAGTGCGACGGCACCCAGTCCAGGATGACGCCGATTCCGCGCTGGTGCAGGTAGTCCACCAAATACATGAAGTCCTGCGGTGTGCCGAAGCGGCTGCTGGGCGCAAAATAGCCCGTAACCTGGTAGCCCCAGGAGCCGAAGAACGGGTGCTCCATAACCGGCAGGAACTCAACGTGGGTGAAACCCATCCGCTCGACGTGGTCGGCCAGTTGCGGCGCTATTTCTCGGTAGTTGAGGGAGCGGTTCAAGTCGTCCGGCACGCGCCGCCACGAGCCAAGGTGCACTTCGTAAATGGACATCGGGGCTGTGAGCCGGTTGCGCGCGTGCCGCGTCGCCATCCACTCCTGGTCGCCCCACTGGTAGTCAAGCTCCCACACCACCGAGCCGGTCTTGGGCGGCATCTCGTGCAGGAAGCCGTAGGGGTCGGCCTTCTCGACGCGGTAGCCGTTGTAGCGCGACGCGATGAAATATTTGTAGAGCGCGCCGCGGCTGACTTCGGGGATGAATCCTTCCCAGATGCCGGAGCGGTCACGCGGGCGCAGGGCGTGGCTGGAGCGGTTCCAGCCGTTGAAGTCGCCCATCACGTGGACCTGCTCGGCGTCGGGCGCCCAGACAGCGAAATAGGTTCCGGGCTCGCCGTCGGGCGCAACCATGGGGTGCGCGCCCAGCTTGTCGTAGAGCCGGTAGTGGGTGCCTTCGTTGAACAGGTGCAGGTCGTCGGAAGTCAGGCGCGTCACGTCATACCGTACCGGCGCGCTCACCGCCGCACGCCCGCTCTTGTGCTTCACCGCCATGCCTGCGGTTGCCTCCCGCTTCGTTGTTGGCTTTCTCCCATCCTACGCCACTGTTCCTTATGAGTCCACTTTGTGGGGAGAGGCTGAGGGCGAGGTTGCGGATCTTGCGCAGGTCGAGCTTGCCGGTGCCGAGCCGCGGGAAGGCGTCGACGCGGAAGGACTGATTCGGGCCGGCACGCGGAGGTTGGGCAAATCGACTTGCGGCAGCTTCGCCAGCATTGCGTGCGCGGATTCTACCCCAGCGCGGCAAGCGCCTCTAGCGCCTTCTCAACTAGTCGAGGGACTTGCGGAAGCGGAGGACGGAAATGGTCAGCAGGCCCACCGCCAGCACCGCCATGGCCGCCATCTGCGGCCAGAGGACGTCGAGCCCGGTGCCCTTCAGGTAGACGCTGCGGATGACAATGAGGAAGTAGCGCAGCGGGTCGAGGTAGGTGAGCCACTGCAGCCACTCCGGCATGTTGCGAATGGGAAACCCGAACCCGGAAAAAATAATCGCCGGCATGTTGAAGAAGAAGGCCGACACCATCGCTTGCTGCTGGGTCTTCGAAATCGTCGAAATGAACAGGCCCACCGCCAGGATGCAGAAAATGTAGAGCACCGCGCCGAGCAGCAGCACGGTAAAGTCGCCCCGGAAAGGAATCCGGAACCAGAGCGTGCCCATCAAGGCGATGAGCGCGGTATCCATCAGCCCGATGAGGAAGAAGGGCGCCGTCTTGCCCAGGATGAACTCGGTGCGCCGGATGGGCGTGACCATGATTTGCTCCAGCGTGCCGATCTCGCGCTCGCGCACGATGGCGAAAGCCGTCAGCACACCCACCATGATCAGAATCAGCGTGGCGACGACGCCCGGCACGAAAAACCACTGACTCTTGAGGTCGTGGTTGTACCAGGGGCGCCGCTCCAGCGTGATCTGCGGGGCGCGGCCGCTGAGCTGCGGGGCGATATGCTCCATCCGATCGCTTTGATAGTCCGCCGCGAAACGCTGAGCAATCTGATTCACATACCCGAGAGCAATCAGGGCGGTGTTGGAGTTGGTCGCGTCCACCACCACCTGCAGCGGCGCCGTCTGGCCCTTGCGCAGCTTCCGGGCAAAACCGGGATGGATGTGGAGGACGAGCACGGCCTGCTCGGTCTCAATCCACTGGCGGAGTTGCCGCTCGTCGGCCAGGTGGCCGCGCACGGCGAAGTAGGGGCTGGAGGTGAAGCGGGAGACGAGCTCGCGGCTCTCCTGGCTGTGGTCGAGGTCGAGCACCGCCATGGGGACGTTGTGAACCTCAAAGGTGGCGGCGTACCCGAACACCAGCATTTGCACCATCGGCGGCACCACCAGGATGAAGCGCATGCGTTTGTCGCGCACAACCTGGATGAATTCCTTGATGAGCATCTGGTAGAGCCGCTGGACCATTCCCGTGGCCTCAAATCAGCCGTTTGTGAAACGCACGCGTGGCCAGCCCCATGACCAGCACACTGAAAATTGCCAGCGCCGCCAGGTGCTCCACCAGCAGCGCCGGCGGGGTCCCTTTCAGGAACACGCTTTTCATGATGGACACGTAGTAGCGCGCCGGAATCACCCGCGAGATTGTCTGGACAATCGCCGGCATCTGCTCGATGGCAAACAGGAAACCCGAGAGGAGGAACGCCGGCAGCAAGGTGCTCACCAACGCCGCCTGGCTGGCCGCCAGTTGCGACTTGGCCACCACGGAAATGAAGTAGCCTTGCCCCAGCACGCCCAGCAGGAACAGCGCCGAGCTGAGCAGCAACGTGGACCAATCGCCGCGAAAGGGCACCTTGAACCAGGCGATGGCCAGAAGGGTGCAGAGCGCCGTGTCCAGCATGCCGATGACGAAGTAGGGCGCCAGCTTTCCCACCATGATTTCCAGGCGCGTAACCGGCGTGGCGATCAGCCCCTCCATCGTGCCCCGCTCCCACTCGCGCGCAATGGTGAGCGAGGTGAGGAACGCTCCGATCACCGCCATCACCATCGCCACGATGCCGGGGATGATGAAGTCCTTGCTTTCGAGTTCTTCATTGAACCAGGTGCGCGCCTCGACCGCGATCGGCGGCGCCGGTGCGGCCGCCGTGCCCTGGCGCTGCAACCAGTCGCGTTGTACCTCCTGGGCGTAGGCGCCCACGACGGCCTCGGCGTAGCCGGTCGCGATGTTGGCGCCGTTGTCGTCGGTGGCGTCCACCAGAACCTGCACGGAAGCGGGGCGGCCGCTCGCCAGACGCTGCGAGAAGTCATGGGGGATGACGACCGCGAGCTGGCACTTGCCGGCGTCGAGCGCCTCCACCAGTGCGGGGTAGTTGTCCACCACCCGCACGAGCTCGAAATACTCCGACGCTTGGAAGCGCTTCAGCAGGTCCTGGCTCGGCTGGCTGCCTTCCCGATCGAGGACGTAGAGCGGGACGTGCTTGTAGTCGAGGTTCACCCCGTAGCCGTAGAAGAACATCATAACGATGGGCATGGTGAGGGCGATGGTCAGGCTGCGCGGGTCGCGGAGGATTTGCAGCGACTCCTTGCGCGCCATCGCCACCAAGCGGTTCCAGCGCATGTCAGTTCTCCTCCGCCTTGCGCGGCCGACGCGTGGTGAGAGCCACAAAGACGTCTTCGAGCGACGGGCGGATCGACTCCATGTGGGTGACCCGGATGGCGCGTGCAGACAGGTGGGAATCCAGGACGTGCATGGCGGCGTCAGCGTCCGGTACGAGCACGTGCAGGGCGCTGCCGAAGACGGCGGCGTCGAGCACGTTGGGCGCGCGCTGCACGGCCTCCAGCGCCGGACCGAGCGGCTCGCATTCCACCAGCAACAATTCGCCGTCCATGGCCGTTTGCTTCAATTCGCTCGGCGTACCGAGGGCGACGATCTGCCCACGGTCAATCAGCGCCAGGCGGTTGCAGTATTCGGCTTCGTCCATGTAGTGGGTGGTCACGAAGACGGTGACGTCGCGCCCCACCATCTCGTGGATCAAATCCCAGAACTTGCGGCGCGAAATGGGATCGACGCCGGAGGTGGGCTCATCGAGAAAAACAATCGGCGGTTGATGCAATACCGCGCAGCCCAGCGCCAGGCGTTGCTTCCAGCCGCCCGACAGCGTTCCGGTGAGCGCCGCCTCGCGCCCGCGCAGCCCGGCCATCTCCAGCGCCCAGCCGATGCGGTCGTTGAGCGCTCGCCGCGGGACATTGTAGAGTCCGGCGAAAAACCGCAGGTTCTCGATGACCCGCAGGTCGTTGTAGAGCGAAAACTTCTGCGACATGTACCCGATGTTCTGGCGAATCTCCTCGGCTTGGGTGGCGACGTCGAAGCCCGCCACCTGCGCCCGGCCGTCGGTCGGCCACAGCAACCCGCACAACATTCGAATCGTGGTGGACTTACCGGCCCCGTTCGGCCCCAGGAAGCCGAATATCTCGCCCGGGCGGGTCTCGAAGCTGATGCGATCGACGGCGGTGAAGTCGCCGAACTTCTTCACCAGGCTCTCCACCACCACCGAGGGTGCGCCGGTCGTCATCACGTCTCCTTGCGACCTTGCACCGAGGCGACGAAGAAGTCTTCGATGGTCGGCAGCGCGGGATGAACTGCATCGAACGGAACTTGAGCGGCGGCGAGCCGATGCTCGACCTCCAGAATCAACCTCGCCATGTCGTCCACCACCAGCCGCACTCCGTCGCCCACCAGCACCAGGCTGGAGATGCCGGCCACGCCGCGCAGCGTGTCGCGCACCCGCCGAGGCTCGCGCGAGAGCACCGAAAGCACGCTCCCAGGCAGCCGCGCCTTCAGTCCCTTGGGCGTGTCGCAGAAGAGCAGCTCGCCTTCGTGCAGCAGGGCCACGCGGTGGCAACGCTCGGCTTCGTCGAGATACGCGGTCGAGGTCACGATGGCGACGCCTTCGGCCAACAGGGAATAGAGCACCGCCCAGAAGTCGCGCCGAGAAACCGGATCAACTCCGGTCGTCGGCTCATCGAGCAGGATGACCTCCGGCTTGTGAATCAGCGCGCACACCAGGCCGAGCTTCTGCTTCATCCCGCCGGAGAGTTTGCTGGCCAGGCGATCGCGAAAGGGACTCATGCCGGCGGCAGCGAGAAGCTTTGCCGCCCGTGCGTCACGCTCAGCCGGCTCGACGCCGAAGAGGTCGGCATAAAAGCGGATGTTCTCGTCCACAGTCAGATCTTCGTAGAGTCCAAACCGTTGCGGCATGTAGCTCAGGTGGCGCTTGCCCGCTTCGGGGTCGCGTCCCATATCATAGCCAGCTACGTGTGCCGACCCTTCGTCGGGCGGGAGCACGCCGGCCAGCATCCGCAGCGTGGTGGTCTTGCCGGCGCCATCGGGGCCGACGAGTCCGAAAATCTCGCCGGCCGCGACTTCGAAGCTCAAGTCGCGCACCGCCACCACGCCCGGAAACCGCTTGGTGAGACCGGAGGCAACGACGGCCGGTGCGGGCACGTTACTTCCCCTGCAACTGGATGGTCGCGTCGGCCGGCATGCCGGGCTTGAGCTCGTGCTGGGGATTGTCGAGCTCAATCTTGATGCGATAGACCAGCGTCACCCGCTCCTTGAAGGTCTGCACGCTCTTGGGCGTGAACTCGGCCTGCGAGGCGATGAAGGAGATGCGCCCGCGATACGTTTTGTCGGGATAGGTGTCGGTCTTGAGTGTGGCTTCCTGGCCCCAGCGGATGCGCCCGAGGTCGGTCTCGTTGACGTAGGCGCGCAGCCAGACGTTGTCGAGGTCGGCCAGCGTGACGACCGGCGTGCCGGGGTTGACCACTTCGCCCAGTTCAGCCTGCCGCACGGTGACGACGCCCGCTTTGGGCGCGCGCAGCTCGCTGTACTCCAGGTTTACCCGCGAGAGCCGCAGCCGCTCCTGCGCCTGCGCCACATTGGCGCGGGCGATGGCAATCTGTTCTTTTCGTGTTCCTTCCTGAATCTGGCTGAGCGTCTGCTGAGCGCGCTCAAAGGTGGCGCGGGAGCGCTTGAGGTTGGTTTCCGCTTGGTCGCGGAACTGGGCGGAAACGACGTCCTTCTGATAGAGCTCCTGTGCCCGCTTGAAATCGAGCTCCTTCTGCTTGAGATCGGCGTCGGCGTCGGCGACGTTGCGCTGCGCCACCTCGATTTCCTGTTCGCGGCTGCCGGCAAGCGCCAGTGCCAGCTCGGCGTTGCGCACCCGCAGCGCGGCTTCGTCGACCGAAACCTGCTGGCGGTAGTCGGCGGCGTCGAGCCGCGCCAGCACCGTGCCCGCCTCGACCCACTGACCTTCCTCCACCGGCAGCTCCACAATGCGGCCCGGCACCTTGAAGCCCAGCACGCTTTCGTGGGCTTCGATGTTGCCGGAGACGAGCAGCGTGTCGGCCGGCGTTGCCTCGCCCGATTCTGCCCGGTAGAAGAGGTAGGAACCGGCAACCGCGGCAGCCACCAACACCAGAAGAATGATTATTCGCTTTCTCATGGCCTCACCTCACCCCCGCGCCTCAGTGCACGTTCAGAAACTGCGGATAGCTTTCTTCCAGCCCGCCCAGCGCTCGGGCCAGGGCCGACTTGGCGTCAGTGTGGCGCGTAACGGCGAAGATGTAGTTCTCCTGCGCCCGCGCCAGCGCCTCCTGAGCCGTAATAACTTCAATGTTGTTGGTCACGCCGGCCTGGAAGCGATCGCGGGCCATCTCCAGCTCGCGCTCTGCCAGCGTGCGTCCCTGCGCGGCGACGCTGACCTCGTCGGCCGCCGACTCCAGCAGCAGCAGCGCGTCGCGGATTTCCTGCTCGATGCCCTGCCGCAGGTCGGCCAGTTGATGCTCAAGCCGCCGACGACGACTTTCGAGCTCCATGCGCTCGCCCTTGCGGTCGGCGTCGAATAACGTGATGGAGAGCGTGCCCTGCATCAGCCCGGTGGTTTTCATCTCGCTGTAGGCGCGCCCGAGCCCGCCGATGTTGCCGGCGAAACCGAGCCGCGGGTAGTAGCGCGCCCGGTTGGCCTGGAGCTCGGTGGCCAGCGCCTGCTGCTGCGTTTGCAGAGCGAGATAGTCGGGGCGGCGCTCGAGCGCCCCCGCCAGCGCGCTCGGAATGTCCGGCGAGGGCAGCGTGTTGTATTCCAGCGGCTCGGCCAGCTCCAGCGGCTCGCCGAGGTTGAGCCCAATGGCCCGCGCCAGTATCAACCGCGCCTGCTGCGCCGTGTTGCGCGCTTCGAGCAGCCGCTGCTGCTCATTGGCCAGCTCGACCTGAGCGCGCAGCACATCGACGCCGGTAGCCACGCCCGCCTGGCGCTGATCGCGCGCCATCTCGTAGAGCGCCTGCGCGGTGGCGACACGCGAGGCAGCCGCAGTCGCGCGCGCGTCCGCTGCCTGCGCATTCAGGTAGAGCGACGCTACCTGGCGGATGATGAGCTCCCGCACGTCCTGATATTGCTCGCGCGTAGCGCGTTCCTGCTGTTGGCTGGCCTGCCAGCGGCGGTAGCTGCGCAGGTCGAGAATCGGCTGCTCGACGTAGGCACGTACGTCGAAGTTCGAGAACGGGCCGATGACGTCCGGAATGCCCGGGGCGTTGAGGCCGAAGGCTCGCAGATTGCGGTTCTGCAGGTTGGCGTAAGTCTCGGCGCGCGCCACCGGCAGCAGCGCGGACAAGCGGCGTTGGCGCGTGCCCTGCGCTTCTTCGATCTGCGTGCCGGCTACCAGCACGCGCAGGTTGTGCTGCAGGCCCCGCTCGATGGCTTCCTTGAGCGTGAGCCGGCGCGGTGTCTGCGCCGGCGCGTTCGCGGCCAGAGCAAGCGTTATCGCTAAAAGAGAGAGAAGCATTCTCAACTTTCTTCGTGTAGGCATGACGTCAACCTCGATGGTCGGCCGTAACGCCGGACCAGTAGAGCTCAAAGGTGGGCTCGATCCAGCCGTCGAGCTTCGATTGCGGAAAGGCCGCCCAGATGAGAAAGGTGCCCAGCGTCACCTGCTGGAAAAGCCGCGCCAGCTCGATGGGCTTGCGCCGGCGAGTGATCTCTCCACGGCGCTGGCCGTAGGCGATGATTTCCGCCAGCAGGCGGCGCCCGCGCATCAGCTTGCGACGCAGGACGGCCCGCACCGCTTCACTAGAAAGATTCGCCACCATCATGCTGCGCACCAGCGACTGGCTGCGTCCCGGCGCTTCCGCCAGGGCGTGGATGAGCCGGTGGAGAATCTCCTTCGCCGGACGGCGCCCGAGGCGTGCCTCCGTCACCGCCGCCTCAATGCGCGCCAACTGCATGTCGCCGAAGCCGCCCAGCACGTGCTCCTTGGTGGGGAAGTAGTTGAAGAAGGTACCTTTGGCGACGTCGGCGGCCTCGGTGATTTGCTCAACGGTGGTGAGGAAGAACCCCTGGCGGGCGAAGAGCTCAAAGGCGGCGTGCAGGATGCGCTGGCGGAGCTCGGCCTTGCGGCGGGCGCGGCGTCCCCGATTGCGGGCGGCGGTGTCCAGGGTCGCCGTAGGCATATATATGACCTATGCTCATATATGACCATAGGTCATATATTCCTGGCAAGACAAAAATGCCCCGCGGCAGGCGGGAGGAAGCTAGTCGTGGGCGGGGGCCAGCTCGGTGACCGGGACGCGGCGGCCGCGGATCCAGCGCTGGAGCGATTCCATGTAGAGGTAGAAGACCGGGGTGAGGTAGAGGGTAACGAACTGGGAGAACACCAGCCCGCCGACCACCGCCACGCCCAGCGGCTGGCGGGCGTCGCCGCCGGCACCGTAGCCGATGGCGATGGGCAGGGTGCCCATCAGCGCCGCCATGGTGGTCATCATGATGGGGCGGAAGCGGATGAGGGCGCCTTGGAAGATGGCGCGCTCGGGCGGCAGGCCGTGGCGCTGTGCTTCCAGGGCAAAGTCAATCATCATGATGGCGTTCTTCTTGACGATGCCGATGAGCAGGATGACGCCAACGAAGCCGTAGAGGTTCATCTCCATCCCGAAGGCCATCAGCGCCAGCAGCGCCCCCAGGCCGGCCGAAGGCAGGCCGGAGAGAATGGTCAGCGGGTGGATGAAGCTCTCGTAGAGCACGCCCAGCACAATGTAGATGACCAGCACGGCCATCAACAGCAGCAGGCCGAGGCCGCGCAAGGAGGACTCAAAGGCCTGGGCGGTACCCTGGAAGCTGGTGCTGACGCTGGTGGGGAGCGCGGTGCGGGAGAGCTCGCGCACGCGATCCACGGCTTCGCCCAGCGAAGTGCCGGGCTCCAGGTTGAACGAGATGGTCACGGCCGGAAGCTGGCCGAGGTGCTGGACCGAGAGCGGCCCCACGCTGGGCGTCAGCCGGGCCACGGCATTGAGCGGCACCAGCCTCCCGGTTGAAGAGCGAACGTAGAGCATCGAGAGCGCCGAGGCGTCGCGCTGGTAGCGGGGCTCGAGCTCCACAATCACGCGGTACTGATTGTTGGGGGCGTAGATGGTGGAGACTTGACGGGAGCCGTAGGCGGAGTAGAGCGCGTCTTCAATCTGGCGCGCGGTCACGCCCAGCGCGGAAGCTTTGTCGCGGTCAATCTCGACGTTCACTTCCGGGTTCTTGATCTGGAGGTCGCTGGTGACATCGCGCAGGCCGGGCAACTGCCGCACCTGATCGAGAAACTGCATCGAGGTCGGGTAGAGAACTTCGGTGTCCGGGCTCTGCAGCGTGAACTGGTAGAGGCTCTTGGTGAGCTGGCCGCCGATGCGGATGGGCGGGAGGTTTTGCATAAAGGCACGAATGCCGGGCACGACGGACAGCCGCGGCCGCAGCCGCTCCATCACCACGTCCAAGTGCGGCCGCTCGGCACGGGGCTTCAAACGAATGAAGAGGCGGCCGGTATTGATGCCGCTGGCGCCGCCGCCGCCGCCCACGCTCGACATCACGTTGTTCACCGCCGGGTCTTCCAGGGCGATGGCGGCCAGGATTTTCTGGTGCTCGACCATGGCGTCGAAGGAAATCCCTTCCTGCGCCTCGGTGAAGACGAAGATCGAGCCCAGGTCCTCGCTGGGCAGGAAGCCTTTGGGGATGCGGAGGAAGAGGTCGACGGTCACCACCAGCATCAGGGCGGAAATCACGATGGTGGCCAGCCGGTGGCGGAGGACGGCTTCCAGCGTGACCTCGTAGGCGTGCACCAACGCCTGGTGGGCGCGCTCGAAGGCATTGAACAGCCAGCCGTGCTTCTCCTCGTGGTGCTCGCGCAGGAAGCGGCTGCAGAGCATGGGCGTGAGCGTCAGGGAGACGACGCCGGAAATCAGAATGGCGGCGCTGATGGTGACGGCGAACTCGTGCAGCAGCCGCCCGAGAATTCCGCCCATGAAGAGAACCGGCAGAAACACGGCGACCAGCGAGAGCGTCATCGAAAGAATCGTAAAGCCGACTTCGCGCGAGCCTTTCAACGCGGCCTCGAGCACACCCTCGCCCATCTCCACGTGGCGGACGATGTTTTCCAGCATCACGATGGCGTCATCCACCACAAAGCCGACCGAAAGCGTGAGGGCCATCAGCGACAGGTTGTCCACCGAGTAGCCCAGCAGGTACATCACCATGAAGGTGCCAATGATGGAGAAAGGCAGCGCCAGCGCCGGAATCAGCGTGGCCGAGAGCTTTCGCAGAAAGAGGAAGATGACCAGGATGACCAGAAAGACGGCCAGTTGCAGGGTGAACTTGACGTCGCGCACCGATTCGCGGATGGACACCGAGCGGTCGTAGAGGATGTTCAGCTTGACTGAGGGCGGCAATTGCTCGCGGAACGACGGGAACAGCGCCCGGATGCTGTCCACCACCTGCACGGTGTTGGTGCCAGGCTGGCGCTGGATGGCGAGCACGACGGCGCGCTCGTTGTTGTACCAACTCGCCACCTTGTCGTTTTCGACGCTGTCGATCACCTGCCCCAGGTCCTCCAACCGCACCGGGCGGCCCTGGCGGTAGGCGACAATCACCGGGCGATAGGCGGCGGCCCGGGTCAACTGCCCGCTGGCCTCGACCGTTACCGCTTTGTCGTGGCCCCACAGCGTTCCCGTCGGCAGGTTGACGTTGGCCTCCTGCAGCGCCTGCGTCACTTCGTCAATGCCCAGTTGGCGGTTGGCAAGTTTCTTGGGGTCGAGCTGCACCCTCACGGAGTACTTTTGGGTGCCGAAGACCTGCACCTGGGCCACGCCGGGAATCATCGAGATTCGCTGGGAGAGGAAGGTCTGAGCGTACTCATCCACCATGTAAAGCGGCAGGGTAGGCGAGCTCACCGCCACGTAGAGAATCGGCTGGTCGGCGGGGTTGACCTTGCGGAACGACGGCGGGCTGGGCATGTCGCGCGGCAGTTGCCCCGAGGCCTGGGTGATGGCGGCCTGCACGTCCTGGGCGGCAGCGTCAATGTCGCGCTCGAGCGTGAACTGCAACGTGATTTGTGAGACCCCGAGGGTGTTGACCGAAGTCATCGAATCCAGGCCAGCGATGGTGGAGAACTGCTTCTCGAGCGGCGTGGCCACCGAGGAGGCCATGGTTTCCGGACTGGCCCCGGGCAAGGTGGCAAAGACCACCAGCGTGGGGAAGTCCACGTTGGGGAGGTCACTGACCGGCAGGAAGGTGTAGGCGAACAACCCGAACACCAGGATAGCCAGCATCAGCAGCGTGGTGGCGATGGGCCGCCGGATGCACAGTTCGGGGAGGTTCATACGCTAGCTTCCTGCAAGAGAGCTCTTGATAGTCACCTTGGCGCCGGGGATAAGGCGGAGCTGGCCGTCAGTGACGACGGTCTCACCAGCGTTGACGCCGCTTTCAATCACTGTCTTGCCGTTGGCGGAGATGCCGGTAGTGACGGGGCGCAGGTCGACGGTCTGGTCTGACTTGACCACAAACACATAGGAGCCGCTCTGCCCCGTCTGAATCGCCGAGGAGGGTACTACGATGGAGTTGGGCCGCTCGGTGAACCGCACCGAGACGTTCACAAACTGCCCGGGCCAGAGCCGCCGCGCCGTGTTGGGAAAGACAGCCTTGAGGCGGATGGTGCCGGTGGCGGTGTCGACGGTGTTATCGACAAAGCTGACGGTGCCGCGCTCGGGCGCGCCCGGAGCATCGGGCACCGTAGCCTCAACCGCCAGCTTCCCTCGCGCCATGTACTTCTTCACTTCGGCCAGATGCTGTTCGGGCAGCGTAAAGCTGACGAAGATGGGGTTGATCTGATTGATGACCACCAGCGGCGGGTCGTCGTTGGCTTTGACCAGGTTGCCGGCGTGCACGATGAGGCTGCCCGTGCGGCCGTCAAGGGGTGAGCTGATGGCGCAATAGCTCAGGCGCAGGCGGGCGGTTTCGACGGCGGCCTTATCGGCGCGCACCACGGCCTCCAGGGCTTCCGCTGCGGTTCGCACCTGGTCGTACTGTTCCTGAGAGGTTACGCCTTCCTGGAGGAGCTTCTCGTAGCGGCGGTATTGGGCGCGGGCATTTTCGAGTTGGGCTTGGTCGCGGGCCAGGTTGGCTTCGGCCTGGTTAAGTGCGGCTTCAAAAGGTCGCGGGTCGAGGGAGAAGAGGAGCTGACCCTGCCTGACGTCGTCACCTTCGCGGAAGTGCACTTGCAGGAGTTGGCCATCCACCTGCGCTTTCACCGAAACCGTGGAATAGGCTTCGACGTTGGCGATGGCTGAGACTTCCACCGGCACGGTTTCCTGCGTCGCTTGGGCAACGACCACCGGCGCCGGAGGCGGCCCCGTCGCCGCCGACTGCTCCCGCGTGCAGCCGGCGAGCGCCGCCGCCAGCGCGACCGCTGGCATGAGTTGGATTGCCTGCGTCAATCTCATCAGCAGAGATTCTCCCCGCGGACGATGCCACTCCCCGCTCCCCGCCCGTTTCTGGTGCTGGAGGAGGGAGTCGAACCCTCACGGGGGGTGAGCCCCACCGGATTTTGAGTCCGGCGCGTCTGCCAGTTCCGCCACTCCAGCACGTGGAGAAATCCTAAAGTAACACGCGGGCACCAAACCCTCAAGGTGCCGCCGCTGCTGGAGTAGAATCCCGGCTGAGTACGGCGTCATCGAACCAATGGCGTCGCTCTCACTTGCTTGGACGGTGTGACGGTGAGGCTGGTTTCGGTCAATGTGGGGCTGCCGCGGCGGTTCGAGCCGAACGGCCAGGAGATTGTCACCGGCATCTTCAAGTCGCCGGTGGCGGGGCGGGTGGCGGTGCGCACGCTGAACCTCGACGGCGACCGGCAGGCCGACCTGAACGTGCACGGCGGGCCCGACAAGGCCATTTATGCGTATCCGCGCGAACATTACGACTACTGGCGCAAAGAATTGCCGGACGCCGAGCTGCCCTGGGGCGTGTTCGGAGAAAACTTCACGGTCGAAGGATTTCGGGAGGACGAGCTCAACATCGGCGACTGGTTGCGCGTCGGCACGGCAGAGTTTGCGGTGACGCAGCCGCGGCCGCCCTGCTACAAGCTGGCGTTCCGCTTCGGGCGGCCGGACATGCTGAAGCGCTTCTTGCACAGCCGCCGCACGGGTTTCTATCTGCGCGTGCTGCGCGAAGGGGAGGTGGGCGCGGGCGACGCGATTGAGTTGCTGCGCCGCGACGCGGGCAAGGTCACCGTGAGCGACATCACGCGGCTCTATGCCTTCGAGAAAGACAACCGCGCGCTGCTGCAGCGCGCGATGGAGGTCCCGGCGCTGCCCGAAAGCTGGCGCGCCTACTTCCGCGAGAAGACCGGCGACCCCGCCGGCTGAGCCGCGGCTTGTGTGACCTCCTAGGGTTGCTTGACAGCAATGGTGACAGTGTTGGAAGTCGCGGTGCCAATGCTCAGCACAACTGGAACTGCGTCGCCGATGGGGGCGGTGGCGGGGACTAAGGCGTTGACTTGATACAAACCGGCTAGGCCCGGCGCCAAGCCCGAGAAGGTCACTGTGGCCGCGACGCCGCCTATGCTTACGGTGGGCGTGGTGGTGGCCTGCGACAACGGGCTGGCGGAAGCCGGGGAGCCGCTGGCCGGCTGGTTGGTAACCGCACCCAGCCCCGTGCAGTAGATGGAAATGTACTCGCTGCCCCGCACTACCGGACGCGAGCCGGGGAAAGCCCCTGTGGGCGCGGCGATGGCAGGAGGGTTGGTGTTGGCGATGATGATGTTCCCTTGGCCCGTGCCCATACTGTTGGTCGTGTAAATCCCCGGCGCAAACGGGGCGAGGTTTACCGTGATGAGGGGACTCGGTAGTCCCTCGATGTTGTCCGTCAAAGAGGCCTGGTTTAGATTCCAGGGAATCTGAATGTTCACTTGGTTAGGAGATGTGAAGAAGAGGGGCGCTGGTGAATCGGCGTTGAATACCATCTGCGCCTCGCCCAAAGTAGTCGGGAGCGGTGTGGAAGGCGCGGAAGCAGTCTCAAGCGCTAGGTTGGTTCCGAAGACCGAGGCGATGCTGCCGGCGGCCCCAGGTGCGCCGGCGGCAAAACTGGCGGCGTTCACCACGCCGCCGGGGTTGATGAATGGCGCCGGGCCGTACATCGCAGGGAAAACACGCTGGTAGGGCTGGCCGCTCGTAGTCACGCCGCTCACCGCCACCCTAAACGGCCGAGCGGGAATAGTGAATTGGCCGACGAAATCCTGTGCAGCCGCGTTCGGATGTCCCTGGGCCAGTTCAATTGTTTGAAGCGTTGCGCCCGCCAGCGACATCAGGCTGAAGGTGGCAGTTTGGAAAGGCCCCAGCAGGCTGGCCAATCCGGTGTGCGGGCCGGGGGCTACGGGTTCGTCTTGGACGTAGAAACCTCGAGACCCGGACCTGCAGTTGGGGGCTGGCTCGCGCCGGGCCCGTAATCTATTACGCCGAGCCGGTCGTCGGTGCTTTGACCATAGGGGGAGAGATTGATCCAGTTGGTATGGGAATAGAAGTCCTGCAGTGTATGCAAGGCTTGACCGAGCAGCTTCCGCGCCGCCTCTCCATCCGGAGTAGACGAACCGGCGAGCTGGGAAATGATGTCCTGCTTCCAAAGGCGGAGGCGAAGTGTGGCCGCGGAGAATGACTCATTATCGAAGTGAAGTTCGGGTTCTGTTTGGCGAAGGTCCTCGGAGATGTTCGAGCAACTGATCTGGCCACGCGCTCGCTCTGAAAAGCGCACCGTCTCTCCCTCCACAACTCGGGTGATTGATGCCAGGGCCTCGGATCTTCGCTCGAGTCGGCCGGAAGATCTCTTTGAGAGTGGTCAACACGCTAGTTCCTCCTGTTTAGGGTGGCGTCCGCCCGTAACTCGACAACCGGAAGGAGCTCGTCTGGGATTCTGGAGAAGAAACCGCGCGCCATGGCAGATTCTGACCCTCCACCTTTCTGCGGCGCGCCCTACGTTGGGCCCGAAAGTAGGAGGTCAGAACAGATTGTCGAGAACCTGGTGGCGGGCAGTCCTAATAGCCTGCGGCTCTATTTCTTTCCTGGCGGTTTTCCTGAGAAGGCGGGGGCGACGACGGCGCGCTCGACCTCGCCGACGCCGATGAGGCGCTTGCCGACGCGCGCTTCGACCTCAAACACATAGCGCAGCCGGCCCGAGTTTTTCGGTTTGTAGGCGCGGACGAAGCTGGCGGTGACGCGCAGCTTTTCGCCTACCGTGGCCGGAGCGACGTGGCTGACGTTGATGTGCGTGCCCACGGAGATGGCGCCCTTGGGAAGAAACGGCTGCAGCAGCAGCGCGGCGGCCACCTCCATCTGGCCGATCATCGAGGGCGTGGAGACGACCGGCGGCAGTCGCCGGTCGTAGTGCGCAATCGTCCGCCGGAACTCCACCGGCCGCACGATGACTTTCTTCAACCCCTTCGGCGGATTTTTTTTCGCTTCCCTCATTTTGCCTTTCTTCCTTCAGGATTTGGCTTGCGCAAAAGCCTCGCGGGCGGCGGCCAGGGTGTGGTCGATGTCGTCTTCCGTGTGCGCCAGGGAGACGAAGGCGGCCTCGAACTGCGACGGCGGCCAGTAGACTTCGCGCTCCAGCAGGGCGCGGTGGAAGCACGCGAAAGCGGCCGTGTCCGAGCGTTTGGCGGAGGTGTAGTCGGTGACCGGTTTTTTGCTGAAGAAAACGGTGAGCATCGAGCCGCAGCGATTGACCTGCGCGGGCACGCCGGCTTCGACCGCGGCCTGCGCCAGGCCGTCGCCGAGCCGGGCGCCGAGCGCTTCCAGGCGCGCATAGGTTCCTTCTTCCTTCAGCAGGCGCAGCGCGGCCAGCCCGGCGCTGACGGCGAGCGGATTTCCGGAGAGCGTGCCCGCCTGATAGACCGGCCCGTCGGGCGCAACCAGCGCCATCACTTTCGCGAGGCCGCCGTAGGCGCCGACCGGCAGGCCGCCGCCGATGATTTTTCCCAGCGTGGTCAGGTCGGCGCGCACGCCGAAGCGCTCCTGCGCGCCCCCGTAGGCGATGCGGAAGCCGGTGATGACTTCATCGAAGATCAGCAGGGCGCCGTACTTTTCGGTTTGCTCGCGCAGCGTCTGCAGAAAACCCGGCGCGGGAAGCACGCAGCCCATGTTGCCGGCGACCGGCTCCACGATGACGGCGCCGATTTCGCGTCCGCGCGCCTGGAAGAGCCGCTCGACCGACAGGCGGTCGTTGTAGGGCAGCACGCGGGTGAAGTGGACGAACTCCTCGAGCACCCCGGCGGAGTCGGGCAGATTGAAGGTGGCGAGGCCGGAGCCGGCGCGGGCCAGCAGGCTATCGACGTGGCCGTGGTAGCAGCCTTCGAACTTGACGATGAGCTTGCGCCCGGTCGCCGCCCGCACCAGGCGGATGGCCGACATGGTGGCCTCGGTGCCGGAGTTCACCAGGCGGACTTTCTGGATGGAGGGAAAGGCGGCGGCGATTTCCTCCGCCATTTCGACTTCGAGCGGCGTGGGTGCGCCGAAGCTGGTGCCGTGGCGGGCGGCCTGCTCGATGGCGGCGACCACTTGCGGGTGAGCGTGGCCAAGGATGAGCGGGCCCCAGGAGCCGACATAATCAATGTAGCCGCGGCCGTCGGCGTCGAGCAGCCGCGCGCCGCTGCCCTGGGTGATGAAAGGCGGCTCGCCGTTGACGGCGCCGAAGGCCCGCACGGGCGAGTTGACGCCGCCCGGGATGCGACGCCGGGCGCGCTCCAGCCACTGTTTGGATTTCTCGCCCATGAGGTTAGCCGTTTCCTGCCGCGGGCACCAGCAAGCCCAGCACGCGCCAGGGGAGCCCGCGATAGGACTGTGTACCAGCAAAAAGGTCGTCGAGCACCCGCCGGAAGCGCCCGGAGCGCGCGGCGGCGTCAATCATCCGGCCGGTGGTGCTGGCGCCGAGCCAGCGGCCGCGGTAGAACATCGGCTGCCAGCGAGCGGCGGAGCGCAGGTCGGCGGCGAAGTCGCGCTGAACGCGCGCGGGGTAGCTCTGCGGCGCGCCGGCAATGAGGGCTTCGGCCAGCAGCTCGCCGGAGCGCAGGGCGTAGTAGATGCCTTCGCCGGTGATGGGGTCGACCAGGCCGGCGGCGTCGCCGACGCGCGCCCAGCCCCGGCCGGCCAGCGCCAGATGCTTCCAGCTCGGCCGCGCCAGTGACGGGAGCAGGTGCGAATAGAAAGTCCCGCCGCTGGCGGAAATCTTCTCCAACTCGAGAAAGCGGTGGAGCTTTTCCTTCAGCGCGGCGCTGGAGTTCTGCTCCATCTTGCCGCAGATGCCGACGCCGAGATGGTCGGGGCGCGGGAACGACCACAGATAGCCTTCGAAGTTGTCGAGGAACTGGACGCGGATGCGGTCGTCTTCGCCCGGAAGGTAGTAGCCGGCGGTCAGTTCGAGGTCGCGGGGCGCGAGTTTCCACACGGCGGCCGGTTCGGCGCCTTCGAGTTGCGGGGCGTTGCGGGCGCCGGTGGCGACGACAAGAAAGTCGCCGGCAAACTCATCTTCGGTTGTACGCACGCAGATGTCACCATTGCTCCGTGCGCTCAGGGCGCGCTGGCGGATGACGGCGCATCCGGCTTGTTCGGCGCGACGGAGAAGAAAACTGTTGAGCGTGGTGCGGGAGTAGATGGCGAGCGGGCGAGAAAGCTCAAGCGCGACGCGGCGGCCGTCGGCGGCGATGAGCTCGGCCTTGCCGATGAGCTTTTTCTCGACGCCACCCTCGAGCAAGAAGGGGTAACGCTGGAGAGTCTTCCAGGTGACGCCTCCGCCGCAGGGTTTTTCCCAGCCCGGCCGCTCTTCAAAGATGGTAACGGCGAAGCCGGCGCGCGCCAGCCGCTCGCCGCAGAGAGCGCCCGCCGGCCCTCCCCCAGCAATAAGAACTCTTATTAGTGCCGCCATAAAAATGACACGCAAGTATAGCCGAGCTTGCTGGGTCAGCGCAGCGGGAAGAAAGCGGCGAAGAACCAGGCGAGGAGCAACGTCTTGAGCACAGCGCAAGCGTAAGGGCTGCCGAGCGCGCGGTGCAGAGTTTCAGCGAAGTAACATTCGACCAGCGAGAGCAGGAACACCGGCAGGGAGTGGAGCACGATCATTTCCTGGCCGGTGCGCAGAAGGACAACGCCATAGGCGACCGCGGCCAGCAGCGCCAGCCGCCAGAGAATGAAGGCGGTGAGCGGGCTGTGGTCGCGGTGCTTGGAGAAAGTGCGGCGCAGAAGCTCTTCGCCCAGCGCAAAGGGGGAAAGCAGCACGAGCAGCGGAAGGAAACGGAGCCAGCGAGCGGTTGTCGGCCAGAGATCGAAGATTTTCCAGGTCACGAAGCCTCCGGCGACGACGATGACGTAGGCGGCGAGCAGGAGGGCGACGAGAAGATTGGCGCGAAGCTCGCGAGTGTCGCGCACCCAGGGCAGCGGACGCAGGGCTGGCAACAGCCATAGAGATGAGAGCAGCATCAACGACGCCAGATAGTCGCCATCGGCGAGATGCAGAAAACGCAACGGCACGCCTCCCTCGAACCACTGGAGCAAACTCAAGGCGGAAATTGAAGCGACGCCGGCCAGCAGCGCGTAGCCGCCGAGGTGCGCCGGCGACCAGGCTGAAATGCGCGACTCGGAAACAATTTCCCCCAGCGGCTCAAACGACAACCACCAGCCCGCCAGCCCGGCGAGGGGAAAGAAAAGTGCCACCAGAAAGAATGCCGCGGCGAGCTCCAGCGCCAGCAGTTTTTCGTTGAACCACGGTGGAATCTGGAGCCGGGCGCCGGGGACGGCGCGGTTCGTCCATTCGACGATGGCGTGCTGCACCGCCGAGCTGTAGGGCAGCGTCGAGTGGGTCGCAAAGAATTCGCGGCGGGCGCTGCCGCGGCCGGCACGGGCGTGCATCCGGTCGGCGGCTTCGCGCAGGGGAGGAATCTCGAGGCGCGCGGTGATCAACAGCAGGTTGCGCGGCTGGCCGGGTCGGACGGGCCGCTCCAAGCCGCCGAGAGAAACCACGGCCGCGGGCGGCTCAGCTCGCGCAACATCAAGCGCCACACCACCGCCGAGCGAATGGCCAGTGAGGACAAGCCGATCGGGTTTCACTGTCCTCTCATCTCTCAACCGTTCAAGGGCAGCCAGCACGGCGCGGGTCTCGTTGGGTGTAGGCATCGCGGGCCGTGGGCCTTCGAGCGGCAGAGGCGAGGCGGGTGCGTCGCTGTCGCCGCGGCCGGGGAGGTCAACGATGTAGGCCTCGCCGCCGGCAGCGGCCAGCACTTCGGCCAGATGGAGCAACTGGCGGCGATTGGCGGCGTAGCCGTGGAGCAGAACGAACTGCGGCCCGTTGGGCGGCGCCTCGCGCAGGCGGATGCGCTCGATCGGCGTTCCTTCGACGATGTCTCCAGCCATTTCGAGCGGCGCACGCAGCCAGACCAGGCCAGCGACGGCGGCGGCGCCGCCCAGCGAGAATGCCAGCAGCAGCCACAGGAGCAGCCAAGGAAGCGCACGGCGGGGTGCGGCGGGGCGTATGCTAGAATCGCAGGATGCAGTCACAGTAAGACGCGAGGCCGAGTGAGCGCCGAAAAAATACTCTCGCGCGACGCGCTGATTATCCGCCGCCGGCAATGGAAAGACAACGGCAAGCGCGTGGTGTTTACCAACGGCTGTTTCGACCTCCTGCACGTGGGACACGTGCGCTTGCTCCAGCAGGCGCGGGCGGAGGGCGACGCGCTGGTGGTGGGGCTGAACAGCGACGCGAGCGTGCAGCGCCTCAAGGGCGCGGGGCGGCCGCTGGTGGCGCAGGCGGATCGCGCCGAGCTGCTGGCGGCGCTCGAGTGCGTGGATGCGGTGACGATCTTCGAGGAAGACACGCCGCGGGAGCTGATCGCGGCGGTGCTGCCGGACGTGCTGGTGAAGGGCGGCGATTGGGCGGCTGACAGGATTGTCGGGCGGGAAGAAGTAGAAGCGAACGGCGGGAAGGTTGTCGTGGTCCCCTATGTGGAGGGGCACTCGACCAGCGCGTTAATTGAGAAACTGAGGAAAGGCTGAGAGCAGGCAGACAGGAATGTCTGCCCTACTGACACAAGACGGCGATGATTCTACCGTTTGTTGAACAGGCGGTTCGGCCACTGGAAGAAAGCGCGGCGTTGCAGGCGGCGCTGCGCGCGCTCGAAAAGCCGGCGCCGAGCGAAGTGACGCTGGCGGGACTTACGGACACAGCAAAACTGCTGGCGACGGCGCTGGCGGCGCGGGCGCTGGGGCGGCCGTTGTTTTTCATCACCGCGTCGAACCGCCGCGCGGAAGAGCTGATTGCGCCGCTGCGGTTTTTCTACAGCGTGCTGACCGGCCGACCGGAGTCGGCGGTGGCGCTGCTGCCGGCGCGCGACGTCTCGCCCTACCGCCGGCTGTCGTCGCACCCGGAGATTGCCGCCGAGCGGGCGCAAGCGCTGTGGCGGCTGGGGACGGGCGAGGCCGACCTGGCGGTCGTCGCCTTGCCGGCGGCGCTGGGACGGCTGGCGCCGCGCGAGCTCTACGCCGGACTCGGCCGCCTGGTTCATCCCGGCGAGACGCTGGAGCGGGACGAGCTGGTCAGCCATCTCGAAAGCGTCGGCTACGAGCGCCGCGAGCCGGTGGAGAGTCCGGGCGAGTTCTCGGTGCGCGGCGGCATCGTGGACATTTTTCCGCCCGAGGGGCGGCCGCTGCGGCTGGAGTTCTTCGGCGACACGCTCGAAGAATTGCGCGAGTTTGACCCGGCCACGCAGCGCTCAACCGCGCCGTTGGTCTCTGCCACTCTCGTGCCGTTGATTGAAATCCCCGCCACGCCCGGGCGCCTGCGGCAACTGTGGGCGCTGCGCGAAGGACAGGAGCCCGAGGGACAAGTGAACGTCTTCCCGGGCTGGGAATTTCTCCTGCCGCTCATCGAAAGCCTGGGCAGCAGTCTGCTGGAGCTGGCGCCGCGAGCAGTAGTGGCTCTGGATGAGCCGCGGGCGCTGCGGGACGAAGCGTTGAAGTTCTGGTCGCGCCTGGAAGAAGACTACGTGGCGCGGCGGCTGGAGCCGGGCCCGGCGCCGGCGCCGGGTGAGTTGTACTTGCGCTGGCAGGCCTTCGAAGCCGCCGCGGCGTCGCGGCCCCGGCTGAATCTGGAAGAGCTGGCGCTGGAGATTACGGGCGCCGACCACTTCGCGCTGGCCTCGCAGCCGACGGCGCGCTTCCGCGGCGCAGTGCGGGCGTTTGCCGACGAGGTGCGCGGGCGCGTGCGCCAGGGCGGGCCGGTGGTGATTTCGAGCGCCACCACCGGCGAAATGGAGCGCATGGCAGAGATTCTGAGCGAGTACGAAATTCCCTATCGCTTCGGAATGCCGACCAGCCAGCGCGCCGGGCTCGTCGAAGAAAAGGGCGCGCTGGGCGACGCTCAGGCAGTTGTCCTGGTCCGCGGGGCGCTTCCGGAGGGCGTCAGTTTTCCCGAGCTGCCGCTGACCCTGTTCGGGAACTTCGATTTGTTCGAGGCGGCGCCGGCGGCCGCGCCGGCGGCGGCAAAAACCAAGGCGGCGGCGTTTGCGGCCGACATCGCCACGCTGGAGGAAGGCGACCTGGTGGTGCACGTCGACCACGGCATCGGCGAGTTCGCCGGCCTCCACCAGCTCACCCACGCCGGCGTGACGGAAGAGTTTTTCCGCATCAACTATCTCGGCGGCGACCGGCTCTATGTCCCGCTGGCGCGGCTCGACCTCGTTCAGAAGTACCGCGGCCTGGGCGGCGCGCGGCCGCAGCTCGACCGGCTGGGCGGCGTCACCTGGCAGCGGCGGCGGCAGCGGGCGGCGCGGGCGGTGCGGGCGATGGCGGGCGAGCTGCTGCAACTCTACGCGGCGCGCGCCGCGGTGGCAGGTCACGCCTTCGGGCCGGACACGCCGTGGCAGCGCGAGTTTGAGGAGTCGTTCGAGTGGGAAGCGACGGCGGACCAGCGGGCGGCGACCGAAGAGGTCAAGCGCGATATGGAGCGCGGGCAGCCGATGGACCGGCTGCTGGTGGGCGACGTCGGGTTCGGCAAGACCGAAGTGGCGCTGCGGGCTGCGTTCAAGGCGGTCTGCGGCGCCAAGCAGGTAGCGGTGCTGGCGCCGACGACGGTGCTGGCATTCCAGCATTATGAAAATTTCCGGCGGCGCCTGGCGCCGTTCCCGCTGCGAGTGGAGATGCTGAGCCGCTTCCGCACCCGCGCCGAGCAGAAGCAGATTCTCGCCGACCTGGAAGCCGGCAAGGTGGACATCATTGTCGGCACCCACAGCCTGCTGGGCCCGCAGGTGCGCTTCCACGATCTGGGTCTGCTGGTGGTGGACGAAGAGCAGCGCTTCGGCGTGCGCCACAAGGAGCGACTGAAGCAACTGCGGACCAACGTGGACGTGCTGACGCTGACGGCGACACCCATCCCGCGCACGCTCTCGATGGCGCTCACCGGCCTGCGCGACCTCTCGCTGATTCAGACCGCGCCGCCCGACCGCCTGGCGATTCAAACCGTGGTGGCGACCGAGAGCGACGACCTGGTGCGCAGCGCCCTCGAGCAGGAGCTGGCGCGCGACGGCCAGGTGTTCTACGTCCACGACCGCATCGAGACCATCTACGGCGTGGCCGAGAAGCTGCACCGGCTGGCCCCGCGGGCGCGCATCGCCGTCGCCCACGGGAAGATGAAGGAGCGGGAGCTGGAGCGCATCATGCTCGGCTTCATGCAGCACCACTACGACGTGCTGGTGACAACGAAGATTATCGAGAACGGGCTCGACATCCCGCTGTGCAACACGATTGTGGTGGACCGCGCCGACCGCTTCGGGCTGGCCGAACTCTACCAGTTGCGCGGGCGCGTGGGGCGCTCCAACCGCCGCGCCTACGCCTACCTGCTGGTGCCGCGCGAGACGCGACTGACGGAGACGGCGCGCAAGCGGCTGGCGGCGCTGAAAGAATTCAGCGAGCTGGGCTCGGGGTTCCGCCTGGCGGCGCTGGACCTCGAGCTGCGCGGCGCCGGCAACCTGCTGGGGGCCGAGCAGCACGGTCACGTCAACGCCGTCGGGTTCGATCTCTACACCCAGATGCTGGAGCGGGCCCTGACCGAGCTGCGCAGCGGCACGGCGGCGCCGCTGGAAGCCCACGTGACGCTGAAGCTGGGCGTGGACATCCGCATCCCGGCGGACTACATCGAGGACGAGCGGCAACGGCTGCGAATGTACCGTCGCATCGCCGACGCGGGCGACGCACTGGCGGCGCAGCGCGCGCTGCTGGCCGAGCTCGAAGACCGCTACGGGCCTCCGCCGCGGCCGGTGCTGAACCTGCTGCACTACGCGGCGGTGAAAGCGGTGGCGGAGCGGCTGCTGATTGAATCGATCGAGCATCGCCAGGGCGACGTGTTGATCCGGTTCCATCCCGAGACGCGCGTGGCGCCGGAGCGGCTGGTGGGCTTCGTGCGGCGAACCCAAGGCGCGCGCTTGGAGCCGAGCGGCCTGCTGCGCTTCCCGGTGGAGCGCACGGGCCAGTGGCTGGAAGCGCTGAGAAGGCAAGTGCTGGCGCTGGAAGGGTAAGGCATCGTTGATTCGCCGAACCGCTGTTCGTTGACCGCGCAGGGCGCGCGAAGTGAGAAAGCGATTGCTGGCGCCGAGGGGCTAAGATAGAATTTCTGTTTGCAGCCAAGGAGCCCTGGAATGAAGCGTGTTTTTCCGCTGTTGATAGCCGCGGCGCTGCCGGTGCTGCCCCCGACGTTGTCGGGACAGGGGCAGCACAGCGACTCGGGCAACCGGGTGGTGCTGGAGCAAATCGTGGCGCGGGTCAACAACAGCATCATCACCCTCACCGACCTGGAGGCGAGCCGGCAGGCGCTGCGCCGCGAGCTGATGGAGAGATACCAGGGGACGGAGCTGGAGCAGCAGTACGAGCAAGCCGAGAAGACGGCGCTGCGCGACCTGATTGACCAGCAGTTGCTGGTACAGACCGGCGAAGAGCTGGGGCTCTCGGTGGAAGCGGAAGTGGTGAAGCACCTCGACCGGCTGCGGCAGCAGTTGAACCTCCCCAGCATGGAAGCGCTGGAGCGCGCGGTCGCCGCTCAGGGGATGTCGTTCGAAGACTACCGCCAGCAGGTGCGCAACCAGATTCTCACCCAGATGGTGGTGCAGCGCGAAGTAGCCGGCAAGGTGTTCCTCGACGACGAGCAGGTGCGCGACTACTACCTGCAACACCGCAACGAGTTCAATCGGCCCGAGCAGGTGCGCCTGCGCGAAATTCTGATTGCCACCCAGGGCCTGAGCGGCGAGGAACTGGCGGCGAAAGAAGCCAAGCTCCAGGAGGCGCTGGAAAAAATCCGCAAGGGCGAAGCGTTCGAGGAGGTCGCCAAGGCCTACTCCGAGTCGCCCACCGCGCCCGACGGCGGCAACCTGGGCGCCTTCGAGCCGGAAAAGCTGTCCTCGGCCATCCGCGAGGTCATCGGCAAGCTGCGCGAGGGTGGCGTCAGCGACCCGTTGCGCACCCAGCAGGGCTGGCTGGTCCTGCAGCTGGTCAGCCACAGCCCGGCCGGCATCCAGCCGTTTGAAGAGGTGGCGGACGAAATCCGCCAGAAGCTCTACTACGACCAGGTGCAGCCGGCGCTGCGCGAGTACCTCTCGCAGTTGCGTCGCGAGAACTATGTCTACGTCGCCCCGGGCTTCGTCGACGCCGGCGCGGTGGAGAAAGAATTCTTGCCCGCGAACCGGCGTCCGGGGAGCAAGCGCGCCAAGCAGAAAAGCTGACGAATGAAGTCGCTCTACGTCGCCGACCTCCCCCAGCAGGAAAACCAGCTCATCACCTCGTTCTTCCTGGTGCAATCCAAGTCGCTGCGCTCGACCCGCGAGGGCAAGCCCTATCTGGCGTTGCGTCTCGCGGATCGCACCGGGACGGTGGAAGCGCGGATGTGGGAGGAAGCCGCCGAGGTGGAGCCGGAGTTCGACCAGCACGACGTGGTGAAGGTCGAGGCCAACGTCGAGCCCTACCGCAACCAACTGCAACTGAAAATCCGGCGGCTGCGGCGCGCCCGCGCCGAGGAGGTCGAGCTGGAAGATTACCTCCCGCACACCGCGCAGGACGTGGAAGCGCTCTACGCCGAGCTGCTCGAGGTCGCCCGCGGGCTCGCCAACCCGCACTTGCGCGCGCTGCTGCTCGCGGTGCTGGACGATCCCGAGGTTCGGCCGCGGCTCAAGCGCGCTCCCGGCGCCAAGACCATCCATCACGCCTACATCGGGGGCCTGCTCGAGCACATCGTGTCGCTCTGCCGCCTCTGCCGCCTGGTGGTGCAGAACTACCCGGAAGTCGACCTCGACCTGCTGCTCACCGGCGCGGTGCTGCACGACCTCGGCAAAATCTATGAGCTCAGCTACGACCGCTCGCTCGACTACACCACCGAAGGCAACCTGCTCGGCCACATCGCCCTGGCGCAGGATTTGCTGACGCGCAAGATGGACTCGATCGAGGGCTTCCCGCCGCGCCTGCGCTCGCTGGTGCTTCACCTGCTGCTCAGTCACCACGGGCGGCTGGAGTTCGGCTCGCCGGTCACACCCAAAGTTCGCGAGGCAGTCCTGCTGCACTACCTCGACGACCTCGACTCCAAGATGGAAGCGGTGCGCTCCAGCCTCGCCGCCGCCGACGCCGCCGCGCGCGAAGGCGACTGGACGGAGTGGAACCGCGCCCTCGAGCGCCCACTGCTGCGCCGCGAGCAGTTCCTGGCCGGCGAAACGCCCCCCGAACCCGCGCCGCCGCAGAGCGAGTCGGGCTCGCTGTTCGATCCCAAGCCGACGAAGAAGTGATGGCCCGCGCCCGCCGGTCTCCCTCGCGAAAAACGCTCTTCGATTTGCCCCCGCTGGAGCTCGACTGCATGAAGGCGCTGTGGGCGCAAGGCGAGGCCACGGTGCGGGAGATTCGCGAGCAGCTTCTCGCCGGGGGCCGCTCGCTTGCCTACACCACGGTGGAAACCATTATGGATCGGCTGGCGCGCAAGGGCGCGGTGGCGCGCCGCAAGGTCGGCCGCGCGCATCGCTACACGCCGGTCTATCAGGCTGCCGAGGCGCGCGCCCGGGCGGTGCGCTCGATGGCGGAACATTTCTTCGGCGGCGACCGGCGGGCGCTGGCGAGTTACCTGAGCGGCCGCGAGGAAAGCCCGACGCCGAGTCGGCCTGCCCCGCCGGTTCGAAGAGTCGAAGAGTCCGGGAGTCGCAGGGTCGAGAGGCCTACGACCCCACGCCCGGCACCGGCCAAGCCGGCCCCGTCCCCGGCCCCTCCCCCCGCCACCACCGAGCGCCCCCTCGACACCTCCCTGCTCTAGAGGAAGGGCGAGGGTTCACTCCTTTGGTAGGACAGACATTCCTGTCTGTCCCCCCGGGTGGCCGGGGCCGCAGCCACGACAGGCAAGAAGGCCTGTCCTGCCAACCGTGCGGTTTTTGCGGTTTCCCCGTTGTCCCAGAACCCCCTGAATTTGACAACCAGAAAAAAAACAACCGCAAAAACCGCAGAAACCGCAAAAACCGTAGACAGAGCCTGCCAGCTTCGCGTAGGGGAGAAGGTGGCCAGGCCGGAGTTTGTTTCGAGGCTGACAGCAATGCAGGACGAAAATCGAAATGGGAATTCAAAAATCGGGAAAAACGATGCACCGACTCGAATCACCGACTAAGTGCTTGGGAATCACTACGAGAGCGACAGCGAATCACCCCGGTCGCCCCCTAAGCCCTTTGGAATCAACGGAAACCAACCAAACCCCCGGGGGTGGGGGTACTGCCGGGATTGAAAACAAAGAAGATCGGAGGCGACAAGGCGACTCGAGTCGGATGGTGGCAGACAAAGAGATTCAACCCGCTTCCGCTGAGCTTCGCGAGGCGAGGCGCACCGCGGAACCGCGGCCTTCACCGGGGCCAGAGCATGACAAGCGAGCGCGGAGCGTGTCGGCGGCTACACACGGGGAATCGCCGCGGTCGAGTTTGTATCGCGAAACGCAGGCGGAGAATCGCTCGGCATCGGCCGCCCGTCGCCCGGAGCTACAATGCCGGCGCGATTGTGGGAAGTGAAGAAGTCGGGCAGAATACCAGCCATGGTTGAAGCCTATAAAGAGCTGCGGATTCTCGAGGGCTACCGCATCCGGCCGGCGGCGGTGCTGGCGCCGATGGCGGGGCTGACCGACACCGTCTTCCGCCACCTGATCCGTGAGCAGGGCGGCTGCGGGCTGCTGATGACCGAGTTCACCAGCGCCGACGGCCTGGCGCGCCGCGGCGCCTCGCACGAGCGCACGCTTCGCTACCTTTATTTCAGCGAGGACGAGCGGCCCATCGCCGCCCAGCTTTTCGGCGCCGACCCCGAAACGCTGGCCGCCGCTGCCGCCGAAGTCGAAGCCCTGGGGTTCGACCAGGTGGACTTGAACCTGGGCTGCCCGGCCAGAAAAGTTATCAAGTGCGGCGGCTCCGGTTTGCTGCGCGACCTGTCGCTGCTGGAAAAGATTCTCCGCCGCGTGCGCGCCGCAGTGCGCATTCCGTTCACGCTCAAGATGCGCGCCGGCTGGGACGAAAAAAACATCGTGGTGCGCGAGCTGGGGCGCCTGGCCGAGGACTGCGGCGTCGAGGCCATCGCCCTGCACGGGCGCACGCGCGAGCAGGCCTATTCCGGCCGCGCCGACTGGAGCTTGATCGCCGCGCTCAAGCAGACCGTGCGGATTCCCGTCATCGGCAACGGCGACGTCAACACACCGGAGGACGCGGCGCGGATGTTCCGCGAAACCGGTTGCGACGCGGTGATGATCGGCCGGGCGGCGGCGGCGAATCCGTGGATCTTTCGCCAGATGCAGCAGTACTTCGAAACCGGCTGCTACGCCGAGCCCACGCCGCGCGACCGCTTGCTCTTGCTGCGCGAGTTCTTCCGCCGCCTGACCGAACCCGCGACTGCGGCGGTGCTGGTGGACCAGCCGCTCGCCAAGATGAAAAATTTTGTCGCCCGCTTTACCCACTCGGTGCCGGGCGGCGCCGCGCTGCGCCGCGGCGTCCACCGCGCCCGCAGCCCCGAGGAAGCGATGGAGTGCGTCGAGGCCGGGTTGCGGGATTCGGCCTTCGTCGCCGCGGAGTGAGAGGTCCTGTGCCGGCCAAAAACGTGAGCGAAGGAGCCAATCGGCGCCGCCACAACCGGCTGGAGGTGGCGCTGCCGCTGGTGGTGCGCGGGCGCGACGCCTACGGCGCCGCCTTTGAGGATTCCACCGCCAGCTACAACGTCAGCCGCGAAGGCGCCAGCTTCGTCACCCGGCGCGAGCTGCTGGTCGGCCAGTCGCTCGAGCTCATCATCCCGCACCGGCCGCGGCCCCACGAAGTCTCGCCGCGGCCCGACTTCGAAACCACCGGCGTCGTCCGCCGCCTGATTTCCCGCACCGAAGGCGAGTGGGAAGTCGGCATCGAGTTCACCGGCCCGCGCCTGCGCACCTGGATGCCCGAATCGGCCTGAAGAAGAAAAGAAAAGAGAAATCAGAAAAATGGAAAAACGGGAGAACTTACTGTCCGAGAGCTTTTTCTTCCTGCAGTCTGCGGTAGGCTTCGCTGCGCGACAGGCCGAGCTCGCGGGCCACGGTCTTCAGCGCCGCCTTGAGCTCGAGGCCGTCCTTCTTCTGCAAGTGCTCGACACGGGCGCGCACCGAGGCGCCGGCTGCCAGGCGAGCTTCGGGCGTGCGATTCTCGGCCGGCGCCACCAGCAGCGTGATTTCGCCCTTGAGCTCGCGCTTGCGCGCCGTGGCGCGCAACTGGCTCAACGAGCCCCGCAGAAACTCTTCGTGCACTTTGGTCAACTCGCGCGCCAGCACGGCGTGGCGGTCGCCCAGCATCATCTCCATGTCGGCCAGCGATTCGGCGATGCGGTGCGGCGCTTCATAGAAGACGAGTGTCGCCGTCTGCGCCCGCAGCGCCTGGAGCGCCTTGCGCCGCGCCGTGCGCCGCGCCGGCAGGTAGCCGACGAAGTGGAATTCGCGGTCGTGCAGGCCCGAGGCCATCAGCGCCGCGCCGAAGGCGGTCGCGCCCGGCACCGGCACCACGCGGATGCCGTGGCGAATGGCGAGCGTGATCAGGCGGTCGCCCGGATCGGAAATCGCCGGCGTGCCGGCGTCCGAGACCAGCGCCACCTTGGCGCCTTCTTCCAGCTCCAGCACCAGTTCCGGCGCGCGCACCATCTCGTTGTGCTCGTGGTAGCTGATGAGCGGTTTCTGGATGCCATAGGCGTTGAGCAGCCTGGCGGTTTGGCGGGTGTCTTCGCAGGCGATGAGGTCGACTTCCTTCAGCACCCGCAGCGCCCGCAGGGTGATGTCTTCGAGGTTGCCGATCGGCGTCGCCACCAGGTAGAGGCAACCGCCGTTCGCGTTGCGCGGCGGCACGACGTAGGTTGCGGTTTTGACGGGCACGCTGGACTCCAGACTTCTCTCCCCGACGAAAGTCTAGCACAGTCATCGCACGGCGGCACCGTTTTCGCCCGCAGCGCCTTGCTGGCGCGCACGCCGCTGGCTAGAATGGTTGTCTATGCCGCTCTACGAATACGAATGCGACGGCTGCGGCAAACGCTTCGAGCTGTTGCAGAAGTTTTCCGACCCGCCGACGGTGACCTGCACCTGCGGCGGCATCGCCCACCGCCAGCTCTCGCCGCCCGCCATCCAGTTCAAGGGCAGCGGCTGGTATGTCACCGACTACGCGCGCAAGTCGGCGCCGCCGGAGAAGAGCGAGGCGAAGAGCGACACCAAAGCCGAATCCGCCAAGCCGGAAGAAAAGAAGCCGGCCGCCTCCGCCGCCAACGACTAACTCTGCCGCCAGCGCCGCAGCACGCGCCGCAGTTCAGGATGCTTGGCGGCGAAGTGCAGCGTGGCCTTGAGGAACCCTGCCTTGCTGCCAGCGTCGAAGCGCCGACCGCTGAACGCCACGGCGTACATCGGCCTGTCGGCCGCATAGCGAGCCAGCGCATCGGTCAGCTGAATCTCGCTGTCCCGTCCGCGGGGCGTGCGCCAGATGAGACCAAAGATTTCCGGCTCCAGGACGTAGCGCCCGACAATAGCGTAATTCGACGGCGCGCGGTTCAGCGCCGGTTTCTCCACCAGCCCGCGCACGCGAAACAGCCGGCGCCTCAGCGGCTCGACCTTCATCACCCCGTAGCTGGAAAGGTCGGCGCGCGGCACCCGCTGCGTTGCCACCACGCAGCCGCCCCGCTGGGCGTGCGCCGCGAGCAGTTGGCGCAGGCACGGCACGCGCGCGTCGATGATCTCGTCCGGCAGCAGCACCGCGAACGGCTCGTCGCCCACCAGGTCGCGCGCGCACCCGATGGCATGGCCGAGCCCCAGCGGCCTCTTCTGCCGCGCCGAAACCACCCTGGCCAGCCGCGACACGGCGCGCACCGCGCGGGCTTCGGCTTGCTTGCCGCGTGCCATGAGTTCTCTCTCCAACTCGCGATTGGGAGCGAAGTGGGCTTCGATGGCGCCCTTGCCGGCGCCGGTGACCAGAATGATTTCCCGGATGCCGCTCGCTCGGGCTTCTTCCACCGCGTACTGGATGAGCGGCTTATCCACGAGCGTCAGCATCTCTTTCGGCATCGATTTCGTGGCCGGCAGAAACCGCGTGCCCAGCCCGGCCACGGGAATCACCGCCTTCCGGACTTTTCGAGAGACTCTCATCTCTTGTTTGCGTCCGCTTGCCAGCGCTTCGCCACCGGTTGCTGGCCGAGCCACGCGCGCAGCCGGGCCGGCGACATCGCGCCGCACTCTGTCAGCAAGGTTACCGCGGAATCCAGCCGAATCGCTTCGAAGTTGCGGTTCACCACCGTGACGCCAGCGGGCGCGCCGCGCCACACTTCCTCGCTCGGACGGTCTTCCACGCGATGAAACGCTTCCAACCGCGGCGGCAGAAACTTGGACGTATCGGCGAGAACGAAGAACGGTCTGCGCGCCCGGCGCGCCTGCTCCTGCAAGAGTCCGGTTCCGACCTTGGTGAAGTAGCGCTGCGCCAGCACCGCGTCGGCGCCGACGACAACCGCATCGGCCGCAGCGACCTGGGCCGGCAGCGCGGCGTCGAGGTACAGCGTAACCGGAATTCTCTGTGCCGCCAGCCGCTCGGCCATCAGCCGGCCTTCGTACATCGGGCGCGCTTCCGACAGCAGCACGCGCGCCACCCTCCTCCGCGCGGCAACCAGCGCCGCGATCACCGTGGAACTGTAGGAGTACGTCAGCACTGTGGCGGGCCGCGGCCGCAGGCGGGCGGCGAACAACCGCGCCAGGCGCTTCGCGGCCTGCAGCCGGTGACGTCGCAGCCGCGCCAGCTCGGCCTGCAAGCGTCGCAGTGGAAGCACCTCGCGCTCGGCCGCGAGTTGGATGCGGTTCGCCAGGTTGAGCAGCGGCGCCATGGAAGGCTGAATCGTGAGCGTGGTTTCGGCCAGCTCGGCGAGCGCGTAGGGCAGCCGCGGATCGTCCGGCCGCTCCTGGCGGCAGTAGTGCTCGAGCAGGGCCGCCGCGCGCGCGGCAATTTCCGCCGCGCCGGAGACGTGGTCCTCGCCCAGCGCGCGCAGACCGCTCAGCGCTTTGCGCAGTGCATCGGCCATCGGTTCATTCTAACAAACGCTGCCGTGCTACCATGAGAATTGCGATGACGCGCATTCTGGCCATTGAATCCAGTTGCGACGAAACTGCGGCCGCAGTGGTGGCCGATGGCACGCGCATCCTGTCGAACGTCATCAGTTCGCAAATCGATTTGCACGCCAAGTACGGCGGCGTGGTGCCGGAGCTGGCCTCGCGCGCCCACCTGGAAAAAATCGTCCCCGTGGTGCGCGAAGCCTGCGAGCAGGCCGGCGTCGCCTACCGCGACGTCGACGCTATCGCGGTCACCCGCGGCCCCGGCCTGGTCGGCTCGCTGCTCGTCGGCGTGAGCTACGCCAAAGCCATGGCGTGGTCGCTCGGCAAGCCGCTCGTCGGCGTCAACCACCTTGAAGGCCACGTCCACGCCGTGCTGCTTGAAGCCGCGCAGAAGGGCGAGCTCGAGCGAATCGAGTTTCCGCTCGTCACCCTGATCGTCTCCGGCGGCCACACGCATCTCTATCACGTGAACCGCGAACCGTTGGAGCGCGCCGACGCCTTTCGCTACTCCTACAAGCTCGTCGGCCACACCGTCGACGACGCCGCCGGCGAAGCCTACGACAAGGTCGCGAAGCTGCTTGCGCTCGGCTATCCCGGCGGGCCGGTGATTGACCGTCTGGCGCGACGCGGCAATCCTGAGGCCGTCCGTTTCACCCGCCCCAACCTCAAGCGCGGCCGCGCCTATGACTTCAGCTTCAGCGGCATTAAAACCGCCGTCGTGCGTTTCGTCGAGCGCGACGGCTTGCGCGCCGAAGCCGACCACCGCCGCACCGCGCTCCGGGACGCGCCGCGCCCAGTCGAAGAGCTTTGCAGCCAGCGGACGCTCGACCTCCTGGCCAGCTTCCAGCACGCCGTCGTCGAGGACCTCACAGCGCGCACGCTCGCTGCCGCCGATGACTTCCACTCCCGCGCCGTGTTCGTTTCCGGCGGTGTGGCTGCCAATTCGCTTCTCCGCAAAGTTTTTGCCGAAGAATGCGCCGGCCGCGGCGTGCCGGTGTTTTTCCCGTCCGTGCAGCTCTCCACCGACAACGCCGCCATGATTGCCGCCGCCGCGTGGCCGCGCTTCCTCGCCGGCGAGTTTGCCGGGCTCGACCTCAACGCCGATCCCGCCCTCAAGCTCGGTGTGTAGAGAAGTTTGGGAAGGGCGGGGCTTCAACCCCGCCGAAATGGCGGCGTAAAGAAACTGGGCTTTAGCCCCTGAGGGTTCGTTCTCTCGCTGCGTCCTTTGCGGTAAAGCATCTTTCATCTGTGTGAATCTGTGCGCATCTTGTGGTTTCAATTCATTTAGAATGCCTCTTCGTCATGCTCATCCTACTGACCCTGTTCGCCGCGGGCCTGCTGCATGGGCTCGGCCCCGACCACCTCGCCGCCATCGCCGCGCTGGCCGGGAAGAGTTCGCAATCCCGCGCGGGCGGCACCGCGCGGCGCAAGCTGGCGTGGCTCGGCGTCCGCTTCGGCGTGGGCCACGTGAGCACGCTGCTGCTGCTCGCCGGTCTTGCCTGGGCGCTGGGCCGCGAGTTGCCCGAAAGCTGGCAGCGCGGCCTCGAGCAGGCCGGCGCCGTCGTGCTCATCTTTCTCGGCGGCTGGCTGCTGGCGGAAGTTTTCCGCCGCCGCATCGTGGCGCACTCGCACCCACACGAGCACGACCACGCGCAGGAAGCGCACGACCACTGGCACCTGCACATCGGCGGCCGCCGGCACGCTGCGCATCGCCACCCGCACCTGGCGACGCTGGTCGGCGGTCTGATGGGGTTCAGCGGCGCCCGCTCGCTGCTGCTGGTCGTTCCCGTGGTTGCGGCCGAGTCCGCCGTCGGCGCGCTGGCCCGCATCGCCGCCTTCGGTGTGGGCATCGTGGTTTCCATGGCCGTGGCGGGCTGGTTGGCGCAGGCGCTGTTCTGGCGCGCGGCGCGCACGCCGGCGTATGCGCGCCTGCTGGTGAGCGGCACCGGCGCGCTCAGCGCCGCCCTCGGTTTCTATTGGCTGCTCCGCTTCTCCGGCTGAGCCTCTTCGACCATGCGCATCGCCATCGACACCGGCGGCACTTTCACCGACTGCGCGTTTCTGCGCGACGGCCGGCTGGAAATTCTGAAAGTGCTTTCCACGCCCGCCAACCCGGCGCGCGCTATGGCGCAGGGAGTTGCTGGGGCGCGCGAGCGGCTGGGCGAACGCCAGGCAAGGGTCGAGCTGTTGCACGGCACCACGGTGGGCACCAACGCGCTGCTCGAGCGCCGCGGCGGCCGCGTCGCGCTCGTCACCACCCACGGATTCGAAGACGTGCTGGTCATCGGGCGCCAGGCGCGTCCCGAGCTCTACAACTTCTTCGTCCAGAAGCCGCCGCCGCTGGTGGACGCCGCGCGCCGCCTGGGCGTGCGGGAGCGCATCGCCGCCGATGGCCGCGTGCTGATCTCCTTGACGCCTGCGGCGCTCGGCCGCCTACGCCGCGCCGTGCAGCGGGCGCGCCCGCAAGCCGTCGCTGTCTGCCTGCTTTTCTCCTATCTCAACCCGGCGCACGAGCGGCGCCTCGCGCGCGCGCTGCGCGCCCTCGGCCTGCCGGTCAGCGTCTCGCACGAAATCCTCCCCGAGTTCCGCGAGTACGAACGGACGTCGACAGTCGTCGTCAACGCCTATCTCGTCCCGGTACTGGGCCGCTACCTCGCCGAAGTGGAGAAAGTTGCCGGGCGCAGTGGAAAGGTCGGCGTGATGCAGTCCAGCGGCGGCACCGTTTCCGCGCGCGTTGCTTCCGCGCAGCCGGTGCGCACACTGCTCTCCGGTCCCGCGGGTGGAGTGGTCGGCGCGCAGGCCGTAGCCGCGCGCGCGGGCTTTAGTCGCATCATCAGCTTCGACATGGGCGGAACTTCCACCGACGTGGCGTTGATTTCCGGCGCGCTCGCCATCACCAACGAAGCCTCGGTCGGCGGCGTGCCCGTTGCCGTGCCGATGCTCGACATTCACACCGTCGGCGCCGGCGGCGGCTCGCTGGCCTGGTTTGACGACGGCGGCGCGCTGCGCGTCGGCCCGCAGTCGGCCGGCGCCGACCCCGGTCCCATCTGCTACGGCCGCGGCCGCCAGCCGACCGTGACCGATGCCCACCTGCTGCTCGGCCGGCTCGACCCCGACCAGTTCCTCGGCGGCGAGTTCCGGCTCGACGCCGCGCGCACGCGCCGCTACGCGCAGGAGTTCCTCCGCCGCGCGCCGGGTCTGCGCAGCGTGGAGGAGCTGGCAGCGGGCATTGTCGGTGTCGCCAACGCCACCATGGAGCGCGCCATCCGCGTCATCTCGATTGAGCGCGGGCACGACCCGCGCGCGTTCACGCTGGTGGCGTTCGGCGGCGCCGGCGGCTTGCACGCCTGCGATCTCGCCGCCGCGCTTGGCATCCCGCGCGTTGTCGTGCCGAAGTTTCCCGGCGCGCTCTCGGCGCTTGGGATTCTCTGTTCCGATGTAGTAAAGGATTACTCGCGAACCGTGCTCTGGCCCGTGGATACGGCCGCAGCGCTGTCACCGAAACTCGAGAGCGTGTTCCACCAACTAGAACGCGCCGCCCGCGCCGACCTCACCCACGAAGGATTCTCGCGCGCCGCGCAACGCTTGCTCCGCCAGCTCGACCTCCGCTATCGCGGCCAGGCCTTCGAGCTCACTGTTCCCTACGGCCGCGACTTTCTCCGTGCTTTTCATCAGGCCCACGCGCAGCGCTACGGCTACTCCGACCCGGCGCGCCCCATCGAAGTTGTCACCCTCCGCCTGCGCGCTCTGGGCCTGACCACCAAGCCTGTCTTCCGCGCGCAGCGGCTTGCCGACGCACAACCGCCCCCAATCGCGCGCTTCAAGCGGGAGCGCGCATTTTTCGAGGGTGAATGGCGCGCAACCGATTTCTACATCCGCGAGCGCCTGCGCCCCGGCAATCGCATCGTCGGCCCCGCCGTGATTGCCGAGTACAGCGGGACCACTGTTCTGCCTACTGCTTGGCGCGCCCGCGTGGATCCCTACGAAAACCTGCTCCTGGAGGGTGCGTGATGCCAGAGTTTGATGCCTACCTGATGGTCGACTGGAGCGCCCAAAGCTCTCCCAAGTCAGGAGAAGATGCTATCTGGTACTGCATGGCGAGGCGCCCGAGAAGTCAGTTGATTCTTGAAGAACCTAAGAATGTTCGAACACGCCACGAAGCGGTAAGTCAGATACGGTCTCTGCTTGCGCATAACGTTGAGAAAGAAGTGGCAACGCTGGTGGGTTTTGACTTCCCCTATGGATTCCCAACCGGCTGCACCCGGGCTCTGGGATTGGACTCGGAAACCGTAGCCCCATGGCGAGCTCTTTGGGACACCTTGTCGAGGAATATTAAGGACTCCCCGAGGAACGAAAACAATCGCTTCGCAGTTGCCGCCGAGTTCAACAATCAGATTTCGGGTGGCCCCTACCCTTTCTGGGGATGTCCTGAGAAACATCAGTACACTACGCTTTCGCGCAAGAAAACGCGTGTCTCCCTGCGCATAGAGCTAGCCGAGTATCGTCTGACAGAAGAACGGGTGAGAGGGGCGCAGTCAGCTTGGAAGCTCCTGGGTCATGGATCCGTAGGCAGCCAAGCGCTGTTAGGAATTCCGTACGTTGCCAGACTCCGCGATGACCCCAGCCTAAGAAAAGTCTCTCGAGTCTGGCCCTTCGAAACCGGGATGGCCAAACTACCGTCACGTGAAGACAGAGACTGGCTTGTGCTTCACGCCGAAATCTTTCCCTCGATGATCAAGGTCAAGCCGCGAGAGCGTGAGGCCAAGGACGCCGCGCAAGTTCGCGGCCTTGCCAGGCACTTCGCTCTTATGGATGACGAGGGCTGCTTGTCAAGGCTATTCAACGTGCCAACCGAGTTGAGCGCAGACGAGGTTCACCGAGTAGAAACCGAGGAAGGGTGGATCTTGGGAGTGGAGTAACGACGGCTGCGGAGGAACTGCGATGGGTTGTCTTGGCGGGTCGGGGCTTCAGCCCCGACATAAACAGCGGGCGCGGCAGCGCCCACCGCTCTGCCGAAGGCCCTCGCGGAGCGCGCAGCGCGGAGTGAGAGCTCGTGCCTGATCCGATAAAACTCGAAATCTTCAAGAACCTCTTCCACGCCGTGGCGGAAGAGATGGGCGCGGCGCTGCGCCGCACCGCCTTCTCGCCCAACATCAAGGAGCGCCGCGACTACTCCTGCGCCGTCTTCGACGCCCGCGGCCAGGTCATCGCCATGGGCGACCACATGCCGGTGCACCTGGGCTCGATGCCGATGTCGGTCGCCGCCGCCATCGAAGCGCTGAAGCTGGAGGCGGGCGACATCGCCATGCTCAACGACCCCTTCGCCGGCGGCACTCACCTGCCTGACATTACTCTCGTCATGCCGGTGTTCATCGGCCGCGGCCGGCGCCCGCAGTTCTACGTCTCCAGCCGCGCCCACCACGCCGACGTGGGCGGGGCGCAACCCGGCTCAATGGGGCTCTCGCGCGACATTTATCAGGAGGGCGTGCGCATCCCGCCGGTGAAAATCGCCGAGCGCGGCCGGCTGCGCCGCGACCTGCTGGGCCTGATTCTCTCCAACGTCCGCACGCCCACCGAGCGCGAAGGCGACCTGACCGCGCAGATCGCCGCCTGCCGCCTGGGGGCGCGGCGCCTCAACGAAATGGTCGCCCGCTACGGCCTCGACGAAGTCCGCGCCTACATGCGCCACCTGCTCGACTACTCGGCGCGCATGATGGGCGCGACTTTGCGCCGCATTCCGCCGGGCACTTACTCGGCCGAAGATTTTCTGGACGACGACGGCATCTCGGACACGCCCGTGCCCATCCGTGTACGCATCACGGTTCGCGGCGAGCGCGCGCGTGTGGATTTTGCCGGCTCGGCCCCGCAGACCGCGGGCAGCATCAACGCGGTGCGCGCCATCACTGTCTCCGCGGTCTTCTACGTTTTCCGCTGCCTGGTTCCCGGCGAAACACCGGCCACTGCGGGCTTGCTGCGCCCGATCGAAGTGGTCACGCCGCCACGCTCGGTGGTGGACGCCGAGCCACCCGCGGCCGTGGCCGCTGGCAACGTCGAAACCTCGCAACGCATTGTCGACACGCTGCTGCGCGCGCTGGCCAAAGCAGTTCCGGAGCGGATTCCGGCCGCGAGCCAGGGCACGATGAACAACTTCACCTTCGGCGGCCTGGACAAAGATGGACAGCCCTTCGCCTACTATGAAACCGTGGCCGGCGGCATGGGCGCGCGCCGAGGCCTCGACGGTCTCGACGGCATCCACACCCACATGACCAACTCGCTCAACACTCCGGTCGAAGTGCTGGAGTCGTTCTATCCCGTGCGCGTGTGGCGCTACGGGTTGCGGCGCGGCTCGGGCGGCGCCGGGCGCTGGCGCGGCGGCGACGGCATCGTCCGTGAAATTGAATTCCTCACCGACGCCCAGTTCGCTATCCTTTCCGACCGACGCCGGTTCGCGCCTTACGGGTTGGCGGGCGGCGCGCCTGGCCAGCGCGGCCAGAGTTTGTGGATAAAGGCGAGCGGGCCGGCGGAGCAACTGCCGGGCAAGTGCACGGCCAACGCCCGCGCCGGCGACCGCGTCGTCATCCTGACGCCCGGCGGCGGCGGCTGGGGACGCAAGAACCAAAAGGCGAAATCAGAAAAGAGAAAATAGAAGAGAGGAAGAGCAATGAGCGACGGACTGAGCAGGCGAGCATTCGTGGGCGGAGTGGCGGCGCTGGGGGCGGCGGCGGTGGCTCCGAAGGCGGCGTGGGTCAAGCCAGCGAGCAAGTCGCAGACAGCCACGGGGCGGCCGTTCATCATTTCCACCTGGCGGCAGGGCAAGCCCGCCAACGAAAAAGCCGCGGAAGTGCTGGCGGCGGGCGGGAGCCTGCTCGACGCGGTTGAAAAAGGCATCAACACCGCCGAGCTCGATCCCGACATCATGTCGGTCGGCTACGGCGCTTACCCCAACGAAGAGGGCGTGGTTCAGCTCGATGCCGTCATCATGGACGGCTTGACCCACCGCGCCGGCGCCGTGGGGGCGCTGGAAAAAATCGCCACGCCCATTTCAGTCGCCCGCCGCGTGATGGAGAAGACCTACCACACGTTTCTCGCCGGCGAGGACGCGCTGCGTTTTGCCCTAGAAGAAGGCTTCGAGCCGCAGCAGTTGCTCACGCCCAAGGCACTGGAGGCGTGGATGAAATGGAAAGCCGACCCGGCGCGCAAGTTCCACCGTCGCGGCGATCCCTCGCGGCGCCTCATCACCCGCCCTGAGCCCCAGCCCACCGCCGGCCTCGCCACGCCCGACCACGACGACGGTGACACCATCACCCTGGCGATTCTCGACGAGAAGGGCAACCTGGCGGCCGGCGGCTCGACTTCCGGTCTGCGCTGGAAGGTGCCGGGCCGCGTGGGCGACGTCCCGCTCATCGGCAGCGGCATCTTTGTCGACAATACCGTGGGCGCCGCCGGGGCCACCGGCGACGGCGACGAAATGCAGAAGTTCTGCACCAGCGTAGTCATCGTCGAGCGCATGCGCAACGGGATGGACCCGCAATCGGCCTGCGAGTCGGTGCTGCGATGGATTCTCGACGTCCACCCCGATACCAAGGAAATTGAAGCCTGCGTCTACGCGGTGAACAAGCGCGGCGAGTACGGGGCGGCGTCGATTCGGCCGGGAGACTTCACCTACGCGGTGTGGATGCCGGGCGTGAGCGAGCTTAGGAAGGCCACCTCGGTGCTGTAGGAAGGAACTTACTCGGCGTCGGAGCCGTTCAGGCGCAGCTTGCGGCCGAGCTGCTTTTCGAGCGCCTGCTCGATGGTGGTTTCACTCACGTTGCGCGCCACCGCCAGCTCGGCCACCAGCAGTTGCCGGGCGCGCTCCAGCATTTTCTTTTCACGGAAGCTCAGAACCTTGTTCTCGCCCAACGAGACCAGGCTCTTGAGCACGGCGGCCACCTCGTAGGGCGAACCGGTGCGCATCTTCTCCGAGTTCTGCTTGAAGCGCGACTTCCAGTCGCGCACTCCGTCCGTCCGGCCGTTCTTCAGCGCCTTCATCACCCGCGGCACCTCGGCCGGGCGGATGATCGGCCGCAGCCCGACGCAGTGGGCGTTGAGGCAGGGCACGGTGACGCGCAGGCCGTTGGAGAGGATCTTGACCAGATAGAAGTGCTCGGCGCGGCCGTTGAAGTGGTTGTGGGTGATTTGCTCGATGATTCCTACGCCGTGGTTCGGATAGACAACCTTGTCGCCGACTTTGAATTCCATTAGGTGTGCATCCCCTGGGTGGACAACATCATTGTAGGGGAGTTGGCGGCTGGCGTCAAGACGGAATTTTATCTATACTCGAAGCCGACCCGCCCCGCTGCAATCTCGGAAGGCGCAGGCGGAGGACTATTGCCGATGGACGAGGCCGCACAAGCCGAAGCCGCGCAGCGCATGCGCCGGCGATTGCAGGACGAGATCGCGCAACTGGAGCGCGAGCTCCACGCCGAGCTCCCCAGGGAAATCGCCAAGGCGCGCGCCCACGGCGACCTGAGCGAGAACGCCGAGTACAAGTACGCCAAGGAGCGCCAGCACCTGGTGGGGATGCGCCTGGCGCAACTGCGCAAGCGCCTCGCCGACCTCTCGCTCATCAACCTCGCCAAGATTCCCCGCGACCGCGTCGGCTACGGCAGCCGCGTCACCGTGCTCGACACCGAGCGCGGCGAAGAGAAGCTGTATCAACTGGTGACGGCGGAAGAATCCGACGTCGCTCAGGGGCTGATTTCTACCACCTCGCCCATCGGCCGGGCGCTGCTGGGCAAGAAGCAGGGGGACGTGGTCAAAGTGCAGACTCCGGCGGGATCGCGCACTCTGGAAGTCCTCAAGCTGCTCACCATCTACGACGAGTAGGCACCACTCCCAAGTTCAACTTGTCCTGAGGGGCCAATGTAGCTACAATAGCAACAGAGGTAGCTACAATGAAGAAGGTTGGTAGCCGCGAGTTCAAGAACCGGCAGGGTCATTACCTGAAGCGCGTGCGCCAGGGAGAGATCCTGCTGATCACCGACCGGGGCAAGGCTGTTGCCCGCGTGAGCCCCGTTGATGAGTGGGAGAGTCTGAGCCTCGAGGAGAAGCTGGAGGAGTTGGAGCGCCAAGGTCATCTCCGGCGCGGACGCGGCGGCCGTCTGCAGCCCTTCAAACCCCCTCCGCTCAGGGGTAAGCCACTGTCGGAGATTATCATTCAGGATCGAGGCTAGTGCTTTACGTAGACTCCTCCGCCCTCGCCAAGCGGTACATCCGGGAGCCGGGCCAATCTCGCTTGGAGAAACGCCTAGCAGAGGAGGATCGAATCTACAGCTCGGCTGTTTGCTACGCTGAGGTTCATGCGGCACTCGCGCGCAAGCTGCGTGAGAGGGAATGGACCCGGGCTGAATTTCTCCGGGCTCGGAATCGCTTCGAGGCAGATTGGCTTCTGGTTCGCGAAGTGGCGGTCGACCAAGAGACACTGGCTCCGGTAAGCCAGCTTGTCGAACACGCGTCGCTCCGCGGAATGGACGCGATCCATTTGGCCGCGGCGGTTTGGCTACAAAGGAAGACCGGAAGGACGGCAGAGTTCGTGACCGCCGACGCCCGGCTCCTAGCTGCGGCCCGACAATTCGGATTCTTGGTTTGGAATCCATCGACAGATGCGTAGACACGAGAACTCAATGAGCACAACTTCCAAGCTGGCGCTGATGGTGCACGGCGGGGCGTGGAACATCCCCGCCGAAGCCGCCGAGGCCTGCCGCGCCGGCTGCCTGCGGGCGCTGGAGCGCGGCTGGGCGGTGCTCGGCCAAGGCGGCTCGGCCATTGAGGCCTGCGAAGCCGCGACCCTCGATCTCGAAGACGACCCCATCTTCGACGCCGGGCTGGGCTCGCACTTGAACCGCGACGGCCGCGTCCAACTCGACGCCATCCTGATGGACGGGCGCACGCTCAAGGCCGGCGCCATCGCCGCCGTGGAGCGCATCCGCAATCCCATCCGCGTGGCGCGGCTGGTGCTGGAGCGCAGCGAGCACCTGATGCTGGTCGGGCCCGGGGCCGAGCAATTCGCGGCCGAGATGGGCGTCTCGCTCTGCAACCCGTCGGAATTGGTTATCGCGCGCGAGGTGGAGCTCTGGTACAAGTACAAGCACCAGACCGACGCCGCGCGGGGCCACTTCAGCGGCCAGCAGCAGGCCGGTACGGTGGGCGCAGTCGCCGTCGACGCGCAGGGCAACGTCGCCGCCGCCACTTCCACCGGCGGCACCGCCTGCAAGTATCCCGGGCGCGTAGGCGACTCCTCGCTCATCGGCTGCGGTTGCTACGCCGACAACTTGAGCGGCGCGGTTTCGGCGACCGGCTACGGCGAAGCCATCATGCGGGTGGTGATGGCTAAAGCGGCCAGCGATTTTCTGGCTGCCGGCCTCGACCCTCAGGCCGCCGCCGAAAAAGCCGTGGCGGTGCTGGCCGAGCGCACCGACGGCCACGGCGGCCTGATTATCGTCGACCGCACCGGGCGCACCGGCGCGGCTTTCTCCACGCCCCACATGGCCTACGCCGTCCGCACCTCCGACTCTGAGCCTTTCGTCCGCATCTAGCCGCAGCGGCTTGACGCTGCCCGACGCTGCCCCTATACTGAGGTTTCGTTTCGCACTCTGGCGCTTGCGCAACCTGCGCCGACAACCGAGCCGATAATGCCCAAACGCACGTTCCAACCCAATGTCCGCCGGCGCCGCAAGACGCATGGCTTCCGCTCCCGCATGAAGAAGAAGGGCGGGCGCCGGGTGCTGGCCGAGCGGCGCCGCAAGGGCCGCTGGCAGCTCACGGTGGAGTAGCCTGCCGGCCGCGGGCAGGCTCCGGGGAGATGGAGCGCGAGGTTCTGTGGCGCTGCGCACCAGCGACTTTGACCGCCTCTACCGCGGGCCCTCGCGTCGCCAGCGCTCGGAGCGGTTTCTGGTTTTGGCGCAGCCCAATCAGCGCGGGGAGACGCGCTGGGGCCTCTCGGTGAAATCGCGGCTGGGCGGCGCAGTGGTGCGCAACCGGATGAAGCGGCGCGTGCGGGAAATCCTGCGGCGGGCGGAGTTGCCGGAGGGCTGGGACCTGGTGGTGCAGCCGCGCACGGCGCGCGTGGCCAGCGACAATCTTGAAGACTTGCGCCGCGAGCTCACTTCGCTGCTGGCGCGCGTCGTGAAGGAAAACGAATGACAAGCTCCAAGCGAGTGGCCGGCCTGCTGGTGAGCACGGTGTGTGGCGCGATCCGATTTTACCAGTCGGCACTCCGCCCGATGAACCCCTGGGGCTGCAAGTACTGGCCCTCGTGCTCCCACTATGCGCTGGAAGCAATCGAGCGCCACGGGTTGCGCCACGGCGTCGGACTGGCCGTGTGGCGCCTGCTGCGATGCCATCCGCTGGTTTTCGGCGGCTACGACCCCGTCCCCGAATCCCCGGAGACTGCGCGCTAGAGAGACATCGTGGAAGAATTCGCGCCCGAAAAGCGGCTGCTGATCGCCTTCACCCTGGCCATCGTGGTGTTTCTGGGCTGGGGCGCCTGGATGCGCTACAAATATCCGCCCCCGCCCCAGCCGGTTTCTCCGGAAGCACCTCCGGTAGCGAGTTCGCCGGACTCTTCAGCGCCCGCACCTCGTTTGTCCGAAGGCAAGCCGGCCGGGCCTCCCGCGATGCCCGTTGGCGGAGTGCAGGCGAAGGAAGACACCGAGGAGCGCACCTTCCGCATCGAGACCGACGCGGCCACGATTGAGCTCTCCAACCGCGGCGGGGTGGTGCGGAGCTGGCAGCTCAAAAAGTATCGCGACCCGAAGGGGAACCCGCTGGAGCTGGTGCAGGGGGGAACCACCGGCCTGGGCTGGCCGCTCTCGTTCGCTCTCGCCAATCCGGAGCAGGAAGAAAAACTCAACGGCGCGCTTTACGTCGCCAATCAAACCGCGGGGGCGCTGGAAGCGCCGATGGAACTGGTCTTCGAGTGGAGCGACGGCCAGGTGGTGGCGCGCAAGCAGCTTCGCTTCGCGCGCGACGGCCAGTGCGAAATCCGAACCTCAATCGCTGCGACCGATAATCCCATCGAGCACCAGCTTGCCTGGCGCGGCGGCTTCGGCGAGCAGGCGGTGGCCGCGTCCGGCACGACGGTAGTACCGGCGCAGGTCTTCGTGCGCGCGCCCGACGGGGTGCGGCGCCAACTGGCGCAGCAGGCGGGTGAAACCACCGGCTGGCTGTGGAAGTCTCCCTCGCCGTTCCCCTACACCGGTGAAGCCGCTTACGCCGGCATGGAAGACCAGTACTTCGCCGCCGTCTTTCTTCCCGCGCGGCCCCACCTGACGGTGAAGGCGTGGACGGGCAGTTGGACGCCGCCCAGCGCGCCGAACGAAAAAGAGAAGGACGCGGTCAAGATCGGCGCCATCGCCGTCGGCAGCCAGAACGGCAATTCGCTGCGGCTCTACGTGGGGCCAAAGCTGATTGACGCGCTGGAGCAGCTCGAGGTGCCGGCGCTCTCTACCGGCATGCCGGCGCTGGCCGACGAGCTGGTGGACTACGGCTGGTTCTGGTGGATTGCCAAGCCGCTGTTCTGGGCGATGCAGGCGGTTCACGACCGCTGGGTTCCCAATTACGGCTGGGTCATCGTCATTCTCACCATCCTCATCAACACCGCGCTCTTCCCGCTCAAGCTGCGCTCGATGGAGTCGGCCTGGAAGATGCAGAAGGTCGCGCCGCAGGTCAAAGCCATCCAGGCGCGCTACGCGCAGTACAAGTTCAACGACCCGCGCAAGCAGCAGATGCAGCAGGAAATCATGGCGCTCTACCAGCAGCACGGCGTCAACCCCTTCGGCGGCTGCCTGCCCATGCTGCTCCAGATTCCGTTCTTCTTCGGCTTCTACAAGGTGCTGGCGATTTCCATCCAGTTGCGCCAGGCGCCGTGGTTTGGCTGGATCCACGACCTGAGCAAGCACGACCCCTACTACATCCTGCCCATCCTGATGACCATCACGATGTACATCTCCACCCGGCTCACGCCGATGACCACCGCCGACCCGGTGCAGGCCAAAATGATGCGGATGATGCCGCTGATCTTCGGCTTCATGTTCCTGTGGTTCAGCTCCGGGCTGGTGCTCTACTGGATGGTCTCGAACGTGGTCGGCATCGGGCAGCAGTGGTTCATCAACAAGCGCCAGCGCGAGCGCGAAGCGGCCGAGAAAGCGGCCCGCAAGCAGAAAAAGAAGAAGCGGCCGGAGGAGACCGAGGAATGAGCGCCGCTCCGTGGGTGCGCGACGGCCGGCTCGACCGCGAGGCGCTGGTTCCGGCGCTGCAGTCGTTCCTCAGCTCGTTGATTCGCGCCGGGCATTTTGATTTGCGGGTCGAGATGCAGCCGCGCCCCGCCGACGCGCCCCACGACGTCGAAGAGCCCGAGCTGACGGTGAACTTCCGCGGGCGCGATTCCGAGCTGCTGCTCGAGCGCCACGGCGAGCTGCTGCGCGCCCTCGAGCACGTCGCCCTGCGCGTCCTGCGGCTCGACCCGCACTACTTCGACCACATCCGCTTTGACTGCGAGGGCTACCGCGCCGCGCGCATTGCCGAGCTCAAGCTGGCCGCCGAGGCCGCCGCCGCCCGGGTCAAGCAGAGTCGCGCGCCCTACCGCTTCAGCCCCATGGAAGCGCGCGAGCGCCGCATCCTGCACCTGGCGCTGAAGAACGACACTGCCGTCCGCACCGCCAGCGAAGGCGAAGGCGAGCACCGCGCCGTCGTCATCTATCCTGCCTAGTCTTCATCGAAGCCGACCTCGAGCACCTCGCCGCGGTCGTTGAAGATGACGCGGAAGGCGAAGGCCGGGCGACGCCGGCGCCAGGAATTGAAGCGCCGGTCGCTCCACTCGACGATGTGGTAAGCGCCCCCGCCGGTTTCTCGGGCCTTATCGCCCGGCAGTGCCGTGTCGCCCGCCTCGGCCCCAGCGCGGGTTCTACCCGGGAGAGAACCGGCGGGGCGGTACCGCGCCACCGGGAAGCGCGCGAACCACAGATACGTCTGCACTTCGGGCAGCTTTTCTGCCCGCAGCACCCAGTCGTTGTTCTCGCTTCGGAAGAACTCAAACGGCGGCGTCTCCGGCTCGGCCAGGCTGAACCAGTTCTGATAGATGCCCGCGCGGGTGCGCACCAGGCCCGACCAGCGCAGAGGCGAAAGCGGCTGCGGAATCGCCGCCACGGCGGTCGGCGTCCCGGAGGCGGTGGGGGCCAGGGCCTCTACACGCTTCAACGCCGCGTAATGTGAGCTGGCGCAAAGAGTGTAGTACGCCACCAGCGCCACCACGCCGAGGCGCGCAAAAGTCGCCCCCGGAATGCGGAAGCCCCAGCCTCCCAGCGCCGGCAACAGGAACAGCGCCACCAGCGCCGCGCTCAGCAGGGCGAACAGCCTCCACTGGAAGCTCAAGTCGAAGAACGGCGCCGCCCAGCTGATCATCAGCGCGGTGAAGGCGGTCAGCGCCGCCCAACTGGCCGCGCCGCGCTTCATCGCCAGCCCGCGGTCACGATAAATCCACGCCAGCACCAGCGGCAGCAGCAGAATCGAGGTGAAGATAAAGTCAATGATGAACATCCAGTCCCACACCGCGCGCTCGCGGCTGAAAGGGTAGAAAACCTGCGTGCCCCAGGAAGTGCCGAGGTCGGTGACGAGGTGCCAGAGCAGGCCGTAGGTCATCAGGCCCAGCAGGCGGCCGTAGTTCTTGTCCTTGCCGAGCCGCCGCGCCACCAGCGCCCCCAGCGGCGCCATGACGACGACGCCGAGCAGCGAGTGGGTGAAGCTGCGGTGTTGCGCGATGCGGCCGAGCTCGTCGAGGAAAAAATCGGCCACCACGTCAGCATCGGGCACGACGGAAGCGAACACCACCACACCCAGGCCGCTCGGCCCCCGCCAGCGCTCGGGCAGCGCCCGCGCCAGCAGCGCCCCGCCGATGCCGGTGCTGATCGTGTCCACACAAATATGGAACCACAGATTCACACCAATGCACACAGATAAAGAACGAGGCGGAGGAACCCGTCGAAGTTCCCCAAGCGCTTGCGTCAAACAAGCTGGTGGCCGGCGGCGGCGAGGGCCGCTAGCGCGTCGTTCCAGCGCGACTCCTGGATGAGGACGTAGTCGGTGTCGAAGGTGGCGAGGGGAAAGACCGGGATGCCGCGCTCGGCGAGCGGCGCGAGAAACGAGACGATGATGCCGCTTTCGGTGAGTGGGAACGAGCCCGCCAGCTTTACACAAATGTAGCCGCAGGCGGCGCGGACGTCTTTGGGCACGCAGTCCTGCGCACACACGAGGCTCAGTTCGTCTTCGGTTCGCGTGACGGAGAGGAACCGGCTGCGGCGCGCCCAGTCGGGCACGGGCGCGGCGGCGGGCAGGCGATGAACGGCGAAGCGCCCGGGCAGCACCGAAAAGCGCAACGCCCGCGCCACTACTTCGGCTCCGGTTGCGCGAACTCGGCGAAGGTGATGACGTTGCCGGCGGGGTCGCGCACGCCGATTTCGGTGGCGCCGTAGAATGTTTTGCGCACGGGAATGACGATCTCGGCGCCCTTCAGCGCTTCGACGATGGGCGACAACTGGGCGACTTCCACAAACAGGAACGAGCGCGAGGGCTCGCCGGCCAGCGCCGGCACGTCCCTGGCGATGCTGGCGCGGGATTGCAACATCACTTCGACACCGTCGCGAACCAGAATCACGAACCCCAGGGCGTCGCCCTCGGGCACTTCCGCGGTTTTCTGAAAACCCAGCCGGTCGACCCAGAACGGCAGGCACAGCTCGATCTTCTCGACGAACAACGCAGGCGTCAGCTTTTTCATCCGCATCGAATTTCCTCCGGGCAATGAAACTCTCAGGTTGAAGAACGCAGGGAGCGGAGCGCGAGTCCGCCCAGCACCACCACCGCCAGGCCCAGCGCCGCCCACACAAGCCCGGGGTGCTTCTCGGTCCACGGGCGCGGATCGGACCACTCGGGGTTGGCGACCTCGCTCCCCAAGCGGCCGAGGAGCGCGGCTTCCTTCTGCTTCGAGTCAATCAAGCGCGCCAGCTCGTACTCCGGCCGCTGGGCGGCGCTGTTGCCGTAGAGCAACCGGTAGCGGCGGCCGGGTTGCTGGTGGAAGACGACGTGGCGGGGCGTGCCGTAGAGGGCAACGCTCAGGCCCTCGAGCGGCGGGTCGCTGCGGTTGAACACCGCCACGCGCAGGTAGCGCGTGAGCACTTCGGAGAACTCCACCCGCAGCTTTTCCTGCGGCTGGTCGCCTTTCTGCCAGCGGTAGATCTCGCCGGTGCCGACCAGCCACCACTGCTGGCCGTCGTTGCTGGCGCTGACCTGCACGGGGCGATGAAACACCGCCGAGGCGGTTTCGAAGCGCGCCTCAGAAACCGGAACGTCGCGGGCGCCGAGGTCGAAGCGCCACCAGGATTGATTGGCGGGCGCGGCGGCGTCCACCGCGCCGGCGACCGGCAAGGGCACGCGCTCGGCTTCTTCAATCTGCTCCTGCGCCACGCGGCAGCCGGTCAACTGAAACGCCTTGTCGCCGCCCTGCACGCGGATGTGCAGGCGCAGGTAGCGGGCGCGGGTTTCGGGATAGGTGACAATCTGGCTGCCTTCGAGGGCGTCCTGGCGGAAGCGGTAGATGGGGGCGCGGTCGCGCGCCACCCGCCAGGTGCGGCGGTCGTCGCTGGCGGCGACTTCGACCCAGGCGAAGAAGTTGGTCTCAGGCGTCTCGAGCAGCAGCGAGTTGTGCAGGTCGGGATTCTCACCGACGTCCACCACGGCGTGGGTGTACTGGCCGGCAACGTGGCCCAGGTCTTCCAGGCGCGTCGTGCGCCACTGGCGCTGCTCCACGCGCTGCCGGGTGTAGAGGACGTAGGGAACTTCCTGGCCGTTGTCGTCAATCACGCGCAGGTCGGCCTGTTGCGGTTGGAGGTGCGGGTAGATTTCGACCGGCACGGTGACGCGCACCAGCCGCGTCTGGTCGGCGGGCGGAAGCTCGATGGGGCGCGAGTAAAGCCAGTGCTCCCACTGTGCCGGCAGCGGCGCCGCGGCCTGGAAGAAAAGCAGAAGCGAGAGCAGCGCCGCCTTCACTCGCTCTCCTCCGCTTTGGCCGCCGCCAGGCGGCGCTGGTAGAGGAAAGAGACGACCAGCAGCACCACGCCCAGCACCAGGAAAGACACGATGCGATAGACGCGCTCGAGGAAGGAGAGGTCGTAGAGAAAGACTTTGCCGACGATGACGCCGAACAGCGCCAGGGCCTGCCAGCGCAGTAAGGCGCTGGAACGCTTGACCCCGAAGACCAGCAGCAGGGCGGCATAGGCCGTCCAGAGCACGGAAAGAGCGAGCTGGCGCGCCAGGTCGCCCTCGAGGGCGGCGCTCCAGAAGTCCCACACTTCCAGCGAGAGCGCCCACAGTGCGTAGAAGTTGACACCGACGGCCAGCAAGCCGCTCAGCGAGCGTTCGTCGAAGCCCAGCATGTCGCGCTTCTCGCGCAGGAAAAGCAGCGCAGCGAGGAAGCAGGCGACCACGACGGCGAAGGTGGCGAAGCGCTCGTTGAAGAACAGCCGCTCGGCGTGGAGGTCGTAGGCGAGCAGGCGCACGCCGACAATGGCGAACAGGACCCAGCCGCCGGCGCGCAGGTGGCCGACCGCGGCCCGCAAGCCGCTCCAGATCAGCACCGCGCCCTCGACCCCGAAGGCGATGGTTATCCACTTCCCTTCCAGGCGAATCGGGATGGCCAGCGTGACGAAAGTCAGCGCCAGCCCGGCATAGAGCAGGCGGTTCGCCGGGACCCCGCCGGAGGGCGCGGGGACCGCGCGGGCCACCACCGAATGCGCGGCCGACAGCGCCAGCACAGCCAGCGTCAACGTCCAGCGGCGGTCGGGCCAGAGCAACTGGTGCAGCGTGAACATGTACATCACGGCGTTGAAGAGCACCAGCACGACCTGCTCGCCGTAAAGCCGCGGAAAGCGCCAGGCGCGAATGGCCGGCAGGGCGGCGAAAAGAACAAAGAAGAGCGTGGCGAACAACGAAGTCGAGAGCAGGCGCGGCGGAGTGTAGAAGGTTCCGTACCAGGCCCAGAAATAAATCTGGGTGAAGAAGAAGGCCAGCAACTCCAGCGCGCGCCATTGGCGGGTCCAGGCCAGCCCGATCAACCCGGCGTTGAGCGCGGCGAGATAGGTGAAGAGCACCACCTGAGCGTCCTGGCCGGTGCTGGCCAGCCACGGCGTCAGGAAGCCGCCGAGGAGCGCGAGCAGGGCGATGCGCTGCGAGTTGCGCCCGATGGAAAGGCCCATCATGGCGGCGGTGACCAGAATCATTCCGATGAAGCCCACGCTCTGCGGGAAGAGCTTGTAGTAGTCCCAGCCGGCCCAGAGCGCGAAGTAAAGCACGCCGGCGCCCAGCCCGGCGATGCCTTCGGAGAAGTAGAGGTAGCCGCGGCCGAGCAGCCACTGGCTGAAACCCAACAGCGCGGCGCCGATGACGAGCCCCAGAGCGACCTGGCCGGTGGGGCCGACCCAGTCGTTGTCGATCGCCAGCTTGACGAAGAACGTAATCGCCAGAAACACCGCTACGATCCCGATGCGGTTCAGCCAGCGCCCGGCGATGAGCGTCTCCCAATCCAGTGCCGGGCGCGCGGGCGCCGCGGGACGCGGCGTCGGAGCGGCTGCCGGGCGCGGAGCAACCAACGGCGCGGGAGCCAGCGGCGCGACCGGCGGTGGTGCGACGGGAGCGGCGGCCACGCTTGGCGGTGGGGCAGCAGCGCGAGCGCCCGCCGCCAGGCGCCCTTCCAGTTCCGCCACCCGGCCCTCCAGCGCCCTCAAGCGGTCATCGACCTCCGGCGCGCCGCTGCGCCTCTGCCGGTCGAGCTGGCGAACCCGAACGAAGGCGAGGATGGCCAGGATGGGGCTGACCAGAACCAGCCCGAGGATGGCAAAGAAGAGCAAGGCAAAGAAAATTTCGTCACCGTGCACTATGGTGGCTCCCGACCTGGCGGGCATTTAACCACAGGGGCTGAGCCGGAGCAAGAAAGTATGAAAGACCGGAACCACGGATAGACCCAGACACGCGTCGGTGGGAGACGGCCGAGGATCGGGCAAATGCGAGGAAATGCAAAGAGGGAATCGCGCGGCAGTCGCCCGCCGTCGCCACCGCCACGGACGCCAGTGGCCGCTGCGGCGGGCAAGAATGCCTGTCCACCAACCGTGCGGAGTTTGCGGTTTTTGCGGTTTTTGCGGTTTCCCCGTTGTCCCAGAACCC
>DATLZZ010000013.1:0-72409 GCA_035573715.1 Candidatus Xenobia bacterium | reverse complement strand
GATTTTTTCCGGTTTCCTGGGACAACGGCAAAACCGCAAAAACCGCGAAAACCGCAAAAACCGCGCGGGGTTGGCCGGACAGGCATGCCTGTCTGAGCCGCGGCAACGGCCACCGGCGTCGGCGGCGGGTGGCGACTGTGGCGACTGCCGCCGATTCCCGCTGTGGATTTCGCCGTATTGGGCTCGCGCTCGCCCGATTCTCGGCTGTTTCCGAGCGACCTATCCGCGTTCAGGGGTCGACTTCGCTCACCGCAGGTCCGTGGACAAGCTCTTCCTTACTTCCCGCTGTGCCTTGCGATGTAGTCGCGCGCAAAGGCTTCCGTCTTCGGGTTGCGCAGGCCGATGAGCCGCGCTTCCTTCTCGGCCTCTTCCACCGACCAGCCATCCACGAGCACCCGCCGGATCATCCAGAAACCGCCCACGCGGTTGGCCGAGCTGCAATGGATGAACAGCGGCCGGTTGGCCTGGTCGGCGGTGACCTTCAGAAACTCTTTGACCTGCGCATCGGTGGGCGCTTCCCCGTCGACCGGGATGTTGAAGTACTTCAAGCCCAGCCGGCGTGCTTCGTCTTCTTCCGCCGCGGCATCGTAGGGTATTGGCTCGCCGCCCGGCACCAGCGTTTGCTTTTCCGTCGGGCGTCGCAGATTCAGTATGCCGCGCACTCCATCTGCCTTTAGTTTCGCCAACTGCTCGAGGGTCGGCTGCCCGCCCGTGCACACCTGCTCGTTCAGGCGCAGAAAATTGCGGATGCCTTCCTCCGCCCTCGTCGCCGCGACGCTCGCTAACACCAAGAGCACGACCATCACCCCGTGCCTTCTCATGGTTGCTCCTTTCGGGACCCCTGTTGCTAGTCTTGCGGTGCGCGATGGTTGGCGGTGAACAGGCCGCGCAGCGTTTCCAGCGCGTTGCCCGCCACCAGGCGCGTTACCTGTACCCAGGCCGGCGCCGGCCGCAGCGTCAACGCGTCGCGCAGGTAGAGTTCCCGGCAGGCCGACCGGCGCAGTTTCCCGCTGGGCGTTTTGGGGATGCTCTGCGGCGGCACCAGCCGCACCACATCCGGCGAGACTCGCGCCGAGGCGTTCACCCGCCGCATAATCTCGGCGCTGATTCGGGCCTGCACCGCCGCGTCCGTCTCCCGCGTCTCGGCCACCAGCACCAGCGATTCGGTGCCGCTGCGCAGCTCTGGCACCGCAAACGCCGCCACGCAGCCGCGGCGCACGCCTTCGACGCTCGCCGCCAGCTCTTCCACTTCCTGCGGGTAGATGTTGCGCCCCGCCTTGATGATCAGGTCCTTCACGCGCCCGGTGATGTAGAGCTCGCCGCCGGCCAGGTAGCCGAGGTCGCCGGTGCGATACCAGCCGTCGGCCGTCTTTGCTTCCTCGGTTGCTTCCGGATTGCGATAGTAGCCCTGCATCGCCGACGCGCCGCGGAACTGCACGTGGCCTTCCAGGCGCTCCGGCAGTGGCTGGTCGTGGTCGTCCACGATGCGAATCTCGTGCCCCGGCAACGCCCGGCCCACGGAGACGAATCGCAGCGCGCCCGCTCCACTCGCCGCCGCCGGCTTGGCCTGCTTCGTCTTCTGGAACGTGTCCCGCTCCACCCGATCGAGCTGCGGGGCCCGCCCGAGCGGCGCAAACGTCAGGGCCACCGTACACTCCGCCAGGCCGTAGACCGGCATCATGGCTTCCGGGCGGAACCCGTGCGGGGCGTAGCGCGCCGCGAACCGCTCCAGCGTCTCCGGGCTGATGGGCTCGGCGCCGTTCAGCGCCACTCGCCAGCTCGAAAGGTCGAGCCCGGCGATGGCCGCGTCGCTCACTTTGCGCACGCAGAGCTCGTAAGCGAAGTTGGGGGCCGGCGAAAGAGTTCCGCGGTGCCTGTGGAAGGCCCACAGCCAGCGCTCCGGCCGGCGCAGAAAGGCCAGCGGGGAGAGCGTCACCATCGGCAGGCCGTAGTAGAGCGCGAAGAGCCAGCAGCCGATGAGCCCCATGTCGTGGTAAAGCGGCAGCCAGCACACCACCACGTCGTCGCCGCGCACCTGGGTGCCGTGGCCGATGGCGCGCAGGTTGGCCAGCAGCGCCCGGTGCGTCACCACCACGCCGCGCGGGTCGCCGGTGCTGCCGCTGGTGTATTGGATGAGCGCGACGTCGTCGGGCTGCACGACGCTGGAAGGCCCGCGACGCTGGCCGTGCGCGCCCAACGGCTCGGCGGTCGCTACCACGGCGAGCGTGCTCACGCGCGGTTTCAGCAGCCGCGCCAGCCGCTCCACCTCGCGGAAGGTTACCAGAGCCCGCGCCTCGGCGTTGCGAAGAATTGCCGTCTGCCGCTGCGCGTACTCCTCGGTGCGGTCGGCCCGGAACGGAGGATAGAGCGGAACCGGGATCGCCCCTTCGAGCAGCGTGCCCAGAAAGGTAAAGAAAAACTCGCGGCCGGTCGGGAGCATCAGCGCCACCGTGTCGCCGCGCCGGATGCCGCGCGCGGAGAGTCCCTGCGCTATCGCGCTTGCGCCCGCATACAGCTCTGCGAAGTTCAGCGTCGTCAGGCGTTCTTGGTCGTCATAGAGCAGCAGGTGCACTTGCTGCGGCGTCGTTTCGGCGCGCGCCCGCAGCACCTCGAGCAGCGTCTCGGCCCCGTTCCGGCTCACGTCGCCCGGCGGAACGCCCGGCCGCGTGCTCGGGATAGTCTCAGTCGCCATAGTGATCGGAACGAATTATGAAATCTTACCTGTTTTCCCCTGTCTCGTCACCGAAAACTGAATCTGCTTCAGCACGCGGTCGATCCGGTCCACGCGCACCCGGATGCGGTCGCCCAGACGGAAGGTCGGCGCGTCCTTGACCTTGCTGCGCCGTCCGGGGGCGATGCTCCGTGTCGGTTCGCGAAAAAAGTAATCGGCGGCGGGGTCGAGCGACTCCAGCGGCACAAAGCCCTCGACGAACAGCTCCAGCAGTTCCACCCAGAAGCCGAACTTGGCGACGCTGATGATGAGGCCGTCGAACTCGTCGCCCAGGTGCTGCTCCATGTAGTCGAGCTTCTTCAGGTCAATCAGCTCGCGCTCGGCGTCGTCGGCCCGGCGTTCGGAATCGGACGACTCGCTGGCAATCGAAGCCAGCTCCTCCATCGTCAGCGGCCCCCGCAAATGCTCGCCGTCACGCTTGGCCGGCGCGGGAATCCGACTCGCATGAATGAGCTCCCGCCCCGCCCGCGCTGGCTTGGCGTCGGCCGCCAGCGCCCACCTCAGCAGCCGGTGCACGATCAAGTCGGGATAGCGGCGGATGGGCGAGGTGAAGTGCGTGTAGCAGGGCGTGGCCAGCGCGAAGTGCCCGACGTTTTTCTCCGAATAGCGCGCTTGCTTGAGCGAGCGCAGCATCAGGTAGCTCAGAATGCGCTCCTCCGGCTTGCCTTCGATCTTCGCCACCAGGCTCTGGTAGTGCCGCGGCGAGATGGCGATGCGCTCCGGTACAAACTGGGCGCGCTCCTGCCGTCGGCCGTGCCCGTGCTCCCGGCCTCGGATGCGCACCTTGCGCGTCATCTGCTCCGAGAGCCCGAGCGAGTAGCCGAACGTTGCCGCAATCTCTTCGAACTCCATCACCTTCTGCGGGTCGGGTGTTTCGTGGATGCGGTAGAGCGAGGCCACGCCCTGCCGCTCCAGAAACCCGGCCACGGTTTCGTTCGCCGCCAGCATGAACTCTTCAATCAGCCGGTGGGCGATGTTGCGCTCGCTGCGCGCAATGCCCACCATCTGGCCGCGCTCGTCGAAGCGGATGATGGGTTCGGGGAGGTCGAAATCAATCGAGCCGCGCCGGTCGCGCTTGGCGTTGAGGATGAGCGCCAGCTCCTTCATCTTTTCGAACTCCGGCACGAGTGCCGCATAGCGCTGCCGCGTCTCGGCATCGCCTTCCAGGCAGGCGTTCACCGCGGTGTAGGTCATCCGGGCGGCCGAGCGAATCACGCCCTCGGCGAACCAGTAGTCCGTCACTTCGCCGCGAGCGTCGAGCTCCATCACGCACGACAGCACCAGCCGCTCCACCTCCGGCCGCAGCGAGCAGATGCCGTTCGAGAGCTCCTCGGGCAACATCGGCACAGCGCGGTCGGGAAAGTAGACCGAAGTGCCGCGCAGCCGCGCCTCGCGGTCGAGCTCGCTGCCCGGCCGCACGTAGTGCGAGACGTCGGCGATGTGCACCTGCAGCCGCCAGTGGCCGTTCGGCCGGCGCTCGACGTAGACGGCGTCGTCGAAGTCTTTGGCGTCCTCGCCGTCGATGGTCACAATCGGCAGTTCGCGGAAGTCGTGCCGCCGCGCCGCCTCCGCGGCCTGCACTTCGCGCGGGACGGCGCGCGCCTCGGCCAATACTTCGTCCGGAAATTGGTGCGGGATATGGTACTTGCGGATGATGAGCTCGACGTCGAGCCCGAAGTCGCCCGGTTTGCCCAGCACTTCTAGCACCCGCCCCTGCGCCAGCGCGGCCGTCGATTCGGCGAAGCGAGTAATCTCGACGTTCACCATCATCCCATCGAGCTCGCGCGTCGAGCGCCCGTCAATCCTCTCCGCGCCGCGCGGAATCACGATTGGCTGCCGCAGCCGGTTGTCGTAGGGCTGGACGAAGTTGTAGTTCGGTCCGACTCGGAACTGCCCGACTATGGTGGCGTGGGCCCGTTTCTCGACGCCGATGATGCGTCCTTCCTTGCGCCCGGTCCCGCGACGCCCGCGCTGGCCCTCCACCAGCCGCACGCGCACCCGGTCGCCGTGCATGGCGTCGCTCATGGCGTTCGGCGGGATGAAAACGTCCCCTTGAATGCCGGGAATCGGCTTATCGGGGATGACGAAGCCGTAGCCGTCGCGGTGCGCCACCAGCCGCCCGGTGATGCCGCCCAGCGCTTTGCCCTCGGCTCGCGGATGCGGCTTGCCCGCGGCGTGCCTGGCTTCCTGAGCTTGCTTGCGCTCGGCCAGGATGAAGCGCCCGCCGCGCACCTCGGCTATACGCCCGCTCTGCCGCAACCGCCGCAGCGCTTTTTTCAGCGCCTGCCGTGCGCGGCCGTGCGCGTCGAGCTGGCTCGCCAGCTCGCGCACACTCAGCGGATGCCGCGCCCCCTGCAACACGCCCAGAATGTCCTTCTCGTGGATTTCTGAATGGGCTCTCGCCATTACCGCCACTATAACAGATGAGGCTTAGCGGGAGCCGAGGCGGAGGATTTCTTGGTACTCGGCCTCGGTCAGTGGGGAGACGGCGATAGGACGGAAAAACTTGAAGAGCCGCATCCCTTTGAGCTTCGGGTTGGACTTGAGCTCAGCCAGCGACACTGGGCGCTTGAGCTTGCGCACTGCGGCGACCTCGAGCACCAGGTTCTTTTCCTTCAGTTCTGGGTTCTGATACGGCCCGCTGGCGGCGCGCAGCTCGCAGTAGACGCTTTTCTCCGGCGCGGTGTGGTAGCCGAGGATGCGGTCGCCCTTCCTGATCTCGGCGATGTGGCGCTGCGCCATCGACCCAAACACGCCGTCCCAGACGTCGCGCTTCTTCTCGAACAACTCGTCGTAGTGGTAGCTCTCCGGATCGCTCAGAAACAGCCAGTATTGCGGCATTGAGCCCTCCCTGGAAGCGACTAGCTTCGTCGGGGTTGAGCGGACTGTCAAGCTCAGTAGAGAGTCACAAGAGTCCCCCTCTTCGACCCGAGACTTCTTTGTGCTAAACTCAGTCGCCCGCACGTCATTCCCAAGGAGCAGACCATGAGAACCGCTGTTCGTATTGTCCTCCTAGTGATGCTGATCGCGGTGGTGCTGCCGGCTTTTGCTCAGCAGCCGCAGCCGCCGCCCCCGACGCCCGAAGAGCGACTGCGTCGCTCTTGGAATGATGTGATGAAGAAGTTAGTGGAGATGGCGGAAGACTTCCCCGAGGACAAATACACCTTCAAGCCGCACCCGGAGTCGCGCAGCTTCGGGGAAGAGCTGATGCACGTGGCAGCGGTCAACACCCGCATTGCCCGCCAGGCCAGGGGCGAGACGGTCGACAACGCCGCCTTGCAAAAGGAATTCGCCTACGTCTCCAAGGCCGACACGGTGGCCAAGCTGAAGAAGTCGGTCGGGGAGGTGCAAGTCGTGGTCGACTCGCCCGATTGCCTGCGGCTCATCGGGGCGCTCGAACACGCCGGCGAGGAGTACGGCAAGCTCACCATCCACTATCGCGTCAACGGACTGGTGCCGCCGCGGGGTCGCCGCCAGGCCGAGAATTGACATCTAGTCCCGAACGGAGGCTCGTCTATGCGTAAGACTCTTCTCGCTGCGCTGGTTGCAATAGTGTGCGTGGCTGGCACCTCGGCGCGGACGAAGCCCGGGCCGGCGGCGTCCGCCAACGGCCCGGCCGAGGCCACCCTGCGCGCCTGGAACGAGGCCTACGGCTCGCTCATCGAGATGGCTGAAGATTTCCCCGAGGACAAGTACGACTACAAGCCGACGCCGGACGTGCGCAGCTTCGCCGAGCAGTTGCTGCACGTCGCCGGCTCGCCGTATTTCTTCATCGCGGTGTGCAAGGGCGAGCGCCGCGGGGAAGAGGATTTTTCGCGTGAGAAGTACAAGACCAAGGCTGAAGTCGTCGCGGCTCTAAAGAAAGCCGCCCAGGCCGGCGCCGACTTCATGCGCGAGCAGGGCGACGCCGGACTGAACAAGGCCGCCAGGCTGCCTTGGGAAAGCGAGACGCACAACGCGCTCTGGGTGTGGAACGTGGGGGCGCGCCACGCTGCCGAGCACTACGGCCAGCTCGTCGTCTACTATCGGCTCAACGGCATCGTGCCCCCGGCCTCGCGCCGCTAGCCATGCCGCGCCAGAAGATTTCCTCCGGCCGGCCGTGGGAGGCCATCGTCGGCTACTCGCGCGCCGTGCGTGTCGGCAGCCTTATCTTCGTCTCCGGCACGACAGGCACAAACGAAAACGGAGAAGTGGTTGCGCCCGGCGATCCGTATCAGCAAACTGTCCAAACACTCAAGAACATCCAGTGGGCGCTGGAGCAGGCCGGCGTGAGCCTGGCGGAGGTGGTGCGCACGCGCATGTTCGTCACCGACATCTCGCGTTGGCAAGAATACGCGCGCGCCCACGCCGAATTTTTCGGCGACATCCGCCCGGCCACCAGCATGGTCGAGGTCTCGCGCCTCATCTCGCCGGAGATGGTGGTCGAGATCGAAGCCGATGCGGTTGTCGAGCAGTCGCGTTAGGAGTTCGAGGGAGGGAAGTTTAATGAGAAAGCACATTCTTCTCGGCGTAACTGCAGCCGCCTTGATTGCCGCCGCCACACCCGCGGCCGCGCAGCCTCAAGCCAACGAAGCTGTCCGCAAACTCTATACCGATTTCTTTGAGGCGTTCACCCAGGCCGGCCCGGCAGGCGCCATCGGCGTGCTCGGCCAGTCGGGTTCCATCCCCCAAAGGACGACGTATGAGCTGGAGCGACGCATGCAGTCCTTCCAGCCCACAGTGGGTCGCGCCGATTCCTGGACGCTGGTCGCCGAACTTGAGATCCCCAACAGCCTCCGCTATCGCAGCGCTCTTTTCCTCACCTACCACGAAAACGTGCCCGTGGCCTGGCGGCTTCGCTTCTATCAGAGAACCAACGGCGTCTGGGTAATCGTGGACGTTGACTATGAGCTGCGCTACGTGGAAGACTTTCTGCGCCTGCCGGAGATTGAATTCACCGCCCACCGCGCTCTGATTGAGCGGTTGAGCCGCGATGAGGAACGCGACCGCGGGCGCGGCTCGCGCTGGCCCTAGTAGAACTGCCGGTCGGTGTCGACCAGCACGGTCACCGGCCCGGCGTTCACCAGCTCAACCTCCATCATCGCCTGAAACACACCGGTCTCGACCCGCGCCCCCAGCCGGCGCAGCGCGCCGACAAATTCTTCGTAGAGCGCCTTGGCCTGCTCGGCGGGCGCGGCGCGATCGAAGCTCGGCCGGCGCCCCTTGCGGCAGTCGCCGTAGAGCGTGAACTGGGAAACCGCCAGCACCGCGCCGCCCACCTCCTCGAGCGAAAGGTTCATCTTGCTCTCGGCGTCGTTGAACAGCCGCAGGCCGTAGACCTTTTCCGCCAGTTGCGCTGCCGCCGCCGCGTCGTCGGTCCTGGCTATGCCGAGGAGCACCAGCAAGCCCCGGCCGATTTCACCTGTCACCTGCCCGTTCACCCTTACGCGGGCTTCCGACACTCTCTGAACTACCGCTCGCATCGGCTCCTCCTCGCCCGTTCCACGGCGCCGCCCATTCTGGTGGCATCGGTGCCGGGAGGCAAGCCGGGAGGGGCGGGGAACGGAGGGCAAAAAAACACTTGACAAAGCGGTTCTCATATATCAATATGTGAATGTATGCAACTGGCCCTCGAACAACCCAAAGACCTTTTTGCCGTGCTGGGCGACCGCGTCCGCCTGCGGCTGGCCTGCTGCCTGCTGGCCGAGAGGACCGGCCTGGCTGTGTGCGAAATGGTGGATGCTTTGAAAGAGCCCCAGCCCAACCTGAGCCGGCATCTCAAGCTGATGAAATCCGCTGGCTTGGTGGAGGAGCAGCGCGACGGACGCTGGGTTTACTATCGGCTGAAAGATGCCGACCATCCTTTCTACAACAACCTGCGCTGCTGCCTGGAGGCCGTCTGCTGCTGCTTTGACATCCAAGCTGACCTGAAGCGCCTGCGGGAGCGGTTGAAACTGCGCCGCGGCGGCAAGTGTGTCGTAGGGATGCGGAAGTCAAAAGCGAGCGCCTGAACGGCGCAGAAAGGAGGCCACTATGGCACCGTGCTGCCCGGGACCTTGCTGCCCGGATGACGATGGCTGTTGCCAGTAAGGGAACGGCTGGCCGCGCGTGGGGCGTACGACCCACCGCTGCCGGTCAGCGCACCTGGCTTCTGTCGTAGACGATCTTTCCGTCGAAGAGGGTGTAGACCACCTGCGTTTCGAGCAGCTCGCGCGGCGGCGCGGTTAGGATGTCGCGGTCGAGCACAACCAGGTCCGCCAGCTTGCCTTCCTTGATTGACCCTTTGATATTCTCTTCAAACGTCGCGTAGGCATTGTTCAGCGTGTAGTAGCGGATGGCCTCTTCAATCGAGATGCGCTCCTCGGGGAACCACCCGCCTTCGGGCTGCCCGGTCAGCGTCTGCCGCGTGACGGCGGCGTAAATTCCAAGCAGTGGGTTGATGGGGTAGTACGATGCCTGCGTGCCTGGCCAGTCGGTGCCGAACGACAGTACGGCGCCGCCGTCACGCAGCCGCCGGAAGGCGTAAGCGTTGCGGGCGCGCGTGCCGATACGCTCTTCCATCCAGCGCATGTCGTCAATGCAGTGGTAGGGCTGCACCTCGGCGATGAGCCCCAGCTTGCCGAAGCGGGCGAAATCATCGGGGTGAACCACCTGCGCGTGCACCACGCGGAAGCGCCGGTCGCGCGCCGGGTTCTCCTTGAACACCTGCTCGTAGGTGTCGAGCAGGATGCGGTTGGCGTTGTCGCCGATGGCGTGCACGGTAACAGTGAAGCCGGCGAGGTCGGCTTCCTTGATGAGCCGGTAGAGGTTGCCTTCGGGGAACATCACATCGCGCAACTTTCCGGAGTTCTGGGGATCATTCGCGTAGGGCGCAAAGAACAGCGCCGTCGAGTTGCCCATGATGCCGTCCACCCAGGCTTTGAGCCCGCCCAGGCGAATGTACTGGTCGCCCCAGCCGCCTTTGGCCGGCGGCAACCTGTAGGTGCGGATGTAGTCCCGCACTTTCTCCCATTCGCTGAGCCACATCCGCGCCCACACCCGAACCGTCAGCTCTTTGTTCTTTTCGAGCTCTCGCCAGAGGTCCATCTGGTCGAAGTCGGCCACATTGTCGTGAATCGTGGTTACACCCCAGCGGCGCGCCTCTTCGAGTGCGCGGCGTGCCTCCGCCAGTCGCTGCTCCTTGGAAGGCCGAGGAATCACGCGTTGCAGCAGCTTGGCGGCTTCGCCGCGCAGCAGGCCGGTCGGCTCTCCGCTCGCATCGCGCATGATTTCGCCGCCTTCCGGGTTGGGCGTGTCGCGAGTGATGCCGGCAGCCTTGAGCGCCAGCGTGTTGGCGAGGAAGACCTTCTGATCGAACCGGCTGATCAGGGCGGGATGATCGCCCGTCACGGCGTCGACCAGTTTCCGGTCGGGCAAAAACTCTTTTGCCTCGGTCTTGGTTGTTTCCCCCGCCGAGCCTTGTTTCCACTGCGCGTAGGCGCCCCAGTCGCCGCCCGTCAGCCAGGCGCCGGGGGGCAGCCGCCGCGCCGCCTCGGCCACCCGCTGGCGGAAGGGCTCCGCCTCGTTGACGTCGAGCAGATTCAGTCCCAACAGAAGGCGTCCCGCCGAAGCAAAGTGCACGTGGTTGTCTATGAACCCCGGAAGAACCAGCTTCCCTTTCAGATCGAGAATCCGCGTGTAGTCCGAGCGGATGACCGGCCGCAGGTCGGCGTAGCTGCCCACCTTGATGATGCGCTGCCCGCGGATGGCCACTGCCTGCGCCACCGGTTGGTCTGCTTCCACCGTCCACACCTTGGCGTTGACCAGCACCAGCTCGGCCGGGCGCGCCGGCGCGCCGCGCTCCTGCGTGTCGGCGGGTGGGGCAAACGGGAGAACAAGAAAGGGAAAGAGTGAAAAGAAGCGCAGGAAGCTACCGTGCATTCGCCCCCCTAGGGAAATAGCGGGCGGCCCCGAAGTGTCTCAAGGCCGCCCGCGGAGACTCTGCGAAGCCTACTTAATCACATCCCGGACGATGTCGAGAATCTTCGAAGACCGCTCTTCGAGCAGGATGACGTTGCCGCCCACCACGACACGCTTGGTGCCTTCGCGAGTCTTTGGCAGTTGCTTGTCGAGCGCCAGCGGCAGCGGCTGGATGCGCTTCTGCAAGCCCGGCGGCAGCGTGCCGTTTTTCTCCAGGTGCTTCTGCAGCCCCGGCGGCAGCTCGTCGCGCTTGGCCAGCCCCGGCGGCAGACCCTGCAGGTTCTGCTTGTTGCCGAACCAGTTGCGGATGGTCTTCTCATCCTTCTTTCCGATGGCCCAACCTTCCGCGGCCTTGCGCTCGCGCTCCTCGTCTTCCTTCCTTTGCTTTTCGATGTCGGCCTTCGACTTGCCCTTGCCCTTTTCCTCGGCCTTGCCGGTCTCGGCGGGCTTGCCGGTTTCCGCCGGCTTGCCCTTGCCTTGACCCTGCCCTTGACCCTTGCCCTGCGCCAACGCGCTCGGCGCGAGGGCCAGAGCCAGAATGGCCGTCAAACTCAAGAGAATCTTTTTCATGGTGTTGCTCCTGGGGACGAGGTCTTGCTCAGTCCCGTCCACTCTACGCCACTTGGATGCCTGGAAGCAACGCCGGCGCCGTAAGAAGATAGTACTAGGAGCTTCGGCCTACTCCGCCGGCTCGGTGTGGATGGTCAGGCGAAAGACCTGCGGGAAGCGGCGGTAGGTGCGGGTTTCGAGCTCCTGGGTAATGTCGTGCACGCGCGTGATGGGCAGGTCGCCTTTGAGGGTGGCGTGGCAGGAGGCGACGATCTTGCCGTCGGCCTGGCGCACGTGGACCTCGTGACAATCCAGCAACTCAGGGAAGTGGTACGGCGCCTCGCGGAGGAAGCTCTCCAGCGCTCGCGCCACCTCGTCCAGTTCGGCCGCCGGCACAGCCTCGCGTCCCAGTGTTTCGATGTGCGTGTTGATTTCCGAGACCTGAGGCAGCTCGCGCTGAATCTGGCGTTCCACGCGGTCAATCAGCGCATGGGCCTCGCGCAGGGTCAGCCGCTCATCCACCTCGGCGTCAAGCTCCAGCACCAGCCGGTCGGCTTCCCCCGGGCTGCGCAGCTGGTGCGCGGAGAGTTCGTGCACCAGCAGGTTGTTCCGCTGGGCGATGGCGCGGACTTTGTCGAACAAGCTCTCGGTCGCATCCTCGCGCGGCTCCATGTGGACAATGACGTCGGCGTGCGGCAGCACCTTTTCCACTGCGGTTTCCACCTGATCGGAAATCTGGTGCACCTGCTCGAAGGGTAGCGTGCGCGGCACGGCGATGGTTACATCCACAAAGCTGCGGTTGCCGGCTTGGCGCGTGCGCACCCGATCCACGCGCAGTACGCCTTCGACTCCGGCAACGGCTTCTTGAACGCGCGCCCGCACGCCAGCCGGCGCGGCGTCGGTAAGCACGTCGACGCTGCGCTTGGCGAGCCGGAGGCCGATGTAGAGAACCGCCCCCGCAACCACCAGCGCCGCCACAGGGTCGGCGTGCCGCAGCCACGGAATGCCGAACCGATGGCTGGCCCACACCGCCGCCAGCCCGAAGAGCACCACCAGCGTCGTCCACAGGTCTGTAGAGAAGTGGAGGGCGTCGGCTTCCAGCGCCTGCGAGTTGTGCTTGCGGGCTACGCGCAGCAAGGCGCGGGAACGGAAGAAATCGATACCCAACGTGAGTAACAAGACCGAAAACGCCAGCCAGGACGGTTCGACCTCTACCGGACGCATCAGGCGGTGCACCGCCTCCCAGACAATCCAGGTGCAGGCAATCAAGAGCAGCGCCGTCTCCAGGATGGCCCCGAAGTTTTCGAACTTGGCGTGGCCGTACTGGTGGTCGGCGTCGGCGGGTTTGTCGGCCACTCGCACTGAGAGGTACGTGATGATGGTTGCAATCAGGTCGAGGCCCGAATGCGCGGCCTCAGAAAGGACGCCCAGGCTGTTGGACGAGAGCCCGATGATGGTCTTCATCGTCAACAGCACCACGCAGGCCAGCACGCTGGACAGCGCCACCGCGCGCTTCTCGCGCTCGGCTTCAGCCAGAGCCAATTCTGGGCCAGTGGTATTCAACGCCATTCTCGTGGGCGGGGCTGCACCGAAGATGATATAACAACACCCGCGCCGTCAGTCCTCAGATCGAAGGAGACCCATGCCGAAAGAGAAGCGAACGGCCGTGGTAGAGTCGCTGGCCGTTCTGGCGCCGCCGGAGCGGGTCTGGGCGGCGCTGACATCGCCGCGCGAGCTCGGACTGTTGCTGCTCGGCCGCGTCGAGATGGGCTCGGCGCCCGGCGCGCCGTTCAGTTGGCAGTGGGGCGTGTGGGAAAGGGTTGCGCCCGGGCGCACGGCGGACTTTCGCTGGACGGGCAAGGTTCTCGATGTCGTCCCGGGATCCACGCTGGTGCTGGGCCCATCGCCAGTGGTTTGTTTTACGGTGCAAGGCCGCGGCGATTCGACTCTGATGACCGTGACACAAGGAGTGTCTTCGCAAGAGCAGCAAGAATATGAATACGGATGGGCCGATTTCCTGTTGCGGTTGAAGACTCAGCTCGAGACCGAGCATCTCGAGCGCCAGGTGATGGCGCGGGCGCTGCTCCGTGCCAAACCGCATCAGGTCTACCGCGCCTGGTTAAGCCCCTCAGCCCTCGCTCGCATTATTCCTGGCAAGGCCAAAGTAGCGGCCAAGCCCGGCGGGCGCTTTACCTGGCAACACAAGCGCGGCAAGCACCAGCACAGCGGAGTCTTTCTCGACCTGAAGAAAGACCGCGCACTGTCCTTTACCTGGGAGGGGACGCACCCGCCGTCGGAAGTCCGCATTGAGGGCCAGCCCACGCCCTACGGCACGCTGGTAGCTGTTCATCACACCAGTCTTGTCGCGATGAACCGCGGGCAACTCTTCGCCCAGCGCGTTTACTGGATGCGCCTGCTGGAGCGGATGCGCTGCTACTTCTACTTCAAGGGAAAGATCAAGTCCGCCGATTAGTCGAGGTAGAAGTTCACCAGGAAGGCGACCACAAAGAACGTCACCGAACCCGCCAGCACGCCGGTCAGGAAGCGGTTCTCAACCACCGCTCCCAGGCCTGCCAGGTTCAAGGCCAGCAGCACTAGCGCCACCGCAGCCACACCCGCAAGCTCGCCCGCCCAGCTACGAAGTACCTGCCGGAGTCTCATGGTTCTCCTGCCTTCTCTGTCACGCCGTCGCTGGCGCCGTTACAGCGGATGGCGGGAACTAATCGCCGCCTCCTCCGATTGTAGCTGTGTACCGGGAGTGCGGTACTGTATACAGTCGTTGTTGTTTTTGGTATGACCGCTCTATCAACTTCTGGGAGGAAGCCATGCGTAAATGGGTTACGCTTGTTGGGATTGTCTTTGCCTTTTCGCTGGCGGCGGAGGCGCAGACCACACTGCCGCTGCCGGTGCGCAAGGTTGTTCTCTACAAGAACGGCATCGGCTACTTCGAGCACCTGGGCGGGATCAAGGGCGCGCAGGAAGTGGAAATCACGCTGCCGAGCTCGCAGTTGAACGATGTGCTGAAGTCGCTCACCGTGATTGACCTGGGCCGCGGCCAGGTCAGCGGCGTCACCTATGATTCCGCCGCCCCGCTCGACCGCCGGCTCGCCGAGCTGCCCATTGACTTGAGCTCGGCGCGCGGCCTGGTGGACTTCCTCAACCAAATCCGCGGCACTGACGTCGAAATCCGCGCGCCCGGCGGCACCGTCGCCGGCCGCCTGATGGGCGCCGAGCTGCGCCAGCGCGCCACCGGCCCGGGCGCGACCTCGCAGTATGTGCAGGTTTCGGTCTATAGCGCGGGTGGGGAAGTGAAGCTGGTCGAACTCGAATCGGTCGGCGCACTGCGCATCGCCGACGCCAATTTGGCCAGCGACATCGGGCGCTACTTCGAGCTGCTCAGCACCGCCAAGCAGCGCGACGTCCGCCGGCTGCGCATCGCCACCACCGGCAGCGGCGACCGCCAGCTCTACGTCAGCTACACCTCCGAAGCACCGATTTGGAAAACCACCTACCGCATTGTGGTCGATCCCAAGCAGAAGCCGCTCCTGCAAGGCTGGGCCATCGTGGACAACACCACGCCGATGGATTGGGATAACGTCGAGCTGTCGCTCGTTGCTGGCGCCCCCGTCAGCTTCGTGCAGAACTTGTCGCAGCCACTCTACGCTCGCAGGCCCGTTGTGCCCCTACCCGCTGGCTTTCAAGTAACGCCGCAGACTCACGAAGCGACACTGGAGGGAGTTGAGGAGCAGGTGGCTGCAGCGCCACCGCCGCCGGCAGCGGCGCCGGAGTCGTTCTTGGAAAAGGATGAGATGCGGCGGGAGCGGGCGGCCAAGGTAGCGGAGATGTCGGCCACCATGGGCGTGGCCGGCGGGCGCATCGGTGAGTTGATGCGGGAGACAAGGCCCGAGGCGGCGCGCGGGCAGGCGCTGGGGGAGCAGTTCGAATACAGCCTGCGACAGCCGGTCACCATTCGGCGCAACCAGTCGGCGCTGCTGCCCATCATTCACACCGAGGTCGAGGGCGAGAAGGTGACGCTCTACAACGAAGCGAGCGGGCAACAGCGGCCGTGGCTGGCGGTGTGGCTCAAGAACTCAAGCGGCCTGACGCTCGACGCCGGGTCGTTCACGGTGATTGACACCAATGCCTTCGCCGGCGAAGGCTTGACCGCGACCATCAACCCGGGCGAAAGCCGCCTGCTCAGCTACGCGCTCGACCTCGGCGTCGAGGTCGCCACCAACCGCGACACCGACCGCGAGCGGGTGGAGCGGGTGGAAATCGTCAAGGGCATCCTGCGGCTGCACCGCAAGGTGGTCGAGCGGAAGACCTACACTATCCGCAACAACGACGCCAAGGCGCGCACCGTGGTGGTCGAGCATCCGGTGCGGGCGGGCTGGACGCTCGTCGAAACCGCGCAGCCGGCCGAGTCGAGCGCCAACTACCACCGCTTCAAGGTCGAAGCCAAGCCCAAAGCCACCACCGAGCTCGCGGTCCGCGAGGAGAACCCGCAGGAGACTGTCTACGGGCTGGCCAACATCACGCCGGAACAAATCACACTCTGGGTGCGCCAGAAGGCGATTGACGCGGAAATCGAAGCCGCCTTGAAACGCATCCTCGCCAAGAAGAACGAAATCGATGACTTCAACAAGAAGATTGCTGTGCTCGAAGCCGAGCAGAACGAAATCTTCCGCGACCAGCAGCGCCTGCGCGACAACCTGAACCGCCTCGGCGGGACGCCTGAAGAAGCGAACCTGCGTTTGCGCTACGTCCGGCAGCTCGAGCAGCAGGAGACTCGCCTCGGTGGCCTGCGCTCCGAGCGGGCCAAGATTGAGGACGCCCGCGCCGCCGCCCAGAAGGAGCTGGATGGGATGCTGCAATCCCTCAGCTTCGACCGCAAGCTCTAAGGCAGGAAGTAGAAGGCAAGGGCGAGGATCAGGTAAACCGCCAGGAGCTGCGCACCTTCCAGCCAGTTGGATTCGCCGTCGGAGGCGATCATGTTGACCACCAGCACGGACACCGCGACGGCCATCACCTCGAAGGGCGAAAAGAGCAAGTCCATCGGCTTGCCGAAGGCGTAGCCGGCGAAGACCAGCACCGGGGCGACAAACAAGGCAATCTGCAGGCTGGAGCCGACGGCGATGTTGACCGCTAGGTCCATTTTGTTCTTGCGCGCCACCAGGATGGCGGTCGAGTGCTCGGCGGCGTTGCCGATGATGGCGACCAGAATCACGCCGACGAAGAGGTCGCTCATCCCCAGGGCCGAGGCGGCGTGCTCGATGGAGCCCACCAGCAGCTCGCTCATCACCGCCACGCCGATGGTGGCCGCCACCAGCACCAGCACCGACTTGCGGCGGCTCCAGCCGTGGGTTCCCAGGCTGTGGGTTTCGCCTTCGGCGTCGCCGCCGACATAGAGGTGCGCGTGCGTCCGCAGGGTAAAGACCAGCGAAAGGACGTAGACGAAGAACAGCACAATGGAAATCTCGAAAGAAAGTTCCCACTCGTGGAAGGGGTCGGCGCCCTTCGCCACCTGATGGTAGATGGCGGGCACGACCAGGCCGACGCAGGCCAGCATCAGCAGAGTCGAGCTCACGGAAGCTGCCGTGCGGTTGAACTTGAGCGTCGGGTAGCGCATCCCCCCCACCACCAGCGCCAGCCCGAACACCAGCAGGATGTTGCCGATGATGGAGCCGGTGACGGAGGCCTTGACGACTTCGGTCAGGCCGGCCCGCAACGCCATCAGCGCGATGATGAGCTCGGCCGCGTTCCCGAACGTGGCGTTGAGCAGCCCGCCGATGCCTTCGCCCATCTGCTCTGCGAGGTGCTCGGTGGCTTTGCCCATCAGCCCAGCCAGCGGAATGATGGCCAGCGACGAAGTGAGAAAGATCGCGATGGGGTTCGAGTGCATCCACTCCAGCACCAGCGCGATGGGAACGAACAGCAGCAGCGCGTTGAGCGCGTTCTCAAAGCTCAGCAGGCCCGGCTTCTTCTCCGCCATGGTGGGCGTATGATGCGTGTGGTCGGTGAAGAAATCAACAGCGAATAACGTGGGAAAACCCGGGCAGGGTTTCCCCACATCCCTTCCGAGGACGCGCTGCGCCCGTTAGCAATTGCGGCACGTTGAAACCGCGCCCTTCCGATGAAAAACGGAGATTGAACCGGAAGCGCGCGACTTTAGTCGTGCCGTCGCGCGTGCCTTAGGAGATGGGCTTTAGCCCCTGAGGTGTTGTAGCCCGCTATTTCTTCGTTGCCGGGTCGTGGGTGAGGGGGACGAACATCACCGGCATGATGGTTTCCTGACGCACGCTGCGGCCGTCTGTGCTCTTGTGGATGACGACCAGGTTCTGGTCGAACGAGCTTTCGCCCAGCGGGATCACCATGCGGCCGCCGGGCTTGAGCTGCTCGACCAGCGCCGGCGGCACATGCGTGGCGCCGGCGGTGACCACAATGGCGTCGAACGGCGCCTTCTCCGGCCAGCCGTTGTAGCCGTCCCCGATGCGCACCTCGACGTTCTTGTAGCCTAGCCGGGCCAGCCGCGCGCGCGCCGACTCGCCCAGCTCGGGGATAATTTCGATGGTGAAGACCTCCTTGACCAAGGGCGAGAGCACCGCGGCCTGGTAGCCCGAGCCGGTGCCGACTTCGAGGACGCGGTGCTCCGGTTTCACTGCCGCCAGTTCCGTCATTATGGCGACGATATACGGTTGCGAGATGGTCTGCCCGTGGCCGATGCGCAGCGGATGGTCTTCGTAAGCTTGATTGCGGTAGTCGGCCGGCACGAACTCGTGCCGCGGGATGGTGCGCATCGCCTTCAGCACGCGCGGGTCGCGCACCGGCGGGCGCCCATCGAGAGGTTCGGCGATGGTGCGGCGCACCATCTCCTCGCGCAGCTCGCGCCAGCGCGGCTCATCCGGTGGCGGTGCCGACCCGCAGCTCGCCAGAAGGACGAGCAGCGGGGGGAAGATTCTTCGAGTGAGCGTCATCGGATTGATCGGGGCGCCGAAACGAGCGCCGGGGAAAAGCGATGCCTCAGCGCACCCAGCCCGCGGGAACGCCGGCGCGGCGGGCTTCGGCCTGGAGGTCTTCAATCTGTCGCTGGAGTTCACCCCGACGCTGTTCGAGCCGCCGGATGGTGTCGGCCACGTCCACGCCCGGAGCGTTGGTGTTTACGTTGATGGCGTTGGACACCGCCTGTCCTTGCCCGCCGCGCAGTTGCTGCAGTTGCTGATCAATCTTGGCCATCTCTTCCCGCAGCGGTTTCATCCGCTCCTGCCAGTACTCTTGCGTCTGTTCTTTTGGTTTCTGCGGCTGCTCTTCCTCCGCCGGCGCCTCAGCCGCTTCGCCCTCCGCCGGAGCCGCTTCTTGTGCCGGAGTTGCCGCTGGTGCGAGGGTTCCAATGATGTCAATCGTCTGGCCGCGCACTAACCGCTCGATATCGTCGTTGGTCCACACCTTCGGTCCGCGCTTACTCTCGGCGGCGCTTGGAACGGCGCCGCCCGCATTGGCGCGCTCGGTGGCGACAACGTCGATATCGCCCACAGGAATCTGCCGCTGCCGGCCGGTGGCATCCGTGAACTTGGCCATGTTGCCTTCGACCAGGTAGCGCCCTTGCGCTTCAATCCGCTGGCCGTTCTTCAGCACGATGGTGTAGGCGCTCAGTAAGGCGGGGAACAGCAGCAAGATGAAGAAGGGGAAAAGTATGCTTCGCCGCATCGGAGTACCTCCTCTGGCATCTGATTATAGCGCAACGGGCAAACCATTTTGGTTCTTGTTTTGGTTCGACGGCTGCGATAGGAATCGCGCATGGGCAAGAGCGGTTTCAGTCTATCGGCGTCGGAGAATCGCCGGCTGTGGGCGCGGCTGGGAGAGCTTTCGAACGCCTACTGGGCGCACGCAGCGGACGAGGCGACACCTGTGCTCGAGTGGCGCGACCGGCGGCGCGCGCGTCCGCTGCCCGTGCGCGGGCGAGCCGCCGAGCGCGTGCTGCGCGAGGTCTATGGGTATCTCTCTCGCAACTCTTTGCACCTGGCTTCGCCGCGCTACTTCGGCTTGATGAACCCCAAGCCCGCCGCGGCGGGGGTGGTGGGCGACGCGCTGGCGTCCATTTTGAATCCGCAGATGGGGGTTGAGGCGCACGCCCCTGGCGGGACGGCTCTGGAACGCGAAACGCTGGGTTGGTTTCTTCGTGCGCTCGGCTGGCGGCGTGGCCTCGGTCAGTTTACCTCTGGCGGCTCCGAGGCCAACCTGGTGGCGCTCAAAGTCGCGCTAAACCATCGTCTGCCGGAGATCACCCGCCGAGGAGTTCGCGGCCTGCATGGCCAGCCCGTCTTCTACGTCTCGGAGGAGAGCCACCACTCGCTGGAGAAATTCGCCGACCTGTTCGGGCTTGGCCGCGAGGCTGTGCGGTGGATTCCCACCGACGAGGAGTTTGCGATGCGGCCGGACGCTTTGCGCGAAGCCATCCGGCGCGACCGCCGCGCCGGTCGGCTGCCGTTCTGCGTAGTGGCGACCTTCGGCACCACGAGCAGCGGCGCCATCGACCCCATCGCCGCGCTCGCACGCCTTTGCCGCCGCGAGCGCCTGTGGTTGCACGTGGACGGCGCGTATGGCGGCTCCATCATTCTGGCGCCGAGACTCAGGCGACTCTGGAGCGCCATTCGTCTAGCGCACTCGCTGACGTTCGACCCGCACAAATGGATGGCGATGCCGTTCCCGCTGGGTGTGGTGGTGATTCGCGACGCCGAGGCCGCCGGCCGCCCGTTCCGCGTGCAGGCGGCCTACGTGCCGCGCGGCAAGAAGCAAATCGAGAACTACCAGCTCGGGGTGCAGTGGTCGCGCCGGTTTCTGGGACTCAAGCTGTGGTTTGCCCTGCAGGTTTATGGGCGACGCGCCTTCGAAGAACACTTCTCGAATCAGATAATGCTCGGCGTGCGTTTCCGCGAGTTGCTGGCGGCGCGGCCGCAGTTCGCGACGGTCAGCGAGTCTCCGCTGCCCATCACCTGCTTCACGTGGCTGGAGCAGCCGCGCCCGCCCCATCGGGGGTTGCCGGTCGAATCGCTGACGAAGTTCGAGCGGCAGATGAACCTGACGCTGGCCGAGGAGATGGTCCGGCGCGGCTGGGCCTGGATCTCCGCCACGCGGGTTCGCGGCGTGACCGTGATGCGGATGATGGTCATCAATTACCAAACGTTGGAGCGGCATCTGAAGCGCCTGGTGAACGACATGGAGCGATTGACAGCCGAACCCGCGCTGCGGCGCCGCGCCCGCCAGGAGAAAGCATGACCTTGGCCGAAGCGCTGATCTCCGTCTGGCAGCAGGTGCTGGCGGAGGGGAAGGACTGGGTCGAGCTCGGAGGCGAGCGCTACCACGTCGGCCGCACGCGCTCGCGCAAGCTGCGTAGGGTGGATTTCGAGTTCGGCGGCGTCCCGCTCACTGGCATCGAGCAGAATCCGCAGACCGGCTCACGCTGGGCGGCCATGGCGAGGCAGGGCAAGCGCATTCTGCAGTTCAGTTGCGAGGGTCGCTACTTCGCCAACGTCGTCGAAGGCCGCCTGACGCGCTACCCCGCCTGGCGCGACCTCGACCTGCCGGATTAGCCACCGAGTTTCTGGCTAATCAACCGGTCGGCCGACCACTTGCCGCCGCCGCCCAGCATCAACGCCAGCGCCAGGCCCAGCGCCAGCAGGTGATACTCGAAGCCTTCGCCCGGCTGCTGCCCGGACCAGTTCATGAAGAAGCCGTGCTGCTGGTGCACCATCACGATGGCGCCGAGCATGATGCAGGCGATGCCGAAAGCGCAGAACCGGCTCAGGAACCCGAGTACGAGACTCAAGGAGCCGAGGGATTCGCCCAGGATAACGAGAAGCGCAACCATCCAGGGCATCCCGCCTTGGGTAAACGCATCCAGCGTTGCGCTGAATCCGTGACCGCCGAACCAGCCCAGCAGTTTCTGGGCGCCGTGCGGGAGCATTACGAACCCCAGGGCCAGCCGCGCCACCAGCAGCGCGGCGTCGTCCCTGGTGTCAAAGAATCTCTTCAGCATGGCGACCTCCAGCAGGAGCTCGGCGGAGTATACCAGTCGTCCGAATCGGAGCTACTGGTTTCTTGCCGGCGCGGGAAGACGATTCTACCTTTCAGGAGTAGAATGGCGCGCAGCAAGAGGATTCGAGGAGGTTGGCATGTTGGAGCGACGCGGATTCCTGCAAGCTCTCGGCGCGGCGACGGTGGCCGGATTGGTGCGGCCCGAGTTGGTGGCGCACGGGCCGACGGTCGACGGGCTGATCGAGCGCGGCCTGTGTCCAGAGGCGCCGCCGCTGCCCTCGGATGAACTCTTTGCGCGCAGCCCGGAGACCTACTGGGCAGAGCTGCGTCGCCAGTGGCTTTTCCGTCCCGGGTTCATCTACCTCAACAACGGCACCTGCGGATCCTGCCCGCTGCCGGTGGTGCGCGCGTTTATCGAGAGCGTCCTCAAAGAAGAGCAGATGGAGAACGACGACACCGAGCTCTATCCGCTCTGGGGCTACGGGCCATGGGACGAGTATCGCAAGCCGGTGGCGGAGTTCATCGGCGCCGAGCTGCACGAGCTGGCGTTGGTGCGCAACGCCACCGAGGGCTTGAACTACGTCGCCAACGGGCTCGATCTGAAACCCGGCGACGAAGTGCTGACCACCGATGAGGAGCATCCCAGCGGGCTCAACCCCTGGCTGCTGAAAGCCAAGCGTTACGGTACGGCAGTGAAGCAGGTGGCGATGCCGAAGCCGCCCAGATCGAAGCAGCAGATTCTGGATCTCTTCGACGCCGCGCGCACCGAACGCACGCGCGTGGTGATGATCAGCCACGTCAGCTCCGCCACCGGCTGCGTGATGCCCGCCAAGGAAATTTGCGCCTGGGCACGCCAGCATGGGCTACTCGCGCTCGTTGACGGCGCTCACGCCGTCGGGATGATTCCGGTCAACGTGAAGGACATCGGCTGCGACTTCTACGTCTCCAGCCCGCACAAGTGGCTGCTCTCGCCGAAAGGCACCGGCCTGCTTTATGTGCGCGACGAGGTTTGCGATCGGTTGTGGAGCACCATCGCCACCGGCGAGTGGGACAACCTGAAAATTCGCGCCGCGCGACTGCAGCAGTTCGGGACGACGAATGTCAGCCTGCTGGCCGGGCTCAAGGCGGCGATTGATTTCTGGTACAGCATCGGCCCGGAGCGCATTGAGCGGCGCACCCGGCAGCTCCATGCCTACATCAAAGAGCGCGTGGCGCGACTACCGGGCGCGGAGTTGCACTCCGCGTCCGGGGAAGAGTTCACCGGCGCCATCTGCGCGGTGAACTTCCCGGGTCTCGACCGCCCCAAGCTGCAGCAGTGGCTTTACCACGAACACAACATCCGTGTCCGTGGCACTTCGCCCACGCGCTTGCGCCTCTCGACCCACATCTACCACAGCTTCGCTGACCTTGATCGCTTCCTCGGCTTGCTGGATGAATTCCTGCGCGCCCCAAGGGCCTGAAAAAGCAGCTCCCTCCGCGCGCCTTTCTCAATGCATGGTCGCGGTCGGGATACGGGGAGGAAACAATAGAAGGCTTGCTTTTCGCCGCGCGTTCGCCCTACAATATATAGGCAGCCTCGGGGAGAAGGCTACGATAGGCTGCATTTTTTCCTTGACAGAGGCGAGCGGCGGGCGTATAAACGCCGCCCAGCAGAAAGCCTTCAGGGAGTACGCAGCGCCAGCTTGAAGGTTGCGGAGTTGCTGTTGGCTGTGATTTTGCTGGCGTCGCTCGGCGGCGTGGCGGTTCACTACTAGAGACGGGGAGCACGGTTCCATGGGCGAGCGGGAGACCCTTTCCACTGAGAAAACGCGAGTCGGGCTGAAGTTCGAGCGCCGCTTTACCAAGCCGGGGGTCTCGCCCTACGACACGGTCAACTGGGAGCGCCGCACCGCCTCCATCACCAACGAAAAAGGCGAGGTGATTTTTGAACAGACGAACGTGGAAGTCCCGGCGGACTGGTCGCAGACGGCGACCAACATCGTAGCCTCGAAGTACTTCCACGGCAAGCGCGGCACGCCGGAGCGGGAGTCGAGCGTGCGTCAGCTCATCGGGCGCGTGGCCGACACCATCACCCGGTGGGGCTGGGAGGGCGGCTACTTTGCCAGCGCCGACGACCGCGAAACCTTCCGAGACGAGCTCACCTACATGCTGCTGCACCAGATGGTGGCCTTCAACTCCCCCGTCTGGTTCAACGTCGGCGTCCAGCCCAAGCCGCAGTGCTCGGCCTGCTTCATCAACTCCATCGATGACGCGATGGAGTCCATCATGAACCTGGCCAAAACCGAGGGCATGCTCTTCAAGTGGGGCTCGGGCACGGGGACAAACTTCTCCAGCCTGCGCGGTTCGATGGAGCCGCTCTCCGGCGGCGGCATCGCCTCCGGCCCGGTGAGCTTCATGCGCGGGTTCGACGCCTTCGCCGGGGTCATCAAGTCGGGCGGCAAGACGCGCCGGGCGGCCAAGATGGTCATCCTGAACGTCGACCACCCCGACATCGAAGAGTTCATCAACTGCAAGGCCAAGGAAGAGCGCAAGGCGTGGGCGCTGGTCGAGCTGGGCTACGACAGCTCGCTCGACGGCGAAGCCTACAGCTCTATCTTCTTCCAGAACGCCAACCACTCGGTGCGGGTGACCGACGACTTCATGCAGGCGGTCGTGGAGGACAAGCCGTGCTGGACCAAGGCGGTGCGCAACGGCCAGCCGGTGCGCGAGTACCGCGCCCGCGACCTCTTCCGGCAGATGGCGGAAGCCGCCCACCAGTGCGGCGACCCCGGCATCCAGTACGACACCACCATCAACCGCTGGCACACCTGCAAGGCGTCGGGGCGCATCAACGCCTCCAACCCCTGCTCCGAGTACATGTTCCTCGACGACACCGCTTGCAACCTGGCGTCGTTCAACCTGATGAAGTTTGTCGATGTCGCGGTGAACTTCGACGTCGCCGCCTTCCGGCACGGCGTCGATATTCTGATTACGGCGATGGAAATCATCGTCGACAACGCCAGCTACCCGACCGAGAAGATTGCGCGCAACTCGCACGACTATCGCCCGCTGGGGCTCGGCTACGCCAACCTCGGCGCGCTGTTGATGGCCTCCGGGGTGCCCTATGACTCCGACGCCGGTCGCGACCTGACCGGCGCCATCACCGCGCTGCTGACCGGCCAGGCCTATCTGACCAGCGCCCGCATCGCGGAAGTCACCGGGCCGTTCCCGGGCTATCCCCCGAACCGCGAATCCATGCTGGGCGTCATCGCCCTGCACCGCGACGCGCTGCGCGGCATCAATCCGCGCAACGTCCCGGCCGACCTGATGGCGGCAGCGCAGGACGCCTGGGACCGGGCACTGGAAGAAGGCAAGAGGCACGGCTACCGGAACGCGCAGGCCTCGGTGCTGGCCCCGACAGGAACCATCGCCTTCATGATGGATTGCGACACCACTGGCATCGAGCCTGACCTGGCTCTGGTCAAGTACAAGCGGCTGGTGGGCGGCGGGGTCATCAAGATTGTCAACAACACCGTGCCCATGGCGCTGCAGCGGCTCGGCTACACCCCCGAGCAGATCAGCGACATGGTGGACTACATCGACCGCACCGGCACCATTGAGGGCGCCCCGCACCTGAAGGAAGAGCACCTGCCGGTGTTCGACTGCTCGCTCAAGCCGGCCGCGGGCTCGCGCTCCATCTCGCCGATGGGCCATCTGAAGATGCTGGCGGCGGCGCAGCCCTTCATCAGCGGCGCCATCTCCAAGACCGTCAACATGCCGGAAGAAACCACGGTCGAAGAGATCATGCAGACCTACATCGAGGGCTGGCGGCTGGGGCTGAAGGCGGTGGCGATTTACCGCGACGGCTCGAAGAAGGTTCAGCCGCTCTCCACCACGGCGCGCGCGCCCAAGGCGGAGAAGGAACCGGCGGCCGAAGCGGCACCCGTACCGGTGCGGGCGGGCGGGCAGCTCCAGCGGCGCAAGCTCCCGGAGACGCGCAACGCCGTCACCCACAAGTTCTCCATTGCCGGCCATGAAGGCTACATCACCGTCGGGCTCTACCCCGACGGGCAACCGGGCGAAATCTTCATCACCATGGCCAAGGAAGGCTCGACGCTTTCCGGCGTGATGGACAGCTTTGCCTGCGCCATTTCGATTGCCTTGCAATACGGCGTGCCGCTGAAGATTTACGTGGACAAGCTTTCGCACGTGCGCTTCGAGCCTTCGGGTTGGACCAACAACCCCGAAATCCCGGTGGCCAAGTCGATCGTCGACTACATCTTCCGCTGGCTGGGGGCGAAGTTCATCTCGCCGGAGTACAAGACGGTGGACATCGGCGTCACCAACGGCGAAGGCACGGTGGAAGCGGTGGAGCCGTCGCCGACGGTCAAAGCGGCGGCGGAGATTGCCGGCACCGCGGCGGAGGCCATGCACGCCCGCGCTCCCGCGCCCGTGCAGGCGCCCGCCGACGCGCCGGCCTGCCCGGACTGTGGTTCTCTGATGACGCGCAACGGCTCCTGCTATCGCTGCGGCAATTGCGGCACCACCAGCGGCTGCGGCTAGAACTCGGGAAGGAGGGGAAGTGGAAACGACCACGGTGATGCAGTTCCGGCTGGAGCAGTGCGAGCGGTGCGCGCGGCAGACGATTCAGGCGCTGCGGGATGACCGCCGGATTTGCTCCGGGTGTGAGCCGGCGGCGTTTGAGCGCGCGGCGGTGGAAGCCGGGCGGAGCGAGTTCTTGCGCTAGTCACGTTCAACCCGGCGGCTCCCGCCGCTGGGCCCGGTGGCGGGAGCCACCGGGTTGAAACGGAGGAACGGAGGATCGGGTCAGGCGGGGGAAAGGTGGTAGGGGAGTGAGTAAAGCGGATTTGAAGGTGGAGCTGGAGACGCGGTATTGCCCGAAATGCCGCTTCGATACGCAACACGCCATCCTTGTCCAACTCTACTTCGGCAAGCGCGGCAAAGTGGTGCGAACGGAAGAGCTGGCCAGCGGCTGCGCCATCTGCAATGCCGACCGCTACTGGGGGCTCAAGCTCACCACCAGCTACGACCAGCAAAAGTTCTTGCTCGAGAAGTGGATGACCGCAACCAGGAGTACCTAGGGGGCTTTTAGGGAAGTAGGGAATCCCGTTCTGCCTGGGGAGGCAGGACCGGAGGTGCGCGGATGGCTCAGCTTGTCTACGTCGAGAATCCCACCGTAGTCGTAGTCCCTCCACCCGACCGCAGCGGACGCTACCTGCCCGAGGTGCGAACCCCGGGCGAACCGTGCCGGCGCGGCCACGTGGCGGCGCAGGCCCGGCTCTGGCTCATCTTCGTCGAAGAGGGCCGGGAGACGGGGCGCGAAGCGGGCGAAATCATCTGCTCGGTCTGCGAGCCGGCGCGCTACGGCCGCGTGGCGCGTTGGGCGGAAGCACTGCGCTAGGCGGAGGCGCCGGATGACCGACTGGGTCGAGATGGGCAAGGTCGAGAAGGCGATGCGGGTGGGCTGCGCCATGGCGCTGGCAGCGCGGCTGATGGATTGCGCGCGCCGGGAGGACGTCATCGGCGCCGCCATCAGCGGCCTGAGCGCCGTGGCGGCCTTGGGGTTGGATGCCGATGAGATTCGCGCCGTGCTCGGGGCGCTGGAGCGACAGGCCGCCGAGCAGGACGCCTGACCAAGGAGGAAGCCAGAAGTGAACCCGGGGACCCAAGGTGGATTCGTAGTGATGAAGAGTTACGACGGCGGCAAGAACTGGGAAGCGGGCCGGGAGTGCCGCGATTTTGTCACGGCCACCGACCTCGCCCAGGTGCTCCGCGCCGAGCATCCCTCCATCCGCTTCCGGGTGGAGGCGCGCTCGGCCAGCGGCCGGATTCGGGTGCGGCCGGAGTTTCACCATGATCTCGGGTCCCCATAGCCAGACCCCCGCCCCTTCTTAACTCCCTTCGCGCGCCCGCGCGAGGAGGGCCAGAAGGGGCGGGGTCATGCCTACCCCACGCGGCGGCGGGAAGTCTCCCCCTTCCCGCCGCCCTTCCTTTGGGGCGCAAGATTTTGTCACATTCGGGACTGGCTTTGCTATGCTTGGCTTGGCTGCCTCTGGATTTCCCGCCTGAAGGAGGGCGCAATGATTTCACAGCGCCTGAAAGACTTTCTGGATCGACACGAGATCGGCTACGACGTGATGCACCACGACCCGGCTTTCACCGCCCAGGAGCTGGCGGCGCGGATGCACATCTCGGGCTTCGAGTTCACCAAGGTGGTGGTGGTGAAGCTGGACGGCCAGTTCGCCCTGGCGGCGCTGCCGGCGCCGCTGCGCATCAACTTCAAAGACCTGGCGCGGGTGGCCGGGGCCAAGAAGTGCCAGTTGGCGAGCGAGAAGGAATTTCAGCAGTTCTTCCCCGACTGCGAGCTGGGCGCGATGCCGCCGTTCGGCAACCTGTATCAACTCCCCACCTACGCCGACGAAGACGTCAGCCGCAACGAGAACATCGTCATCAACGCCGGCACCCACGCGGAAGCTATCCGGCTGCGCTACAGCGACTTCGCGCGGCTGGCGGCGCCGCGCGTGGGGCGTTTTGCCGAGCCGCCTCCGGCCGAGGTGCTGGCGCAGAAGAAATCGGCGGCCACCAAGGCGCGCCGAAAGGCCAAAGCCAAGGCCAAAGCCAACGCAAAGAAAGCGAAGGCGCGGTCCGCGCGGAAGGCTACGAAGAAGGCCAGGAAGACGAAGAAGAAGGCGAAGAGGCGCCGCCGCTAGTCCTGCACGCCTACGGCGTCGCCCACTCGGATCAAGCCGCCCGCCAGCACCCGCGCCAGCATCCCGCGGCGCCCTTGCAGCCTGGCGCGCAGACCAGCCTGCACCGAGTCCACGAACGCGCAGGGGGTGCATTCCATCGTGATCTCCAGCACGGCCTCGCCCGCCCGAAGACGTGTGCCGGGTGCGAGAGTGGCAAGCGCGATTCCTGCCGTGGTGATGTTTTCTTTGAGCGCGCCGGGTGCGAGGCGAAACTCGTTGAGGGTTTCCGACTCGATAAGCAGCACCTGGCGCTGGCTGCCGGCCCGCGCGTGCGCGTCTCCTTCGAGGCCGAAGTCGGCGAGCGCCGCGACCTCCGACCGGGCTTCGAGCGGCCCGCGGTGGCGCGGCAGCACGAAGAGAGCGACGACGCGGGCGTTGTCCGCGGTGGCGGGCGGGGGGTTCACGAGGCCCCCAGGCGTTTGAGGAAGACGTCGATTTCCCGCTCGGTTTGCAGGTCGCCCTTCTGGCAGGCCACCTCTTTGCCGCGGCGATAGGCGGCGATGGCCTCTTCCACCCGGCCAAGTCGTTCCAGGGCCTTGCCCAGGTCGCGGTGGGCGGCCGAGTAGTCGGGCTTCAACTCGAGAGCGCAGCGGAAGCAGGCGGCCGCTTCCTCGTTCTCTTGGAAGCGCAGGTACTCACAGCCCAGGCCGTAATGCGTGACCGGGTCGTCGGGCTCCAGCGCGGACAGCTCTTTCAGTTGCTCCAGCTTCCAGCGGTCGTCAGCCATCAGTCGTACTTTTCGTAGCGGATTTGCTTGCGGTCAAGCCCGCGGGCTCTCAGGCGTTGGCGGAGGTCGTCCACCATGGCCTTGAGGCCGCAGAGGTATACCTGAAGGTCGGGGCGCTCGACCACCAGCCGCTCGACGTGCTCCTGGACGTGGCCACGCCGGCCGGTCCAGTCGGCCGACGGGCGCGATAGCGTCGGCCAGAAGTGGAAGTTCGGTTGCCGAGCGGCGAGGGCTTCGAACTCCTCGCGGTAGAGAATCGTCTCGGCATAGCGCACGCCGAAGATGAGCCAGACTTGCCGGGAGCAACCGCGCGCGAAAAGGTCCTCGAGGATGCCGCGAATCGGCGCGATGCCGGTGCCGGTGGCGACGAAAACCGAATCGTGCGGAGACGGGTGCGCGACGAAGAATCCAAAGGGGCCTTCAAAGCTGATGGTGGCGCCGGGGGCGAGGTCGCAGAGGTAGTTGGAGAAGAAGCCGCCGGGGACGCGGTTGAGGCAGAGGTTGAAGCGGGTGGGGTTCGGCGCCGAGGCGAGGGAGTAGGCACGGTTATCCTCGGCGCCGTTGCGCGGCAGATAGAGCGAAATGAACTGGCCGGCGGTGAATTCGAACGGCTTGGGGCCGAGGACTTCGAACTCAAAGTGCTTGGTAGTCTCGGTCAGCGCTCGCACCCGCGCAAGGCGCGCCTGATAGCGGGTCTTGTCGCCCTGGCGCGGCGGGCTCTTCGGCTCGGTGGACACACTTCTATTCTCGCTGTGTAGTCCGGGGCGCGCAAGTCGGGTCAGACCTGGGGTTTGGAGGGCGGGATGTAGTGGATGTAATCCTGCATCAGGCGGAGCTCCTCGTCCTTTTCGTCGAGGTCGACCTGAAGCAGGTCGCGCAGCGAGATAAGGCCGATGAGGCGGTCGCCGTCGATGACCGGCAGGTGGCGGATGTTGGCTTGCTTCATCACTTTGAGGCAGCTCTGGTGGTCCTCGCTGGCGTCGACGACCACAGGCTTGGCGGTCATGGCGTCGCGGACGCGGACGACTTTGGGGTCCTGGCCAGCGGCAATGACGCGCTTCATCAAGTCGCGCTCCGACAGGATGCCGGCGAGGCGGTCGCCGTCCAGCACACAGACGGCGCCGACATTGCGCTCGGTCATGTAGCGGGCGGCCTCGAAGACGGTGATCTCGGGAGAGACGTGGTAGAGCTGGCGGCCGCGGCAGAACTCTCGCAGGTTGAACACGCTCGTTTCCTTTCGGGGGCGCTCAGCTTACCACAAAAGTCAACCAGGGAAGCAAGGGGTAATTCAGGGCGGTGAAGCTTGCGCCAGAGCCTGGCGAAGAAGTTTGGAGAGATGGGCCAACGTGTCGCCCAGAGTTTTCAGCGCGGCGCTCCAGTTGTGTCGTGCTTCGTCGGCGCTAGCTCCGTAGCCGTAGAGAAAAGCGGTGAGGTAGAAACCCCAGGCTTGCTGGGCGTGGTAGTAGCAATGGCGCAGGCAAAGCTCGAGGCGCGCCGCAGCGGGCACAGGCGCCAGCCGGCGCTCGAGTTGAGCGCAGAGCCGATCGTAGTGTTCGCGCCGGAAGTTGAAAGCCGGAAGGCTGAAGACAAGATCTACGTAGGCGGCGAACTTGATGGACGAGCTCGGGAAGCTGTCGCGTTCGGCGGGGCTGAATTCTTCCGTGAGCCAGGTGTGGCACTTGGCGGTAGCGAACATCGTCTCGGGCGCGTTCACGACGGCGAGAAACTGGCGGAGAGCAAGATTGTCGCGGGCTTCTACGACCTCGCTCAGCAACTCGGGTCGGGTTTTCAGGTCGTAGTAGAGATTCCGCGGGTCGTCGGGACTGGCCCAGGGGATTTCCAGCCGGTCGGCGCGCTCGTCCAATTCCGAGAAAAACTCAACTTGCATGCAAGGGACGATCGGGACCCTCTTACGTGGCACGCCCACCGAGGTGGGCATAAAAAACAGGGTGGGGAGGCTTGGGGCAAATATCCTTAGGGAGGTGGGGGTCTTGTTGCCCCGAGGGGTCGATAAGCCTCCCGCACCCTGTAACCGCCCCGTCGTTGCGGCGGGGCACTCGGTCTACAGTGTGGCTGTCTGACAGTATAACGCCACCGTAGAAAAAGTCAATCATTTCAGATTTTAGAAGACCCCTACAGTTCCCGACTTCGAGCGGCGCTGTTATACTCCCGGTGTCAATAGGAATGCAAGGATAATTTATGCCTATTCCGGGCATGGCGACCCTAGAGGGGACCGAGCGGTACAGGGACCGTTTCCGGGGCCAGGTGGCCGAAGGCCATTTTCGGCGGCGGAATGGGCTCTGGGTCTCATCCATGGGACTGGGAACCTACTTGGGGGAGCACGACGCGGTCACCGACCAGGCCTATGCGCAGTGCACCCGGCATTGCCTGGAAATGGCTGTAAATGTTATAGATACGGCCATTAACTACCGTTTTCAAAGAAGCGAGCGCTCAATAGGGAAGGCACTTGGGGAGTTAATCGCCGACGGCAAGCTGAGCCGGGAAGAGGCGGTCATTGCCACCAAGGGTGGCTTCCTGACCTTTGATGCCGAGGTGCCGGCTGACCCCAACGCCTACTTTCGCAGGGAGTACCTGGACGCCGGGGTCGTCAAGCCGGAGGAGGTAGTGGGCGGGATGCACTGCCTGGCACCGGCGTTTATCGCCAATCAGCTCGAGCGCAGCCGCAGGAACCTGAATCTGGAAACCATCGACATCTACTTCCTGCACAACCCGGAGACGCAGTTGCAAGCTGTGGCGCGGCCGGAGTTCCTTGAGCGGATGCGGGCCGCGTTTGAGAGGCTGGAGGAGGCAGTGAAGAGCGGCGCCGTCGGTTGCTACGGGGTCGCAACCTGGGACGGATTTCGCCGCCCGCCCAAGGCGCTGGACTACCTGTCGCTGGAAGAGTTGGTGAAACTGGCGGAGGAGGTCGGCGGCGAAGAGCATCACTTCAAGGCGGTACAGTTGCCCTTCAACCTGGCGATGCCGGAAGCCTACGCGTTCTTCAACCAGACGGTCGCAGGCGAGAAGGTGTCGCTGCTGGAAGCGACTCGGGTGCTGGGGATAACGGTGCTGGCGAGCGCTTCGATACTCCAGGGGCAGGTAGCGCGCGGCCTTCCCGATGAGTTGCGCGCGCACCTGAATGGGGGCCTGAAGACCGATGCGCAGCGGGCCCTCCAGTTCACGCGCTCCGCGCCCGGCGTGGATATCGCGCTGGTGGGGATGAAGCAGCTCGAGCATGTCGAGGAGAACCTGCGGCTCCGCGAGGTGCCCTTGCTGGCGCCGGAACGATTTCGCAATCTCTTTGATTCGGCGTGAGGATCGGTGCCGGTTCGAATCGAGCACTGGCAGAAAGACTGGGGCCCGCTGAGCGAAGGCGCGATGCGCAAACGGCTGGAGGCTGAAGGGTACTCCGTCCGCCGCTACACCTATCCGCCGGGAACCTACTTCTCCGCACACACTCATGAGGTGGACAAGAAGGACGCCGTGCTGCGGGGGCGGCTGAAGATCGGCGCCGAAGGCCGGGAGTTCGTGCTGGAGGCCGGCGATATGATTGAGATCCCTGCCGGAACCGTGCACACCGCCGAGGTCATCGGCGAAGAAGCCGTGACCAGCCTCGACGCTACTTGCGCGCCGGCCCGAGGCCGCTGAGAGGCGGCAAGTTCTCGGCGATAGCGTGGCGGAGGTCTTCTAGATGACCCGAGAAGAAGTGGTCGGCTCCCTCGATCCAGGCAAGTTCCTTGGGTTCGGCGGCGCCGGCGAACACGCGCTCCATCGAGCCCAGGCTGCCGAACTGATCTTGCGTCCCCTGGATGAACAACTTGGGCTTGCGGCAAGCGGCCAGGTAGGAGAAATCGCTGTTGTTCACGGGCATGCCGACCCCCACCAGAACGCGCACGCGTTCGTCCTCGCACCCCGCACGCAGGCCCACCCAGGCGCCGAAGGAAAACCCGGCTAGCACGATGGCGGCTTCGGGCGTCTTTTCTCCCAGCCAGGTGAGCGCGGCGCGAACATCCTCAGTCTCGCCGCGCCCGTTGTCGTGCTGGCCGTCACTGGCGCCGGCGCCGCGGAAGTTGAAGCGCAGCACGCAGAGCCCCAACTCGCGCAAGGCGCGGGCGGTGTGATGGACGACCTTGTTATGCATCGTGCCGCCGTACAGCGGATGAGGATGGCAGACCAGTCCGACCAGATTGGTCCGGGCCCCCGGCGGCTGCTCCCACAGCGCCTCCAGCCGGCCCACCGGACCCGGCAGAACCAGCGACTGAACCTTGTGTTTCGTCATGCGGAATCTTGCGCAAACCCGCTATCCTAACAGAGTTTCAGACGGCAACCCGGTGGGCAGAACCTCGACCCTTTTCCTATTGCCCGACGGTGGCGCGAATGCTAGGGTACGCGCTGCCTGGGACTCCGGTTCAAGAGTACGGCCGGGTGAGCGAGCGACGAATCAAGCCCCGTCCTGATTCTTCACTGAACGCGCCGGCGCCGCTGCGCGGAGGTGCGCGTGGGCGCCGTTTCCTGTTCTGGCTGGTCTTATTCATCTCAGTGCTTCCGCTGCATGCCGCCGAGCGCCCCCGGGTTCGGATTCCGCGGGTCGAGCAGGCCCCGACTCTGGAAGATTTTCTCGAGATGAAGCCCAACGCAGCGATGGAGGGCAAGCTGGCCAAAGTGGAAGGGTTCATCCAGCAGGAGCCGAGCGACGGCGCGCCTTCCAGCCAGCGCACCGAAGTCTATTTCGGCTACGACGACAAGAACTTCTACGCGGTGTTTGTGTGCTTCGACAGCGAGCCGGGCAAAGTGCGCGCGCGCATGGCGCCGCGAGAGAACGTCTTCGGGGACGACCTGGTCGAAGTGATGCTGGACACCTTCAACGACGAGCGACGCGCCTACGCCTTCCTGACCAATCCCTTCGGGGTGCAGTGGGACGCGCTGTGGACCGAGGGGCAGAACTTCGACTCGTCGTTCGACACCGTGTGGGATTCGCGCGGCAAAGTGACCGACCAGGGCTTCGTGGTGTGGATGTCGATTCCGTTCAAGAGCCTGCGGTTCCCCGACAGCGAGCAACAGACCTGGGGAATCATCTTCAACCGCACCATCCCGCGGACCAACGAGAACAACTTCTGGCCGCACATCTCCAGTCGCATCGAAGGGCGGCTGAACCAGGCCGCGAAACTGGAAGGGCTGGAGCGGATTTCCCCCGGGCGCAACGTGCAGTTGACCCCCTTCGGCATCCTGCGCTCCACCCGCACCATCGACGCCCGCGACCCGCTGCGGCCGCGGTTCGACCGCGACCGCTTCGAGGGAGACGCGGGGTTGGACGCCAAGATTGTGTTCCGGGATGCGCTGGTGATGGACGTGGCCATCAATCCAGACTTCAGCCAGGTGGAGTCCGACGAGCCGCAGGTGACCGTGAACCAGCGCTTCGAGGTTTTCTTTCCCGAGAAGCGGCCGTTCTTCCTGGAGAATGCCGGCTACTTCAACACTCCGATCAGCCTGGTCTTCACGAGGCGGATCGCCGACCCCCAATTCGGGGTGCGGGGCACGGGCAAGCTGGGGCCGTGGGCGCTGGGCGCGTTTGTGATTGACGACGAGGCCCCGGGCAAAAGCGTGGCAGAGACCGACCCGCTTTCCGGCAAGCGGGCGCTCTTCGGAATCTTCCGCGTCAGCCGCGATGTGGGGGCGCAGTCAACCCTGGGATTCATCTACACCGACCGCGAATTCGAAGACGTCTACAACCGCATCGTCGGCCTCGACGGGCGCTTCAAGCTGAGTCCGAACTGGGTGGCGGAGTTCCAGGCGGTGACGAGCTGGACGCGCTGCTTTCCGGTCAGCGACTTCGTCCACCGCGCCGGGCGACAGCTTATTGATGGCTGCTTCAGCAACGACGAGGGCAAGCTGGCCGGGCCGGCCTACAGCGCGGTTCTGCTGCGTCGCGGCCGGCAGCTCAATTACAACCTGGAGTACAATGACTTCAGCCGCGGCTTCCGCACCGTGCCGGGGTTCCTGCTGCGGCCCGACATCCGCCGCATCGGTCAGCAGGTGGGCTACGGGTTTCGCCCGGAAGGGAAATACTTCATTTCTTGGGGACCGTTCTTCAACACCGAAGCGGTCTTCGACCACAGCGGCACGCGGCTCGACCTCACCCAGGACAGCTCCATCACCTTCGAGTTTATCGGCCAGACCGAAATCGGCGCCCTCTACAACTGGGACCGCGAGCGGCTGCGGCCGGTGGACTTTCCGGTGCTGACCGGGAACAAAGACTTCTCCCGGCATCGCGCCGGATTTTTCTTCCAGAGCAGCTACTACCGTCCGGTGACCTTCAACGGGCAGTACACCTGGGGTACGCGCATCAACTTCGCCCCGCCGCCGGGCGAGGAGCCGTTCCTGGCCGACATCACCACCGCCAACCTGGCGGCGACCGTGCGGCCAACCACGCAACTGCGCATCGACAACACCTACATCTTCTTCCGCCTCACCGACCGCGGCAGCGAGGACAGCATCCTGAACAATCACATCTTCCGCTCCAAATGGAATTACCAGTTCACCCGCGAGCTCTCGCTGCGCGTCATCCTGCAGTTCGACGCGGTGCTGACCAATCCGGCGCACACCTCGATTTTGACGCGGAAGAACTTCAACGGCGACTTCCTGCTCACCTATCTGGTTCACCCCGGCACGGTGCTCTATGTCGGCTATAATGGCAACGCTCAGAACATCTTTCTGTGCGAGGGTCCCGGTGTTGCAGACCCTGGGTGCCCGGCGCTGGGGCCGGACGAAGCGGCGCTCATTCGCCGCCGGCGGCAGTTCATCAACGACGCCGCGGGTTTCTTCGTCAAGTTTTCCTACCAGTTTCGCTTCTGAGCAATCGTCCGACGGGAGGTGAGGCCTATGGCTCGTCGTGGGACAATTCTGGCCCTGCTGATGGCAGCGTTCGTGTTTTCCGGCACGCCGGTGATGCCGCAGAACCCGGCGCCGCAGGAACCTCCCGCGGGGCTGGCGCCCACGGTTCCGGCGCCGGTGGTGACGCCGCAGTCGGTTCTGGACGAAGTGAACACGTTCTACGCTGGCTACTGGAAAGCGTGGGACGACCGCGACATCAAAAGCATCGAGGCGGGGCTCGACCCGGAGTTCCTCGCCTACCTGTACGCCGCGCCGCAAGGCCTGATGCAGGCCAACAAGGAAGCCTCGATGGACGGCGTGCGGCAGTTCTTCGACTCAGTGCGCGGCCAGCAGACGCAGTGGCGGCGGACCCTGCTCACTGTCGAGCCGCGCAGCTCGACCGAGGTGATTGCGGCGGTGCGCAACGAGTTCGCCTTGCTGGGCGCCGGCGGCGAGATCGAGATCACCGTCGAAGTCGTGCGCCGCGGCGCCGACGGCCGCTGGCGGCTCCTGCGCAAGTGGTCGGAGAAACGGCTGTACTGAACGGGGTAGAATGGGGAGTCAGGAGGGAGGCTATGGGCTACCACTACGATCCAGAGCAGGCGCTCGAAGAGCTGGGGGAAGAGGTCATTCTGCCGAACCCGGTTCATGTGCGCGACATGATTTTCCGCGCCCGGCTGCCCGCCGAGGAGGCGCTGGAGGTTGACCGCGACTTCGAGACCTACCTGGCGGAGCACGGCGAGCTGCAGAAGATTGCGCGGCGCATTCTGGAGCGGCTGGCGAGCCGCAGCCACGCCCGCTGAGGCGACCACTCTCCTTGATGGCGCACAAGCCTGGTGTTCTTCTGATTGACGCCGACGATACCCTCTGGGAAGAGAACCTGCATTTCGAGCAGGCGGTGCACGAGTTTGTGAAACTGGTGTCGCCGCTGGGCTACTCCGAGGCGGAGGTGCGGCGCCAGCTCGACCTCACCGAGCGGCGCAACATCCAGCAGCGCGGCTACGGCGCCTGGAGCTTCTCGCTGACTTTGGAGGAAGTCTACCTGTCGCTGGCCGGCGGCCGCGCGGTGGACGCCCATCTGGAGGAGATTCACCAGATTGCGCGACGGCTCCGCGAAGCCCCGCGGCAGCTCTACGAGGGCGTGGCGGAGACGCTCGTCTATCTCGCGCCGCGGCACCGCCTGTTTCTTTTCACCAAGGGACACGTGGACGAGCAGGGGCGCAAGGTGGAGATGTCGGGCTTGCAAGCCTTCTTCGAGACGCTGGCCGTGGTGGATGAGAAGAACGAGCAGGCTTACCGGGCGCTACTGGAGCGGCACGGCTTGACGCCGGCGGGCGTGTGGATGGTCGGCAACAGCCCGCGCTCGGACATCAACCCGGCGCTGGCGACGGGGATGAACGCGGTCTACATTCCGTCGCCGCACAAATGGGAGTACGAGCACGAGGAGATTCGCCCGGGGACGGGGAAGCTCCTCGTGCTCGAGTCCTTCCGCGACCTGCAGAAACACTTCTAGGCTGAAAGCGTGAGCGAGCGAACACAGACCTCGGTGGACTGGCGGGAAGAGTTCTGGGACTTCGAGAACCGCATCTACCTGGACTGCGCGGCCGAAGGGCCGTTCCCGCGCGCGACCCTCCGCGCCGTGCAGCAGGCGCTGGAGCTGAAGAAGTATCCCGAGCGCATCACCAGCGAGCTCCATTTTGAGTTGCCGAAACAGACGCGCGAAGCGCTGGCGCGCCTGATCGGTGCCCAACCGAGCGAGATTGCGCTGACCAGCGGAGCCTCGGACGGCGTCAACGCCGTCGCCCGCGGGCTGGCGTGGAATTCCGGCGACGAGATCGTGCTGCCGGTGGGCGAGTTTCCCGCCAACTACTTTCCCTGGAAGCATCTCGAGCGGCGCGGCGTGCGGGTGCGCGAGGTCGCTGCGGCCGACGGCCGCTTCCTCACCGCCGAAGACCTGCTCGGCGCGCTGACTGAGAAGACGCGGCTGGTGGCGGTGAGCTGCGTCAGCTACTCGAGCGGCAACCGCGTGGACGTGGCGCGGCTGGCGGCGAGCTGCCGCGAGCGCGGCGTGCTGCTGTTCGTGGATGGCAGCCAGGCGGTGGGCGCGCTGCCGCTCGACGTGAAGCAGCTCGGCTGCCACTTCCTCACCTGCGCGGGCTACAAGTGGCTGCTCTCGCCCTACGGCACGGGCTTCTTCTACGTCCGCGAAGACATGGTCGAGCAGCTCGAAGTCGGCGACATCAACTGGCTCAGCGTCGAGGGCGCGGCGAACTTCAACCGGTTGCCGCGGGAAGGCTGGCGGCTGGCAGCGGGAGCGACGCGCTGGGATTCGCCGGAGACGGCGAACTTTCTGAACCTCTCGGCGGTGAAGGCCTCAGTGGAATTCCTGCTTCAGGTGGGCGTGGAGAGCATCGAGCGGCACGCGCAGCGGCTCTGTGAGCAGGTGGTGGCCAACTACCCGCGCGACCGCTGTGTGCTGCGCTCGCCCCGCGAAGCCGCGCGCCGCGGAACCTTCGTCTGTCTGGCGGCGCGCACGCCGGAGATAACCCGCCAACTGTGGGACTCGCTGCGGGAGAGGAAGATCTACGTCAGCCTGCGGCAGGACGCTCTGCGCATCGCTCCCAACATCTACAACCGCGAATGGGAGATCGACCGCCTGCTGGAAGCCCTGACGGTGTGAGCGGCGAGGCGCGGCTACTTCCGGGCGAGTTGGCGTTCGAGGAAGCGGCGAATCTTGGCGCGGTCGTCCGGCTTGAGGGTGACGAACGCGAGCCCGATTCCTTTGTCGGTGGCGTCGCGGACGGTCGCGGTGCCGCGCGCGGTCTGAGCGCCGACGCTGAAGGCGAAGCGCACGAACGCGCCTTCGGGGAACGGTTCGGCGCACTCCAGAAACATTCCGCCCAATCCCATCGTCGTGCAGCGAAGAGTGTCGGTGCGCCCGGCGCTCTGCACGATGACCCACTTGGCCGGCGTCAGCTTGACCCGCTGGTAGCGGCGCGGTATGGGCGTCGCAGCCACGCCACTACTGTAGTGGGAAGAGAAGAGAGAGTCCAGAGGACAGCGCGCATGATGTTCGAATTTTTTTCGGTCCGCGTCAGCGAATGGAAGCGCGCTTTGTCTACCCCGAGCGTCGCGGATAGAAATACCAGCTTGGCGCCAGCCGCGCGGTGCGGGGTTCGATGGGCAGAGAGGAAAGCGGAATCTCGCTCGCGCCGCCGACCAGCGCGGCCAGGTCGACTGGTCCCGGGGCGACCTGAAGAGTGGAGAGGCCTTGCGACTCGGCCTGATCCAGCAGCCAGGGATCGGCGCTCTCCAGCAGCATCGCAAAGCGCGACCGTGAAAAGGCGTCGCGGAGCGCCTGGAAGAGAATCAGCCCTTCCGTGTCGGGAAACAGCGAGGCGCCCGCCAGCACCAGGTGGAACGGCGGCTGGGCGGTCAAATCAGAGGGGCGGAATCCCTCCCGAGAGGTGACTGCGCAACCCGCCGATTCCAAGGCCCGGTGGACCTGGGAACGCACCGTCGGGTCGCGGGTTAGCACCAGGACCCGAATTGCGCGCTTGGGCTGCGGACCTTGCTCAGTCACCCTCGGAGACCCCCACCTCTCGGCCCTCGATTCAGGGCCAAGGGTAAATTCTTTCCGCCCCCCGGCTAGGTAATGCACGTAGCAGGCCAAAGTGGATGACTGGGCGGTTAAATTGTAAGCTATAGAATCTAGGAGCATTTTTGCAGGCTAGGCAGTATCGGTCTGTTGGCGGGGTACTCTTTAGCGGGGTAAATATTTCCCCACATGGAAGATTGTTTCACCGCCGAGAGCCGTCGAGCGGAACGGGGGCAGAAAGAGAAGGTGGACATTCTCGACACCGGTCAGGATTTGGCTTTGCGGGCGCGCTCCACTTCATCCCAGAAAGCCTGGGGAATCTCCAGCAGGTCGTTGAACTGGCCGCCGGCGCGCAGCCACTGGGCGCCGTCAATGGTGACGCAGTCCCCGTTGATGTACTCGGCCTGCGGGGCGAGCAGAAACGTCGCTAGGTTGGTCAGTTCGTCGTGGCGGCCGAAGCGCTGCATGGGGTGGCGACGCTTGTGCTGCTCTTCAAAGTCGGGCGACGGAATCACGCGCGCCCAGGCGCCCTCGGTGGGGAACGGCCCCGGGGCGATGGCGTTCAACCGAATCCGGTAGCGGGCCCATTCGACCGCCAGCGAGCGCGTCAGCGCCAGCACCCCCGCTTTGGCACAGGCCGAGGGCACCACGAAGCCGGAGCCGGTCCAGACGTAGGTGGCCAGGATGTTGAGCACCGCGCCGGGCTGCCGGGCTTTGATCCAGCGGTGGCCGCAGGCCAGGGTGCAGTGGAAGCTGCCGTTCAAGACGATGCCGACCACGGAGGCAAAGGCGTTGGGCGAGAGCCGCTCGGTGGGGCAGACGAAGTTGCCGGCGGCGTTGTTGACCAGCGCCGTCAGCGGAGCCGCCTGCCAGGCCGCTTCCACCATCTTCTCCACGGCGGCGAAGTCGCGCACGTCGCCGGTGGCATAGCTTGCTGCTCCGCCTGCCTTCTGAATCTCCTCCGCCGTGGCTCGCAACGGCTCTTCGCGGCGACCGCCGAGAAACACGCGCGCGCCCAGCTCGGCAAAGCGCAACGCCATCGAGCGGCCCAGGCCCGTGCCGCCGCCGGTAATCAAGATGTGTTGCCCCTTCAGCAAATCGGTTTGGAACATCGCGGCTCCTCGCGGCGGGACAAGCCCGCCCCACCCGAACATTCCTGGCCGTGGGATTGTAGCGCAAGGCGACCCGCGACCGACTCGCCGTGATGGCTGATATGTTCCTCGCGATACAAACGTGAACAGGGGCGAATCCGCGCACACGCTTGCGCCAGGCAGATGCGACTCGGGGCCCATTTCCGCGTTGACAAACCCTTCTCCCCTCCCACGGCTCCGCCTCCACCTCAGACCTCTGCGAGGCCAGTCCGTACGGTGTTGGCCACCGACTCGGAATCGCCTTGTCGCTCTCTATCTCGTTTCTTTTCAATCCGTCCGCTACCCTCACCCCCGGGGGTTTGGTTGGTTTCCGTTGATTCCAAAGGGCTTAAGGTGCGACCGGGGTGATTCGCTGTCGCTCTCGTAGTGATTCCAGAGCACTTAGTCGGTGACTCGAGTCGGTGCGCGGGGCTTCCCGGGTTTCGAGTTTCCATTTTCGGTCTTCGTCTTCGCATTGCTGTCAGCCTCGAACAAACTCCGGCCTGGCCACCTTCTCCCATACGCGAAGCTGGCAGGCTCTGTCTACGGTTTTTGCGGTTTCTGCGGTTTTTGCGGTTGTTTTTTTTCAGGTTGTCAAATTCAGGGGGTTCTGGGACAACGGGGAAACCGCAAAAACCGCAAAAACCGCAGAAACCGCAATCTCCGCAGTGCGCGGGGGGGGGAATCAATGGGGTTGGCAGGACAGGCCTTCTTGCCTGTCATGGCCGCGGCCGCGGCCACCGGGCGCGACAGACAGGAATGTCTGTCCTAGAAGAGCTGGGACAAACGGAAGGGAATCTCGACCACGACTTCCAGCGGCACCGGAACGCCATTCTTCTTCCCCGGGTCGAAGCGCCAGCTCTGAAAGGCCTCGACGGCGCGGCGGTCGATGCTGGCGTGGACGCTGCGCACCACATGGACGCTGTCGACGCTGCCGTCGGGCCGAATCACGCCGTAGAGGAAAACCGTGCCCTCGATCTTGTCGCGGCGCGCCTCGGCAGGATAGCCCGGGTCGACTTTCTTCACCGCCACCGGCGACTCAATGGCGGTGTCGGAGGCGGTGCCAGGGGCGTTGCCCTCCTCGCCCAGTTCGGCAAACCGCAGCACCCAACTGCCCGACTGGCTGGTCAGGTTCGGCATGTTGACGTAAATCGTGTAGACGCGTCGCCCGCGCGGCCCGCCCCGCTTCAAGCCCGGCGTCAGGCTTTCAAACAATTCCTCGGCGCGGTCCTTCTCTGCCTGGCTCGGCTGATGCCTTTGAGGGGCCGCGGCGGGTGCTCGCTCGCGCGTCGCAGCCCGCGCCGGTGCCGAGGGTCGGGATGGCGGCGGTGGCGGCGGCGCACCGCCCGGCCCGACAACCACCGGACCTGCCGGCACCGGTCCCGCCGGCGTCACGAGCAAGCCGGGAACTTCGATGGCGCCTTCCGCGCCACCCAGATAGCCGCCCGGGCCGCCGCCTTCGCCGCCGCTCGCTCCCGGCGTCCCGCCCGGAATTCCGCCCGGGCTGCCGGCGCCGGTGTAGGGGCCGGCGACGAACCGCGCGCGGAGGTTTGCTTCCGGCAGGCTGACCACGGGCGCGGGCGAGGAGGGCGCCGCGCTCAGCGCGATGACGCCGGGCAAATCGAGGTCGCCGCTGCGCGCCGCGCCCACGGGCGCTTCAATTTCCGGCGCCGCCGATTTGCCGTCGCCACCCGCGCCCGGCTCGACCGCAAGCCGCGGGTAGAGGTTCTTCAACTGAATCTCCGCCATCGTCACCGCGGAGCGGGCGCGCTTGGGCAGGCGCGGCGTCTGCGGCGGCCCGCTCAGGTCGAGCGGGGCGTTGGGCACGCGCATGCGCCGTAGGTCGAGCTCGTTGGTGACTTCGGGGGCCGCCGACGGCGGAATGACCATGTTGGGCAGCTTCAACTCTTGCGGCTTCAGCCGCGCTTCCAGCGCGTTCTGGCGGATGACGGTATGAGTTGGATGGTTGGGATTCTCCGGCGTCGACACGATGGTCTGCCGGTTCGGCTGCTCGGCGCCCAGCGGCGGCAGCGGCTGGTTCGGCTTGCCACCCGGACTCGGCCTGCGCTTCGGCGCTCGCGGCGGCGAAATCGGCGGCAGCACCCGCGAGGTGCCCGTCCACTGCAAATCAAACTCGATGCGCGGAAACTCTTCCTTCGGTCGCGCCGACGTCGCCGTCAGAAACGCCGGCACCGGCAGCACCAGCGCCAGGATGTGGGCCGCGGCGGAAATCCCGACCGAGCGCCCCGGCCAGTGCTTGCCCACCGCGGCGTCGCGGAACGCCGGACGAAATCCGGCTGGCAGCTCCGGGATCTTCTGGCGCCATGCCTGGAAAGTTGCGACGAACTCCGCCCAGCCGCCTCCCCAGCGCACTTCCAGCCGTGGCTGCGCTGAAGGAAACCCGGAGTTCGCGGGCATGGTGCCCGCTATTATAGCGCCGCCCGCCCCGCGAGGACAGCTTGCAGCGCCGCGCCGATTCTGGTAGGTAGAGAGAGACGCAATTCGCTCTTCCCGCTGGGTAGGGGGTGTCGAGATGGCGGCGTGGTATCGCAAGAAAATTGTCATCATTGCCGGAGTTGTTGTCGTCGGCCTCGTTCTGGCGCTGCTGCTGGTTCCCTACCTGATTGACATTGACAACTACCGCGCCGCCATCGTCGAGCAGGCGGAAAAAGCGACCGGGCGGGAGGTGGAAATCGACAAGCTGCGCCTGCACATTCTGCCCAGCATCCACGTCGCCGCCTCGAACTTCCGCCTCAAGAATCCCCGCGACTTTCCGGAAGGCGATTTCGTGCGCGTCGAGAGCGTCGGCATCGGGCTGGGGCTGGGGGCGCTGCTGCGCAAGCAGGTGGAAGTCACTTCGGCGTCGCTCGACGGCGTGGAAGTCAACCTGCTTACCAACGAGCAGGGCCGCACCAACTCCGAGTTCTCCACGCCGGGCGGGAATCCCGGCGGCGCCCGCGGCGGTGCCGCGCCCCCGGGCGGCTTTGCGCTCCGGCCCATCAGCTCGATTTCACTGAGCGACATCACCATCAACTCCGGCAGCGTCTCGCGCCGAAGAGTGGTTCCCTCGTGGACCCTGACCGGCCTGGAGCTCGAAGTCCGCGGCCTCGACCCTCTGGCGCCCAACCCGCTCAAGTCGGTCGAAACCGAAGTTGACCTTTCCTCGGTCGAAGTCTCCAGCCCCAGCCTCAAAGAGCCGCTGCGCTTCAAAGACGGGGAAATCAAAGTCGCCGCCGGCGCCGCCGACGGCAACTTCTCAGCCGCGCTCGGCAAGTTGCGCGCCGAGGGCACCGTGAAGATTGCCAACCTCGACAAGCCGGTCGCCGATTTCACCCTGGCGATGAACGAGCTCAACACCGACGAGCTCGCCGCCCTGCTGGGCGGCGCCGCGCCAGCCGGCCCGCGGGGCGGTCGCGGCGAGTTGCTGGCGCGCGGCAGCCTGTCGGTTGAAAAACTCGTGGCCCCGCCGCTCAGCGCCCGCAACGTCAAAGGCCAGGCGCGCGTCTATGACAACCGCATCAGCATCGATCCTTTTTCGCTTGAGCTGTTCGGCGGGCGAACACGCGGCAGCCTGGGGATTTCGACGGCGGATCCTTCGATGCCGGCCAGTGTGACGGCGCGGGTCGAGGGCGTGAACGTCAAGCAGGCGCTGGAAACGCTCAATCCGGGCGGGAAGAACAAAATCACGGGCACGTTCGAAGCCGACGCGCGCCTCGGGCTGCCGCTGGGGGCGCGCGACCCGCTCAGCGCGCTGAGCGGACAGGGTACTTTCGCCATCCGCAACGGCACGGTGCCGGGAATGAACATCCGCAGCGCCGCGGCCACCATGGCCAGCCTCGTTCAGGTGGATTTGCCGCAGGGCGATATCCCCTTCAGTTATCTGGGCGGCGACTTCCGCATTGCCGAGCGCCGCGTCCACAACAGCCACGTCGAGCTGAAAAGCGACCAGGTCGAAGCCACCGCCTCGGGCAGTTTCGGCTTTGATCAGACGCTCAGCTACAACGGCCTCGGCAGCATCAAGGGCCGCGGCACCACCACCCAGCAGCAGGAAACCAGCCCCACCAAGATTTTCGGCCGCATCCTCGGCAGCGTCGCCCGGCAGACGGTGAACATCAGCGGCGCCCGCGTCCCGTTCGCCATCCGCGGCACCTTCGCCGACCCCAAGTTCACCATCACCGGGCCGCCTGTTCCCATCCCGATTCGCTGACCGCTGAGGGCTGACTGCGGATCGCTGTTTGACTCCATCCCGACGCTGCTCTATCCTTGAGCTTGCGAGGTGCTTCCGATGCGCAGGGTCTACTTCGACCACAACGCCACCACCCCGCTCGCCCCGGAAGTGCTGGAAGCGATGATGCCGTACCTGACTGAGGAGTACGGCAACGCCAGCTCGATTCACAGCGTGGGCCAGCGCGCCCGCGCCGGGGTCGAGCGCGCCCGCGCCCAGGTGGCCGCGCTGCTCGGCGCCCGCGACAAGGAAATCGTCTTCACCAGCGGCGGCACCGAATCCGACAACATGGCCATCCGCGGCGTAGTCGCGGCGGCCGACCGCCCGCGCAAGCACGTCATCACCAGCACCATCGAGCACAGCGCCGTGCTCCACACCTGCCAGGCGCTGGAAGCGGAAGGCGTGGCGGTCAGCTACGTGCCGGTCAACCGCGGCGGCGTTGTCGACCCCGAAGACGTGCGGCGCGCGATTACTTCCGACACCGTGCTCATCACCATCATGCACGCCAACAACGAGCTGGGCACCGTGCAGCCCATCGCCGAAATTGCCCGCATCGCCCGCGAGCACAAGATTCCCATGCACACCGACGCGGTGCAGTCGGCGGGCAAAATTCGGGTCAACGTCGAAGAATTGGGCGTCGACCTGCTCGCGCTCTCCGCCCACAAGCTCTATGGCCCCAAAGGTGTCGGCGCCCTCTACATCCGCCGCAATCTTCCCCTCAAGCCGTTGATGACCGGCGGCCACCACGAGCGCGACCGCCGTCCCGGCACCGAAAACGTCCCCGGCATCGTCGGCCTCGGCGCCGCCGCCGAGCTGGCTCGCCTCCATCTCGAAGAAGAAGGCAAGCGCCTGGCCGCTCTGCGCGACGACCTCGAGCGCCGCATCCTGGCCAGCGTCCCGCACTGCGGCCTGAACGGCGACCCGGCGCGCCGCACCCCCAACACCACCAACATTCACTTCGACTTCATCGAAGGCGAACCGCTGGTTATCGCGCTTGACCTCAAAGGCATTGCCGTTTCCACCGGCGCGGCGTGCTCTTCGGGCGCCGTTGAGCCCTCCCATGTTCTTACCGCCATCGGTTTGCCGCCCGAGCGCGCCCGCGCCAGCCTGCGTTTTTCACTCGGCCGCGCCAGCACCGAGGCCGACGTCGACTATGTGTGCGAGATTCTCCCCGGCGTGGTCGACCACCTCCGCGCGCTCTCTCCTCTCTACAAGAAGGCGGTCGCGGCCGCTTCCTGATTTTTCTGGTACTCTCAGATTTCAAATCTCGGACTTGATGACGAAGCTGGATGCCATCGTTGATCGCCTGAGCCAGACCCGCGCGAAGCTGCTGGCCGTTGTCGAGCCTGTTCCTCCCGACCGCTGGCGCCAGCAGCCCCCGCAGGGCGGCTGGTCGGCCGCCGAAGTCATCGCGCACCTCACCATGGTCGAGCAGGCCATCCTCGGCGGCGCCGAGCGCGTCCTTCAGAAGGAGCCCGCGCCGCTTCCGCTCTGGAAGCGCTTCCACATTCCACCCAAGGTTTCCGAGTGGCGCACTTTCAAGCGCGAGACTCCCATCCCGTTAGACCCCTCGCTGCTCGACGAAAAACAAGTCATGCTTGACCGCTTCGCGGCCTCGCGTGCCCGCATCCTCGCTTTCATCGACGCCAACCGCGGGCGCGACCTCAGCCGCTGGCGCTACCCTCACCCGTTCTTCGGCAGTCTCAACCTCTACTCCTGGCTCAAAAATATCTACCACCACGAAATCCGTCACACCAAGCAGCTCCGCGAAATCGCCCGCTCGGTTTAGAATGGAAGTTGGTCACGGCACGGCTTGTTTGGGAAGGGCGGGGCTTCAGCCCCGCCGTAAGTCGTGCAAAGGGAAAAGGGCTCTAGCCCCTGAAGGGACGATGAACAACGGCAACTCAATCGTCATCGCCATGAGCGGCGGGGTGGATTCCTCCACCGCCGCCGCCCTGCTGGCCGAATCCCGCCCCGGCGCCGTCATCGGCCTCACCATGCAACTCTGGGATCAGCGCCGTTTCAACGCGCCCGCAGGAAATGGCAGCGAACTACCTGTCGTCCACGCCGGCCGCTGCTGCTCGCTGGACGACGCCTATGACGCGCGCCGCGTCGCCGACCATCTCGGCCTGCCCTTCTACCTCGTCAATTTCCAGGCGCGCTTCGAGGCTGAAGTCGTTCGCCCCTTCGTCGAAAGCTACCTCGCCGGGGAAACGCCCATCCCCTGCACCCTTTGCAACAACTACATCAAGTTCGAGCAGTTGCTGGGCACCGCCCGCCAGATTGGCGCCGGGCGCCTCGCCACCGGCCACTACGCCCGCGTCACGCACAACCCCCAGACCGGCCGCTACGAGCTCCGCCGCGCCCGCGACGTCTCCAAGGACCAGTCCTACTTCCTCTTCGGCCTGACCCAGGAGCAGCTGGCCGCCACCGAGTTTCCTCTCGGTGAACTCACCAAGGCCGAAGTCCGCGACCTGGCCCGCGCTCGCAACCTCCCCGTCGCCGACAAGCCCGAAAGCCAGGAAATCTGCTTCGTCCCCAGCGGCAACTACATCCACTTCATCGAGAAATTCCTGGAGGAGCAGGGAACCGCGCTTCCCACCGGCCGCGGCGAGATTGTCACTCGCGACGGCCGCGTCCTCGGCCAGCACAACGGCTTGCACCAATTCACCGTCGGCCAGCGGCGCGGCTTGGGCTTGGCGGCCGGCAAGCCGCTTTATGTCCTTGTGCTCGACCCCCAGCGCAACCGCGTCCTCGTCGGCGAGGAAACCGAGCTCTATCGCCGCGAGGTCTTCGCCCGCGAGCCCAACTGGATTTCCATCGCCCCTCCGGCCGAGCCACTGCGCGCCCTGGTCAAGGTCCGCCACAAGCACACGCCCGCGGCCGCCACTGTTTATCCCGAAGACGGCGTGCTGCGCATCGTGTTCGACGCGCCGCAGCGCGCCCTCACCCCCGGCCAGGCCGCCGTCTTCTACTCCGCCGACCCCGCCGACCCCGGCCTCGTCCTTGGCGGCGCCTGGCTGATGGCACGTTGACAACCGCTGCACTCGAACGTAGTCTGAGCTGGTAGGCAGGAGGAGTCAAATATGCGTCGTCCTATCGCACTGCTCTCCGTAATCCTGATTCTCGCCACCGTTGTTTACGCCAAGAGCAAGGAAGAAGAGCGGCTGGAAAACTGCGCCACCGTCATGACGGAAATCCTCAACGTCCCTGACGACATTCCGCAGGACCTGCTCGACAAAGCCGAGTGCATCGTCGTTCTCCCCTCGGTCAAGAAGGGCGCCTTCATCGTCGGCTTCCGCGGCGGCCGCGGCGCCGCCGTCTGCCGCACCGGGGAGAAAATGGACGGCCCCTGGGGCCCGCCCGCCATGTATGAGCTTACCTTCGGTCCCTCGGTCGGCTTCCAGATTGGCGGCGAAGCCACCGACTTCGTCCTGCTGATCATGAACCCGGCCGGCGCAAAGAAACTCCTGCAAAGCAAGTTCACTCTCGGCGCCGACGCCTCGGTTGCCGGCGGCCCCAAGGGCCGCACCGCCGAAGCCGCCACTGATGCCCAGATGCACGCCGAGATTCTCACCTACTCCCGCACCCGCGGGGCCTTCGCCGGCGTGTCGCTGGAAGGCTCGCCGCTCAGCCAGGACGCCGACGCCAATAAGAAGATTTACGGCAGGAAGATAGAAGCCAAAGAGATTCTTTTTGAGTCGGCGGTGGCAGTGCCGCCGGCGGGCAAGGCCCTGGTCGACCTCCTCAACACCAAGAGCCCGACCAACAAGTCGGACAAGTAGCCCGGATGAGCTACCTCTCTTTTACCCCGCCAAGCAACCAGCCGCGCGGGATTCGGTTCCAATCTGACGTGAAGGAGGAACACGGATGCGACGCTCTGCCGCAATCGTAACGCTGATCCTGGCGCTGGCGCCGCTGGCGCCGGCGCAGGACAAGGAAGCCGGGCGACTCCAGGCCGCCACCCAGGTGCTGGAAGAAATCATGAACGTGCCGGAGAACATCCCTCAGGATCTGCTCGACAAGGCCGAGTGTGTCGGCGTGATCCCGTCCGCCCTCAAGGGCGCCTTCATTGTCGGCGGAAGCTACGGCCGCGGCGTTTTTGTCTGCCGCTCCGGCGAGGATTTCAAGGGCCCCTGGGGCCCGCCCGCCATGTATCGCCTCGAAGGGGGCAGCGTCGGTTTCCAGATTGGCGGTCAGGCGACCGATTTTGTCTTCCTGGTGATGAACCCCAACGGCGTGAAATCGCTTCTGCGGAGCAAAGCGCGGCTCGGCGCCGATGCCTCCGTCGCCGCCGGTCCCAAAGGCCGCACCGCTGAAGCTGCCACCGACCTCTATTTGCGCGCGGAGATTCTCACCTACTCGCGCGCCCGCGGGTTGTTCGCCGGCGTGTCGCTCGAAGGCTCGAGCCTCCGCCAGGACAAGGATGCCAACGAAGCCCTTTACGGCCGCCCGCTGAGCGCCAAACGCATCCTGCGCGAAGGCAAGGTCGCTGTCCCCGACGACGCCAAGGAACTGGTTTCGTTTCTCAACCGCCACTCACCCAAGAACCTGTCGGAATAGCCGCCGCAGCGGCCCCAGCCGCGGGCTACGACTCCGCCGCACCAGTCTCTTCAGGCGACGCAAATCCTTCGGCCGATCCACATCGAACTCCAGTGGCAACAACTGCACGCGCAGACCCGCGCGGTGCAGCTCGCTCAACGTCTCACGAAACGCGTGCTCCGTCCCCCAATCCACTCCTTGAAGCAATTTCTTGTCGCGCGCGGCCGTAGCACGCAGCCCGATGAGGTAGTAGCCCCCGTCTTGCGCCGGCCCCAGCACTGCATCCGCGCGACCCAGTGCCCTTAGCGCTTGAAGAAGCCTCCTCCGCGGCAGCGCCGGACTATCGGAGCCAATCACGACGACGCGCCCGAAGCCTTCCGCCCACAATCGCCCAAACGCCCGCCGCAGCCGCGCGCCCAAGTCTCCACGGCCTTGCACTCCGACCCGCAGCCGCCGCGGCAGCCCCAATCGCCGCGCCGCGCGCCTCGCGTGGCCCTGCGTCGCCGAAGTCAGCAGCAGCCACTCTTCCACCGCTGCGGGCAGTGAGGTAACCAGCTTCGCCGTAGCTTGCAGGCACGCAATGTGCAACGCTCGCGCGCCTTCAACGCCCAGCGTCGGGATGAGTCTCGTCTTCACCCGCCCAGACGGGTGCCGCGCAAAGATGACCAGCGCCGCTTCCGACCTTTGCTTCATACACAAAAGGGCTGCCACAGGGGCAGCCCTTCGAACTCCTGGAATCGGTCTGGTTAGATGAACAGGTCTTCTTCGCTGCGGCCAGCGGGCCGCCGCTCCTTGCGGCGTGTGTTAATGAAGTCGATCGCCGCCTTGACGCCCTGGATGACAGCAGCGGCTTCCTTCACCGGCCCGATGACGTTCTGGCGCACCGCCGTGCCGGCATGCTCGAGGTTGTCGAGCGTCACCGTCAGCAGCTCGTCCACCCGGATGATCTGCAGCCGCAGCCGGTCGGCCAGTTCGTCCGAGATGCGGTCGAACTTGTCCATCTGCTTGCGCGCCGTGTAGCTCATGGCGCTCAGGTCGTCGAAGATCACCCGGCTGTTTTCCCGCACGGTGATGGAAGTGTCTTCGACGTTGCGCAGGATGGGCCCCAGCTGCTCTCGCAACTGCTGCCGGGTGGCTTTGGTCTCCTCGTCCAGCTTCGCCAGCCGCAGATAGGCCAGCACCAGCGCCGTGGCCTGCGCCACCAGCGCCACGGTCGTCAGCCCGATGAAGATGGTGAGATAAACTTCCACCCTACTTCCTTCGCCGCTTTACATCCTGCGCTTTTCGTCGCGGTAGGCCTGCTTGCCGGCGTCGACGGCCGCCTCCAAGCCTTCGCGCTGCCGCTCGACGAAATCTTTTCCCTTCTCAACCAGCTCCTCGGTGCGTTCGCGCAGCTCGCGGGCCTTGCGCTTGGTCGTGTCCCGCGCGTCCTCGTACCGCTCCCGCAGGAACTCGCGGGTTTCCTCTCCCGAGCGGGGCGCAAACAGCAGCGCCAGAATAGCGCCCACGCCCAGCCCCGCCAGAAAGTACCCGAACTTCGCTCCTCCGTCTTCCGCCATAGCTCACCTCCCCAATCAGCGCCAGCTTAGCATTTGTCCCTTCCGTTTACAAGGAATCCGCGCTTGAGGCCACGGCGCGCAAATGCTCCGCGATGCGCGCCGCCAGCGTTCGCGGCACGGCCTGCGCCAGTTCCTCAGCGCTCAGGGTCCGGATGCGGTCGAGGCTGCCGAACGCGCGCAGAAGTTTCTTCGCTGTTTTCGCGCCCACGCCGGGGATTTGCTCCAGCTCCGAGTGCAGGTCGCGCGCCGCCCGCCGCTGCCGGTGAAACGTCACGGCGAAGCGATGCGTTTCGTCGCGCACCTGCTGCACCAGGTGCAGCACCGGCGAGTGGCGGTCGAGCACCACTGGCTCCGACTCCTGCCCGAAGACGTAGATGATTTCTTCTTTCTTCGCGATCGCTGCCAGCGGCTGATTGATGATTTCGAGTTCCTCCAGCGCCTCCGCCGCCGCGTGCAGTTGCCCCAGCCCGCCGTCAATCAGAATCAAGTCCGGCAGCGCCTTCTTTTCTTCCTGCAACCGCCGGTAACGCCGCCCCACCGCTTCCTTCAGCGCTGCGAAGTCGTCGTTGGGCCGCGCCGTCCGGATGATGAACTTGCGGTAGTCTGACTTCTTCATCCGCCCGTTCTCCCACACCACCATCGAGGCCACCGTTTCCGCGCCCTGCAGGTGCGAGACGTCGAAGCTCTCGATGCGCCGCGGCGGCTGCTGCAACCCCAGCGCCTGTTCCAGCGCCTCGACAATCGCCGTCGAGGATGGCTTCAGCGCCCGGAAGCGCTGCTCGAAGCCGTGCGCCGCGTTCTTCATCACCAACTCCAGCAGCGCCCGCTTCGCCCCCCGCTGCGGAACCAGAATCTCTACCCGCCGCCTCTTGCGCTCGCTGAGAATCTCCTCCAGCACCGCGCGGTCTTCGAAATCGACCGGCAGATGCACGAAGCGCGGGATGTAGCCCGCATCCAGGTAAAGCTGTTTCAGCAGCGCCCCCAGAAACTCCCCGGCCTCGAACTCCTCCCGGTCCTCCCAGAAAAACTCCCGCCTATCAACCACGCGCCCGCCGCGCACGTGAAAAACATTCACCGCCAGCAGCGGCGCCTCGTAGTGATAGCCGACGATGTCGGTGTCATCGCCCGCCGCCGCGGCCAGCTTCTGCTTCTCCTGCACCTCTTCGACCGTGCGCGCCAGGTCGCGATAGACCGCCGCCTCTTCGTAACGCTCCTGCTCCGACGCCGCTTCCATCTTTTCGTTCAGCTCCGCCAGCAGATCGCCGTGCTTGCCGGCGAGAAACAGCCGCGTGTGCCGCGCCGCTTCGGCGTAGCGCTCGTCAGTTGTCAACCCGGCGACGCACGGCCCGTGGCAGCGCTTAATGTAGTACTGCAGGCACGGGCGCGGGTGGTGTCGCGTCAAATCCACCGTGCACGACGGCACCTTGAAGGTGCGATGAATCAGTTCGACGATGCGGTAGGCCAGCCGCCCGGGAAAGTACGGCCCGAAGTACTCCGAGCCGTCTTTCTGCAGCCGCCGCGTCACGTACACGCGCGGATACTTTTCTCCGGCGGTGAACTTCACATACGGGTACGTCTTGTCGTCCCGCAACAGCACATTGAACCGCGGCTTGTACTGCTTGATGAGGTTGTTTTCCAGCGCCAGCGCTTCTTTGTCATTGTCGACGACGATGGTCTCGACGTCGGCCGCCTCCCGCATCAGCGACCCGGTCTTGGCGTCCAGCCACTTGCCCTCGGCGAAGTACGACCGCACCCGCGAGCGCAGCGACTTCGCCTTGCCGACGTAGATAATCTTCCCCAGCGCGTCCTTGAACAGGTACACCCCGGCCTCCGCCGGCAGTTGGTTGACTTTCTCTTCCAGTTCCATCGCTTCAACTATCTTAGCACCGCGACTTCGGCGTTGACTCCCGCCGCCGCCCGCACTATCATCCGCGCATTCCATCTTAGGCGGAGAGGTGACAAAGGTGACGCGCCATCGCCTGCCCACGGCTCTGTTTCTGCTCTGCGGAATCCTCGCCACCGGCGGCTGCTCCTCCGAGCCTTCCGCTCCGGCCCCAGCCCCACCACCGCCACAGGAGAAGAAGGTCGAAGTGGGCGTTACTCCCTGGGGGACCGTCACCAAGATTGAAACCGCCGACTCCTGGAGCGAGAAAGGCATGGAGAAGCGTCTGCGGGCCAAGCCCGGGCATCAACTGTGGATTCTGCACATTGGACCCAAGCCGACCACGAGCGAGGAGCCCGTGCCTTCGGCGACACCGGACTTCAACGCCATGGCTCGGCACGACGTAAAAAAGTCGTCGCTGCTGGATGCCTCCGGCGACGAGCATGGTTCTCCTTTGTGGGCCGCCATGACGGCGGCTACGAAGCCGACGGATAAACCTGGATGGGTCACGCTGGATATGCAGATCGAACGAATCGTCTACACCATGCCGCGCGACCGCCAGCCCAAGGCGCTCAGGCTGGGCGACGGCACCGAAGTTCCGTTGACGGATAGGTAGGACTGTTAGGGCTTGGGCTTCGGCTTGTCCTCGGGCTTGTCGGTGCGACGCTTGAGCGTGGGCTTGCCCGCCGGCGCGGCCTCCTCTTTTTCCGTTCCCAGCTCCATCGCCGGCAGCGTTTTGACGGGAATCAGGCCGTCGGGGATGTTCTTCGCCAGCGCCAGAAGCTCGTTGACCGCGTCCACCGCGTCTTCGAGGTCGAAGCGCAGGTCCTCGCTCGCGCCCGCCTCTGTATTCTGGATGGCCTGCAACCGGGCCAGGAATTCGCGGCCTTTGACGTTGATCTTGTCCCGCCCCTTCTTCAGCTCGACGCCTCCGCGCTCCAGTGGCTGCTGGGTTTTGTCGGTGGTGTCGTCCACCGCGCGGATGAAATCGTTGAGCAGGTCTTTCAACTGATAGGGACGCGGCGGCTCTTCGCCAGGCGTCGGTTGCAGCGCCTTTTCGAACGCTGCCAGCCGCGTATCGGCAAACTTCAGAAACAGCTCGATGCGCTTGTTCGGCTCCTGAATCTCCCGCGCCTGTTCGACTTCTTCTTTGGAGAGGTAGTCGGGCTGCTGCGGTTCAGCCAGCGCCGGCGCAGCCAGCAGGGCGAGCAGAATCGCAAAACGATTGAGTTTCATAGGAGTCCCCTCTTGCCTAGATGCCGGATCGCGGCGCTGTGTCCTTGCTGCCGCTCATCAGCGCCTCTAGCAATCCGGTGCGAATCTCGGCGACTTCCTCCACTGCCTGCTGCAACGGCTGGCGTTCCTCGAAAGGCACCAGCTTGCTCAAGTCTTCCAGAACCCGGGCGCTCTTGCGCAGGTGAATCTCGAGATCTTTGAACCCGGCGGGTTTTTTGCGGGCATTGCGGCCCGAGTCGCGCAAGCCCCGATAGGCCGCGCGCACCGACTCCAGGTACTCCCCGAGCAGCCGGTCGCCCGCTTCGTACTCTTTGGCCTTGTACTCAACGGCCATCTGCTTCAGCATGGCGTCGCCCAGCTTGGCGGTCAGTTTGGCGCGCTCCACCGGGTCGGTCGTCTGCTGGAGTTGTTGCCGTAGCTTGCCGGGATCGTCAGCTGGCGCCAGGCTGGCCGCAAGAAGCACGAAAAGGAATGAGCGTAGTAAAAGTCTCCCCCCAGCCATGACTCCATTGTACTCAGCGGCGGCGCTGCTTGCAGGTGTTTTTCAGCAGCCGCATCCGCCCGGTGGCCTCAAAGTAGGCGTCGGAGTTGGTGTCGCGGTTCAGGGCCAGAAACCTCTGGTAGTAGTCCATCGCCGCCGCGCACTGCGCCAGCTTGTCGTAGCACACCGCGCGCAGGAAGAGCGTGCCCGGCGTCTCTTCCGCCAGGCGGGCGCGCTGGTCGAGCACCCCGATGGCGCCGCCGTAGTCGCCGGCCAGGTACAGCGCCGAAGCCAGGTGGTCGTAGGTCTTGACGTCGCGAGCATCGAGGCTCAGCGCCGCCTGCAATTCCGCCGCCGCCCGCGGGTACTGCTTCAACTGGAGTAGAGCGAAGCCCAGCGCCGCGTGCAACTCGGCGTCCTTCGGCTCTGCAGCCGACGCCTTCTCGAGCACCGGCAACACCTCGGCCCAGCGCTCCATCTCCGCCAGCAGCGCCGCGCGCTCGCGCCGGGCGGCGCGGGACTCCTCTGGCGCGTCCGGCGCTCGCTCGGCGGCCTCGAAGTGCCGCAAGGCGTCGTCCGTCTTTCCCCGGTCGTGGTAGAGGCGACCCAGCGCCAGGTGCGCCGCGGCGTCATCCGGTTTGACCTTTAAGAAGTCTTCGTACGCCGCCAGCGCCTGCTCGGGGCGCTCCTGTCGCAGATGGATGTCGGCGCGCAGCCGCAGCAGGTCTGGCGCCTGTGGCTCCAGCGCCAGTAGCTCTTCCAGAAGCGGCTGCGCCGCCGTAAGGTCGTTCTTCTCCAACAGCAGTCCCAGCGCCGCCCGCCGTGGCTCCACTTCTTTCGGATCGAGTTCCGCCGCGCGCCGGTACTGCGCCAGCGCTTCCTCTTTGCGGCCGCTGCGCTCGAGTGCGATGGCGGCGTAGAGGTGAGCGCGGTAGTTCTCCGGCTCCAGCTCGGTCGCTCGCACCAGCTCTTCAGCAGCCTCGGCGGGCTTGTCTTCCCTGAGCAGCAGTATGCCGAGGTTGAAGCGTGCCGGGAAGAGCTTAGGGTCGGCCTCCAGCGATTGCCGATAGGTATCCAGCGCCTCACCGGTGCGGCCCGTCATTGTGTAGGCATAGGCGAGGTTGAACAGCCCTTCGGCGTGCTGCGGATGCGACTCGAGAAAGTTTTCCAGCAGGGAAATCGCCGCGTCGTACTGCTTCTGATCGAGCGCCAGTTGAGCCGAGGCCAGCGCGGCTTGCCCCTCTTGCTCCGCCGTCGGCTTCTTCTCGGCCGGCTTCTTCGCCGCCGCGGGCTTCGCGCTCTGCTGCGCCGCCAGCGACAACGCCACCAGCAACGTTGTCGCCAGGACAACTCCAGGCCAGTTCGCCGCTGTGCGCGTCTTCATCGTGTCGTGGCGCGGTTGCGATGGTTGTGGTTCAGCACCCGCGCCAGAAACCGTCCCGTGTGGGAGCGCGACGCGTGCGCCACCTGCTCGGGCGTGCCGGCCACCACGATATGGCCGCCTTCGTCTCCGCCTTCCGGCCCAAGGTCGATGATCCAGTCCATCGTTTTGATGACTTCCAGGTTGTGCTCGATGATGAGCACGGTCGCGCCCCCCTCCAGCAGCTTGCGAAACGCCCCCAGCAGCTTTTGGATGTCGTCGAAGTGCAGCCCGGTTGTCGGCTCGTCGAAAATGTAGAGCACCCGCGGCGGCGTGTCGCCTTCCCGCGGGCCCTCGTCGCCTGTCAGATACGCCGCCAGCTTCACCCGCTGCGCTTCGCCGCCGGAGAGCGTAGTAGCCGACTGCCCCAGCCGCAGGTAGCCCAGCCCCACGTCGTCGAGCACCTTCAGTCGCCGCACCACCTTGGGCGCGCCGGCAAAAAAGGCCAGCGCCTCCCGCACCGTCAATTGCAGAATCTCGTGGACGTTCTTTCCTTTGTAGCCCACTTCCAGCACGCCCGACTTGAAGCGCGTGCCCTGGCAGTCTTCACAGACCAGCTCGACATCGGCCAGAAACTGCATTTCCACCGTCACCGTGCCATCGCCCTGGCAGGTGTCGCAGCGGCCCCCGGGCACGTTGAAGCTGAAGTGCCCCGGCGTGTAGCCGCGCTTCTTGGCTTCCGGCGTCGCCGCCAGCAGCTCGCGGATGGCGTCGAAGGCCTTGATGTAGGTGACCGGGTTCGAGCGCGGCGTGCGCCCGATGGGCGACTGGTCCACCAGCACCACGCTTTGCACCCGCTCGGCGCCTTCAACCCCGCTGCAGTTCACCAGCGCCTGCGGGTTGGTCGCTCGCGCCGCCAGCGTCCGGTAGATGACCTCGTGCACCAGCGACGATTTCCCTGAACCCGACACGCCGGTGACGCCGACCGTCAACCCCAGCGGAATCTCCACGTCGATGTTCTTCAGGTTGTGCACTGCGCAGCCACGAAAGCGCAGCCACTCGCGGTTGGGACGGCGACGCGTAGCCGGAACCGCGACCCGCAACTCGCCGCTCAGGTAGCGGCCCGTGAGCGAATCTTTGTCGCCCGCCAGTCTTTCAACCGGGCCGGAAAAAACCACCCGGCCCCCGTGCTCCCCGGCCCCCGGCCCGAGGTCCAGCACGTGGTCGGCGGCGCGGATCATCTCCGGGTCGTGCTCGACCACCAGGATGGTGTTGCCAAGCGCGCGCAGGCTGTTGAGGATTTCAATCAGCCGGTGGGTGTCGCGCGGGTGCAAGCCGATAGAGGGCTCGTCCAGCACGTAGAGCGCGCCCACCAGCCGCTGCCCGATGGAAGTCGCGAGTTGAATGCGCTGCGCCTCGCCTCCCGCCAGCGTCGAGGTCAGCCGGTCGAGCGTCAGGTAGCCCAGGCCGACTTCATCCAAGAACCGCAGCCGGTGGCGAATCTCCTCCAGCACCTTGTCGGCGATGGCCAACTGCGTGCGCGTCAGCTCCAGCGCGTCGAAAAACTGCCGCGCCTCGGCGATGTTCATCGCCACAACGTCCGGCAACCTGCGCCCCGCCTCCTCGCCCGCTTGCAAGGGCAACCGCACCGCCCGCGCTTCCTTGCGCAGCCGCGCACCTTCGCACTCCGGACAGAGCGCGTAGCCGCGGTAGCGGCTCAGAAAGACGCGCACGTGCAGCTTGTATTTCTTGCGCTCCAGCCAGGCAAAGAAGCCTTTAACGCCGATGAAATCCTCGTCCCCGTCGAGAATCTTTTTGCGCTCGCGCGCGGACAGCTCGTTCCACGAGGCATCCGGGTCGATGCCTTCGCGCCGGCAGAAGCGACGCAGCTCGCCCAGCAGATGGCGGTAACGCGGCTTGCTCCACGGGTCGATGGCGCCGTCGCTCAGCCGCCGCCCCTTGTCGGGGATGACCTTGTCGAGGTCGAAGTCAATGGTGTTCCCGAAGCCGTGGCAGCGCGGGCAGGCGCCGTGGGGACTGTTGAAGCTGAAGAGCGCCGGCTCGGGCGGCGCGTAGACGGCGCCGCAGCGGCGGCACTCAAAGCGCTCGGTAAAGCGCAGCCAGTTCTCGCCCGTCGTCGCGGCAACGAGCTCGAGGAAAACCTCGCCATCGCCTTCGCGATAGCTGAGCTCCACGGAATCCACCAGCCGCGAGCGGAACCCCGCAGAGTCTTCGCCTGCTGCAGGAACGGCCAGACGATCAACAAGTACGTAGACCGGTTCGGAAAGATCGAGGTCAAGCAGGGATTCCGGCGTCGAGAACTCGAACAGCTTGCCGGCCGCTCCCTTGGCCCCGCGTTGGTAGAGTCGATTGAAGCCGCGTTGCCGCAGTGTGGTCAGTGCCGCCTTCAACGCCTCGGCGGTTACTCCCTTCTTGCGCTTGCCCTCGGGGGCGGGAAGGGAGACTCGAAAGAGGACGTAGAACCGCGAGCCGGCGGGCAGCGCCAGCACGCGGGCGGCAATCTGGTCAATGGTGTCGTGCTCGACGCGGATGCCGCAGTTCGCGCACCAGGTTTCGCCCACTCGGGCAAAGAGTAGCCGCAGGTAGTCGTAGAGCTCGGTGGCCGTTGCGACCGTCGAGCGTGGGTTGCGCCCAGTGTTCTTCTGCTTGATGGCGATGGCGGGCGCGATGCCCTCGATTTCGTCCACCTCAGGCTTCTCGATGCGCTCCAGAAACTGCCGGGCGTAGGCGGAGAGCGACTCTACGTAGCGCCGCTGGCCTTCGGCGTAGATGGTGTCAAACGCCAGTGATGACTTGCCCGAGCCTGAAACCCCGGTGATCACGGTGATGGCGCTGTGCGGAATCTCCACCGTGATGTTTTTCAGGTTGTGGACCCGCGCCCCGCGGACGACAAGCGCCTCACGCGTTCCGATGACGGCCTCTTTCGAGGCAGGGGCGACTTTGGTGGCCATGAGTCAGGATCGGCACGCGCAGCGCAGCTGGAACCCTACCGGCGCTGTCCGCGCCAGCATACCAAACCAATGATTATAGGCTGGCGGAAGACGAGGCGCAATCGAGCTTCAAAGACAAGCCGCCGGTCCTACAGCGCAACCGGCGGCCGAAGGCTTGTCTAGGTGATCTCGTACGGCCGCATCATCTCGTTGTCTTCGTGCTCGACGATGTGGCAATGCCAGACGAACCGCCCGGGAACGTCGAAATAGGCAACCAAGCGGGTGATTTCCCCGGGGTACGCGATGACGGTGTCCTTGAAGCCGGTCTCCCAGCTTTCCGGTGGCCGGATCGAGCCCTCAAACGGCTGGCGGTTCACCACCTGAAACTGCACCTCGTGGATGTGAATGGGGTGCGCATCTTCGGTGAAGTTGTGAATCTCCCAGACTTCGGTTGAGTTCAAGGTTGGGTTTTCCGTCATGGGGTAATCCCAGTCTGCGGGGACGGGTGCGCCCTGCGAGTCCACCGTGCCGAGCGCTGCCTCGCGCGGGCCCACATTCTCCAGTACTGCTGAGTCCGCCTCATTGAGCGACACCTGTCGCGTGTTGTTGGGTGGCCCGATCGGGATGATAGGGGGCAGCACGAGCTTGTCCGGCCGAGTGCTATTGTCTACGCCGCCCGAGCGGACGACGCGGAACTCCATCACCTGGCCCGTGGTGGACGGCTCAGCGGAGTCGAAGTCCACTCCCGGCACGCCTCCCCCGAAGGGTTGGTCCGGGCCCACGTTCAGCAGTGTGAGCGTTGTCCCGGCTGGGACGTGGGTGAAGTCGACGATGACGTCGGCGCGCTCAGCCGGCGCCATCAGGAGTTGCGAGAGCTCCACTGGCGCGGGGAGGAAGCCTCCCTCGGAGCCAATCTGCCAGAAGGGATGGTCGTTGTCGAAGCGCAGAATCAGGAAGCGGGAGTTGCAGCCGTTGAGGAAGCGGAGACGGTAACGGCGCTGGCCGACTTCGAGATAGGGCCAGGTTCGGCCGTTCACCACCATGGTGTTGCCGAAGAACTCCGGGTTCCAAATCGGGGCAATGTCGCTGTCGGGAACGTAGGGGCCTTCGAACTCATCGAAGAACTCGCGCGTCGCCGGATAGAACAGCGAGCCATCGGCATTGAAGGAGCGGTCCTGGATGACGATGGGGATCTCGAAAGTTTCCATCCCCGGCGGCCCCACGACCGGAGCCGAACCGGGAAGTTGCCCCATGACTTCATCGCCGGGTCCGCCGCGCAGCAGATAGAAGCCGGCAGGTCCGGCATAGACATTGAGGCGGGTCATCCCCAGCGTGTGGTCGTGGTACCAGAGGGTCGACGCGCGCTGGTCATTGGGATACTGGAACACGGCCGTCCCCGGGCTCCAGTCAGAGCCCAGCGGGGACGACGCTTTGAAAATGTCGTAGTACGTTCCGGTCTTGGCGTACTCCGGGTCGATGTTGGCGGCATTGGGCAGGTACCAGGCCTCGGGGTAGCCGTCACTTTCCTGCGGGGCGTGCGCACCGTGCACGTGAGTGACGATGGGCACAGGGCCGGTGTAGGGTCCGGGCGTCTCGGTGAACTCCGGGCGCATGTCCCGGCCCTCGATCCCCCCGGGCGGATTGGCCCAGTGCAGAGTGGGATCGACCGGCAGGATGTGGGGCAGGAAGTTGCCGGTCAAGGGATCCTTCAAATCGTTGATCCACTTTACCCGCACCGGGGTTTCCCACTTGGCTTCAATCGTGAACGAAGGGTAGTGGAACGAGCCGGGATGGTTCGCGGAGCCGTAGCCCCACACCGTCGTGGGCGGGAGCGGCATCGGCAATATCTGCTGCTGGAATTGCCGGACAGCGATCTCATAGTAGTCAATATTCTTGGCGGCCCGCCGCACAATCTTCGAGGTGCGCGGCATCGTCGGCGGGATGACCAGCGGCATCACGTACTTGGAAATGAGGGTCGGGTCAAGTGTCCCGCCCGGGATCTGGGCCAGGAGGCGGGGTACAACCCAGCGCCCGCCCAGCAGCAGCCCTCCGCCGGCCAGCGCTCCTGCCTTTAGGAAATGTCGTCGGGTAATCATGGGATTTGCTCCTTTCTTTTCTCATCTGCGCGGGGTGGTGGCGCAGGCGGTGTTGCTGAAGATGGATTCGTTGCCGGCGGCGTCGAACGCAGTGGCGGTGTAGCAGTAAGTGGTATGGGGACTCAGGTACTTGTCATTGAACGAGGTTGTAGTGGAGAGACCGGCGCGGGCGCCGTTCCGGTAAATGTAGTAGCCGGCGACACCGAGGTTGTCGGTGGAAGCGCCCCAACTCAGTGTGATCAATCGCGAAGCTGCCGTAGCCGTCAGATTGGTGGGAGCGGTCGGCGCGGCGGTATCCGTCGGCGGCGTGCCCCAGGTGGTCATGGCCATCAACTCGGGGGCCGACTGGCCATTGGCCAGCCAGGCGTTGTAAAGCCGTTGGCCCCAGTCGTTGGTCTCGTTCTCGTCGCGCAGGAACTCCACGAACTCACGGGTGGTTGTTTGATAGTAGAGCCGCACTTCAGCGTAGGTGGCACCGCTGGGAATGGCGTAGTCGGTGTCATCCCAATACTGACCATCCGCATACGAGTAACCAATCGGCGGCGATTGAATGGCGGCGAAGGCCGCGTTGGTAAAGCCGCGCGGCGGAATGCGGTTGTCCTTGAAGATTTGGTTGTTCAGGACAAAGTGGAAGCTCGGCCCGGCGGTCTCACCGAGCGCCGCCGCCAAGTCGGCAGAAAGCCCAGGCTGGATTGCATAAACCTTGGTCGAGGAGGAATCGAGGGTTGCCGAGAGGAGGTCGTAGGCGCCGCGCTCCTGCACGAGGTTGCCGGAGGGGCCGAAGAATTTCACGTTGATCCAAATGCGACGCCCTTCCGGGTAGCCGCTGGGCAGCTTGTGCGCCGTCTCGTTGACCACGCGGATGCGCAGCACACCAGAAGTTGGCGAACTGGCGCTGAGCGTGGCGGCCTTCTGCAACATCGAGCGAGCACGCGTGATGCCGGCATCCAGCGCCGCCTGGTTCACTTCGCCCGGCCACAGCGCGGCCAGCGTCTTGGGGATGAAGGTGTTGCCGCCGGTCATATCGTGCAGCGGCAGGTCGGTGCGGGTGGGCGTGCCCGCCTTGTTGGCCGCCACACCGGTGATGTCCTGCAGGTGACAATCCTGGCAGGTGGAGACAACGCGCTTGTTGCCGCCGAACCGCCCGCCCATGTCCACCCCGCCCGCGGCGAAAGCGCTCATCTTCCATTCGCTGTAGGTGCGCTCCACCGGGAACATCTTCCCGGGATCGAAGTCCCCGTTGTCGAAGCTGGCCGGCTGGCCGAGTGTGTTGAGCGCGTAGGAGCCATCCGGCTGACGGGAGAAGGCCGGGTTGCTGACGTCGTGGCAGGTGCCGCAGAGCGCCGCGTCCTGGTGGAACGGCGAGTAGAACATCTGGTGCTTGGCGTTGGCGTCAATGAAGGGCCCGCGCTTGGCGTTATTGGAGTCGGCGATGTACATCCCATTGGCCGACCAGCCGGGAATCGGCGTCAGCTTGGAGAGATAGCTCTGATCCTGCGGATAACTTCCCGTGGTGTAGGCGGTGTCGGTAGGATAGGGATTGATTCCAAGTGGCGAGGGCTTGACCAGCTTGTGACAGAAATCACACTGCACGCCTTGGCGGTCGTTGTTGTTGAGCGCCGAGCCATCGGTGGGGAAGGAACGGCCTTCAAGCCAGCCGGCAGGCGAATGGCAGCGGATGCACAGGTCGCCGGAGTCGGCGGCATCCTGGTTGGCGATGGTCAGCGAGGCGAAGAAGAAGGGATCGCGGGCCGCCTGGGACATCATCCCGCCGCGCCAGTTGAAGGCGGGTTCGACGGCGGTGTTGTAGTCGCCGTGGCAGTTGTCGCACTTGTCCGGGGTCTCCAGTTGCCCCGACTGCCCCGGTTGGCTGCCGGGCAGGAAGAAATCGTTGAGCGTGGTCGCCACCATAGCCGACCCGATAGAGGCACACAGGGCCACCAGACCCAGGGCCAGGGTTGTCTTGCGAGCGGTCATAAACACCTCCCAGATGCCGTGGCCAGAGAAGCCAGGCCGGGGAGCGCCGCCCCGCAGTCCGTGTGTGGTCTGTGGGAGCCGAGCTGCGTAACAATCCTCCCGCGGCGGCTGCACCGCCACTTGCCTGCTTGGAGTGCAAGGGCTTTGCCACGTGAAGAAAAAACGCACTGCAGACAAGTTGTTCCTGCACTAGGGTTTCTTGTTGTGCCTCAGGTGGGTAAGAGCGATGCGGGCGTCCTAGCCTTCCTACTCCTACGGGCAAATTGGCATAGGAGGGTGCGGGATGACGCCAAGGGCGACAGAATGTCAGGTTTCGTTTTTCCACTCTCGTGGTAGATTGGGCCTATGGGGAGTGCAGCAAAACCGTTTCGACGTGTCGTTTTGATTGTCCTGGATAGCGTGGGCATCGGCGAGATGCCGGACGCAGCGGCCTTCGGCGACGAGGGGAGCGACACGCTGGGTCACGTGGCGGCCTCGCGGCCGTTAAAGATTCCCACGCTGGTGTGGCTAGGGTTGGCGAACATTCGCCCTTTGGAGAACCTGGAGCCGCCGGCGCGTCCGGCCGGCGCCTACGGCAAGGCGGCCATCGCGTCGCCGGGCAAGGACACCACGACGGGTCACTGGGAGATGGCGGGGCTCTACCTCGAGTACCCGTTCCCGACATACCCAAGCGGCTTTCCGCGCGAGCTGATTGAAGAGTACGAGCGGCGTATCGGGCGCAAGACGCTGGGGAACAAAGCGGCCAGCGGGACGGAAATCATCAAGGAGCTGGGCGAGGAGCATATGCGCACGGGCGCGCCCATCGTTTACACCTCAGCCGACAGCGTGTTTCAGGTGGCAGCGCACGAAGAGGTCATCCCGATTGACGAGCTCTACCGGATTTGCCAGATCGCGCGCGAGATGCTGGTTCCGCCGCATCAGGTGGGGCGGGTGATTGCGCGGCCGTTCGTCGGTCAGCCCGGCAACTTCACCCGCACCGAGCGCCGCCGCGACTTTGCCATCGACCCACCGCGGCCGACGCTGCTCGACCTCCTGCGCGAGAAGAACGTATTCACCTACGGCGTGGGCAAGATCCACGACATCTACTGCGGACGCGGCCTGGCGGCGTACACCAAGACGAAGAACAACCTCGACGGCATCGCCAAGACACTGGACGCCATCGGCAAGTACGGCGAAGGGCTCATCTTCACCAACCTGGTGGACTTCGATCAGCTTTACGGCCACCGCAACGACGTCGAGGGCTACGCGCGGGCACTGGAAGAAGCCGATATCGGCCTCGCCCAGATGATGAAAGCCATTGGGCGGGACGACCTGTTAATTATCACCGCCGACCACGGCTGCGACCCGGCCACGCCTTCCACCGACCACTCGCGCGAGTACGTCCCGCTGCTGGCCTACTCGCCCCGCCTTAGAGGCGGCGCCAACCTAGGTACCCGCGCCGCGCTGGCCGACACGGGCCAGACCATCGCGGAGAACTTTGGCATCAGGCTGAACTTCGGCGAGAGCTTTTTCGCCCAATTGAGCTAGCCACAGGAGAGATTGAAGAGTCGAAGGGTCAGAAGGTGAGAATCCAAAAGAACTTCAGACATTCGACCATCGGACTTCTTGAAGGTTCTTACGGCGTGCCGGCGCCGCCGGGAGCGGGTCCGGCGTAGTAGCCCATGCGGTGGCGAACCGTCAATTTTCCGGCACCCTTGGGTGCCTTGACGATTTCCACGCGCACGTTGCGGAAGCTGCCGTCGCGTGCTTTGTTGAGGGGGTAGTAGCCGAGGACGTACTGGTTGCGGATGTCGTGAGCAATCTGACGGCACAGCGCGTCAACCTGCTCAATCGAAGTCGGGAAGGTGGCCAGGCCGCCGCTGGTGTCAGCCAGCTTGCGCATCTCGCGCTTGGCGCGTCGGCAGTCGCGCTTGTCATTGCCCTCGCAGGGCAGGGCGACCAGATAGATGCCGGCCTCGGACTGCTGGGCTTCGCGCAGCACGGTGTTGAAGTTGGAAATGCTGGCGTTGTCCACGCCGTCGGTGATGACTAGCAGGACTTTCTTCTGCCGCGTGCCGCGCTTGAGGTGCTGGAGGGAGGCGCGCAAGGCGTCGTAGAAGGCAGTGCTGCCGCGGGTGTTAGTCTTCTCCAGCGCTTCCTTCAGTTCCTTAACGTCGTTGGAGAAATCCTTGTCGCGCAGGTCCAGGTAGTAGTCGTCGTTGAAGTTGACCACGAAAATCTCGTCCATCGCGTTCGAGGTTTCGACGAACCGCAACGCCCCGGCCATCATCTGGTGGCGGTTGGGCCGCATCGAAGCGCTGTTGTCCAGCACCAAGCCGGCGGTCACCGGCACGTCTTCGTTGCGAAAGACTGAGAGCTTCTGCTCGATGTTGTCCTCGTAGACGCGGAAGCTCGAGGCCGGCAGGTTAGTCACCAGGTGGCCTTTCTCGTCCACCACAGTGGTGTGGAGGACGACTAGGTCGACATCCACCACCAGCGTTTCTTGGTCGGTCTTCTTCGGCCGTACCTGAGCGGCCAGTGTGGCGGCCACCAAAAGAAGCACCGCCAGCCCAAGCGCAAACGTGCGCCGGGCGTTCCAACCCGAGTTGTTATTGTGATGGCGCATAGTATCCTGACCGTGCATATGAGTACAGCGGCGGCAGGCCCTTGGGCGGCTTCAGCTTGATCTTGATGCGCCGCCAGCTCCCATCTCGCTGTGCATTCTTTGGACGGTAGCCAAGCACATATTGGTTGCGTAGCTCGATGCTGATTTTTGCGGCCAGATCGGGCAGCTCGTGCAGGCTGTAGAGCTCGACCGGGAACATCCGTCCGCCGGTCATCTCCGCCAACTCCTGCAGGAGGTAGGGCCCGTAAAGGTATTCCTGGCCGCGGCCGGCGCGGTCGGGGTCGAAAATCCCAATGGCGTAGAGCTGGACATCGGATTCGCGCACCGCGGCTTTGATGTCCTTGACGCCGTAGCGGCTGCGGTTGTCGCCGCCGTCGGAGATCACCAGCAGGGCTTTGCGGCCGTTGTGGGCATCGCGCATGTTGTCCAGCGAGAGGTAGATGGCGTCGAGTAGGGCGGTGCGCCCGTTGGCGCGCACCGAAGCCAGACGGTTCTGGATGTCTTCGACGTAGCTGGTGAAGCTACTAAGCAGCCGCGGCTCGTCGCTGAATTGCACCACGAAAAACTCGTCCTGCGGGTTCGACGTTTGCAGGAATTCAATGGCGGCCTTAGTGGCGCGCTCCAGCTTGCCCGACCAGTTCATGCTGTCGCTCACGTCAAAGACCACGCCCAGCGAAAGCGGGGCTTCTTCGTTGGAGAAGTAAAGGATTTCCTGCTGCTGGCCGTCTTCGTGAATCTCAAAATGCTCCTTGCGCAGTCCTGTTACCAGCCGGTTGTAGGGGTCGGTGACCGTCACCGGCACCAGCACCAGGTCCACATCCACGCGCACGCGCGCGTCCGGCTCGCGTGGCGGCGTTGGCGTCGCGCCCTGACTGGTGATGCCCGGCGGGAACGCCAGGGCAAGCGCACCAGTCAGGACGAAACTCCCGAGCCGTGCGTACTGACCCACGTTCACAACTCCCCCACTGGCTGCCGGGAGCGGCACCCACCACATTCTAACAGAGGGTGCAAGCGGTATGCTAGACTTTCCGGCGCGTGAACCGCCCGCCGCGAATCCTTGCTGGTATCCCCGCCCGCTACACCTCCACGCGTTTTCCCGGAAAGGCTCTGGCGCTGCTGGCCGGCCGGCCGATGATTGAGCACGTCTATCGCCGCGTGGCGTCGGTAAAGCAGATTGAGAAGGTGATTGTGGCCACCGACGACGAGCGCATCGCCGCCGCGGTGCGCGGCTTCGGCGGCGAGGCGCGGCTCACCAGCGCCGCGCATCGCTCTGGCACCGACCGGCTGGCCGAGCTCTTCGCGGAGGTCGAGTGCGACTTGGTGGTCAACGTTCAAGGCGACGAACCCCTCATTGACCCACGCGCCATCGAGCAAGCTCTCGAGCCTTTTCTGTTAGACGCGCGGCTTCAGGTTTCGACGCTGAAGACACGAATCCATACGCTTGAGACCCTGATGAGTCCCCACGCCGTCAAAGTTGTTACAGATGCCGACGGCTTCGCAGTCAGCTTCTCGCGCGCACCTGAGCCGCACGTAGGGCCGGGGATGGCCGTGGACCTGGAGCGCGCGGCCTACTTCAAGCACCTGGGCCTGTACGTCTACCGGCGCGACTTCCTTCTGGAGTTCGCGCAGTGGCCGTCCACGCCCCGCGAACAGCAGGAGGCGCTGGAGCAGTGGCGGATGCTGGAGCACGGCGTGCGCATCAAGGTGGTTGAGACGCCCTACGACTCGATTGGTGTGGACACGCCGGCGGACCTGGCCCGCGCCGAAGCCGCCCTTCGAAGCCAAGTTTGAGGGCAAGAATCGGATAGACTCTCTCTGCCTCTCTGTCTACTCTACTGGTGGGAGGATACACCGATGCGAGGGAAAGTAGCGGCTGGTCGAGAGAGCAAGGCGCGCTGGCGCGCCGTGCTGGCACACGACCAGCGCTACGATGGCGCTTTTGTCTACGGCGTGCGCTCGACCGGCATCTACTGCCGGCCATCGTGCTCGTCGCGGCGGCCCAAGCGCCCCCAGGTGGTTTTCTTTCCCGTTCCGGCGGCGGCCGAGCAAGCGGGTTTCCGCCCCTGTCGCCGCTGTCGTCCGGATACGGCGGCGTTGCGCGACGCGCAGAAGGACATGGTCGAGCGCGCCGCGCGGCACATCGAGCGCAGCCTGGACGCGCCGCTGAGCCTGAAGTCACTCGCCGGCGAGGTCGGTGTGAGCGGGTTCCACTTGCAGCGGACGTTCAAGCGCGTGCTGGGCATCACCCCGCGGCAGTACGCCGACTCGCTGCGCATGGGCGGCGTCAAGTCCCGTTTGCGCGCGGGACGGAGCGTCACCGAAGCGCTCTACGACGTCGGCTATGGCTCCAGCAGCCGGCTCTACGAGCGCGCCGCCGGCAAGCTCGGCATGACGCCGGCAACTTATCGCCGAGGAGGTAAGGGAATGAGCATCACCTACACAACAGCGGCTTCGCCGTTGGGGCGCTTGCTGGTGGCGCGCACCGAACGCGGCATCTGCGCCGTCAGCCTGGCGGATTCCGAGCGCGAGCTCGAGTCGCGCTTGCGCCACGAATATCCGCAAGCCGACGTGCGGCGCGACCGCAACGGCTTGACCCGGACCGTCAGCACCTTGATGCGCTACCTCGAAGGGCGCCAGCCGCGGCTCGACCTCCCGCTCGACATCCGCGGCACCGCCTTCCAGTGCCGCGTGTGGGAGGAGCTGCTGCGCATCCCGTACGGCAAGACGCGCACCTACGGCGAAGTGGCGAAGGCCATCGGCAAGCCCGGCGCCGCCCGCGCCGTGGGCACCGCCTGCGGCTCGAATCCAGTTCCACTCATCGTTCCTTGCCATCGTGTGGTGCGCGGCGGCGGCACGCTCGGCGGCTACGGCCTCGGCCTCCCCCGCAAGAAAGCTCTTCTCGAAATGGAGACGCGCGCGTCGGTTTGACAACCGCCGGGCGGCGCAACATAATAGGTTGTGCGCCGCGAAACGGTTGCTCGTTCCTGCCACGGCGGCGCTCTCCTCTCTTTTTTCTTCGCGCCAAATCCTTCGGAGGTGATCCGGGACCCCAATGGGAGCCAAGTACATTTTTGTAACCGGTGGTGTTGTTTCTTCGCTGGGTAAAGGGCTGGCGGCGGCGTCAATCGGCGCGCTGCTCGAAAGTCGCGGACTCAAGGTCACTCTGCAAAAGCTCGACCCGTATCTGAACGTCGACCCCGGCACCATGTCGCCCTTCCAGCACGGCGAAGTCTACGTCACCGACGACGGCGCTGAGACCGACCTCGACCTCGGCCACTACGAGCGCTTCACCCACGCCAAGCTGACCCGCGATAACAACTGGACCTCGGGACGAATCTACGAAACCATCATCGCCAAGGAGCGCCGCGGCGACTACCTCGGCAAGACCGTCCAGGTCGTGCCCCACGTCACCAACGAAATCAAGTTGGCCATGCGCAAAGTGGCCGACGAAGTCGACGTCGTCATCGTCGAAATCGGCGGCACGGTGGGCGACATCGAGTCGCTGCCGTTTCTGGAATCCATCCGCCAACTGCGCCTCGAGCTCGGGCGCGAAAACACCCTCTTCATCCACGTCACGCTGGTGCCGTTCATCCAAACCGTGGGCGAGCTTAAAACCAAGCCCACCCAGCACAGCGTCAAGGAGCTGCGCGAAATCGGTATCCAGCCCGACATCCTGCTGTGCCGCGCCGAGCGCCCGCTCACCCAGGACGTCAAGGCCAAGATCGCGCTCTTCTGCAACGTGCGCGAGGAAGCGGTCATCACTGCCCGCGATGTCGGCTCGATTTACGAAGTTCCATTCATGCTGGCCGAGGAGAAGCTCGATGAACAAATCATCCGCCACTTCGGCCTGTCGGCTGGTCCGGTCAACCTCGACGCTTGGGTCAAGCTGGTGCGTCGCATCCGCAAGCCCCGCGACGAAGTCCGTATCGGCGTCGTCGGCAAGTACGTCGGCTTGCGTGACGCCTACAAGAGCTTGAACGAGGCGCTGGTGCACGGCGGCTTGGCGCACAACCTGCGCACCGACATTGTTTGGATTGAATCCGAAGGCGTGGAAGGCAAAGACTGGCCGCGGCAACTCGACGGCCTCGACGGCATTCTCGTCCCCGGCGGCTTCGGCAAGCGCGGCATCGCCGGAATGGTTAACGCCATCCACTTCGCCCGCGAGAGCCAAGTGCCGTTCTTCGGCATCTGTCTCGGTATGCAATGCGCAGTCATCGAGTTCGCCCGCAACGTCTGCGGTATGGCCGACGCCGACTCGACCGAGTTCGACCCGGCCACGCCCCACCGCGTCATCTACAAGCTGCGCGAGCTGCTGGGCGTCGAAGAGCTCGGCGGCACGATGCGCCTCGGCGCCTGGCCGTGCAAGCTTGTTCCGGACTCCTTCGCGCACAAAGCGTATGGGACGCTGGAGATTTCCGAGCGCCACCGGCACCGCTACGAGTTCAATCGCGAGTATGAAGAGACCTTGGTCGCGCACGGGCTGCGCATCAGCGGCGCCACGCCCGACGGAACTTACGTTGAAATTGTCGAGATTCCCAATCACCCCTGGTTTCTCGGCTGCCAGTTCCACCCCGAGTTCAAGTCCAAGCCCTTCGAGCCCCACCCCCTCTTCGCCGCCTTCATCGGCGCGGCCTATGACTACCGCCGCGCCCACCGCCCGGCGCACGCAAAGGTCGAAGCCGTCCTCGGCGACGATCAAGACTAGCCTCGACGCAGGGACCGCCGGGAGGGCACGATTTCAGTCGTGCCGAAACGGCGGCTAGCAGATACGGCCTTTAGCCCTGAGGTTCCGGTTTCTGCCGGTCATGCTCCTTCAGGGCATGCCTCTCCCATGCGTTAGAACGCGTTCTGAACGCATAACGCATCGCCCTCGGTCTCCCCCCTCTTCTCTGCGCCCTCAGCGATTCTCCGCGCCCTCTGCGGTAAGGTCTTTGCTTCGTGTCTTTGTGCCTTTGTGGCTATAATCTCTTCGAAATGGCTCCAGCTACACGGGAAGTCGCTGTGGCGACGCTCCGCCTGGGCGGAGCCAACGGCCTGTTCCTTATCGCCGGGCCGTGCGTGATTGAGTCCGAAGCGCACGCCGTCTCCATGGCGGAGCGCATCGCCGCCGTCTGCGCCGACTTGAACCTGCCCTACATCTTCAAGACCAGCTTCGACAAAGCCAACCGCACTTCGGGCGCATCCTATCGCGGACCGGGAATGGCGGAAGGGCTGCGCGTGCTGCGCCGCATCAAGAATGAATTGAAAGTAGCGGTGCTGACGGATGTGCACGACCCCTCCCAGGTCGGCCCCGCCGCCGAGGTCGCCGACATCTTGCAGATTCCCGCCTTCCTTTGCCGGCAGACCGACTTGTTGACCGCGGCGGGGAAGTCGGGCCGCGCGGTCAACATCAAGAAAGGACAGTTCGTTTCGCCGTGGGAAATGAAGCACGCGATTGAAAAAGTGGCGGGCACGGGCAATCAGAACGTTATTGTCACCGAACGCGGCTCCAGCTTCGGCTACAACAACCTTGTGGTGGATATGCGCTCGTTCCCAATTCTACGCGGGTTTGGCTACCCGGTGGTGTTCGACGTTACCCACTCGCTGCAGCTCCCGGGCTGGGAAGGCAATCAGTCGGGCGGCCAGCGCGAGTTTGCCGAGCCGCTGGCGCGCGCCGCGGTGGCCGCCGGCGTGGACGGCATCTTCATGGAAGTCCACGACAACCCCGACAAGGCGTTGTCGGATCCCGCCACCCAGTGGCCGCTGGCCCAGCTCAGGCCCCTGCTGGAAGGGATGCTGGCAATTTACCGGGCAACTCCTACTACCTAAGGAAGCTGACTCATATGCGCGTCGCACGAGTTACTATAAACGCGAGACACCTTACGGCCGGTGCTATCGCCCTCCTATGAATAGACAGCGGAGTTAGGTTGGGATGCCTTCAGCGGCTAAAGCCGGTTTGGAGTTGCTGCTTTACGGACGGGCTGAAGCCCGTCCCTTCTCACGAAAGGGAAGGGCGGGGTTTCAACCCCGCTGTTCAGCGTCGCAATTTGGATGGGCTTTAGCCCCAGAAGCCATCTGTGAGAGTTATGAGCCTTGAGATTGCCAAGAAGGTTTTGAAGACTGAGTTGGAGGCTATCGAGGGGCTGCTGAAGCGGCTCGACAAACGCTTCGAGCAGGCCGTCGAGCTAATTTTCGCCTGCCAGGGCCGCGTGGTCATTACCGGCATCGGCAAGTCAGGCATCATCGGACAGAAGATCGCCGCCACGTTTGCTTCCACCGGCACGCCGGCGTTTTTCCTGCATCCGGCCGAGGCGGCGCACGGCGACCTGGGAATGCTGGTCAAAGGCGACCTGCTGGTGGCGCTGAGTTACGGCGGCGAGACCGACGAAATCAATCAACTCCTGCCGACCGCGAAGCGCCTTGGCATTCCCATCTTGGCGCTGACCGGAAATCTCAAATCGACGCTCGGCCAGGCAGCCGAGGTGGCGCTCGACATCTCGGTCGAGCGCGAAGCCTGCCCGATGGACTTGACCCCCACCGCCTCCACCATCGCCATGATGGCGCTGGGCGACGCGCTGGCCATCGCGCTGCTCGAGCGCCGCGGCTTCAAGGAAGAAGATTTCGCTCGGCTGCACCCCGGCGGGCGGCTGGGGAAGAAGCTGACTCGGGTTGAGGCGCTGATGCACTCGGGCGACGCCGTGCCGCGCGTCTCGCCGGCGACGCCCATGCCGGAGGTCATCTACGAAATGAGCCGCAAAGGGCTGGGGATGACGACGGTGGTGGAGGATTCGATGCGGCTCGCCGGAATCATCACCGACGGAGACTTGCGCCGGCTGATGGAGCGCCGTAAGGACGAAGCGCTCCACCTCACTGCCGCCGACGCCATGACCGCCAACCCCACCACCATCCCGCGCACTGAGCTCGCCGGCGCCGCGCTCCGCCTGATGGAGGAGCGCAAGATTACCTCCATCGTTGTGGTCGACGCTGAGCGCCGCGTCGAAGGCGTCGTCCACCTGCACGACCTCTGGACCACTCAGCTCTTCTAACCAAAGTTGTCATCTCTGAAAGCGCGACTGTCCAGGGACCGGTGCGGATCGTTCCGAGTCATCTCTCCGCCCTCAGGGGGCATGAACATCTTCCCGAGGTGTGTCGCATTCATTCCGCGAGCCCAGGGCTCATGACAACTCTGCGC
>DATLZZ010000012.1:0-31385 GCA_035573715.1 Candidatus Xenobia bacterium | reverse complement strand
GCCGGGCCGCGCGGTCCGGCCGGACGCGAAGCCGCGCGGCGGGGCAGGGAGACGCTCGCCGCGCGCAGGGTGCGCGCACTCGAGGTGCTCCGGCGACTGCGCCTCGAATACCCGAACGCGACCACCGCGCTGAAATGGCGCAATCCGTACGAGCTGCTGGTCGCGACGATCCTGTCTGCGCAGAGCACGGACGAGCGCGTGAACATGGTCACGCCCGCGCTCTTCGAGCGCTATCCCACACCCGCAGACCTCGCCGCGGCCAGGCCCGAAGAGCTCGAGCGGTTGATCCATTCCACCGGCTTCTTCCGTAACAAGACGCGGAATCTGCTGGGGATGGCGAATGCGGTCGTCGAACGTTTCGGCGGCAGGATCCCCGACACGCTCGACGAGCTCGTTACACTGCCGGGCGTCGGGCGCAAGACGGCGAACGTCGTCCTCGGTACGGCGTTCGGCAAGAATGAGGGTGTGGTCGTCGACACGCACGTGACACGTCTCTCGCAACGTCTCGGGTTCACACGCCACAAGGACCCCGAGAAGATCGAGCAGGATCTGATGAACCTGTTTCCGCGCGAAGACTGGACGGATCTCTCGCACACGCTGATCCTGCACGGTCGCGCGGTCTGTCAGGCGCGCCGTCCGCGCTGCGAGGACTGCGTCGTTTCGAATCTCTGTCCCTCCGCCCGCGTATGAACCGGCCCGCGGCGGAACCGGTGAACCGGCTGGTCGGCTCGCGCAGCCCGTTCCTGCGGCACGGCGCCACGCAACCCGTCGCGTGGTGGCCCTTCTGCGACGAAGCATTCCGTGAAGCGCGCGAACAGGACAGGCCCGTGCTCCTCGATATCGGCGCGGTGTGGTGCCACTGGTGCCACGTGATGGACCGCGAGAGCTACGAAGACGCGGAAACCGCCCAGATCATCAACCAGCACTTTGTTCCCATCAAGGTCGACCGCGACGAGCGCCCCGACATCGACGCCCGCTACCAGGCTGCCGTCAGCGCCATCAGCGGCCAGGGTGGCTGGCCGCTCACGGCTTTCCTGACGCCGGACGGCAAGCCGTTTTTCGGCGGAACGTACTTTCCGCCTGACGACACCTTCGGTCGGCCGGGCTTCAAGCGGGTGCTGGCGGCCATTGCGGCCAATTACGTCACGCGGTTGGCGGAGATCCGCGCCAGCGCCGACAACCTAGTGGAAGCGCTGCGGCAGGCGGAGATGTTCGCCGGTGCCAAGCGCGCGTTCGACCCGCGCGTCATTGATTCCATCGCCGACTCGGCAGTGCGGATGTTCGATTTTCGCTTCGGCGGCTTCGGCGGCGCGCCCAAGTTCCCGCACTCAACCGCAATTGAGCTGATTCTGGAACGCTACCAATCGACTGGTGAGCGCGCGCTGTTGACTGTGGTTACCACTACGCTGGACGCCATGGCGCGCGGCGGCGTCTACGACCAGGTGGGTGGCGGCTTCCACCGCTACTCAGTGGACGAGCGCTGGCACGTGCCCCACTTCGAAAAAATGTCCTATGACAACTCGGAGCTGCTGAAGAACTACCTGCACGCTTGGCAGGTCACCGGCAACGCGCTCTATCGGCGCATTGCCGAGGGAATCATCAGTTGGGTGAACACGACGCTGAGCGACCCGCAGGGCGGTTTCTATGCCAGCCAGGACGCCGACTACAGCCTGGAGGACGACGGCGATTACTTTACGTGGACGCTGGAGGAAGTGCGGGCCGCCCTGCCGGCCGACGACGCCGAGCTGGTCATCGAGCACTTCGACGTCCGCCAGCACGGGCCCATGCATCACAACGCCGCCAAGAACGTGCTCCACGTGGCTCTGCCCGCCGAAGAGTTGGCGCGCAATCGCGCCGTCCCCGTGGATGAGATTGAGAAACGTCTCGACGCTGCCAAGGCAATGATGCTGGAGACGCGCAAGCAACGGCCGACGCCGTACGTAGATAAGACTGTGTACGTGGCTTGGAACGGGATGTTCATCTCGGCGTATCTGGAGGCCGCGCGAGTGCTGGGGCGCGAGGACTGCCGGCAACTTGCCATGGGCACGCTCGACCGCATTCTGGAGAGTGCCTGGAGCGATGAGTGGGGCTTCGCGCACCGCTGCCCGGAGGCGGGGCAGCGAGTGGGTAGCGAGTGGGCGGGCGGCGTGCTTGACGACCAGGTGTTCATGGCAATGGCGCTACTGGATGCGTTCGAGACAACGGGTGAGAAGAGGTACTTCGAGGCCGCGGAACGAACGATTAAGATTTGCCTCGAAAAATTCTGGGATGAGGGCGGCGGCGGCTTCTTCGACCGCCCCAAAGATGCGCCAGCCATCGCGGAGGGCGTGGATGTACCTCGCAAGGCGTTTCAGGACTCGCCGACGCCGGCGGGCAACCCCATTGCGGCGATGGCGCTCGACCGCCTGGCAAGCTACGCGATGAACCAGACCTATCGCCAGAGAGCGGAGCAGACGTTGGAAGCGTTCGCGGGCGTGGCCGAGCAGTACGGGCTGTTTGCCGCCACGTATGGGCTCGCGGCACTGCTCCACGTGCGCCATCCCCTCGAAGTCGTGATTGTCGGTAAAGGCGATGACGCTCGCACCCGGGAGTTGGAGCGCGCCGCCAACGCCGCCTTCCGTTTCGGCAAGGCGGTGCTGCGCTACGACCCGCAGGGAACCTCGGCCCACCAGTTGCCACCAGGGCTGGCGGCCACGCTACCGGCGCTCGGTGACGGGGCGCCGCGCGCGTTGGTCTGCGTTAACGGCTCCTGCCGGCCGCCCGTCACTCAGGCCGAGGAACTGACGGCAGCCATCACCGGAGCCGCCCAGTAAGCAATGTTCCCGGTTCTCCTGGCCAGCCTGATTTTCTTTTCCATTCTGGGTCTGCTGGTGGCCTCGCAGCTCTACTGGTTCCGGCAGGGACGCCGGCGGGCGCACACCTTTCCGCACGCCTGGCAGCGGTGGGGGCTGGGCGTACCCCTCTATGCTTGGTTCATCCTGTTACTGGCGATGTTCGTACTCGTCCCGATCCGTTGGGTGAACCTGCACAACGCGCCGGTGCTGCTCTCGGTTTTTATGGTGCTGCGCTCGCCGGTGCTGATGATTCCCATCAGCCTGTGGCTGACGGCGTCGCTGTTTGCGTTTCTCTTCATTCAACTGGTGCGAGGCGGCGGCTGGCTGGTCGGACGGCTGGCCATGCGCGCCTCAGGCCAGCTGGAGGGCGTCTCGGTAGAGCGGCGGTACTTCCTGCAGAACGCCACGCGGGTCGCCGGAGCGATTCCTTTTGTGATGGTGGGCTACGGGTTCGTGCGCAGTCGCGGCTTCTACGTGGTGGAAGAAGTAACCGTCCCCATTCCCAACCTGCCGGTGGAGCTGGACAGGTTGAAGCTGCTGCAGCTCACCGACGTCCACGTCAGCGCCTTTATGCCGGTGGAAGAGATCCGACACGTGGTGGGGCTGGCGCGCGAGCTCAAAGCCGATTTGGTGTTCCACACCGGCGACACGCTGACTTCCCGCGGCGATCCGCTGGCCGAGGCCATTGCGGAGCTTTCGCAGGTTGAAGGCGCTCACGGCAGCTTCGGGTGCCTCGGCAATCATGAAATCTACGCGGGAGTGACCGATACGGCCACGCGGCTCTTTGCCGAGCGCGGCGTGCGCTTGCTCCGCAATCAGAACGTCGAGCTTGAGATCAACGGCGCCAAGCTGAATCTGATTGGCGTGGATTATCAGCGCCAGCCGCGCGGGCTGGAGCCGGAAAGTTGGAAACCTTATTTCCTGCGCGGCATCGAAAAGCTGGTGCAGCCCGATGCGGTCAACATTCTACTGACCCACAACCCCAACCCGTTCCTGCGCGCCGCCGACCTGGGCATTCAATTGACCCTCTCCGGACACACGCACGGCGGCCAGGTGCAGGTGGAGATTCTCGACAATCGCTGGAGCCCGGCGCGCTTCATCACGCCGTTCATCAGCGGCCTCTACGAGCGCAACGGCAACCATCTTTACGTCAGCCGCGGCGTGGGCACGATTGCCATGCCGGTGCGGCTCAACGCCCCGGCGGAAATCACTTTGCTGACGCTGCGCCGCGCCTAGCGGCCTGGAGGTTAACCGAATGATTGCTCGTTTGTGGCACGGGTGGACGACGCGCGAAAACGCCGACGCCTACGAGGCACTGCTGCGGCGCGAGGTGCTGCCGGGCATTCATCGCATTCCGGGTTACAAGGGCGCGCATCTGCTACGCCGGGATGCGGGCCGCGAGGTCGAATTCGTCACGCTGACGCTGTGGGATTCCCTGGAGGCGGTACGCGCCTTCGCGGGCGCAGATTACGAAGTGGCGGTGGTGCCGCCGGAAGCGAGGAAGCTACTCTTGCGGTTCGACCAGCGGTCGGTGCATTACGAAGTGCGATTGGAACCCGTGTAGGGAAAGCAGATTCCTCCCCCGCCCCTTCCTGCGGAACGGACGGGGTCGGAATGACAGTCGGTGGGCGCTGAGTTGCAGTGGCTACTCTCGCGATGGGATAATGGATTTTGCAAGAAGGAGAACTACGATGCCGAATGTTCGAGGCGAATGGATCCAGAAGCGGCTGGCGGGCCTGCCGACCAACGGCGCTGGGCGCAACGTGACGCAGATGCACCTTGCGCGCCAGGGCGTGGTGACCGAAGAGATGCGGTTTGTAGCCGAGCGGGAGAAGTGCGACGCCGAGTTCGTGCGCGCCGAAGTGGCGCGCGGGCGCGCCATCATTCCCGCCAACATCCACCATACGTCGCTCGAGCCGATGATCATCGGCGTCAACTTCCGGTGCAAGATCAACGCCAACATCGGCAACTCGGCCGTCACTTCCAACATTGAGGAAGAGCTGACCAAGCTGCGCCTGGCGCTGAAGTACGGCTCGGACACGGTGATGGACCTTTCCACCGGGGGCGACATTCCGCGCATCCGCCAGGCCATCATCGAGGCAAGCCCCGTCCCTATCGGTACCGTGCCCATCTACGAGGCGGTCACGCGGGTGAAGCGGGTCGAAGACCTGACCATCGGGCTGATGCTGGAGGTCATCGAGGAGCAGGCCGAGCAGGGCGTGGACTACATGACCATCCACGCCGGCGTGCTGCGCGAGTTCCTGCCGCTGACGCGCCATCGCATCACCGGCATCGTCAGCCGCGGCGGGGCGCTGCTGGGGCAGTGGATGGCCTTCCACGAGAAGCAGAACTTCCTCTACGAGCACTTCGACGACCTCTGCAAGATTTTCAAGAAACACGACGTGTCGTTTTCGCTGGGCGACGGCCTGCGACCGGGCTGTCTGGCCGACGCCTCCGACGAGGCGCAGTTCGCCGAACTCAAGGTGCTGGGCGAGCTGACGAAGAAGGCCTGGGAGCACGACGTGCAGGTGATGATCGAAGGCCCGGGGCACATCCCGATGGACCAGATTGAGCTCCAGGTGCAGAAAGAGATGGAGCTGTGCCACGAGGCGCCGTTCTACACCCTGGGGCCGCTGGTGACTGATATTGCGCCGGGCTACGACCACATTACGTCGGCCATTGGCGCGGCCATGATCGGCTGGTACGGCGCGTCAATGCTGTGCTACGTGACGCCAAAGGAGCACCTCGGCCTGCCGGGGCCGGACGACGTACGCCAGGGCGTCATCGCCTACAAGATTGCCGCGCACGCCGCCGACGTGGCCCGCAAGCGGCCGGGCGCGCGCGACCGCGACGACGCGCTCAGTTACGCCCGCTTCCTGTTTGACTGGAACAAGCAGTTCGAGCTTTCGCTCGACCCGGAGACCGCGCGGGCGATGCACGACGAGACCCTCGCCGATCCCTACTACAAAGACGCCGCCTTCTGCTCGATGTGCGGGCCGAAGTTCTGCTCGATGAACACCACCCAGCAGATGGACAAATACCTCGGACTCGACCAGAAGCAGCGCCAGGAGAAGTTCGTCGAGCTCTTGAGCAAGGTCTCGCGCTAGCTTCCGCCTGCCTGGATGAAAGAAGAACAGCTCAAGCAAGCTGAAACTCGCGTCCGGGAGGAGTTCAACCGCTGGGCGGCGGCGGGGCGCGGGGAAGAGATGCAGGAGGAACACGCCGCCATCGTCGCCGGGATGCTGGCGCAGATGGAGTTCGCACCGAACGACAAGATTCTGGACGTTGGCTGCGGCTCCGGCTGGCTCGCGGCCATTCTGGCCGATAAGGTTCCGCAGGGCCAGGTGGTCGGTATGGACGTGGCCGACGAGATGGTGCGGCGGGCGCGGCAGCGCTACGCCGAGCGCGCCAACCTGATGTTCATCGTTGCCGGCGTGGAAGACATTCCCTGGGACGAAAACTTCTTCAACAAGATAGTCTCGGTCGAGTCAGCCTACTACTGGCCTGACCCGATGCAGGGCTGCCGCGAGATGTTCCGCGTGCTGCGGCCGGGCGGAGAAGCGCGCCTGCTCATCAATCTCTATAAGGACAATGTGTACTCGCACCAGTGGCGCGACAAGCTGGCGGTAGCGACCCACCTGTTTTCGGGCGATGAGTGGTGCGAGCTGTTTCGGCAGGCAGGCTTCAGCGAGACACGCCACTCGCGCGTGCCCGACCCCCGGCCGGTGCCCGAGGGGTGCGAGTCGCGCTGGTTCAAGAGCGCCGACCAGATGCGCCGCTTTCGAGAAGAAGGTGCATTGCTGGTGTGGGCGCGCAAGGCGCCAATGCCGGGCTGGAAATAGGACTTAACCCTTCGACAAGGCTCAGGGCCCGTTCAAGCCTCAGGGCACTTGACAAAACAGGCTAATTCGCTTATTATTCGCCTGTGATGGTGTGGTCGCAGCCAGGACGGCAACATGGGAAACATGGGAAATATGAACCCGGAACTAGTTTCAGAATACAAGCGTTTTATTTTCAAGGAGATACGGCGAACGGGTTACTATACCCCTCCCCCTGGCCGGCCAAGTCCAGAAGGGATTTCTTGACAATGGCTTAGAGGTCAGCTAGTTTGTGGTTTCTTCACCAGAGATGGGCTACCTCGAGAACCGCTTCGAGAAAAACTTCATCATCACCACAGTTGACTACGTTTTCAACTGGGCGCGGAAGTCCGCCATCTGGCCGATGACGTTCGGGCTGGCCTGCTGCGCGATTGAGATGATTGCGTCGAGCACGGCGCGGTTTGATATCGCCCGCTTCGGCGCCGAAGTGTTCCGCCCGAGCCCGCGGCAGTCCGACCTGATGATCGTGGCCGGCACGGTGACGCTGAAGATGGCGCCGGTGATCCAGCGCATCTGGGATCAGATGCCGGACCCGAAGTGGTGCATCTCGATGGGCGCCTGCTCGAGCGTGGGCGGGCCGTTCAACGTCTACTCGGTGCTGCAGGGCGTGGACAAGATCGTCCCCGTCGACGTGTACGTCGTCGGTTGCCCGCCACGGCCGGAGAATCTTTTCTACGCGCTGCTGAAGTTGCAGGACAAGATTGATCAGATGTCGCTGGCCAAGCGTCCCACCGAAGTGCGGCTGCACGCCGGCATGGTGGACGACTTCAAGCGCAGCGTGATGGTGGCGCAGACGCCGCACCCGCGTTGAATGTCGCTGTTTCGAGGAGCCGATCGCATGCCGCGATTCGTCAAAGTCGCCAAGCTGAACGAGATGCCGCCCGGCACGGCACGCGAGTTCCAAGCCGATGGGAGAATGATTGCGCTCTTCAACGTGGGCGGCAAGTTCTATGCACTCGACAACACCTGCCTGCATCGCGGCGGGCCGCTGGGGCAGGGTGTGCTGGAAGGCGAGTGCGTCACCTGCCCGTGGCACGGCTGGCAGTACAACGTGACGACGGGCGAAACCGTGTTCAACGATCAGATCAAGGTTCAGACCTACGAGGTCCAGGTCGAAGGCGACGATATTTGTGTTGGACTGTAGTGGGCTGAGTGCGCCTCGTTTCTTCGCTGGGGAAAGCGGATCGGGGCGCGGAGAAAAAGCCGCAGTCGGGAAGCTCCTGCTTCCCATTCGACTCGAAGGTGCTCGCCGTCCCGCACTGCGGGATGGGCGCGGGCGAGCCCCGAGGAGCACCGGGTGAGCCGTCACTGGCTGTTTGCCACCGACCCCAGCGTTTACCATTGGGACACGCTCTTCGTGAAAGGCAAGGAGATGTGGAACCACGTGCGGAGCGATGCGGCACTGCGCTACTTCAAGCAGGTGCGGCGCGGCGACACGGTACTCTGCTACCACGGGCCGCCGGAGCGGTCGATCTACGCCCAGGCGGTGGTGGCGTCCGATCCGTATCCCGATCCCTACGCGCGAGGGAAGAACCATCTCGCAGTCGATTTGAAAGCGGTGCAGCGCCTGCCGCGCACCATCTCGTTCAAAGACATGAAAACCAACCGGCTGCTGAAGAAGATGAAGTTTCTGGCGCGGCCGCGGGTGTCGGTGACGCCGGTGACCGAGCACGAGTACAACGAAGTCCTGCGCCTCGCCGGCGTCTCGCTGGGGCCGTTCCGCTAGGGCCGTTCTTTCCGGAGGAATTCCATGAGCCGAAGAAAACCCGCGCTCGCCTCGTTGCTGGTTGCAGTGCTGCTGTTGGCTACGGGCGCGGTCTTCGCCGGCGAGGAGACCGCCGAGGCTTTCGATCTGCTTATCACCGGCGGGCGCTTGGTGGACGGCAGCGGGAATCCGTGGGTGCAGGCCGACATTGGTATTCGCGGCGACCGCATTGTGGCGCGGGGCAAGCTGGCGGGACATCCGGCAAAGCGCGTGATTGACGCCCGCGGCCTGATCGTTGCTCCCGGCTTCATCGACATGCTGGGGCAGTCGGAGCTCTCGCTGCTGGTGGACGCGCGGGCGGAGAGCAAGATTCGACAGGGAATCACCACCGAAATCACCGGTGAAGGTGGCTCGGCGGCGCCGCAGAACGAGCGCACGCTCGAAGACCTCGACCCGTTCGTGACGCTGTTCCAGATTGATCTCGATTGGCGCGACTTCGCCGGCTACTTCGCGCGGCTGGAGAAGCAGGGCATCGCCATCAACTTCGGCAGCTACGTCGGCGCCACGCAGGCACGGCAGGCGGTGCTGGGCTCGGCGAAGCGCGCGCCGACGGCTGAAGAGCTCGAGCAGATGAAGACGCTGGTGGCCGAGGCGATGGAGCAAGGTGCGCTCGGACTTTCGACTTCGCTGGTCTACGCGCCAGCCAACTACGCGACGACAGACGAATTGGTGGAGCTGGCGCGGGTGGCGGCCCGCTACGGCGGCACCTACGCCACGCACATGCGCAGCGAGGGCCGCGGCATTTTCGCGGCACTGGAGGAGACTTTCACCATCGCTCGCCAGGCGAACATCCCCGCGGAAATCTTTCACCTCAAGATTGCTGGCAAAGATATGTGGGGACGGATGAAAGAAGTGGTGGACAAAATTGCAGCGGCGCGCGCCTCGGGACTGGATATTACGGCCGACCAGTATCCGTACCTCGCCGGCGCCACGGCGCTCGACTCCTGCATTCCGCCCTGGGCCCATGCCGGCGGGCGCGTCGAAATGCTGAAGCGACTGCGCGAGCCGGCCGGGCGCGCGCGGCTGCGGCGCGAAATCAGCCAGCCGGCGCAGGATTGGGAGAATTTCTACTGGATGTCGGGCGGTGCGCCGGGCGTCATGGTTTCTTCGGTGAGCAATCCGGCGCTGAAGTCCTACGAAGGCCGGCGACTCTCGGAGATTGCGCGCGAGCGCGGCCAGGATCCCCTCGAAGCGCTGTTTGACATCCTGCTCGCCGACGAGGCCAAAACGAGCGCCATCTACTTCCTCATGTCGGAAGACGACGTCATCGAAGCGATGAAGCAGCCGTGGGTCAGTGTGGGCACCGATTATCCCGCGGTGCGCACCGACGGGCCGCTCAGCTCCTGGAGGCCGCATCCGCGCGCCTACGGAACGTTCCCGCGCCTTCTGCGGCGCTATGTGCGCGACCTGAAAGTGCTCCCGCTGGAGGAAGCGATTCGCAAGCTGACTTCACTCCCGGCGCAACGGGTGGGGTTGAGCGGGCGCGGGCTGCTGGTGCCCGGCTTCTACGCCGATGTAGTGCTCTTTGATCTCGACCGCGTCCGCGACCTGGCGACTTTCGAGCAGCCGCACCAGTACAGCACCGGCGTCGAGTACGTCATCGTCAACGGACAGGTGGTGCTGGACCAGGGCCAGATGACAGCCGCGCTACCGGGACGCGTGCTCCGCGGGCCGGCTGCAAGGCGGTGACGGCCCAACCGTCGTCGGCTGCGGCGGCTCCGGATGCAACCGCCGATACGCGCGGCGGCGATGCCTGCGCCGCCGGTTGCGCGCTGTTTATTTGGTCGCCACCAGCAGAGCAGCGAGCGGGGTTGACTGAAGTTTTTTTCGCGCAATGCGCGTGAAGCCGGCTTCGCGCGCCCAGGCAGCGACCTGATCGAACTCCAGCGTCTCGCGCTTGCTGGTCACGCCGAAGTACAGCGCCAACAGGCTTTCGAACTGGTCCTGGCGCTCGTTCTCGCGCGCCTCGCGAAACGTCTCCGAGATGACGAGCTTGCCGCCCGGCTTGAGAGCGGCGCAGAGGCGGCGCAACGCGATGCGGTTGGAGTCCCGGTCGAGATGGTGCATGACGTTGAAGAGGAAAGCGACATCGTGGTTTTCGCCGAACGGTGTGGCAGTCAAGCAGCCGATGTTGAAGGTGAAGCGGTCTGTGAGGCCGGCCTGAGCCACGAGTTCCTGTCCCACGCGCGCGGCGGGCTCCAGGTCAACAACCGTGACCCGCAGCGACGGGTGGCGGCGGCACATGACGATGGAATACAAGCAGTGACCGGCGCCGACATCGAGCAGGCTGCGGGTAGAGCGGACGTGGATGCGGCGGGCGACTTCGTCGGCAGAGAGCGAAGCGATGTCGCGCAGGCCAAGCATGTAGCTGCGCCAATGCGGTGCGTCCAGGCGGGCGTGAATGTCGCTGGCCTCGCCGCGCTCGATGTAGCGCTCGAGCTGGCTCACCCATTCCCACTGGTCGTAGTTGAAGCGGATGAAGTTGGCCAGCGTCTGCGGCTGGTCGGAGCGCAGCCAGCGCTCGGCCAGGCGGGAGTTGCAGTAGCTGCCGTTCTTCCTCTCGAGATAGCCGGAGTGGGCCAGCGCATTGAGAAGGAGTTCGACCGCATGCTCGTTGCACCCGGTGTCGGCCGCCAGTTCGGCAGCCGAGCGCGACCCGGACGCCAACCGGTCAAAGATGCCGAAATGCACGCCGGCCATGATGGTGCGGCTGACCAGCATCGCGCCCATAACGTCGAAGAGCGGCAGCGGGAAGCGGCGGCTGGAGACGATGAACCGCTCGCGCAGACTATCGGGCAAGACAGCGAAACGCATAACGACCTCCGCGGAATCGGCAGAAGCATAGTCCCGACCGGCGCGCCGGACAAGATGCGATAATGGAGCCTCTCCATGCCGGAGCTTCCGGAAGTCGAAACGGTTGTGCGTGGGCTGCGGGCGCGCGTGGAAGGTCGCCGCATCGAGCGGCTGGAAGTTCGCCAGCCGCTGGTGATTCGCGGCAGTCTGGCTGGGTTTCGCCGCGTGCTACGCGGGGCGCGCATCGAGCGCGTCCAGCGCCACGGTAAGTACATCCTGCTCGAGGTGCATTCCGCTGCGAATCGGGCGCGCCCCAGGTTCTGGGTCGTGCACCTGGGAATGACCGGGCAGTTCTACGTCTGTCGGCCGGAAGCCGAGCGACTTCCGCACACGCACGTCGTGGCACGACTCTCGAGCGGGGAGCAGCTTCGCTACCGCGACCCGCGGCGCTTCGGCAAGATGCTCCTGATTGAGCAGGCGGATTTGGCCGAATACTTCGCCCCCCTGGGCCCGGAGCCGCTCCGAGTTTCGTTCCAAAGCTTCTGTCGTTTGTTTGCCGGGCGCCGCGCGCCGGTCAAGAACCTCTTGCTGAACCAGAACCGCTTGCGCGGGTTAGGGAACATCTACGCTATTGAGGCGCTCTTCATGGCGCGGATTCATCCGGCGCGGCCGGCGGGCTCGCTGGAGCGTGCGGAACTGAGGCGTCTCTATCAGGCGATGCGCGGCGTGCTGCGCCGCGCCATTGCCGAGCAGGGGACTACGGTCGCCGACTACCGCACTGCGGAGGGCGCGCCCGGCGAGTACCAGAACTTCCTGCGCATCTACGACCGCGAAGGGAAGCCGTGCCCGCGCTGCGGCGCGGCCATCGAACGCATCGTGCTGGCGGGCCGCAGCACGCACTTCTGCCCGCGCTGCCAGCCTCCGAAGTGTCCTGCCATTCTGAGCGAAGCGAAGAATCTCAGGCGCCGCTAGAGCGACGCTGAGATTCTTCCGCACGCTGCGGGTGCCTCTGAATGACAGGCTTGTTGTATGGCTCAGCGCGCGGCGCGCTGTGGGTTCGGTTCGGCTTTGGCCGACTCGGGGGGTTGCAGGGCGGTCAGCACGCGCTCAGCCCAGTGCGATTGTTGAATGCCGTCGAGCCAAAGCACGCGGCCGGCGAAGCGCTCGAAGGGCGGCTCGGTGAGCAGCTCTTTGATGAGGTTGTCGATGCGCTGCTGGAAGGCGCGGTCGGTGGCGCGGAAGCCGTCCGAGAGTGTCGGCTGGCGGAACGCCTCGGAGTAAATGGACTCGCGCACCAGCGGCACGCCGACCAGAAGATCGTAGGATTCCAGCCAGTGCTCCAGCCAGGGCTCGATGGCTGCCTGGCGGCCGCACTTGTTCATCAGGTAGCAGTAGTTGTCGAGCACCGAGCGGTCGCAGATGACGCTGGGTGCGCGTTGGGCGGCGGCCAGTTCGTCGGCGATCTGCGTGTGGAGAATCCAGAGCTGCGCTTCGAGCGTTGTGGCTTCATTGACCGGAAACGGGCAGCGCCGCGCCACTTCAGTGACCAGCTCGACGTTCTGACCCTGCTTCTTCAGCAGCGCGCAGACGTCGTAGGCCAGCGTCGTCTTGCCCACGCCGTGCGTCCCAATGAGGGCGAGTTTCATAACGATGAACGGGGCCGATTCTAGCACGCTGCGTCAGGCGGCAACAGAGCGGGGCAGTGTACAATGGAAGGAGCGGGCGCATCCAAGCTCGTGAGGAGCGAAGGCCGTGAAGATCGTCTGGCGCTGGGTTCGTATCGTAGCGGGCTTCGTCCTTCTTCTGGGCGGGATCGCGGGCCTGTTCCTGCCATTTCTTCAGGGCATCGCCATGATAGTCGCCGGGCTCCTCTTGCTGGGGCGGGAGTTTCACTGGGCGCGGCGCCTGCTGGAGTGGGTCAAGCGGCGCTGGCACGACGTCAAAGGTTCAAGCGCGACAACGGGGGATTGAGCCGCTCGCGCGCTTAGAGTCGCGCCGAGACCGGCTCTGACTCTTCCAAGCCGGACGGCTCGCCGGTGTAAGCCACTTTTTCCGCCACCAGAATGAACTGGTAGGCGAACATCGTCTTCCAGGTTCGGGCCAGCCAGGCCAGGGTGCGGTAGGCGGCGCGCAGATACCAGCGTCGCATTGTCGAGGGAACAATCTGCGGCAGCGGGAGCGGTGTGGCGTACGTGCCGACGACGCGCAGGTGGGCCTCGCGCACCAGCTCGCGCGCCGTGCTCCAAGTAAAGAACCGCAGATGGGTGGCGTCGAGGATGCCTTTCTCGCGATAGGTGAAGTGGCCGAAGAGCAGGCCGAGGCGCACGACGATGTTGGCCACGTTGGGCACGCAGAGAATCAGTTGCCCGCCGGGCCGCAGGCAGGCGGCCACTTTGCTCAGCGCCGCCTGCGGCTGCGCGAGGTGTTCGATCACGTCGGCCAGCAGCACGCGGTCGAAGGAGCCAGCGTAGTCGCTCAGGTTCATCTGTTCGATGTGGCCGCAGAGGACTTCCTCGCAGCAGCCGCGAGCCTGCTCGGCGGCAGCGGGATCCTTTTCGATGCCCACAACCGCCGCGCCTTTCTCGGTGAGGCGCCGGGCGAGATAGCCGGTGCTGGTACCGACGTCGAGGATGCGCAGGCCGTTGCCCGAGTCGAGCAGCCGCAGGATGGTGTCGTGGCTGCTGTAGGGCTCGGGCTTGAAGACGTACCCTTTGGGCCGGACGTTGTACTTACGCACGCAAATCCAGCCGCGGCGGTGCAGCCAGTATTTGACCGCCTCCTTTACGCAGTGGAAGGCGTAGACCATCCCGTTGACGTGAGAGATCTCGCCGCCGTAGTAGGTCGGAATCGGGCGCTCGGCGATGCGCAGGCCTTTTTCCTTGAACTGAAAAAGAATCTCGGTGTCGAAGTGCCACTCGTCGGAGTTGAGTGCGAAGGGAATCTGGCGCAGTGCGGCGCAACTGTAGAGGCGGTAGCCGGAATGGAACTCGGTGAGGCGCATCCCGGCCAGAAGGTTCTCGACGAAGGTCAGGATGCGATTGCCGACGTACTTGTAGAGCGGCATGCCGCCTTGGAGCGGGCGGCAGCCGGGCGCCATGCGCGAGCCGAAGACCATGTCGGCCTCGTCGCGCTCCAGCGGCTCGAGCAGTTGCGGCAAGACTTCGGGAGCATACTGCCCGTCGGCGTGGAGCATAACGACGATGTCGAAGCCGCGCTCCAGCGCATACTGGTAGCCGCGCTTCTGATTGCCGCCGTAGCGCAGGTTGCGCTGGTTGCGGTAGACGGCGAGCTTGTGCAGGCCTTTGCGGTGCTTGTAGTCAAGCGCGGCGGGATAGGTGGCATCGCTGCTGCAATCGTCGAAGATGAAAATCTCTTCGGCCTTCTCCATCACGGCGGAGGGAATGCGGTCGAGGGTCTGCGAAAGCCGGTCAACGGCGTTGTAGGCGATGACGAAAATGCCGATGCGCTTGTGGGTCATGTTCGTGTCCGGCGCCGGCCCGAGGACTAAGGGCGAAAATAGCAGGTTTGCGCGGCAGTGTAAACCGGGGCGATTTCGCCGCTGCGTTTGCTATTGAAACCGGCGGGCGCTTTGCATACCCTAGCGGGCACTCGAGCCACGATGCTGTTCAAGACGCAGAGCGCGGCGTTATTCGGAATCGACGCCTACGTCGTCCAGGTCGAGGTCGATCTGGCGCAGGGCGGCGACGGAACTTTCACGACTGTCGGCCTGCCCGACGCGGCGGTGAAGGAAAGCCGCGAGCGCATCAGGGCCGCCATCAAGAATTGCGGGTTCAATTATCCGACCTTTCAAAACATCACCGTCAACTTGGCGCCGGCCGACATCAAGAAGGAAGGCTCGGGCTTCGACCTGCCCATGGCGCTGGGCATTCTGGGCGCCACCGGCGCGTTCTTCGGGCGCGACCTGAACGAGTTCCTCTTTGTCGGCGAGCTGGCGCTGGGCGGGATGGTGCGCTCGGTGCGCGGGGCGCTGCCGATTGCCATGGCGGCGCGCCAAGCGGGCGTTCGGCGACTTGTGGTTCCGGAGGAAAATGCGCGCGAGGCCGCGGTGGTTGAGGGCATCGCTGTCCATGCAGCGAATTCGCTGCCGCAGGTGGTGGACCTCATCAACGATCCCGAGTCCGCCGTGGCGGTGCGCGTGGAAGCGGAGAACCTGCTGGAGGAAGCCAGCGAGTACGGCATCGACCTGCGCGACGTCCGCGGCCAGCAGCACGCCAAGCGCGCCCTGGAGGTCGCCTGCGCCGGCGGCCACAACATCATCATGATCGGCCCGCCGGGCTCCGGCAAGACGATGCTGGCCAAGCGCATTCCCACCATCCTGCCGCCGCTGACCTTGGAAGAGGCGCTCCAGACGACAAAGATTCACAGCGTCAGCGGACTGCTGCGCGACGGGCGCGGGCTGGTGGGCACGCGGCCCTTTCGCTCGCCGCACCACACCATTTCCGACGCCGGGCTCATCGGCGGCGGCACCATTCCGCGGCCGGGTGAGGTTTCGCTGGCCCACAACGGCGTTCTGTTTCTGGACGAGCTGCCGGAGTTCCAGCGCAACGCGCTCGAGGTGTTGCGCCAGCCGCTGGAAGATGGAGTCGTCACTATTTCGCGCGCCATGACCAGTCTGACTTTTCCCGCGCGCTTCCTGCTGGCGGCGGCGATGAACCCCTGCCCGTGCGGGTACTTCAACGACCCGACGCGCGAGTGCCGCTGCACCAAGCCGCAGATTGAGCGCTACGTCTCGAAGATCTCCGGCCCGCTGCTCGACCGCATTGATATCCACATTGACGTGCCGGCCGTGCGGTACAAGGAGTTGCGCGGGCCGGCGCCGACGGAGGATTCCGCCGTCATCCGTGCGCGCGTCGCCCAGGCGCGGCAGCGGCAGCTCGAGCGTTTTCGCGGCGAGAAGATTTACTGCAATGCGCAGATGCCGTCGAAGCTGGTGCGCAAGTACTGCACCATTGATGCGGTCTCCGAGAAGCACCTCGAAGACGCCATCACGCGGCTGGGGCTGAGCGCGCGCGCCCACGACCGCATCCTGAAAGTGGCGCGGACGATTGCCGATCTGGAAGGCAGCGCGGCGATTGCCGCCAAGCACGTCTCTGAGGCCGTGCAGTACCGCACGCTCGATCGCACTTACTGGGCCTGATTGGCCGGCGGCTTCAGCATCTTTTCGATGCGCGTCAGCCGCTCCACCACGCTTTCGTAGAGCCGGTCGGTCTTCTCGTGCAGGTGGGCCACCTCGAGCTCCGCCTTGAGGTTCACCTGATACTCCAGGTCGGACTTCAGGCGGTCTTTGGCTGCCTGGCGGTTCTGGCTCATCATGATGACCGGCGCCTGAAGCGCGGCGATGGTGGAGAGCGCCAGATTCAGCAGGATAAACGGGAACGGATCGAAGGCCTTGGAGCTCAGGTACACGTTGAAAGCCATCCATCCGACCAGGAAGATGCTGAAGAGGATGATAAAGGTCCACGAGCCGCCGAACTGGGCGACCTTGTCGGCCACGCGCTGGCCGAAGGTGAGGATCTCCTCCTCTTCCTCGTTGACGTTGCGGGACACGCGGGTGCGCAGCAGCTCATCGGCTTTGCGCGTCATCCGGCCGAGCGACGCCAGCATGTGCAGCGCGGCGTCGGGGTTCTTCTGGAACAGCAGAAGCAGGTCTTCGCGCCCCAGCGCCAGCAGTTGGGTGTCGGAGAGCGCTGTGGCGGTGGCGGTGCGCGGCCCTTCGTCGAGCAAGGCCAGCTCGCCGAAGAAGTCGCCCTCCTGGGCAACGTTGAGGACGATCTTCTGCCCGGCGGTGTCCTTGATGTAGAGCTCGACCTCGCCCGAGCGCACGATGTAGAGCGCGTCGCCCGGCTCGCCGGCGTGGAACAGCGTGTTGCCGTCCTTCAGCGTAACCAAATCGACTACGTTGGCCAGCGCCTTGCGGTCTTCATCGGATAGGAGCTCAAAGAAATGAATCCCTGCCAGCAGGGAAGCGTCGCATGCCATGGTTGGACCCTCTCGGTGCGGACTGTACAAGCGGTGCGATTATACGCCGGTCGGAGCGACAGTAGCGGGCCGCTCGGCGCGTGGAATTATGCTAGACTCATGTGGATGATGACTCGCATCGGAAGTCTGGTATTGCTGCTGGGTCTGGCCAGCGGACTCATCTTCGCGGCGCGGCAATCGGCGGGGCCGGTGAACGCCGAGTGGGCCCGCACCCACGACGCGGCCCTGCGCAAGATCATGCGGCTGCGCTCCGACGCGCGGCTCGATTTCCGCACCGCTCGAGTGGACCCATCGAATCCGAACTACTACCTGGCTGAATTCGACGCGGTGCAGGGCGTGACCCGGTACCAGTTGGAGGAGTTCCGCGTCAGCCGCGACGCCCAACGCGTGGCGTTCAAAGAACGGGATGGCAGCTACCGTCTCGAGTACGACCTCGCCGATCCCTTCCGCGCTTTCCGAGACCAGATTCAGCTTGCGGGTGCGCCGAGCCGGGGACCGGCGGAGGCGCCACTGACGGTGGTCGAATACCTCGACTACACCTGCGGCTATTGCCATCTCTTTTACCAGACGGAAGAGAAAGCCATGCTGCAGCGCTATGGCGCGAACGTGCGCCTGGTCATCAAGCACTTGCCCATCCTGAGCTCGGCGTCGGCCCAGGCGGCCTACGCCGCCGTCTGCGCGCACCAGCAGAGCGAGGACAAGTTCTGGGCGCTGCACGACAAGTTCTTTGAAAACGGCAATCAGGTCAAGCAAGGCCGCGCGGGCATTCTGGCTCTCGCCGGACAGGTGGGCCTGAACGCGACCGCCATGGGCCGCTGCATGGACGACCCGGCCACGCACGAAATCGTCTCGCGCGACTTGCAGGAAGCGCAGAAGTTGGGGCTCGAAGCCACGCCCGGCTTCTTCGTCAATGGCACGCCGTTAACCGGCTACCTGCGCCCGGAGAGCTTCTTCGCGTTTCTCGACGAAGAGCTCAGGGCCGCCCAATCCCGTTAGTTCGCAGTTGCAGGTTTGCCGGCGAGTGGTAGAATCCCGCCTTTCCCAATCCTTTCCAGGAGGAGCTCATGCGGCGCGGGTTCCTGCTTTGCAGCCTGGCAGGACTTGTTCTGTTGAGCGCGGCGCCGCTGCACGCCCAGCCACAGGGCGAGCCAGTTCTTGCGCTGGTGGGCGGGCGGCTGATTGATGGCTACGGCGGGCCACCGCTGGAGAACTCAGTCGTCTTGGTGCGCGGCAACCGCATCGAAGCCGTGGGCCGGCAGGGCGAGGTGGCGATTCCCGCCGGTGCCCGCGTGATCTCCACCGAAGGCCAGACCGTGCTGCCCGGGCTGATGGACATGCACGTCCACCTGATGCTCCTCGGCCATTCCGACTACGACCATTGGGACGCGACCTACCGCAGCAAGTTCCGCGACGTCATCATGCCCATCGCCGCCAAACAGCTCCTCATGGCGGGCGTGACCACGGTGCGCGACGTGGGCGCGCCGCTCGACGACATCCTCGCCGTCCGCGACCGCATCAACCGCGGAGAAATCCCCGGACCGCGCGTCTTCGCCAGCGGGCCGTTCTTGCAGAAGACCGTGCGGCCCGTCGAGGCTGAGTTCCGCTGGGAGGTGCACGGGACGGACGATGCCCGCGCTAAAACGCAGAAGCTGATTGACGCCGGGGTCGATCTCATCAAGGTGATTGACCAGGACCAGATGACACTGGACGAGTTGAAAGCCATCGTCGAGACCGCGCACGCGGCCGGCAAGCACGTGGTGGCGCACGCGCATCGTGCCGAGGAAATCCGCCGCGCGGCGCAGACGGGTGTGGACTCCATCGAACACACGGGCCTCGCCACGCAGCCCGGCTATCCCGAGGACGTTCTGGCGCTGGTGCGGGAGCGCAATGCCACGCTTTATTGGTGCCCGACCATCGAGGGGCTGTATCTTTATCCGTACACGGTAGACGAATTCCCGGAGCGGCTCGACGACCCGCGGTTGAAGGCCGACCTGCCGGCGGACATCTACGAGGACGTGCGGCACTCGCTCGACCATCCCGAACGCATGGCCTACTTCCTGGTGGTGCGCCGCCGCGTTCCCACGCTCGCCAACAAGTTCCAGCAGATGCGCTCGACCGGCGTCACCCTCATCACCGGCACCGACTCGGGCATCCCGATGAACTTCCACTTCGATTCCACCTGGCGAGAGCTGGATACCTTCGTCCGGCTGGGGGTTTCGCCGATGGATGCCATCCGCGCCGCCACCTTCTGGCCGGCGCGGCTGCTGAAGCGGGACGACCTGGGCACCATCGCACCGGGCAAACTGGCCGACATCATCGTGGTCGACGGCGACCCGCTGCGCTCGATGGAAGCGCTGCGGCATGTGACCCGCGTCATCAAAGATGGTGTGGTACACAAGTGAGGCTCGATTGACGAACGCTGGCGGGCGCGTGTAGACTGGAGTTCTGCCGAAGGAGGGGATCCTCAAGCATGGCACGGGGCCAATGAGCGCTGAGCCGCGCCGCGTCCAGGTGACGCTCGAGAGCCGCATCGAGTCCGTTGACCTGGGCGAGGAATTGGCGCGGGGCATGGCGGGAGCCGCTGGCCTCGACGAGGACGAGCAGTACAAGCTCAGCATGGCCGTGCGCGAGGTTCTCATCAACGCCCTGGAGCACGGCAACCGCGGCGACGCCAGCAAGGCCATCGGGCTGGGGTTCTCGCTTTCCGGCGACCGGCTGGTGGTCGAGGTTCGCGACCAGGGGAAGGGGTTTGATTTGACCTGCGTGCCCGATCCGCGGCAGGATGAGAACCTGCTTCGCACCTCCGGGCGAGGGTTGTTTCTCGTCCGCTGCTTTGTGGACGATTTGCAGGTACGATCGAACGGGACCGGCGGCGCGACGGTGACCATCACCAAGAGGATTTCCTCCAATGACAAGGGGAGCAGCGAACCGAATTCGCAAAAGGAGAAACAGTCGTGAGTCTGAAAATCAGCAGGCGAGAAACGGGCGAAGTGACGGTGGTCGACCTCAACGGGCGGCTGACGCTGGGTGACGCCAGCGCGCAGTTGCGCCAGACGCTTCGCGATCTTCTGGACCAGGGCAAGCGGAAGATCGTGCTCAATCTGGGGCAGGTGGGCTACATCGACAGCTCCGGCCTGGGTGAGCTGGTCTCCAGCTACACCACCGTGAAGAACAGCGGCGGGCAACTGAAGCTGGCCGCGCTGACCGACAAGGTCAACGACTTGCTGACCGTAACCAAGCTCTACACCGTGTTTGAAATCCACGGCGACGAAGGCGCCGCCGTGAAGAGCTTCAGCTAGGACCTCGCGTCGCCGCGCGGCGGGGCGGGCGCGTTGCGCCGCCTGCCGCGCGTTTCCATCTTCGGCCCAGGAGAAACGATGCCCATTGTCAGTCAGTTTTCCGTGTTGCTGGAGAACCGGCCGGGAAGTCTGGCGGAAACCTGCAGCGCGCTGGCCGCCAAGGCGGTGAACATTGAAGCCATCATGGCGTCCGATGTGCGCGGCTGGGGCACCGTGCGCCTGGTGGTGAACCACGAAGAAACGGCGCGCAAAGTGCTCGAGAGCATGGGCCTGAAGTTTACGGAAGAGAAAGTGTTCGCAGTTCGTCTCTCCGACAAGCCGGGCGCGCTCGGCCGCGTGACCCGCAAGCTGGCCGAGCACAACATCAATATTGATTACCTCTATGGCAGCATCGAGAAAGGCTCGCCCCGAGCCCTCATCGTGATGGCGGTCTCCGACCTCAAGAAAGCCGCTCAGCTTCTCAAGTAGCGCCGCGGTTCCGGCCGGCGTTGCAGTCCTCGCACGGGCAAATATCCCGGAAGTACTCGAAGCTATAGATGCCGGTGGCGTGGCCGTCGCTGAAGGTGAAGCGCACAGCGTAGTTTCCCACCGGCTCGGCCTGGACGGCGCGGGCCGGGGCTTCGAATATCGGCAGGTCGCTTTTCACCGCGCCGCCCGTGACGCTCAGACCTTGAGCGCGGCGGTCGCGGCAGGTGGCACAGGGGCAATGCTGGCGCAGGTAGGGAAACGTGTAGCGGCTGCGGTGGCCGTCGCGCCATTCGATGGCCACACCTTCGCCCGTGGTCAGCAGGATGCGCACGCTGAGGGGTTCCGCGCGTGGATTGTCGACCATTCGCCCTCTTTATCTCTTTCCGCCTTGCAAAAGCTCCGCTCCCAGTTCATCCTCAGCGGCTCGCTCGGAGGGAGAGAGCGCCTCGCGGCAGGCTGCGGCCCGAGCGAGGAGCGTTCGGGCACGCTCCCTGTCGCCCAGTGAATGGTAAATGCGCGCGGCATGAAGAAGGATCGTCGGATTGCGCGTTCCGATGCTGAGGGCTTTTTCGGCAACCCGTTGAGCCTCGTCCAGGTGTCCGTTGGCGAAGTGCGCCCAAGCCAGCGTATCGGCGGCGTAAGCATCCTGGCGGTTCTTCCAGTCAAGTTCGGCGAGCCGCAAGGCTTCGGGCGCGCTGGCTTTGTCTTCGGTCAGCAGCAGGGCGAGAGGCCGCAGGTAAACGCGCTCGCCTCGCGCAACCGAGCGCTGCATGTCGCGTCGTGCTCGCGTGCGCTGCCGGGCGGCGTCGGCGGCGCGGCCGTTGAGCTCCAGGGCATCCGCCAGCGCGAGCCGAAACTCGGGAGCCGGATTGGCTTTGAGCAAGGTTCTGTATATCTGAATTGCTTCCGGCGCACGACCCTGAGCAGCGCGCAACTCGGCGATGTGCTCTTGCGCGAGAGGATATGCGGGAAATAGCTCGAGCCCCTTTCGGTAGGCTGCTTCCGCGCGCTCGGTGTCACATCCGGCCAGCCACAGAGAGCCCAGCCGCACCTGGCACCAGGCACGAGCATCGACGGGCAACGCGTGGGCGTCGGCCTGCGCGCAGGCTAGCAGGAAGGATTCCCGCGCGCCCTCCAGGTCGCCGTGATATTGCTGCAGGTTGGCGCGGCGGACGGAGACTTCAAAGCCGGGTTGCAATTCGCTCATCCGCGCAAGAAGACCTGATGCTTTCTCGATATCGCCGATTGCCAGGTGAGCGTCCAGCAGGTTTCCGAGCGTGTTGCTGTCGGGCATGGCTTGCACGGCTTCTTCGGCCGTTTGCAAGGCTTCGGGAAAGCGGTGCTGGGCGAGATAGACGGAACTCAGCCAGTGCAGAGCTTCGTAGTTGGGCTGGAACTCGAGCGAGCGGAGAAGGTACCGCTCGGCCTCGCGGTAGTAGCGGAGCCGACCGGTTTCGCGCGCTTTCTGGATGTAGGCCGCGCCCAGCCGCGCGTAAATCGGATACGTGCCGGGACCGCCCAGCCGCGCCTTGTAGTAGCGAATGCGGACGTCAGCGGACGAAGGAACGGAGTTCTCCGCAGCCAGGGCGCGTTCCGCTGCGCCAACTACGAGCAGAGCGCAGAGGACGAGGGCGGCACTACGGCCCATGCGCGTCCTACGGAGCCGGATGCGGAGGCGCCAGATAGGGGAACGTGGTCAGGAACGGAATGTCGTTCGTGCTGGGGAAGGGAGCGTCGTTGGCGAGCGTCCGCGGATCGCCGACCAGATCGATGACATCGTCGGTGAGGGCGCGCCCGTTGGGGAAGGCGGCGGGCAGCGCCGTGTTGTAGATCATCACGTCCGGCCGCGCGCCGGCGCGGCGCAGATGTTGCCGCGGATGCATCTTGTTGAGGGCATCGTTTTCGGGAAACATGGAGCGCAAGGAGCGTCCGACGAGATCCTGGAAGGGCCCGTCGAAGTCCTCCACCTTGCTGGTGGCCCAGATCAAAATCGTGCTCTGCCCGCTCAGCACGGCGCTCAACGGCACTTCCAGCACGACCGCGGCAATGTTGCGTCCTTGCCGAAGCCCGCGGATGAAAGGGTCGTCCCGCAAGCCGGCAAAGAAACTCACAAGGTGCGGGTCCCCTTGAACCGTTCCCTTCACGATGCGCTGCACCTGCGCCGAGCCATCGGCGCGGAAGCGGATGCGGAACACGATGTCTTCGCTGATCCGCTCCGGGTTGAGGATGGTTCCGCCGTCGCCGAAGGGATCGGCGGGGCTGACCGCAGAATCCACGTCCAGGTTGATCTCGAACGTTACGTCAGTCGGAAAGACATACGACGTGGCACTGAGCGGGATGGCGACGTTTGAGCACAGGGAAAGGACGAGGTTGGGCCCCACCACGAACGCATGCAGGTCGCTGAGGTTGGCGTCCTGTCGAACCAGTCCCGCCGCCTGGGGAGCATCGGAATGATCGGATGCATATATCTGCGGCGCGAGCACAGCCGGCAGCCAGATCAGAGCTGCGGTCACGCGCTTCAACCCTGAGCTCATGGATTTCCTCCCTTGAAGGATTGAAGAATTGCCCGTCCCCCAAGCCGCCAACACGGCAGGTGGGCGCAATTCTACAGGAATGGGCTCACTCAAGGGAAGGGCATACCGGCAGCAAGCAAGGCTGTGGTAGGCTGCCGCAACTTCCGGCTCGCCCGACGACGCCGGAATTCGGGGGATGCGATGAAGAGCAACGGATGTGAACTTCTGGTTGTAGCTTGCCTGGTGATTCTGCCGCCAAGCCTGTGGGCGCAAACGAGCCGCGGCGCGAATCCAGAGCTGCAAGAGCTCAAAGCACAGATGGCGGCGCAGCAGGAGCAAATCCGCCAGTTGCAGGAGTTGCTGCGCCAGCAGGGAACGCTGCTGGAGGCGCTGCAGGAGAAGCTGGGGCTCGCGTTGCCGATGGTTCCGCACGAGGCGGCCTCGGCGCCGTCGGCGGCTTTCGCGCCGGAAACTCTCGAGAAGCGGGTCGAGCAACTGGAAACCGCTGTCGCGGAGACCAAGAAAGAGGGCGAGAGTTGGCGCAAACGCCTGTCGAGCTTCAGCTTCAGCGGCGACCTGCGCGTGCGCTACGAACCGTTCTTCCAGGAGGGCGCCGAGTTCCGCAACCGCGAGCGGGCCCGCTTTCGCTTTCAAGGGGTGGCCAGCATCAGCAAGGAGCTCACCGGCGGATTTCGCCTGGCCACGGGCGCGTTGGACAATCCGGGCTCGACCAACCAGAGCTTCTCCGGCTTCTTCACCCACAAGCTGGTCACGCTCGACCGATTCTGGCTGAGCTATCGGCCGGAGCGCGCCTCCTGGCTCACGGTCACCGCCGGCAAGTTCGAGCCGCCGTGGTATCGCACCGAGCTGACCTTCGACAACGACCTCAACCCCGAAGGCTTCGCGCAGACGCTTTCCTTCGACTTCAAGGATTCGCCGCTGACCAACCTGAAGCTGGTCGGTTTCGAGCTGCCCTTCAACGAACTCTCGGCCGCAGGCGACAGCTTCATCTGGGGCGGCCAGGTGCAGACGCACTGGAAGCTGAGCGAGCGGGCACGGCTCGGCTTCTACGCCGCAGGTTTGAACTTCCGCAACGCCGACGCCATCGCGGTGGCCATCGGCAACAGGAGTTTGAATCCGAGCCTCGGCCTCTCCAACCACGTGCGCCGCGATGGGAGCGGCAACATCATCGGCTACGAGGAGCAGTTCACCTACCTTGACCTCATCGCCGAGCTGCGCTACGCCTGGCAACCGCGCTGGCCGCTGCGGCTGACCTTCAACTTCGTCAACAACCTCCGCGCCTCGGATGAACGCAGCGGCTACTGGGCGGAGCTGAATGTCGGGCGGCTTGACGAGAAGGGCGACTGGCTCTTCGGCTACACGCTGATGCGCATCGAGCGCGAGGCCGTCATCGGCGCCTACAACTTCGACGACCTGCGCTCCGCCACCAATGTGCTCGGTCACCGCGTGCGCACCGCATATCAGATTCACCGCAGCGTCACGCTCGATTACACGCTGCTGGTCGGTCGCCTCTTCAACCCGCACGACACCCTGAACCTGGTGCCGGCGCCGTTTCAGCCGCAGGGAAAGGACCCGTACTTGAAGCGGATGCAGTTTGACGTGATTTACAAGTTCTGAGAAGCTAGGCGAGCGCGTCCAGGAGCGGCGTGATGTCGCGCTGGTAGATGTCTTCGCGCTCGGCCAGCGGCTGGTCGCGGCGGATGCGACCTTTCTTTTCAAGGAAGTCTTCGTAAGTCAGCGTCTCGCACTTGTAAAAAATTCCGATGCCGATGCGGTCCGTGTCTTCCGACTTGAGAATCGCCTGCGCCTTCTTCTGCGCAATCTCGCGGCGGTCGGTGGGGTCGTGGACGACGGGATCGTAGTCAATCTGGTCGAGCCGGTAGAGCGGCGACTGGCCTTTCTGCTCCGGCTTCTTGCCTTCGTACCACGACTTGGAGTGCAGGTCGTTGTAGGTGGGGCAGGTCTGGAGCACGTCAATCAGCGTGCTGCCGCGGTGCTGGATGCCCTGGGCGATGAGCTCGGCCAGGTGCTTCACGTCCAGCGCGTAGCCGCGCGCCACGAACGTGTAGCCGCAGGCCAGCGCCAGCGCCACCGGGTTCAGCGCCTCCATGATGGACTCTTCCGGCATGGATTTGGTCTTCATCCCCTTCTGGATGGTCGGCGAGGCCTGGCCCTTGGTGAGCGCGTAGACGTCGTTGTTGAAAACCACGTAGGTGATATCGAGGTTGCGGCGGCCGCCGTTGACGAAGTGGCCGGCGCCGATGCCGTAGGCGTCGCCGTCGCCGCCCACGCCGATGACCGTCAGGCTCGGATTGGCGAGCTTCAATCCCGTCACCGACGGCATCACGCGCCCGTGCAACGTGTGGAAGGCGTAGGTCTGCATGTAGTGCGGCGTCTTGCCCGAGCAGCCGATGCCGCTCACCACCGCTACTTTGTGCGGCGGGAGTTGCAGCTTCACCAGCGCGATCTGGAGGGCGGTGAGGATGCCGAAGTCGCCGCAGCCCGGGCACCAGTCGTTGTGGATCTCGGCCTTGTAATCTTTGATCTTGAATTCAACGGTTGTCGTCGTTGTAGCCATCACGCCCTCAGCGGTTGTAGCCCGGCGGCAGCGGAACCATCGGCGCCAGCATCTTGCCGTGCTGCTTGCGCAGCTCCACCAGCCGCTCGACTTCGCCCGGGCCCATCTCGGGGTCAATCACGCGGCCTTCGGCCATGACGATTTCCTGGCGGCCGTTAGCCGTCGCTTCTTCCAGCGCTGCCACGACTTCATCTTCCGAGAACGGCCGACCTTCGTATTTCAGCACCTTGTGATGCGCCTGGATGCCGGTTTTCTCGCGCAGCAGGCTGGCGAGTTGCCCCGAGTAGTTGCACTCCAGCACCACCACCTTGCCCGACTGCTCCAGGATGCGCCGCAGCCCCTCCTCCGGGAAGGGCTGGAAGATGCGGACTTGAACGAAATTGTAGTTCTGCTGTTGCGGGTCCATGCGCGCCAGCGCGTCGAGGATGGCGCCCTTGGTCGAGCCCCAGCTCACCACGCTCACCGGCGCCTGCGGCTTTCCGAACAGCGTGAATTTCCTGCTTTCGGGGATTTCGCGCGCCGCCAGCGCCAGCTTGCCCATCCGCTTGCGCATCATCGCCAGGCGGTTGCCGATGCCCTCGGTGATGTGGCCCACCTGGTCGTGCTCGTCCGAGGTCGTCCAGAAGATGCCGCCTTCCTGGCCGGGAATGCTGCGCGGGCTGATGCCGGACTGGGTGAAGCGATACCGCATGTAGTGCCCGTTGCCGTTCTGGCCGGGATCGAAGAGTTCGCCGCGGTCGATCTTCAGCCCGCTCATCTCGAACGGCGGCCGGGTGACGTACATCGTCGCCAGGTGCTTGTCCACCAGCAGAATCACGGGAATCTGGTAGCGGTCGGCGTAGTTGAAAGCGTCGAAGGTATCGTAGAAGCATTCGTCGAGGTCGCCCGAGGCCATGACGATGCGCGGGATGTCGCCCTGGCCGGCGTGCAGCGCGAACCGCAGGTCGCCCTGTTCGTGCCGAGTCGGCAGGCCGGTGGAGGGGCCGCCGCGCTGATAGATAACGACCACCGGGCCGGGCGCCTCCGTAATCGCGGCGAAGCCGAGCCCTTCGGGCATCAGCGCGAAGCCCGGGCCGGAAGTCGAAGTCGAGGCGCGCACGCCCCCGTGCGCCGCCATCACCGCCGCGTCAATCGCCGAAACCTCGTCCTCGGTCTGCAGCACCACCAGGTTGTATTCGCTCTGGTGCTCTTCCAGATAGACGCTCTCATCGGTCGCCGGGCTGATCGGGTAGTAGGTCTGGATGCCGCAACCGGCCTTCAACTTGGCAATCGCCACCGCCTGGGTGCCCTTGATCATGATCTGCTTCCGAGCCTTGGCTGGTTTCGGCGGCAGCGTGAACTCGAGCTGCCCGCTGAATTTCTTCTTCACGTAGTCGTAAGCCAACCGCGCCAGGTGGACGTTGGTCTCGCCCACGCGCCGCGCCTTGCCTTCGAAGCCGGAGAGGATGACCTCGGCCAACTGGTCGAAGTCGTAACCCAGCATCGCCACCGACGCGCCCACCGCGGCGGTGTTGTGCATGATGCGATATTCCTGCGGCTGGCCGCCTTTGCCGGCGGCCGTCAGGGCTTCGTCCACCAGCTTGGGGTAGGGAATCGGCAGCAGGTGGACGCGGCGGCCTTCGAGGCGCGCTTCCAGGCCCTCGGTGCCTTCTTCGTAGAGCACCACGCCGCCTTCGGCCACTTCGTGCAGGTGGCCCTGATGGCCGGGAAACTCGTGGTACATGTCGCCGAACAGCGTCTCAGGATCGAGCGCCACCAGCACGTGCACGGCTTCCACGTGGGAGTGCACCGGCTGGTCGGAGACCCGCAGGCGGTAGTAGCTGTGCTTGCCCTTGATGTTGGAGTGGTACTCGATGTTGGCGTAGACGTGGTAGCCGCCGCGGCTGAAGGCTTTGGCCAGCACCTCGGCGCCCAGGTTGATGCCGCTACCCTGCGGCCCGCCGATCATCCAGGATATGTACTTCGACATTCGGGGCTGCTCCGGCACGCTCCGCGATGGCAAAGCGGATGCATAGAATAACATACCGGCGCCAGTTTGTTGAGCCGCCGGCTGGGCGCTCGACAACCGCGCCCGCGTCCGGCTACAGTAGTGGCATGAGGCACGCGCGCGCCACCGCCTTTCTGTTCCTGGCCGCCGCCGTGTGGCTCAGCGGCTGCTCGAGCGCTGAGCAGAAACCCGCGCCGGCGCCGCAGCCCGCGCTCACGCCGCCCGCCGCCCACGGCTCGTCGCCTGCCACAACCGAGCCGCAGAAGCCGCCCGTTCCGCCGTTCCACGAGAGCGCCGAAGCCGCGAAGCCTTTCCCGACGCTGATGCCGCCTGAGCGCTACCGCGACTATCCCGTCATCGAGCGCGCTTACCGCGTCGCCCATCGCCTTCCCGGCGTCGTCGCTCAGCAGCCCTGCTACTGCTGGTGCAACAAAGTCGGCCATACCAGCTTGCTTGATTGTTACGCCAGCGATCATGGCGCCGGGTGAGCCATCTGTCTCAAGGAGGTTCTCCTTGTTGACCAGATGACCCAGGCAGGCAAGAGCCCGAAGGAAATCCGCGAGGCCATCATCCGCGGCGACTACAACGCCGTCACTCTTCAATAATCACCGCTGGTAGCGGCCCATCACTTCCGCTTGCGCCAGGATGTGGCCTTGCATCGCCTTTTCGAGTTCGGCTTTCGTCGCGCCGGCCTTCAGGTTGATCTTGGAGTCGAGCGCGTAGAGCTTGAAGAAGTAGCGGTGCGCCGGGCCCGGCGGCGGGCACGGACCGTTGTAGCCGGTGCGCGGCCAACTGTTCTTTCCCTGGCGCGCGCCGTCTTTCAGCTCGGCGTCCTTCGGGACTCCTTCGGGCAATCCGCGCGCCCTGGCCGGCAAGTCGTAGAGCACCCAATGCACCCACGTGCCGACCGGCGCGTCGGGGTCGTCCATGATGAGGGCGAAGCTCTGCGTGCCTTTCGGCGGCTCGCTCCAGCTCAGCGCCGGCGAAACGTCGCTGCCGTCGCAAGTGAACTTCTTCGGAATCTCCGCGCCCGACGCAAACGCCGGAGTCTTGATCTCGAACGCCATGGCCTTGCCTCCCTTCTGCTGGCCGACGCTGCCCGGCGCCAGCGCCAGCGCGGCCAGCACCAGCGCCACAGTTGCGCACACACCAGCAGGCTGGAATGTTTTTGAGGAGTTGCTCGCTGCGTTCATCGGCGTTTATCTGCCGCGGCGAACGCTGGCGCGCCCGGCAGGAATCGAACCTGCAACCCTCGGATTAGAAATCCGAAGCTCTATCCGGTTGAGCTACGGGCGCGCGGGAACGATTATAGCGCAGGGGCGCCCGCTATCTCTTCTTCGCCATCCCCAGCTTCTCGGTGATGGCCTTGGCCTGCGTGAACAGCAGCAGGTACTCGCGCCCGCCGGTCTTCGAATCCGTGCCGCTCATGTTGAAGCCGCCGAAGGGGTGCGCGCCCACCATGGCGCCGGTGCACTTGCGGTTGAGATACAGGTTGCCGCAGAAGAAGCGTTCCTTGGCGTACTCGAGGTGCTTGCGGCTCGACGAAAACACCGCGCCGGTCAGCCCGAACTTGGTGCAGTTGGCGACTTCAATGGCGTGCTCGAAATTTTTCGCCGGAATCACCGCCGTTACCGGTCCGAAGATTTCTTCCTGCGCGATGCGCGCGTGCGGATCGACGTCGGTGAACACCGTCGGCTGGATGAAGAACCCGCGGCTGTCGTCGCCCTCGCCCCCCGCCAGCAGCTTGCCTTCGTTCTTCCCCACGCTGATGTAGCCCATGATGGAGTCGTAGGCGCTCTGCCCGATCACCGGCCCCATCCAGTTCGCCGGATCTTCCGACGGCCCCACGCGAATCGCTTTCACGCGCGGCACCAGTTTCTCCAGGAACTTGTCGTAGACCTTCTGGTGCACCACCAGCCGCGACGCCGCCGAGCACTTCTGCCCCTGGAACCCGAAGGCGCCGATCTTGGCCGCCTCGGCGGCCGCATCCAGGTCGGCGGAGTCGTCCACCACCTGGGCGTTCTTGCCACCCATCTCGGCAATCACGCGCTTGATCCAGATCTGTCCCGGCTGGGTCACCGCCGCCCGCTGAACGATGTCGAGCCCCACCTCCATCGAGCCCGTGAAGGCGATGAGCCGCGTCTTGGGGTGCTCGACCATGGCGTTGCCCGCCGTCGCCCCGCCGCCCGGAACAAAGTTGATCACGCCGTCGGGGAAGCCCGCCTCCATCAGAATCTTCGCAATCTGCCAGCCGATGCCCGGCGTTTCGCTCGAGGGCTTCAGCACCACCGTGTTGCCGCCCACCAGCGCCGCGAACGTCATCCCCGAGAGGATCGCCGCCGGGAAGTTCCACGGCGGAATCACCGCCGTCACGCCCAGGGGGATGAACACCTGCTCGGGCTTTTCGCCGGGGAAGGGATAGGTCGGCTGCGGTCGACAGATGCGCAGCGCCTCGCGCGAGTACCACTCGGCGAAGTCAATCGCCTCCGCCACGTCGGCATCGGCCTCAGTCCAGGTCTTGCCGGCTTCCAGGATGCACCAGGCGACGAGCTCGTTCTTGCGCTGGCGCATGATCTTCGCCACCCTCAGCATCCGTTCCACGCGCTTCTCCACCGGCTCGTAGCGCCACGTCTGGAACGCCTGGTAGGCGACCTCGACTGCTTCGCGCGCCTGCCCCGCCGTCGCCTTCTGGAACACGCCCACTACTTCGCTCTTGTTCGACGGGTTGATGGATACCAGCTTCTGATCCGACTTCACCTCCCGCCCGCCGATCACCAGCGGGTACTCGCGCCCGAAGCTGGCGCGCACTTTCTGAATCGCGGCCTGCAGCTTCGCGGCCACCGGCTTCTTGGAAAAGTCCTGGAAGGGTTCGTTCTTGAATGCGGGGAGCTTCTTCATTGGTGTCTCCAGTACGGAATTCAGTTCCGGTTTTCTGCTTGGGGCAGGCAACTATTATGCTCCAAAGCTGCGCGTTTGGCCAGCGGATTCGCCCGACCGATAGGTAGTCGCCTGTCACCTCCCAACTCTTTTCTTGTCAGTCCCGCAGCGACTCCACTCCCGGGGGTTGATTCGGATTCCTTTGATTCCAAAGAACTTAGGGAGTGACGGGGGGTGATTCGCTGTCGCCACTCGTGTTGATTCTAGAGTACTTAGTCGGTGATTCGAGTCGGTTCATCTCCTCCCGCCGTTTTTCGATTTTTCCATTTTCGAGTTTCGTCATGCTACCAGCAGGAGCCTCCAACGCACTTC
>DATLZZ010000011.1:0-89164 GCA_035573715.1 Candidatus Xenobia bacterium | reverse complement strand
GATTTTTTCCGGTTTCCTGGGACAACGGCAAAACCGCAAAAACCGCGAAAACCGCAAAAACCGCGCGGGGTTGGCCGGACAGGCATGCCTGTCTGAGCCGCGGCAACGGCCACCGGCGTCGGCGGCGGGTGGCGACTGTGGGCGACTGCGGCGCGATTCCCGCCGTGCATTTCGGCGCGTTCGGATGATCAGGGCGTGCATCCAACCGACGACGGCCAACAGGAACCAACGATGCTCCCCTTGAGGCGCGCGCGGCTTCCTCGCCGCTACCCGTTTGATGATCGCTGGGCGAATCTGTGCTCATCTGTGTCCATCCGTGGTTCCATTCCTCTGGTTGACCCGAGCGGGCGGGCGTGCTAGGCTGCCGCTCCTCCGGCACTGACCCCATGGAAAAAGTCCACGACCCCGACCTGCTATCGCTCCAGCAGGTGCGCGACCTAGTGGCGCGCGCCCACGAGGCGCAGAAGCGCTGGGCGACTTTTTCCCAGGCGCAGATTGACGCGGTCATCGAGGCGGTCGCCGAAGCCGCCAGCCGCGAGGCCGAGCCGCTGGCGCGGCTGGCGGTGGAAGAAACCGGCTACGGAAACGTCGCCGACAAAATCCGCAAGAACAAGTTGGCCGCCGAGGACGTGCACCGCGCCATCCGGGGGCTGAAAACCGTCGGCATCATTCGCGAGGACCGCGAAAACGCCATCGTGGAAGTGGCCGAGCCGGTGGGCGTGGTGGCCGCCATCATTCCTTCGACCAACCCCACGTCGACGGCGATTTACAAGACGCTCATCTCGCTCAAGGCGCGCAACGCCATCGTGCTCAGTCCGCACCCGACCGCCAGGCGCTGCATCTGCGCCACCGCCGACGTGCTCCTCAAGGCGGCGCTGAAGGCGGGCGCGCCCGAAGGGCTCATCGGCTGCATGACGCAAGTCACCATGCAGGCCACGCAGGAACTGATGCGCCACCGGCGCGTCGCCCTCATTCTCGCCACTGGCGGCACCGGGCTGGTGCGCGCCGCCTACAGCTCAGGCAAGCCGGCGCTTGGCGTGGGCCCGGGCAACGTGCCCGCCTACATCGAGCGCACGGCGGTCGTACGCAAGGCGGTCGCCGACATCATCGCCGGGAAAACGTTCGACAACGGCACGCTGTGCTCGTCGGAGCAGTCCATTGTCTGCGACGAGCCGATTCGCGCCGCCGTGCTCCACGAGTTGCGCGAGCAGGGCGCCTACTTCCTCAACGCCAAGGAAATCGACGCGCTCAGCCGCATCGTCATCCGGCCGGACACCGGCGTGCCCAACCCGAAGATTGTGGGGCGCGCCGCGCCGGTGGTGGCGCAGGTGGCCGGCTTCCAGGTGCCGGCGGCGACGCGCGTGCTGGTCGCCGAGCTCACCGGCATCGGCCGCGAGCACCCGCTCTCGCTCGAAAAGCTCTCGCCAATTCTGGCCTTTTACACGGTGAAGAACTACCAGGAGGGGATCGAGGTTTGCAATCGCCTGCTGGAGTTCGGCGGCCTCGGGCACACGATTGCGATTCATTCGCAGAGCGACGCCATCATCCGCGAGTTCGGCCAGCGCGTGCGCGCCTACCGGGTGATGGTGAACACGCCCGCCTCGCTCGGCTCGGTGGGCGCCACCACGCGCCTGTTTCCTTCGATGACGCTCGGCTGCGGCGCCCCCGGCGGCAACATTACTTCCGACAACATCAGCCCCAAACACCTGATGAACGTCAAACGCATCGCCTGGGAAACGAAGCCGGTCGAGCAACCGCCCGCGCGACTCAGCTCGCCACTGGCGTCAGCCGCGCCGCTTTCTCCGCCTCCACCGCCGGCGCCTGTCGCTGCGGCTGCTCCAACCTCCAGCGCCATCACCCAGCCTGACCGCGCCACCATCGCCCGCGTTGTCGAGCGCTTCCTCTCGCAGAAAGGCGTTCCCAGGGGCGAATCGAACCCCGGGCACGATCCCGGCCCGCCCTCCGCCCAAGCGCCGAGCCCGCCGGCGCCTGCCGCCGGGGTATCGGGTCCTCGCCCGGCCGAGTTCGTCAGCGAGAGCGATGTCCGCGCCGCGCTGGCGCGCTCGGAAAAAATCTACGTCTCCCCGCGCAGCATCGTTACCCCCGCCGCCCGCGACCTCGGCAACGACAACGGCGTCTTTGTCGAAGTCGAAGCCCCTCTCGCCCGCCGCGGCAATTAGCCACTAGGCCACAAAGTCACAAGCTTGGTGTTTTTTCAAAAGCCTTCCTCGTGTCTTCGCGTCTTTGTGGCTATACTGAAACGGTGAGAGAAGAGCGATGAAGCAGGCGCCCATTGCGCTGATTCGCCGCCTGGTGCTCTACGCGCTGATCGCCGTGACGCTGATTGTCGCCGCCAACTACGGCCTGCGCCGCTGGCAGGCCTACCAGGCCCGCCGCGCCGCGCCCGCCAGCGTGCCGGGCGACGTCCAGCAACAGGCCGAGCGCTTCACCCTGTCGCGCTCCGAAGGCGGCCAGACGCTGTTTACGGTCGAAGCCGCGCGGACCACCGAGCGGGCGGGCAAGACGACGGTGCTCGAAAACGTCGTCGTCAAGGTCTACGGCCACCGCGGCGAGCGCTCCGATGAAATCCACACCGCGCGCTGCGAGTACGACGTCGAAGGCACCGGCCAGATCCTCTGCCCGGGCGAAGTCAGCGTGCGCGTCAGCAGCAGCGCCGGCGCCGCCGACCCAAACCGTTCGGTTCGGTTGACCACCGCCGCCGTCCACTTCGACCCCGCCTCGGGCTCCGCCTGGACCGACGAGCCCGTGCGCTTTTCGTTTCCTCAAGGCAGCGGCGAGGCCCTCGGACTGCGCTACCAGGGCACCGACCCCGCGGTCTCGCTGGAGAAGCAGGTGGCGATTGAAGCCGCGCGCGGCAGCGCGCCGGTCACGATTCGCGCCGCGCAGTTGCTCTTCTTTGCCCGCCAGCAGGCTTTTGAGCTGGTGGCGCCGCTCGAGGTGCGCCAGGGGGAGCGCGCATTGGTTTCCAATCGTCTTCGCATGGAACTGGATTCCAACTTTCAGGTCCGCAAGATTGAAGCCAGCGGCAACGTGCGCGCCTCCGGCCGCTACGCCGACGGGGCCGCCGGCGCCCGCGCGGCGCAGCTCGTCGCCGACTTCGGCGCGGAAGGCCGCCTCACGCAACTCCGCGCCACCGGGCAGGTGTTTATCGAGCGGCAAGGCGCCAAATCCAGAGAGCAACTCAACTGCGACGAGGCGGTTCTCTTCTTCGCCGCAGCCAGCGGCGACGCCGAACGCGTCACCGCGTCGGGCTCGGCGCGACTGCTCTCGACGCTTTCCGACCAGACCCGCGAGCTGCGCGCGCCGACGATGGAGCTGACGCTCCAGGGCAACAAGCAGGTTCTCACCGCGCGCGCGCGCCCCACGCTCACATTGCGCACGCCGCAAGGCGAAGAGCGGGCCCTCACCGCCGAGCGCATTGATTTGCAGTTCGAAAGCAAGGATCGCCTGCGCGGCTTGAGTGCCTCCGGCGCGGTGCAGATGAAGCTCGCGCGTCCGGGCGCCGGGTCGCAAAGCTCGATGAGCCGGGAGCTGCGCGCCCGCTTCGACGACGCCGGCCGCGTGGCCGAGGCCGAGCAGTGGGGGCAGTTCCGCTACCAGAACGAGCACTGGCAGGCTGAAGCTGGTCGCGCCCACTACTCCGCCGCCGACGCCCTCTATCGCCTGCGCGAGCAGCCGGTGTTTTGGGATGCCACCACGCGCACCACCGCGCGCGTGATTGAGATCGAGGAGAAAATCGAGATTCTCCGCGCTGAAGGCGACGTCCGCACGACGTATCGCTCCATCGGCCGCGACGGGCCCGGCTTCGGCACCGGCGAGCCAGTGCAACTTGCCGCCGACAAGCTCCGCGCCGAGCGCTCCACCGGCCGCGCCCGCTACGAAGGCCGCGCCCGCCTCTGGCAGGGCGAAAGCCGCCTCGCCGCGAGCACGATTGATCTCCATGAAAATCCCCGCCGGCTGGTGGCTGCCGGTTCGGTCTCCGGCTTGTTCGTCGAAGCGCGCAAGGACTCACCGGAAGCCGAGAAACGTCGCCTGGTCGAGGTCGTCTCGCAACGCGCCACCTACGTCGAAGGCGAGCGCCGCGTTCTGTTCGAGGGTCAGGTGGTGGCGCACAACGACTTCGGCACGCTGCGGGCGCCGGAGGTCGAGCTGTTCCTCGCTCCCGGCGCGCAGGGCAATGCCGGCGGCCTCGAGCGCGCGCTGGCCCGCGGCGGTGTGGTCATCGAGCAGGGAACGGCGCAGGCCAGCGGCGAGCGCGCCGAGTACAGCGCCGCCGCGCAGACCGTTTCCCTCTGGGGTGGCGCGCCGAAAATCGTTGATCCCGCCCGCGGCAGCACCGCGGGCGATCGTTTGACTTTGTTTTTGGCCGATGGTACGCTGCGAGTTGAATCCGCGGAAGGTACTCGCACCGTCACTCGTCGCCCGTGGACGCGCTGAGCCATGCTGCAGTTGACCGCCGTCGACCTCAGCAAGAGTTATCGAGGACGAAAAGTAGTTGACGGGGTCAGTCTCCAGATTTCTCCGGGTGAAGTCGTCGGCCTGCTGGGTCCCAACGGTGCCGGCAAGACCACAACCTTTCATCTGTTGGTCGGACTGACGCGCCCCGATTCCGGCCGCGTCCTGCTGAACGGCACCGACCTCACCAGTTTCCCCATGTACCTGCGGGCGCGCAACGGCCTGGGCTACCTGCCGCAGGAGCCCTCGGTGTTCCGCAAGCTCAGCGTGGAAGAAAACATTCTCGCGGTGCTCGAAACGCTGCCGATGGAAGGCTCGGAGCGGCGCGAGCGCCTGGAAGAGTTGCTGGACTTGATGGGCCTGGCGCACCTGCGCCGCCACCGTGCCGACACGCTCTCCGGCGGCGAGCGCCGCCGGGTGGAAATCGCCCGCGCGCTGGTGCTTTCGCCGTCCTTCATTCTGCTCGACGAGCCTTTCTCCGGCATCGACCCGGTGACGGTGCTCGACATCCAGAAAATCGTCGTCGACCTCAAGCAACGCCGGATCGGCGTTCTGGTGACCGACCACAACGTGCGCGAAACCCTGCGGGTCACCGACCGCGCCTACATCATTCACAACGGGCGCATCTTCCGCGCCGGCACTCCTCAGGAGCTGAGCAGCGACCCCGAAGTGCGTCGCATCTACCTGGGCGAGCAGTTCCAGTTGCACTAGGACAACCATGGGCGGCTTCGATCCCAAGCTTCAGCTCAAAGTCACGCAGAAGCAGATCCTCACCCCGAGCCTGGTGCAGATGGTCAGCCTGCTCCAGCTCAACCGCCTGGAGCTGCGCCAGATGATCGAGCAGGAGCTGATGCAGAACCCGGTGCTGGAGGAAATCGGCGAAGACGGCCTGCCGCGCGAGCGCGAAGCCACCGACGACGGCTTCGAGAGCGCTGAAAGCGAACCGCCCCGCGAGGAGGCCGCCGACCCCTACGAGGACTTCGACGTCAACGCCATCTTCGAGGAATACGCCGACGCCACCGAGCGCCGCCAGGAACGCGAGGACATCGAGCGGCCCGCCTTCGAGAACTTTGTCTCGCCGCCGACCACTCTCACCGACCACCTCGAATGGCAGCTCAGCCTCAGCGTCGCCCCCGAGGAGGTCAAAGCCGCCGCTTCCTCCATCATCGGCAACCTGAATGAGGACGGCTATCTGACCGCCACGCTGGAGGAAATCGCCCAGAGCGGCGAGCACGAGCTGGCCCACGTCGAGCAAGCCCTCAAGCTGGTGCAGGAGTTTGACCCGCTGGGCGTGGCGGCGCGCGACCTGCAGGAGTGCCTGCTGCTGCAACTGCGCACGCTCGAGCCCGAGAATACGCTCGCGCAGCAAATTGTCGCCGACCACCTCAAGCAGCTCCAGAACAAGCAGTATCGGGAAATCTCCCGGGCGCTGAACCGGCCGCTGCCCGCCGTGCTGCTGGCCGTCGAAGTCATCAAGCGCTGCGACCCCCGTCCGGGGCTGCGCTATAACCGCACCCAGGCCACCCCCATCGAGCCCGACGTGTTTTTCGTCAAGGTGGGCAACGAGTATCAGGTGCTGCTGAGTGAAGACGACCTGCCGCAGTTGCGGCTGAGCCCGCTTTATCGCCGCCTGCTCGACCGCCGCGCCGCGCCCGCCGAGGTGCGCAACTACGTCAAGGAGCGCTTCGCCTCGGCCGTGCAGTTGCTGAAGAACATCCAACAGCGCAAGCACACTATCCAGCGAGTGTGCGAGATTATCTGCGAGCGCCAGCGCGACTTCCTCGACCACGGCCTCGACCACATGAAGCCCCTGATGATTAAAGAAGTCGCCGAGCAGGTCGGCGTGCATCCTTCGACCGTCAGCCGCGCCGTCGCCAACAAGTACGCCTACACGCCGCAGGGCGTCATCGAGCTGCGCCGCTTCTTCTCCGAAGCCGTGGGCGGCCCCGCCGGGCAGATGACGGCGCTGCTCACCGTGAAGCGCCGCGTGAAGAAGATGATCGAGGAGGAGGATCCCGAGCACCCGCTCACCGACGAGCAGATCGCCCAGCGGCTGGCCGCCGAAGGTATCCAGGTCACCCGCCGCACGGTCGCCAAGTACCGCGAGGACATGCGCATTCCCAGCACGCACCAGCGGCGGGCGAAGCTGTAGGATGGCGCGCCGCCGTCGCTCCAAGCCCAGCTCGCCGCGCGCCAAGTCCGCCGGCCCGGCGCGCCTCGTCATCCTCACCGGTCTGAGCGGCTCGGGAAAAAACTCCGTTCTGCGCGCGCTCGAGGACCTCGGCTACTACTGCGTCGACAACCTGCCGCTCCCGCTCATCCCCATCTTTGCCGACCTGATGATGCGCAGCAGCGACGTCCAACGCGCCGCCCTCACCGTGGACATCCGCGAGGGCGAAGCTCTGGAGCGCTTCCCGGCGCTCTTCCAGCGCCTGCGCCGCACGCTGCCGGTCATGCTGGTGTTCGTCGAAGCCAGCGACGCCGCGCTGCTGCGCCGCTTCAGCGAAACCCGCCGCCCCCACCCGCTCGGTGATCTGCCGGTGCGCGAAGGCATCCGCCAGGAGCGGCGGCGGCTGGAGCCCATCCGCGCGCTGTCCGACCTGCAGATTGACACCACCCGCTTCACCCCGCACGAGCTGCGTCGCTTCGTGGTCGAGCGCTTCGCCGAAGCCACCCGTCGCCGCGAGCTTTTGGTCAACCTCATCAGCTTCGGCTACCGCTTCGGCGTCCCGCCCGACGCCGATTTGGTTTTCGACGTGCGCTTCTTGCCGAACCCGAACTTCGTGCCGGCCTACAAGCCGCTCACCGGGCGGCACCGCCGCGTGGCGCGCTACGTGCTTTCTTTCCCGCAGACGCGCGAGTTTGTCCGCCACATCAGCCGCTTGCTCGCGTACCTGCTGCCGCACTACCGCGAAGAAGGGAAGAGCTACCTCAACATTGCTTTCGGTTGCACCGGCGGCCGCCACCGCTCCGTTGCGCTCGCCGAAGCCCTCGGGCGCCAGCTCGGCCGCCAGGGCTACCCCGTCAAAATCAGCCACCGCGACCTCTTCAAAGCAGGCTAAAATCAGCCTCCGAAGCTGAAATGCGGAACCTCGATCGGCTGATTGCCTACATTCGCCCGCACCGGAGCTGGCTGGTGGCCGGCTGCGCGCTGATGATGGGGGTGGGTGTGCTCGAAGGCGTCACGGTGATGCTGCTGCGCCCGGTGACTCAACTCATCCTCGAGCCCGGCGCGGCCAGCCGCGACATCATTCTGCTCGAGCTCCCCTACGTCGGCCGCACCTACTTCCTGCAGGATTTTCTCCCCCTGCCGGTGGCGAGCGCAGGCGCGCTGGTTGTGGGCACCATCGCCCTCGTCTACCTCGCCATGGCGGCGGGCGAATACCTCGGCGAGTACTGCGTCAACCGCCTGGGCCACTCGGTGGTGATGGACCTGCGCAACCAGCTTTACGGCCACACCCTGCGCCAGTCGCTCAACTACTTCCATCGCCACCGCACCGGCCAGTTGATGTCCATCGCCGTCAACGACATTGACCGCGTCCAGACGGCGGTCTCGCACGTGCTTACCGATTTCTTCCGTCAGGCCTTCACCTTGCCGGTGTTGCTGGTTCTCGTGTTCGTAATTGACTGGCGTCTGTCGCTGGTTTCGTTTCTTGCCGTGCCGCTCATTGTCTTGCCCGTCGCCTACATCGGCCGCCACGTCCGCCGCTTGAGCCGCCGCGCCCAGGAAGAGCTCGGCTCGCTGAACGACGTTCTACAGGAAACCTACAGCGGCATCCGCATCGTGCAGGCCTTCGGGGCGGAGAAGTGGGAGACCGGCCGCTTCCGCGAGCGCGCCGCGCGTCTGCTGCGCACCAACCTGCGCTGGGTGCGCTACTACGCGCTGACCTCGCCGCTGATGCAGGTCCTCGGCGCCGCCACCGTCGGCTTGCTCCTGCTCTACGCCCGCGAGCGCATTCAGTCCGGTGCCCTGACTTCGGAGATGATGTTCGTCTTCGTCGCCGCCTTGTTGCGCACCTACATGCCGATTCGCCGCTTGGCCGGCATCTACGGCCACTTCCAGCAGGCGCTGGGCGCCACCGAAAAAGTTTTCGAGATGCTCGACCACCGCGAGGAGGTTGCCGAAAAGCCGGCCGCGCCGCCGCTGCCGCCCTTCTCGCGCCGCATCGAGTTCGATTCCATCTGGTTCGCCTACAGCGACGGCCCGCCCCTGCTGCGCGGCATCTCGCTCACCGCCGACGCCGGCGAAGTCGTCGCCCTGGTCGGCACCAGCGGCGCGGGCAAGACAACCCTGGTCAATCTTCTGCCGCGCTTCTATGATCCCACCGCCGGCGCGATTCGCATCGACGGCCGTGACATCCGTGAGGTCAGCCTCGCCTCCCTGCGCGCGCAAATCGGCATCGTCACCCAGGAGACCGTGCTCTTCAACGAAAGCGTGGCCAACAACATCCGCTACGGCCGCCGCGACGCCACCCCGGCCGAAGTCGAGGAAGCCGCCCGCGCCGCGCTGGCGCACGACTTCATCCGGCAACTTCCGCAGGCCTACGACACGCTCATCGGCGAGCGCGGCGTGCGGCTGAGCGGCGGCCAGCGCCAGCGGCTGGCCATCGCGCGCGCGCTGTTGAAAAACGCGCCCATCCTGATTCTCGACGAAGCCACTTCCGAGCTCGACACTGAATCCGAGCTCCTCGTTCAACAGGCACTGGCCAACCTGATGCAGGGCCGCACCGCTTTCGTCATTGCCCACCGCCTCTCCACCATCCGCCGCGCCAACAAGATCATCGTCATCGAAGGCGGGCAAATCCGCGACGCCGGGCGCCACGAAGAGTTGCTGGCCCGCGGCGGGCTCTACCAGCGGCTCTACGAGCTGCAGTTCGTCGACCAGGACGCTTCGCAGGTCGAGACCGAGGAGACAATCTAGTGGTGCGCAGCATGACCGGTTTTGCGCACGCCCAGGGCGAGGACGGCACCCGCTCGATTCGCGTCACCGTGAAGGCGCTCAACCATCGCTTCCTCGATTTGCACCTGCGTGTGCCCGCGGAGCTCGAGCCCTTCGAGCCCCGCTGGCGCTCCCTGGTCCGCGAGCGCATCCACCGTGGCCACCTCGAAGTGGATTTCCAGGTGGAGAGCCGCGAGAAACCCGCGCTGGAAGTGAACACGGAGTTTGTGCGGGCCTACGTCGAGCTCTATCGCAACCTCCAGCGCGAGTTCGGCCTGACCGGCGAGCCCGACCTCGCCGCGGCGCTGCGCCAGCCCGGCGTGCTCCGCGTGAACGTGAAGGCAGCCGACCCCGAGGCGGCGCAGCAATTGGGCGCGCTCGCCGAGCAGCTTCTGAAGGAAGCCCTCGACCGCCTTGACCAGATGCGCCGCAACGAAGGCGCCGCCCTCGAGCGCGACCTGCTCAGCGTTCTCCAACAAGTGCGCGAGCGGCGGAATCAGTTACTGACCATCTCCAAGCGTGCGCTTCCGGCATTTCACAAACACCTCAGCGAGCGGCTGCAGGAGCTGCTGCGAAAGACCGACCTCGACCCCTCGCGGCTCGCCGAGGAAGCTGCCTACCTCGCCGAGCGCAGCGACACCAGCGAAGAGCTGGCCCGGCTGGAAAGCCACGTCGAGCAGTTTGCCAACCTCCTCGCCGGCGAGGCGGCCAGCGGCAAGCGGCTCGATTTTCTTCTCCAGGAAATGAACCGCGAGACCAACACCATTCTCTCCAAGGCCCCCGGCCTGGCCGAGGAGGGCCTGGAGATGACCAAAGTCGGGTTGGAGTTGAAGGCGCTCATCGAGCGCCTGCGCGAGCAAGTGCAGAACGTGGAATAGCGATGAGCGTGCTCTGCTTCATCGTCTCCGGGCCGTCGGGCTCGGGGAAGACCAGCGTGGTGCAGCACCTGCTGGCCACGGTGCCACGGCTGCTGTTTTCCGTTTCCTATACCACCCGCGCCCCGCGCGCCGGCGAGCAGGACGGCCGCGAGTACCACTTCGTGCAACCCGAAGAGTTTCAGCAGATGATCGCGCGGCAGGACCTGCTGGAGTACGCCGAAGTCTTCGGCCACTACTATGGCTCGCACCGCAGCGCGCTGGACGACGCGGCGCGGCAGGGAAGCGACCTGTTGCTCGACATCGATGTCCAGGGCGCGCGGCAGGTGAAGGAGCGCCTGCCCGACGCGGTGGCGGTCTTTGTCCTGCCGCCCTCCTGGCAGGAGCTCGAGCATCGCCTGCGCGCGCGCGGCTTGGACTCGCCTGAGGCCATCCAGCGGCGCCTCCAGTGCGCGCGCGAGGAAATTGAGATTTCCCTCGACATCTACGACTACCTGGTGGTGAACCGCAGCCTGGAGGAAACCTGCGCGCAGGTGCAGGCGATTGTGGTGGTGGAGCGCGCCCGACGCAGCGCCCAGCAGCCGCCGCCTGAGGCCGCCGCCCTGGCGGCTGCGGCCCGCAAGGACGCCACGAAATCGCAAGTTTCTGCTATTCTAGAGACGTTCGAAGCCCACGGAGCTTGAGACAGGACAGCTATGATTCCTTTGGATAAGCTCGACAGCAAGTTCGCTTTCGTGCTCGCCGCCGCCAAGCGCGCCCGGCAGCTGCAGCAGGGCGCCAAGCCGCTGGTGCACACCACGGGTCACAAGTCGACCCGCATCGCCATGGAAGAGACCTTCCAGGGAGCGGTGCCGTTCGAGCTGCCGGCGCTGGAAGAAGAGGACGAAGAGGGCAAGAAGTCCAAGCGGCGCAGCAAGTAGGGTTCCGCCGGAGTTCCCCATGAAGGTCGTGTTGGGCGTGAGCGGCTGCATCGCCGCCTACAAGGCGGCCGAGCTGGTGCGGCAGCTCCAGCAGGAAGGCCTCGATGTCCAGGTCATCCTCACTCGCCACGCGCAGGAGTTCATCCGGCCGCTCACCTTCGCGGCGCTTTCCGGGCAGAAAGTCATCACCGACATGTTCGCCGCCGGCGACCAGCCGGCCAACGTCGACGCCGCCATCGAGCACATCGCCGTCGCCGACCGCGCCGACTTGCTGCTCGTCGCGCCTGCCACCGCCAACGTCATCGGAAAGTTCGCCAGCGGCGTGGCCGACGATTTCCTGACGACTTGCTACCTCGCCACCAAAGCGCCGGTCGTCGTCGCCCCCGCGATGAACGTCAGTATGTGGGAGCACGCCACCGTGCAGGAGAACGTCGCACGCCTGCGCCAGAGCGGCGTCCACATCGTCGAGCCCGATGAAGGGTACCTGGCCTGCGGTTGGACCGGACCGGGGCGGCTGGCGAAAACGGAAACCATCGTCGCGCGCGTGCGCGAGGTTCTCGGTCTCAAGCACGACCTCGAAAAAGAAACCGTGTTGGTCACTGCCGGGCCCACCTGCGAAGACCTTGACCCGGTGCGCTACCTCACCAACCGCTCTTCGGGCCGCATGGGGTACGCCGTCGCCGAAGCTGCGCGGCGTCGCGGCGCCCGCGTCATCCTGGTGAGCGGGCCGACGCCGCTCGAGCCGCCGCCGGTGGACGTCTTCGAACGCGTGCGCACCACGGAAGAGTTGCGGGCGGCGGTGAAGAAACACCTTGGTGAAGCGAGCGCCGTGGTGATGGCCGCTGCGGTCGCGGACTTCCGACCGGCGGAGAGCGAACCGCGCAAGATCAAGCGCGCCGGCAAGCTCGCCCTGGAGCTCGAGCCAACCGCTGACGTGGTAGGCGAGATCGCGAATGGAAACGGCAAACGGGTCGTCGTTGGGTTCGCCGCCGAAACCGACAACGTGCTCGAGAATGCCCGCGCCAAGCTGCGCGCCAAGAAGCTCGACATCGTAGTCGCCAACGACGTCACCCAGGACGGCGCCGGCTTCGACGTCGAAACCAACATCGTGACGCTCATGACTCGCGAAGGCCGCGAAATTCCGTTGGAAAAGATGAGCAAGCTCGACGTTGCTCACCGCGTTCTCGACGAGATAGTCCGCTTGAAAGCCGCCCGCGGATGACTGAGCAGCCTAGACCCGAAACCGCGCGCCCCCGCCTGCGCGCCTGGCTGGAGTTCTGCGAAGAGCTGGGCCTGAGACCCTTGGTGCGGCGTACCGAGCGACGCACTCCGGTAGTCCCGCCGGCAGCGCAGCCCGCCGCGCCACTGCCGGCTCCTGCGGAAGTTCCTGCCGTCGCTGCTCCGGCCGCGCCATTCGCGCCGCCACCGGTGTTGTCGCTCTTCGGCGAAGCACCCGGTCGGATCGAAGGCGAAACCTTGCCGCAGATTCAGGCTGACCTCGGCGAGTGCACGCGCTGCAAGCTTTCCCGTCATCGCACCCACATCGTCTTCGGAGAAGGGAATCCCAAAGCGCAACTTGTCTTTGTCGGCGAAGCCCCGGGTGCCGACGAAGATGCGCAAGGCCGGCCGTTCGTCGGCCGCGCCGGCCAGCTCCTCACCAAATGGATTGAAGGCTCGCTGGCGATGAAGCGCAGCGAGGTCTACATCTGCAACGTCATCAAGTGCCGCCCGCCGGGCAACCGCTCGCCGGAGAAAGACGAAGTCGAGACCTGCTCGCCGTTTCTGATTCGCCAGCTCGACGCCATCCGGCCCAAGCTCATCTGCTGCCTGGGCGCGGTGGCGCTCCAGGAGCTGCTCGGCAAGCCGGTCTCCATCAGCCGTCTGCGCGGGCAGTTCTTCGATTGGCGCGGGATGAAGATGTTCGCCACCTTCCACCCCGCCTATCTGCTGCGCAACCCGCACGCCGACGCGGACGTGCAGCAGGACTTGCGAAAGATTCGCCAGTTCCTTCTTTCTTGAGCGGTCCGCATGGCCGCGACCTACTGCGAAGTCGCCCTTCCCGTCCCGCTGCCCGACACGTTTACCTACCGCATCCCTGAAGGGCTGGCGCAGCCGTGCGTCGGAGGGCGTGTGATTGTTCCGTTCGGAGCCCGCAAGCTGGTGGGCGTGGTGACGGCGCTGGCCGCCGAGCCACGCACCACCAAAGGTCTGAAAGACGTCGTCGAGGTGGTGGACAGCGAGCCCCTGCTGCCCCCGGTGCTGCTGGAGCTGGCGCGCTGGATGACGGAGTACTACCTCGCGCCGCCGGGTGAAGTCTTCCGCTCGCTGCTCCCGCTGCACGATGAATTCGCGCGCAGCGAACGGGCGCGCCTGCGGCCGCTGGGCATCGAGCGCCTGAACGAGTTGGAGGCGAGCAGGAGCGAGAACGACGAGTATCAGTTGCTGCGGCGGCTGGAGGGCGGCAAGACGCGCACCATCGGTCGGCTCACCAGCGGCGTGCCCGATGGACCACGGCTTCTGGCACGCCTTCGCCGCGAGGGCTTGATTGAAATCGTTCCCGAAGTGCGCCGCCGTGCGCGCGAAGGCAAAGACGAGGAAGTCGCCCCGCTGCTCTTTGAAGGCGACTGGGCGGCGGCTGCGCCCCCGGTGCTGACCGGCCCGCAGCAGCGGGCGCTGGAAGAAATCGAGGGGCTGCTGGAGCGCGGCGGCTTCGCCACCGTGCTGCTCGAGGGCGTGACCGGCAGCGGGAAAACAGAAGTCTACTCGCGCGCCATTCAGTCCTGCCTGGAGCGCGACCGCACCGCGCTGCTGCTGGTGCCGGAGATTGCACTAACGCCGGCGGTGGCGGAGCTGTTCGTTTCGCGCTTCGGCGACCGCGTCGCCGTGCTGCACAGCGGGTTGACCCCGCGCGAGCGCTCCACCGAATGGTGGCGGCTGCGGCGCGGGGAAGCGCGCGTGGCGGTCGGCACGCGCTCGGCGGTGTTTGCGCCCCTGGAAGACGTGGCCGTCGTCATCGTGGACGAGGAGCAGGATGCGAGCTACAAGCAGGCCGAGACCCCGCGCTATCACGGCCGCGACACCGCGGTGGTGCGTGCCAAGCTGGAAGGCGCTCTGGCCATTCTGGGCTCGGCCACGCCCTCGCTCGAGACCAGCTACTATGCGCGCAACGCCAAGTATCGCCTGCTGCAGCTCGAAACGCGGGTGGCGGATCGTCCTCTGGCCGAAGTGCGCGTGGTGGACATGCGCGCCGAGTTTCAAGAGACGAAGAAGGTGTCGCTCTTCTCGCGCGCTCTGGTCGAAGGCATTGAGCAGACCCTGGCGAGCGGCAACCAGGCGCTGGTGCTTCTCAACCGGCGCGGCTACGCCAATTGTCTTCTGTGTCGCAAATGCGGGGCGACGGTTCAGTGCAAAGATTGCAGCATTGCGCTGGTCTACCACCGCGGCCGCGGGCGGCTGATCTGCCATTACTGCGGCTTCGCGCGCACGCCGCCCAAAGCGTGCGAGAAGTGCGGCAGCGAGCACATCCACTATATCGGCGGGGGCGCGGAAAAGGTGGAGCTTGAGCTGCGGGCGCGCTTTGCCGGCGCGCGCATCGCGCGGCTCGACCGGGACGTCGCGCAAGTGGCGAAGCGTGGCGCCCAGATCCTGCGTCAGTTCGTCCGCGGCGAGCTCGACCTACTGGTCGGCACGCAGATGATTGCCAAAGGGCACGACTTCCAGGGCGTGACACTGGTGGGCGTAGTGTCGGCCGACGGCATCCTCAGCCTGCCGGATTTTCGCGCCGCCGAGCGCACCTTCCAGTTGCTCACGCAGGTCGCCGGGCGCGCCGGGCGCGGCGCGCTGCCGGGAACGGTGCTGGTGCAGACCTATTATCCCGACCACTACGCCATCCGCGCCGGCGCCGAGCAGAGCTTCGAGAAGTTCTACGAGCAGGAGCTGCGCTTCCGCCGTCTGCTGCACTACCCGCCGTTCACCGCGCTGGCCAACGTGCTGGTGCGCGACCCACGGTTGGAGCGCGCCGTACAATGGACGCGGACGCTGCAGGATTTCTTCGGCCGCTGGCGCGGCGCGGCGGTGCGTGTGCTGGGTCCCGCGCCAGCGCCGATTGCGCGCCTGCGCAGGAACTACCGATTCCAGTTTCTGCTGAAGTCGCCCGAGCGCCGCGCCTTGCAGGAGCTGCTGGGCGCCGCCGTCGCCTACACACGCGAGAGGGAAGTCCCGCCTGGTGCACTCATTGTGGACGTCGACCCGCTCAGCTTGATTTGAGTGTCGCTCTGCCGCCCGCCCTTCCCAATCGCAATACGGCACCTTCGCGCCGAGCCCGGTGGCATCCTTGGACTACGCTCAGGATAGGCCCGCCACCGGGAATCCCTAAGGTTGTGGGAGAGCGCGGAAAGGGACGGGCGTGAAGCAGAGGAGAAAGACAACCAGGCCAATAAGAGCGACAACGCGCCGCCGCGGGTCGAGCGGCTCGTAAGGATGCACGAGCGGCGGATGACGGACACCGAGCAGCATCAGCAGCATCCCCCAAAGCAACCAGCCGGGCCACATTAGGTTCGGCTGATACCAGCCAACGAGTCCGCCCAGCAACAGCAATAAGGTGAATGCCCGCGAGAGGCGCCGGTGCTTTTCGGCGCTGAGCGCGTAGACGATGTGGCCGCCGTCGAGCTGGCCGACCGGCAGCAGGTTGAGGGCGGTGGCGAACAAGCCGACCCAGGCCGCGAAGGCGATGGGATGAAGCAGCAGGTTGTCGGACGCCACGTCGGGCCAGAGGAGCCGAGTCATCAGCCACACCAGTGGCGGGTCGCCCAGCAGGATGTGGCCCTCGCCCAGCGTGCCGGAAACCACGCGCGACTGCATCAGCCCGTAGGCCAGGGCGGGCACCGCCAGCACGAAGCCCACCAGTGGGCCCGAGATGCCGACATCGAACAGCGCGCGGCGATTCCAGATGGGCGACTGGATGCGGATGAAGGCGCCCATCGTCCCGATGAGCGTGGGCGCGGGGATGAAATAGGGATAGCTGGCGACGATGCCGTAGTGGCGCGCGGCGAAGAAGTGACCCAGCTCGTGCGCCAGCAGGATCCCGAGCAGCGTGAGGGCGAACGGCCAGCCGTCGAGCAGGTAGCCGAGGTGCGTGTCCGGCGTGGAGGAATCCTCCAGCGCCGCCGCAGCGCCGAGGTCATAGGCCCGCTGCATTTCGCCGCCGACGTGGAGCGTGCTCAGCACCGTCAGCAGAAACAGCACCAGCGGCAGCAGCACCCGGCGCTTGGGCGGCGTGAACTGCCCGGGAATGGGCGTCGGCTCAAACTCCCGAGGCACACCGTAGAGTCCGTTGGGCATAGAAAGAGGTAGCGGCGTCGCGCGCCGCAGACTTCATCGTATCGGAAAGGAGAAAACTAGGAAAGGCCCTGCAGTTCCTTGCCGGGTTTGAAGCGCACGGCTTTGCCGGGCTGGATGGAGACTTCCTGGCCGGTGCGGGGGTTGCGCCCGATGCCGGTCTTGCGCGGGCGCACGGTGAAGACGCCAAAGCCGCGCAGCTCGATGCGCTGGCCGCGCTCCAGCGCGCGCTTCATGGCTTCGAAGACGGTCTCCACCGCCAGCTCGGCCTTGGAGCGGGGAACGCCGGTGCGGGTCACCACTTCGTTCACGATGTCCATCTTGATCACGGCGTCCTCCCTCCCGCGCTGCGACCTGCCTGCCCTCAGGCAGGAATCGCTCCCCGAAGAAACGGCCTCGAACCAGCGTGCGGGAGTTCGAGCGGGAAAGCCGAGCGTATGCTATGAAGCAGGTGGAGCATTGTCAAGTATCTTTCCTCGGGATACACTCCCTCGCTCAACTTCAACAGGAGAAGGCACGATGCCCATCAAGTCCGACCGTTGGATCCGCCGCATGGCGCAAGAGCACAAGATGATTGACCCCTTCGTTGAATCCCAGGTGCGCGACGGGGTCATCAGCTACGGACTCTCCAGCTACGGCTACGACATGCGCGTGGCCGACGAGTACCGCATCTTCACCAACGTCAACACCGCCGTGGTCGACCCGAAGCACTTCGACCCGCGCTCGTTCGTCGAGGTAAGGACCGACATTTGCGTCATCCCGCCCAACTCCTTCGCGCTGGGCCGCTCGGTGGAGTACTTCCGCATCCCGCGCAACATCCTCACCATCTGCGTGGGCAAGTCCACCTACGCCCGCTGCGGCATCATCGTCAACGTCACCCCCTTCGAGCCGGAGTGGGAAGGCTTCGTCACGCTCGAAATCTCCAACACCACGCCGCTGCCGGCGCGCGTCTACTCCGGTGAAGGCCTCTGCCAGGTCATCTTCCTCGAAGGCGACGAGCTCTGCGAGACCTCGTACAAAGACAAGAAGGGAAAGTATCAAGCTCAACAAGGGATCGTCCTGCCACGGATCTGAATTGCCCTTTTCAATCCGTCCATCCGTGTTCATCCGTACCTCCGTTAGCTTGTCAGCCCTGGGCTGATGGGCTACGATGACTGAGTAACCCATGGGAATCTTCGGGAACAAGAAACTCACGCAGGAGCAGGTGCTCGACGCTCTGCGCACGGTGATGGAGCCCGAGCTCCACCGCGACATCGTCACGCTCAACATGATCAAAGACCTCGCGGTGGACGACGGCCGTGTCTGGGTGACCATCAACCTCACCACGCCCGCCTGCCCGCTCAAGGATACGATCGAGAAAGACGTGCGCGCCGCGCTCGCCAAGCTCGACGGTTTCAAAGACGTCACCATCAAGTGGGGCGCCACGGTTCCGCAGGGCCGTCCGCTGAACCAGCGCGGCGGCATCCCCGGGGTGAAGAACATCATCGCCGTTGCCAGCGGCAAGGGTGGCGTGGGCAAGACGACCGTGGCGGTGAACCTCGCCATCGCGCTCGCCAGAATGGGCGCCAGCGTCGGCCTGCTCGATGCCGACGTCTACGGCCCCAACGTCCCCACCATGCTCGGCGCCACCGAGCAGCCCTACGCCGAAGGCGACCGCATCATCCCCATCCAAGCCCACGGCGTGAAAATGATTTCCATGGGCCTGCTCAATCCGGAAAAGAAGCCGCTCATCTGGCGCGGCCCCATGCTGCATCAAGTCTTGCAGCAATTCCTCCGCCAGGTGGGCTGGGGCGAACTCGACTACCTCATCATTGATTTGCCGCCCGGCACCGGCGACGTTCAGCTCTCGCTCATTCAGACCGTCGCCGTCACCGGCGCCGTCGTCGTCACCACGCCTTCCATCGTTGCCCTCGACGATGTGCACAAAGCCATCGAAATGTTCCGCCAGGTGAAGGTCGAAATCCTCGGCGTGGCCGAGAACATGAGCTACTTCCTTTGCCCGCACTGCGGCGCCCGCACCGAAGTTTTCAGCTACGGCGAAGGGAAGAACACCGCGCAGAAGTTCGGCGTGCCGTTCCTGGGCGAGATTCCGCTCGATCCTGGCGTGCGCTTGCACGGCGACACCGGCAAGCCCAGCGCCTCGCTCGGCGAAGAGACGCCCGAGGCCGCGCCCTTCTACTCGCTCGCCCGCCAGGTCGCCGCCGCCCTCAGCGTCATCGCTCTCCGCGAGCCCACAGCCCCCGTCATCCAAATCGAGTAGAACAGGCATTCTTGCCTGTCATTGCGCGCTGTGCTACTTTCTCGCGTTCGACTTAGAAAATGATCCTCTCTTACAACGGAAAGACGCCGCAGGTTGCTGCGAGCGCCTACATCGCCGACTCCGCCGACCTCATCGGCGATGTCACCATCGGCGACGACGCCAGTGTGTGGTTCCGCGCCGTGCTGCGCGGCGATGTCCACTTCATCCGCGTCGGCGCCCGCTCCAACATCCAGGACGGCTCGGTGCTGCACGGGATGAAGGAGCAGCACCCGGTCATCCTCGGCGACGACGTCACCGTCGGCCACAACGTCACTCTTCACGGCTGCACCATCGAGAACCTCTGCCTCATCGGCATGGGCTCCATCATTCTGAACGGCGCGCGGATCGGCGAAGGCTCCATCATCGCCGCCGGCTCGCTCGTCCCTGAAGGCGCCGTCATCCCGCCGCGCTCGCTCTTCATGGGCGCGCCGGCGCAGTTCCGCCGCCATCTGACTGAGGACGATTTGAGAGTCATCCGCCGCTACTCCCAGAACTACCTCGGCTACAAAGATTCCTACTTGGCCGCCTCCAAGCGGTAGAATGCTCCGCTTGGCCTCCAGCTTGTTTGGGAAGGGCGGAGGTTCAATCGGGGCGAGGGGAGATCCCGCCAAAGGCGGGAAGCCCCTGGGTCTATATCTGTGTTCATCTGTGTGCATCTATGGTTCCATAATCTCTTGGCATGAAGCGTAAATTCCAGGCCGTCAAGGGCACCCGGGACATTCTGCCTCCCGAGTCCGCTCTATGGAACCGCGTCGAGCACACCGCCCGCCAGGTCTTCGCCGCCTACAACTTCCACGAAATCCGTCCGCCGATCTTCGAGGAGTACGAAGTCTTCGCCCGCTCCGTCGGCCTCGACACCGACATCGTCTCCAAAGAGATGTATACCTTCCCGGACAAGGCGCCTGGCAGAATCGAAGCCCTCAGATCGTGGTTGGCTACTGAACAGATTGATTTTCGAGACATACAACGCATCCGCACCTTCATCGGCTGGCTGGCTGAGTTTCTCCAAAATGTAAAGGCCGCTTATAAGGAAGGTGAAATTCCCAACACAGACCAGAATAGAACGACGATTGACGCTCTCGATACAGAATACACGGTGGTCGCCAGACAGTTCGGTCAGGACCCTCCGGTTCATACAGAGATAGGGTGGAATCAATTCAGGTTCCGTGTGGGCGTTTTCGCACACCAAGTGATGCTGGCTTCCATACTTGCTCTTCGCCCCGAAGCCACCGCTTCTGTCTGCCGCGCCTACATCGAGCACGGCATGCACACCTGGCCGAGCCCGGTGAAGCTCTACTACATCGGCCCGATGTTCCGTCGCGAGCGCCCCCAGAAAGGCCGCTTCCGCCAGTTCTACCAGATCGGCGCCGAAGTCCTCGGCCCTTCCGACCATCCGGCCATCGACGCCGAGGTCATCGAGCTGGTCATGGTCTTCCTCGAGCGCTGCGGCTTGCGTGGGGTGACACTCTACGTCAATTCTATCGGCTGCTCCGAGTGCCGGCCCAAGTACGTTTTGCTCCTCACACGCGAGTTGATCAACGTTCAAGAGAGGTTGAGTCAGGATAGTCGCAGCCGTATAGGCACCAACCCGTTGCGCGTGCTCGACTCGAAGCTGGAAAAAGAGCAGCCCATCATCGCCAAGCTGCCCAGCATTCTCGACCACCTCTGCGATGCCTGCCGAGACCACTTCGCCAAAGTCCAGCAGGAGCTCACGGAGCGCGGCATCCAGTACGAAATCAACTGGCGGCTTGTGCGCGGCCTCGACTACTACATGCGCACAACGTTCGAAATTACCGCCCCCGGCCTGGGCGCGCAGAACGCCGTGTGCGGCGGCGGGCGCTACGACGGCCTGGTGGAGCTGCTGGGCGGCCCGCCGACCAAGGGCATCGGCTGGGCGCTGGGCACCGACCGGCTCGTCCTCGCGCTTCAACAATCCCAAGCTGGCAAAGCCGCGCCGAGCCTCGACGCCTTCCTCGTCTGGCTGGGGGAGGCCGCTTACAAACGTGCGCGGCAGCTTGCACGCACGCTGCGCGACGCCGGCGCCAGGGTCGAAATCCCTTATGAGGAGATGAGAATCAAGAAGGCCCTCGGCCGCGCCGACCAGTTGAAGGCGCGCTACGCGGTCATTATTGGCGAGAATGAGCTCCAAGCCGGCACATTCACATTGCGCGATATGACCACCGGCGCTCAGCGCTCCATCTCCGACGCGGAGATGGTGAAAGAACTTTCTGGAACCACGGATGCACACAGGTAAACACAGATCAACACAGATAAGAGCCCTTTCTCTTCATCTGTGTGTATCTGAGTGAATCTGTGGTTTCATAGCCTTTATGCAACTTGACCCACTAGGAAGACTGGCCCGAAGCCACACCTGCGGGGAGCTGCGCGCCGCTGATGCGGGGAAGTCCGTTGTGCTGATGGGCTGGGTGCACCGCCGCCGCGACCTGGGCCAGCTCATCTTCCTCGACCTGCGCGACCGCGACGGCCTCACGCAAGTGGTCTGCAACAAGGAGAAGAATCCCGACGCCCACGCGCGCGCCGACGAATGCCGCGCCGAATACGTCGTAGCCATTGAAGGCGTCGTGGTAAAGCGCGAAAAAGCCAACCCCAATCTCGCCACCGGCGAGGTCGAGGTCCTGGCCTCGCGCGTCTACATCCTCAACGACGCCCGCACGCCGCCCTTTCAAATCGAAGACGAAATCACCGCCAGCGAGGAAACGCGCCTGCGTTATCGGTTCCTTGATCTGCGCCGGCCGAAGATGCAGGAGAACCTGCGGACTCGCCACAGGGTTGCCCTCGCCATGCGCCGCTCGCTCGATGCCCAGGGCTTCCTCGAAATCGAAACGCCCTTCCTCACCCGCTCGACGCCTGAGGGCGCGCGCGACTACCTCGTCCCCAGCCGCGTCCACCCCGGCCACTTCTACGCCCTGCCACAGTCGCCGCAGCTCTTCAAGCAGCTTCTGATGATCAGCGGTTTCGACCGCTACTTCCAGATTGTCCGTTGCTTCCGCGACGAAGACCTGCGCGCCGACCGGCAGCCCGAGTTCACCCAACTCGACCTCGAAATGGCCTACGCGACGCCTGACCGCGTCTTCGCCGTCATTGAGCGCGTCATGCAGGCCGTGCTCGAAGCCGTCGGCCAGAAGTGCTCACCGCCCTTCCCGCGCCTCACTCACGCCGAAGCGCTCGCCCGCTTCGGCTCCGACAAGCCTGACACTCGCTTCGGCTTGGAGCTGGCGGATGTATCGTCTGCATTCGGCGACGCGCGCGAGACACTGCGCGTCGGCCTGCCAGTGCACGGTATCGTCGCCCCCGGCGCCGCCGGCTTCTCCCGCAAGCAGCTCGACGCTCTCTCCGAGTTTGTCCTCGCCCAGGGCGGCCGCGCCCTCTACCACGCCAAAGTTACCGAGCAGGGAATCGACTCGCCGCTCAGGAAAGTTCTTGGCGAGGCCGGCCTCGCCAAGCTGCGCGAGGCTACGGGAGCGCGAGTGGGCGACCTCATCCTTGCGGTGCCGTCCGACGTGCCCACCGGCGAAGGCAAGCCCCACGCCACCGCGACGACCGTCGTCGGCGCGCTGCGGCTGCATCTCGCGCGCGAGCTCAAGCTGATTCCCGAGGGCAAATGGAATTTCCTCTGGGTCACTGACTTTCCGCTCTTTGAATGGAGCGCCGCTGAAAACCGCTGGTTTTCCTCACACCACCCGTTCACCTCGCCCGCCGAGGCCGACTTGGAGAAGTTGGAGAAGGATCCCGGGTCGGTCCGTTCCCAAGCTTACGATCTTGTCCTGAACGGCTGGGAGCTGGGCTCGGGCTCGGTCCGCATCCATCGCCAGGACATCCAGCAGCGTATCTTCCGCATCCTCGGCCTTTCCGACGCCGAAGCCAAAGAGCGCTTCGGCTTCTTTCTCGAAGCGCTTACCTACGGCACGCCGCCCCACGGCGGCATCGCCCTCGGCCTTGACCGCATCGCCGCGCTGCTCTGCGGCGAATCGTCGCTCCGCGAGGTCATCGCCTTCCCCAAGACCACCGCCGCCCAGGATCTGATGGCCGACGCCCCTTCGCCCGTCCTGCAGAGCCAGCTCGACGAGCTTGGCATCTCCCTCAAGCCTCCGAAGAAGCAGTGACCTGACAAATGGCGGCGATTCGCATCCTCCCCGACGATCTAATCAACAAGATTGCTGCCGGCGAGGTCATCGAGCGCCCCGCCTCCGTCGTCAAGGAGCTTCTCGAGAACGCCCTCGACGCCGGCGCCAAGCGCTTGACAGTCGAAGTCGAAGCCGGCGGCAAGCGCCTCATCCGCGTCAGCGACGACGGCTGCGGCATGACCCCCGACGACGCTCTGCTCGCCTTCGAGCGCCATGCCACTTCCAAGCTGCGCAAGGTGGACGACCTGCTCGCCATTGCCACGCTTGGCTTCCGCGGCGAAGCGCTGCCGTCCATCGCCTCGGTCGCCCGCGTGGTGCTCGAAACCCGCCCCCATGACAGCGCCGCCGGAACCCACGTCGAAATCCACGGCGGGCGGATGCTGGGCGTGCGCGAGGTCGGCTGCGCCCCCGGTACCCAAATTACCGTCCGCACGCTCTTCTACAACGTGCCCGCGCGCCGCAAGTTCCTGCGCTCGAACACCACCGAGCTCGGCCACGTCGCTTCGCTCGTCACCCACTACGCGCTCGCGCATCCCGACAAGAGCTTCATCCTGCGCTCCGGCGACCACACCATCCTCGACGCGCCCGCCGTCGCCTCGCTCCCCGAGCGCGTCTTCCAGGCGCTCGGCCGCGGCACCGTGGACGAACTCATCGACATCGGGGAAATCAGCGCCCCCATGCCCGTCGCGCGCCCTGACATCTGGTTTTCGCCCGAGCCGCCCAAGCCCGAACCCGGCGGCGTACTCACCGCCCGCGGGTTCGTCTCCCGTCCCGAAGTGCAGAAGTCGTCGGCCAACACGATTTTCATCTTCATCAACCGGCGCTTCGTGCGCGACCGCATCCTGCTCAACGCCCTGCGCGAGGCCTACCGCCATGTGCTGCCGCCGCGCGCCTACCCGATGGCGCTGCTCTTTCTCGACCTGCCGCCGCACCAGGTCGACGTCAACGTTCATCCGCAGAAGCTTGAGGTGCGCTTCCGCCACCAGAGTTTTGTCCACGAGTTCGTGCAGCAGGCGGTGCGCGATGCCTTGCGCCAGGCGCGCCCTCTGGCGCGCTTCATTCCGCCCGCGCAAGTTAAGTACGGCCCGGGCGGCATCGAGCGCCGCCGGTCGCCGCGCATGCCCGCTCCTCCATCTGCCGTTGCGGAGGCGTTGCGGCTCGAGGAGCCGCCGCCGGAACCGCTGGAGCTTGAGCCGCCGCGGTTTGAGCCACAGGAGCAGCGACTTCCCTTCGCCGCTCCTCCGATCGCGCCGGGCGAGGTGCCGAGCTTCGCACCGCGCCGCGTCGCGGCACCCTCGGCGGCGCAGCTCGCCAACCTGAAGCCGCTGGGACAGGTGGCGGCGAGTTTCATCGTGGCAGTGAACGACTCCGGCCTGTGGCTGATTGACCAGCACGTCGCCCACGAGCGCGTGCTCTTCGAAGCCCACCTGAAAGCGCGCAACTCGGGAACGGTTGAAGGCCAGCGGCTGCTGACGCCGGTGGTGGTGGAGCTGACGGCGGCGCAGCAGACACTGTGGGAGAGCCTGCGCGAAGAGCTCGAAGCCAACGGCTTCGAGTTGGATGAAGTCGGCCCGCGCGCCGTTGCCGTCAAGGCCGCGCCGGCGGGCATCGCCGCCGGCGGCATCGAAAGGCTGCTGCGCGAGATTTTCGACAACGCCGAGAAGGAAACCCGTCAGGTGTCGCTCGAGTCGATGCGGCAGCAGATTGCCGCGACGGTGTCGTGCCACGCCGCCATCAAGGTCAACATGCCGCTGACCGTGGACAAGATGGAGTGGCTGCTGGAAGGCCTGGCGCGCACCGACTACCCGGCCACCTGTCCGCACGGGCGGCCCATCGTCTTGCAATACAGCCTGCACGACATCCAGCGCGCGTTCAAACGGATATGAGCATCGTTATCGCCATTGACGGGCCGTCGGGGAGCGGCAAGAGCACGGTTGCTCGCGCCGTGGCCGAACGTCTCGGCTACCTCTACGTCGACAGCGGAGCCATGTACCGCGCTGTGGCGCTGTGCGCAAGCGAGGAAGGGATTCCGCCCGACGCCGTTGACCGGTTAACGGCGCTGGCGGGCCGCATCGAGATCGACTTGCGGCGCAACGCCTCGGGTGTGCGCATCTTTGTGGATGAGCGCGACGTCACTGAGGCCATCCGCACGCCGGAGATCAGCAAGCTGGCGTCTCTGATTGCTGTGCTCCCCGCGGTGCGCGAGCGGCTGGTGGCGCAGCAGCAGCGCATCGGCGCCGCCGGCGGCATCGTGATGGAAGGCCGCGACATCGGGACGGTCGTCTTTCCCCGGGCCGAATTGAAAGTTTTTCTCGACGCCTCGCCCGAAGAGCGCGCCCGGCGCCGTCACGCGCAGCACCTCGAGCAGGGAATGGAAAGCTCGCTGGAGCAAACCAAGAAGGAAGTGGAAGAGCGCGACCGGCGCGACTCGACCCGCAGCGTCTCGCCGCTGGCGCAGGCTCCCAACGCCGTCTACCTCGACACCACCGCGCTGACTGCCGACGACGCGGTCGACGTCATCGTCCGCCTGGCGGAGAAGAAAGTCGAAGAGTCAAAGAGTCTCAGGGAAGGGCGGGGTTTCAACCCCACCGATTAGGTCGAACCAATCTGTGGGCTTTAGCCCTGAAGCCGGCTCTTTACGCGCCGGCCGACATCGACTCCAGGAATTCCTTGTTCGACTTGGTCTTGGAGAGCTTGTCGACCAGCAGCTCCATCGCTTCCACCGGCGAGAGCGGGCTCAGCACCTTGCGCAGCACCCAGACGCGGTTGAGCTCGTCGCGCGGCATCAGCAGCTCTTCCTTGCGGGTTCCAGAGCGGTTGATGTCGATGGTGGGGAAGACGCGCTTGTCGGCCAGGCGGCGGTCGAGCACCACTTCCAGGTTGCCGGTGCCCTTGAACTCTTCGAAGATGACGTCATCCATGCGCGAGCCGGTGTCGATGAGCGCCGTGGCCACGATGGTCAGCGAGCCGCCCTCTTCGATGTTGCGCGCCGCGCCGAAGAACCGCTTCGGGCGTTGCAGCGCGGTCGATTCTAGACCGCCCGAGAGCACCTTGCCCGACGGCGGCACCACCTGGTTGTAGGCGCGCGCCAGGCGGGTGATGGAGTCAAGCAGGATGACCACGTCGCGCTTGTGCTCCACCAGACGCTTGGCTTTCTCGATGACCATTTCCGCCACCTGCACGTGGCGCTGGGGCGGCTCGTCGAAGGTCGAGCTGATGACCTCGGCCGCCTTGACGTTGCGCTGCATGTCGGTGACTTCCTCCGGCCGCTCATCAATCAGCAGGATGATGGTGACGACTTCGGGGTGATTGGCGGCGATGGAGTTGGCGATGGTCTGGAGCATCATCGTCTTGCCGGCGCGCGGCGGGGAAACGATCAGCCCGCGCTGGCCCTTGCCCAGCGGGCAGAGCAGGTCGAGGGCGCGGGCGGTGATGTTCTCTTTGTCGGTCTCCAGCCGCAGCCGCTCCTGGGGATAGAGCGGCGTGAGGTTGTCGAAGAAAATCTTGCTGCGGGCGACTTCAGGGTCTTCGAAGTTGACCGCTTCCACTTGGATGAGCGCGAAGTAGCGCTCGCCGTCCTTGGGCGGGCGCACGCGCCCACTCACCGTGTCGCCGGTGCGCAGGTCGAACTTGCGGATCTGCGACGGCGAGACGTAGATGTCGTCCGGGCCCGGCAGATAGTTGTAGTCGGGCGCCCGGAGGAACCCGAAGCCGTCCGGCAGGCATTCGAGCACGCCTTCGGAGAAGATCTGGCCTTCCTTCTCCGCCTGCGCGCGCAGGATCTGGAAGATGAGGTCCTGCTTGCGCATGCCGCTGGCGCCGGGGATGTCGAGCTCCCGGCCGATTTTCACCAGCTCGTTGATGCTCTTCTGCTTCAGGTCGGCGATGTTCATGATCGCCCCGCCCGGGGCGGTGGTGGCTTCCTGGTTGTTCGGCTTCATTCGTGGCACAGCAGTTCTCCTGACTCGGTTGGTTTTCTTGCGCCGCGGTCCCGAAGCTCGGGACGGCGCTGCGTTCTTGTTCCAGTTGTCTCTCGGATGAACCCTTCTCGGCTGGTACCGTTCCGGATCCAACCCCCGAGCGGGGGTGTGGGCCTTGCCCTTCTTCAGCTCCTTATGAGCCCCGCGGTCGGGGTCTAGTTGGTCACACTGTCCTGATCGGCCTGGGTGTAGTCCCGCGCCACCTCGCCGGCGCCGCTGAGGTGAACCGGCAGCGGTTCCGGCATGCGCTCGAGCGCGTGCTGCAACACTTCGTCCATGTTCTCCACGAACTTGATGGTGAGAGTGTCGCGGGCGTAGTCGGGGATGTCGTCCATGTCCTTCTCGTTGTCCCGCGGCAGCAGCACAGTGGAAATGTCGTGGCGGTGCGCGGCCAGCAGCTTCTCCTTGACGCCGCCGATGGGCAGCACCTTGCCCCGCAGAGTAATCTCGCCCGTCATGGCGATGTCGGAGCGCACCGGAATCTTGGTGAGCGCGCTGACGATGGCGGTGGCCAGGGTGATGCCGGCCGACGGGCCGTCCTTGGGGATGGCGCCTTCGGGGACGTGCACGTGGACGTCGAGGTGGCGGTAGAAGTCGCCCGGCAGCCCGAAGTGGCTGGCGCGCGAGCGCACGTAGCTCATCGCCGCCTGGGCCGACTCCTGCATGATGTCGCCCAGCTTGCCGGTGAGCGTCAGCTTGCCCTTGCCGGGCATCAGGGTGACTTCCGTGCCCAGCAGTTGCCCGCCCATCTCCGTCCAGGCCAGGCCCTGCGCCAGGCCGACTTCGCTCTTCCGCTCGCGGGTCAGGTCGCGGAACTTGATGGTGCCGAGGAAGTCTTTGACGTTTTCCGGCGTGAGCGTGATGGAGTACTGCTTGCCTTCCTTCACCACTCGCCGGGCCACCTTGCGGCAGATGTTGGCGATTTCGCGCTCCAGGTTGCGCACGCCGGCCTCGCGGGTGTAGTGCTCGATGATTTCCTGCAAGGCCTCGTCGGTGAAGACGACGTTCTGCTCCCTCAGGCCGGTGGCCTCGCGCTGCTTGCGCACCAGGAAGCGCTTGGCGATTTCCAGCTTCTCCCGGTCGGTGTAGCCGGAGAGCCGGAGCACTTCCATGCGGTCCTGCAACGGCTGCGGGATGGTGTGCAGCACGTTGGCGGTGCAAATGAACATTACCTTGGAGAGGTTGTACTCGACGTCGAGGTAGTGATCGGTGAAGGAGTGGTTGAGCTCCGGGTCGAGCACTTCCATCAGAGCCGCCGAGGGGTCGCCGCGGAAATCCATGGACATCTTGTCGACTTCGTCCAGCATGAACACCGGGTTGATGGTGCCGGCCTTGCGCATCATCTGGATGATTTGTCCCGGCAAGGCTCCGATGTAGGTGCGGCGGTGGCCGCGGATTTCGGCTTCGTCGCGCACGCCGCCCAGCGACAGCCGCACGAACTTGCGCCCGGTGGCCCGGGCGATGGACTTGCCCAGCGAGGTCTTGCCGACCCCCGGCGGGCCCACAAAGCACAGGATGGAGCCCTTGGGGTTGTTCACCAGGCGGCGCACCGCCAGGAATTCCAGGATGCGCTCCTTGATCTTCTCCAGCCCGTAGTGGTCTTCTTCCAGAATCCGCTCCGCCTTGGCCATGTCGCGCACTTCGCGGCTGCGCTGCTTCCAGGGCACGGCCAGCAGCCAGTCGATGTAATTGCGACTGACGGTGGACTCGGCCGACATCGGCGGCATCATTTCCAGGCGCTTCAGCTCCTGCAGCGCCTTTTCCTGCACGCCCTTCGACATCCCGGAGGTTTCAATCTTCTTCTTCAGCTCATCCAGCTCGTTCTTTTCTCCGCGGCCCAGCTCCTTCTGGATGGCCTTCATCTTCTCGTTCAGGTAGAACTCTTTCTGGGCGCGCTCCATCTGGCGCTTGACCCGCGACTGGATGCTGCGGTCGACGTTCGACTTCTCGATTTCAAATTCCAGCAGGTCGCCCAGTCGGGTCAGGCGGTCGAGCGGGTCGAAGAGTTCCAGCAACTCCTGCTTTTCTTCGATGGTCAGTTGCAGGTTGGCGGCGATGGTGTCGGCCAGGCGTGCGGGGTCGGTGTCGCGCACGATGTTGATCATGGCGTCGTAGTTCAGGTTCTGGCTCGATTTCACGTACTGCTCGAAGAGCTGGGTGACGCGCTGCACGGCGGCGTCGAGGGTGGGCGAAGGCGTCGCCTTCACCGTGACAACCTTTACCACCGCGCGCAGGAACCCTTCGGTGGTCTCCACTTTGACGATGCGGGCCCGCTCGCCGCCTTCCACCAGCACCCGGATGTTGCCGTCGGGCAGCTTCACGCTCTGCACGATGGTGGCGATGGTGCCGACCTGGTGGATCTGGTCGGGCTTGGGGTCGTCAATCGAAGCGTCGTGCTGGGTGGCGAGGAAAATCTTCTTCTCGCCGGCCAGGGCTTCCTCCAGCGCGCGCACCGAGCTGTCGCGGCCCACGATGAACGGCGTCATCATGTGCGGAAAGATGACGACGTCCCGGATGGGCATCATCGGCAGCCGCTTGCTGTCGGTGCGCTCTTTGTCCCGGTTGAAGAGTGTCACTTAGCCCGCCTTTTCCAGCCAATCGAGATCGATTTCGCTGCGCTCCACCATCTCCTTCGTCACCAGGAATTCGCGTCCGGCCCGGCGCGACGAGGGCAGGTGGTACATCAATTCTAGCATCAAATCCTCCAGAATCATACGGAGGCCGCGGGCGCCGACCTTGCGCTCCTGGGCCAGGCGCGCGATGGTTTCCAGCGCCGCCGGGTCGAAGCGCAGTTGCACGTCCTCGTACTCGAACAGCCGCTGGTACTGCTTGACCAGCGCGTTCTTGGGCTCGGTCAGAATCCTCACCAGCGCTGCCACGTCCAAATCTTCCAGTACGCCCACCACCTGCAGGCGCCCGACGAATTCGGGAATCATTCCGTACTTGATGAGGTCAACGGGCTGCACCTGCTCGAGGATGGCGATGTCGCGCCGCGGCCGCGGCGTGGCGTTCTCCTCCTGAGTGATGAACCCCAGGGATTTCTGCCCCACGCGCCGCTCGATGATTTTCTCCAGGCCCACAAAGGCCCCGCCGCACAGGAACAGAATGTTGGTGGTGTCCACCGGGATGAATTCCTGGTGCGGGTGCTTGCGGCCGCCCTGCGGAGGCACGTTGGCGGTGGTTCCTTCCAGGATTTTCAGCAGCGCCTGCTGCACCCCCTCGCCGGAAACGTCGCGGGTGATGGAGGGGCTTTCGTCCTTGCGGGCAATCTTGTCGATTTCGTCGATGTAGATGATGCCCTGCTGGGCGCGAGCGACCTCGCCGCCGGCCGCCTGGACCAGCTTGAGGATGATGTTTTCGACGTCCTCGCCCACGTAGCCGGCTTCGGTCAGGGTGGTGGCGTCGGCAATGGCAAAGGGCACGTCCAGCATGCGCGCCAGTGTCTGCGCCAGCAGCGTCTTGCCCGTGCCGGTGGGGCCGATGAGCAGGATGTTGGATTTGGTCAGTTCGACGTCGTCGGTCTTCTTGTGCAGGTGGATTCGCTTGTAGTGGTTGTAGACCGCCACCGCCACGCGCTTCTTGGTTTTCTCCTGGCCGATGACGTACTGGTCGAGGAAGGTCTTGATTTCGGCCGGCTTGGGGAGCTTGACCGGCGGCGCGCTCTGGGCGCGTTGCTCGAGCTGCTCTTCCTCCAGGATGCGCTGGCAGACGGCGATGCACTCGTTGCAGATGTAAGCCCGCCCGGCCTCGCCCGGCGAGGCGATCAGGCGCTCGACTGCCGACTGCGTCTTGTGGCAGAACGAGCAGCGCAAGCTTTCATCCCCCCAGCGTCGCACCGTAGCTCCTCACTGGCTTAGATGTTCGCAAGACCCCTGTCGGTACAGCCATGCACCCCTAGCGACGTTTCTGGTGGATGATTTCATCCACCACGCCGTACTCCTTGGCTTCGCTCGCGTCCATGATGAAATCGCGGTTTACATCCTTTTGGATCCGCTCCAGCGGCTGCCCGGTGTGCTTGGCCAGCAGTTCGTTGATCACCGCGCGCATGCGCAGGATCTCCCGGGCGTGAATGTCAATGTCCGTGGCCTGGCCGGAGAGCCCGCTCATCGCCGGCTCGTGCAGCAGCACCCGCGAGTTGGGCAGCGCGTAGCGCTTGCCCTTGGCCCCGGCCGCCAGCAGCAGCGCCGCAATCGAGGCCGCCTGGCCGACGCAGTAGGTGGCCACGTCCGGCCGCACAAACTGCATGGTGTCGTAAATCGCCATCCCCGCGGTAATCACGCCGCCCGGCGAGTTGATGTAGACCTGGATGTCGCGCTCGGGGTCTTCGGCGTCAAGAAACAGAAGCTGGGCGGTGATGAGGTTGGCAATCTGGTCGTCAATGGGCGTGCCGATGAAAATGATGTTGTCGCGCAGCAGCCGGGAGTAGATGTCGTAGGCGCGCTCGCCCCGGCTGGTCTGCTCGATGACCATCGGGACCAGCGTGCTGTTTCGCGGGCTATTGAAATCGTCTCTGGGCATAGGCAATTGTAGTCGGATTGTCGTCAACCCCGGCCTGGCGCCCTGAGCCGGGCATGAGAGAGGAGGAACTCAACCACCTTCTCACTGCGGATGGCACTCTTCATACTATCCAGCCGGTCTTCCTTTGTCAAGCGAGCCCGCAGGGCCTGGGGGGATTCGCGGCCGCCCGCGGCCATCCGGGCGAGTTCGGCATCGAGCTCTTCCTCGCTGACTTCCATCTTCTCGGCGTCGGCAATGCGGTCGAGCAGAATCGCCAGGCGGGCCTCCTGGACGGCGGCGTCGCGGCCGGACTCGCGCAGCTTGGCCCAGTCGATGTCCAGCCGGCGCGGGTCGAGTCCCTGAGCCATCAACCCGCGCACCCGGCGGTCGAGGCGCGCGTCCAGATGCCGCTCCACCAGCGCTTCCGGCACGGGGAAGTCGTAGCGCGCCAGCAGCGCTTCGATGAGCCGCTGCCGCGTCAGTTCCTTTTCCCGCTGCGCGCGCGCCTCTTCCATTCGCTCGCGGAGTTTTGTCTTCAACTCATCGAGCGAAGCGAATTTGCCCACCTGCCGGGCGAAGTCGTCGTTGAGCTCTGGCAGTTTCTTGCGCTTGAGGCTCTTGATTCGCGCCGTGAAGGCCACGGTGCGACCGGCCAGGCTGGCCTCGCGGTAGTCTGCGGGATAGGTGACGCTGAAGTGGCGCTCCTCGCCTGCCTGGGCGCCGCGCACGCCGGTGGTGAACGCCTCCAGCGTGTTCTCCTCGCCGACGTGGATGACGGCGTCTTCGAGCACGATGGGCGCGCGCTCATCTTTGGAATCGGTCACGACCCCGGTGAGATGCGCGGTGACGGTGTCGCCGTCTTCGGCGGCGCGGCCTTCGACCGGCTCGAACGTGGCGTGGCGCTCGCGCAGGGCTTCGAGCTCCCGCTCCAGGTCGTCGTCGGTTAGCTCGATGTGAGCGGGCTCGACCTCCAGCCCCTTGTACTCGCCCAGCTCAAACTCCGGCAGCACTTCGAAGCGGGCGCGGAAGCGCAGCGGCTTTTCCGGCTCAAACTCGAGGTCGCGGATGCTGGGGTCGCCCACCGGCAGCAGGTTTTTCTCGCGGAAGGCACTTTGCAAGTACGACGGCACCAGCTTGTGCAGCACTTCGCCGCGGATGTCGTCCCAGAAGCGCCGGCGGATGAGCTGCGCCGGAGCCTTGCCGGGGCGAAAGCCGGGAAGATGGGCTACGCGCGCGAATTCGCGTGTCACGCGCTCGGTTTCGCGCTCCACCACGTCGGCGGGAATCTCGACTTCCAGCTCGCGAACACAGGATTTCGTCTCAGTCGCCATCGGGATTCCAATCTCTCCGGCGGGAACATCAAGAATAGCAGAGAGCCGCCGCGGCTGCAATCGGGCCGTCGGTTACTTCGGGCGGCGGAACTCCCCAGGTCGAGATGGAGCTTGTGGTCGCTGACGTGCGGGGCCAGCGCCGTTTGCAACTCGGCCGGGGAAGCGCTCAACAGGTAACCATTCTCCACCCTTTTCGCGGATTTCCTCGTGGGCGAGGTCGGTTGCGGCTCGGGTGATCAGTCCGTCATCCACCAGGGACACGCTGAGAGCCTCGTCGTTCAACTGGAGTCTCGTCTTCATTGTGGCTCCTGCTTCGGCCTCCGGTTTATTGCCCGCGTGTGCGCTTCTGCCACTTGGGCCGGCGTCATCTTGCGCCGCAGGGCCCTTCGCGCCTCGTCGGACGCCGCCAAGGTGAACCAAACGTAGGCCTGAATAAGATCCTGTGGCACGCCTTTGCCTTCGGCGTAGAACTCACCCAGCTTGTATTGAGCCCGGGTGTTTCCTTGCTCTGCCGACAACCGATACCATTTGGCCGCCTCCTCCAGGGCCTCCGGCACGCCCTCGCCGGTTTCGTAGATTTGCGCCAGCCTACGCGAGGCCTCGGCCGACCCCAGCTCAGCTGCGCGCCGATACCACTTCCGGGCTTCCTCCCGGTTTTGGTCCGTAACGTTGAAGGAACTCACGTGAATCCAGCCCAGGGCAAGCGCAGCTTCCGCGTGGTCCTGCTCGGCCGCCCGCTTATACCACTTCACCGCCTCTTCTTTGTTGCTGCGGCTGAGTATCCTTCCCAGTTCGAACTGAGCGTCCGACAAGCCCTGCTCGGCGGCCGGCCGGATCCATCTCTCGGCTTCCTCCTCGTCGTACGGAACTCCGCGCTGACTGAGGAAGCGCCGAGCCAGCCGCAGTCGAGCCTGGGGATTTCCCTTCTCGTCGCCCAGGAGGATCTGTGCTTCCGCATGGCCGTTCTGGGCGGCGGCTTGGAGCCAGCGCGTCGCTTCCTTGCTGTCTTGCCATCCGCCGCCCCCGTGGCGATAGAGGAGCGCCAGATTGAATTGCGCTTCCGGCAACCCCGCTGACGCCGCCGCCAGATACAACCTTCTGGCCTGGGCGAGGTCGCGCTCCTTATCCCGCGCTTCGGCGTAGAGGACACCCAGGTTGAACGCGGCCGCCGCCAGGCCGTGCTCTGCCGCCTTTGCGTACCACTCGGCGGCTTTGTCAACGTCTCGCTGTGCGCCCCGGCCTTTGTCATAGACCACGCCCAGGTTGAATTGCGCCTCGGCCACGCCCTTCTCCGCCGCCGCTTCGTACCAGCGCAAGGCTTCGGATTGGGACTCCTCTGGCGAGCCGCAGGCGCCGGCTTCGCAGAGAACGGCCAGATTGAACGAGGCGCCGGGATGGTTCTGCTGGGCGGCCAGCCGGTACCACCTCACCGCTTCCTCGCGGTTGGGGGCCACTCCAATGCCCTTGTCGTAAAGAACCCCAAGGTTGAATCGGGCTTCCGCGTGCTCCAGTTCCGCCGCCCGCAGATACCACTGGAGCGCTTGCGCGTAGTCCTGCGGGACGCCCCGGCCCTGGTCGTACTGAACCGCCAGGTTGAATTGGGCGGGTTCATAGTTCTGCTCGGCGGCCCGGCGATACCACCTGGCAGCTTCGCGGTAGTCGCGCGCCACCCCTCTCCCCTTTTCGTAAATTACACCTACATTGAACTGCGCTTCCGCGTGTCCCTGTTCCGCCGCCCGCTGGTACCACCGTAGGGCCGACCCCTTGATTCCTTGGAACCCCCTCTCTTGGCCTTCGATCTCCTTGAGCAGCTCCGCCAGCGCAAACTGCGCGGTTGCGTCCCCCCGGAATGCCGCCAGAAGTTGCTTGGCGTCACTATCCCCCTGGGCGGCGGCTTTGGCCATCCAGCCAATGGCTTCCTTGTCGTCCTGGCGCATGCCCAGGCCCTCCGAATAGGCCAGGCCCAGCCAGGCCTGCGAATCCTTGACCCCTTGCTCGGCAGCCCGGCGGTGCCACTTCGCCGCTTCGACTGTATCTTGGGGGAAGTCCACACCGTCAAAGTAGAGCTCGCCCAGCTTGGACTGTGCCTCCGCATCCCCCTCTTGTGCCGCCAGGTAGGTTTCGGCTTCGCGACTACCGTTGCCCGCCGCCTGGCGGAACCATTCGAGAGCTTGTTTGCGGTCGCGACGCACGCCGAGGCCGTGGAGGTAGATCACCCCAAGGCGGAACTGTGCCTCGTTGTTCTTCTGTTCTGCGGCCAAGCGAAACCACTTGAGGGCTTCCTCCGAGCTTGGAGCCATCTGGCCCAGTCGCAGTTGAGCCGCCGCCAACCCTTGCCCCGCCGCCCACAGGTACAAGGTGCGAGGTTCGGTGGCGCAGAAACGCCCCCGCTCGGCATCGAAGCCGGAGCCGGGATCCGTCCCCGGAATCATCTCGCACATCCGTGCCAGCTCGTACTGCGCTTGCGGGTAACCCTGATCGGCGGCCGCCAGGAACCAGGTAGCGGCGCCTTTGTAGGAGTTCGCAAGGCCCAACTGGCCGGTCCGGTAGAGGAGGCCGAGGTAGTACTGCGCCCTTTCATCCCCGCGCTCGGCTGCGGGTCGCAGTTCTTTCAGCGCTGTGGCGTAGTCCTTCTTAAGGAAGGCCTCCACCCCCGCCTGAGTGTCGGCTCGAACCGTCGCCGCCAAGGCTCCGAACAGGAGCGCGACCAGAAGCATCACGTGAGTCGAACCTGCTTTCTTTCCGGCGATGAACATAGCGTCCTCCATTCCCGCGTCCGGCTCCCTTACTTCGCCAGCGCGTCCTCCAGCGTGGCGCAGGTCTCGAAGCGAGTGATGACCCGAGACAGCTCCAGCACGTTGCGCACCTGCGGGTGAAGAGCGACCAGAACCAGGCTGGCGCCGCGCTCTTCGGCTTGCTGCTTGACGCCGAGCAGCGTGGCTACTCCCGACGTATCCATGAAGGTACAGTTTTCGAGGTTGACCACCACCCGCCGCGGGCGAGCCCGCCACAACTGCTCCAGAGACCGGTTCACGGCTGGCGCGTACTCGTGCTTCAGCTCGCCCTCGACATGGAGGATGGTCGCCGCCGGACGCTGTTCGACTCGCACCGCCAGCTTGCGTTTCCAGTCGTCCAGCCCAGCCCCGCGCCCCCGCCCCAACGCCGCGCACATTCCCGCCCACACTTCTTTGGTGCTCATACTTCACCCTCTCCTGGCGGCAGCCCGAACGGAGTAAGCGGGCCCGCCGGTTTGTTGCCGAGCCCGCTCAGCCGGCCGCTCCCGCCGCCGCGCCGACCTGCCACCCCCGCCAACAAGCGCGGGCAACCCACGGTTCGGTGTCTCACTCTCATCGCCACAGCCTGTGAATTGGTTCCCCGACCCATCGGAGCCCTCCGCTTGCTACGCGCGCCACCCTACGCCGGGCGGCTCGGTTCGACAATGGACGGAAGATGAGAAGAACCTGAATTGGGGCTGAGACCCCATTCTCTTGGCTGTCAAGCAGTTGGGACAGGCTATGGATGCGGCTTGCGCCCCCGGCGTATAATCGACACACCCTGGGAGTCGGTCCTGGAGCGCCCTGACGGTGCCGGATAACGAATACTCTGTGTTGCGCTTTGGTGTGTTTGAGCTCGACCGGAGAAGCGGCGAACTGCGCCGCAGCGGCGTGCTGGTTCGGCTCCAGCCTCAGCCCTTCAAGGCGCTCGCCTTTCTCGCCAGCCGCCCGCGCCTTCCGGTGACCCGGGAAGAATTGCAGAAGGAAATCTGGGGCGACGACGTCAACGTGGATTTCGAGCAGGGCCTCAACCACTGCATCAAGCAGGTCCGGGACGCGCTGGGCGACGACGCCGAGGCGCCGCGCTACGTCGAGACGCTGCCCAAGATCGGCTACCGCTTCATCGCCCCGGTCGAGCGCCTCGGCCTGGAGGTTGAGCCGGCGCCACCGGCTCGACCCGCGCAAACAGCAGCGCCGCCTCTGGCGGCCCCGCTGCCCAAATCGTCGCAGGCCGAGGCTTCCTCTTCCGACAACGCCATCCTCTCGGTGAAGGTGAGGCTGCCGTCGCGCAGGCCGACACCGCCGGAGGCGCGGGCGAGACGATTGTGGCTGAGAGCCAGCGTGGCCATCGCCGTCGTCCTTGCTCTAGGCGTGGCCGCCTACCTGGTGTGGCGCTGGCCCCAGCTTCGCCCGTGGATCTCCTCTCCGGCCGGCAAGGTAATGCTCGTGGTGGTTCCCTTCGACAACCTCAGCGCTGAGCCGGAACAAGAATACTTCTGCCAGGGCGTGACCGAGGAGATTACGACGCAACTGGGTCGTGCCCGGCCCGATCGGCTGGGCGTTTTTGCTCGCGCCACCGCGCTGCAGGTAAAGGGGAAGTCAATCACGGAGACGGGTCGCCTGCTCAAGGTGCAGTACGTTCTGGAAGGCAGTTGCCGCAAGGCGGGGAGCTCAGTGGTGATCACCGCGCAGCTCATCCAGGTAGAAGATGAGACCCACCTGTGGGCGGAGAGTTACGAGGAGAAGCTGGAAGACGTGCTGGCCATCCAGCGGGAGGTGACGCGGCGCGTGGTGGAGTCGGTGATCGGCGTGCTGCTGCCAGCCGAGCGCCCCAAGGTCAACCCCGACGCCCAGGACGCCTACTGGAAGGGGCGTTACTATTGGAACCACCGAACCACCTCCGCCGACCTCCTGAAGAGCATTGAGTTTTATGAAAGGGCGATCGAGGCCGATCCCAACTACGCCCTGGCGCACGCGGCGATGGCCGAGGCCTACACCCTGCTGGCGGCGGCTCCGTACAACGCGGCCCTGCCCCGCGACGCGGGGCCCCGGGCGCAGGCGGCCGCCCGGCGGGCGTTGGAGATCGACCCGAATCTCGCCGAAGCCCACGCGGCGCTGGCCCAGGTCGAGTTCGCCTACGAGTGGGATTGGAAGACGGCGGAAAAGGAGTTTCAGCGGGCGCTGGAGCTCAACAGCAACTACGCCAGCGCCCACCAGTGGTACGCCGAGCTGCTGTGGGCAACGCAACGCCCCGACCCGGCCTACGCGCAGATTCAGCGCGCCCAGGAGCTCGATCCGCTGTCCTTGGTGATTCAAGTCTCGGTGGGGCGGCATTATTACTACCAGCACGACTTCGAGCGCGCCATCCGGGAATTCCGGGACAGCATCGAGATGGCGCCTAACTTTTTCCTCGGGCACCTGTACCTGGGGCTGGCCTACTCGCAGGTGAACCGCCCGGAAGAGGCCATCGTTGAGTTTGAACGGGCTCTCGAGACCTCCGGCCACAGCCCGCTGGCGCTGGCGGCGCTGGCCTATGCGCGCGCCCGCGCCGGCCACAAAGCCGAGGCCGGGGAGTTGTTGAACCGATTGCGAGCACAGGCGCGGACGCGCCACGTCCCGGCTGTCTACTTTGCCGGCGTCTACACCGGCCTCGGGGACAAGGACCAGGCCTTCGGCTGGCTGGAGAAGGCCTATGAGGAGCGCTCCGACTACTTGGTCTATCTCCAAATCGAGCCGACCTTCGACCCGCTGCACGACGACCCGCGCTTCCGCGACCTCGTCCGCCGTTTGAGCCTGCCGGCCCGCTAACCTGCAAGGAAGCTCAACTCGCGCCCCCGCGCTTCTCGCTCTTCAACTATGATGGTGCTCTATGCTCGTTCGGCAGTTGTTCTGGCTGGGGGTGGTGGCGCTGGCGGCGCCGGTGGTGGCGCAGGCGCAGGCCGACTACCGCAATCTTGACCCGGGCCGCCCCATCGCCGTCGAAGATGCCCAGCCGGTTGAGTACCGCGCGCTGGAATTGCAGTTCGGCGTGCCGCGCTTCTCCCGCGAAAGCCGCGGGCACTGGCTCTTCGGCTTCGAGCCCGAATTCAAGTGGGGCATCGCACCCGACACCCACATTGGCGTGAGCTCGGAGTTTGTGGTGGCGCGCCTGGAAGATAACACCGTTGCCACCTTCCGCGATACGCAGTTCCACCTGCACTACAACTTCAACCAGGAAAGCCGCGCCTGGCCGGCGATAGCGGTTCGGCCCGAGCTGACCCTCCGCAGCGGCGGGCTCGGCAGCCGGCATGAGCACGGCGGGCTGAAACTGATGCTCTCGAAAACCTTCCACCACAACCGGGTGCACTTCAACGGCTCCTACACCGTGGGGCCGACGGAAGCGCCGGGGCGGGGCGGCGAACTGGTGAGCCGGTTTTTCTACGGCGCCGCCTACGAGCGCACCCTGCCGCTCAAGTTCATGGTCCTGCTCGCCGATGTCGACGCCCGCAAACCCATTGACGGCGAAAAAACTCAAGTCGTCTTCGAGGCCGGCACCCGCGTGCAGCTCAACCCCACCTGGGTGCTCGATGCCGGCGTCCACACCGGCGCCTTGCGTCCTTCGGCCGGCCCCGACATCGGCTTCACCGTCGGCCTGAGCTATGTGTTTTCTTTTCGCGGCCTATATCCCACTCGTGCGCGGTTGAATCCCTGAGAGGACTGGAACCGTCTAAGAGGTAGCATGCGTCGTCGCACGATTCTCCAATTCGTGGCTCTGAGCCCGCTGCTGCTGCCCGCCTGGGCGCGCGCCGAGCGCCGCGGCATGGCCTACCCTCTTGTCGGTCCCTACAACTTCGCCCTGCGAAAGAACTACCCCACGGTTTACCGCTACCTGAACGTGGTGGATATCGGGCACGCGGAGCTGGCCGAGATTCTGCTCACGCATGTCGGACGCGAAGACGAATCGGTACACTTGATCGAGCACGGGACGTTCAACCGCGTCACGCAGATGTTTCTCGAGCCGCGGCGCGCCCCGCGCCTGGCGCCCAGCGAGGAAACCGTCGCGCCCGAGAGCGTCAAGGTGGCCTGGCGGCTCAACCGCGCCTTCGAGTGGACCCACATCCTCCACCGCCAGATCTACGACATCTTGGCCACCGAGCTGCTCCCCGAGCGTAAACAGCAATACGTCTTCGAGACCTACAACTGGTATTGGAGCGAGCCTGCCATCGCGTTCCCCGGCCGGCTCAAAACCCACGACCTGATGGAGCACCAGTGGTTCTCGCAGTACTGGCGCGAGAAGTATCCGCGGTTCAACGGCGCCATCTGGGCCTACCACTGGTATCAGTTGCGCCTGAACGAAGTGATGCTCGAGCCCGACAAAGCGAAGCGCGACACCGCCGTGGACGAGGCCACCTCCGAGTTCCGCGCCATGTTTGAGAATCCCGACCTGCTTCCCAAGCACATGCCGATGGCGCACACGATTTCGCCCACCTTCCGGGCGCGCTTCCGCGACATCGCCGACACCTTCGACAACCTGCACAGCTTCCACGATATTTACAACGACATCCTCGCCCATCCGGACATTGCCGACAAACGCGCCGAGGTTTACAAACAGCTGGATGTGTTCCTGAACCCGAGCGGTTCGCTGGAGACGGCGCCGATGGAGTCGCTGCCGGCCACCCTCTCCCGCGACGACCATCGGCGGCTGAACCAGCTTACCCACCTCGAGCATATGGCGATGATGGTGATGCCGGCTTCCGAGCAGATGACCTTCTTCCGCGCCTCACCCGCCGAGCGCGCCGCGGCGGTCGAGAAGTGGATGCCGGTCATGGTGCAGCACTGGCCCAACCTGGAAAAGAAACACGGAGGCGAGCACCGCCACTAGCCACAGTGAGTGTCCTGCATGCAGGTTCTTTGCCTGTATAATCCGAGCAGGCGGAAGTGGCGGAACTGGCAGACGCACGGGACTTAGGATTCCACGGAAGGCCGTTCCAGGCGTTTGAGCAGGTGAGCGATTATAGTTGCAGGTGTGCGCACAACCCGCCCCCTGACATGGGCTTAGGCCATCTCCGCATTCGTTCCAGGTTCATCAGTGCGCGCACTGTTATGGTGCGTTGTTGCAGACGCAACTGACACCAAAACTGACACCGATCTTTGCATCGTAAAGCCCTGACGGCCCGCCAACCGACCTCGCTTCGCGATACCCTGTCGATCAGCGACTGCGATGATGTCCACGGTCGTTACGCTAGAAGCTATCTCATAAATGGGTTCTCTGGCGCACCCGGGAGGGCACGGCTTTAGCCGTGCCGAAAAAGCCAGAAAAAAGGGGGCTTTAGCCCCTGAGGTCAGCTCAGAATTGTCGCTTGCGTGATTTTTTGCGTTTATGAGACGAGTTCTAGTGTGCTGCACCGGCCTGGAGGCACCCCGAACCAACGTAAGACGCGTGGAGATGTGTGACAGCGGAGTTTTCCTAAGTTTGGCACAAGAATTCAAGTGAACCTTTGTCGGAAAGTATCTTATTCTGTGCTTGCTCATGCGAAACGACCGTGATGGGAGAATAGAAGGGGCCTATGGGCAAAGAGAGTAAGCCAAGATTCCGGCCGGTCCAATCCTCAGCGACCTACGCCTCCCCGGAAGAACTCTTCTACAAGCTATCATCGGGAACGTTACGGCATTGCTCGATCAGGCGATGAGCGAGGATGTGCGTTTCGCATGGAGACTCATTCGCAACAAGGTGCAAGCGTGTTTGTTCTTGGTCTCTCCATATGAGATTTGTATCCGGCCTCTTGTACCCCCTACTCACACACATGAGCCGTTCGCCGCAACAAAGCAGCGCATCTACATGTCTGCCACACTGGGGGGCGAGAGTGATCTCCAGCGAGCCTACGGCATCGACAAGTTGTTAACAATCCGAGCCCAAAGCCCGCAATGGGGGCGACGGTACGTATTTGTTCCTGGCCTGTACGCAGATGAGCCTACAGCAATTCAAATTGTGGCGGGCGTGTGGGACAAACTACGAATACGACGTGCCGTCCTTCTCTCTCCGTCAGAAAGGATAGCTGGCCGTATCTTTGCAGATGTTGAGCAGCGGGCCACTGTGAAGCCCAGGCGGATGCTGGCGTCTGACATCAAAGACAGTCTTGACGCCTTCACGAACGCCACCGACGTTATTCTGGGTCTAGCTGGCCGTTATGATGGCCTCGATCTTCCCGACGAGCAGTGCCGCCTTCTCATTCTTGCAGAATCTCCGGCTGCCATTGACCCCCTAGAGCGCCACTTGAGTGAACGCTGGAAAATGGGGCCAGTCCTTCGTAGACGCGAGAGGACCCGTTTGATTCAAGGCATGGGGCGGTGTACACGGAATGCAACCGATTTTGCGGTGATCGTGTGGCTCGGGCGGTCGCTTGTTAATGCTGCTACTTCTGCCTCGCTGATAGAGGGTATGCCCCGAGAATTGGCGGCGGAGATCACATGGGGGAAGGAACAGTCAGAAGTGGCAGGGAAGGCTCCCGAGCAACTCGTGGAGATGATCACTGGCCTTATAGATGACCCCAACTATCGAAATGATGCAAATGCCAGCATCAGCAGCGTCGAGGCGAGAGAACCTAAGAAACATGCTCCTGAGTATGAGAAGGCCGGAGCCAATGAAGTGCACTTTTCGAGGGCTATGTGGGATGAGAACTATCCTCGGGCGTTGGAAATAGCGCGCTCAATCGCAGATCAACTGAATGCCCCGGAACTCGCTGGGTATCGTGCGTGGTGGTTGTTTCTTGCTAGCGTCGCGGCACGGTTAATGGGAAAGCTAAGCGCAGAGGAAGACTCTCTTCGTCGCGGTGCAAGGTGCGGCGTCAACGCGGGATGGCTTAACCAGCTGCTCCAGCACCGTAGCAGGGTAACGACTTTCGAAAGCAGCACAGACGTAGAACCTAACGCGGAGGGGCTCTGGGACACCTTGACCGCCTGGGGATGGGCCGGCCCAACTTTCCATGCAAGACTTGCCGAAATGATCTCACGATTGGAGCAAGACGAACACCGCCAGTATGCGGAAGGCTTGGAATTGCTGGGCAAGTGCTTTGGCGCGAAGCCGACTCGGATCACAGAGCAAGGAGCGCCAGACGTTGTATGGTCCTTCCTAACAGACTTTCACGTCGGTTTTGAGGCCAAGACAGAGAAGAAGGATGGTGCGAAACTGTCCAAGTGGGACGTACAGGAAGCAAAGGGCCACATTGACTGGATCAAGGCCAGATTGGCTCAGAACTCAGCAACGGCTGACGTTCTTTCGCTGATGATTAGTCCCACTCCCGTGGTCGATGATGTAGCTATGCCGTTTGCACAGGGCCTCCTGTACGCCTCTCCAACACAGGTGCTTGCCGTGGCCAAGGCAGTTGTCGAAAGGCTGCCTATGATCAGAGTGAAGTTTGCGGGGCGCGAGTTTCCGGAGGCCGCAATCGAATTCTCGGCGGAGCTTCGCAGTGCCGGGCTCGATCTCACGTCGTTGAGAAAGAAATTATTCAGTAAGGTACTTCTCGAAAAGCCTTGATCCAAGCCAAAGGTGTAGTTAGACTGGCTGCGTACGTGAGTCATGAACTGGCCGTGGCTACGTGCTCTTTCCTAACACTTGATTGCCCGCATTCGGGCTTCCCTCCGCGTGTCGGGGTCATTCACCGAGGGCACCGCCTCGATAGCGGCCACGTAATTGGCGGGAAGGGTGTGCTGCTTAGCACCCTCCGATACGAATCGTACGTACCAGGAGTAAGGCTTCAAGCTCGGGTCTATGTGGCTTCGCGATGCGAAGTACATCAAAGCCGAGTACATTTGGCCAGCGGGGTCTCTCACCTGAACCAGCTTTTCTTTGTACCCGTCTCCGAGGCCTTCAGCCGCATCTAGAGCGTTCTTCTGATGCGCATCAATCTCAAAAACTACTCCCCAGACAGAATCGGAATTGTTTTCAGTGAATTCGGCGTCGGCCTTGCCGGAGCCGTCGGTACTTCTCTTGTGGAAGCGCAGAACGTGACCGCTAAGCTGCGTAACAAAGAGCGGGTGCGCCGACGGCACGCGGCAGCGCAGCCGTCCAGTGCACATATTTGAGCCGTAAGCAAAGTAATACATCGACCCTATCGCCCCAACAGCTTCCTGAACATTGTCTCCAGGTGTGAGCGTTTCTCAGCGTCGCGGAAGAAGATGTGGTGATGCTCAAAGTCTTTCTCGGTCATGCCGCCTTCCCACCAACCGACCTGCTTGAAGGGTGTCACTGAAATAACAAACGAATTCAGGATCACTTTCGGGTCGCCCAGGCGCTGCTCTAGTTCCTTGATCTTCTCGTGGAAGCGAATCTTGGGGTCGTTTGCGCCTTGCAAGTTGCGGATGCCTTTCGGGTCTACGAAGCTCACGTATTGGCGGTCGGGCACCAGCAGCCACAGGATGAAGTCCGGATAGAAGTTGCCGGCTTCAAAGAAGCCAATTCCCCGGCCACGGCTTTGGTTCCTGAGCAGGTACAGCTCTTTGTCCTTGAAGAACGCGGCGTTGTCGCCGTGGTAGCGGCGCAAGTCCAGTACGAAGTCGCGCTCGCCCTCGTTCAGAGCCACGGGCCGCACTTCGATCAGTTCGCCCCGGATGTGAATCAACGGCTCGTACAGGTGCCGGTTAAAGACGAAGCAGTGGAGATTGCCAACCTGAACATCCTTCAGCTTGCCTTGCTCGATATCTTCCTTAATCCGTCGGAGCGTCTCGATAATCGTCTCTTCCGACTTGGCAATCAGAAGGCGGTACTCTTCAAAGAAGTTCGGATCGTCTGGCGTGAGCTCACGGTATTCCAGGTGCGGGAGTTCGTACTCGTTCTTCTTGTACTTGTAGAAGCTGTCGCAATATTTCTTCAGCAGGGCGACGGCGATCTCCTGCCACACGCGCACTCGGCTGAAGCTTGTGAACTCCAACTCCTCGGGCGGGATCAGCAGCTTGTACCAGGTGGGCGACTCGAGAAGCCGCCTTGCCGCATCGCGGGAAAGGTTCAGGTTGTGCCAGACCTTCTCGTTCTTGAACTGCTCCAGCTCGAAAAACAGGGCCTCCCAGTCCAAAAAGGCCAGGTGGTCCTTGGTTAGCTTGCCTTCTTTCTTCTCCGCGGGGTCGGCGGCCGTTTGGATGCCTCTGCTCTTTGCCGATTGAATCTTCGGATACCAATCGAGCGTTACAGCAACCTGGTCCCCGGCCGGCGGTTCAAGCGTCGGCTTTGGACCCGTCCTCTTGAAGTCAATCTCTTCCTTCAGACGGACGATCTTCAGCTTCAATTCCTCAAGTTTGGGGAACTTGACCACCGGCAGGAGAAACTCCTCGCGTTCTTCCTGCTCTGGCAGTCCCTCTTCCTCCAAGTACTCTTTGAACTGCTTCATGTAGTCGGCCCGAATGCCAAAGATGTGCAGCGTCTCCAAGGGCCGAATGTACTTCGGGGCTCGGAGGCCCTGTTCTTCTTCCACCTTCGGGCTGCGCTTCAGGCAATAACCGTAGCCCTTGAGCCGTACTCCTCGGCCAAACAATTGAATGATCTCGGAGCCCTCCGTGCGGCCCACGTTCATCAAGCCCATCGTGCTCACGCGCCAGCTATTCCAGCCCTCCGTGAACTTCTTGGAACCAATCAGCACATTCACGGTTGTGCCGGCGTCATTCAGGCCGTGGAACAACGAGCCGGAAAACTCACGGTCGGTAACGACAAGCTCCGCATGTTCCCTGCAGAGGTTGCAAAGGCTTGCCGCGTCGCCGACGTTGATCAGCCCAAAGGGGTCGTTGTCCCCAAGCCGCAACGCGATCTCTCCCTCCGATCCCTTCAATTGCTCCACATGAAGGGCAGCTGTTGCTGGCGCGTTGAACAGTGTCCGCAGAATGTCGTCGAAGATGGCTTCGGGTGTCTCCCCGTGGCTCACCAGGTACGCAAAAGCGTTGGCGAAGATCTCATGTCCTTTAGGGTCGAGCAGGCCTGCCCGGCCATGCAACAGCCGGTCTATGTGGGCGGCGGCTCCTGCCCGGTCGCGCACGAAGCCGGCGAGAAAGAGCAGAATGTCCACCACGTCGGATACCTTGCGGCCTCGCTCAGTGCGCACGGCGTTAACGCTGCTGCCCACAAACACCCAAAGCGGGCGCTCCAGCAGGTAGGGTCGGAAATCGCCTTCCTTCTCGCGGTGCAGACGCAACTGCTGGTAAAAGACCAGCAGGCACGCGGTCAAATAAAGCTGCCGCTTATCTTCCTGAGAGTCGTCTTCCAGATTCAGGATGTGGTAGTCCTTGCCGTAGCCGTCGCGGTAGAAGTATTTGTACGAGTAATCGAAGAGGATGCACTTGGCGTATTCCTGAGCCAAGCCTTCCCGCCGGGCTGCTTTGATGGCCTGGCCGAACGTGGCCGAGTACTCAAAGGAGAAACCCTCCTCGCATAGCCGGTTGCGCTTGTCCATCCACTCGAAGCCGGCGGCGCCCCTGTGTCCCTCGTCCACCAGCACCAGGTTGTTCCCTTCGAAGGCGTCTATGGCCACAGTCTTTTCGCCCATTTCTTCTTTCAGCTTGTGAACGTCAATGATCTCTACGGAACGCCCGGCAAAGAGGCCACGCCCTTCTTTCGAGAAAAGCTCGGCCTCCATGCCCGAAAGTTCAAGCTCTCGAAGGTGCTGTTGTGACAGGCCCTCGTTGGGCGTCAGCAGGATGATCCGGTTCAATTCCCGCTCGCGCCCGTGCAGCGCCAGATAGTGGCGGTACTGAAGGATATTGACGTGCATCTGGAGCGTCTTGCCTGAGCCCGTGGCCTGCCAATAGGCCAGTTTGTTCAGCTCGTCCAGCTTGTAGGGCTTGATCTGGTCGGCTTCGGGAAGGCCGGTGTTGAACTCGGCGACAAACGCATTCAAGCTGGCCAGCAGCGCGGCGGGATCGCGGAAGTAGCGGTCCAGATAAATCTCCGTGAACAGCAGGGCCAGATACTGGAAGTACTTTGGGAAGACGGGATGTTCTTCGCGGTTTCGCCGGACGGTGATGCGTTGCCAGTGGCGGACGATGTTCTGGTCATAGCCCAGCAGCAAGTCCGCGGAAAGCTCCTGCCGCTCGAACAGGCGGGCTTTCAGCACGTGGTAGAAACGTGAAACGTTCTCTTCGTCGAAGCCTTCGAAGATGGGGTCCTTGAGGGTATCGCCCAGCTTTTCGAAGCTATCGGCCTCGAAAAGATGCAGCATCCAGCGGTGCAGCACCAGCCGCCGGTCGAACGGCAACCGGGGCTGAGCTGTGCGGCGGTTTCGGCGCTGGGCAACAGCTTCGGGCATTGGGATTCCTCTACACGTCCTGCACGTCGAACATCAGGCGCTTGAACTCTTCCTCGATCAGACGCACTTTCCAGGTTTCGTCCGGGCGCTTCAGGTTTTCCAGGTTGTTGTCGCCGTTCACGTAGATCAGATCGAATTCCATGTCGCGGGTGTTGTAACCCTGCTTGAGGAAGAATTCGTCGAGGTCGGAGTTCGATTTCTCGCGCGTGTTGCGCCAGATGACCAGGACCTTTTCTCCCGCAGGGTTGGTGCCCTGGACGACACGGAAGCCCCGGATCGTGTCCATATGCTTCACGCGCAGGCCCAGCAGCCAGTTGAAAGTCTCTACCAGGTCCACGTGAGCCAGCCGAGTCTCCCCGGCGCTGCCCGTGCTGACTTTGAGTTTGTAGTTGAACGGGTCTTCGAACCGGTCGAGATTGAGCAGCGAGGCGCTGCCCTGGCTTTCCACGTCCAGCATGTAGCGCAACACGTAGTCCTCGCGCATCGCAGGATGGCGCTCCAGTAGCTCACCCTGCTCCCGCGTGCGCTTCAGTTCCAGGTTGTTCAGAGTGTCTTCGTAAGACTCCAGCCGGATGTACTTGAACATGTGGCTGATGCCTTCACGCGAGACCGGCTTGCCATCTTTCCAGTCCTTGGAATAGACAACCTTCTTGATTCGGGGGACCAACACCGTGTCGAAGTATTCGCCCATCTCAACGAGGATGTATTTGCGTCTGCCACCATCTTCCCGATTTAGGTTGATGACGGCATGACCCGTTGTGCCTGAACCGGCAAAGAAATCCCCAATCAGCTCCTCCTCCGCGGCTTGACTTGCAAAGACCTCCACGAACGATACTGGCTTTGGGTAATCCACGAAGGCTGCGACTCCAAACAGTGCGAATAGCTCTTCTCCACCAGCGCTCGTGTCGATGTCAGTGATTACGTCCTTGAGCACGGTCGTTTGAAAACGTCTAACTTTCGTGTAGATTCTGACTTGGTTCTCCGCTTGGACAAACTCAAGATCAGCCTTGAACTTTAGTATTTTCTCCCGTCCCCACCGCCATGCGTGGTATCGGTGAACTCCATCATTGTTCAGCTTCGGCGGGATCTTTACGAATCCGGCAAACTCAACATCATCACAAACGTCAGAAAACCTAATCTCTCTAGTCGTAAAGTTGTAGTGGATATTGAAGACCAGGTTGGGCCTTGTCTCCTCGTTAAATCTTGAGTTCGTATTGTAGAGTTCATTCTTCAGTACATAAAGGCCACCTTCGTCCTCCCGCGCCTCATAGTCAAATCCCTTATAGGCGCTCGGCATGACATCCTTGAACTTGACCACTGACGCAACAAATGTCGCGACATGACTACCACCAAATGCCAGTACGTATTCGTGCGTGCCTGCGGCACCTCGGCCAGATATCTGTCGTCCTTTGAGATTGTTGATCCATACGAACGTATTGAGGTAGTGTTCGGGACCCAGAACGACGTCCGCTAGATTCTTTAGCCGATCGCGTTCATTCCCGTCGATGCTTACGAAAATGGCTCCATCCTCAAGCATCAACTCTGTCATCAACGCCAGACGGTCCCCCATCATGGCAAGCCAGCTTGAGTGTTGGTAGCGGTCTTTGTAAACGAATCGGTCGTTACCCGTGTTGTACGGGGGATCAATATACGTACACTTAATCTGACCTTCGTAGCGCTCGTTGAGGAGTTTCAAGGCTTGAAAATTCTCGCTGTGAATCAGTAGCCCGTCGAGTTGTTCGTCCAGATCAGTGATGCTGTGGAGCAGGCGCGCCTTGAAATCTTCCCCGAAGTGCTTGGTGTCCAGCACCAGGAATTTGTTCGCCTTGAGGAACTCCACGGTGAGCGGCACGGAGTAGCCGGGCCGGGCCAGGTCTTGCTTGATGTCGTCAATCGCCAAGAGCTTGACCCACTCTTCGCGCTGGGCCTCGTTGGCGGCAATCTCTGGATACAGTTCCTCGGGGACGCGGTCGAGCGTGATGCAATAATTGGTTTCAATCACAAACTTCTTTTTGAGCCACAGCTTCTTCTGGAAGTTCTCAAGCTGCGCCAGGAAGTCAATGATCTTGTGGGCGATGCGGCGGATAGCCCGCACGCGGGCCAGATACTGCTCCACGCGGGGCGCGCTTTCCGACTCGATGTCGTCCAGGTGCATCACTTCGTTCTTGATGTAGAAATCGAGTTCGCGTCGCAGGAAGCCGCCCAAGTCTTTGTGGATGAAATAATCGAAGGTGTTGCGCGCGGTGTAGTCCGCTAGGCGCTTCTCCAGGAGCGTGCGATCCGGGTTCTTCTCCGTGGGCCGCTTTTCGAGAAGGGAAGACCAGGAGGCTTGGAGACTCGCAGACTGGGCGATGCACTCCCGAATCTTTTGGGCTGCATCGCCGTTCAGGTCCGCTTGTTTTCTTTTCTCCGGGTCGGGAACAAACCGGAAGTAGATCACCAACTCGCCGTCCACGATGTCCCAGATTTCCCCTTGTCCCCCTGTCGCCCTGTCGCCCTGTTCCCCCGCCGCGCCCGCGCCTCGTCCCAAAACGAACCGGCGCTCCTGACCCGAGGCCGGCTTGTTGTTGTTCTGCTCGGTGCCGGCTTCGGCCAGCTTGAAGTGAACGCGGCGGCCATCGGGCAGCTTGAAGGTGTAGTCGCGGAAGTACTCGGTGGTCTTGATGTAGTACTGGTCGTGGTTCGCCCAGTAGAGCTTGACCTCCTCGCCTTCGTAGGGGATGGCGTAAACGCCTTCTTTGTAGCGGCGCAGCGAGAGGAAGTCGCCCTCGTTGTAGTACCGGCGGAAGAAGTTGTAGAGGTCGGAGAAGACTTCGCTTTCCAGGGCTTCCACGTCTGCCTTCTGTGCAAGCTGCTGGCGCAGCTCCTTAACCTTGGGCAGAGATTCGGGGTCTGCGCCCAGTGCTCTGGCCTGCTCGATGGCTTTGGCGAGTTCGGCCTCGATGGCCGCGCGGTCGGCCTGCTCGAGTTCGCCGAGGGCCTGACGGACCTGCGGCAGCAGGTCGTTGTCCAGGAAGCGGTTGATCTCGTCCCGCTTCGCATTCATGATGCGGTAGATGCCGAAGTCCAGGTCGGCCTGGTCGAACATGAACAGCTCGGCCAGCAGTTTCTTGAATTTCTCCAAATTCGTGTCCGGCATGGTTTGACGCCTCTTCCAAATCTCTATTCCACTGCCCATCGGATGGTGAACAGGTGTTCCGTGGAGGTCCGCTGGCTGAGTCGCTTTTCCAGCGCGGTAATCAACGCGTCGCGCTTGGCCATGATTTCGTCCTCCACGTCGAAGATGCGCTGGCGCTGGCGACGCATCTGCTTTTCAAGCTCGCGAATCTTCTCCTGAATGGCGTGCTGCTCTTCGAGTGTCGTTGCCAGCCGAGCCTGACGGTTCATGGCTTTGATCTGTGCCTTGGTGTCGGCCAGCTCTTTTTCGGCGGCGAGTACCATGTCGTCGGCCCAGCGCTCCAGCCGCTCTCGCTCTTGAAGGAAATACTGATTATTGGTTTCGAGCGACCGTGCAATCGTGGCCTCGGCGTGGCGCTGCGCCTCCCGCGCCAAGCGATCTTCTACGGTCGAGGGCAGCGCGTCCGCGTGACACACCGATCCGGTACAGCGGAAGAGTTTCTCACAAGTTTCCTGATCGAGCGAACGGCCAGCATCGTCTATGGCTGAGAAAAGCAGGTATTCCTCGCGCTCAAAGGAATCAATTACAAGGCGTTGCAGCAGCAGCCAGCCCTGCTTGCCTTTCAAGGCTTCTACGGCAGCAATGCGGGTAGGGTGCCCCGTGATGTTGAAAGTAACTGTTGCGACGGGCGTGGCGCAGCGTTTGCCCGTTTCGATGACGTGCTCCCCCAGAGGATGCGAAAGCCGGTAGAGGAACTCGCCCGTGATGTTCGGCTGCGTCTTGGAAATCAGGCGGTACGTGCCGGGAGTGAAGCCGGGGGCGGGCGGTGTGTGCAGATGGAAGCTCAAAGTGTGGTCGTCGAATGCGGCGTGCTCGCGAAGCATGAATTGCGTGAGCGTCCAGAAGAGGCGGCCCACGCGGTCAAGCTGTTCGCGGGCTGTATCCAATTGCACCCGAAGGCGCGCGTGCACGTCTTCGTCGAAGTGTTCGAGCAACGCGCGCCGCGTAGCCTCGATGCGTGCCCGGATTGTAGCGTCTAGCTCCTCGCGCAGCTTCCTAAACGCGGCGTCAATCTCCTCTGGCGTCCGGCACTGTTGGTAGATTTCCAGGATGCGCCGCTCGAAGTCCACGCCGGATTCGATGGTGCCCAGCACTTCGTCGGAAGCGCCAAAGACGCCGCTGAAGAGATTGAACTTTTCTGCCAGCAGTTCCAGGACGCGCTGGTCGGCGGCGTTGCGCTCATTCAGGAAATTGATCACCACCACGTCGTGTTTCTGGCCGTAGCGGTGACACCGGCCAATCCGCTGCTCGATCCGTTGGGGGTTCCACGGCAGGTCGTAATTGATCACCAGCGAGCAGAATTGCAGGTTGATGCCTTCCGCGCCGGCTTCCGTGGCGATCATCAGAGTGGCGTGATCGCGGAAGTGTTCGATCAGTGCCGTACGGATGTCAATCGTCTTTGAGCCAGTTGCGCGTCCGGTTTCACGGTTGGCTTCAAGCCAACGCTGATAGATGGCCTGTGATTCCGGGTCGGAATTTGTTCCGCTGAAGAGCACAATCTGGCCCGCGTAGCCGTTTGCTTCCAGGAATGACTTCAGGTACTGCTGGGTGCGTCTGGACTCAGTGAAGATCAGGGCTTTGCGGTTTGCCCCCATCTCCGCCATCTTGGAGAGGCCAATTTCCAGCGCCTTAATGAGCGCCCGAGACTTGGTATCGGTGCCGATGCTGCGCGCCCATGTGCTGTAGCGTTCCAGCTCCGCTATCTCTGCTTCGAGCTTCTGCCGGTCAATCTTCGGTTCCGCTGGTTCCGGTGCTGGTGCCGTCTCCTCTGCGGCAGCTTCGGCTGCTTCTTCGGCTTCTTCCAGGTACTCCTCTTCCATCTCTTCGCTGAGGACCAGCTGCTCGGCGACGCTTTCTTCAGGCGGCAGGCCTTCGCGGAGCTTGACTAAGCGAGCTTTCAGGGTGTCCAAGGTGCCCGCAATCGCATAGGACGATGAGGCCAAGAGTTTGCGCAGGATCAGCGTGGTCATGATCCGCTGGCGCGAGGGGATGGAGTAGGTGTCTTCGCGGAGCAAGAAGTGTGAAACGGCGTCGTACAGGCGTTGCTCTTCGTCGCCCGGGCGGAAGGGTACGGTGAGCGCCCGGCGTTCCGTGTACTGGATATATTCAACGACCTGCTTGCGCAGCGTGCGCTTGCAGAAGTACTGAAGCCGCGCGCGCAGCTCGTCCAGATCAGCGCCTTGGTTCATGTACTGCGTGCGGAAGGAAGGCACTTCGCCGAAGATTCGGCCGTCAATAATCGTGCTCAGCCCGTAGAGTTCCAGCAGGGAGTTCTGAAGAGGAGTAGCCGTAAGCAGCAGCTTGCGACGATCCTCCAGGGCGTCGCGCAGTCGTTGGCCCATCCGGTTGCTAGCGCGATAGGCGTTGCGCAGCTTGTGCGCTTCGTCGATCACGACCAAATCCCACGGGATGGCTCGCAGGTCGCCCTGCATGGTGCTGGCGAAATGGATGGATGTGACCACAATGCGGTCAGCAAGGAACGGCTGAGGGACGCCGTCACGCTGAAGCTGTCTGTACGTTGGGGCGTCCAAGATGAGAGTGGGAAGGTTGAATTTTTCTTCGAGTTCTAGGCTCCACTGCTTGCGGATTGCGGCGGGACAAATGACCAGCAACCGCCGGCGTCGTTCCGCCCAATACTGGCAGAGGACAAGCCCCGCCTCGATGGTTTTGCCGAGGCCTACTTCGTCGGCCAGAATAACGCCCTTGCTCAGCGGTGACTTCAGCGCAAACATCGCCGCCTCAATCTGGTGAGGATTCAGATCGACGCAGGCGTCGAAGAGGGACATGGAGAGCCGGTCCACATCGGCGGACGGCCGCTTTCGGGTCAGGTCGTGCGCAAAATACCGGGCGTGGTAAACCGTGCTCATGTACCGGCTGATGGTCTTACCACAGAAACTAACAGTGTGGGCCTATTTTTCGGCGTTCAATCTATCCCGGATCAGGCTTGCACAGAATCGAGATTCGATCCAAGGAAAGGGTCCAACGATTGGTGTGCTTGCGACCAAGTGGCGGCGTGGGTCTATTTCGTACGGCTAGTGTCTATCTCGGTAAGCAGGGCGTCGATCTCTCCCGAGACCCTGGCCTGCTCGCGCGTCCACGTTCTCCACGGTGTCCCCTCGTACCATTCACGGCATACCTTCGGATCGTACTTGCCACGAGCTACGCGCGGCATTCCGAGACGGACGAGTTGCTGGACGCGGCGAGGGCTGATGCCCAGCAAGGCGGCCAACTCTCCCACATTCACGGTCTTTGCCAACTCATCCCTCCTTTGCTACTTAGAGCGAAACGAAACGGAAGCGAAACGACGAAATTTTTCTCTTACGCTGGTGCGAGGCCGCGCCCGCCGTCACCCGCGACCCTCACACCCTGGGAAAGTACCTTCACACCTCTGGGTGTACCTGCATCCGTTCCCATATGCCGTAATTCCTTGTGAGTGCGACCAGTGCAGTGGGGCGACCGCCGCATGGGGAGGTCGCCCCGCCCGGCCTGCTATGCTGCTTGGCCGCCCTGTGGCTGCTGGTAGAGCGACCAGCGGATCGCGTCCTCGAAGCCGCTCATCGGCGGCAGCGGTTGTGACCAGCGCGAGTGTGAGTGAACCCCTCGGACTTTGTTGGCGACGTGGGTGCTCAGCACATAGCTCAGGCGGCTGCTGTCACCCCTGGCCTCTTCCACGGCCACGAACAACGCAGCCACGCGCTCGCCCAACACCCGAACCTGCTCTTCAACGTCTCGCGCAATTGCGAGTACGGCCTCGGTGCTTTGCTGCTTCGTGTTTTGCATCGTAATCATCTCCTTGAGTGGTTCGTGCACCGCTTGTGCGCTGACAGCCTGACGCGCGCCTATGGGGCCTGCTGTGTGGCTTCACCGAGTGGCTCGACCGACTCGCCCATTGCCGCTGCTTCCTGAGCACGCAGCGAGATCACTTGGCCTGCCTGCAAGGGCGGCTCGCCCACGCGGATGACTTTGTGCCGGACGCGATAGAGGCGCTCGCTGGTGTCCTCTTGGATCAGCCCCCGCGCGCGCAGCCGCGCCTCCCTCGCCGACTCGACGCCCTGCTCCGCACGCTCCAGCAGCGCTTCGATGCACCAGCGGTCATACTGAACGAGCGCGTCCCGGACGCCGGCTTGAGGATCGCGTGGCCGGAAATGCCAGCGATCCGGGTCCTGTTCGCGAAGCTCGCACTGTGCGGCCCAGAGAAAGTAGCCCAGCGAGGTAGTGAAGTACTCCCGCGCGTGCTGCCAACTGAAATTGTCATCAAACTGCCGAGTCAGGTTGACGATCTCGTCGCTGGAGCTCCGCACTTCGCGCAGCACTTCGATAAGCCCAGCAACGGCCCGCTCAACTCTGGCGATGATCGCGGCACGACGCTCGCACATCTGGCGCAACATAGCCAGGCGTTCCTGCCACTCGGCTTCGGCCAGCTCGTCGCGCAGCGTTTCGAGCTTGCCCTCGGCTTGCCGCGCCATCAGCGCGAAGTTGTCTGACAAGCGCCGCGCTTCGTCGGCGTCTGCTGCCTTGCGCGTCATCGCCCGCTCTGACTTCTCGTCGCCTTCGGCGGCGGCCAGCGCAAGTGCACGACGCTCTTCCTCCAGCGTGTTCGCACGAGCCGTTGCTTGCTCGGCCTTCTGCTGAAGCTCGCTCAGCCGCCCTTCCCACTTATTGATTTCCCGTTGCAGCTTTTCCGCTGACATTCGTTGTCTCCTTGGGTGTGTTTTTCTACCGCCTGTGCACAGAACTCGTTGCTTGCCGATGCTCGCGGAGCGCGTCCCGTACAGCATCTACACCATGCCGGGCCGCGAGCCTTTCCATCCACGCGTGTCGCGCGCTTTCTTCCTGTGCCTGCGGAGCGGCGGCTTTGCGCACGACTGCTTTCGTGGCGAGCAGCCCTGGGCCGCCGGGAGCAAGCGCACCGAGCAGCCGGTCCAGCGTGGTCGTGCCGTCCACCAGGCCTGCTTCGAGGGCCTGCTTGCCGATGAATACGCGGCCCTCGGTCTTGACCACCTGTTCGACTGCCATAGCGCGCTGCTGCGCTACGGCATCGACAAACACGGTGTAGATGCGATCCACCACGTCCTGAAGCATGGCGCGGCCTTCTGTGCTGAGCGGCGCGTGCTCGCTGGCGAGGCGCTTGAACCGCCCGGCGACGATCTCCGTGACCTTCACGCCGCGCCGCTCGTCGGCCTTGCTGCGGTCAATATGCGTGGCCACGACGCCGATGCTGCCCACCTGCGTCGTCTCGCCGGTGATGAAAACGCGGTCGGCTGCACTGGCCAGCCAATAGGCGGCGGAGGCGCCCAAGCCGTCAATCAGCGCGACCACGGGTTTCCGTCCACGCGCAGCATGGACCAGGTTGGCCAGCGATACGACGCCGTCCACCATTCCGCCCGGGCTGTCAATGTGAAGCAGGATGGCGTTGACCTGAGGATCGGCCAGCGCAGCTTTGAAGCTGGCGGCCAGCGATTCGGTCACGGCCTCCGCGAAGAAGAAGCCCAAGATCGTCGGGCGCTTGACCAGCACGCCGGTCACGGGCAAGACAGCAACGCCGTTCACCAGGTCGAACCCACGACCACTACCAGAAGCCGTTTGCACCACGCGCGCCTCGGGCAGCTCCACGTCACCGCGAAGGTACGCCTCCGCCGCATGCTCGATGTGCCGCAGAACGTCGGGCACGATGGCCCAGGGTCTGCCCAGCAGTTCCAACGCGCCGCGCGCGGGGCTAATTGACGATCTCTGTGTGTCCATGCTCGGCTTCCCCCTCGAGGATCTCGACCTCCACTCCCAGATCGCGTAACAGGCCTTGAAGCTCGGCGACCGAGTGGCAGCCGCAACCGACTCCGGCCACCTCGTGCGCCAGTTTCACGGCGGCGATCTCCGCCATCCGCGCGGGATTCTCGATGTGGTAGGTGGTGGTCCACGTCATCGGCTCCTTCGGCGGCGCCCACTTCCGAATCACGACCCTGCGGGGCATTGCGCCTCCTCGATCTCGACCTCGCAACCAACCTGCGAGAGATAGTCCTGCAACTCGCGCGACGAACGGTGCCCGGCCAGCCAGCGCCGGTTCTCGTCGTCGGCTTCCCAGGCCAAGGCATGCTCAAGCTGCCGCAGCATGGTACGGACGAACAGGTGCACGTCCGTCACGATGGCGAAGCGTGTGATCGCCACAGGCGCAGCCTTCGGCTGCCACGAAACCAAGCGCACGCCCGGCGGCATCGGCGGGACGGTTTCGCGCTCCTGAAGCAGGCGAAGAACATCGCCCCGGTGCGCGCGAAGTTCATCAACAGCAGCTTGGGCCTCGGGGTCATCCGGCAGACCTACCTTGAGTTTTTCGCCCTCGAACCAGAAGCGGACGCCCAGAAGCTCGGCGCGTTGCAGAAGTTCGGTTACCGCCAGCATTAGAAATCCTCCTGGCGGCTGACCGGTTTAGGCTTGGTCACCCCGGCAAAGGCCGGAGATAGAGGCTGCTTTCTACCGTCGGCACTGTCAGTACTGTCAGTCGGTTCGTGTTTTGAGGCGTTTACGGCTGACGGCAAAGCTGACGGTATTTCAGCAGGTTGCGGGCTACCGGCAGCTTCAGCCCCGGATTCGCTGGCGCTGCTGACAGTGCTGACGGTGTTTTGGACACTTTGTACGCGCTCAATGCGAATGACGCGACGCCCAGACTTCCCTTCACGGTCGCCAACGTGGATGTGGATTCCTGCTTCCCGCAAATTTGGCATGACGCGTGGAAGCGCCTTCCGAAGGCGCGCACCATCGGCGGGCCAGCCCTTCTGTCTGGTGGCTTCACCGGCGAGCGGAGCGAGCTTCTCCAATAACTCAGTCGCCGTGCCCGACCACATGGTGTTGGTGGTCATGAGCGCCATGATCGCCGACGCCACGGGCGACGACTCTAGGGCCAGCGAGTTGTTGTCTGTGTGGTTCTTCGTGTAGGCGGTCAAGAAAGAGCTTGGCTCAAACCCGAGCGATACTTCCACCGCGATGCCCCACTCGCAAAAGTCCGCCATTCGCGGCAAGTGTTCCACGGTGACGCCTGCCTGGACCTGGCGCAGCCCGCCGACAGCGGCATCGAGGAGCCCACCCAGGATGCGAGGCTGGCTGGCAGAGAAGCGCCGCCAGAACTCGCTCTCTTTCTGACGCCGTTCCGGCTGACCCAGGTAGATCGTCACTGCGCGGTCGGCCAAGTCGCCCCGCGTGATACACGCCTCGATCCCGTTCAAAATGACAGGGCGCATGGCAGAGAAAATGCGCTCGGTGTCATCACTGTAAAGCTCGCGAGTCCTTAACCCGCCGCCCGTGGCCAAACAACACAGGGCGTCACTCAGCCAGGTGTCGAGCCGCGACAAGTTGTCGAAGTTCACTATCCAACCGTTGTTGGCGGCAATGAAAAGGTTGTGCTCGTCACGGGGAGCACGGCTGAGCAGCGTAGAACTGGGGTCGATTAGAAGACGAATGACCTTTGCCGCTGAAGACTTGCAGGCACCATGTTCACCATGTAGAGCCAGCACGACGTATGGTCCTGTTGGGCGCATGTAGCTGGAGATGATCGTCCGGAGCAGAAGACGATCATCGGCGGACCTGACGTTCACGAATTCGTCCAGCTCATCGAGGGTGCCGCCGCGCTGCGGCACCGGCAAGGCCAGCATCCCGGAGGCACGCCGGAATCGAACGGGCGGATTCTCTACGACGCGCCAGCCGTGGGAGGTGACTTCAATCGCGCTCCAGGTTGGATCGCATAGGTCGAGCCAGAAACCCCCGCCCTCGCGTGGCGCAGTGCGCAGGTAGACTTCCTGTTCGTGGCCGTCGTAAAGCGCCTGGGCGCAGATCAGGTTGACCGCGTCGTGGAGTGCTTGACTGGAGGGCGCCTTTCCCTCGGTCAGGTATAACAGGCGGGCCAAGTATTTCCTGAACGCCGCGGACTTGATCTTGAGCGTTTCCCTGTGGCCGTTAACGGTGACGACGGTATATTCGGTGCCGTCCGGAGCATGGAACAGCACCGCGTCGTCAGGGAGAACCTCCACGAGCCGCACCGCAGCCGATTTCGTCACCGGTGCTTCGCTGCCGCGGAACTCAATCACATTGGTGGGCGCATCACCGCTTGACTCCATCGGCGGCTCGTAGTCCGGCGTCTGGGCAACAACTGCAAGCAGTTCGTCCACACTGTGGCCCGCGTCAAGCCAGTCGGAAACGTCGGACTTCTCCGGCCCCGGCAGCCATACCAGCCGCACACGGTGGGCGACCTGGTGAAGATTCCGAGCGACGGAATCAGCGTGAGCGAGTCCAGGGCCGTCGTTGTCCGCGAGCACAACCACATCCCGCCCGGCAAAGTGCATGTTAAAGTCTGGCTGCCACTTGCCTGCGCCGCCAGGATTGCATGTAGCAGTAAGCCCGAGAGCGCGCAGCGTGTGGACGTCCTTCTCGCCCTCAGCCACAAAGACCAGCGCATCCGCTGGTGCGGCCAGTACCTCGGGCAGGCCATACGGCACCCGCCGTTGACCGTTGAGACCCCAACTGTGGCCGCCGTTCCCATCCGGACGACGCTGGGCAAACCCCTTCGGCTCGAAGCGGACAACTTCAAATAGGAGCGATCCGTCTTCGTCGTGGTACGGATACACCGCCACGATGCGCCGCCCTCGGTCACTGGTGGTATGAGCGGTCACTGGCCTCCTTACCGAGCCTCGCGGGACAGCCGCAGGATTTCGGTGCGCGGAATCAGGCGTCTCTTTCCGCACTTCAGCGTTTTGATCTTCTTCTCGGCGATCAGGTAATGAACTTTTCGTGTGCTGAGGTTGAGTAGGAACGCCGTCTCCTGGATGCTATGCATCACCCTCTCCGACACGTTCGTTTGCTGCATTAAAGTGGTGACCTCCTTTTGAGCTTGACTGCGGGGCGAGCGTGCCATATAGTGCGCGCATGGGTCAACACCTTACAGATACAGAAAAGGTGATGCTTGAGGTTACGGCACCTTTGCTTGCTTCGTATGGCCTGCCGGTAGCGGGAGAATACCGAATCGAAAGCCACTTGCTTGATGGTCGAAAAGTTCGAGTGGTCGTTCCTGACTGGACGGCTGGTGAGGACTGGTGCTGGCCGGTTCTCGAGCAAGACCTATTAGACGATTTCGCGAGGGTGAGGGACGAGCAGACACTTCTGCATTTCAATCATCACTATGGTTTGCTGGGATATGACGTGCTGTACGAAACTGAGATGCGCCGTCGCAAGGAGGACTGGCACGGCGACCCAGTTGATTGGGCCATCGCCCACGCTCGCAATGCCGCCGGAATCCTCGGGACTATCAACATTATTGACGATGTGCGCAGCGGTAGAGTCAAACTTCATTCGCTGTCCGCCTTGCACCGTGCTCTCAGCGCGCAGTTTAAGAAGATGGGGTTACAAAGCATCTTTACCGGAGAACCGCGCCGCTTTACTGGTTTTGCGTGGTCACGACCAGAAGCTGTTCTCAGCGACAGCAAAGAAGAAGCTGAGTACAAGGCCTGGCCGCGTTGGGGGGAAGACCCCATCGGAACGGCGTACCGAGTTCTGGCCTGGGTTCTGAATTCCCAAATTGCCGGTATCCACTTTGAGTTTGTTGCAGCCGGACATCACGCGTCTGAGCCGCGTTTCGGGCTGGAGCTGAGATACAAGGCGCTGCTCCAGGTGATCTATTGGAAACTGGCAGAGCGCGTCGGCGGGGCTTTCCAGCAGTGTCCGAATTGTGGCCTGGTCTTTCCCATGCGGACGCCAAGGGACAAGTATTGCTCCCGACGCTGCCTGGACGCGTTTAAGAGCAGAGCGTGGCGGAAGAGGCAACGTGCAAAACGACTTGCTCAACAACAGAAGCAACGGAGGAAGAGATGAGCACAGCGGCGGTCGTGGTAGAAATGCCCCACAAAGCGGGAAAGCAGCCCAAAGAGAAGAAGCAGCGCGGTGTGTACGAGAAGCCGCGCGGGTCAGGCCGCTGGTGGATAAGGTACGCAGACGCCACGGGTCGCATTCGGCGAGAGCGTGCCCCGAGCAAGGGCGCTGCGATCACGTTGTATCAGAAGCGAAAGACCGAAGTACTCCAAGGCCGCAAGCTGCCAGAGACGTTGCGCAAGCCGTTGCCTTCCTTCAAAGCCATTGCCGAGGACGCATTGACTTACTCGCGCGCGCACAAGCGCAGCTATAGAGACGACGAGTACCGAATGGGAATTCTTCTCAAATGGTTTGGCTCTCGCACGGCTGAAACCATTACGCCGCAGGAAATTGAAGCGAGGTTCTCCGAGCAAGCGTGGGCGCCAGCGACGTGCAACCGCTATAGGGCACTCCTCAGCTTCGTCTATCGGATTGCCGTGCGTAACGGCAAGCTGGCCGACAACCCGATCCGCAAGGTCGCGCGCCGCCGAGAGAGCAGCGGGCGCGTTCGCTTACTGGATGCCGAGCAGGAAAAGAAACTCCGTGAGAAGATTCGAGAGCTCGCTCCAGAGCGAGAGCCCGAGGTCGATCTTGCCTTGCATACGGGGATGCGGCGGAACGAACAATACCGCCTGCGCTGGGAGCATGTAGACTTCAAGCTGGGACTGCTGACCATCGCCCAAAGCAAGAACGGCCACAGGCGTTCAATCCCGTTGAACGAGGTAGCACGGAAGGCGCTTGAGAAGCTGCGCGAACGGCAGGACGGGTCCGGATACGTGGTTCCTGGTACGGCTGATATACGTGAGCGCGACTGGCAGCGATGGTTCGAAAGCGCCGTGAAGAAGGCCAGCATCGGGCCGTTCGTTTGGCACGATTTGAGGCACTGCTTTGCCTCGCGCCTGGTGATGGCCGGGGTTGACTTGCGAACTGTGGCCGAGTTGCTAGGGCACCGGACGCTGCAAATGGTGATGCGGTATGCGCACCTGGCCCCAGGGCACGTTCGGCAAGCTGTAGATCGCCTGGTAGCCCCGGCAGGGTAAGACGCAACTGGCACTAGAACTGACACCGGCCAGAAGCCAGCGTTCCGATGAACGGGTTGATTGGTGGTACAAAGCTTTGTCTGTTAGGATGTTACAGCACTGAGCGGAAGTGGCGGAACTGGCAGACGCACGGGACTTAGGATCCCGTGGCCGGAAGGCCGTGTGGGTTCGACTCCCACCTTCCGCACCACAAATCCCATTGAGAGAGCCGATTACTTCTTCTTTTCCCTTTCCGTCCTGGCGCGGTCGACGTACTTGCCGGTTTCCACTTCTACCCGAATCATTTCGCCCGCGGCGATGAAGGGCGGAACCATGATGGTGAGCCCATTTTCAAGCTCGGCTTCCTTCCAGACGTTGTCCGAGCCGGCGCCGTGGACCGGCGGGGCGGTGGTCGCCACCCGGACTTCCACGATGTCGGGGAAGACCGCGCCGACGGGTTGGCCGTCGGAGAACTCAACGGGAATGGTCAATTCGGGCTGCAGGTAGCGCGCCACCGGCCCCAGGCGTTCGTTGGGCACGCCGATCTGCTCGAAGCTCTCCGGGTTCATGAAGTAGCACTGCTCATCGTCGGCGTAGAGGAACTGCATTGCCTGGCGCTCGATTTCGACCGCTTCGAGGCGCTCTTCGGGTCGGAACCGGCGCTCCCGCACGGCGCCGGTCAACCGGTTGCGCAGCTTGGCATGAGTTACGCCGGGCATCTTGCCGCCGCCGGCGTGGTAGTCAGCGCTGATCACCTTGTAGAGCTCTCCTTCCAGACGCACGGTCATCCCCGCGCGCAGATCGGGAGCGGCAATCACGGCCATGGCGCCATCCTCGAAGATTCGCCCGTGCTGCGGGCAATTATACCGTCAGAAACTGTTGGAGATTACAGGCAACCCTGCGTCGCCGGCTCGCATAACAGAAAGAGGAGCCGACGCGGCTCCGCATGGCAGTTAAAGGAGTTGAGCGATGAGAAACAGAAACGCCCTTGCACTTTTGCTTTCACCTCTCTTGTTTCTGGCACTGTTCTTCTTCACCGCCGACAACGGCGTCCAGGCCAGCCCGCATCCGGAGAGCTACTACCGCAACGGCGACTACGCGCGCAGCGTGGCGGTGGTCTGGGCGCTGGACAGCATCAAGGACGGCGTGAGCTGCCACGACTCGCTGCTGAAGTACGAGCGCGAGGTTCGCGGCGTCTATCGCTATGACCGCGACGATGACCGCGAGTATCGGCGCGACTATCGCCGCGGCTGGCGAGGGGATGCGCGCGACGCCATCGCGAGCACCTACGAGGATCTGGCCGGCAGGTGCACCGACCACGACCCGCATTCCGCCGCCCGGCGGCAGGCCGCCTTCTATCTGGAGGGGCTGCGCGTCGACCGCTAGAGCGCGCTCATTCTTCTCACTGGCCGCGCCTGGCTTGCTCTAGGCGCGCTGGCTGCGCAGAGGTTGTGGTCGGCGGACCGACTTCGTACGGGAACTTGCCCGTCAAAGACTCGAGAAACGCCAGCAGGTCTTCGCGCTCCTTGCCGCTGAGGTGGACGAGCGTGTGGATTTCCTTGTCGAGGTTCGGGTTGGAGTTGCCGCCGCCGACATAGAAGTCAATCACGTCCTTGAGTGTCTTCAAGCTGCCGTCGTGCATGTAGGGCGCGGTCTGAGCGATGTTGCGCAGCCCGGGCGTTTTGAAGGCGCCGCGGTCGGCTTCGTTCTTGGTGACCTCGAAGCGCCCCTGATCGGTGAACTCCGGGTTGCCGTATTTGTCGAGCTTCACCCCCACGCCGATGTTGTGGAACTTGTTATCGGTGAAGAGCGCGTTCTGCTCGCCGACCGAGTGGCAAGCGGCGCAGTTGCCCTTCTTCGGGTCGCGGAAAACTTCAAAGCCGCGCTTGACCGCGTCGCTCACCGCCTTCTCGTCCTTGCCGTAGTACCAGCGGTCGAAGGGCGAGTTGCCGGCGATGACGGTGCGCTCAAACGAGGCGATGGCCTTGGTCACCATCCCGAAGGTAATGCGGTCAGCGCCGAATGCTTTCTTGAATTCCTCGCGGTAGCTCGGGTCGGCGTTCAGCTTCTCCTCGACCCCTTCCATGGTGTGCGCCATCTCCACCGGGTTCTGCATCGGGCCGCCGGCCTGCTCTTCGAGGCTGGGCGCGCGCCCGTCCCAGAACTGCACGGCATTGTAGGCGGCGTTGATGACCGTCGGCGCATTGCGATTGCCCTTCTTGCCGTGCACGCCTTCAGAAACCGGCTTGCCGTCGGAGAAGCCGAAGTCGGGATGGTGGCAGGTGGCGCAGGAAACGGTGTTGTCCACCGAGAGAATGGGGTCGTAGTAGAGGCGACGCCCCAGCGCGATGGTTTCCACTGTCGGTGGATTGTCAGGCGGAACGGGAACGGGCGGCAAGCCCAGCGGGGCGGTGAGCGTCAGCGGCGCGCCGATGGGCGTCGTCGAGGGCGGCGGCGCCGGCCCGCGTTGGCTCGCGAACCAGTAGCCGACGCCGATGAGTACCAGCAGCAGAACGAGAACAATGAACGTGCGACCGCGCATGAGAATTGCTCCTTCGGTTAGCTTGGGGGCTCGTGAATATTTAGAATTAATCCATTCTCCGATTTTGTCAAGCCTTTTTGCGAGCCCGGGGCGGTTTAGAGGAAGGCCTTCTGGAGTGAGGCAATAAACAGAATACCGGGAACCGTTCTCGCGCTCAGGCGCTCATCATTTGTGATGAACAGGTCGATCCCGGCCACGGCGGCGCAGGCTAGTTGAATCGCGTCCGGCGGGCGAATCGTCCGGTCACGCCGAAGGGAAGCGTAGTTGCGGGCCGCCTCGGCGTCGAATGAGACCAACGTGGCGCCCTCGGTTAGTGCCTGTTGATAGCGGCGGGCCAACTCGAAGTTCTCGGCTTCCATCGGCTTGACGAGAACTTCGCCCAACGTGAGTGTCGACGTATAGAGCTCGTCCCCGCGCGCCAGCATCCGCTGCCGCAACCCGGCCACACGGGCTGAAAGCTCACCGTAGTCCTCAATCAGGTAGATGAACAGGTTCGTGTCCCAGAAAATCCTGCTCACGCCCACCCCTCCCGCAAGCGACGCACATACTCATCGGGATCTTCTCCTTTCCAGAGATCCTTGCCAAGGCCGCGTAGACCTAGAATCGGATCCTGCTGGGCCCGCCCGGCGGCGGCGTAGTCCTTTTCGTACCAGTCCAGCAATGGATGGTAGGCGGCCGGAATATCCTCTCGGGCGGGAACCGTCTTCGCTCCTCGGCGACTTGCATGCGACCAATCTCCAGGCCTGAACAGCCGCCGGGTCTTCCTGCCGGTGGCGAAGAGCATGCGGTAGCGCCCGGGACTTGCGGGACGGTTGGCTACACAGTGCTGGGCAATGTGCTGATACACACCCGGGCGCAACCTGTCGCACAGGCCTTCGCGCTGCACTCGCTCGATAATCTCGCTGATCTCAAAATCCGCCCGGCGCGGGTTCTCCCTGTGGAGCAGGGCAGTCGCAATCCAAACCTCGTCGGCCACTTTGATACGGGGGGTTCTCAAGCGCGTTGCAGTGTTCACAGATCGCCTCCGCGCGTACTTTGTATACTAAGTATACATAGTATTATGGCCGCTGGCAACTATGATTCTTGCAGGTCTCGTCGGGCTACTTGAGTTCGGTGCCTTTGGTTTCGGGCAGCAGGCAGGCCAGCAGCGCCGCCACCAGAAACGCCGCCGAGGTCAGCCAGAAGGCGGCGCTCAGCCCGTACTTCACCGCCAACGCCCCGATGACGAAGGGTGCGGCGGCGCTCACCCCGCGGCCGAGGTTGTAGCTGGCGCCCATCACCGAGCCACGGATTTCGGTCGGCAGCATCTCGCTGGCAATGGCGCCATAGCCGCTGAAGTAGCCGGTGCCGAAGAACGCCACCAGCGGGCCCAGCAGCAGCAAGGCCGTCGGCGACGTCAGCGACGCGAACACCGGGACCAGCACCGCCGCCACCAGCAGGTAGGCGATGTAGGTCCGCAGCCGCCCGAAGGCGTCGGCGCCGTAGCCGAACAGGGTGTACCCGAACCACTTGCCCACGCCCATCACCACCAGCCACAGCGTCGTCTGCGTGACGGTCAGCCCGCGACCCCCCTCGGCCACGTCCAGCGCCAGAAAAGGTGGAATCCAGAAGAAGAGGCCCCAGTAGCCGATCATCGCCGCCGAGTTCATCAGCGTAGCAATGGTGACCTTGCCGCGCAGGCCCGGCTGCCACACCAGCGCCAGCGGCACGTGCACGGCGCGGTCGCCGCTCTGCCGATGCCGCTGCCACAGTTCCGACTCCGGCACGCGGCGCCGCACCCAGAGCACCGCCAGCGCCGGCAGCACGCCGGCAAAGAAGACCGCACGCCAGGCCGGAAGTTCCATCCCCAGGACATGCAGCGTGCCGAGGCCCAGCAGGGCTCCGGCCACCAGCGCCGCCAAGCCCTCGCCGATCGCCCAGCTCGATTGCATCAGCGCCAGCGCCTTGCCGCGGTGCTCGGCCCGCCAGGTTTCCGCCACCAGCGTCGCGCCGGTCGTCCACTCGCCGCCCATTCCCAGGCCGAGCAGGAAGCGAAACAACCCGAGCTCGAAGATGCTCTGCGCCAGCCCGCAGGCGCCGCTGGCCAGCGAGTAGACCAGGATGCTGGCCATCAGCGCCCCGCGGCGCCCGATGCGGTCGGCAATGAACCCGAAGAGAAACCCGCCCAGCGCCGAGGCCAGCAGCGTCAGCGAGCCGAGCAGGCCGGCGGTGTCTTTCTCCATCCCGAAATGCGCCGTCAGCTCGGCCAGCACCATCGAGTAGAGCATCACGTCGAAGGCGTCGAGCAGCCAGCCGAGCCCGCCGGCCAGCAGCGTCAGCCGCTCCGCGGGGCTGGCCTGGCGCAGCCAGCCGATGGCTCCGGCACCCATGGCGCTTGGTTATACCCGAACCGCCCCGCGCAGGGAAGCCGCCCAGTTGTCTATTGTGTTTCCGCGCCCGACGTGCTATAGCGTGCTCGGATTTTCGGGGTTTGTCGGGTCCCGGAGTTGAATCCAGTCCTGAGGAGGACTACATGGGTCAATCACCGCAGACGCCAGCTTCCGGCTCGTCCGGTGGAATGGAGTCCAACGTCGCCGCCGCACTGGCCTATCTGTGGATCGTCGCGATCATCTGGTTGGTGATGGAGCCGTACAACAAGGATCGCTTCATCCGCTTCCACTCTTTTCAGGCTCTTATCTTGGGGATAGCGCTGATCGTGATAGATATCATCCTCAGCGTGATCCCCATCATCGGGTGGATCCTGCTGATTTTCATGCCGCTCGTGACCTTGGCCCTGCTGATTTTCTGCGCCTACAAGGCCTACAACAAGGAAATGTTCAAGCTGCCGGTGATTGGTGATTTCGCCGAAAAGCAGGCCGGGGCCTAGTGCTTAGTGGGAGTTCGGGGTCGCGTCGTTGAGCGACCAGTCGTAGTTGTAGAACTCCACCGGGGGTCGACGTTTTTCTACCTGTGCCGCCACTTCCGGCGGCAGATACCCCACCACGTAGTCCACCACTGTCGGAGGCTCCCCTCCATTGCCGCCCGGACCGGTGGCGCGCACGAAGTCGTCCTTGTACCAATCAAAAATCGCCGAGAGAAAGAGCACGTCGCCGCGCATCCAGACGTTTTCCTGCCGGGCGATGAACTCGCGCGTGGCCTGCTCGAGCTGCTCTTCCAGCTTCTCGGGCAGGAATGGTTCGCGGCGCAGCGGCGGGCAACTGCGCGAGGCGCAGTTAAGCGCGAAGTGGATGCGCGGGTCGCGGTAGCGCCGCCGCAGGATGTTGTGTTCGATGTCGTCCAGGCTGTAGCGCTTGCCGCCGGCCACAGAGCGCGCGCTCTTGAAAAACAGGAACCCGAAGCCGAACTTCAGGTCGCGCACGCTCTCCACCGGGTAGTTGGCCGTGACTTCGTTCAGCACGAAGGCGTTGTAGGCGTTGATCCAGTAGGCCATCTGCGCCGCGCGGGTGGGGAAAAGCGCAGGGCGATTCTCCGGACTGATGGCGGCCAGTTGCCCCACAAACGCCTTCAGCTCAGCCGGATTTTCCTTGAGCACGGCGTAGCGGACGCGGCCATCCGGCGTGACCGCGCGCTCCAAAACGCGCGCATAGCTCGAGTAGTCAAAGCTCTCCTGCGCGGCGCCGCCGAGCGAGGCCGCTAGCAGCACCACTCCAGCGCCGAGCGCGCGCGCTACTTTCCGCTTGACAATTCTTCCCGCCGGTGCCATTTGTATTCGCTTTTCCGCCCACGCAACCCATCATCTAGTATACGCTGCGTCGGCGCCTGGAATGGGAAAGAAACTGCGCATCTGCTTTCACGACCGCTGTTTCGACGGCACCTCCTCGGCCGCCGTCTTCACCCGCTTCTATCGCGAGCGCGTTGATGCCTCGGCCGAGTTCGCTTACCACGGCCTGACCCACCAGCCGGCAGGCACTCAATTGGATGAGAGCGTGTTCGACGGGGATGAAAACGTCATTGTCGATTTCAAGTACTCCAGCTCGCCGCGGCTGACCTGGTGGTTCGACCACCACCAGAGCGCCTTCCTTACGCCCGAAGACGCCGAGCACTTCCGCCGGCATCGCAGCGAGACCAAGTTCTACGACCCCACTTACAGGTCCTGCACCAAGTTCCTCGCCGACATCGCGCAAAAGAAATTCCGCTTTGACCCCTCGCCGCTCGAGGAGCTCATCCGCTGGGCCGACATCATTGACGGCGCGCAGTACGAGAGCCCGGAGGCGGCGGTTACGATGAACGTCCCCGCCACGCAGATCGCGCTGGTGATCGAAGCTTCGGCCGACGAGGGGATGACGACGCGGCTCATCCCCGAGCTGGGCTCGAAGTCGCTGGCTGAAGTGGCGCGCCTGCCCTGGGTGGCCGAGACTTTCCGCGAGCTTTATCGCCGCCACGAGAACTCGCTCGACATCATCCGCCGGGTCGCCGACGCCGGCAACGGCGTGGTCTTCTTCGACGTCTCCGACTATCACCTTGAAGGCTTCAACAAGTTCATCCCCTACTACCTGTTTCCCGAGACCTACTACAGCGTCGCCGTCAGCCGCTCCCCGCACCGCATCAAGGTGGCGGTGGGCTCGAACCCGTGGAGGCAGCCGGCTGAAGAAAAGAACCTCGCCACCCTGTGCGAGCGCTACGGCGGCGGCGGGCACGCACGGGTCGCCGCGATTTCCTTCGCCCCCGGCCACATCGAGGAAGCTCGCCAGGCTGCCCGCGAGATTACCGCCGAGCTCCGCAAGTAAGAGCAAAGAGGCGAAAATAGAGACCAGAAAAAGGAGGGTGCTTAGCTGTCCCCTGTTCCTCTTTCTGTCTTCGCCTTTCGGGGCAGGACTTCTTCTGCCCTTAGAGGTCCCGGCAGCGGACCATCCGTACTCGTTGCAAAGCCTAGTGACTGCGAAGCATCGAAGGAGCCGTGGGTGCTCAGCATCGTCACCACGCGGTCGAACGTGGCGCTGCCCTGGTGGAAGCCGGGCTTGAGATTGACGACGAGATCGGCGCGGTTGCGAACGTGGTTGGTGGCCCAGCCGCGCAGCCGGTGCAGCGCATCGGGATGCTCATGGCCAGCCGTGGCGGCCAGCCAGTCGGCATCGCTTGCCCAACCCTCAGCGTCGAGTTTCTTTTCCTCGCGCAGCCGCGCCACGACCTCGCCCAAGCGCAGCGGGTCGGCGCCTTCCGGCAGGTACCGAAAGGCACTGCCGTCAGCCTTCCACTCCACGCGCGCTCGCCCCTGCGCGTTCTCCACCACGACACTGTCGCCTTCGGCATAGACAACGAAGTCGGCGCCTTCGAGTAAGGCCAGGTCGTGCGCCAGCGCGGCGCGCTGGTCCGGCGGGCAATAAGCAGCGAAGAAACCCATCAGGCCATAGGCCGGTACGACGACGTCGCTCGGTCCGCCGAGTTTCTTGGTTCGCCGCCAGCCCCGCGCGGCGAGGTGGGCGTCGAGCGGCACCGGGCGGTTTTGCACCAGGCTGTTGCCGTGGTCGGAAAAGAGCGTGATGCGCAGCTTGCCGCCAGAGTCGAAGTAGAGCTCGCGCAGCACCGCCTCGACTTCGAGCAGCAGCTCGCGCGCCTGACCGCGCGGCACGACATGGTAGATCGAATCGGTTGAGGCCAAGTGCGCCAGGTAGACCTTCGCCTGCGATTGGCGAAAGCGAGTGCGGAACCGCCCCAGGTCGGCATGGAAGGTTTTCACCGGCATGACGTAGGCCAGCCCGCGCGCCCAGCCCGGCATGTCGTAGTCGAGCAACTGCACGTAGGGCATGTCGGCCAGCGTCGAGGTTTTCAGCGCGCCGCCGGAGAGCTCGTTGCGCGCGCGGTCGAAATAGCCGTCCTCGTAGCCCGCCACCGGGCTCGCGTGGAACAGCGCCGAAAGCGCCACGCCGCTCGCCGAAGGGAACGGCGCGATGACCGGCACCGGCCGATGGAATTCGCGGAAGTGCCCTTCGTCCCACAGCGCCTTGAACTCTTCGTAGGGCACGCCGTCGAGGCAGACAATCAGCCAGCGCGCCTCCGGGTCCTCGGCGTGCGGCGTGGAGAATCTCCGGGCATTCGCGCCTTGAATCGAAACCTCGTCAATCGTCCCGTCGCCGTTGGTGTCTGCGGCCACGTACCGTTCGGGCGAATGCACGCGCGCATAGGTTCCCGGAGAAACCTCGACATAAACGGAGGCCAGTGGGCGGCCCCAGGTGTGAATCCGCCAAGCCAGTGCCCCGCCGAGCAGCACCAGCACGCCCAGCGTCCACAGCAGCAGCTTTCGGCGTCGCCACATCGTCTGGCCATTCTACGATGCAACCGGGTGGCTCTGCTCGTGTCGCGATGGGGTCAGTTGACCGAAAAACCCGCCCGCTGCTACATTGGTTTGTATCCGGTGGGCCGCTAGCTCAATTGGTAGAGCAGCAGACTCTTAATCTGCGGGTTCCAGGTTCGATTCCTGGGCGGCTCACCACCTGTTTTCAGAGAGTTGCCGTCGCTCGATTTCTCCGAGACGAAATACTGTGCCCAATTCTGTGCCACACCCGGCTCAAAATCGGCCCCGCTGAGGTTGTCCACGGCGCGCCGCTTGGCTTCGATGCGGATGTGCGAGTACCGCTCCATCATGGCCCGCGAGACGTGGCCCGCCAGCGCAATGACGGTGGAATCGGAAGCCTGGGACTCGGCCAGCCGTGAAATGAACGTGTGGCGCAGGTCATGGAAGCGGCAGGATACCTTGGCGGCCTTGCGTGCGTTCTCCCAAGCCACTTTCCAGCGGTGCATCGGCTGAGTGGGGTCTACTTCCCAAGCGCACGGCTGACGGTCGTTTCCGGCCACACCGTACTTCTCGTGGGGAAAAACATAGTGCTACGGCTGCACGCCTCCGAAAAGGCCCCGCCAATGCGTTAGGACGGCCACAGCGCGTGCGTTAAGGGGGATTAGGCGTCCAGTGCCTGCCGCCGTGGATTGGCCCACTGTGAGCGTGTGGGCCAGCAAATCCACCTGTTCCCAACGCAGGCCGCGAATCTCGCTGGCGCGCATCCCCGTATTGAGCGCCAGCATGACTACAGGGTAGAGGCTCCGGCACCGGCTTTTGGAGGAGGTTTCCAGCAGGCGGGTTTCCTCCTCAGCCGAAAGCGCCCGCCCAGGGCTTGGGGCTTCCTTCAGAAAGTCCACGGCCGGGGCGATGGCTTCCCACATGCGATGGCGGCGAAGGATGCTCCGCAGGACTCCCACTTCGAGGTTGACGGTGCGGGGAGCCACGCCGCTTGTGATGAAACTGTATCCCGCGTTCCTTTCGTAGTCGCCGAGCTCCGCCAGGTGTACGCGTTCGACCCATAGCGGAAACAACCCAGCTAAGACGAACAACAAGACTCCTAGGGAAATGCACGCTTTCCGTCTGTCATGCAAGAGGTTGCGCAGGAAGGCGGTCATCGGCTCCACCCCGTTGACCTGCTTTCGCAGGCTGTTCGTTTCAGGTCCGGTTTCCCCAGGCTTTGCGGGAGTAACGGCTTCCTGTTGCTGTTCCAACAGTGGGCGCAGGTGCTCGGGAATCTCTGTCGCGGCGCGCTCCGCACGCTCACGTTCCAACGCCAACGAAACAGGCTTGGGCTGCGCCCTGGACTCAGCAGTCTTCGGCTTTCTCCAGCGCGGTGAGAAAACTCTGTAGGTGGCGTATGCTACAAACGCAATCGCCAAGATGCCGAGGATTTCTTGCCCAAACCTTGGAAGGAGAGTGCCTGACTGACAGGCACGCTTCGTAGTACGAGCGGGCGAGGCGTCAGCGACGCCGCATAGACTGGACTGAATCGCCGGCCTTGGCTTCGCTTTGGGTGATGCCGGCTGCCACGGGTGCCCCGCGGACACCGAGCTTCCGCAGCAAGGTCATCATCGGGCACCAATTGGTGAAGCCCGACTGGAGCAGGTTCAGTCCCACGAAGGCCGTGAACAAGTACCAGTAGGGACTCACCCAGTAGCCCAAGGCCAGCGAGACCAGGACAAACACTCCCGCAAGCAATCGCAGCGTGCGCTCAACCGTCATGCTCACTCCTCCTTGCAGTGCGTTCTCATCTGGAGAAATGCAGGAGAAGCCTTTTTGTTACAGGCGAGTGCGGAGCTCTGCCTGCGTTCTAGTAACCTCCTTCATCTTCAAGCCGCACCTTGCCAGCAAAATGCCGGTAGGTGTAGATGAAGTAGGCGGTCACCAGAATCATCCCGATGATCCACCAGACCAACCCGATGCGCAGGCCGTAGTCGGCAGCCTTGGCGTTCTCCACGGTGAGCGAATAGGCAGGATTGGTACTGGCCGGCAGAACCAACGGGTAGAGCCCGAATGCCACGCTCAGCAGCATTCCGATGATATAGGCGCAAGACGACAGGAAGGCTCGTAAGTCGTCCCGCTGGGTGAGGAACCAACGCACCAGGAGCAGGCCTGCCAGGGCCAGTGCGGCAAATAGATAGCCCCAGGGGCGCTCGGCGAGCCGGGCAGGGACATGCGGCTGCACGCGGAAGGTGACGATGGTAATCAGCAGCGTGAACAGCGCCACCGCCCACCAGACCCGGCTGGCGATGCGGCGGGCGCGCAGCTGAATCGGCTCTTCCGTCTTCAAGGCCACCCAGAGCGCCCCGTGCAGCGTCAGCGTCAGAAAGGCCGTCAGCCCCACCAGAATCGTGTACCAGTCGAGGATGCCCGTTTCTCGCCCCAATCGAAAATCCGTCCACAGCGGCTCGAAGAAGTACCCGTTCCCATCCAGCGGGACACCCCGTACTACATTCCCGATGGCTGCGCCGTAAAACACAGCCAATAACAAGCTCGCGAAAGAGAAAACCACGTCCCAGAACGGCGCCCAGGTTGGACTGTCGAGCTGGTTGCGGAACTCGATGGCGATGCCGCGCAGGATGAGCAGCCACAAAACGATTATCAGCGGCAAATAAAAGCCGCTGAAACTGGAGGCGTAGAGAACCGGGAAAGCAAAGTAAAGCGTGCCGCCAGCCGCCAGCAGCCAGACCTCGTTGCCGTCCCAGACCGGGCCGATCGAGCGGAGCACGAGGCGGCGTTCGCTCTCCGAGCGAGCCACCCAGGGATGAACGATGCCAGCGCCGAGGTCGAAGCCGTCCAGCACCACGTACATCGTGATCATGAACGCCACCAGCCAGAACCAGATCGTCTCCATGACAGCGCCTCCTTAGTGGCTGGGTGTGGCAATCCCTGGCTCTGGCCCCCGCTCAATCACCCGGTAGATCAGAAACAGGAAGAGGATGCTCAGCACGGTGTACATTCCCATGAAACCGATGAGCGTGAACCAGGCGTTGCCAGCCGACACCTGTGGGGAAATGCCTTCCGCCGTGCGCATCAGACCGTAGATGACCCACGGCTGTCGGCCCACTTCAGCCGTGATCCAGCCGGCGGTATTGGCGATATAGGGGAATGGCAGCGAGAGCATCAGCACCCAGAGCATCCCCCGCGAGTCGAAAAGCGTCCCCTTCCGCAGCTTCCACGCTGCGACCACCATAATGGCGATGAAGATTGTTCCCAGACCCACCATCACATGGTAGCTGTAGTAAAGCAGCGGGATGTTGTCCGGCCAGTTTTCTTTGGGGAACTGGTCGAGCCCTTTCACCTCCGCCATCCACCGCCGGTGGGTGAGGAAGCTCAGCATGCGCGGAATCAATAGCGGGTTGTCGAGCCGCTTCTTCTCCACATCCGGCTGGCCGAGGATGGCGATGGGCGCGCCTTCCTGGGTTTCAAAAAGGCCCTCCATCGCCGCCAGGGTCACTGGCTGATGTCGGGCCACCATCCGGCCCTGCGCATCGCCGAAGGGAAATAGTTGCAGAATGACTGCCACCACGCCCACGGTCACAGCCAAGCGCACGAACGTGCGCCCGTAGAGTTCGTGCTTCCGCGAGAGCAGGTAGAAAGCGCCGACGGACGCCATCACGAAGCAGGCCGTGATGACCGCTCCGTTCATGTTGTGCAGGTATTGCCAGATCGCCCAGGGGTTGAGAATGAGCGACCAGAAGCTTGAAAGCAGGATCTCTCCGCTCGGGCCCACCTCATAGCCCACCGGGTGCTGCATCCAGGCGTCGGTGGCGATGATGAGATAGCCCGAGAGCCACGAGCCCAGGAAGACCATAAAGGCTGCAAACCAGTGGCCGCGCGGGCCCAGCCGCCTCTCTCCGAACAAAAACAGACCGAGAAAGGTAGACTCCAGAAAGAAGGAAAACACGCCCTCCATGGCCAGCGTCTGGCCGATGACCCCGCCCGCCACCCTGGAGAACGCCGCCCAGTTCGTACCGAACTGGAACTCCATCGGGATACCGGTGACCACCCCGAGCGCGAAATTGATGGCGAAGATTTTCGCCCAGAAGCGCGCCGCCCGGTGGTAGTGCTCATCGTTGCGCCGCAGGGCCAGCGTTTTCAGGATGACAATCAGCAGCGCCAGCCCCATCGTCAGTTGCGGGAAGAGATAGTGGTAGGTAACCGTGAAGGCGAAGTGCAAGCGATGGACGGTCAGGGCATCGGCCATAACGCCCTCCTAAATTTAAGTTCTGGGAACCCTCTTCGACCAATGCCAGATAGTAGCATTGGAACTACTACGCGCTAGAGCAATGTGGAAGCTGCCTCGCGGTCTTCACCGGAGTCTCCAACCCTGCAACATGGGAATGGCAAACAATTGCGCTCGTCTGCACCAATGAGCGCGAACCTGCTAGGTGGCTACCTCCACCCCGGTTTTTGCCGGCACGATTTCGTACGTAGTGCAGAAGGTGGCCGTGTGCTCGAGCATGGCTTTCACCGAGCAATACTTAGTCTCTGAAAGCCGGATGGCTTCTTCGACGGCTTTCGGATCAATGTCGCTGCCGGTTATGACGTGGTGGACGCGCACGGCTGTAAACACCTGGGGCGGGCGCTCGGCCTGATCGGCTTCCACGCGCACTTCGTAGCCAGTCACTCGCTGGTGGTGCTTCTGCCGCAGGATAGTGATGACATCGAAGGCGGTGCAGCCGGCCAGCCCCACGGCGACGAGTTCAATGGGCTTCGGGCCGGTGCCGCCAGCCGTGTCGTCGAGCAGCAAGTGGTGACCGCTGCCTGTGCGGGCCACAAACTGCCGCTGCGCCGTCGTGGGTTGCGTCAATGTCACCTTTGCCTCGATCATGGATTTACTTGCACCTCCTTGCGTTCAGAGCTTGAACGCCTAGACTTGCTTTTCACGCTCCCCAGATCAAATGCACAGAAAGAGAAAGTATTACAGGGAACTAAGCTGCCTTTTGCACTGAAGCAAGTCGTTTCGGGGGCTAGAAATTGGGGAGCGTCCAGTCTCTGGGACGCTCCCGACAGAGCTAGATGCTTTGCGTACGGGCCTGCCCGTTCAGTACCTCCAGCGGCTCCGCGACCACTGGGGAATGCCCTGGGCATTGCGCAAGATCAAGGTCTTGTCTCCCTTCTTCACTTCGCGGGCCAGCAGGGCGCCTGCTCCCTCGTACTTTATTTTGGAGCCGGTGACCTCGACCTCGTCTCCTTTGGCGAAGCTGACGTTCTTTCCCGCCAAGAAGCTGGACGGGCCGACGTGCACGTCCCAGGTTTCTTTTTCGGTTTTCAGGGTCAGGTGGGTGCCGGGCCAACCCATCGGGCTGGTGTCTTCTCGTACTTCTGTGACCGTGCCCTTGACGGTGACTTCGGTCGCCGGGTCATATTTGGGCATTCCCGGACCCGGGCGCTGCTGCGCCACGGCAGCAGGGATAGCCAGGGCGACCGCCACCCCCAGAATGAAAAGCGCCTTCGCCGCGTTTCCGTGTCTCATTGTCATTCCTCCTCGGGGTTGATACCCATGCCATCACCCATGTTGCGGTACTGCTTCTGCCATTCCTTCGCGGCCTTCTCCATTTCGCGGACCTGCTTTTCGAGGCGCTTGCGGTCCGGATTGGCCTGATTGAGTTCCTGGTCCATGACCTGGAGCTGGGTGTGGAGCCGCTTACGGGCCTGATCCATCTTGCGAATGCGATCCTGCATCGCCGCCCGCTGTTCCTCACTCAGTCCTTGCATGAACCGGTCATGTTCCTGCTGCATGGTACGGATTTCCTCGCGCAGCCGCTGGTACTGTTCGCGAAACTCCGGGTTGTTGGCGCCGCCTCCCTTGGCTGCTTGCGCCATGTCGCGGGCCTGCGTGCGTACCCGGGCGGCCGACTGGGCGCAGGTGCGATACTGGTCGCGCTGCTGGTCGGTGGCGTGGATGCGCTGCCGTTGCTGGTCGCGGGTGCCTTGCTGCTGGCCGCCGCGGGGGTGGCCCATGTCTGGGCGTTGGCCCTGCTGGCCGCCCCGCTGCTGGCCCATTTGCGGCTGCTGACCGCGCTGGCCGCCCCCCATGCTGCCGCGGCCTTGCGCCAGAAGCGCGGGCGCTGCCGCGAGCGAAACAATCGCTGCGAGTGTCAAGAGTGGGCTTCTCATGGTGCCTCCTTTTTCTTCTGGACAGGGTTCCAATTCCCTCCACAAGTATGAACACTGGAATGAATGCAGTCGTTGCTCATCCGTTACGAGAAATTTCGCTCCGACAAAATGTCAACACCGCGGTCGCACTCCGAGGCGGGCACTCCCTTCATCCGATAGCTTCGTAGTATGTTCTAGCGTTTGTCATAGCAGTTCCTCCGCTTGCGGTTTCTTCGACATTGTCACACCCTGGCGGGCGTGGTTCGTTTTTCGTGAAGAAGTCTCAGCATCTCCTGGACAAAAGCATCCTCGGGGAGGGCACCGACGATGCTGGCCTCCTCGTTAACCACAGTGAAAGGAACTCCGCGCACTCCATAGCGCTGCACGAGATCCGGGAACTCGGTAGCCTCCACGATGTCAGCCGTGACGAGGTCGCTTTCGATGGCGAACTGATGGGCCAAGCGCACTGCCGCCGGACAGTAGGGGCAGGTCGGGGTAACGAAGACTTGCAGGTGAACCGGCTGCTCCAGGTTCCGCAGGCGCTCGACCGTCGCCCGGCTCAGACCCGACTCCCCCTGCGAGACCGCCAGGACACTGTCAAGCAGCGTGGCAAACTCGTAGCCGTGAGGTATCCCGTAGAACCGGATTCCGTAGTCCTTGGCCCCTTCCAACACGGTCGCGGGAACCTTGTCGATGTGGTACTGGGCGACTTTTTCTTTGTCGAGCTGGAAGTTGTAGACCTCGAGAGATAACTTGTCGGATAGCTCGACGAGCTGCTCCAGCAGCCGGCGCGTCACCGGGCAGAATTCACAGTCCAACTCCTGCGTGAAGTGGATCAACTTCACGGGGTTGGTGAGTCCCTTCAGCCTCTCGCGAATTTCTTTACGGTCAGATTCGGAGAACATAGCCAGCCTCTCTTTCCAGCGCCCCGATTTCAACCAGGAGCCGTTCTATCCATCCTGCAGCGGTTCATGGCCGGGACAATTCCCGGATCCCGAGCTCCACGGGACGATTCCTGCGATGCTCGCTTGCCCATTGCCGCAGGGCGGCGAGGACAAGGGCAGCCAGGAACAAGGTGCCTACTGCCAGCATGATCGTCATGGCTGTCTCCTTCCGTTCCCTCTCTTCCCAATGAATAAATGCGGCGCGGCTGGATTCGTTACAGGCAGGACTTGGCGAGATCGAGGAGGAGGCAGGAAGCCGACGCGCGCCCTAGCTACTTTTGGCGTGCAGAGCGGCCCGCAGGGCACGCTGATACTCAGCCAAGAGAGCGCGACGCGTGCGGGCCGCAACGCGGGCATCCAGCCGCGCCGGCTGGTGCTGGTGAATTTGCTCCACGGTGCGCTCCAGGCTATGGAGAAAGGCCTCGCAAGGACGGCAACCGGCCAGGTGCTTCTCCAGCTCCTCGCAGAGCTTTGGGTCGAGCGCGCCGTCCAGGTAGTCGGAGAGAGCCGCAAAGAGCTCCTTGCAGCGGCGAGGTTTTTCTGCCGGAGCCCTTCGTGGGGGCGGCGCCTTTCCTCCGGCCGCAGTCAGTTTGTTTCGCACAAAAACTCGCGCCCGGTACAGTCGAACCCGCACCGTGCCCTCGCGCAGACTCATCACGCGAGCGATTTCGTCGGTCGCCAGGCCTTCCATGTCGTGGAGCACGAGGATCAGCCGGTAGAGGGGAGGGAGCTGAAGCACCGCCTGCTGCAACCGTTTTCTGGCTTCGGTCCCCAGCAGGGCGGTTTCCGGCGTTGGTCGGTTCGCATCGGCCAACCGTTCGAGGGCCTTCCGGTCGGGCAGCAGAGCTTCGAGCGACAAGCTTTCTTTCGGGGCAAACTTGCTCTTCCGCCGGCTCATCAGGCAGTGATTCTTCGCCACCTTGTAGAGCCATACGGCCAGCGCTTTGGGGTTGTCGAATCGCCGCAAATACTGCGCAGCCTTCAGCAAGGTCTCTTGCATCGTATCTTCGGCGTCCTCGCGCTGGCCGCATACCTTCATGCTGAAGGAAAAGACAGTGTCTTGAAGGAGAGAGATGGCCCGCTCCAGGCCTCCCGGAGACTTCTTCTGGAGCGTATCCAGTGCTTTGACAACCTCGGCCCGCATAAGACTCCGTTGCCGTCGTTTCCCGGATGATTCTCAAGGTAGGGCGAACGGGAGAACGTTGCGGCTATGGTTGCTTCGCGTTCCTCCGCAGCTCTTCAGCCAACTCGCGGATCTCGGTCAAGTCTCGTTTCATTTCGCTCCACCCGTACCAGAGAGCGTAGTCGGGGTTGGCATGGAACGTCCCTTGGAAGGTGCGCATGCGGTGCTCCAGGTGCATCACGAAAAGCTTCTGCTCGATGGGCGTGGGGGCATCATGAAAGGCCAGCAAATCGGGGAAGGCGTGGGCATAGTGCTCGGGCTTCATCAGGATTCCATCTTGGTAGAGGCTCGCGACAATGCGGATGGCTTCGGCCAGCAGGCGGTCGGCTTCCCGGATCATCTGGTCGCCTTTTTCCAACTCTGCGCGAGCAAAATTGAGCGAGTGGCACTGGTTGCACGTTTTCAGCATCTTGTCTCGCTCGTTTTGCCAGTCTTGTTGCGTCAGCCGCGCCACGTCCGCGGCCTTGACCACGTCCAGTCGCGCAGTCGGATTGCCGTTCGGATCGAGCACCCCTAACGCTTGCAAGATGGTGGCGCGGTCGGCGGCCCACTGTGCGTCCTCCGGCAGCGGCAGTCGCACCGCCAGGAAGCCCCAGGCGGTGCGAACTTCGTGGTTGCCCTCTTGCATGTGACAGGTCTGGCACGTGGGGGCGGCGACGGTTTCGGGCAGCGTCTTGCTTTGCTTGAGCAGATAACGCACACCGTGTTTGGAGGAGGAGTACATCTCCCACTGCGGGTGGTCAAAACCCATGTGGCAGGTCTGGCAAGCCTGCGGCTGGCGTGCCTCGACAACGGAGAACGCGTGTCGGGTGTGGCAAGCGTCGCACGAGGCGACTCCGAACCCGGCGCCGCCGGCTTTCAGTTCTCGAATCTCTTCTTGCGTCTTCAAACCAATCTTGTGGCAGCCCCCGCAGCCCTTCATTCCCTCCCGCAAGGCCATCGGCAACCAGTGGGTCGTGGGCATCGCCTTCATGGCGGCCCAGCCGAAGGCGTGCTTTCCTTTCTTGAACTGTTCCACTTGAAGATCGTGACATCTGGCACAGGCATCGGGCGTCGGGATCCGCACCTTGGCCACGTCCGTAGACGAAGTATGTTCCTCGCCGTGGCAGACGGCGCAGTCCACTTCGTTCTGGCTGTGCTTGCTCAGCTGCCAGTCGGAAACAATGTTTGGGGTGACCTTCTTGTGGCACTCCACGCATTGCTGCGCGAAACTGCGCGCTGAAACGAGAAGAACCGCGAAGAAAGCAAAGAAAAGTCCGCGTTTCATGACGACCCTCCGCGGCCGCATCGGGTGTCGCTGCAAAAACAAGCAGAATTACCGCCCAATTGATAAGCGGCTAGTCCTGCCTCTGTCAAGAAATTCGTGTTGACAGCTCACCCGGTGCTAGCCTATAAGGCGTCAGCTTTTTCTCGGGTTGGGGCGCACCAAGGTGCTCGAAACTGTTACACGGGCCGCCGATGCTTCTTTTTGACTTTCTGTCCGCCCCGTTGTCGTTTCCCTAATTCGCAGCCGGACAAGATGTCAGGGGCGGTTGCCTGGATTCTCCATATCAGCTTGAAAACGCGATGAGAAAACGACCGTCGAGAGATGGCACCGGAGTTGCTCCAAGCGTGACGGGACTGTGTGGGAAGCTGGGAGACTGCGCTGTGAAGTGGACGCACCTTCTGGTCGTTCTCGTGATTGGGCTCTTCGCTTTCGTGGGTCTGGCCCAACAGTCGGCGACCCCAGTTGGGAAAGAAGCCTGCAGCACCTGCCATGGTGAGCTGGTAGCTCAGTTTGACCGGTCTCCCCACGGCCGCCTGGACGACTTCGAGCTGCAGGGACAACACCCCGGCTGCGAAGCCTGCCACGGGGCCGGCAGCTTGCACGCGGAGTCGGCCGACGCCTCCTTAATCCGCTCGTTCAAGCCAGATGATGACTACGACGGCAGCAAGGTTTGCACGAGCTGCCACCAGCAGGACGCCGCGATGGATTGGGCAGGCAGCGAACACGCCATGGGGGACGTAGCCTGCACGGACTGCCATCGCATTCATCAATCCCGCCAAGTGGCGTCGCGAGTCGCGCGGGTCGAAGGCATGCGCACGTTCCATGCAACCGCTCCGCCGCCCGCGGGGTCGCTGAAGAAACCCGAACCGCAGCTCTGCTTCGACTGTCACCGCGAAGAGCGCGCCAAGTTCTTCTATACTTCTCACCACCCGCTCCGCGAAGGCCACATGACCTGCACCAGTTGTCACGCCGTGCATGGCTCCACCACTGACTTGGCGCACACCGAAGAACGCATCAACGATCTCTGCTTGCGGTGCCATTCGCAATATCAGGGGCCGTTCATCTTTGAGCACGCGCCCGTGGAGGAGAACTGCCTGACCTGCCACGACCCCCACGGCGCGCTGGCGAACAACCTGCTGAAGCAGAACGAGCCCTACCTCTGCTTGCAGTGCCACGAGATGCACTTCCACAACGCCCGGGTGAATCCGACAACGCCTGTCACCCTCCCTTCGGGAGGCTCGACGAATCCGCTGGGGGCAAACGGCTTCCAACAGGGATTCGGCACGCGCTGCACCTCGTGCCACATCCGCATTCACGGCTCCGACCTGCCTTCGCAGTCGACCTCCGGGCAGGGGAAAGCTCTAACGCGATGAAACGCGCGAGGAGACTCATGAAGGCTCGAAGCTTCTTGACGGTTGTGCTTATGGTGTCGCTGGCCGTTGGCCTGCCACGCCTGGCGCCGGCGCAGCCTCAGGATCCTCCCGACAAGCCCGAGACGGAGAAGGAAAAGAAGCCGCCGGAGTCACGAATTGAAGGGGTCGTCTCCGGCGGGAGCAACTTCACCGACAACAACCGCAACGTGACCCGGGTGGGCGAATACGACGTGCTCCAGCAGGGAACCCTCCCCCGGGTCGGCGCGGCGTTTTGGGGGAACTGGCGCAAGGTTCATTTTGATGTCCTGGCGGAGCACAGCGGGGATGCACAAGACCAGAAGTACCGGATGGAGGTTGATTTCAACCGCTACGTGCGCGCCCACGTACGCTACGACCGCGTGCCGCACTGGCTCGACCACGATCCCCTGACCTACCAGGATGCAGCCGTGCAGGTGTTCGTCATCCGGCACGATGACACCGATCCCTTCGCGCTCTACCGGCAGACTCGAGGTGAGCTCGACGCCAAGACGGAAATCGTGTTTCCTGCCTGGAAGGCGCTGCGCTTCCACCTGGGCTACAGGGAGGAAACGCGAGACGGCTTCCACGAGGCCGTCGCGACTAGCAAGTGCGCCAACTGCCACACAGTAGCCAAAACCCAGTTGGTCAACCAGGACAATCGGGACATGAGCGCCGGCCTGCGCCTGCAGCTCAAGCGGCTCACCGTGGACTACACCTACACCAATCGGATCTTCCAGGAAAAAGCGCCGACCCCGCTGAATGTGTACGACAACGCCGTGCAGCCGGTTACTCTGGCCAATGTGTTCGGCAACCGGGTGCAGTACGACGACGGCAACGGCCCGCTGCCGTTCAGCCGCGTGCCGGGGGTGCGCAAGGACAGCCACGTGCTCAAGGCTCGCTTGGACTTCCCGCGAGATATCAGCATGACGGGGAACTATGTACACAGCCAGGTGCGCAATCTGGATACCCAGCTGGGGATTGATTCCAGCGGCTGGGGCAGCCGGCTGGTTGTCCCGCTGGGCCGGAGGATGACCTTCCGCGCCGGGCTGCGCCACTACGACATTGACTCCGACGACGTATTCGTGGACGTCGTCGAGCCCGTGTCGGTTGCCGGCCCGGAGGCCGGTCGGACCTACGCCCAGGCGTATGGGTTGACCACCTTCGACTTCACGCGCTTCTCGTCTCTTTCTCGGAGCCCTACCGAGGGCTTCCTTGACTTCACCCTGCGGCCGTTTAAACGCACCACCCTCCGCCTCGGCTATGAGCGGGAAGTGCTCGATCGGGATTTCTTTGAAGTAGAGCGGACGACGACTGATACCTTCAAACTGAGTGTCCGCAGCCGGCCGCGGAAAGACCTGAATTTCCGCTTTCTGTTCCAGCGCGACTGGATTGACGACCCCTTCACCCTGCGGCGCGCCGCTGTACCCCTGGTTCTGCAACCATTTCCTACGCCCGGGGCCGTGCCTTTCGGCGGGTTGCAATACTTCCAGATGTACGCGTCGCGCCAAGCCGACCTGACCAGCCTTCCCACCGGAAGCAAGCTGGTGGAGGAATCGGTCACGTGGTCGCCCTCGCAGCGTTTCTCTTTCACCGGCCATTACCGCTGGCGCGACGACACCAATAACGACCTGAATTTTTCCGACTGGTCCCGCACCGTGCACCTTCCCGGTGCCGAAGTGTGGATTGCGCCCAGCGACCGCTGGAACCTCACGCTGGGCTACACCTACCACCGAGAACGAAGCGAGACCTTATTCTCGACGCTCAACTTCGTCGGTTGAGCGGGCGGCATCACACTGGGCCAGTTTGGCTCAGCGATAGGCGAGGGCGGATACCGGAGCGACAACCACACGGCTTGGATCCACACCCAGTTCCTGCTCACACCCCGGCTGGAGCTGGTCAGTGACACGCTGTGGAACGAAGGCGACAGCTCGATTCGCGGGACGAATTTCCAACCCAGCGACCCGACGGTTACGCTCAACACGCCCGGGTTGAATTTCGCGTTGTTAGGTTCGGGTATCGGTGATTTCTCGAACCTGCGCGTGCGGCGTGGAATGCAATCGGTAGGGATGAATTACCGCCTGTCGGAGACGCTGGTCTGGAGCTCGACCGTGGAGTACAACCACTACCGCGACGCCGAACCCTATCTCTTCGACGCCACCGGACGTTACTTCATCTTCCGAACCGGCTTCAACCTGCTTTTCTAAAGCGGCTGGACAAACAAACTGAGGACTGGTGGCCGTGTCCTGCTCTAGCCCCGCTCGCTTAGGTAGTAGAGCACGGGCACGGCCATACGGGAGAGCAGGGTCGAAGCTACTTCGCCCGCCATGAGAGAAATCGCCAATCCCTGGAAGATAGGGTCAAAGAGAATGACGCTGGCGCCGACCACCACCGCGGCGGCCGTGAGCAGCATCGGGCGGAAGCGCACGGCCCCGGCGTCCACGACGGCTTCTTCTAGGGTCATCCCCTGTCGGCGGCGCAGCTCGATGAAGTCCACCAGGATGATGGAGTTGCGCACGATGATGCCGGCTCCGGCGATGAATCCAATCATCGAAGTGGCAGTGAAAAAGGCTCCCAGCAGCGCGTGCGCCGGGAGGATGCCGACGAGCGTCAGCGGAATCGGCGCCATGATGACCCAGGGGGTTTTGAACGAATGGAACCAACCCACCACCAGCACGTAAATCAGCACCAGCACGGCGGCAAACGCCAGCCCCAGGTCGCGGAACACCTCATAGGTAATGTGCCACTCGCCGTCCCATTTCATCGCGTAGCGATCCGTCCGCTCCGGCAACCTGGACGAGTATTGCGCCACTTCGTAGCCTTCAGGTAGCTCCAACGTCTCGATAGCCTGCCTCATCTTCAAGATGGCGTACACCGGGCTCTCCTCTTCGCCGGCCACGTCGGCGGTGACGTAAACCACCCGGCGCAGGTTCTTGCGGTAAATGCTCGTCTCAATCGTGGTTTCTTGCACTTTCACCACCTCGCCCAGCGCCACTTGGCCGCCGGCGGCCGTGGGCAGCCGCAGCCGCTTCAGTTCCTCGATTCCGGATCGCTCGGCTCGCCCCAGCCGTACCTCGATGGGAACGTCCTCCCGGGCTTCCGGACGGTGCAAAAGGCCGGCCGTGCCGCCGCCTAGGGCAATAGTCAGCGTGCGGCTTACGTCGGCAGCCGACACGCCATGCAGCGCGGCTTTATCCAAGTCAACGGCAAAATCGTACTTTGTCTGTGGGTCTTCGACAAACCAGTCCACGTCCACCACGCCGGGGCTCTCTTCGAAAATCTTGCGGATGCGTCGGGCAAGTTCGATCTGGCCGGCATAGTCGGGCCCGTAGACTTCGGCCACCAGCGTTTCGAGAACCGGCGGCCCCGGGGGCACTTCCGCCACCTTGATGCTGGCCCCGTAGCGCTGGGCGATTTCCTGCAGGGCGGGCCGCACCCGCTTGGCAATGTCGTGACTTTGCGCCCCGCGCTCGTGCCGCGGCAGCAGGTTCACCTGGATATCGGCCACGTTGGGCCCGCGGCGCAGGAAATAGTGCCGCACCAAACCGTTGAAGTTGTACGGGCCCGCCGTCCCTGCATAAATCTGGTAGTTGATGACTTCGGGCTGCTCGGCCAGATGCCGACCCAGGGCTTGCGCGACACGCGTCGTCTCTTCGAGGGTCGTACCCTCGGGCATGTCAATGATGACCTGGAACTCGCTTTTGTTGTCGAACGGGAGCATCTTGACGCGCACCCACTTCAGAGGCAGGAACGCCGCCGCGCCCAGGAGAAGCAACAGCACCCCGCCCAGAAACAGGGCACGCTTCCGCGGCTCGCGAATCAGCGGCTCCATCAGCCGCCGATACAGACGCGTGGTCCAACCCTCTGCCTCGTGCACGGCCTCGGGGCGCTCGGCGTAGTGGCGCAGCAGCCGCCAGGCTGCCCAGGGCGATACCACGAACGCGACCACGAGCGAAAACATCATCGCCGCTGATGCTCCGACAGGGATGGGCCGCATATAGGGCCCCATCAGCCCGCGCACAAACGCCATAGGCAGGATGGCCGCGATGACTGTGAAGGTGGCGAGGATGGTGGGATTACCGACTTCGTCCACCGCTTCTGCTGCGACTTCGGTCAGCGGCCGGCCGCGGTTCTCCGGCAGGCGGAAGTGACGGACGATGTTCTCCACCACGACAATGGCGTCGTCCACCAGGATGCCGATGGAAAAGATAAGGGCAAACAGCGTCACCCGGTTCAGGGTGTAACCGTAGAAATAAAAAATGGCCAAAGTCAGCGCCAGGGTGACAGGCACGGCCAGCAGCACTACACCGGATTCCCGCCAGCCCAGCGTCACCGCGATCAGCAGGGTCACGGAGATAATGGCGATAAGCAGGTGCTTGAGCAGTTCGTCGGATTTCTCCTTGGCCGTTTCGCCGTAGTTGCGCGTCACCGTGACCTTGAGGTCGGCCGGCAGCAGGTAACCGCGCAGGGACTCGACCTTGGTCAGCACGCGCTCGGCGATGACTGTGGCATTGGTGCCCTTGCGCTTGGCCAGTGTGATGGTGACAGCAGGATGCTCGCCGACAGGCGGCGAAGTGTCCTGGTTACCCTTGCCGGTTCCGAACAGCACGTAGCTTTCTGGCTCGGCCGGGCCGTCGGCCAAGTGAGCGACATCGCGCAGGTAGACCGGCCGCCCCTGCCGCACTCCCACGACCACTCGTTCGAACTCTTCAGGTCGCTGCAAGAAACGCCCGGCCTCGACCTGGAATTCGCGATTAGCTTGTGCGAACTGACCGGCTTGTCCGCGCCGATTGGCCTGTTCGAGCTGCCCGGCGACGCCAGCCGGCGTGAGGCCATAGGCTGCTAGTCGCTCGGTGTCGAGGACGACTCGCAGCCGCCGCGGTTGTCCGCCGATGGCGGTTGTCTCGGAAACATCGTCAATCTGCTTGAGGACGTGATCGAGTTCTCCCGCGATGCGCCGCAGACGGTAGTGGTCGTAGCTCGGACCCCATAATGTCAGCGCCAGGATGGGCACGTCGTCGATGGAGCGGATCTTGATCAGCGGCCCGGACACGCCCGGCGGAATGCGGTCGAAGTTCGAATACATCTTGTTGTAGGTGCGGACGATGGCGTCTTCCTCTCGGACGCCGACGTAAAAGCGGACGATGACGAGGCTCTGGCCCGGTTGGCTGATGGAGTAGACGTACTCGACGCCCGGGATTTCCCGTAGCAGCTTCTCCATCGGGATGGTGGCCCGCTGCTCGACTTCGGCGGCCGAAGCCCCCGGCATCGAGACGAAAATATCGAGCACCGGAACGATGATTTGGGGCTCTTCTTCTCGCGGCGTCTGCCAGGTGCTGAAGAGGCCCAAGAGGATGGAAGCGATGATCAGCAGCGGGGTCAGCTTGGAGTCAATGAAGGCGTGGGCGATGCGGCCCGCCAGACGCAATCCGTTCATGGCCGGCCCGCCTCAACGCGCTTTCCTTCGAGATCCCGTTCGCCCGGATCGGCTACAACCCTCTCACCTTCGGCCAGCCCGGAGAGTACTTCCACCTGCGGCCCGAAGGTCTTTCCCTCGGTGATATACCGCAAGCTTGCTACATTATTTGGGTCCAGCACATACACGCCGTCCAATTGGCCGCGGCGGACCACGGCCGTGGCGGGTACCAACATTGCTTGGCGCTCGCCACGCGCAAACTGCGCTCGGCCGAACAGCCCCGAGCGCAAGCGCTTGTCGGCAGACAGCTCTACTTTTATGGTAAAGCTGCGTGTCGCCGGATCGGCCGCAGGAATGATTTGCACCACCTGCCCGGCCAGCTCTTCGGCGCCGAGCGCTTCAATGAGCACCGGGATGCTCTGACCCATGCGCACGAACTGGATTTCGCTCTCGTCCACCGTGACTTCTAGCCGAAACCGCTTGGTGTCTTCGACAACGAACAGAATCATCCCTGGGGTGGCCAGCGTGCCGAGGTCAGCGCGCTTTTCCGTCACCAGCCCCTCAAACGGGGCGCGGATTCGCGTGTGCTGGAAGACTGTTTCCGCTTGAGCTAGGGCCGCACGCGCCTGCTCGCGACCCGCCTGGGCCAGCTCGCGTCGGGCTGCTGCGGCTTTATGACGGGCTTGCACTTCATCGAATTCTTGCGGGCTGACCGATTTTTTTTCGTAGAGATCCTGGTAGCGGCGCAGGGTGGCCGCAGCTAGCTGATACTCGGCTTCCGCGGCTTGGATGTCTTGCTCGGCCGCGGCGAGAGTTGCTCGGGCGCGCTCCAGGCCGGCCTGCGCCTGGGCGTCGTCGAGCACGGCCAGAACCTCCCCTTGTTTCACCCGCATGCCTTCGTGACCACGAATCTCGACGATGTTGGCGAGGAGTTGGCTGGCCAACTGGCTCGTTTGCGCCGCGCGTACTGTACCCACGGCTTCAAGAGAGTCTGACACGGCGCTTCGCTGCACACTGACCACGGCGACTCCGTGCAGCGTTTCCGGCTGCCTGGATGTTGGTTGAGATTCCGAGGCGCAGCTAATGAGCCCCAGGCTAAGTGCCAGGCTGGCAGCAACAACGGATCCGTCGCTGAGGGCAGGAGATCTCATGGCGCCACCACCACGGGGGATTGCGGACTGAGCGTGCCTCTGGCCAGCTCCAGGTTAGCGTAACTTGTCAGCCAGCGATAGACAGCTTCCCAGTATTGCGTTTGACTCCGGGTAGCGTCCTCTTCGGCTCGTAAGAGATCGGTGACGGTGGTGAGTCCTGCTTCGTAGCGGTTCTGGATGATGCGGAGGCTTTCCTGAGCTTGGGCCACCGAGGCACGCGCGACCTCCACCTGTTGGCGAGCAGCTTCCTGGTCGAAATAGGCGCGCCGCACCTCCAATCGCAGCGCACTTTCGGCTCGAGCCCGCAGGGCCGCGAAACGATCCTGCACGGCGCGCTCACGGGCCAAGCGCGCCTGCTTGGCGCCGCCCTGGAAAAGATCAAACTCCACTTCCAGGCTGCCCACCCAGTTCGTGCCGCCGTTGCCGAGAAAGGCCGGATTATCGGCTTCCCAGGCGGTGATGAGGTTGACGCGAGGGCCAAAGGCCGCCTTGGCCATGGCTACACTCTTTTTTTGCGCTTCTTCTTCTAGGAGAATCCGGAGGAAGTCAGGGCGCCGGGCGAGTGCCCGGGCTTCGAGTTCATCCAGGGCAGCCACCGGCAATGGACGCTCGGCCAGGATCTCTACCGGCTGGAATTTTGACTCCGCGGGCACGCCCAGTTCGTGGTTCAACTGCGCCCCGGCCACCGCGACGGCGTTGCGAGCGCGAATCAGTTCCTGCTGGCGGCTGGCAAGAAAAACGCGCGCGCTAAGGACATCCGACTCGACCACCAACCCGGCCTCGAATCGCGTCCGGCTGCGCTCCAGGTTCGCTTCGGCCGTGCGCACCGCCTCCTCCGCCACCTGTTGCTGCTTGGCCGCTAGCAAGAGTCCAAAGTAGGCGTCTATGACTTGAAACACCAGCTCCTGCTCGGTGCGCTCCAGTTGTCTCCCGGCGGCCTGGTGCAATCGTTCGGCGCGGCCCACAGCAATCCAGCTCTCACGAAAATCGAACAGGTTCCAGCGAGCCTCAAACCGCGTGGCGAAATTGTTTAGAGGTGTCGGCGTATTCAGGCGTGCCAAGTCGAAGTCGCCCTGCGTGAAGCGGCGTTGCCGGAGCTTGGCGCCGAAGACATAAACAGGATCATTGCCGCGCGTGAAACTCTCCGCAAAAGACACGTGGGGCCAGAGCTCGGCGCGGGCATCGCGGATGTCCGCCGCGGCCGCTTGCTGGTCCGCCAGTGAGACCTTGCGCAGGGGATTCTTCTCGAGGGCAATTTGGACGGCTTGGGACAGTGTCAGCGGCGTCTGCGCAGGCACTGCCGCGGGGAAACAGAGAAGGAACAAGGAAAGAGCGGACGCTATGGCCACGAGATGAAGAGAGATGCTCGGCTGTCGTTTGCGGTTTGTCATGTAACGAGCCTCCGGCGCAGGATCCTCCACGCGGCAGATTGTAAACCATGTGCCTCTGGTGATAGGGGTTTGCCTAGATTTCTTCTCCTCCGGATCACTCAGTGCTCTCATCCGCGTGCAGGAAAAAATGCCGGCACAGCAATTTTGTTACAGGACACTAAGACGGCGGGTTAGAGAGTAGAGGAACCAAAGAGGCGGTCAGCGTTGTTCCCAATTCTCCCAATGAGAGTCTCGTATCCCGTTCAGTCTTAGGCGGTTCGCGTTGCAGCTGACCACTTTTCGCAAGTCGTTGAAAGAGAAAGAAAAACTCACAAATCCCTTTACCAGCCAACGACTTCTAGCGAGCGGTGATTCCATCCGTGTTGCACGATTTCAGTGCAATTTCATCCACTTTTTCGCCCGCGGCATTACAAAAACATTACAGTGTAAGCTGCGGTATCCTGTGTAGTGCACCCCGCTAAAACTGGACAGCCGATCTGGGTATGATCAGGGCCTCCGAACAGGAGGCAACGATGAGCCGAAAGCCGCGTGTCGAACGAACCCCGGAGGAGAAGTGGGAAATCGTGTTGGAAGGGCTGCGGAGC
>DATLZZ010000010.1:0-338477 GCA_035573715.1 Candidatus Xenobia bacterium | reverse complement strand
TCCGGCGTCTTGCGCCGGCGCCGCCGCGACGATGCGCGCCACCGAGCGCTCGACGACGCGCGCGGCGGCCGGCTCGGTCGCCCGCAGCAGGGGGCCGGGGACCGCCCCCATCAGGACCGCCGCGGCGACGATCGGCGCCAGCACGGCGCGCTCGCGCCAGTCGAGATCGGCGAGGTGCGCGTTCCGCTCGCCGAGCGGCCCGTGGCAGACGCGCTGGAACATCCAGAGCAGGTAGGCCGCCGAGAGGATCACGCCGGTGGCCGCGATGGTCGCCAGCGCCGGCCGCCAGCGATAGGCGCCGACGAGGACGAGGAACTCGCCGACGAAGCCGTTCAGCCCCGGCAGCGCCATCGACGACAGCACGATGACGAGGAAGGCGGCGACCAGTCCCGGGACGACGCGCCGCAGCCCGCCGAACTCGGCGATGAGCCGCGTGTGGCGGCGGTCGGCGAGCATGCCCACGACGAGGAACAGCCCGCCGGTGCTGACGCCGTGGCTGAGCATCTGGAAGACCGCCCCCTGCAGCCCCTCGACGTCGAGCGCGCAGATGCCCAGCACGACGAACCCGAGGTGACTGACGCTCGAGTAGGCGACGAGCTTCTTCAGATCGGGCTGCACCATCGCCACCAAGGCGCCGTAGACGATCCCGGCGACCGCGAGCCCGGCCAGATACGGGGCGAAGGCCTGCGCCGCCTCCGGGAAGAGCGGGAAGGAGAAGCGCACGAGGCCGTAGGTGCCCATCTTCAGCAGCACGCCCGCGAGGATCACCGAGCCGGCCGTCGGCGCCTCGACGTGCGCGTCGGGCAGCCAGGTGTGGAAGGGGACGAGCGGCACCTTGATGGCGAAGGCGAGCGTGAAGGCCAGGAACAGCCAGAACGCGGCGCGGGCCGGGACGTCGAGCGCGTAGAGGTCGGCGAGATCGAAGCTCCACGCCCCGGTGGCCGAATAGTGGAGCCAGGCGAGCGCGATGATGGCGACGAGCATCAGCACGCTCCCGGCCAGCGTGTAGAGGATGAACTTCACCGCCGCGTACACGCGCCGGTCGTAGCCCCAGATGCCGATGAGGAAGTACATCGGCACGAGCATGGCGTCCCAGAACAGGTAGAAGAGGAACAGGTCGAGCGAGACGAAGACGCCGAGCATGGCCGACTCGAGCGCGAGCAGGAAGAAGCTGAACTCGCGCACGCGCCGGTCGATCGAGCCCCACGAGGAGAGCAGCGCGAGCGGCGTCAGGAAGGCGGTGAGCAGGACCAGCACGAGGCCGATGCCGTCGACGCCGATGTGGTAGCCGATGCCGAAGTCGGGGATCCACGCGCGGCGCTCGACGAGCTGGAACTCCGGCGCGCCGGGCGAGCGATCGAAGCGGGCCCAGGCGGCGCCGGCGAGCGCCAGGACGGCGAGCGAGACGCCGAGGGCGAGCCGCCGCACCAGCGCGTCGCGCCGCCCCTCGCGGTCGCCCGCCACGAGCACGGCGAGGCCGCCGGCGAGCGGGAGGAACACGATCGTCGAGAGCAGGCCGGTCATGACCGCCAGAGGTAGTAGCCGATGAGCGCCAGGACGCCGGCGAGCAGCGACATCGCGTAGGCGCGGACCGATCCCGTCTGCAGCCGGCGCAGCGCGGCGCCGCCGCCGCGGACGGCGGCGGCCAGGCCGTGGACGGCGCCGTCGATTACCTGCGCGTCGACGCCGCGCCAGAGCACGCGCTCGGAGGCGCGGACGATCGGCCGGACGACGACCGCGTCGTACGCCTCGTCCACGTAGTACTTCCGCGACAGCAGCGCGGCCAGGCGCGGGACGCGCGCGGCGAGCGCGGCGCCAAGATCGGGACGCGCCAGCACCAGGCGGTGCGCGAGCGCGATGCCCGCCAGCGCCGCCGCCGCCGAGACGACGGTCAGGACGAGCTCCGTCGCGTGCGAGACCTCGTGCGCCGCTTCCGGAGCGCCGCGCGCGCCGGCGAAGACGGGCTCGAGGACCTGGCCGATCCAGTTCGACCCGCCGAGCGCCGCCGGCACGCCGACGTAGCCGGCCGCGACGGCGCCGGCGGCGAGCGCGACGAGCGGCACCGCCATCGACGGCGGCGGATCGTGCGGGTGCGCGCCGGCCGGCGCCCTCGGCTCGCCGTGGAAGGCCAGGAACACCAGCCGGAACGTGTAGACCGCCGTCAGCAGCGTCGTCGCCACGCCGAGCGTCCAGAGCACGGGATGGCCGGCCGCGAAGACGCGGACGAGGATCTCGTCCTTGCTGAAGAAGCCGGCCAGCAGCGGCACGCCCGCGAGCGCGAGCGCGCCGGCGAGGAACGTCCGGTAGGTCAGCGGCAGCGCGCGCCGCAGCCCGCCCATCCGCCCGAGATCCTGCTCGCCGCCGAGCGCGTGGATGACGGCACCCGCGCCGAGGAAGAGCAGCGCCTTGAAGAAGGCGTGCGTGTAGAGGTGGAAAATGCCGGCGGCAAACGCGCCCACACCGCAGGCCATGAACATGTATCCGAGCTGACTGATGGTGGAGTAGGCGAGCACGCGCTTGATGTCGTTCTGCACCAGCCCCATCGACGCGGCATAGATGGCAGTCAGCGCACCGACCGCGGCGACGATTTCCAGGCTCAGCGGCGCGAGCTGATAGAGCCCGTTGGCCCGCGAGACCATGTAAACGCCCGCCGTCACCATGGTCGCGGCGTGGATCAGCGCGCTCACCGGCGTCGGCCCCTCCATCGCATCCGGCAGCCAGACATAGAGCGGGATTTGCGCCGACTTGCCTGTGGCGCCGACGAAAAGCAGGAGCGTGATGGCGACGATGGTCGGGTCGCCCAGCGCATAGCCTTCCAACTGCCTGTTCACGCCAAGGAAATTCAGCGTGCCGAAAGTCGTCGCCGTCAGAAACATCCCAATGAGAAAGCCGGCGTCGCCGACCCGGTTGACGATGAACGCCTTGTTGGCCGCGTCGGTGGCGCTCTTCTTTAGGAACCAGAACCCGATGAGCAGGTAGGAGCAGAGCCCGACGCCTTCCCAGCCAACGAACATCATCAGGAAATTGTTGGCCAGCACCAGCGTCAGCATCATGAACATAAACAGGTTCAGGTAGCCGAAGAAGCGGTAGTAGCCGCCCTCGTGGGCCATGTAGCCGGTGGAGTAAACGTGGATCAGGAAGCCGACGCCGGTGACCACCAGGATCATCACCGTGGAGAGCGGATCGACCAGAAAGCCCCACTTGACCTCGAAGGAGGTCACGGCGCCGGTGTTCGTCAGCAGCGGCAGCGACGGAATCCAGGTAAAAAAGGTTCGCTCGTGGGGCTGCCCGCCGCGCTTCAGCACTTCGGAGAAGATGCCCAGCGCCAGCAGGAAGGAGGCGCCCACCGTGCCGCAGCAGAGCGCGCTCACCGCCGCGCGCGGCAGGCGCCGCCCGATGAGCAGCATCAGGAAGGCGCTGGCCGCCGGCAGCAGCGGCACCAGCCAGACGACTTCGAGGAAGCTCTGCGGCATCGTCATCCTTTCAAGAGGTCAATCTCGTCTGCATTCACCGTCTGGCGCAGGCGGAAGAGCGCAATCAGGATTCCCAGCCCCACCGCCGCCTCCGCCGCGGCGACGGTAATCACGAAAATGGCGAAAATTTGTCCCGAGATGTCATTGAGCTGTCGCGAAAACGCAATCAGGTTCAGGTTGGCGGCGTTGAGGATGAGCTCGATGGACATCAGAATGATGAGAATGTTCCGGCGGGTGAGGACGCCGATGACGCCAATGGTGAACAAGGCGCCGCTCAGCATCAGGTAATACCAGGTCGGGGGCATTGCGCTATCTCCTCCTGGCCATCAGCACCGCCCCCACCATCGCCACCAGCAGCAGCAGCGAGGCAATCTCAAAGGGCAGCAGGTAGTTCTGGAACAGTGTCACACCGATTTGTTCCGTGTTGGGCTGCAGAATCGTCGGCGGCGCTTCAGCAACTGTCGGAAGCGTGCGACTGCGGTAGAACACCAAGGCAAACTCGGCCAACAAGATCAGTGCCGCCAGGCCAGCCACGTGCCACTGGCGGTTGAAGGGCGCCTGGTAGGTAACGATATCGAGCCGCACCAGCATGATGACGAACAGAAACAGCACCATGATGCCGCCGATGTAGAGAATGATTTGGACGGCCGCGAGGAACTCGGCGCTCAATTGCAGGTAGAGCAGCGCCAGCGACAGCAGGGTGATGATGAGGAAGATGGCGCTGTGCACCGGGTTGCGGCGCGTAATAACCAGCACGGCGGACACCACCGCCGTGGCGGCCAGCAGCCAGAAGGTCAGCAGGGGAAAGGCCATGGGCGTCTCAGTCTGCCCGCTCTCGCGCCAGCAGCAGGGCAAAAAGCAGAGTCAGCAGGGTGCCGATCCACATCGTTCCGACAAAACTCCATTCCAGCTTCTTCCACAACACCAGCGCCGCGCCACAGAAGATGGTGTTGGCAATCGCTACCGGAATCATGAAGTGCCAACCCAGCCGCATCAGTTGGTCAAACCGGTAGCGCGGAAAGGTTCCGCGGAACCAGATGAAGGCATAGAGAAACAGCGACACCTTCAGGAGGAACCAGAACACACCCTGGACGGCATCCGCCACCGCCGGAATGGCCAACACGGCACCGAGCAATGCCGCGCCGCCGCCCAGCGCCAGCAGGATCAACCGTTGCCAGCGCCACTCGCGGCCTTTCGGCAGGCGAAAGCCATGCACGATGCACCAGTAGGCGGCGAAGAGCAGAAGGGCCACCGGCGTGTATTTCAGGAAGTCGAGCCAGGCGACGCTCGGGAAGGGCCGCAGCCAGCCCCCAAGAAAGAGCGTGACGGCGATGGCGCTGACCAGCGTCATGGCGGTGTATTCCGCCAGAAAGTAAAGCGAGAAGCGGAATCCGCTGTACTCGGTGTGGAAGCCGGCGACCAGTTCGGACTCTGCCTCCGGCAGGTCGAAGGGGTTGCGGTTGGTTTCGGCAATCGCGGCCACAAACAGAATAAAAAAAGCCACCGGCTGCACGAAGGCGAACCAGACACCCTGCTCGAGTTGCGCTTCCACGATGCCGCGCAGGCTGAGCGTGCCGCCCAGCAGCAGCGCGCTGACAATGGCGAAGCCGAGCGCCACCTCGTAGCTGACCAGTTGCGCCGTCGAGCGCAGCGCCCCCAGAAGCGGGTAGTGGCTGTTCGACGCCCAGCCGCCCAGGATGATGCCGTAAATCCCCAGCGACGAAATGCCCAGGATGAAGAGCAGGCCGACGTTGACGTCGGTTATCATGAAGTTGTTGGCGAACGGGATGAGCGCAAAGCCGGTAAAGGCCGCCATTACGCTGATGATGGGCGCCAGCCAGAAAAGGAACTTGTCGGCCCCGCGCGGGATGATGTCTTCCTTGAGCAGCAGCTTCAGCCCGTCGGCGATTGGCTGGAGCAGGCCGTGGGGGCCGACGCGCATCGGTCCCAGCCGCACCTGCAGGTGGGCCAGAATCTTGCGCTCGGCGTACACCAGATAGGCAACAAGGAGCGAGAGCCCGGCGAAGACAATCAGAATCTGAATCGTCGGAAGGACAAAAGGCTGGAGCGACTGCGGGACATAAGACATCACAGCTTCGAGCGCTTTGCTCATCTCAGCGTCAGCGGTCCACTTCTCCCAGCACAATGTCAATGGTGCCGATGATGGCGACGACGTCGGCCACCAGATGGCCTTTGATCATCGCGTCCAGCGCCTGCAGGTTGACAAACGACGGCGGACGGATGCGCAGCCGATAAGGCTGTGTGGTGCCGTCGCTGACCAGGTAGTAACCCAGCTCGCCCTTGGGCGCTTCGATGGAGTGGTAGACCTCGCCCGGGGGCGGTTTGATGACCTTGCCCACGCGTGCCAGAATCGGCCCCTCGGGAATCGACTCCACCGCCTGCAGGATGATGCGGCGCGACTGGCGCATCTCTTCCAGCCGCACCCGGTAGCGGTCGTAGGTGTCGCCGGTGTGGCCAATCGGAATATCGAACTCGAACTCCTTGTACGCCGCATAAGGGAAGGCCTTGCGGATATCCCAGCGCACGCCGGAGCCGCGCAGAATCGGGCCGCTGACGCCCAATGCAATGCACTGCTCTCCGGTGAGCACGCCGATGTTGCGGGTGCGCTCGACCCAGATGCGGTTATTCGTCAACAGCTCTTCGTATTCGTCCACGCGGTGGTTGAAGTCTCGGCAGAACTCCTTCACGTCCTGCTCGAAGCCGTCGTAGGTTTCGTACTGCAGCCCGCCGATGCGGAAGGCATGCGTGGTCAGCCGCGCGCCGCAATACTTCTCGTAAATCTTCAGAATCTCTTCCCGCTCGCGGAAGGTGTAGAAGAGCGGGGTGATGGCGCCGATGTCGAGCGCGTGGGTGCCGAGCCAGAGCAGGTGGCTGGCGATTCGCTGCAGCTCGGTGAGGATGGTACGCACCCAGCGGGCACGCGGGGGCGCCTCAACGCCGAGCAGTTTCTCCACTGCTTCGCAGTAGCCGAGGCCGTTCGAGACCGCCGCCACATAGTCGGTGCGATCCACATAGGGCGCGAACTGCGGGTAAGTGCGGTTCTCGCCGATTTTCTCCACGCCGCGGTGCAGGTAGCCGATGATGCACTCCGAGCCCACGACCTTCTCACCGTCCAGACGCAGCTTGACTCGCAACACCCCGTGAGTCGAAGGGTGCTGGGGCCCCATGTTGAGGATGATTTCTTCGGCGCCGAGAACGGTGGTTTCGACGCCGAAGTTGTTTTCCGGTCCCGCCATGGCTATTGGCCGCTCTCGATGCCGATGTTCTCGCGAATCCAGTCGGTGTCCTGCTTAAGGATGTCGTAGTCCTTGCGCAGTGGGTGCCCTTTCCATTCGTCCGGCATCAGGATGCGCTTCAGGTTCGGATGCCCCTCGAAGCGGATGCCGAACATGTCGTAGCACTCGCGCTCCAGCCAGTTGGCCGCTGGCCAGATGCGGCTGACCGAGGGGCAGGCGTCGTTGACGGGCGCCTTCACGCGCAGCCGCCGGTTGTGCGGAAACGAGTACAGGTTCAGGATGACGTCGAAGCGCGGCTGGCGCTCGTACCAGTCAACCGCAGTCAGGTCGGTCAGGAAGTCGAATCTCTCTTCGGTCTTCAGGTACTCGCAAACCTCCAGCACGCGGTCGCGAACGACGACGATAGCCTGGCCGCGGTCGCGCGTGGTCTCACCGATAGCCTCGGCGAAGCGGACGCGCAGCCGCCGCACCAGCTCGTCATCCAGCGGCTCCGGTCCGACCGCAGGCTTGGCCGGCGCGGCCGATTTGGCCGGCGGCGCTGGCGCGGCGGGCTTCGGCTCAGGCTTTTTCTCTTCGTCTCCCATTCCAATTACTCCGACGACGCGGCTCAGACCCAGTCGAGCGCGCCCTTCTTGTAGAGCCAGAAGTACCCGAGCAGCAGGATGCCGAGGAAGATAATCATCTCCACCAGCCCGAACAGACCCAGCACGTCGTACTTCACCGCCCAGGGAAAGAGGAAGATCACCTCCACGTCGAAGATAACGAATAAGATGGCGATGATGTAGAAGCGCACCCCGAAGCGCCCCCGGGCGTCGCCCTCGGGGTCGATGCCGCACTCGTAGGGGTTGAGCTTGTAGCCCACGTCGCGGCGGTCGGGCCGAATCAGAATGGCAATCCAGAGCGTGACCGCGGGAATCAGCAGGGTCAACGCCGCAAAGATGAGGATGGGGACGTAGTTCTCCGGCATCGGCTCAAGAAAAAGTGAAAGTATCAAACAGGGACGGCTTTGCCAAGTCCCTATTCGCCACTCGGCGGCTCCGGGCTTGGGGCTGTTTCAGGAACACTGGCGGGCTCACTGGGCGGTAGTGCCCCCGGGGCCTCCGAACCGGCGGCTTCCGCCGGTGCGGGCGTGCCGGGGGCCGGCGCGTGGACTTCCTCGCCACGCACTACGGCGACCGCGTGGGGTAAAACCTCGAGTATGGCTCGCAGAGAATCTTCAGCGCCGGCGGGCGAGCCGGGCAGGTTAACCAGCAGCACCTTGCCCTTCACCCCGACTACAGCCCGGGAGAGCGCCGCCAGCGGCGTCTTTTCCACCCCGGCGCGGCGCATCAATTCTGCCAGACCTGGAACCGAGCGCTCCATCACCGATGTCGTGGCTTCCGGTGTGCGGTCGCGCGGTCCGATGCCGGTGCCACCGGTGGTGAAGACGGCGTCCAGCTCGGTATCCGAACCCAGTGCACTCAAACGCTCGCGCAGCAGGCTGAAGTCATCGGGCACAATCTCAGCCGAGTGCACTTCCCAGCCGGCACTCTCCAGGATACGGGCGACGGTCGGCCCGGAAACGTCTTCGCGGGTTCCGCTGGCAACCGAGTCACTCACCGTTACAATGGCAGCGCGGTAGGTTCGAGGCATCAGGCTTCAGCTCCACGGCGCGCTTCGTCCATCAAGCGCAAACCTTCCATCAGCAAACCCTGTGTGGAGCGGGTAATCGTGCGGTCGGGCGACTTGCCGCTGAAATCAATCTCAAAGGCGCCCTCCGCCCAATCGACAATCTTGTAAACCGCTTCCTCGCCTTTCAGCTTGCCCATTACCGCGTCATAGACCTGGCCGCCTTCGAGGAAGATCTGGCACTTTTCATTCCCGCGCGTCAGTGTGAGCGAGCAGGTTTTCTGTCCCATTTCCAGCGACTGAAAGAGGTCGATGACGTTCATCTCCTCGAGCCGGCCGTCGATCACGCCCGGGCGGCGCGCCTGGGTCTGGAGTTTTTCGAGGTGCATCCGGTCGGTAATCTTCTTGGCGCGCGCCACCACTTCGCGAATGAAGAACGGCTTGGCGATGTAGTCCTCGACCCCGTCAGAGGCCTGGCGGAGCTTTTCTTCGATGTCGCCGCGGCTGGCTAGGAAGATGACGGGGATCCTCTTGGTTTCCTGGCGAGCGCGGAGCTTTTCGTAGAGCTGGAGGCCGTTCAGTCCGGGCATGTTGTAGTCGGTGAGGATAAGATCGGGGCGCTCTTCGATGGCCTTCAGCAAGGCGTCGGCGCCATCGGCGGCGGTGACCACGCTGCCGCAGGCCTGCATGCCGTCGGCCAGCAGCTTGAGCACCGCCGGGTTGTCGTCAGCGACCAGGATTTTGATGGGCGCTTTGGCCATCCCGCTCCTGCCTACCTCCGCCGGCGCCGGTACGGGCCGCTCTTGCCTCCCGACTTCTCCAGCAGATAGAGGCCGCGCACTTCAATGCCGGGGTCGAGCGCCTTGCACATATCGTAGACGGTCAGAGCCCCGACGGCGACCGCGGTCAGGGCCTCCATCTCGACTCCCGTAGGCCCCGTAGATCGCACGCTGGAGGTGAGAAGCACATCATTCTTACGCAACTGGGCGGTCACGTCAACAAAAGTCAGTTGCAGCGGATGACAAAGCGGGATGAGGTCGGGAACGCGCTTGGCGGCGGCGATGCCGGCGATGCGGGCGACCTCGAGCGGGTCACCTTTGGGAACCTTCAGGGCCCGAATCTTCCGGAGCACCGCCGGCCTTATCCGGACAATGGCTTGCGCGCGCGCCTCGCGCACCGTAGCAGGCTTGGAGGAGACGTCCACCATGCGCACCCGGCCGCGCTTGTCGTAGTGCGACAGCCGCTGCGGCATCGTTTATCTCCTCCGTGGCAGAACATCCACCCAAGAGCCGGCGGCTACCTCCCCGGCGTCCTCCGGGATGACTGCGAAGCAGTTTCCTTGTGCTACCGCCACCACGTCTCCTGAGCCCTGCCACCGTAGCACGCGCACGCGAACATCGCCATGCTCCCCTTCCAGCAGCGCCGGCAGGAACAGCGTCAGGCGCGTCGTTTGCTTGAGCGGCTCGGCAAGCCGTGCCTTCAGGAATTGCAGCGGCGGCGCCGGTGCTCCGCTGAGCAAGGCAGTGGCTGGGGCCACGAAGAGCTCAAATGTCACCATCGTTGAAACCGGATTGCCAGGCAGGCCGAACACCGGCTTGCTTTGGCAGGTCGCGAAGACCGTGGGGCGGCCGGGGCGGATGGCCACAGCGTCAAAATGAAGCTCAGCGCCCAGCTTGCGCAGCACCACTTCGACCAGGTCATACTTCCCGGCAGAAACGCCACCGGTGAGCACCAACGCGTCTTCCTCCAACCCGCGCCTCATCAACCGCTCGAGTTCGCCTACTTCGTCGCGGGCGTTCCCGAGCACCACCGGTTCCCCGCCGCAGAGGACAACCTGGGCGGCCATCGCGTGCACATTGCTGTTGCGGATTTGCGTGGGGCCGGGCGTGGTTTCCGCCGGAACCACTTCATCGCCCGTGGAAAGCACGGCGACGCGCGGCCGGCGATATACCAGGACGCGCGTGTGTCCAACTTGCCCCAGCACCGAGATTTCGGTGTAACCGATGCGCGTCCCGCGCTCAAGCAGCCTCGCGCCGGCTCTGGCTTCGCTCCCCCGCGGGACAATGTTGGCGCCTGGGGCCACGCTGCGGTTGATGACTACGCCATCTCCCCGCAGTTGCGTGTCTTCGATCATGACCACGGCGTCAGCTCCCTCGGGCGCCGGCGCGCCAGTCATGATTTGAACACACTCCCCGGGGCCCACCCGGCCGGCAAACGCTTCGCCAGCCTTCACCTCCCCGACACGACGCAGCGTAGTCGGTACTGTTGTGATATCGCCCGCGCGCACCGCAAAGCCGTCGCGCGTGGAGCGCGGGAACGGCGGGTAGTCGCGGTCAGCGCGCACATCCTCGGCGAGGACGCGCCCCAGGCTGGCGCTCAACTCCACAAATTCCGTCGCCGGGATGCCGACGAGTGTCCCAACAACCGCCACCACTCGTTGCCGAGCGTCTTTATAGTTCAGCATGGAAGGCCGGAGCTATCCGGCAAGCAGGCCCGCGAGGCGCGAGCCGGAGACCAGAATGGTTTCGTCGCGGTCGGGCCCGGTGGAAATCATTCCGATTTCGACGCCGACCTCGTCGCTCACGAATTGGAGGTAGTCACGTGCTCGCTGCGGCAACTGCTGATAGTCGCGTAGGCCGCGAGTGGCTGCCTGCCAACCGGGCAGGGTCTTGTAGACGGGCTCCAGGCGCTCCAGCACCTCAGCTTCAGCCGGCATGCCTCTAAGGGCTTCTCCTTTGTAGCGGTAACCGACGCAGACGGGAATCTCGGCCAACTCGTCGAGCACATCGAGTTTGGTGACCACCAGCGAAGTGATGCCGTTGACCATGATGCTGTAGCGGAGGACTTCGAGGTCGAGCCAGCCACAACGCCGCGGGCGGCCGGTGACGGCGCCGTATTCGTTGCCGCGTTGGCGCAGCTTGTCGGCTAGCGCGCCGGTCGCCTCAGCGGAAAACGGGCCGCTGCCGACGCGCGTGGTATAGGCCTTGGTCACGCCGATGACGGCGCGAATCGCAGTTGGAGGAATGCCCAATCCGATGCAGGCGCCGCCGGCGGTGGCGCTAGAAGAGGTAACGAAGGGATAGGTCCCGTGGTCCACATCCAGCATCGTGCCCTGTGCGCCTTCGCAGAGCGTCCGCTTGCCAGCGTTGTGCGCTTCGGTCAGCAGCAGAGGAACGTCGGTGACGTACGGCCGAAGCCGGTCGGCATAGGCGACGTACTGCTCGATCTGGGGCGAGAAGTCGACGTCGGTCTTGCCGTAGAGCGCGCGGGCCAGCTTGGTCTTGTGCTCGATGAGCGCCTGGAGCTTGGGGCGCAGCGCGTCGACATCGAGCAGATCGCAGGTGCGCAGCCCGCGGCGGCCCATCTTGTCTTCGTAGGTGGGGCCGATGCCCCGAGCCGTGGTACCAATCTTCTGCGGTCCCAGAGCCGCCTCAGCGGCTTTTTCCAACTCGCGGTGGAAGGGAAAAATGAGGTGAGTGCGGTTGCTGATGAAGAGGCGGCCTTCGGCGCTGACGCCGTTTTTCTCCAAGTTGGCCAGCTCATCAAGCAGCGCCGCCGGGTCAAGCACGACACCCGAACCAATGACCGCCCAGCGGCCGGGACGGAGAATTCCGCTAGGAATCAACTGAAGGATTATCTTCTTTCCACCGACGACGACCGTGTGGCCGGCGTTGTGACCGCCTTGATAGCGGGCGACGATGTCGAAGGAGGAGGCGAAGTAGTCGACGACCTTGCCCTTGCCTTCGTCGCCCCACTGGGCGCCGACCACCACGGCAGCGCTCATGCGTTCGTCCTCGTCGCCCGCGCTTCACCCGAAGGAGCGCACGCGGTCAGAAAAGGGCTGCCCCACGGCAGCCGAAGGCGGGCTAGATTCGCACAGCCCGCTATGATAGGCGCGGTCTGCGAACCGCGCAAGCAGAATGGCGAATGGATGAGTCAGTTACAGCGCCTTTTCCAGCAGGCGCTCGATGTTCTGGCGGGGAAGGTTGCCGATGAGCTGGCCGGCCACCTGCCCGTTCTTGAAGAGCAGAAGCGTGGGGATGGACTGGACGCCGTAGCGCATGGAGGTTTCCATGTTCTCGTCCACGTTCAGCTTGGCAACGCGCACCTTCCCGTTGTAGTCCTGGGCGATGGCCTCAATGGTGGGCGCCAGCATACGGCAGGGCCCGCACCACTCCGCCCAGAAGTCCACCAGCACCGGTACGGGAGACTTCAGCACTTCATTCTCAAAATTCGCGTCACCGACGGCGATGATGTTCTCAGCCATGCAGAGAATGCCTCCGAGCTTTTTCAAAAGATTGGATGAATCAGTCCGGCGAAACGATTCCGCTCGGCCGGAAGCGATATTCTAGCCTCTTTGCACTTTCTTGACCACCCGGTAGAACAGTTCCTCGTATTCACCGGCGGAGTGATTCCAGGAAAAATCCTTTTTCATGCCGTTGATCATCAGGCGGCGCCAAGCAGCCGGCTCAGAGCGGTAGACCTTAAGGGCTGTAAGCAAGCACTCGAGCAGGGCGCTGGCCGCGTAGCGGGTAAAGCGAAAGCCGGTTCCATGCCCGGTCTTCGGGTCGTAGGGCTCAACTGTATCGTCGAGCCCGCCGGTAGCCCGTACCACGGGCACTGTACCGTAGCGCAGGCTGTAGATCTGGTTCAAGCCGCAGGGCTCCCAGCGTGAGGGCATGAGGAAGATATCGCTGCCCGCCTCAATCTTGTGCGCCAGAGCGTTATCATAGGCCACGCGCACAGCCATCTTGGTTGGGTACTTCTTCGCCAGTTGTCGGAAAAGCTCCTCAAAGTGCGGCTCGCCGGTTCCGAGAGCCACCAGGAACAGGTCGTTCTTCATAAAGGCATCGGCGTCCTCGGCGATGAGGTCGAAACCTTTCTGGGTGGCGAAGCGGGAGACAATGCCGATCACCGGCTTCCGCAAATCCGTCGTTGGCAGGCCGAACTGCTCCAGCAGGTCTTTCTTGCAGACGAGCTTACCTTCCAGGTTGTCGGCGGAATAGTGAGCGGCGATGTGCGGGTCGGTCTCCGGGTTCCACTCGTCGTAGTCGACGCCGTTCAGAATGCCGGTTACCGTGTCGGCGCGCTGGCGAATGACGCCGTCCAGCCCGTGGCCGTACTCCGGCGTCTGAATCTCCTTGGCGTACTTCTTGCTGACGGTGCTGACGTAGTCGGCGTAGATGAGCCCGCCTTTCAGCCAACTAATGAGACCGTAGAACTCCAGCCGGTCGATGGAGAACAGGTCAGCGGGCAGCGACACGCGCTCCAGTGAGTCGGGCGGGAAGATGCCCTGGTAGGCGAGGTTGTGCACCGTCATCACCGACCCTACGCGGCGAAGCTGCGGGTCAGTCGCATAAAGGGTCTTGAGAAGAACCGGAACCAGAGACGACTGCCAATCGTGGCAATGAATGACGTCCGGCGGCCCGGTGCGCTTCGCAAACTCCAACACCGTGCGGGAGAACAGCGCATAGCGCTCGGCGTTGTCCGGGTAGTCGTTGCTGTTTTCGCCGTAGAGGCTCTTGCGGTCGTAAAAAGCCGGATAGTCAACGAAGTAGAAGCTGACCCCGTCGCGCTCGCGACCATCCATCACGTCTGGGAAAAGCAGCTTCCGACCCATGGGGATGGAAACCGACGGCAGAACCACCGGGCCCGGCTCGATTCCGCGATAGCGGGGCAGAAGAACGGAAACCTGGTGGCCACGCTTGACCAGCGCCTTGGGCAGCGCCCCCACCACATCCGCCAGACCGCCGGTCTTGGCAAAGGGAACGCACTCTGGAGCGACAATGAATAACTTCAAGCCGGACGGCGCCTTGGGGGCAGCGTGTTTCGTCGGGTTCGAGGTCACAGGCTCAGGAGTGAGTGTCAATCTGCGCGCGCTGGAGCCTGCCGCTGAAGTCCACGTAAATGGACTTCCACTCGGAGAACACGTCGAGGCCGGCGATCCCGGCTTCGCGGTGGCCGTTGCCGGTCTGTTTGACCCCGCCGAAGGGCAGGTGAATCTCGGCGCCGATGGTCGGCGCATTCACGTACACGATGCCGGTGTAGAGGTCACGCATGGCGGCGAACGCGCGATCGATGCTCTGCGTGTAGATCGAGGACGACAGGCCGTAGACGACGCCGTTGGCAATCTCAATTCCCTCCTCGAAAGTATCAAAGGGAATCACGGAAACCACCGGGCCGAAAATTTCTTCCTGGCTGATGCGCATCTTGGGGTGGCAGTCGCCGAAGATGGTGGGGCTGAAGAAATGGCCGTTGGCGTGCTCGCCGCGAGTCAGCATCTCGCCGCCGCAGAGCAGCTTGGCGCCTTCGTTCTTTCCGATCTCAACGTATTCCGCCGTGGTCTTGCGCTGGGCGGCGTTCACCAGCGGGCCCATCTCGACTGATGGGTCGAGCCCGTTTCCGACTTTCAGCCTGCGGGCGCGGTCGACAAACTTGTCGAGGAACTCTTTATAGACCTTCTTGTGCACGCCGACGCGGCTGGCCGCGGTACAGCGCTGGCCAGTGGTGCCGAAGCCGCCCCAGAGGGCGCCGTCGACTGCGAGATCGAGGTTGGCGTCGTCCATCACCATAATCATGTTCTTGCCGCCCATCTCCAGGTGGCAGTGGCGGAAGTCGGGCGCACAGGCTTTGGAGACTTCGCGGCCGATCTCGGTCGAGCCGGTAAAGGAGATGACTCCGACGTCGGGGTGGGTCATCAACGGATTGCCGATCTTGCCGCCGGAGCCGAAAACCAGATTGAGAACGCCCTTGGGCAGGCCGGCTTCGTTCAGGATGCGGACAAAATTGTAGGCGGAGAGCGGCGTATCGGTGGCGGGCTTGAAGACGACCGTGTTGCCGAGCACGAGCGCCGGAAAGATTTTCCATGAGGGGATGGCCATGGGGAAATTCCACGGCGTGATGATGCCAGCCACCCCGAGCGGCTGGCGCACGCACATCGCAAACTTGCTGGGGAGTTCCGAGGGCGTGGTGAAGCCGAACTGGCGGCGGCCTTCGCCGGCCATGTAGAACCCCATGTCGATGGCTTCCTGGACGTCGCCGCGGGTTTCCTTGAGCACCTTGCCCATCTCGCGGGTCATGTCCCGCGCCAACTCTTCCTTACGCTCGACCAGCATCTGGGCGGCGCGAAAAAGAATCTCGGCGCGTCGGGGCGCCGGGGTGAGCCGCCAGGGGTGGTAGGCGGCCTTGGCGGCGGCGACGGCTTCCTCGAGGTCGCATTTGTCCGACCGGGGAAACAGCCCGATGACGTCGGTCGTGTCGGCGGGGTTGGTGTTTTCGAAGGCCTCGCCGGAGCGAGCCTCCACCCATTCGCCGTTGATGAAGTTCTTGTAGAGCTTGGGCGCAGCCATGCGGAGTCCTCCCGACGACTTGGGCTGGATGCTGCGGAGCGCAGCACCGAAGCCAAGACTGTAGCAGAGGCCCTGGCGATGGTCAATCGAACCTGCGAAGAGTGGATCAGCCTTGTTCGTCCATCGGGTAGGGCGGCGGGATGGTGCCTTCGCGGCGGGCCACCAGGTAGGCGCGGATAAAGGGGTCAAGCTTGCCATCGAGCACGGAGTCAACGTCGCCGACTTCGAGCTTGGTCCGGTGGTCCTTCACCAGCCGATAGGGATGCAGCACGTAGGAGCGAATCTGGCTCCCGAAGCGGATGTCGGCTTTGGATTCCTCGAGCTTGCGGGCGGCCTCCATGCGTTTGTCGAGCTCGTACTGGTAGAGGCGCGAGCGCAGAATCTTCATTGCCACGTCTTTGTTCTTGAACTGGGAGCGCTCGTTCTGGCACTGAGCCACGATGCCGGTGGGGAGGTGCGTAATGCGGACCGCCGAGTCGGTGACGTTGACGTGCTGGCCGCCGTGGCCGCTCGAGCGGAAGGTGTCGATGCGCAAATCTTCCGGCTTGATTTCGATTGCAATCTTGTCGTCAATCTCCGGCGTAACAAAGACCGAGGCGAAAGAAGTGTGGCGGCGAGCGGCGGCGTCGAAGGGCGAGATGCGCACCAGGCGGTGGACGCCGATTTCGCTCAGTAGCAGGCCGAAGGCATAGTCGCCCTGGACGGTGAAGGTGACCGACTTGACCCCCGCCTCGTCGCCGGGGGTGATATCAGTAATGCTGGCGGCGAAGCCTTTGCGCTCCGCCCAGCGCAGATACATCCGCAGCAGCATTTCAGCCCAGTCCTGCGATTCGGTACCGCCGGCGCCGGGATGGATGGTGACGATGGCGTTGCGGTGGTCGTGCGGGCCGGAAAGCAGGATCTCGGTTTCGAGCTCGTCGGCGTCGGCCGCCAGGCGCTCGAGCTCCGACTCCAGTTCTTTCTCCACGGACTCGCCCTCATGGGCAAGCTCAAGCAAAGCAGAGAGGTCGGCGAGATCGCGCTCCAGCTTGGCGTCGGTTTCCAGCTTGCGCTCCGTGCGCTTGCGCTGCTGGAGGAGCTTCTGGGCTTCTTCGGGCTGGTCCCAAAGGTCGGGGCGGTTGAGCCTCTGGTCCAAGGCGGCGAGGTCGGACTTCAGGCGAGGTGCGTCAAAGGTAGCTCCGCAGCTCAGTGGCGCGGCGGCGGAGACGCTCGAATTCCTGTTCCAGTTCGTCCGCAGTTCTCATTGGCTGAGTGCTGCCTCCAGTTTGTCCATCCAGAACTTTCGCCCCAGGGCTGCCACAATCGCGAGCGCGCACAGCAGCGGCAGCCAGTCGCCCAGGCGCGCGTACCAGGTGCGCGTGGATTGCGGCGCGAAGCTCGCGATCAACACCGTTCGGCGGTGCGCCGGCGCTCGCGCTATGATCCGCCCATACGGGTCAATCACTGCCGTGATGCCGGTGTTGGTGGCGCGAAGCAGATAACGCCGGGTCTCCACCGCTCTCACCCGGGCCATGTTCAGGTGCTGCGTCGCCGCCGTGTTGTCGAACCAGCCGTCGTTCGAGATGTTCACCAGCAGTTCAGCGCCGGTTTCACCCTCGACGAAGCGCCGCACCAGCGCCGGGAAAATCGCTTCGTAGCAGATGAACACCGAGAGCCGCCCGGCGCCACTGGGCATCACAGCGTAGTTGGTGCCCGGACGGAAGGCGCTTACTTCCTTCACCAGCGGCTCGATCCACTTCACCCGCCCGAAGGGCAGGTACTCGCCGAAGGGCACAAGATGAATCTTATCATACTGCCCGATGAGGTCGCCGTCCGCGGTCAGCAGCACGGCGCTGTTGCGCGGATAGTAGCGCCCGTCGGCTTCCGGTTTGTAGTCCACGATGCCGGTAAGAAAGTGGCTGCGCAGCGACTGCGCCAGCGAAATCATCCGCGCCCGGATGACCGGATCGTGGTTGAAGTAAAGGGAAACGGGCATCTCCGGCCAGACGACCAGCGCCGGCGGAGACTCCAGCTTGCGCGCCGCCGCGCGCGTAAGCTCTTCCAGGCCTTCCAACTCATCGGGATGCTTTTGAATCCACTGCGGGTCGAACTCCTCCTGTTGTGGCAGATTGGTTTGCACGAGAACAGCGGTGGCCGGCGTGGGTAGCGTCGGCAGTTGGCTTCCGGCAAGCCAGGCAGCGAACAAGACGACAGCGATGACAGCAAGGGGAACGGCGTTGCGCCGCGTCGGTGCCAACCAGTACAGAGCGGCAACCATATTCACCGCCACAACAAGAAACGAAAGTCCGTAGACGCCCACGTACGAGGCGGGCTGGACCCAACCGATGACCGGGGCGACCGCATAGCCCAGCAGGTTCCAGGGGAAACCGCCAACGGGAATGTGTGTCCGCAAGTACTCGACCGCCACCCAGGCCACTGGCGCGAGCAGCAACGCCCGCATCTGCCAGCGCCGTGCCAGCTCACCCGTAATCCAGGCGAAGAGGCCGAAGAAGATGGCTTCGACGAGAACAAACAACAGCAGCACTCCGGCGGACGCGACGGACGAGAGATGGCCGTAAGTGCGCATGGTGGCGTAGAGCCAGTAGCAAGTACCGCCAAAGAAAACCACCCCGGCGACGTAACCGTAGAGAAAAAGTCGCCAGCGGGCGCGGTTCTGCATCAGAACGACCAGGAGCGGCGCCAGCGCTACCCAGGCAAGCAGCGACAGCTGCGGCCGGGGAAAGCTGAGAACCAGCAGGACGCCCGACAGCAACGCGTAAACGGTCGGGTAGCGCAGGGGCGAGAGCGAGGCCATCACCGCCGGAGGATGCTGCGGAAACCCTGGGCTTCGAGCCGGTGCTGTGCGGCGGTGGCCAGTTCGTCATTGGCGAGCGGGCCGACCATGACCCGATACAGGCGGTCTTCCTTGGGGGGGCGGATTTCGGAATCAAAACCCATCTTGCGGAGCTCCGCCATCAGTCGCTTGGCGTCGGCTTCCCTGCTGACGGCGGCGACCTGGAGGTAGATCGGCTTGCCGGTTGCCGCCGCGGGTTTTGGAGCCGTCGCGGGGGCCGCGGGCTTCGTCTCCGAGGGCTCTCCCCGCGGCAAGTTCTCGGCGGGCTGCGGTTTCTCGACGCGGTCGTAGAACGTCAGGTCGCGCGCCTGCGGCTCGGTTGGAGCCGACGGTTGCTGCTGGGTTGACCCCGGCGACGGAGACTTGGCCGCCTGCTGCGTCGCCTGGTTTCGGCCCAGCACAAAACCCAGTGTGAAGAAAATCGCGCAGAGCACGACGACGGCAAAAAATACTCCCAGCAGGTGGCGCCCTTCGAGCACCGTGTCGCTCTGACCGCTCTTCCCTTCCCGGCTCATGATCCTTTCTTCATCCACATGCTGAGGATGTCAATCGGGACCGGGAAGATGACGGTGGTGTTCTTCTCGATCCCGATTTCGGTCAGCGTCTGCAGGTAGCGCAACTGGAGAGAGGCTGGCTCGGCCGCCAGAGTCTTGGCGGCATTGGCGAGGCGTTCGGCGGCCTGCGATTCGCCTTCAGCGTGGATGATCTTGGCGCGGCGCTCGCGCTCGGCTTCGGCCTGCTTGGCGATGGCACGGCGCATCTCTTCGGGGATGTCGACGGCCTTGACCTGGACGAGGGTGACCTTGATTCCCCAGGGGTCGGTGTGCTCGTCGAGAATCTTTTGCAGATGCTGGTTGACCTTGTCGCGCTGGGCCAGCAGCTCATCGAGCTCGACTTGGCCAATGACGTCGCGGAGGGTGAGCTGGGCGAGCTGGCTGGTGGCATAGAGATAATTGGCGCCCTCGATGCTGACCACCATACGGTTGGCGTCCAGGACGCGGAAGTAGGCGACCGCATTGACGCGCACGCTGACGTTGTCGCGGGTGATGGCGTCCTGGGGCGGGACGTCGAGAGTGATGATGCGCAACGAAATGCGCATCAGGCGGTCAATCGGCCAGAGAATAATAATCAGGCCGGGGCCTTTGGGCTCGGGCAGCATGCGGCCGAGACGGAGAACGACGCCGCGCTCCCACTCGTTGAGAATCTTGATGCAGTTGAACAGCCAGATAAGAAAGATAACGATCGCCGCGATCAACCAGCCTCCCCCCATGGTGTTACTCCTTTTCGGGCGGCGCGCTTGCCGACCAGCCGCCGGTGAATGGCTCGACCTCGAGCAGCAAACCCTGTGCCGAAACGACGCGCACGCGCTCGCCCTCTGCAATAGGACGGCGGGCGACAGCTTCCCACAATTCCCCGGCCACCAGGACCATGCCTTTGTGGCCGTCGGCAATCTCGCGACGGACTTCGCCAATCTGACCGACGAGCGCTTCGCGCCCGCTGGCCACGCGCCAGCGGAACGACTTCCAGGCGTAGCGCAGAATGATGACCGTGATGACCGCCAGAGGAAGGGCGACAGAGAGCGCCACCTCCCAACGCACGCGCAGCTCAGGGATGGGCGGCGACTCAATCAGGAACATCGCTCCCAGAACCATGGCTACCACGCCTCCGGTAGCCAATATACCGTGGCTGACGAACTTTGCCTCCAGAATAAACAAAGCAAAGCCCAGCAGGATGAGCAGCACGGCCACATAGTTGACCGGAAGCAGATGCAGCGAGAACAGGGCGAGAACAATGCAGATGCCGCCGGCGACGCCGGGGAAAATCATTCCCGGGTGGTTTATTTCAATCGAGAGCCCCAGGATGCCGAAAACAAGCAGAAGAAAAGCAATGTTGGGGTCGAGCAGGCGGCTCAGGAATTCTTGGCGGCGGGTCATCTCCCAAGGCTCAACGCGAGCGTCGGCGAGCTTCAGGGTCTCGGGCCGACCGTCGAAGCGCTTGATTTCGCGACCATTGAATTGAGCCAGAAGCTGGTCGCGATTCTCCACGATTGCGTCAATCAAACCCTGCTTCAGCGCTTCCTGGTCGGTGAAGGCTTTGGCCTCAGTGACGGCGAGTTCGGCAACTTCGACATTGCGGCCGCGCTTGCCGACGTAGCTGCGGAGGTAGGCCGCCGCGTCGTTGGTCACTTTCTTCTTCAGCGTTTCCGGCATCTCCTGCAATCCCAGGACCGGCGCCGCCGCGCCGGTCGTGCTGCCGGGCGCCATGACGGCAACATCGGCGGCAAGCAGAATAAAGAAGCCGGCCGAAGCGGCGTGCGCACCAGTCGGCGAAACGTAAACGATTACCGGAACCGGCGAGGCGGTGATGCGGTCGACTATCCTGCGCATCGAATCGGACAACCCGCCGGGCGTGTCGATGACGATCAGGACGGCGTCGGCATTGACCTTGGCAGCGTGGTCGAGGCCGGCAATGACGTACTCAGCCGAGACGCTGTGGATGATTTCGTCGAGGCGGATTTCCACCACCGTGGAGGCCGCTGCCGGCGCAGCGAGGACAAGGCAGAGCGAAGCCGAGAGCAGGAGGCGCTTCATCGTTCGGTGACCTCCCGAGACAGTTCACGCGGGCGGAACTCGGTGCGCAGCCGGTCAAGCTCGAAGCGGCGGCGCTCAAGACTCAGCGCCAGCGCAGGGTTGTCGCCGATAGCTTGATTCCGCGCCCGCTCGGCTTCTTCCAGGCGCCCGAGGTGCCGCAGCGTGTAGGAGCGGAGGAAGTGGGCTTCGGTGTCGCGCGGGTTGGCGGCCAGGCAGCGGTCGAGCGCCCGCAAAGCCAGTTCCCACTCGCCCCGGCGGACGTAGTGCAGGCCGAGGTTGAAATGAATGCTCGCGTCATTGGGGTCAAGCTGCAACGCGCGAGCGAAATAGGTTTCAGCGGCCGGGTCGTCCTGCCGGGAGGTGACCACGCCAAGGTTATTCCACACGCCCGCCGAGGGGGCCTGCGCTGCGGCAGCCTGAAGCGCCTCTGCGGCCTGACGGTAGTCGTTGGACGCATAGTGAGACAAGCCGAGATAGAAATTGGCCTGGGGGCCCAGTCGCCGGTCGGTGCTGGCCTGCCGGAACCAGCGCGTGGCCGAGGCGTAGTCGCCGTCCGCGTAGTAAAGCAAGGCGGCGCGAAACGCCGGCGGGGCGTAGGCAGGCTCAAGGCGTGCGGCCGACAGAAAGTAACGCAGCTGCTGGTCGCGGTCCGTGGCCAGCAGCCCGCGGATGTAGCTTTCAAAGGCGCTGATGGGAATGCGCGGGCGTCGCTGCTGGAAGCTGATGAGGCTGAGGGGAAACACCGGGTCGCGCTGGCGCAGCACCCGCCAGGCCACCCGGGCCTGGGCGTCGAGCAAGTGCTCGAAGGCGTCAACATCTTCGACCGGCTCAGACAGGGACTGCGCGGAGAGGTCAAAGACCCAAGCCTGAGTGCGGAGTTGACCGCTCTGGACCCGAAAATGGCCGGCGACAACCCAGTCGGCGCCTACTTCTTCCCCGAGACGAATCACGCTCGCGTGGGAGAGCGGGCCCGAGACCGGCAGGCCCAGGTGCTCCAGCGCCGCCAGCCGCTCTTCGCGGGTCACGGGCGTGCGCTCATCGGCTTGCAGGTGTTCGCTCAGGGCTTCGGCAAAGCTTTCGCCGACCCACTCGAGGTCGGCCGCGCGCGTTACGTTTTCAAAGGGAATGACCAGGACCGTATCGGCGGCCACTGGAACTGCGAATCCGCCTACCGCGACGAGAATCGCAAGCCAGCAGCGCGCACAGACGAGAGCACGACGCATTCTACAAAGCATTATAGCAGAACGGTAGCGAGCCGATGTCGCTTACGGCTGCGGCGGCGGAGCGAAAAGGGCCTGGAAGCGCTCGTCGCCACGCAAGGCAGCGAAGGCGGGATCGTTCTGGATCTCGGCGGGCGGCAGCCCGTGGTCCAGCGCGTGGCGCAGCGTCAGCAGGCAATCTTCCGTGTAGCCCAGAGCGGCGTAGGTCTTTGCCAGCAGGAAATTGTAGCGGGCGCGGTCCTGAACGCTGAAGTCCTGAGTGGCGACGCCGAAGCTGCTGCGGCGGCGAAAGACTTCGGGGTCAAGCAGGACGGCAAGGCGGAACTCTTCAGCAGCTTCGGCGTACTGCTTGCGGGCGAAGAGGGCGGTACCGAGGTTGGAGTGGAAAGCCGCCTGGGAAGGATCGAGCTTGAGGGCGCGGCGGTAATAGCGGATGGCGCGGCCGTACTTCGCCATCCCGTAATTGGCAGTGCCGAGGTTGTTCCAGGCGTAGGCGTAGTTCTTGTCCGACTCGGTGGCGAGCTCATAGTAACGCCGGGCGTCGCGCAGGCGCGCCAGTTGGTGATAGGCAATGCCGATTTTGTTCAACAGCACCGGATTGCGCGGTGATTCGTGCAGCGCTCGGCCGTAGGCGTCGATAGCCTCGAGATAGCGTTTGCGCACCATGTGCAAATCGCCCTGAAGCTGAAGTTGGCGGATGCGCTCGGTGCGGGGCAGGACGGTTAGAAGAGGCGCTTCCTGAGCCAGCGCCGTCCCGGCCATGACCAGCAGAAGAATGACCGCCCGACCAGGCCGAACCACGCTGTTACCCTCCTCCCGCTCTCGCTCCGGCTTTCTTCCTGGGCTTTTTGGAATCGGTCGAGGTGGCGCGGGGTTGCTCGCTCTTGCCGAAGTAGGCTTCGAGCAGGTTCCCCGGTTGCGCGGGAGCAGCCGCGCGCGGCGTCGCGCTGGCGCCCGGTGCGGCCTGACGTGGAGGCAGCGCCGCCGCAGGGGTCTCGGTGGATTCTTTCTTCCGCCCCACGCCGAACAACCGCAGCAGGGTGCGGGTTACAGGATTCGAGACCGGCGAGGGCCGGTGGCGCGGGCACAGCTCGTGGGGCTCGGTGCCGAGGATGAAGCGCTCGTAGCGCACGTTGGTGCAGTCGGGCGTCGCCACAAACAGTGTTTCAGCATCGAGCGGCACGGAAACGATCCCCTCGGGCGGAACAAACTCCTCGGTGTTGTTGTAGGGATAGAGCGCGACAGCGCGCTTCATGAAAGCCGTCCAGACCGGAAGCGCCGCGGTGGAACCGGGCAAGCCGAGGTCGCGGGCGTCGTCAAACCCGACCCACACCACACACAACAGGGACGAGGTGAAGCCCGCGAACCAGGCGTCGCGCGACGTCCCGGTCTTCCCCGCGGCCGGCGCGCTGAAGCCGCGCGCGCGTGCCCCGGCACCGGTGCCGCGGTTGATGGCGTCCTGGAGCACGTCAACGACAAGATAGGCCACCCGCGGGTCCATCACTTCTCTGGGCTGCGGGACGGTTTGCTCGAGCACCCGGCCATCGCTCGCCACCACGCTGGACACCAGCGCCGGCGCGACATACTTCCCGTAGTTGACGAACACGGTATAGGCGCCGGCCACTTCGAGCGGGCTCGAGTCGTAGGCGCCCAGCGCCAGGGCGGGCGTGGGGCGCACCCGACGATTCAAGCCGGACTCGACCGCCGTGTCGGCCACCGCGGCATAGCCGGTCATCTCCGCAACTTTCACCGTCGCGACGTTCAGCGAGTTGACCAGCGCTTCCCGCAATGTCACCACGCCGAAGAACTTCTCGCCGAAGTTCGAAGGCTGATACTGCTGCCCGTCAAACTCGAACACCGTCGGCTCGTCCACCACGGTGGTGATGGGCGTGAGGGCGCGCTCGGCGTCGCTCAGGCCGGTCGCGAAAGCCGCCGCATAGACAAACGGCTTGAACGCCGAGCCGGGCTGCCGAGGAGCAACCGCGCGGTTCAACTGGCTGCGAGTGTAGTCGCGTCCGCCGACCAGCGCCTTGATGGCACCGGTGCGCGGGTCAAGCGCGATGAGCGTAACCTGCACTTCCGGGGGAGGCTGCTTGCTCCGCCGGTATCGTTCCTTGATCTTGGCATCAACCTCCGGCAGCGCCTCCCGGATGGCCGCGGCGGCGGCTTCCTGCAAGCGCAGGTCGAGCGTGCCGTAGATGCGGTAGCTCTGCGAAATCAAAGCTTCTTCCGAGTGCTCCTCCAGCAGGTGGTCGCGAACCAAATCCACGTAGTAGGGCGCCTCGCTGGCCTCGAAGTTGGCCGGGGCCAGCTTGAGCGGCGCTTTCTTGGCCGCCTCGGCCTCGTCCTTGTGAATTGCGCCCGTCTCTACCATGGCATCCAGAACCGTATTGCGCCGCGCCAGTGCGCGGTCCGGGTTGCGGAAGGGACTGTAGAGACTGGGGCCGGGCAGCAGGCCGGCCAGCAGTGCGCATTCCGGCAGCGTCAACTGCGTGATGTCCTTGTCGAAGTAGGCGCGGGAAGCTTCGCCGAATCCCCGGATGGAAAAGCTGCCGCGTTGGCCGAGATAGACCTCATTGGAGTAGAGCTCGAAAATCTGCTCCTTGGTCAGTCGCCGCTCGAGTTGAATGGCGATAATGGCTTCGGCCGCCTTGCGGCGCAGCGTCCGGCTGGGAGTGAGAAAGAAGCTCCGTGCAAGCTGCATGGTGAGCGTGCTGCCGCCTTGCACCGGAGCGCCGGCGCGAATGTCGGCCCAGAGCGCGCGCGCAATATCAATGAGGGAGATTCCCGGGTGGCTGAAGAAGCGGCGGTCTTCCGCGGCCAGCACCGCGTTGATCAAGTTGGGCGGGATTTCTTCATAGACCACCAGGCGGCGCTTGGTGCGGGTGCTGTCGAACAGGTTGGTGAGCAGCGGCGGGTCAACCCAGACGGATTCGCGTGGCGCGCCGCTGGCCAGTGAAACGATGCGGGTGACGCGCCCGCCGGCAAAGTCAATGCGCGCGGCCTGGTCGGCGCCCACGCGGGAGAAGGCGCCGGGATGGATTTCGATGCTGGCAGGCGACACGCGATAAGTCCCGTAGGGCGAGGTGTCCTGGTCGGCGTTCGAGTAGCCGAAGCGCCGCAGCCGCGCCAGCAACTCATCGCGTGGAAGAACGTCGCCCACGCGCACCGGCTCCGGCGCGGTGAAGATGGCCGAGCGGCTCTCGAAGACCTGCCCCTTCAGTCGCGCGTCGATGATCCCCTGAAAATGAAACCAGACGTAGAGCCCCACGCCGACTCCAAGCAGGGTGAGGCCGAGAGCGGTGAGCAGCAGGGCTCGCCCCCAGGGGCGAGACCACAAGCCAGACGCAATCCTGAGACGGACGGCCACGTTCTACTTAGATGGCGGATTTACTGTCGGCGGTGAACTCGAATGGCAAATTAATCTGGGTGACAATCAAGTCCACCGGCACCGTGTATTTGACGGTGATCTTGAGGCCGGCGCCGGCGGTAGGCGCCACCTGAATCCCTTCGGGCCGCAAGGGCAGGTCCAGGTCCTGCGCGGTCTTGAGCAACTCCTGGCGCACCACCTCGGGAGCCTTGCGCTCAATAGGGGCGAACTTGCACTTCTGGCGCACTTCGTCTTCGAGTTTGAAGGCCGCGATATAAACAGGAACGATGCGGATGCCGGCGACCAGCAGCGCGGCGGTGACCGCCAGCGCGAAAAGAACCTGTAGCTTGCTGCCGCCGCGCTCCGAGTGCCGAGGCAAGCGAGCCGTCTCAACTGGCATCTCTACCCTCCTTGTGGGAGGAACCCCAACTTCCCGCTAACTTCCGTTTCGGCGCCGACCAGGATGGTAGCACCGCCGGGGGCCGGGTGTCGAGTATCTAGTAGGCTTTGGCGAAGATGCCTCTTTCGCGGGCGGGCTGGCCGCAGACGATGCAGCGTCCGGGGTCGGTGGTCTGTTCGAGGGGAATGCAGCGCAGAGTGGCCTTGGTCTCTTCCTGGATCTTGTCCTCGCAGGCCGAGGCGCCGCACCAGTGGGCGAGCACGAAGCCGTTCTCGACCCCGGCCTTGAACTCGTTGTAGTCGCGGGTCTCGATGGTGTGCTCGCGGCGGAAGGCCAGGGCGCGCTCGAAGAGCGCCGCCTGGATATCCACCAGCAACTGCTTCACCGTTTCGGGCAGACCAGCGAGCGAGGCCGACGACTTGCCTTCCTTGCCGGGGCGGTCGCGCCGCGCCAGCACCACCGAGTGCCTGGCGACGTCCTTGGGGCCGATTTCGACCCGCAGCGGCACGCCGCGCATTTCCCAGTCGTTGAACTTGAAGCCCGGGGTGATGCCCTCGCGGTCGTCGAACTTGACCCGCACGCCGGCGGCGGCGAGCGTCTGCGCCACGGCCTTGGCGGCCGGCAGCACGGCTTCCTTCTCGGCGTCGCTCTTGAAGATGGGCACGACCACAACCTGAAAGGGCGCCAGGCGCGGCGGCAGCACCAGTCCCTGGTCGTCCCCGTGCACCATGATGATGGCCCCGATGACGCGCGACGACAAACCCCAGGAAGTCGTCCAGCAGTATTGCAGCACGCCCGACTTGTCGAGGTAACGGATCTCGAACGCCTTGGCGAAGTTTTGCCCCAGGTTGTGGGAGGTGCAGAACTGAAGCGCCTTGGTGTCGCCCATCATCGCTTCGAGCGAATAGGTGACGTCGGCCCCGGCGAATTTTTCCGACTCCGACTTGCGGCCGGGGATGACCGGGACGGCGGCCTCGTTGAGGGCGAAGTCGGTGTAGACGTTGAGCATCTGGATGGTTTCGGCCTGGGCCTCGTCGTAAGTGGCGTGGGCGGTGTGGCCTTCCTGCCAGTAGAACTCCAGCGTGCGCAGGAACAGCCGGGTGCGCAGCTCCCAGCGCACCACGCTGTTCCAGAGGTTGATGAGCACCGGAAGGTCGCGGTAGGACTGAATCCACCTGGCGTAGGCGTGGCCGATGATGGTCTCCGAGGTGGGGCGGATGACCAGCGGCTCTTCCAGCTCCTTGCCGCCGCCGTGAGTCACCACCGCCAGTTGCGGCGAAAAGCCTTCGACGTGCGACTTTTCCTTTTCGATGAAGCTCGCCGGGATGAACATCGGGAAGGCGGCGTTGACGTGACCGGTGGCCTTGAAACGCGAGTCGAGCGCCGCCTGGATGTTCTCCCACAGCGCCCACCCGTAGGGGCGCACAATCATGCAGCCGCGCACCGGGGAGTAGTCGGCCAGCTCGGCCCGCAGAACGAGCTGGTTGTACCACTCGTTGAAGTCCTCGGCCCGGGTTGGGAGTTTCGGCTCCGCCATTGGCACCCTCAGAGAGTCAAGCTTGGCACAGTAAGAGAGGGGCGCTGCCCTGTCAAGCGCGGGGGGCCGGCCCTCCCGGGAGGCAAAACAGCGCTCCCGGCCCTGCCAGGGGATGGCCCTCCCATGCGTTCGAACGCGTTCAGAACGCATAACGGATACCTGCCGCCTTCCCCTACCAGCCCCCTCCGCCGGCTTGCCTCCGGGCGCAATCCCGACTAGAGTCAGCCCGACCCTTCGACATCGCCCGGCCGCGGTCGGGGCATCGTTCAGGGTGATAGGCTAAGGCGGATCATGCGCATCTTCGTGCTGGGAGTCGGGGCGACGGGCGGCCTGCTGGCGCAGCTTCTGGAGCGCCAGGGGCACGAAATCCGTTGCGGTGACCGCGACCCGGAGCGCGCCCGGCGCTTCCTGGGCCGCGAGGTGCCCTGCGAAGAGGTGAACGCTCGCAACCTCTGGGCCCTTGTGCGGGCGGCGCGCGGCTCGCACCTTATCGTCAACGCCGTTCCGGCCATGTTCAACCAGATTGTCCTCCGCGCCGCGCTGCGACTGCGCGCCCACTACTTCGATATGGCGTCCAACCTGCGCCGGCATCCCTTCAAGCCGGAGCAGTTCCGCTACCAGCGCGCGTTTCTGGCCAAGCGCCGCGTGGCGCTCATCAACGCCGGCGTGGCGCCCGGGCTGACCAACTTGCTGGTGGCGGCCAGCGTCGAGCGGCTCGACAAGGTTGAGTCCGTCCACATTCGCCTCTACGAAAGCACCGAGTCGCGCGACCCCATTTCGCAGTGGTCGCCCGAGTCGGCCTTTGATGAAGCGGTCTCCCGCCCGCGCGTGTACCGCAACGGCCGCTTCGCCTTCGCGCCGCGGTTCTCCGAGCCGGAGTGGTTCACCTTTCCCGAGCCCATCGGCCGCGCCCGCGTGGTGCTGGCGGCGCAGGACGAAGTCAGCACCCTGCCGCGCTTGGCGCCGATGCGCGAGCTGGACGTCAAAATCGGCGGCAATGAAATCGCGCGACTGCGGCGCCTCTATCGTCGCGGGCGGCTGCGCCCGGCCCGCCGTCCACCGACCGACCATTTCCCGCGAACGCCCACGCCGCGCCAGGTGGCCCGGCTCATCCGCCGCGGGATTCTTTCCAACGCGCGCTTTGCCGCCGCCGTGGTCATCCGGGGGGAGCGCAAGGGGCAGCGGGTCGAGCATCGCTGGACCTGCATGGTTCCCAGCCTCTACCAGCTCCGCCAGCGCGGCCTGCTGGCGACGCCGATTGCCTACGCCACCGCTCAGGTGGCGGCGGCCATCCTCAAGCGCTTTCCGCGCGACCTCTGGGGCGTCCATCCGCCCGAAGCCCTGCCGCCCGACCTCCGCCGCGCCGTGCTCGCCGACCTGAAGGCCCGCGACTTTGAGCTATCGCTGAAGGTGCGCGAACTCAAAACTCCTGAGGAACCCTTCGAGGAACTCTAGCTGGGCGCGCCCTGAGAGAATGCTCTGCCTCCAGGCAGCAGCCTGGGAGCTACGGCGTTATTTCTCGAGGCGCGGGTCGGCTGGCCTCCCTGCGACTTTTGCCCGACGTTGTTGAGAAAAACCGCAGGTAGCCTCAGGGAGGCGGGGTGAGGGAGGCCTTCACCAACCTTGCGGCTCATCCAGACGGCGCCAACACATTGAAACCACAGCCGACTTTCGTTGACAGTCTGCAAAAGCCCGGTCTATAGTCAGGTGTGGGTTCTGGAAGCCCACTTGCTCGTCCGACGACCTGAGGCGACGACTATGCGAACCAAGAATCTCAAGTTCATCGGCAGCGCGGTAATCATCCTGGGTGTGCTGGCGTGGCTGGGGGTGAGCGGGGTGCAGGAGAGCAAGACCTACTACGTCACCATCCCGGAGCTGTATGCCAAGGGCGACGCGGCCTACGATATGCGCCTGCGAGTCGCCGGCGACGTCACGCCCGGATCCATCCGCCGCGAGCAGGGGAAGGTCTATTTCCAGCTCCATCAGGAGAAGCAGACGCTTGACGTGGTCTACGTCGGCCGCGATCCGCTGCCCGACACGTTTGTGGACAACGCTCAGGCCATTGTCACCGGGCGCTACACGCCGGAGCGCCAGTTCGTCGCCCAGCAGGTGCAGGCCAAGTGCGCCTCCAAGTACGAGGCGCTGCCGCCGGGCGCGAAGCCGGAACAGAAGCCATCGAGCTCCTACTGACCTAGATGGATGCCCTCGGCAGCTATTCCCTCCTCCTCGCCTTCGGGTTTTGTATCTACGCCATTCTGGCGGCGCTGATCGGCCACTGGAAGCAGAAACCGCTGCTGCAACAGAGCAGCGAGCGGGCCGTGGTGGCGGTGACTGGCCTGGTGGTGGTGGCCACGTTCTGCCTGGCGGTGCTGCTGCTGCGGGACGACTTCCGGGTGGCCTACGTCGCTTCCCACTCCAACCGCGCCCTGCCGATTTACTTCAAGTTCGCGGCGCTGTGGTCGGGCCAGGAAGGCTCGCTGCTGTGGTGGAGCTGCCTGATGGCGCTGTTTGCGGCCACGGCGGTGAGCGTCAACCGCCGCACGCACCCGCACCTGATGCCCTACGCGGTGGCGATGCTGATGACGGTGCTGGGCTTTTTCCTGGTGCTCAACAACTTCGTCGTCAACCCCTTCGCGCTGCTCGCCATGCAGACGCCGCACGGGCCGCAGATTTTTTCGCCGCCGGACGGCGGCGGCCTGAACCCGCTGCTGCAACACCCGGCCATGGTCATCCATCCGCCGATGCTCTACCTCGGCTTCGTCGGCTTCAGCGTGCCGTTTGCTTTTGCGCTCTCGGCGCTCATCACCCGCACCAAAGGCGAGCAGTGGATTCACATCACCCGCCGCTGGACAATGATTGCCTGGATGTTCCTCACCATCGGCATCCTGCTCGGCGGGCGCTGGGCCTACGCCGTGCTGGGCTGGGGCGGCTACTGGGGCTGGGACCCGGTCGAGAACGCTTCCCTGCTGCCATGGCTCACCGGCACCGCGTTCCTGCACTCGGTGATGATGCAGGAAAAGCGCGGCATGATGAAGGTGTGGAACATGGTGCTCATCTTCGCCACCTTCCTGCTCTGCATCTTCGGAACCTTCCTGACGCGCTCGGGCGTGCTGAGCTCGGTGCACGCCTTCGCGCAATCCGCCATCGGCCCCTACTTCTCGGTTTTCCTTACCGGCCTGCTGGTGCTGACCAGCGCGGTGCTTTTCTGGCGCCTGGATTTCCTGAAGAGCGAGAACCAGCTCGACTCGCTGGCCTCGCGCGAATCCAGCTTCCTCTTCAACAACCTCATCCTGCTGGCCTCCTGCTTCGCGGTGCTGTGGGGGACGCTGTTCCCGCTGCTGTCGGAGGCCGTGCGCGGGGTCAAGATCAGCGTGGGCGCGCCCTACTTCAACAAAGTGCAGATTCCCATCGGGCTGTTCCTGCTGTTTCTCACCGGCGTCGGCCCGCTGTTCGCCTGGCGGCGCACCTCGTTTGACAGCCTGAAGCGCAACTTCACCCGGCCGCTGCTGTTCGGCGCTCTGGTCGCCATCGTCGCCTTCCTCTTCGGCGCGCGCAACTTCTACGCCCTGATGACCATTTTCCTGGCCTTCTTCGTCATCGGCACCATCGCGATGGAGTTTTTCCGGGGCGCCCGCGTCATCCGGCAGAAGGAAGAGCTGGGCTGGGCGGGGGCGATGGTCGAGCTGACCCGCCGCAACACCCGGCGCTACGGCGGCTACGTCATCCACTTCGGCATTGCGCTGCTCTTTATCGGCTTCGTTGGCAACGCCTTTGGCGTACACGAGCAGGCCGAAGTGCTGCCCGGGGACGAAATCAACGTGCGCGACTACCGCTTCGTCATCCAGGGCATCGACCAGGACGAAACCGACAACCACATCGCCAGCCGCGCCCGCATTGACGTCTATAAAGGCGGCAGCCTGCTGGCGACGATGGAGCCGGAGCGGCGCTTCTACAAGGCCAGCCAGCAACCCACGACCGAAGTGGCCATCTGGCCGCACCTCTCGAAGCCGCTGGAGATTCTCCGCCACCCTAACGCCGACATCTACCTGGTGTTTTCCGGGATGAGCGACGACAACCAGCGCGCCGTCATTCAGGTCTATATCAACCCGCTGGTGCTGTGGGTCTGGCTGGGCGGCGTCGTCATGGTGCTGGGCACGCTCATCGCTCTGGTTCCCAGCCGCCCGCCGGAGCCCGGGCGGCCTCTGCGCCGTCGCAAGCCCGCCAAGGAGCGCCATGAAGTCGCCGCGTAGAACCCTTCTGGCGTTGGCGTTGACGGTTGCCGCCGCCTTCGGCCCGGCCCTGTTCGCGCAGCAGCCGGCGCCCGCCGACGCGGGCGAAGCAGCCTTCCGGCGCATCTCCGACAAGCTCATCTGCCAGTGCGGCTGCAACTACGGCTTGACGGTCTGCCCGCACCTGCAATGTCCCTCGGCGCCGGTGCTGCGCGCCAAGATTCGCGAAGGGCTGGCGGCCGGCAAGAGCGAGCCGCAGATTCTCGAAGCGATGGTGGCCGAGTTCGGCCCGGCCATCCTGGCCGCGCCCCCGGCGGAAGGATTCAACTTGACCGCCTGGGTGATGCCGTTCGTGGCGCTGCTGCTGGGGCTGGCGCTGGTCTACTACGTCGCCCGGCGCTGGCTGGGGCGGCGCAAGGCTACCGCCCCCGACCCGTACCTGCTCGAACGCTACCGCGCCAATCTCGAGCGCGAAATGAAGAAGCTGGAAGAGTAGCCCGATGATCGTCTTCGCTTGCGCCGCGCTCACGCTGGCCGCCCTGCTCTACGTGTTCTGGCTCACGCCCGAGCCGGTGCGGGTGAAGACCCCGCTGGAGCGCGACCGCGAGTTCCTCGAACAGCGCCGCGACGTCCTTTACGATAACCTGCGCGACCTGCACCTCGAATTCCGTATGGGGAAGCTCTCCGACGCCGACTACCAGCAAACCAAAGCCCGCTACCAGGAAGAGCTCGCCCTGCTGCTGCACGAAATGGAAAAGCTGGGCGGCGCCGCCGAGGCGCCGGTGTTCGTCCCGGGGCGCTGCACCCGCTGCGGTCGCGACAACCCGGCCGACAACCGCTTCTGCGGCGCCTGCGGGGCCGAGCTCCCCCGCTCGGAGAATGCCTGATGAGCGACGACCTTTCTCGCGCGTGGCCCATCCTCCATAGCCCGGAGGCTGCTGCCTCCGGGCAAACGGGCTTCGTATTTCCCCCACGCAGGAGCCTGGCCCCGCCGGCCAGAGGCGCGGTTGCGAGTCTGCTTGTGTTCGTCGCCCTGTTGTTCCTGACCCCCGAGGCTCACGCCGTCGACATTTCCGGGCGGGTCATCAACGCCACCACCGGCAAGCCGGTGGCCGACCAGTCGGTGAACCTCGTCGCTCTCCGCGGCCAGATGGTTCCCGTGCGCGACACCGTTACGGCGGCCGACGGCAGCTACCGCTTCGTGGTCGCCGCCAATCCCAGCGAGCGCTTCCTCGTCCAGGTTCCCTTCCGCGGCGTGAACTACAACAAACCCGCGATGCTGGCCACCGGCGACCGCATCACCGTCGACATCGAGGTCTACGAAACCGGCGCGCGCCCGGAAGACATCCGCGTCGAAGCCCAGACCATCGTGCTTGAGCCGCGCCCCGACCACATGCGCATCAACGAGTACTACGCCCTGCGCAACACCTCTGAGCCCAAGCGAACCTACGCGCCCGACGAAGGCAGTTTCCGCTTTACGCTCCCCGGCTTGGTCGGCGACCTCCAGGTCAGCGCGGCTCGGGCCACCGGAATGCAGCTCCGCCAGCAGCCGCAGGAAACCGACCAAACCAACACCTACGCCATCAACTTCCCGCTCTACCCCGGCGAGAGTGAAATTCAGGTGAGCTACGTTCTGCCGTTGAGCGGCAGCGAGATGGACCTGCGACTCCCGCTCCCGCACCAGACCGAGCGCCGACATCTGGCGGCTCCGCGCGCCAGTGTCGAAGTGCAAGGCCCCGGCCTCAAGGAAATCGAGCAGACGCAAGTTCCGCAGGCCCGCGTGTATCGCATCGAAGGCGTGAAAGAGCTGAACGTGAAAGTGAAGGTCAACCCCGCCGCGCTGGAGGCGGCCGAGTCGGCCTCGGCTCAACCCGCGCCCGGCGCCCCGCAGGAGGCGGAGTCCACCGTCATCATCGTCCCCCAGCCCGCCAACCGCGCTCAGTGGTATATTGTCGGCCTGTCGCTTGCCGTGCTGTTGCTCGGCCTGTTTTATCTGTACTCGTTGCCGCCCGCGGCGGCCCAAGCCATCCATGCCAGCGCCCGCAGCTCCCGCGCCGCCAAGTAGCCCTCGAATCACGCTCGAATCGGTCAGCAGGTTTTTTGGGCGCTTCGTGGCGCTCGATCGCTTGCGCTTCGGCATCGAGCCGGGCGAGTTTCTCGTCGTGCTCGGCCGCAATGGCGCCGGCAAGACCACGCTGCTTCGCACCCTCGCCCTCCTTCAACCTCCCTCCGAAGGTGAGCTGCTCTTCGACGACCAACCCGCGCGCCGCCTACCGACGAGCTTCAAGCAGCGCCTCGGCTTCTGCGGTCACGACCTGGCGCTCTACGACGAGCTGACGGCGGAAGAAAACCTCCACTTCTATGCCCGCCTCTACGGCCTGGCCGACGCTGCCCGCCGCGTGCCGGAAGTGCTCGAAGAAATGGGCCTCGCCGACCGGGCCGGCAGCCGTGCTCGCAGCCTCTCGCGCGGCCTGAAGCAACGCCTCGCCTTGGCCCGCGCCTGGTTGCATCGGCCTGACGTCCTGCTGCTCGATGAGCCCGCCACCGGTCTCGACGCTCCCACCCGCGAGCGCCTTCACGCCTGGCTGGCCGGTTGCCATCGCAGCGGCCGCACCGTCATTCTCAGCTCGCACGACCTCGCCGAAAGCCTGCGCCCCGCTTCGCGCGTGCTGCTGCTGGAAAAAGGCGCCGTGCTGTTCGATGGGCCCAACTCTCCCGGACTGGCGGACGAGCTTAAAGCCCGCCTAGTGGCGGCTGCGCGATGAGCACCTGGCGGGTCGCCGCGGCCATCCTCCGCAAGGACTTGCTCTCAGAGTGGCGCACCAAGGATGTTCTGACCGGGGTGCTGCTCTTCGGCTTCACGGTTTCGGTCGCTTTCACTTTCGCCTTCGAGCCGACGGCCGACGAAGCGCGCGTCATCGCCGGCGGATTGCTCTGGCTGGCGTTTCTTTTCGCGTCGATTCTCGGCCTGAACCGCGGCTTCGCCCGCGAGACCGCCAACGACTGCCTCGCCGGCCTGCGCCTGGCGCCCGCCGACCCTGGCGCCATCTATCTCGGCAAGTTGCTGAGCAACCTGCTGCTGCTCTTTATTGCCGAGCTCGTGCTGCTGCCCGTATTCGGGCTTTTCTTCAACCTGTCGTTGTGGAACCGCCCAGGCTCGCTGCTGCTGATTCTTCTTCTCGGCACCTGGGGGCTCACGGCGCTGGGCACGATGTTCTCCGCCGTCAGCGCCAACACGCGTATGCAGGAGCTGATGCTGCCGCTGCTGCTGCTGCCGCTGACCGTGCCGGTGCTGGTCGCCACCGTTGACCTCACCGCCACCTTGCTCGCCGACCTGCCGCTCGCCTTTGCCGGCCTTCAGTTCAGGTTACTGGTGGGTTTTGATATTATCTTCACGCTGCTCTGCTGGCTGCTCTTCGGATACGTGGTGGAGGAATAGGAGCGTTTGAGCGAGTCCACCTATCAACGCCTGACGCCTGCGCTCGTGGCCGCCACCCTGGTGCTGCTGCTGGTCGCTCTCTATCAGGTCTTTTTCGTCGTCCCTACCGAGAAAACGATGGGCGTCGTGCAGCGCATCTTCTACATCCACATGCCGTCAGCCGTGGTTTCGTTCAATCTCTTTTTCGTCGTCTTCGTGTGCAGCATCGCGTACCTGCGCACCCGGCGCCTGGGCTGGGACCGCGTCGCTGTCTCCGCCGCCGAGGTCGGAACCATCTTTTGTGCTGCGGTGCTCATCACCGGCCCGCTCTGGGCCAAGCCCGTCTGGGGAATCTGGTGGGCCTGGGACCCGCGCCTGACCACCACGCTGATCCTTTTTCTGATTTTCGTCGGCTACCTGATGCTGCGGGTCTACGTTGAAGACCCCAACCGCCGCGCCCTGCTTTCGGCCGTGGTTGGCATCATCGGCTTTGTCGACGTGCCCATCGTCTACATCGCCAACCGCTTTCGCGGCCAGCACCCCAAGCCCGTTATCGGCGGCGGCGAAGGCTCCGGGCTGGCCCCGGAAATGTGGGTTGGGCTGATTTGGTGCCTCGTGGCGCTGCACGCCCTCGGCTTGCTGCTGTTCTTGCAGCGCTACCGGCTGGAAACGCTGAGTCACGAGCTGAACGAACTCTATCGCCGTGTTCGCGCCTGAACTCACAAGGGAGGACCGATGGACATCGGCCTGAAGCATCTCTTTTACGCCTTCGCGCTTGTCTGGGCCCTGCACATTGGGTACGTGCTCAATTTGTCGTTGCGCCAGAAGCGCCTGGCCGATGAACTCCGCTCCTTGAAAGACTCGCTCAAAGGCAAGGCTGGGTCGTGAGTCGAGGCGGTGCTTTCGTCAAGGCACGCTTTCAGGCGTGCCGTCAGCTGAGGTGAATCATGCAAGTTGGATTCGTCGGCCTGGGACGCATGGGCAGCGCAATGGTGGCGCGCCTGCTCCACGCCAGACACCAGGTCGTCGCCTATGACCAGGAAGCTGAACGCGTCAAAGCCCTCACCCGCAAGGGCGCCCGGGGCGCCGCCACGCTGGGCGGCGTGCTCGAGCAGCTCAAGCCGCCGCGCATCGTCTGGCTGATGGTGCCCGCCGGCGGACCGGTGGGCGCCGTCCTTCGCGGCCTCGAGTCCTACCTCCATGCCGACGACATCGTGATTGACGGCGGCAACTCCGACTACCGCCACTCGGTTGCCCGCGCCCGCGTGCTGCGCCAGGAAGGCATCCACTTCCTCGACGTCGGCACCAGCGGCGGCGTTTGGGGCGCCACTCACGGCTTCTGCCTGATGGTGGGGGGCGAACGCGAGGCCTTCCGCCGCGCCGAGCCGCTCTTCAAGGCGCTCGCGCCGCGGGACGGCTACGCCCATGTCGGCCCCAGCGGCGCCGGCCACTTCGTCAAGATGATTCACAACGGCATCGAGTATGGTTTGCTGGAAGCCTACGGGGAAGGGTTCGAGCTGCTGGCGCAGTCCGACTACAAGCTCGACCTCTACCAGCTCGCCCGGCTGTGGAATCGCGGCAGTGTCGTCCGCTCCTGGCTTCTGGAGCTCACCGAAGCCGCGCTCCGCAAAGACCCGCGCCTGCGCGGGGTCAAGGGCTGGGTTGAAGATTCCGGCTACGGCCGCGGCACGGTGCGCGAAGCCCTGGAGCGCGGCGTGCCCGCGCAGGCCCTGGCGCTGGCGCTTTTTTCCCGCTTCCGCTCGCGCCAGAAGGACTCCTTCAGCGCCAAGCTCATCGCCGCCCTGCGCCACGAATTCGGCGGCCACGAAATCAAGAAGAAGTAGTTTCGCCCGCACCCGATGCGCGGCACGCTCATCATCTGCGCCGACTACGAAAGCCTCAGTCTGGAGGCGGCCCGCCGCTTCGCCTCGGCGGCGGAAGCCAGCGGCCGCCGGCCCTTCCGCGTGGCGCTCTCCGGCGGCGGCACGCCGCGGCGGCTCTACGAGCTGCTGGCCTCGGCCGAATTCCAGCGGCGCACTCCCTGGGAGCGGGTGCACATCTTCTGGAGCGACGAACGCATGGTTCCGCCCGATCACCCGCAAAGCAACTACAAGCTGGCGCGCGAGTCGCTGCTCAAGCACGTGCGCATCCCGCCTAAGAACGTCCATCCGGTTCCCGCTACCCTGCCACCGGCGCAGGCGGCAACGGAGTACGAGCAGGAGCTGCGGCGTCACTTCGGGCGCCGCTGGGGCTGGCCGGAGTTCGACTTGATTCTGCTCGGCCTGGGCGATGACGGGCATGTGGCTTCACTTTTTCCCGGCGCCCCCGCGCTGCACGAGAAGCAGCGCTGGGTGGTCAGCCACCAGCCACCGCACCTGCCGGCGCGCATTACCTTGACCCTGCCGGTGCTCAACGCCGCGCGCCGCGTGCATTTCCTGGTCTCGGGGGAAAACAAAGCCACGGCGTTGCGGGTGGCGGTCGAAGGCTCGGGGCATCTGCCCGCCCAACTGGTGCACCCGAAAAAGGGCGAGCTGCTCTGGCTGACTGATTCCGCGGCGGTGGGACGGCTGAAAGGTTTGCGCGTTGAACTGGTGCCGGCCGGGGTGAGTCAATGATTCTCGCCGGCGACATCGGCGGGACGAAATCGCTGCTTGCCCTTTATCCGCCCGGAGGCGACCCGCGCCGGCCGGTTCACGGCCGGAGTCTACCGAGCCGCGAGTACTCGCGGCTCAGCGATTGCCTCAAGGATTTCCTCGACGCCGCCAGGGAAAAAGTGACTTTCGCCTGCCTCGGTATTGCCGGGCCAGTCGTCGGAGGCCGCAGCGTCACGCCGAACTTGCCGTGGGAAACCGTGGACGCCACCGAGTTGCGCCAGGCGCTGGACGCCGAGGTTGTCCTGCTCAACGACCTCGAAGCCAAAGCCTACGGTATCGCCACGCTGCGCCCCGAAGAGCTCCACTGCCTCCACCCGGGCAAGCCGGCGACGGGCAATGCCGCGCTCATCGCGCCCGGCACCGGGCTGGGCGAGTGCATTCTGTTCTGGGACGGAAAGATGCACCGGCCCTCGGCCTCCGAAGGCGGCCACTGCTCGTTCGCACCCCGCAACGAGATTGAAATCGGCCTGCTACGGTATCTCCTGCGGAAGTACCATCACGTCAGCTTCGACCGCATCGTCAGCGGCAAAGGGCTGGTGAACATTTACAACTACCTGCGCGAGTCCGGCTCGGCCGAACCGGCGCCGGTGCACGAGGAGATTTCGAAGGACGACGATCCCGCCGCAGCCATCTCGCGCGCCGCGCTCGAAGGGCGCAGTGAGCTCTGCCGAAAGGCCCTTCATCTGTGGGTGGAATGCTTCGGCGCCGAAGCCGGCAACCTGGCCCTGAAGGCGCTGGCCACCGCCGGCGTCTATCTCGGCGGCGGCATCGCCCCGAAGATTCTCCCCAAGCTCACCGACGGCACCTTCCTCGCCGCCTTCCGCGACAAAGCCCGGCTGGCGCCCCTGCTGGAAGCCATCCCCATCCACGTCATCCTCAACGACCAGGCCGCCCTCTACGGCGCCGCCCGCTTCGCCCTGCAATTCTCCCCGCCCTGACGCACGCAGCGCCGCTCATTCCGAATCCCGCCCTCTCAAAGGAAGGATGGGTGAAGAATCTGCTCTTTTGTTGTGCCTAGAGTTCGAGGATTTCTTTTTCTTTGGCTTTGGAGAGGGTATCGAGCTTTTCAGTGTAGTCGTGGGTGACTTTGTCGAGCTCTTTGATGGCGTGCATCTTGTCGTCTTCGCTGATTTTCTTGTCCTTGAACAGCGCCTCGATGGCTTCCTTGATGTCGCGGCGGATGTTGCGCAGCGCCGTCTTGTGGTTCTCCAGCACCGTGTGCAGGTGCTTGACCAACTCCTTGCGCCGCTCTTCGGTCAGCGCCGGTATCGGCACGCGAATCACCTTGCCATCGTTCACCGGATTCAGCCCCAGCTCGGCCGACCGGATGGCCTTCTCCACCGCCTGCATCATCGAGGGGTCGAACGGCTGCACGACGATGAGCGTCGGCTCCGGGGTCGCCAGCTTGGCCAGCGCATTCAACGGCGTCGGCTGGCCGTAGTAGTCCACCTTGACGTCCTCCAGCAGCGTCACCGAAGCGCGCCCGGTGCGCAGGTGCGAGAGTTCGCGGCGGAAGTCCTCCACCGTCTTGTCCATCCGCACCTTGGTTTGGGTCTGGGCATCCTTGAGACTGGCGATGGTGTGCATGGCAACTCCGACGGCGCTAGGCGGTGACCAGCGAGCCCACCTTCTCGCCCAGCACCACGCGCTTGATGTTGCCCGGCCGGGTGAGGTTGAAGACCACGATGGGCAGGCTGTGGTCGCGGCAGAGCGAGATGGCGGTCGAGTCCATCACCGAGAGCGACTTGGAAATCACGTCCAGGTAGGAAATCCGGTCGATCATCTTGGCGGTCGAGACCTTGTTGGGGTCGGCGTCGTACACGCCGTCCACCTTGGTGGCCTTGAGGATCACGTCGGCGCCGATTTCCATGGCGCGGAGTGCCGCTGCGGTGTCGGTGGAAAAGTAGGGGTTGCCGGTGCCGCCGGCGAAGACCACCACGCGCCCCTTCTCCAGGTGGCGCAGGGCGCGGCGGCGGATAAAAGGCTCGGCCATGGCGTGGATGCCGACAGCCGTCATCAGCCGCGTCACCGTGCCGGTTTTTTCCAAGGCGCTTTGCAACGCCAGGCCGTTGATGACCGTGGCCAGCATGCCCATCTGGTCGGCGGTCACCCGGTCGAGCCCGCGGGCCACCGACGTGCGACCGCGGAAGATGTTCCCGCCGCCGACGATGATGCCTACCTGCACGCCCAGCGCGTGCACGTCTTTCACTTCGCGCGCGATAGTGGCAATGGCATCGTCGTCAATCCCGAAGCCCTGCGGCCCGGCAAACGCTTCCCCGCTCAGCTTCAGCAGGATGCGCTTGAAGACAGCAGTCTCGGCCACGGTCCTATCCCTGCGCTTGCGTGGACGCTTCCGCCACCAGCACCGGCTCGCCCAGCTTGAAGCGCACGTAGCGCCGCACCGTCACGTTCTCGCCCACTTTGGCGATGACGGCGTCGATGAGTTCCTTCACGGTCAGCTTATCGTCCTTGATGAAGTGCTGCTCGTAGAGGCAGTTCTCTTCGTAGAACTTCTCCAGCTTGCCTTCGACAATCTTATCGGCCACCTTCTCCGGCTTGCCGGCGGCGATGACCTGGGCGCGGTAGATTTCGCGCTCTTTGTCGAGCATCTCTCGGCCGACGTCCTCGCGGCGGATGAAGCGGGGCTCGGCGGCGGCCACGTGCATGGCCAGGTCGTGCGCCAGTTGGCGGAACTCTTCGGTGCGGGCGACAAAGTCGGTCTCGCAGTTGAGCTCCAGCATGACGCCGATCTTACTGCCGGCGTGGACGTAGCTGGCCACGCAGCCTTCGCTGGTGGTGCGCCCCGCCTTGCGCTGCGCCGTCGCCATGCCTTTCTTGCGCAGCCAGGCGATAGCCTGCTCGACGTCGCCGCCGCACTCCGCCAGCGCCGCCTTGCAATCCATCCAGCCGGCGCCGGTGGCTTCGCGCAGCTGCTTCACCTGCTGCGCGCTCACGCCGGCCGCGGGCGTATTCTCTTCGGGTTTCACGGGGTTCACTGAGTCACCTCAATAGGGCAAAAAAAAATATGCCGGCCTTCAGGCTCTCCGGCCGGCAGGAAGATCTGTCTGGGTCGCTCATTGCGGCTGCTCGGGGTAGCCTGCCGCCGGGCCCTCGGCGCCTTCTTCAGCCAGCGCTTCGGGCAACTCTTCGCCTTCCGGCACGGCGCGCGGGCGCAAATGCGGCGGCAGGGCCTCATCCTGGTCATACACTTCGGCCAACTGCTCGAGCTCTTCCGGTGTGCCGGCGTACTCGGGCGCGGACTCGCCCAGCGCTGCCGCGGCTTCCGCCTCGGCAGCCTTGGCGGCCTCGAGTTGCGCCTGCTCGTAGAGCGCCCGGCCTTCGGCCGCAGCGTCGGCAATCTTGGAGGTAAAGAGGCGGATGGCGCGCAGCGCATCGTCGTTGCCCGGGATGACGTAGTCGACCATGTCCGGGTCGCAGTTCGTGTCCACCACCGCCACCACCGAGATAGCCAGCTTGCGCGCTTCCTGCACCGCAATCTGTTCCTTGTTCGAGTCAATCACAAAAAGCGCGTCGGGCAGGTTTGGCAGCTCCTTGATGCCTTCCATATTCTCCCGCAGGTGACGCAGCTCGCGGCGCACGCGGGTGGCTTCCTTTTTGGGCATCGCCTCCAGGCGGCCGTCCTGCTCCATCGCTTCCAGCTCTTTGAAGCGCTTGATGGACTTCTGGATGGTCGCCCAGTTGGTCAGCGTCCCGCCCAGCCAACGGTGGTTGACGTAGTACATTCCGCAGCGCCGCGCCTCCTCGGCAATCGCTTCCTGCGCCTGGCGCTTGGTGCCGACAAACAGGATTGTCTTGCCCTGCGCCGTCAGGTTGGTCACAAACGCCGCGGCGTCCTTGAACATCTTCAGCGTCTTCTGGAGGTCGATGATGTAAATCCCGTTGCGCTCGCCGAAGATGTACTCCTTCATCTTCGGGTTCCAGCGCCGTGTCTGGTGGCCGAAGTGGACTCCGGCTTCCAGCAGCTCCTTCATTGTTAAGGTCGCCACAGTTCTCCTTCGCTCAGCGCTTCGTCCACTGGAAGCGCTTGCGCGCCCCCTTCTGGCCGTACTTCTTGCGTTCCTTCATGCGCGGGTCGCGGGTCAGATACCCGGTCTGGCGGAGCTTGGGACGCAGCGCCGGATTGGCCTGCGCCACGGCGCGGGCCAATCCCAGCCGCACCGCCCCGGCCTGACCGTTGGGCCCGCCGCCCTTGACCGTAATCTCGGCGTCGTACTGCTCGGCCACGCCCAGAAACGCCAGCGGGCTGCGCGCTTCCTTGCGCCAGGCCGGAACCGTGAAATACTCATCCAGCGGGCGACCGTTCACTCGCAGTTGGCCGCTGCCCGAGCGCAGAAAAACCCGCGCCACCGAAGTCTTCCGCCGGCCGGTACCGTAGAAAGGCCCGCCGCCATTGCTCGGCGCCGGCGTTTCAACCTGCGGCTCCGCCACTGGCTCGCCAGCTGGCGCTGCGCCAACCTCTGCCTCGGGCGCCGCTGCGGCTTCTGCCGTAGGTGCCGCCGCTTCGGCAGCCGGCTCAGCCGGCCGGGACGTCTCGCCCGCGGGCGGGGTCGTCAGTTCGTTGTTCTCCGAATCTCCCACTTCCCCTCCTAGTTTCAGGTAAAGGCTTCGAGTTGTTGGGCGGCGTGCGGGTGCTTGTCGTCGGCGTAAACCCGCAGCTTCTTCGCCCGGCGGGCGCGCAGCTTGTTCTTGGGCAGCATTCCCAGGACGGCCTCCCGGACCATCAGCTCCGGCTTAGTCCGCAAGCGGTGGCTGGCCCTCTCTTCCTTGAACCCGCCGGGGTAGCCGGAGTGCCAGCGATAGACTTTCTGGTCGAGCTTCTTGCCGGTCAGGCGGATGTCGCGGGCGTTGATGACCACGACGTGGTCGCCCGACTCCACCGCCGGCGTGTAGCGCACCTTGTGCTTGCCCATCAGCAGCCAGGCGACACGGGTCGCCAGCCGCCCCAGCACTTGGCCGCGGGCGTCCACCAGATACCACTTCCCTTGCCGCATCTGGGCAGACTCTTTGCCGTTTGGGTAGTACGTTCGCATATATACAGAAAAGGTTTGCGGGCCAGCCGCAAACAACTAAGTTTACAAGCGGGAGCGGATTTTTGTCAACGCCCGCCGCTGGTACCAACGACCCTGATTGACACGCTGCGTGGGCGGTGAATAGACTCCCGAGCGCGTGGCCGCACCCGACTCGAAACCCGAACCCGCGCCTGCCCCGGCGAGTTCGGTTTTCGACCGCCTGTCTTTTGCTTTCTTCCTGGTCTTCGCCGCGGCTCTGCCGCACTCGATTGCCGCGTCGCAAATCGCCGTCGGGCTGGCTGGGCTCTTTTGGCTCGTTGAATTGGCCCGCCAGCGGCGCCACCCGCACGGGCTGCTGACGCCGCTGAGCTGGCCGATGGCAGGTTTTCTGCTGCTCACGTTGATTTCTTCAATTTTTTCTCTTGAGCCGGCCACCAGCCTCGACAAACTGCGCGGCGTGGCTCTGATTGCCATCGTCCCCGTTGTCGCCGGAACGCTGAGAACGCTTCGACAGATCAAGATTCTTGTCGTGGTGCTGCTCCTGTCGGCCGCGGCGACGGCGGGGCAAACGGTGTGGCAGAAGATTGTCGGGCGCGGCGTCGAAGTTGTGAAGCTCGCCCCGGGGAGCGTGCTGGCGCAAGCCAACGTCGTCGAGCATGACACGATTATCGCCTGTGGCCCGCACCTGACCGACTCGCCCAAGGAGCTCGCGGCCGCGCTTGCCGTCCACATCTCGCCGCTGCCGCTCAAGTGCCGCGCCTATCGCGGCGGCGCCGACCTCTACGAATTCGAGCTGCCGGCCGATTCCCTGATGCGGGCGCTGGATGGCGCCGAGCTCCGCCGCTCCCGCAGCATTCGCGCCCGCGGCACCTACAGCCACTTCACTACGTACGCCGAAGTGCTGATGCAACTGGCGGCGCTGGTCGGCGGGTTGTGGCTGGCCTGCCCGCGACGGTGGAGAACCCAAGGCGCGGTGCTGGTCTTGCTCGGCCTGCTCCTGGCGGCAGCGCTTACCGCCACGTTTACTCGCGCCTCTTGGGCGGCTTTATTGCTCGCCTCGCTCGTTATGCTGTGGCTGAGCGTCAAATGGTGGGCGCGCATCGCGACCGGCGCGCTGGCAGTAGTTGTGATACTTGGCATGAACCAGCTTCTTATCGCCAAGCGCGGCGTGGGGTTCTACAATCCCAACGACCTCAGCATGCAGTACCGCCGGCTGATGTGGCAGGACGGCGCGCGGCTGGTGGGCGAGCACCCGCTGCTCGGCATCGGCATGGATTCGGTGAAGGTGCGCTACCGCCAGCTTGGCATCCGCGCCTACGACAGCATGGGCCTGCACAGCCACTTTCACTCCACACCCATTCAACTCGCGGTCGAGCGCGGCCTGCCAGCTCTCGGCGCGTGGCTCTGGCTCATGGCCACCTATGTGCTCCTGTTGCTTCGACGCCTGCTGCGACCGCTGCCGGGCGATTGGTGGATTCGAGGATTGACTCTCGGCACGCTCGGCGCAACACTCGGCTTCCTGGCCAGCGGCCTGCTGCACTACAACTTCGGCGATTCTGAAGTTGTGATGCTGTTCTGGCTGCTGATGGGCATCGCGCTCTGGCTGGAGCACAACAGCTCCAACGAGGCAGACAATGCCGCGCGTGCTTGATCTCGGCTGCGGACGCAACAAGTTCCCCGGCGCCGTCGGAGTCGACAAGAACCCCCGCAGCGCCGCCGAGGTGCTCTGCGATCTCGACCGCCCACCCTATCCTTTCGCCGATAACTCTTTCGACGAGATTCGCGCCGTGCACGTCGTCGAGCACACTGAGAACGTAATCCGCTTCCTGGAGGAAGTCCACCGGCTGCTGCGCCCCGGCGGCCGGCTCTACCTGGTTACGCCGCATTGCAGCGACATCAGCTCCTACACCGACCCCACGCACCGCTGGCACCTCACCAGCCAGTCCTTCACCTATTTCACGGGGCGCGAAGACTACGGCTTTTACTCCCCCGCCCGCTTCCGCGAGCTGAGCCTGCGCATCCAGTTGCTGCGCTTGTGGCGATGGCTGGGCTTCGAGTTGCTGGTCAACCACTCCCGTCCCTTCCGCAAGTTCTGGGAGCAATACCTCTGCTTCGTCATTCGCGGGAAAGTAATGGAGTTCTGGTTGGAAGCAGTGAAGAGCTAGCGGGCGCGGCGGAACGACTCCAGCGTCCAGAAGTCCTGATTGGGATTCTCGCGGTGCCGGAGGATATAGACGTTGCCGTCGTCGGCCCGCAGGCGCACAAAGAAATCCTCGGGGCCGTACCAGTGGTCGAGCACTTCCAAAACTTCAAAGCGACGCTCGCGCAGGAAGAACCGCTGCGGCCGCTGCTCGGCCTTGTAGCCCGAGTGGCACTCGACCCGCAACCGCATTCTCAAGTTCCCTCGTCCAGCCTACCAGCCTGCCGCGGCTCCCACAAGCGCCCGATGGGGTTGCAATCCCGCCAGCAGGTGTGTAGGCTTTCGCTCACGCTTTGGGGTCGACCATGAAACTACCCTGGCAACAGGAGCGTCGGAGTGAGCAGCGTGCGTCGGCCCGCCAACGGTCCAAACGCAACGTCCTCGAGAAGGTCAACAAGGAGCTGTGGCTGCTTCTGTCCCTGTTTGTCATCGCCGGGCTATTGAACTTCCTAGTGGCCTCCTAACCGCGTTCTGTTGTCGCTGTACTTCCTGCCCACGTTGTACTCCGCGTACTACTACGGCCGCCGCCAGGCCACGCTCACGGCGCTGGCCAGCGCCTTGCTGGTTGCCCTGGTGGTTCGATTCAATCCTGAACTCGCCGCCAGCGGCGGAGGAGTTTCGCAGCAGTATTGGTACGACCTAGCGGTCTGGGCCGGCAGCTTGCTGGTCACCGGTTACGCCATGGGGAGTCTCTACGAGGCCAAGGAAGCTCATATCCAGGAGTTGCGAGAAACCTACCACGGGATCCTGATCATCCTGCGCCAGTTCATCTCCAAGGACAAGTATACTCAGAATCACTCCTACCGCGTCGCGGTCTACGCCGCCAAGATTGCCACCTACATGGGCCTTGACCCCGAGCGCATAGAAGATGTCCACGCCGCCGCGTTGCTGCATGACATCGGCAAGCTCGATATCAGCCGCGACATTCTCTATAAGGCGGCCCGGCTCAGCGAAGCTGAATACAAAGAGATGCAGAGGCACGTGGAACTGGGAGCGGAAATGCTGAAGCCGGTAGGCGGCTCGCCGCGAAGAGTGCTGCCCATCGTTCTCTCCCACCACGACAAATTCGACGGCAGCGGCTACAACCCGAATCAAGGTGAAGCGATCCCGCTGGAAGCGCGCATCATTTCAGTCGCCGACGTGTACGACTCCCTGACCAGAGACCGCCCCTACCGCAAAGCCATCTCCCCCCAGGAGGCGCGCGACATCATCGTCAAGGGATCGGGCACCGACTTCGATCCACGAGTGGTGGACGCCTTTCTGATTGCCTTACGGAAGGGTGAGGTGGAGGTTCCCGATATCGTCGTCTAGGCGGTCCGATCCTACTTCTTCGCCGCTCTCTGCTTGACGTCCTGGCCATAACGGCGGAGGTAACTCTCAGGAACCGGTCGCTTCCCGTTCTCGGCCACATTCTCCCCGGAACGGCGCTGGCGGACTTTTTCTTGAAGCTCCTGGACAATCTTTTTCGCCGAGTCCACGTCCTTCGGGCCGACGTAGATGATCTGTCCCTGCCGATTGCGCACATACCGCCAGCGGTCGTCGGCAACCGGGTCGACCCGCTCGGGAAAAACCTCCAACACATGGTTCAGGAATTCCTCATCAAAGGCCGGGCAGAGATGGAAGCTGGTGTGGAGGCGCTGGCGTACGCGCTCGGCAATTCGAGCCTTATCGAACACCCAGGCGCCGTCTCCGTCCAGTTGCCCGAAGGTCAGCCACTCGGTGTTGATGCGGTCGGCCAGATTGCAGACCGCGTATTTGCAGCCCCAATTGCTCCAGAAATTCCCGTCGAAGAAACAGTGGTCACGCTTCGGCTTGCGCAAGTACTCGCGGAAGCAGTAAGTAATTTCGGCCATCTCGTGCCAGGGAACTTCCTTGCCGTCAATCCAGCAACGCTTGTGGCGTAGCTCCCAGGCGGCTTCTTTGACCTCGTTCAAGGCATCCAGCTCGTCGAACTGGTAGGTAGCCCGCACGCGCAGCGTCTTCCCTTCTCCGAACTCCTGGCAGGTCGGGTGCTGGCGGACCACGGCCAGGGCCTGCTCGAAGGCCGCCACAGTGGCATGTTCCAGCTCCACCGTGATACCACGGGGGGCCATGCCGGACTCGGTTGCGGGCGCGCTCATAGACTCCGTCGTGCTCACGTAAAAACTCAGAGATTCTAGTCGGAGAAGCCGCAGCGGCGCAACCCGACTCCCCGGGTCGTCGAGAAAACCTTTGACCGCGGAACACCATCTTCATATACAATACAGAGCGGCAGAGGGTGGTTACCGGCCGTAGCCGGGAGGGCTCAGGGCTCAAGGATGCAAACTTCCAGAGTCAGCCGAAAGGGCATCGCAATTCTAGTGTGCGTGATGGCGCTCGCCGGGGCGACGCTATTGCTTGCGCGGGACTTCTTCCTCGAAGAAGGAACTGAGGTGGCCATGCGGCTGCGCACCAGCGTGGACACCAAGTTCAACCAGAAAGGCGATCGCATCATCTGCACCGTGGAAGAGCCGGTGGCCGTGGACAACGTGGAAGTGATTCCCGTCGGCACTCGCGTCCACGGCCGCATCGGCGATATCCAGAAGCCGGGTCGCTTCGGCAAGGGCGGCAAGATGGTTTTGACCTTCGAGTCCATTGAGGTGCCCGGGGCTGGCAGCGTGCCCATCAGCGGCAGTCTGGTTGATCTCTATGACCCCGAACTCGAAGAAGACAAGAAACAGACCAAGGATCTGAAGCTGGGCGAGGAAGGGGAGATCAAGGGAGGCGGAGCCAGCAAGATTAAGCGCCTCGGCACCGCCGCGGGTGGCGCGGGGATCGGCGCGGCTGTGGGGGGCGGTACCGGCGCAGCCATTGGCGTGGCGGCCGGCGCAGCCGCTGCGTTCATTTTCTGGAAGGGCAAGGAAGTTACACTGCCGGCCGGCACCGGCATCGTGATGCGGATTGACCGCGGCGTGGCCCTCTCGATTCCCGACATGCCCAAGGCCGCCGGCAACGGCTCCAAACCCCGCTAGGAGCTCTTCCTAGTACAAGTCGTATCGCACCCGCAAGCTGGCCATCTCGGCGTTGAACTGGGCTCCAATCAAAATGACCACGGCAGTCAGATACATCCAAACCAACAAGCCGATGGCCGCGCCAAACGTGCCGTACAGGACGTCATACACAGCCAGGCGGGTGACATAGAGTCCAAAGCTGGCAGTGACGATCCACCACAGGCCCATCGCCAACGCCGCGCCGGGCAGAACATCGTTCCAACGCCGCCGCACATTGGGTGTCAAGAAATAGTAGAGCGTCGCCAGCACCAGCGTGGCGGTTACAATCGCCAGCGAGAAGTAGCCCGCGTTCCACAGCAGCTTCATCCCGACGTTCAAATCCACGCCCAATTCGGCGCTCAGCCGCGTCCGCAGCAAGCGCCCGAAAACCACCAGCAAGCTCACCGCAACCCAAGGCACCACGGTTATGAGCACCATGGCAAACGACTCCACTTGCTGACGCCAGAACGGCCCCCGGTCTTCGCGGTCGTAGATGATGGCGAACACCTGCCGGAGGGAGAACATCAACTGCGAGCCGATCAGCAGCGTTCCGATGGCCCCAAGCCACAGGAGTCTCCCTGGATTCTGGGAAATACGCAGCAACGATTCGACCACCGCGCGGCGGCTCCCCGGCGGGAGCAACACGCGCACCCCATTCAGGAAGTCCTCCACCTCCGGCGTCGCATAGGCCACAATGCCCGCCAGAAACAGCAGGGCCGGGAAAAACGCCATGAACATGTTGAACGCAACGGCCTGGGCATGCAGCAGCGAGCCGGCTCGTACCGTGTTGTAGACGGCGTGCCCGATGGCCCGCGTAATCAGGCGCACGTAGGGCTTGCTCGGGGCCTGGGGACTGCTGGTGGCCATGGGGCTCACAGTTTGCTAGCCGCCCGACGTTTCGAGTATGATGCGCGGAGTGTACTCGTAGAGCCTGCTGGCAGCAAAGCAGTTTTTGTTTCCGTCGGCAGCCTTCTCCGAGAATGAGAGGTGAGCCATGCCACGGGTGGTTCGTTGCGGATTGATTCAGGCGCGCTGCGAGTGGTCGCCGGCCAGGATGCCGCTGGAAAAGATCAAGAAGGCGATGATCGCCAAGCACGAAAAACTCATCGCCCCGGCGGCGCGCAAGGGCGCCAAGATCCTCTGCCTGCAGGAGCTTTTCTACGGACCCTACTTCTGCGCCGAGCAGCAGACTCGATGGTACGACATCGCCGAGCCCGTCCCCGGCCCCACCACGCAGTGGGCGCAGCGCCTGGCAAAGAAGCACAAAATGGCGATGGTGGTGCCGGTCTACGAAGTCGAGCAGGCGGGCGTGTTTTACAACACCGCCGCGGTGATTGACGCCGACGGCCGCTACCTGGGCAAGTACCGCAAGCACCACATCCCGCACTGCCACCCGGGATTCTGGGAGAAGTTCTACTTCACGCCCGGCAACCTCGGTTATCCGGTGTTTCAGACGCGGTACGCCCGCATCGGCGTTTACATTTGCTATGACCGCCACTTCCCCGAGGGGGCGCGCATCCTCGGGCTGAACGGCGCTGAGATTGTGTTCAATCCCTCGGCCACGGTGGCCGGCCTTTCAGAGCACCTCTGGGAGCTCGAGCAGCCCGCGCACGCCGTGGCCAATGGCTACTTTGTCGGCGCCATCAACCGCGTCGGCCACGAAACTCCCTGGGACATCGGCGAGTTCTACGGCAAGAGCTACTTCTGCGACCCGCGCGGAAAGATTTTCGCCCAGGCCAGCCGCGACAACGACGAAGCCCTCGTCGCCGACCTCGACCTCGACATGATCAGCCAGGTGCGGGCCACCTGGCAGTTCTTCCGCGACCGCCGGCCGGAAAGCTACGGCCCCATCTCGCAAACCGAAGCCGCGGCCCGCTCCGACGCTGCCGCCAATTGACTATGACACCCGACGAAGTACGCGAAAGGCACAAGAAGTACCTGTGGCCGGCGGTGGCCAACTACTACCAGCAGCCCCTGGTGGCCGAGCGCGGCCAGATGCAATACCTCTGGGACCTCGAGGGCAAGCGCTACCTCGACTTCTTCGGCGGCATCCTGACCATCAGCGTCGGTCACTGCAACTCCAAAGTGACCAGCAAGGTCAAGGCGCAGGTCGAAAAACTGCAACACACCTCGACGCTCTACCCCAACGAGGCCATCGTCGCGCTGGCCGAGAAGCTGGCGCAGATCACCCCTGGACGCCTCCAGAAGTCGTTCTTCACCAACAGCGGCACCGAAGCCAACGAGGCGGCGGTGATGCTGGCGCGGATGGCAACCGGCAGCTTCGAGGTGGTTGCGCTGCGCCACGGCTACAGCGGTGGCTCGCTCATCGCCAAGTCGCTCACCGGCCAGGCGCCCTGGCGGCGCGGCGGCGTGGTCAGCTTCGGCATCACCCACGCGATGAACCCGTATTGCTACCGCTGCCCGCTGGGGATGACCTATCCCGACTGCGGCGTGGCCTGCGCGAAAGACGTCGAGGCCGTCATCCAGACCTGTACGTCGGGCCGCATCGCAGCTTTTCTCGCTGAGCCCATCCAGGGTGTCGGCGGATTCATCACGCCCCCGCCGGAGTATTTCAAGATTGTCTTCAAGATCGTCAAGCAGTACGGCGGCGTCTTCATTTCCGACGAAGTGCAGACCGGCTTCGGGCGCACCGGCAGGAAGTGGTTCGGCATCGAGCAGTGGGAGGTCGAGCCCGACATACTCACCAGCGCCAAGGGCATGGCCAATGGCGCACCGGTCGGCCTCACCATCGCCACGCCGGAGCTGGCGGACGCGTTCCAGGGGCTGACCATCTCCACTTTCGGCGGCAATCCCGTCACCGCCGTGGCCGCCCGGGCCACCATCGAAGTCATCGAAGAGGAGAAGCTGCTCGAGAACGCCCACACCGTTGGCGCCTACTTCCGCCAGAAGCTTGAAGAACTTCAGCAGAAGTATCCGCTCATCGGCGACGTCCGCGGCATGGGGCTGATGCAGGGCCTCGAGCTGGTCAAGGACAGGAAAACCAAGGAGCCGGCGGCTGCCGAGCTGTCGCAACTCCTGGAGCGCTCACGCGAGAACGGCCTGCTCATCGGCAAGGGCGGGCTGTTCGGCAACGTCGTCCGCCTCTCGCCCCCGCTCAACATCAGCAAGGCCGACGTAGACGAGGGCATCCGCCTGCTCGACAATTCTTTTTCCGAGATTCGGTAAGAAGGAGGCTCGATAGCAATCATGGCTACGGCAACTCAGGTAAAGACAGCAGAGGTTTGTCCCAACTACGTCAACGGGCAGTGGGTGAAGTCGCGCTCCGAAGGAAAGCTGCCGCGGCTCAACCCCGCCGACTTCGATGACATCGTCGGCCTTGCCCCGCTCAGCACGCGCGAAGAGATGCGCGAGGCCATCGAAGCCGCCAAGCGCGCCTTCCCCACCTGGCGGGCCACCCCGGCGCCGGTGCGCGGCCGCATTGTGATGCAAGCCGCACGCCTAATGGCCGACGAAAAGGATGAGCTGGCGCGCCTGATGAGCCGCGAGGAAGGCAAGACGGTAAGCGAGGCGCTGGGCGAAATCCTGCGGACGGTCAACATTCTCGAATACACGGCCGGTGAAGCGCGCCGCCTGACCGGCGAAACGCTGCCCTCCGAGCTGCCGAAGAACATCGTGTACACCATTCGCCAGCCGCTGGGCGTGGTTGGTCTCATTACGCCGTGGAACTTTCCCGTCGCTGTTCCGGTCTGGAAGATCGCGCCCGCGCTGGTCTGCGGCAACACCATCGTCTGGAAGCCGTCGGAGCTCACGCCGTTCACCTCGCGTTACGTGGTGGATATCTTCGCGCGCGCGGGAGTCCCCGCGGGCGTGTTCAACATGGTCAACGGCGCCGGCGAAGAGGTGGGCGACGAGCTGGTCGAGCATCCCGACGTGCGCGCCATCAGCTTCACCGGCTCCTGCGAAGTGGGCGCGCTCATCTACGCCAAGGCGGCGCGCACAATGAAGAAAGTCCAGTGCGAGATGGGCGGAAAGAACCCCGTGGTGGTGCTGGCTGACGCCGACCTGGAGCTGGCCGCCGAGTGCACCCTCATGGGCGCCTTCGGCTCCACCGGCCAGCGCTGCACCGCTACCAGCCGCGTCATCGTCGAGAACTCCATCGCCGACAAGTTCGTCGCCATGCTGGCCGAGCGCGCCCGCAAGCTCAAGGTCGGCAAGGGCACCGAGGCCGGCACCAACGTCGGCCCGTCGGTGGATGAAAACCAGTTCAACAAAGTCCAGGAGTACCTCGAAATCGGCAAACGCGAGGGCCAGCTGGTCTGCGGCGGCGAAAGAGCCCGCGGCGGCGCCTGCGACAAAGGCTGGTTCACCGCGCCCACCATCTTCGACCACGTCTCAGCCGACTCCCGCATCGCTCAGGAGGAAATCTTCGGGCCGGTGCTGGCGGTCATCCGCGTCAAGGACTTCGAGGAAGCCATAGCCGTCGCCAATGGCATCCGTTACGGTCTGGCGGCCTCCATCTTCACCACCGACGCCAACAAGGTGTTCGAATTTGCCGACCGGGTCGAGTGCGGCATTGTCCACATCAACTCGCCCACCGTCGGCGGGGAGGCCCACGTGCCCTTCGGCGGCCTCAAGGCCAGCGGCATTGGCGAGCGCGAAACCGGCTCCACCGCGATTGATTTTTACAGCGAGCTGAAGATCGTCTACGTGGACTACACGGGTCGCAAGCGCGAAACCAACATCTACTAGCGGATTGCCGACACCAACCCGTTGAGCGAAGCCGCCACCGCTCCGGCCGCCGAAGCCGCTCCGCAGATGCGGAGTTGGCTGTGGAACCCCGACCTCGCCGCCATCCCTGCCGAGCGGCGCTCCTGGGGCACCTACAACTACGCCGCGCTCTGGGTGGCGATGAGCGTCAACATTCCCACCTACATGCTGGCCAGCGGGATGATTGCCGGCGGGATGAACTGGAAGCAGGCCATCTTCACCGTTTTTCTCGGCAATCTCATCGTGCTGGTGCCGATGATTCTCAACGGCCACGCCGGGGCGCGCTACGGGATTCCCTTCCCGGTTCTGGCGCGGGCGTCGTTCGGCGTGCTGGGCGCCAATATCCCGGCGCTGCTGCGCGCGCTGGTGGCCTGCGGCTGGTTCGGGATTCAAACCTGGATCGGCGGCCAGGCCATCAACTCCTTGCTGGTGGCGCTGGTGCCCGGTTGGAGCGGCTGGGCGATGGGCGAGGCGCTCTGCTTCGCGCTCTTCTGGATTCTCAACCTCTACGTTATCGTACGCGGCATTGAGACCATTCGCTTCCTGCAAGGCATCACGGCGCCGTTTCTGCTGGTCATCGGCCTGGCTCTGCTGTTCTGGGCGCGGCAGAAAGCGGGCGGCTTCGGACCCATGCTGGCCTCGCCCTCAAAGTTCCATAGCTTCGGCGAATTCTTCCGGTTCTTCATTCCCTCGCTCACCGGCGTGGTGGCGTTCTGGGCCACGGTGGCGCTCAACATTCCCGACTTCACCCGCTACGCCCGCAGCCAGCGCGACCAGGCGCTCGGTCAGGCGTTGGGCCTGCCGACCACGATGACGCTCTTTTCCTTCATCGGCGTCGCGGTCACGTCGGCCACCGTCGTCATTTTCGGGGAGGCGCTGTGGAATCCGGTGGAGGTGCTCAGCCGCCTCGGCCATCCGCTGGCGGTGGCAGTGGCGATGGTGGCACTGCTGTTGGCGACCCTCAACGTCAACGTGGCCGCCAACGTCGTTTCGCCCGCCAACGATTTCTCTAACGTCTACCCGCGCCGCATCAGCTTCAAGCTCGGCGGCATCCTCACCTGCCTGTTCGGCCTGGCGATGCAGCCCTGGTACCTCCTGGCCAACTACAGCAACTACATCTTTGGCTGGCTGGTCGGCTATTCGAGCTTCCTCGGCCCCATCGCCGGCGTGATGATTGCCGACTACTACGTGCTGCGGAAGAAGATCATCCTGGTCGAAGACCTCTACCAGCGCGGCGGCTTCTACGAGTTCCAGCACGGCTTCAATTGGAACGCCGTGATCGCCCTGGCGGCAGGAATCCTTACCGCACTGGTGGGCCTTCTCGTGCCAACTCTGCGCCCCCTCTATGACTACGCCTGGTTCGTAGGCTTCTGCATTGCTTTTCTGGCCTATCTTGTCCTGATGCGCTCGCGTCCCTAGATGCCCCGACCGCGAATCACCACCGTGGTCTTCGACCTCGACGACACCCTCTATGACTGCTTCCGCCAGCGGGTTCTGGAAGCCCACCGCTACGCCAGCCGGAAGCTTCTGGAGGCTGGATTGAACCGCCACGCGCGACGCCGCCTCACGCTGCGCTCTCTCACTGCTCTCAGGCTTCGACTTTTTCGCGAAGAGCGGAACCTCGACACGCTCGACCGCCGCCTCCTCGCCCGCCTCAAAGTCGGCGGGCAGGTCGGGCGCCATCTGGCGCACGTCGGGCGCGACGCCTACTTCAGCCTTCCGGTCCGCAACCTGCGCTTGTTTCCGGACACCATGCCCACGCTGCGCCGCCTGCATCGGCTGGGTGTCCGCATCTATATCATCACTGCCGGCCACCTCCGCATCCAGCGCGCCAAGACACGCATTCTCGGCCTCGACCGCTCGCCTTACGTGCGCCGCATCCTCTACACGGGGCTGACCGGCGGCCGGGGCAAGAAGCAGCGCCTGCGTCGCCTGCTGCGCCACGAACCGAACCCGCGCCGCGTGCTGGTCGTCGGCGATCGACCCGACAGCGAAATCCGCGCCGCCCGCGAGCTCGGGATGTGGGCGGTGCGCCGTGTCGGGGGCGAGTTTGCCCGCGCCCGCCCGGCGCGACCCGCTGAGCGTGCCCGCTTCCACATCCGCCGCGTGTCGCAACTCTTCCGCTTGCCGTTTACCTTTGCCGGGCGGTAGGAAGGTCTTGTGGAACAGGCCCGCGTCGTGATTGTCGGAGGAGGGGTTGTCGGCTGCGCCATCGCCGCCGAGCTGGCGGCGCGCACGAGCGACGTCTTCGTGCTCGAACAAATGCCGCGCGTGGGAATGCTCACCAGCACGCGCAACAGCGGCGTCATCCACTCCGGCATCTACTATACCCCCGGCTCGCTCAAAGCCATCCACTGCGTCGAAGGCAACCGGCTCACTTATGAGTTCTGCGCCGCCCACGACGTTCCCTGCAAGCGCACCGGAAAAATTGTTGTGGCCACCACGCCTGAGGAAGAGAGCGAGCTGCAAGCGCTTCGGGAGCGCGGCCGGGAAAACGGTGTGAAAGGCCTGGAGATGCTCTCGAGCGCGGGACTCAAGGCGCGCGAGCCGCACATAGCCGGCCGCGCCGCGCTCTGGGTGCCCTCAACCGGCCTCGTGGAAAGCGAGTGGCTCGTCAAGGCTTTCGCGGCGCTGGCCCAATCTCGCGGCGCCTACATCGCCACCGAGGCGCGCCTGGAGCGTCTCGAGCCACAAGGCGACCTCGTGCGCGCGGTAGCGACCAACGTGGGCGAGATTGCAGCGCGCGTACTCGTCAACGCCGCCGGACTTTTCGCCGACGAAGTGGCAGCCATGGCTGGAAACAACAACTACACAATCTATCCCTGCCGCGGAGAGTACTGGGAAGTGGCGCCGGAAAAGGCCCACCTCGTGACCGGGCTTGTTTATCCGGCGCCCGACCCGAGCGGACTCAGCCTTGGGGTGCATTTCACGAAGACGCTCTGGGGAACGCTGCTGCTTGGCCCCAACGCGCGCTACGTCGAGCGCAAGGACGACTACGAACACGACCTCGAACCGCGCGAGTCGTTCTGCGCTCGAGCGCAGAAGCTGCTGCCACAACTTCAACCGGACGACCTGCGCCCCGGCTACTCCGGCTTGCGAGCAAAGCTGGCGCCGCCCGGCCACCGCGGCATCAAGGACTTTGTAGTCGAGCCCGATCCGCGCTTCCCGCAGATCATCCATCTGGTCGGCATCGAGTCCCCGGGACTCACGGCCGCGGCCTCGCTCGCCCGCTCCGTGGCTGCCCTCGCGATGGAACGATTGCATTAACGCCTACGAGAGTTTGCGCAGGCTGCCCATGTTGTCGTCGCGGTTGTCGTGTTTGTAGTGGTTATCAATCCAGGCGGGAATGGCGCGCGCCATCAGATAGCCAAGAACCGCCAACTGAAAAACCAGGACTACTGAAACAGTCCAAATCTGGTAGCGGAAGAACCACTCCTGAAAGGCGTAGCGGTAGTCGAAGCCCCACTCCAAGGCCCGACCAATCACCCAGGCCAGCGCGTAGGCAACGCCGAGGAAAGTCAGAAAGCTGAAACGGCCGGCCAGGCGGCCCAGGCGTCCCGCCCAGCGATGGTAGAGGCGTCGCAGGTGGTCGGCGAATGTCAGCTGACGCCCGAACGTCATCTCGTGCTCCCCGTCGGTCACCACCAACTTGTCCATGCGCACTCGCCGATACTTCTTGCCGCGCTTGCGACACTGCTTGGCTACTTCCTCGCGCAGACGTGACTCGACGCCCCAGCCGACGGGCTCGCCCACTCGCACCCGCGCCTCTTTCCTTTCCGCATCGACATCCGCGTGGGCGCGAAAGATTACGTTGAGGTTGCGTCGGTTGGGCTCGAGCGCGTCTTTCAGCGCGAGCCAGTATTCGACACCGCCATTGCCGGCCGCGCTGACTTCGTAGAGACGCGCGTAATGGCAGTCCTCGAGACGCCGCGGGGTTCGCAAGCGGGCGTTACCCTCAACAATGTGAAACACGTAATCGAGAATCAGCAGCGCGTCGCGCAGCGGCTCGGGATAAACACGAGCCGGGACATCGTTGGCTGTGTGAATCTTGCCCCCGAAAACCACTGGGGAGGCTTTACCCGGCGTCATCGTAACAAGAGCAGAAGCGGGGATTACTCGCGCCGCCCTGTGCTCTCGTCCCGCTGCCCACGCCCAGGCGCGCGCCACGATATCGCGCGCGCGCGCCCACAGGCCGTTGTTCACCTCCATGAAAGACAGATGGTCGGTGGTGCCTCCGGCCAGGTAGTTGTTGTACTTGATCCCGTGCAGGTGCGCGCCCTCCTCCAGCACTTCGGTGAAGGCACTGTAGTGGCCGTAGGGAATGAGCGCGCGGATAAAGTCGGCGCCCAGCGTGCTGCGCGGGATGAACATTCGGCCTTCGCCCACCGAATCCACGGACACGACGGCGCGAATCGAGCTGAGCTCCTCGGGCTTGAGCGCCCGCACGAACTCGCGCGAGCCGCTGACGCCGAAGCGGTAGCTGGCCAGCGGGCAGAGCGCCAGCGCGATCGCACCGTACAGCCAGTCCCCTTGCAGCCACGCCTGGATGGCGGCGATGAGTCCGCCGGCCAACAGCAACTGCGACGCCAGCCCGACCAAGCCGCATTCCTCCGAGCCGGCGAGGAAATACACGTGCGTCAGCCGCGGGCGGGTGGCGGCGCGCAAGTCGGCGAGCAGATACTGCTTCAGCACTTCTTCGCCCGTAGTGTTGTCATCGGCGCCCGGCCCGCGCCAGGTGTCGTAGTGCGCCACCAGCAGAAACGTTTCGCGGCTTTCCCCGGGGACGGTGAAGACGAAATTCCATTGCGTGGTGCGGAGGGCCCAGCGGCCCAACCGCTGCCGCTCCACCACCACGCAGGACGCATCCCGGCGCCGACGTCCCTGCTCCCAGCGCTCCGCATTCTGCTGGGGATCGGTCGTCTCTCCGCGTACCACTTCGTACACGCGCCCGGGAAAATCTTCCCGAAGCTGAGTAATGAACCGCTCGACCTGGCGCTCGTTGGCCCGATTCCAGCCCTCCCCCGGCAGCCGGGCGGCGCACGCTTGCTGAATGTTTTCGAGGATTTCCCGCACGCGCTCGTCCACCGGTGCCCAGCGCGCGTGAACGGCGGCGAGTTCCTTCGGCAGGCTATCCACAAGTTTTGGGAGCGTTCGAGCCTAGTCGCCCGAGGGCAGCGCGCAACCGGGCGACTGGCCGCCCTGCTTCATCAGGTCGTTCCACGACATCGGCGACTTGCCCGTCTCTACTTCCGTCATCGTGATGCAGCTTTCGACCGGGCAGACCAGCGCGCACAAATTGCAGCCGACGCACTCGTCTTCAATCACGCGCGGGACGCGCATCCCGCCGTTGCCGCCGGCGGGGTATTCTTCTATGCATTGGTGGGCGCCGTCCTCGCAGGCAACGTAGCAGAGGTGGCAGCCGATGCATTTCGCGGGGTCAATCGTGGCGATGATTTTGTAGTTGAGGTCGAGCTCGCCCCAATCGCGCACATTGTCGAGGGCGCGCCCGCGCAGGTCGTTGACGCTGGCGAAGCCCTTCGCATCAAGGTAATTCGCCAGCCCATCTATCATGTCTTCGACGATGCGGAAGCCGTAATGCATCACCGCGGTGCACACCTGAACCGAGGTCGCGCCCAACGCGAGGAACTCGGCCGCGTCCTGCCAGGTCGAAATGCCGCCAATGCCGCTGATGGGAATGCGCACACGCTTGGCGCAGGCCGAGACCATGTGGAGCGCAATCGGCTTGACCGCCGGGCCGCAGTAGCCGCCGTGTGACGACCAGCCGCGCACCGCGGGCCGTGGCGCGAAGGTGTCGAGATCCACTCCCATGACGCTATTGAGGGTGTTGATGAGCGAGATACCGTCGGCGCCGCCCTGCGCCGCGGCTTCCGCCATGCGGGCCACATCGGTGCAGTTCGGGGTGAGCTTGATAAGCACCGGCGTGCGCGCCACCTCTTTCACCCACTCGGTGATCATGGTGGTGTACTCGGGCACCTGGCCCACCGCCGAGCCCATGCCGCGCTCGCTCATGCCGTGCGGACAGCCGAAGTTGAGCTCCAGCCCGTCGCAGCCGGTGGCTTCGGTGCGCTTGACGATGTCGTGCCAGACCTCGCGCCTCGACTCCACCATCAGCGACACGACCACCGCGTGCCTGGGGAAGCGCCTCTTGACCTCGGCGATCTCCCGCAGGTTGGTTTCAATCGGCCGGTCACTAATGAGCTCGATGTTGTTCAGTCCCATCAGCTTCTGCGGGCCGAGGTCGATGCCGCCGTACCGCGAGACGGTGTTGATGATGGGCTCGCCCACCGTCTTCCACACCGCGCCGCCCCAGCCGGCTTCGAAGGCGCGCATTACCTGCCCACCGGTGTTGGTCGGTGGCCCGCTCGCCAGCCAGAACGGATTCGGGCTCCTGATTCCTGCCAGGTTGATACTAAGATCCGCCATGACGCCTCCTAGCTTGCCCTGCGTAAGTACGCATCGATTCCTCTGGCCGCTTTCATGCCCTCCGCCACAGCGTCCACCACCTCCTTGCCGCCGTTAACGCAGTCGCCGCCGGCGAAGTACTTCGGGTTCCCTGTCTGGCCAGTGTCGGGGTCAACAACCACACAATCGTCTTTGATCAGGATGCCCGAAACACTGCGGAGCAGCTCGAGCACCGGCTGCTGACCCAGCGCCCGCACGACCATTTCCACCGGCAGGGTGAACTCGGTGCCGGGGATGGGCTCGACGCGGGCGCGGCGGCCGTCACCGTGCAGCCGCGTGCGCACGCACTCCAGCCCCTCGACCACGCCGTTGCCGACGATGCGCACCGGCTGGGTGTTCCACATGAATGTCACCCCGTCTTTCTGCGCCAGTTCGCGCTCGTACTTGAACGCCGGCATCTCGCGCTCGCCGCGGCGATAAATCATCGCCACCCACTCCGCTCCCAGGCGCCGCGCCGCTGTGGCGACGTCGACGGCTGTGTTCCCCGCCCCGATGACGGCGACGCGCTTGCCGACGTCGACCTTGTGGAAGGGTTCCTTCTTGGTGCGCTCGATAAAGTCCATGGCCCCAAAGGCGCCGCGCAGGTCTTCTCCCGGCAGGTCGAGCGCCCAGGTCTCTCCCAGGCCGATGCCGATGAAGATGGCGTCGAACTTGGCCTCCAGTTCGGAGAGAGAGATGTCCCTGCCCACCTCGACGCGTTGGTGAATCTTCACGCCGAGGTCTTCGACCAGTTTCACCTCGCGCACGCTCTCGTGCGCCCGAGTCTTGTAGGCGGCAATGCCATAGGTATTGAGACCGCCGGGGAGCTCGTTCTTGTCGTAAATAACAACCTCGTAGCCGCGCTGGGCGAGCTCGGAGGCGCAGCCGAGCGAGGCCGGCCCCGAGCCGATGCAGGCCACTCGCTTGCCGTTTCTGGCGCCGGCGTGAAGCACGCGGATGTTGTTCTCGAGCACATAGTCCACGGCGTAGCGCTGCAGGCGGCCAATCTCAACCGGCTTTTCGCCCTCGCGATTGAGCACGCAGGCGCCTTCGCACAGCACCTCCGTCGGGCAAACGCGCCCGCAGCTCTGGCCGAGGATGTTGGCGCTGAGGATGACCCGCGCCGAACCCTTCAGATTGCCGGTGAGGATCTTCTTGATGAACGAAGGAACATCAATGCGGGTGGGGCAGGCCTGAATACAGGGCGCGTCGTAGCAGAAGAGGCAGCGGGCGCCTTCGAGCAGCGCCTGCTGGCGGGTGAGCGGCGGGGCGATGTCGGCAAAGTTGCGCTCATACTGCTCCGGCGTCAGCTTGGGGGCTGTTTCCCGCATGGCCGCTCGTGGAGCGGATTCTAGCACAGCGCCTCGCGCGCGCATCAACGCATCTGCGTTGACACCTCTGCGGGCGCGCCACTACCATACGCTCGCACCGCAGGGGAGACGAACATGCAATTTGACACGCTGATTCAGGGCGGCACCGTCGTCACCGCGTCCGACACCTACGCATCCGACATCGGTCTGAGCGACGGCCGCATCGCCGCCATTGCCGCCAGCTTGCCGCGCGAGTCGGCCAAGCAGGTGCTCGACGCCCGCGGGCTTTACGTCATGCCCGGTGGCATCGACGTTCACACCCACCTTGACATGCCCTTCGGCGGCACTACCAGCGCCGATGATTTTGAGAGCGGCACCATCGCCGCCGCCCACGGCGGCACGACGACGCTGATTGACTTCGCCATCCAGTACAAGGGCCAGACGCTGCGCGAGGCGTTCGACACCTGGATGAAGAAGGCGCACAACAAGGCGGTGACCGACTACGCCTTCCATTGCATCGTGACCGACCTGCCGGACGCGCGGCTGGAAGAGATGGACGCGCTGGTGCAAGAGGGCGTGTCGAGCTTCAAGCTGTTCATGGCCTACCCGGGCGTCTTCATGGTGGAGGACGCGCTCATCTTCAAGGCGATGAGCCAGGCAGCGAAGAGCGGGGCCCTGATTTGCATGCACGCCGAAAACGGCGGAGCGATTGACGTCATCGTCAAGCGGGCGCTGGCGGAGGGCAAGACAGCGCCCAAGTATCATGCGCTGACGCGCCCGACGACCGCCGAGGCTGAAGCCACTGCGCGGGCCATTGCGCTGGCCGAGATGGCCGGGGCGCCCGTCTACATCGTTCACCTCTCCTGCAACGACGCGTTGGAGAAGGTGCGCGAGGCGCGCGACCGCGGCCTGCCCGCCTACGCCGAAACCTGCCCGCAGTACCTCTTCCTTTCGATCGACAACTTCGACGTGCCGGGCTTCGAAGGAGCCAAGTACGTCTTCACGCCACCGCTGCGCGAAAAGTGGCACCAGGACAAGCTTTGGGCGGGCCTGGCGAAAGATGACCTGCAAGTCGTCTCCACCGACCACTGCCCGTTCTGCTTCAAGGAACAGAAGGAGATGGGCAGGGACGACTTCACCAAGATTCCCAACGGCGGACCGGGAATCGAGCACCGTTTGAGCCTGGTCTACACCGGCGGGGTGGGCGGCGGGCGGTTCAACATCAACCGCTTCGTGCAGCTGGTTTCCACCGCGCCGGCGAAACTCTTCGGGCTCTACCCCCGCAAAGGCACCATCGCGGTCGGCTCCGACGCCGACCTGGTGCTGTGGGATCCCGACAAGGAAGAAGTCATCAGCGCCAAGACGCACCACATGCGGGTGGACTACTCGATGTTCGAGGGCATCAAAGTGAAAGGGATGCCGCGGCAAGTGCTGGTGGGCGGCCGCGTCGTGATTGACAACGGAAAGTTCGTCGGCAAACCGGGTGCCGGGCGCTTCCTCAAGCGGAATACCTACTCAGGTCTCTGAGCCGCGTTCCGGCTAGTGCGGCAGGGATTCGACGATGCGCCGCAGGCGGATGTGGTCGGAGGGCTTGAGGTCGACGAACTCCACCCCCATGCCCACGCCAGGCACCAGGCGCTTCACCACGCAGATTGCTTCCAGCGGCGGCCCTTCCGCCAGATGCAGCGTGGCGACGAACTGGGCCATCGCCGGAAGCGGGGCGCGCGTCTCCATCAGCATTCCGCCCAGGCTGAGGTTGAGGATGCGGGCGCGCATTTTGTTGCCGCCCCACTCATATTCCGCTTCGGCAAAAAAAGTGGTGCGGTGATCTTCCCGCCGGTCGATTCCGGAAGCATATGTGCCGGTCGTCCCCATGCTCCCCTCTGGTGTTGATGCTAGGTCGGTTGGCGCGCCGAGTCAAGCATTATGAATGCAGCAGCCGCGTGAACAAGTACTCGTACTCGGAAGTAATCTCGTCCCAGTTGTACCTCTCACGGGCGCGGCCGTGGGCGCGGACGGCAAGCTCCTGCCGCAACTGCGGATTCGTGAGCACCCGCTCAAGTTTCTGCGCCAGGTCGTCGGCCGAAGGTTCGAAGGGAACGCCCGCGTCGCGGGCGACTTCCACGTTCTCCGGTGTGTTCAGGTAGAGCACGGCATTGCCGCACGACATGGCCTCAATGAGCGCCGGATGGGTTCCTCCCACTTCGGTGGCGTGGACGTAAGCGCCGGCGTTGCGCTGCAGGTGCCAGTAGCCCTCGCCGTAGATGGGTCCGGTGAAAACGATCCGCGGGTCGCGGGTCTGCTTGAGCTGCTCGACATACTCGGGGCGATACGAATTACCGCCCACCACGGCCAACCGCCAGTCGGTGCTGACTTTCTCGAAGCCGCGGATGACAAGTTCGGGGTTGTTCTCGGGTTCGAGCCGGCTGACATAGAGGACGTAGCGGCCGGGTTTGAGCCCGGCCTGCTCGAGTGTCGCCTTACCGTCGCCCGCATCGCGCGGTTCGGCGCCGTAAGCGATGAGGGTCGACCACTTGCCGTAGCGCTCGCGGTAGTAGTCCTGCATCACCTGCGCGTCGGTGACCATCGCGGTGGGCGTCACCAGCGCCAGCCACTCGCACAGCCACAAGTAGGCGCGGCCGAGCCAGTTCCATTTCCGGCGACGGCGATCAAGCCCGTCGACGTTGAGCGCCACCGGCTTGCCGGCCAGGCGCGGGATCCAGGCGAAGGGGCTGTTAGCGACGTTGCACAGAAAAACCACCTCGACGTCGCTGAAGGCCACGTGAAAAGCACAGAGAAACGTGTGTACCACGGTGTCGAAGTACTTCCATGCCAGCGTGGGCAAGAGCACGATACGCATGCCGCGATAGGTGGGCTTGTCGTACCGTATTTGAGGTCGCCGGCCGTAGACGGTGACCTCGTGGCCGCGCGCCGCCAGGCGCGCGCCCAGCTCCTCGGCCAGAGTTTCAAAGCCGCCATAGTTGGCGGGCACGCCGCGGGTGCCGACAATGGCGAGGCGCATCGGGAGCGGCTCGGCCCGCAGGCTGACGGGACGGAAGCGGAACCAGCGCGCCAGCTCGATATCGCTCACGCGGCGCTTGGCCTGCACGGCGGCGCGCTTTTCCCAGATTCGCTTTCGATTGCGCCACAGCCAGGCGAAGGCCGGCAGCGAGGTGCGCTCGCGCAACAGGCAGTAGGCGAGGATGCCCAGGTCGCGCAGATTCATCGGAACAAACATCCGCCAGTAAAGCGGCCAGCCCATGTTCTTGGCGCGCATCAAGAAGCGGTTTTTCGTGGTGTGACAGTTGATGAAGTCCGGCAACTGGCGCCGGTTCTGCGGAAAGGCGCGGCGCACATGCCGGCCCACGGCCTGGGGAACGTAGAGGCAGCGCCAGCCAGCCAGTTGCGCGCGCCAGGCCAGGTCGGCGTCTTCGCGGTAGGCAAAGAAGTCTTCGTCGAAAAACTCTCCGCCGACGGCAATGTCTTCCAGCATCGCGCGGCGGTAGAAGGCCGCCGCGCCGGTAGCGCCGAAGACATATTCCAGCTTGTCGTATTGCCCGACGTCGGGCTGGTTGGAGCCGCGATCGAAGTGGCGCAGCGTGGGAGTAAAGTAGATGCCGGTCGAATCAAGAAGCTGGGGCATGCGGCGGCGCCGGTCGGGCGCCATCCGCAGCAGCTTGCCGCAAGCCACGCCGACGCGGGAGCGGGGCTCGACGGCTTCGAGGAGTCGCCGAATGAAGTCGCGCTCCAACTCGACATCCGGATTCAGGCAAAGGATCCACTCGGCGTGTGTTTCACGAATAGCCTGGTTCTGAGCCGCCGCGAAACCGACCTGGGTTTCGTTGCGCAGCAGGCGAATACGACCGCGGAAAGGCTCAAGGCGAGCGATGGTATCGTCCGACGAGCTGTTGTCCACGACCACCACTTCCACTTCAACACCCGACTGGGCGAAGACGGAGTCCAGACAGCGCCGGATATAGTGTCCGCTGTGATGAGTCACGACGGTAGCGGCGACTCTCTTCATGCGCGCACCGCCGTGGCCGTAGTCTCACCCAGCAGGCTCCAGCGCACCACGCCGGCGCAGGCGTGAATCGCCTCCGCCCGCGTGCCCGTCTCCGGCCGCGCGCCAATCGCCGTGGCCAAGAGGCGCAGCAGGGCTCCGGCGACAATGCCCAGACGCAGAATCGCCGCGGCCACAAGTCCGTGGTGTTTTCGAAAGTAACGCAGCAGGTTTCGATACCAGGCAAGCTGGCGTTCCGCGGCGGGAAGCGATTTCACACTGTGCGCACCGCGATGACGGAACCGCGCCTGCGGCGCATACACGATCCGTCCACCGCGTTGGCGAAGCCTTCGACAGAAGTCCACATCCTCGAACCACAATGGAAAGAAACTTTCGTCCATCCCGCCCAGTTCTTCCCACACCTGCCGCTTGACCAGCAGACAGGCGCCGGCCGGCTGCTCGACTTCGGCCGCGACCTCGCAGCTCATGTCCAGACAACGGTAGCGGCGGTTCCACGGGTTTCGCGGAAAGACGCGATTGAGAAGCAGGACTTCAGCCAGCATATCGGGCAAGCGCGGCAGGCGCCGCAGAGTAAAACCTACCTGGGTGGTGCCGTCGGGATTGAGGAGACGTCCGCCGGCGGCTTCAGCGTTGACTTCGCTGGCGACCGACGTGAGCGCATCCAATGCGCCCGGCTCGGCTGCGGCGTCGGGATTCAGCAACAGCACCCAGTCACCCCGTGCGGCCTTCACTCCCTGGTTGGCAGCGGCCGCGAAGCCGCGGTTCTGGGAATTGGTCAAGACAACCAGGTCGGGGAAGGCACGAGCGCGAGCTACCGAATCGTCCGTCGAGCCGTTATCCACCACGATGACTTCCCACCCAGACGAGCGCACGCTCTGCAGGCACGCTTCAATATGCGCTGCGGAGTTGAAGGTGACGATGACAATCGAGCCGGAACACCCCATCTGCAGGAAAAGTATACCACGCGGCTCGCAGGCACCCACTTGGCTTCCACAATGCTGTTACAATGGGCCGCCCGCGACAACCATCCTATGCGCATACTGCTGCTGGGCGCCGGCGGCCAACTCGCCACCGACCTGCTGGCCACACTGACCGGCGACAAACTTTTTCCGTTTACCCACGGAGAACTCGACATCGCCGACGCCGCCACCGTGCGCAGCCGCGTCCTCAATATGCGCCCCGACGCTATTATCAACACCGCGGCCTTCCATCGCGTGGACGACTGCGAAGACCAGCCCGAGCAGGCCTTCGCTGTGAACGCGGTCGGCGTCTACCACCTGGCGCGAGCGGCGGCTGAGATTGGCGCAGTGCTGGTGCACTTCAGCACCGACTATGTTTTCGATGGAATCAAGGGTTCGCCGTACGTGGAGGCCGACGCGCCCAACCCGCAGTCGGTCTATGCGCTCTCAAAACGCGCTGGGGAGCTCATCGTGCAACGCTGCTGCCAGCGCTACTTTCTCATCCGCACCTGCGGGCTCTACGGGCTGGCCAACCGGCGCGGCAAAGGAACCAACTTCGTCGAGACCATGTTGCAGCTCGCGGCGGAAAACAAGCCCATCCGGGTGGTGACCGACCAGGTGCTCACGCCGACCAGCAGCGCCGATCTAGCAAGGGCGCTCAATCCGTTGATTCACACCGATCGCTTCGGGCTTTACCACCTGACCAATACCGGCCAGTGTTCATGGTTCGAATTCGCGCAGGAGATTTTTCGTCTGGCCAGACTTTCGCCGGCACTGCAACCCACCACCAGCGAAGCGCTGGCGCGCAAGGCACGTCGCCCAGCCTACTCGGTGCTCGACAATGCCAACTATCGCGCCGCGGGCTTTCCGGAGATGCGCCCCTGGCAGCAAGCCCTGGCGGATTACCTGAGGCAGCGCGGAACGTCGGCCTAGTCTGTGCAGGTGGGATTCTCTTTCTTTGGGGGCGAGAGCCTCCCCTTCGACAAGCTCGGGCAAGCCGGCCGGGCAACGGTTGGAGCTTCGGCTATAATTCTGCAATGGGGTTGACGCGGGAACAACTCGCGACGGTGGCGCAAGACTACGAGCCGGTTATTGGGCTGGAGGTGCACGTCCAGCTCAGGACGGCGTCGAAGATTTTCTGCGGTTGCTCGACGCGCTTCGGTGACCCGCCCAACACCAACGTCTGTCCGGTGTGTCTTGGCCTGCCGGGCTCGCTGCCGGTGCTGAACCAGCAGGCGCTGGAGCTGGCCGTGCGAGCGGCGCTGGCGCTGAACTGCGAGGTGCGAGAGCGGTCGCGCTTTGCGCGCAAGAATTATTTCTATCCCGACCTGCCGAAGGGCTACCAGATTTCTCAGTACGAGCTGCCGCTCAGCGAGCGCGGCGGGTTGGAAATCCGGCTCAACGACGGCATAAAGCGGGTGGGGATTACGCGCGTGCACCTGGAAGAGGACGCGGGCAAGTCGCTGCACGAGGGTTTCCCTGACTCCGACCGCAACACCTACCTTGACTTCAACCGCTGCGGGGTGCCGCTGATTGAAATCGTCAGCGAGCCCGACCTGCGCTCGCCCGCGGAGGCCTACGAGTATCTGACCACTCTGAAGCAAATCCTCGAATACATCGAAGTCAGCGACTGCGATATGGAGAAAGGCTCGCTGCGCTGCGATGCCAACCTGAGCGTGCGGCGGCGGGGCGCGGAAAAGTTCGGCGTCAAAACGGAGGTCAAGAACCTGAACTCGTTCCGGTATCTGGTGCGGGCGCTGGAGTACGAGATTGACCGCCAGGTGACGCTGCTGGAAAACGGCGGCACGGTGGAGCAGGAGACGCGGCTCTTCAACGTGGCCGCTGGGCGCACCGAGCCGATGCGCTCGAAGGAGTTCGCGCACGATTACCGCTACTTCCCCGAGCCTGACCTGCTGCCGCCGGTGATTGACGCCGCCTGGCGGGAGAAGATACGCCGCGAGATGCCGGAGCTGCCCGCGGCCAGGCGGGCGCGGTTTGTGCGCGACTACGGACTGACGGACTACGACGCCGGCGTGTTGACCGCTACGCGGGCGCTGGCCGACTACTTCGAGGCGGCGGCCCAAGCGTCGCCGAATGCCAAGGCGGCAGCCAACTGGATTCAATCGGAGCTGCTGGCGTTGCTGAAGGAAGCGGGCAAAGAGATAACGGAGTCCCCGGTCGCGCCGGCTGCTGTGGGCGAGCTGCTTGGCCTGGTGGAGGCCGGGACGCTCTCCGGAAAGATGGCGAAAACTGTCTTCGCGAAGATGTTCTCCACCGGCAACTCGGCCAAGGAAATCATCGCCGCCGAGAAGCTGGAGCAGGTCACCGACGCAGGCGAGATTGAAAAGCTTTGCCGGCAGGCGTTGGAAGCGAACCCGCAACAGGTCGAGGCTTACAAGAAGGGCAAGACGGCGCTGTTCGCGTTCTTTGTCGGCCAAGTGATGAAGGCCTCGCGCGGGCAGGCCAACCCGCAACTGGTCAACGACACCCTGAAACGCCTGCTCGCGTAGTCCGAGACGCGATGAAAGCGTTCTTTCAGTTCGTCTGGTTCCCCGCCCTGGTCGTGTCGCTGGTTTTTTTCTGGCTGTGGTTGGACCGGCGGATGGGCTGGCGCGGGCCCCACTATCCCACGGCCGGATTCCTGCTGGTGGCGGGGGGGAGCCTGCTGGCAGGTTGGTGCAACCTGCTTTTTATAGACATCGGCAAAGGCACGGCGCATCCGTTCACCGCCAAGACCAGGCGCCTGGTGATAGCCGGGCCGTACCGCTACGTGCGCAACCCGATGATGTACGGCGTGGGCGCTATTCTGACGGGGCTGGCGCTGGGGCTAGGCTCGCTGGGCCTATGGTTCGGCCTGGCGCTGTTCGTTCTGTTTCTCTCGCTGTTCGTTCCCTACTACGAAGAACCGGACATGGAGCGGCGCTTCGGCGAGAAGTACCGCCAGTACTGCCGGCGCGTGCCGCGCTGGATTCCTCGCCTGAGGCGCGATTGACAGAACCGGCCGTGCCAGCTAGGTTGAAACGAGGAGGATTGCGATGAAGGTGGAACAGGCGGGACGGGTTGCACTACTTGTTCTCCTCTGTGTCGGGCTGCTGTGGGCGGCCGAGCCGTGGAAGGACAAGCCCTACACGGAATGGACGCAGAAGGAGGTGGAGAGAGTCGTCCAGGACTCCCCCTGGGCGCGCCTGATCGAAGTGCTGGGCACAAGCGGACCCGGCGAAGGAGCGATTGCGCGCTCGGAAGTTTCCGGCACCAAGCCGATGAGCGACACCGCCGGGCCGCAAGTACAAGCCAGGTATCTGGTGCAGTGGGCGTCGGCCCTGACGATGCGCCAGGCGCAGGTGCGGAGCGCGCAATTGGCCGGGCGCGAGGATCCGGAAAACTCCAAGGCGATGCTAGCCGCGGCGCCGCCCTCCTACATTCTGTCAGTGCTTGGATCGAATATGACCGGGTTCGAAGAAATAAAGGAAGAAGGCACGAAGGCGGCAGCGTATCTGGAACTCAAATCGAGCAAGATGCGCGTAACGCCTGACCAGGTGCAGTTTTTCCGGCCCGGCGGGCGGCTGGCGCAGGTCTTCATCTTTTTCCCCCGCGAGGCCGAGGGCAAGCCGGTGATTCCGGCGACAGAAAACAAGGTTGAGTTCCACTGCCGCGTGGGCAAGAACGAGATCGAGGCTACGTTTGACCTGCGCAAGATGGTGACGCGGGACGGCAAGCCCGACCTCTAGTTTGGGGCGGAGTGCGTCTGGCAGCACGCTGGACTGTTAATCCAGAGGTCCTGGTTCGAATCCAGGCGCCCCAGCCACCGCTTACTCACGGCCCCGGACACCCCACTCCGGGCGCTTCTTCTTCCCTTAGCGATAGGGATAGAAGGCGTAAAAGAGCAGCGAGAGCGCGAAGAGAACCCAGAGGCCGGGCTTGATTTCGCGAGCGCGGCCCGCGACCAGCTTGCAAAAAGGATAGAGCACGAAGCCGGCGGTCATGCCGACGCCGATGTTGAAGCTGAAGCTCATCAGCGCGACGGTAGCGAACGCAGGCACCAATTCTGTGAGGTCATCAAAGTTGACGCGAGTAATCGGACTGACCATCAGCAAGCCAACCACGATCAGCGCCGGGCCGTAGGCCTGCGGCGGAATGGCGGCGACAACGGGCGCGAAGAAGAGCGCCAGCAAAAACAGCAGCGCCGTGACGATGGCGGTCAAGCCGGTGCGGCCGCCGGCTTCGACGCCGGTGGCGGATTCGATGTAAGCGCCGGCGGTAGTCGTTCCCACCGCGGCAGCGAACGTGGTGGCGAGCGCATCGGCCAGCATGGGGCGCTCAATCTGCGGCAGATTGCCTTCGGCGTCGAGGAATCCGGCGCGAGCAGAGACGCCGATGAGCGTGCCCATCGTATCCACGAACGCCATCACGAACGTCGTCAGCATCACCGCCAGAAACCCGACGCTCCAGAGCGCGGAGAAATCAAGCTGCCAGAAGATGGGCGCGAGGCTGGGCGGGGCACTGAGCCAGGCATCGGGCGCCTGGGCGACACCGGTGGCGAAGGCGATGGCGGCGGTCGCCAGCACACCGAGAAGCATGGCGCCGCGCAGCTTGAGAATCATCATCGCCACGATCAGCACAAAACCGAGGAGCGAGATCAATACCGGCGCGGACGTGAACGCGCCCATGCGCACCGGCGCCCCTTCGACGCCGAGGCGCACGATGCCGGTTTCGTTCAAGCCGATGAAGGTCATGAACAGGCCGACGCCGACCGCGAAGCTGTAGCGCAGGCCGGCCGGGACGCCTTCGACCAGCCACTGGCGCACCCGCGCCACGGTCAAGAGGATGAATAGCACACCGGCGAGGAAGACCGAAGCGAGAGCCTGCTGCCAGGTGTAACCGAGCCCCACGACAACTGTGTAGGCGATGAAGGCGTTCTCGCCCATGTAGGGGGCGATGGCGAAGGGGCGGCGGGCGAAGAAGCCCATCAGCAGCGTGCCAAAGACAGCGGTGAGAATCGTCGCCACCATTGAAGGTCCGGCGGGAATCTTGGCGGCGGAGAGAATCGCCGGGTTGACCACGATGATGTAGGCCATGGTGACGAAGGTGGTGACGCCGGCGACGACTTCGCGGCGCACCGTGGTGCCGTGGGCGTCGAGCTGGAAGAAGCGGCGCAAGAATTCAGCCATCGAGCGAGCCTCCGACGGGATACAATCGGTTCAACGGCCGTGAGAATCTACCACGTTCTGGCGATAGCGGCGTTTACGCTGCACGCGGCGTGGATTCTGTGGGTGCTGCTGGGATGGCTGGCGACCCGCGGGCGACCGCTGCTGCGCTGGCTGCACATCGGCTCGGTGGTCTACGGGATTCTCATTGAGCTGTTGCTGTGGCCGTGCCCGCTGACGCTGCTCGAAAACTGGTCGCTCCAGCGCGCGGGCCAAACGCCCTACACGGAATCCTTCCTGATCCACTATCTCGAGTCGGTCATCTACCCCGACGTGTCGCAGCAATTGTTGACGTGGGTGGCGGTGGCGATCTGCCTAGCAATCCTGGGCGTACACGGGCTGCGGTTCGCCCGGCGGCGAAACGGGAAGTGGTAGAATCCGCGTTGAGGAGGGACTCCGATGGGGTTGAAGGAAGGGGCGGCGGCGCCGGCGTTTAGGCTGACGACCGACGAAGGGACGAGCCTCAAACTGAGCGACTTCAAGGGGCACCACGTGGTCCTGTTTTTCTTCCCCAAAGCGATGACGCCGGGGTGAACCATTGAGGCGCACGAGTTTCGTGACGCCCGCGACGCCTTTGCCCGCAAGAACGCCATCGTCCTGGGCTGCTCGGCGGACAAGCCGGAGACGCTGGCGAAGTTCAAGAAGAAACACAAGCTGAACTTCACGCTGCTGAGCGACCCCGAGAAGGGAATGCTCAAGGCCTATGGCGTGTGGCAGCAGAAGAGTTTTCTGGGGAGGAAGTTCATGGGCATCGTGCGCACGACGGTGCTCATCGGGCCGGACGGCAAAGTGAAGAAAGTGTTCGACAAGGTGAGACCCGGGAAACACGCGGCGGAGGTTCTGGCCTCGCTGGAGTAGGAGATGGAAAGGCAGATCCTTCGCCTTCGCCGACCCGCCTGCGGCGGCCCGGACTCCGCTCAGGAAGACAGCAGGGGGGTTAGCGAGCGACTTTGTCGACGGCTTTGACCTTGTCGGCGCAGTCGAACCAGATGTTGACGACCCTGTAGCGGCCGACCGACTTGTAGGCAAGGAGCCGGCAAAGCTCGCCCTCGTCCTTCACTTCCTGGTCCTTGTCGGGCTTGCCCATGATGTCGAGCACTTCGGCGCGGGACATGCCCGGCTTGACCTTGGCCACGTCGTCTTCGGTGGCCTTGGCAAAGACAGCCACGGCCGCGGCCAGGCTCAGCAGAGCGGCCATCAGGGCGGCCAGGATAATAACCTTGCGGTCGCGTCGGCTCATAGCTTTTCCCTCATTCGCATTATTAGATGGGTTCAGTGCCAGTAAAAGATGCATCAGCACCTCTCTCAATCCTTGAAGCGGAAGTTTTCGATGCGCTTGGTGCCGGCCAGTTCGCCGGCGACGTCGAATTCAAAGTTGTGTCCCTTACGCCCGCGCACAATCTGGAAGAGCCGCCCTAGGCCTTCTACCATGCTCTTGATGCTGAAGTCGAACTGGTAAGGCGGGTGGAAGTTGCCCTCGCCGTGCAGTTGCATCGTGCCGGCCTGCATATCCACTTCGCCTTGCAGGTTCACGTTGTAGGTGTTCGAAACCAGATTGCTCTCCACCAGCTCCGCCTTCCCTTCCCTCAGCTCCAGCGTTCCGCTCCAGGTGTCGAACTTGCGCAGGTTGGGCGGGTTCCAGACCTTGCCCAGGCTCAAGAGGCCCCAGCCGAAGGGACCCTCGCGCAGCAGCACGGCCAGGGCGAACAGACGTTCCGGCAGCGTGCCCTTCTGAATGCGGCCCTGGGTGACGGTGAAGCGAGCCAGGCCGCTGGCGGTGCGCAAGTAGTCCTGCCGCGAGCCCACGGGGCCGGTCAGCTCCACGTGGAGGTCGAGTGGGCCGGTGACGATGCGCTGGGCTTTGAGGAAATCGCCCAGCAGCATTTCGACGGGAACCTGGTTCAGTTCCAGGCTGGCGCGCAACTGGTCGTCCGCCGGCTCGACGCTTCCCTCCAGCCGGCCGTGACCCGAGCCCAGCCCGAAATGGGGGATGCTCAGGCTGAGCTTCCCCTCCGACTGCTCGAGCCGCCCGCGCACGTGGGTGAAGGTGAGGTCCAGAAACTGCGCGCGCTCCAGCGCCAGCGAAACCTGGAAGGGATGCTCGCGCAGAAAAGTTTGCTCCGACCAGTTGAATGAACCGCCCTGCCACTGGCTGAAGAAGTCGTCGAGGTTGGCCGCGGCGCCGGCGATCTCGATCGTGGACACCCCTTCGGAGCGCAGCCGCCCGTTGACTGCCAGCTCGCCGGAAGGTTGTGTGATCCGCACACGGTCGAGGCTAAGGCCGTCGGCCGAGAGGAGCAGGCGACCCTTCATCTGCACCGGCTCAGCGAGCACATTCGGCAGATAGACTTCCGCCAGTTCGACCATGCCGGCCCATTGGGGGTTGGCGAGCGAGCCTCGCAAGGTGAGATCCACTGCGGCCTTGCCGCGCGCCGACTGCAACGGCGCGGGCAAGCGGACCAGCGCCAGCAGCTCTTCCAGCGAGCTGCCCGGCGGCGCCTGCAAGTGGAAGTCGAGTTGAGGTTCGGAACTGTGCTCGAGTGAGCCACGCCCGCTGAACTCAGTGTTGCCAAAGCGAGCGGAGAACCGCTCGAGCGCAAAGCCCACATCGTCCCAGCGAGCGCGAATGTCAATGGTGGCCGGCACGGCCTCCGGCACGGGAACGGGAACAGCCGACGCGGTCAGCGTTGGGTTGGTTTGAATCTGGGCCTCGAGCGTGACGGCCTCGGGCTGGCCGCGCAGGCGGCCGCGCGCTTCCACTTCATTCACAAGGCGCACCCACCGGCGCCAAGGCGAGGGGACGAGGGATTCGGCATCCTGCGGCGTCAGATGAGCTTCAAGGTCCATCTGCCAGGGGGCCGACTCGGCTCCGCGCAGCCCGACCTCGCCATGCAGGCGAACGGGCGAGGAGCCGAAGCGCCCGCTGAGGTTGCGAATCTGGACGGCCTCGGGGTCAATGCGCACCGAGGCGCGTACATCTTCCAGCGGCGCGGCCAACCAGGCAGGACTCCAGCGCGCGCCAGGAACCATCAGTTCCGCGCGCCAACGCTCGTGCGCGTAGCTGAGAGCCACAGTGCCGCGGCCTTCGAGCGTCTCCGGCTCAAGGCCGGGGAAACGGCCGATGCCCGCCAGTTCGGCAACATGGGCTACTTGCGCGATCTCGCATTCCGGCAGCGTGACCTGGCCGATGGTTCCGCTGCTCCAAGCCGCCAACAGCGTCTCGCCGCTGGCGCGCGCCTCGCAGCCGCCGGCGCGGCCGCGCAGCGACTCGAAGTGAACCCGGTCGGAGTTAAAAGCAGCTTCGCCCTCGACGCCGCGAACCGGCAACTGGCGCAGATCGAAGCCCACACCGCGGATGTGAGCGCGGCCGGCGAGGGTGGGCTGGTCAGCCGGGCCAACAACGTCGACTTCCAAGCGCGCAACGCCGTGCACGCCGGCCAAGTGAAGGTCGGGCGCCAGCTCGGCGAGGATGCGCTCGGCGGGAACGTCGTCAGTCTCCAGGCGCAGCGCCAACTGGTCGCCGCGGGCCTGGCCGGTGATGCGCGTCAGCGTGTCGAACGCCTTGGCCGTGACCTGCTCAAACACTACTGCGTCGCCCGCAAGCGCCAGCCGGCCGCGAATATCTTCCAGCGCCGGCATCCCCTTGCGGGCGTAGGTGAGGCCGTTGAGGTCGGCGCGGCCGCCGACGCGGGCGCGGCCGGCAGATTCCGTCAGCTTCAGCTCGGCGGCGAAGCGCCCGCGGACATTCTCAGCAAAGCCGAGCGTCTCCCGACCCAGCACAGCGCGAATCTGCGACCGCGTCTCCTTCTCCAAGCGGGCATCGGGCAGGCGAAGCGTAAGTTCCGTCTTGCGGTCGCTTCCCTGCCAGCCGTCGGCGGTGCCCGCGGCTTCGAAGCGGTTTCCCGCCAGCTCGCCCGCAGCGGAGTCGAGCGTGAGCAGGGCCGGCGTGGCGCGCGCCCTGAAGTCGAGCGCGATGAGCTGCGCGCCTTCCGGCGTCGTTGCCTGCAAAGCGCCCTGGCTTTCGGCCGCGCCGGTGTTGCTGTTCACCGTGAGCTTGCCGTTCAAGCGCGCCGCACCCAGCAGGCGGGAGTCGCCGACAACTTGTCCGAGCAACGGCTGTGCGGGAAACTCCGTGAGCTCGAGCTGGAGCCGGCCGTCCGGGAGCGCCGGCGGGCGCCAGGCGGTGGCTTCGCCCAGAATATGAATGCGCGAGCTCTCGGAGTCACCGGCGGAGCCGGAGAGCTCCAGACGGCTCTTCTCCGTCAGGCTGGGCGACCAGGAGGCCCTGTCAATGTGCAACAGTTGCCTCTCAGTGCCGTCAACGGTCGTCCAAAGGTCAAGGTTGTTCAGTTCCCAGTCGGCGCCCCGCGGCAAGCCGGAGGCTGCGGCCGCGGCGTCCCTCTGAGGACTCAGGTGGAGGCGGGCATCGGTGAGGCGAATGTCGCCGGCGCGGACTTCGCCCCACAGCAACGGCAGCCAGGCTACACGAACCTCCATCGCGCGCGCCTTGAGGCTGAGGCCGGCGCTTTCCAGCTCTACTTCATGAATCAGGACGCCGGGAGGCAGCCACAGCCTCTCAACACTTTGCGCGCGCGCCGTCAGGCCGGTCTGCTGCTCGAGAGCCCGGCGGACAGCTTCCTGCCCGGTGGAAGAAACAAAGACCCACAGGAAAACGGTGGTCAGCAACACACCCAGGACGAAGACAACTACTGCCACTCGTCTTCGCCGGCGCATCGCCATGTCTCTTACTTTGATAGCGAGCCGGGCGGTTCCGGCTGCCTGAGCGCAGCGAGAATTATGCGCGAAATTGCAGGCCGGCGGGGGTCTCTTCGACGATGAGGTTGTCGAGCAGGCGGGCGCCGCCGATCCAGACCGCCAGGGCGATGACGGTGCGGCCGGCGAGGGTGTCGCGCGCTTCGAAGGTGTCGGCGTCGGCGACCCCCACGTAGTCAATGCGCGCCTTGGGTTCCTGCTCGATAACGTTGCGTACCTGCTGAGCCAGGACTTCGGCGCGGCGCTCGCCGGCTTCGATCAATTCGCGGGCGCGCGCCAGGCTGCGCGAAAGCACCAGGGCCGCCTGGCGCTCGTCGGGCTTGAGGTAGGCGTTGCGGGAGCTCATCGCCAGGCCGTCGGGCTCGCGGACGATGGGACACACAATGATTTCAACCGGCAGGCTCAAGTCCCGCACCAGTTGGCGCACCACGGCGCACTGCTGGGCATCCTTCTGGCCGAAGTAGGCGCGGTGGGGCTGCACGATGTTGAAGAGCTTCAGCACCACCGTGGCGACGCCGCGGAAGTGTCCCGGGCGGAACTGGCCTTCGAACGGCGTGGCGACGCGCTCCACGCTCACGTAGCTCTGAAAATCGTTCGGGTACATCTCTTCGACCGAGGGCGCAAAGAGCAGGTCGGCGCCTTCGCGGAGAAGAAGCGCGGAGTCGCGCTCCAGGTCGCGCGGGTAGCGCAGGTAGTCCTCGTGGGGGCCGAACTGGGCCGGGTTGACGAAGATGGAGACGACCGTCACGTCGGTTTCCTGCTTGGAGCGGCGCACGAGCGAGAGATGACCCTCGTGCAGCGCGCCCATCGTCGGCACGAAGCCGATGCGCTGGCCGAGGCCGCGCAGCCCGGCGACCGCCGTCTGCATTTCCGCGATGGTGGTGAGAGTTTTCACTTCACCTGACCGGAGTCGAAGGCGACGAGTAAGTCGACTTCCGTGGCGGGCACCCCGAGCTGGCGAAGCAGGGTCGTAATCTGGCCGCGGTGATAGGTCTGGTGGTTGACGAGGTGAATGAGGATCTGCCAGAGGGGATAGGTCCACTGCTTGCCGGCGATATTGGTGTAGCTGAGGGGTTGGAGAAGCTGTTCCGGCGTAAGGGTGCGGAGGTAGTCGCGCCAGCCGCGCTCAGTGTCGCGCCAACGCTGCTCGACAACCGCAAGGGTGGGAAATGTTTCAGCCGCCCAGGGCGCGGCTTCGGCTCGCGTGGGCGAGTGTCCTTTGCACCGCTCCAGCCAGACCCATTCCACAGCGACCAGGTGGGCGAGGGTGTCGCGGACGGACGAAAAGCTGCTGCCGAGCGGGCGGAGGAACTTCTCTTCGCTCAGGGCGGCGCAGGCGCGGAGCTGCTGGTCGCGCGCCCAGTAGTTGTAGTCGTAGAGCGTCTGCAAGACCGGTAACGGAACCATGGAAGCCTCCTCGCGTATCCGATGCACCCGGCTACTTGCGGGAGTCAACGTAGACGTAGAAATCCACGGCGGGCGGCGCGGCGCCGAGCAACCGAAGCTGGGTAGTGACCTGGCCGCGGTGGTAGCTCTGGTGGTTGAGCAGGTGGTACATCATCTGCCACATCAGCAGCGTCTTGGTTTGCTTCCGAATGTTGGTGTAAGTGATGGGGCGGGCGAGCCGGTGGTCGTCGAGCCCGGCCAGCACGGCGCGAAGCAGCACTTCGATGCCGCGCCAGCGCTCGCGGATAGAGTCGAGAGTGGGAAACTCGGAGGCCGCCGGCATCGAAGTGGGCGAGCGGCCCTGCCAGCGCTCCAGGTAGAGCCACTCGGCGGCGACCAGGTGCGCGAGCGTGTCGCGCACCGAGGGAAAGCTGCCGCCGACGGGACGAAGGAATTGCTCTTCGCTGAGCGATGCGCAGGCCTCGAGCTGCCGGTCGCGGGCCCACCAGTTGTAGTTGTAGAGCTCGTGGAAAGTGGCGAGCGAAATCATTGAGAGCGCTCCTGACTACCGCGAGCGCGCCGCGCGCTGGGCCAGCGCCCGGGCCACCTCCGGCGGGAGATGGTAGGTCTCGGCCTCGGCGGGAAACTCGCCGCGGTTGACGTCGTCGCAGAACCGGCGCACGGCCTCTTCCAGGGCGGCGCGCAGGTCCATATAGCGGCGGGCGAACTTGGGCTGGACGCCGAAGCTCAGCCCGACCAGGTCGTGCCAGACCAGCACCTGGCCGTCGCAGCCGGCCCCGGCGCCGATGCCGATGGTGGGGATGCGGAGCTCGCGGGTGATGAGCTCGGCGACCTCGGCGGGAATGCTTTCCAGCACGAGCGAGAAGGCCCCGGCGGCTTCGACGGCGTGGGCGTCGCGCAGCAATCGCTCGACGGCTTCCAGCGTCTTGCCCTGCACTTTGAAACCGCCGAAGGCGTGGATGGATTGCGGGGTGAGCCCGATGTGGCCCATTACGGGGATGTCGTTTTCGACCAGGCGGTGGATGAGCTCGAGGCGCTTTTCCCCGCCCTCAATTTTGACCGCTTCGGCGCCGGCTTCTTTGACGAAGCGCACGGCGTTCTCGACCGACACGGTGGGGTCGAGGTGGAAGCTCCCGAAGGGCATGTCGGCGACCAGCAGGGCGCGCTCCGTGCCGCGGCGCACGGCGCGGGTGTGGTGGAGCATTTCCTCCATCGTGACCGGCAGGGTGTTCTCGTAGCCGAGCACGACCATGCCCAGCGAGTCGCCGACGAGGAGGATGTCCACGCCGGCGGCGTCGAGGATGCGCGCGGTCGGATAGTCGTAAGCTGTCAGACAGGTGATGCGCTCGCCGTTCGATTTCTTTCGGAGAATCTCCGGTACGGTCACCTTCTTGGTGTCCCGTCCGGTTCCCGCCGAGCGGGAGTTCGGAAGGGTGCTCATGTTGTCCTCCGGGTACCGCCCCTGGGGGTGCAGTCCCTAGGGAGATTAGATAACGGTGGGGCTGGTTTGGCAACAAGAAAGTGTCGGAGGAGAACGACCGGAGATGCCCGACGACCGTGGCTTCAGGGGCTAAAGCCCCGCGTCTTTTGCACCTGTGACGGCGGGGTCGAAACCCCCGCCCTTCCACTTCGGTTCTTGGCTGTAGGGGCCAAGGCCCACCTCTACCCTGCGCCTTACGGCGGGGTCGAAACCCCGCCCTGCCCTCCCTTCCTGTCCTCAGGAGCCAAAGCAAATCCCCTCGGCTCCAATCCTGGCCGGCGACGCACCCCTTACGACGGGCCGAGGGGGAGGAAGTACTGAGTGCCTTTGACGGGCTCGCCGAGGCGGCGAAGAAGCGCCTGCAAATCTTCGGAGCGCTCGACGAAATCAATCTCGCTGGTGTTGATGACGAGAAGGTTCGACGCCGAGTAGTGGAAGAAAAAATGGTCGTAGGCTTCGGCGACGGCTTCGAGGTAGTCGTCGGAGATGTCGCGCTCGGAGGCGGCGGCCGGGCTGCGCTTCAGGCGCTTGCGCAGCACCGCCGGCGTGGCTTGCAGATAGATAACCAGGTCGGGCGTCGCGACCTGCGGGCGGAAGAGGTCGAAGTACTGCTGGTAGACCTGAAGCTCGGCGTCGTTGAGGTTGAGGGTGGCGAAGACGCGGTCTTTCTCGAAGAGGTAATCGCAGACGATGGTGCGGGGGTCGTGCTCGAGCGCCAGGTCGCGCAACTGGAGGTAGCGCGCCAGCAGAAAGTGCATCTGAGCGCGAAAGGCGGCGCCGGGCTCGCTGCGATAAAACGCCGCGAGATGGGGATTGTCGGTGCGGTCGGCGATGAGCCGCGCGTGAAGCTTTTCCGAAACGATGCGCGCCAGGGTGGACTTCCCGACCCGGATGGGGCCTTCGACAGCAATGTAGCGGGGCGGCGCAAACTTGGGCCCGGTTCCCATGGACCTCCCGACTTCCTGAACCCGACACCAGCGCCGGGATTATACCCAAGTCAGCAGAGATGAAAAGAGCACAGCCGGGAACTTTCCTCGGCCGGCGGCGATAGCAGAGGTGCAAGGGGCCGGTCGCGGGCCCCGGGCGCGCTCACCTCCTGGGACGGGCATCACAACGAAGCGCGCCGACTGGGGCCCGCCTCGGCCGATACGCCGGGGGCGAAAGAGGGAGGACGAATTCATGTTGAAACGATGGTTTCCGGTTTTGGTTTTCGTTGTCGCGGCGGCAACGGTGGTTCTGACCTACGACAGCCCACCCGCTGCGGCGGGCATCCCGAAGGTTCGCGACTGGCAAGTTCACCCGCCGATTCTCTACTCCAACCTGGCGTTGTTTCCAGTATCGAGCTCTGCCCAACACGATGCGCGCAACTACCTGACGCTGGACGAAGGGTTGCGCTCGGGCGAAGTCGAGGTGACCGAGCTCGGCGCGGCGCTGCAGCGACGGCGGCACGGCTCGCTGCCGCTCGGCCAGGCGCAGGTGAACCGCCTGGTGCTCATCAATCACTCCAGCCGCCCGCTGATATTGCTGGCCGGGGAAATCGTCACCGGCGGCAAGCAGGACCGGGTGATTTCCAGGGACCGCGTCATCCCGCCGGGCGGCGACCCGCTGCCGCTGGATGTGTTCTGCGTCGAGCCCGGGCGCTGGCACGGCGCCTCGGCAAGTTTCGGCGCCAGCCTGATGGCGGCGCCCAAGGTGCGCGAGAAAGCGGCCGTGGCGCGCAACCAGCAGCAGGTGTGGGACGCCACGGCCGAGTCGCGCTCGGGCGTGGCCGCGGCCGCGGTTCCGAGCGCGGAGCCCGGCCGGGTAGAGCGCGAGCTGCAAGGGTCGAGCAGCTACGCGCAAATGGAAGCCTCGCCGACCATCAAGCGTCACATTGACGACGCCAGCGCCAACCTGCAGCGCGAGTACGAGCGAGCCCTGCGCGGCGCGCTGCAAGGCAAGAACGTGGTCGGCGTCGTCGTGGCCATCAACGGCGAAGTGGTGTGGGCCGACCTGTTCGCCGATTCGAGCTTGTTCCAGCGCTACTGGCCGAAGCTGCTGCGGAGTTACGTGGTGGAGGCGATGAGCGTGCCGGCCTATGAGGACGCGCGCGCCTCGGTGGCCGACGCCGAGCGCTTCCTCAGCGAGCAGCAGGGCAAACAGATTATCGAAGTCGAGCCGGGCGAGTATCGCCTGGTGCAGATTGAGTCGCCGCGCTACAGCATTTTTCAACTCGCCTCGCTGACCGAGCGCAGCGAGCCGCTGCTGCACTTCAACAAGCTGCGCAAGGAAGGTGCGCGCTCGGGCAAGTGGGCGCCGCCGGCAGAAGAGCCGCGGCCGATGCAGCGCCGCCGGCACTAGCGTAGTCGGCGCACGGTGGCGGAATCGCGCAGGGCAACCAACATCTCGGCCACGCTCAGGCGAGTGACGGGATGGCGCCAATCGGGCGCCAGCTCGCGCAGCGGCTCGAGCACAAAGCGGCGCTCGGCCAGTCGCGGGTGCGGGATGGTCAGTTCCGGTGAGTTCGCCACCAATTGCCCGTAGGCAAGAATGTCCAGGTCAATCGATCGCGCAACCGGCTGCGCGCCGGCGCCCGGATTCCTTCCCATTTCGCGCTCGATGCGCTTGAGCAGACGCAGCAGCGCCAGCGGCATGAGTTCGGTTTCCACCTCCACGACGCAATTCACAAACCAGCGCTGCGCGTTGGTGCCAACCGGCTCAGTTTCATAGAGCGAGGAGCGGCGAAGAACCAGTACATCAGTCTGCGAGAGCGCGGCCAGCGCCCGCTCGATGTGCGCCACACGGTCTCCCAGGTTCGAGCCTAGAGAGAGAAACGCAGTTTTGAAACAAGGCGCCACAGCGCCTATTGTAGCGGCTTCCCGGCCCGGCAGGCCTATGCCCTGCCCCCCATGGTTCATGCGTCCGGAACGCATCGGAACGCATGGGAGAGGGCGCGCACGTTGCCTGCGGGCAACCTGCGGGTCGAGGGATGGCTTCAGCGGCTAAAGCCGCCTTGCGGCTTGCGCCTTGCAACGGCGGGGTTCAAACCCCGCCCTTCCAAAGACAAATGCGGCGAGGAATCCCGATGGAGCGGGATTCCTCGCCGCAAATGGACTTCAAGCGAGGATTATTGCTGGGGTTTGTCCTGTGCTTGCTGCTTGGGCCTCTCCGCTCGCCAGGCGGCGAGCTTCGTCCACTGCTCGGAGGCAATGCGAGGTTTACAAAAAAAACGGCGAGGGGCCCTCCGGCGCCCTCGCCGTTCGAACCGACGAGTCGGTTACTGCTTCTTGGAGGCTTGTTCCTTCTTGTAGTGCTCGGCGCGGTAGGCCTCGAACTTGGCCCACTGCTCCGCGGTGAGGATGGACTTGAGCTTGGCGTCGTGCTCGGCCTTGATCTTGGTCTTCTCCGCCTTCGTCGCCTCCTCGCTGAGCCCTTGCGTCTTGACCTGCTCGTAGCGCGCGTGCGTGTCTTCGATCAACGCTCGCACCTGCTGGGTCTGGGTGTCAGTCAGCCCGAACTCCTTCTGGAACCAGGCCGCTTTCGCCGCCGGATCCATCTTGCCACCCTTGGAGTCGCCGCCGGCGTACGCCACGGAGACCGCCAAGAGCATCACCACACCTAGTGCCAGGATTCGATTCCTCATTTCGTTCCTCCCGCCCCTTTTTGGGCGCGCCGATTAGAACCCAGGCCGCGGGGCCAAGTAAACACCGGCAGTGTGAACATTTGTAAAAAACTTGTAAAAAGGAGGCGTTAGGAGCTGAAGAGGGGGGGAGCGCTGGGGGTAGGAGGCAGCTTCCCGAAGTGTTTGTAGGCCAGCTCGGTCGCAACCCGCCCGCGCGGGGTGCGGTTCAGGAACCCAATCTGCATCAGGTAGGGCTCGTAGACTTCTTCCAGCGCGTCGGCCTCTTCGCTGATGGAGGCGGCGATGGTGTTGAGACCGACCGGCCCGCCGCCGTATTTTTCGATTACCGTCAAGAGAATCTTTCGGTCAAGCTCGTCGAGCCCGTACTCGTCCACATCCAGCATCGCCAGCGCGTCCCTGGCCACGGTGCGGTTGATGCTGCCGCCGGCGCGCACCTGGGCGAAGTCGCGCACCCGCCGCAACAGCCGGTTGGCAACGCGCGGGGTGCCGCGCGAGCGCCGGGCAATCTCTTCCGCGCCGCCGGAGTCAATCGCGATGCCCAGGATGCCCGCGGCGCGCGTAACAATGGTTTGGAGGTCGGCCACGGGATAAAAGTCCAGCCGATGCACGATCCCGAAGCGCGAGAGCAGCGGCTTGGTGACCAGCCCGGTGCGGGTCGTCGCCCCCACCAGCGTGAACCGCTCCAGGCGATAGACCTGCGTGCGCGCGCCCGGACCCTTGCCGACAATCATGTCGATTTTGAAATCTTCGAGCGCCGGATAAAGGATCTCTTCGACGGCCGGCAACAGACGGTGGAGTTCGTCAATGAACAGCACCTGGCGGCGCTCCAGCACGGAGAGAATGGTCGAGAGGTCGAGCGGGCGCTCCAGCACCGGCCCCGAGGTGGTTTCGATGCGCACGCCCAGCTCGTTGGCGAGCACGTAGGCGAGCGTGGTCTTGCCGAGGCCGGGCGGACCGCTGAGCAGGACGTGGTCGAGCGCATCACCCCGCGAGCGCGCGGCTTCGACAGCGATGGAGAGATTCTCCTTCAATTTCGCCTGGCCGATGAAGTCCTTGAGAAGCTGCGGGCGGACCGAGGCTTCGAATTGCCGGTCGTCGTCCAGCGCCGCGCCCGAGAGAATTCCGCTCGGATGCGGCGCCGCCGGCCGGACCTCGATGGCTTCCTTTCTCTTCCCCATATCAGGCCGCCATCGTTCCGCTGGGCGGGACTATCGCCTTTTCTCTCGTAGCCACTGCAGCGCCCCTTTCATCAGCACTTCGAATCCAGCTTCGCTCTTCGACGATTGTAGCACCTCCCGCACGGCCTTCTGGGCGAGCTTGGGGTCACATCCCATGTTCTCCAGCGCCGAGACAGCCTCTTCGGCCGCATCGCTGAGCGGCGGCCCCGGCGCCGGCGTGGCCTCGGCCTCGACCGAAACCAAGCTGGTGCGCAGTTCCTGCACGATGCGCTCGGCCGTTTTCGGCCCGATGCCCGGCACCACCAGCGCCAGCGGGTTGTTGCGCCGGATGGCGTTGGTGATGTCGGCCGGTGCGACCGCCGCCAGCACCATCAGCGCCATCTTCGGCCCCACGTTTTTTACCGTCAGCAGCTGGTGGAACATTTCGCGCTCGGCGGCGGTCTTGAAGCCGTAGAGCGTAATCGCATCCTCGCGCACGTGGGTATGCACCACCAGGCTCAGCTCCCTGCCACTGGCGGGGAGTTGCGAGGTCGAATAGGGCACGCGCAGCTCGTAACCCACGCCGTTCACATCGAGAAGAATTTCGTAGGGCTTTTTGGAAAGGATGGTTCCGCGCAGGTACCCAATCATGCGCGTGCGATTATGCGCGAGGCCCGCGAGTCTGGCAAGCAGCTAGTCGAGCTCGACCGCGTCGACGACGCCGACGACGGCCATATCGATGGGCGAATTGGGGCGGCCCACCGCCGTCATGGCCGAGTAGCCTTCAGTGACCACCAGCACGCGGTCGCCCACGCCGGCATCCACCGCGTCGAGCGCCAGGATCGGGTCGCCGCGGTCGGCGCCGTCGAGCGCCAGCGGCTGCACGTAGAGGCACTTGCGCGCCTCGTGCGAGGGCGTCTTCTGCGTCGCCCACACCTCGCCGATGACTCTGCCAATCAGCATGGAGAATTCGAAACCACAGATGCACACAGATACACACAGAGGAAAAACACAAACAGTCCCTGCTTTTGTCGGCGTTCCTTATCTGTGTTCATCTGTGTGAATCTGTGGTTACCCTTTCTCTGTTTCTACGCGGTCGACTATGGCGACGATGGTGCACTCCGTTGGCACCTCGGTGGGATACCAGACGAAGCTGGCCTCGCGCCCGCGGCACCAGTAAACCGTCTCGCCGGCGCCCGCGCCCACGGCATCGAGCCCGATCATCGGCTTGCCTTTCGGCTTGCCGGCGCGGTCGAGCGGCTGCACCACCAGCAGCTTGATTCCTTCCAGCACAGGGTTCTTCACCGTGCAAACCACGTTGCCGATGACTTTGCCGAGCAGCATTTACTTGGGGGCGGAGGCCGCGACGGCGGCGGGCTGCTCGTCGAGGCGGACGGTGTCGACGATGCCGATGATGGCGGTGTCCACTGGGCGGTCCTTGCAGCCGTCGGCCATGCGGGCCGAGCCGCCCTGGACGATGAGAACCTTTTCGCCCGCGCCGGCGTGGACCGTGTCCACCGCGACCAGATAGTTGCCGTCTTCTTTCCCGTCCGGCGTCATAGTGCGCACGATGAGCAGCTTCTTCCCTTCCAGGCGAGGGTCTTTGCGGGTGGCGACGACGGTTCCGACGACTCGAGCGAGGAGCATAGGCTTGAAAAACCCTCAGGGGCTAAAGCCCCACAGAAAGAACCCGCGGAACGGCACAACAAGAGTCGTGCCCTCCCGACAAGGCCGCGCGGCCCAGCGGCCGTGGCCGCTGGGCGGAGGGAGCAGCGCGCCTAGCGGGCGACCAGCTCGGCGGCCTTGCCGATGGGCAGCACGTCTTCCAGCGACGGGTGCGGCCGCGGGATGACGTGCACCGCAATCAGTTCGCCGACGCGGCGAGCCGCGGCAGCGCCGGCGTCGGTGGCGGCCTTCACCGCCGCTACGTCGCCGCGCACCAGCGCGGTGACGTAGCCCGAACCGATTTTCTCCCAGCCCACCAGCGTGACCTTGGCCGCCTTCACCATGGCGTCGGAGGCCTCGATCATGGCCACGAACCCCCGAGTCTCAATCATGCCCAGCGCTTCACCCATACCGGTTCCTCCTGTCGGGTCTAGCGAACTCTACCAGATTTCACGGCTTCGTCAATGAGAGCTTCAAGCTCGTCCTGCGTCACCCAGAGACGGTCCCGCGGGCCGCGAGGCACCGATCCAATCCGTCCGCCCGCGGACGGGTGGGCCGGCTTCCGCTCCGTCGCCGGAGGGGAAGCCACGGCCGGCGGCGGCGAAGGATTCGCCGCCACCGGGCAGGACTCCGTCAGCGGCGCCACCGGCGCTCCCAGGCTGCCGAAATACTTCTGCCGCGCTTCGCCGAGCTTCTCCACCTCCTCGCGGGAAAGCAGCACCTGCCGGCCAAGCAGATGCGTCACCAGCGAAATGCGCGCGAAGTGCTCCACCGTCTCCATCCGCATGTAGGCGGTGAGCAGGTCGGTGCCGTAGGTGACGACGCCGTGGTTGGCCATCAGCAGGGCGTCGTAGCTGCCGACCAGCGGGCTCAACGCATCGGACAGCTCCGGCGTGCCGGGCGTGCCGTACTGCGCCAGCGGGATGCAGCCCAGCGCCAGCACCACTTCGCTGATGAGCGCCTGGTTGAGCGCCAGCCCGGCGGCGGCGTAGCCGGTGGCGGTGGGCGGGTGAGCATGCACGACGGCGTTCACGTCGGGGCGGCGACGATAAATCAGCAGATGCATGGCGATTTCGCTGGAGGCGTTGCGCCGCCCGCTGAGCTTGTTGCCCTGGTAATCGACCACCACCAGGTCGTCGGGCTCCATCATGCCTTTCGACATCAGCGTCGGCGTGGCCAGGACCCGCTGGTTGTCCAGCCGCACCGAAAGGTTGCCGTCGGTGGCGGCCACGTACTCGCGGGCGTGAATCCAGCGGCCGACCAGGCAGATGTCGCGGCGGTGCTCGTCCTCGGTTTTCAGCTTTCCGGGACTGAGAGTCTCAGGCATGGGCTTTCGGAAGGCGCAGCATAGCGAAACCGCGCACGCCTCGCAAGAGTCGCCTAAGGCGGCGGCAGTCGCCAGCGAAAGAAGGCGCGGCGGCGCGGGATGTCAATTGTCAGCACAAACTCTTTCAGCACCTCGTTGCCGAGGATGCACTGGGCGTAGGGATTGGCGTCGGCGCCCCGGCGCGGGTCGACGTAGAAGGGCACATTCGCATAAGTGCGCCCGGCGACATCGAGCCGCCGCACCTCATGCCGCGGGCGCTCCCGCTGCCCGCCGAGCCGGTTGACGTCCACGCCGAGCTCCAGCGCCATCTGCCGCCCGAGTATTCCCAGGTCGGTTCCGGTGTCAATTTCCGCCGGACAGCGGTGCTTGCCTTCCATCTGCGCCGGGACATAAATGATGGCGCCGGTGAGGCCGCGCACCGAGCGCAGCTCGAGCGGCACAGGAAACTGGTCCGCGCGCGGGATGAGTTCTGTGGTGCTTGGCCAAATGGTCAGCCGAAGGCTGCGGTAATCAATCTCAAACACAAACTGCTCCATCCAGTTGTAGCCGACGATGCCGGCCACCTCGCGCCCGATGCGCTCCGAGAGCGGCGCGAAGTCGCGGATGACCAGTTCCAAGTCGCGCGCCTTAGCTCTCCCCACCGCCAGCGTGCGCGCGCGGGTGAAGTACGGCCCTTCGCGATCGGGCCGCTGCTCGGGCTTCAGCTTCAGCCGTTGTGACACGCGAGCGTCAATCAGGCTGGTGCTGGCGCCGGTATCGAAGGCGAACCAGAACGGCCCCTTGCCGTTCACCTTGGCTTCCACCAGCAGCGTCGGTGGGCGATACTCGAGTTCCACGCGGTCCACCGGCTTCTGCGCCGACAAGGGGGCGGGCCACAAAGACACGGAGGCACAAAGGAAGAACGCGACCATCACTGCTTTGTGTCTTTGTGACTTGGTGGCCAATCTCAGGCGTAGAGGCCGCGGAGCTTGAGGGCGAAGGCGACGCGGTCAATCGCCAGCATATAGGCGGCGATGCGCAAGCTCACGTTGTGGCGTTGCGCGTAGGCGTATACGTCCTCGAAGCTCTCGATCATCATGTGCTCGAGGCGGTCGTTGACCAGCGACTCCGGCCAGAAGTAGCCTTCGCGGTCCTGCACCCACTCGAAGTAGCTGACCGTGACGCCGCCGGCGTTGGCCAGGATGTCGGGCACCACGTGAATCTTCTTGTCTTCCAGAATCTCATCCGCCAGCGCGGTGGTGGGCCCGTTGGCGGCCTCGATGATGATGGAGGCCTTGATGCGGTCGGCGTTGTGGCTGGTGATGACGTTCTCGACCGCCGCCGGCACCAGGATGTCGCAATCGAGGAAGAGCACTTCGTTCCGGTTGACCTTGTCGCAGCCGGGGAAGTCCTTCACCGTGCCGGTCTCCAGCGCGTACTCAATCAGCTTCGGCACGTCAATGCCCTTGGGGTTGTAGATGGCCCCGTGCACGTCGGCCACGCCAACAATCTTGTAGCCCGCCTCGGCCATCAGCTTGGCGGAGACCGAGCCGACGTTCCCAAAGCCCTGGACGACGACGCGCTGGCCTTCGCGCCGCCGGTTGAGCTTGTTGAGCAGGCGCTCGGTGACGATGAGGCAGCCGCGCCCGGTAGCCTCGCGGCGCCCGCGGGAGCCGCCGAGGTCGAGCGGCTTGCCGGTGACCACCGCCGTGGTGGTGTGGCGCATGTGCATCGAATAGGTGTCCATCACCCAGGCCATGACCTGCTCGTTGGTGCCGAGGTCGGGGGCGGGGACGTCGCGCTCGGGGCCGAGGAAGTCCATCAGCTCGGCGGTGTAGCGCCGGGTGATGGCCTCAAGCTCGCGCCGGCTCAGCGAGCTGGGGTCGCAGACGATGCCGCCTTTGGCGCCGCCGAAGGGAATGTTGACCACCGCGCACTTCCAGGTCATCCAGGAGGCCAGGGCGCGGACTTCGTCGAGCGTGACGTCGAGCGAGTAGCGAATGCCGCCCTTGGCCGGCCCGCGCACAATCGAGTGTTGCACGCGGTAGCCGACAAAGACCTCCAGCTTGCCGTTATCCATCCCCACCGGCAGGTAAAGCGTAATCTCTTTGTTGGGGCTGCGCAGGACGTGCTGGAAGCCTTCATCGAGGCCCAGCCTGGCGGCGGCGACGTCAAAGCGCGCCCCCATGTTTTCGTAGACAGCCATTTCTTTGTCGGGGGTGATGATGGCCATCGGGCGTTGTCTCCTCGGTTTACCCGCACTCCGGCGGCGCGCTGCTGGCTCCCCTCGCGCACCGGATGCGCGAGTATACGGCGCGGCCGTGCTGCTGGCAAGAAGTCGAGACAAGGCTTAGAATCAAACCGAACAGCGAACCCCGCCCCGTAGCCCGGGGGCTTCGCCTCCGGGAATTGAATCCGGAGCGGTTTTCCCTCAGGCAGGAGCCTGGGGCTACGAGTTTGGATCACATGAAACTCACAGTTGCGATTGCGCAGGCGGCGCCGGTGGTGCTCAACCGCGCCGCCACCATTGACAAGGCCTGCCAATGGATTACCGAGGCGGGCCGGCGCGGCGCACGCCTGGTCGCTTTTCCTGAAACCTGGGTTCCCTGCTACCCACTGTGGTGCGACGCCGGGTCGTTCGGCAAATGGGACCACGGACCGTCGAAGAAGCTGCACGCGCGGCTGGTACGGGAGAGCGTTCAAGTCCCTTCGGGCGATACGGAGAAGCTCTGCCAGGCGGCACGGGCGGCCAAGACCGGCGTGGTCATCGGCATCAACGAGCGCGACCCGCACAGCGGCTCGCTCTACAACACGCTGATGTTCATTTCGCCCGAGGGTAAGCTCGCGGGCCGCCACCGCAAACTGGTTCCGACGTTTGGTGAGCGGCTGGTGTGGGGCTATGGCGACGCCGCTGGCCTCACCACCTACGACTTCGACGGCGCCAAGGTCGGCGGGCTGGTCTGCTGGGAGCACTGGATGCCGCTGGCGCGCCAGGTGCTGCACGCCTCGGATGAGCAGGTGCACGTGGCCGCCTGGCCGCATCTGCGCGAGACCTACTTGATTGCCTCGCGACACTACGCCTTCGAAGGCCGCGCGTTCGTTCTGGCAGCCGCCTCGGTGCTGCGCAAGTCCGACCTGCCGGCCGATTTCGAGCTGGCCGACGACTTCAAGGACGCGCCCGAGCAGCTTCTCATCGGCGGTTCCTGCATCATCGGCCCGGACGCGAAGTACGTGGTCGAGCCAGTGTATGAAAAAGAGGAACTGCTGACGGCGGAGCTCGACCTCGAACGGCTCAGCGAGGAAAAGCTCGCCCTCGACGTCGCCGGCCACTACAACCGGCCCGACATCTTCGACCTCCGCGTCCGCCGCGAGCCGCTCCTTCCCTTCCGCCTCGCCGACGATAAGCCGTCGGATTCGAATTGACTTCGCCGCGGTGTTTCCGTAGAGTCTAGTTTCACTCGCGGGGTAGACCCATGTCGGACTGGTTGTCGCAGTTCTCCGCTTTCGGGATATTCCTCGCCATCGGCGCGGTAGGATTCCTGTTTCTGATCATCTCCCTGCTCTTCGGCGAAATCTTTGAGCACGCCGATATCTCGGCCGACCACGACGCGGGCGGGGACCTCGGCCACGGCGGCCCGGGTTTTTTCAGCACCCGCGTCATCAGCGTCTTCGTGATGGCCTTCGGCGGCTTCGGTGCCATCGGAGTTCATTACGGGATGTCCACCGTAGGCGCGTCACTGGTGGGCGCAGCCAGCGGGCTGGTCTTCGGCTCCATCATCTACGGCTTCGCGCGGTTCCTCTACGGCCAGCAGGCTTCGAGCGAAGTCAAGACGGCCGACCTGGTGGGCCAGTCGGCGCGGGTCATCGTTGCCATTCCCGCCGGCGGGCTCGGCCAGGTGCGCTGCCAGATCGGCGAGGCGCTGGTGGACAAGATTGCCCGGGCCCAGGACGGCCAGCCGATTCCGGAAAACGTGGGAGTCAAGATTGAAGAGGTGCTCGGGGAGACTGTCGTCGTCCGACGGCAGTAGAGCATCGGGGAGGGCGTCATGTTCCAGGAACTGAGCGCGCTGGCTCTGCCGGTCGTTGTCCTGCTGGTCGTACTCGGCCTGTTCATCGCCGCCTGGCTGTTCAGCCGCAACTACATCAAGGTGCCACCCAACACGGTTGCCGTGCTCAGCGGGCGCAAGCGCAAGCTGGCCGACGGGCGGGTGGTGGGCTATCGGCTGGTGCCGGGCGGCGCGGTGCTGCGCATCCCGCTGCTGGAGCGAGTGGACTACATCTCGCTCAACGTCCTGACGATCCCGCTGGAAATTCGCCGCGCCTACACGCTCAAGGGCGTGCCGGTCACGGTGAAGGCGGTCGCCAACGTCAAGATTCGCAGCGACGATGCTTCGCTGCGGGCCGCTGCCGAGCGCTTCCTGGGGATGACACAGCCGGAGATCCAGCGCGTCATCTTCCAGACGCTGGAAGGCCACCTGCGGTCCATCCTGGGCACGCTGACGGTGGAGGAAATCAACAGCGACCGGCAGAGCTTTGCCCAGAAGCTGACCTCGGAAGCCGCCACCGACCTGGAAAAAATGGGACTGGGCGTGGACGTGCTGACGATTCAGGAAATCAGCGACGAAGAAGGCTACCTGGACGCGCTGGGCAAGCGGCGCACGGCTGAGGTCAAGCGCGACGCCACCATTGGCGAAGCCGAAGCGCAGCGCGACGCCAAGATCAAGTCGGCCCTGGCACTGCAGGAAGGCGAGCGCGCCAAATTCTCCGCGGAGGCGGAGATTGCCCAGGCGCAGCGCGACTTCGCGGTGCGCCAGGCGCAGTATCAGGCGGAGGTCGAGGCGCAGAAAGCCCGCGCCGCGCAGGCTGGGCCGCTCTCGGAGGCGCAGGCGCGCCAGGGCGTGGTGGCGGAAGAGGTCAAGGTCGACCGCACCCGCACCCAGGAAATGATCGCCGTGCAGGAACAGGAGATCCTGCGCAAGCAGAAGGAACTGGAGGCGACGGTCATCAAGCCAGCCGATGCCGAGCGCCAGGCCGCCATCGTCCGCGCCGAAGCCGCCAAAATGGCCGCCATCCTGGAGGCCGAAGGGCGCAAGTCGGCGATGATTGCATTGGCGGAAGCCGAGCAGGAAAAGCTGCGCAAGGAAGGTCTGGGTCGCGCCGCGGCGGTGGAAGCAGAAGGTAAAGCCGAAGCGGCGAAGATTGAAGCCATCGGGCTCGCGCAGGCCAAGGCCATCGAAGCGCAGGGCACCGCCGAGGCCGCGGCCATTCTCCGCAAAGCGGAAGCCTGGAAGCAGTTCAACGACGCCGCCAAGCTGCAAACCGTGCTGGAGAAGCTGCCGGCCATCATCGAATCTTCGACCGGAGTGTTCGGCGCGGTGGCGGCGCCGCTCGGCAACATCGACAAAGTCGTGGTGATTGACCAGGGCGGCGGAACCACCAACGGGGGCTCTACGGGAATGACGCGCCTGGCGCAGACCGGCCCGTCGGTCGTCTTCAATCTGCTGCAGCAACTCGAAGCGCTGGGGCTCAACCTGCCGGCGGTGATGCAGCAGCTCGGCCTGCCGTCCGCCACGGCGGGAAACGGCGGCGCCAGCGCCGCGGCCGCGTCGCCCGCGGAACCCGAAGCGCCGGCCAAGCGCGAGCGGCCGAAGGCCTAGCCAGTTTGTTGTGAGCAATTCGCCCCGTGGGGTCGGGGCGGCCGGGACAAGGGAGGTGGGATGGTCGAAGCGCACCCGAGCAGTTCCACGCCCGCAGTGGGCGCGGTAGTCATCCACTGCAGTGAGGCGGCCTTTCAGCCGTACTATCAGGAATTCCTCAAGCGCGGCCTGCATCTCGAAAGCTACGCGGTGTTCGCCGTCCCCGGCGGGCCGCACTGCCTGACGCTGGCCGACACCTTTCCGCGCTTTTCCTGGGCGGGCTGGCGCTGGATGGAGTTCCTGATGCAGCAGACCAAAGCGGAGCGCATCGTTCTTATTGCCCACGACGACTGCCGCTGGTACCACGACCCGCGCTTCGGCTTCGACCCCAAGGGCATCCCTGCGCGCCAGGCGGCCGACCTGCAACTGCTGCGCCGGCGGATGGCGGAACACTTTGGCGAGAAGCGCGTCGATTTGTACTTCGCCCAGCTTGAGGGCGGCCGGGCGCGCTTCGAAGTTGTCACCTGAAATGACCGAGGTGTACCGCACGGAACCGCTCGCTGGGGCGGGCGAGTCCGGCACGGCACTGGTCATCCATTGCAGCGACCCGCGCTACCAGGTTCACTTCCACGAATTCCTGCGACTCGGGCTGGGGTTGGAGCGCTACGGCCTGCTGGTGGTTCCCGGCGGCGCACAATTTCTGACCCTGGCAGATTATCTGCCGAAGTTTTCCTGGGCGGGCTGGCGCTGGGTGAAGTTCATCGGCGACATTGCGCCGCCGACGCGCGTGGTCCTGATTGCGCACGACGATTGTTTGTGGTATCGGCACGTGCGCGGGCGGCAGGACAACGCCGCGATGCGCGAGAAGCAGGTGGCGGACCTGCGACGAGTCGGAGAAGCGCTGCGAGAACGGCTGGGGGAGTTGAAGGTCGAGCTCTACTACGCCCGGCTGGTGGACGCCGCCGCCAGCTTCGAGGCGGTGAAGTAGGCTCCAGGGGCTGACGCCCTGCCCTTTCTATACATCAAACGCTAAGAGCGATTATTGCGTGGGCGTGGGTCGGGGCTGAGTGGCCAGTTCCTGCCGGGGCGCGTAGTAGCCGGTCTTGTGGTGGATAGCGTAGTCGCGGTCGACGAGCCCGTAGCGGTCGGCGAGGCGAACCGTGATACGGCGGAAGGCGCCGTCGGAGGCCTGGTTGGAAGAATTGTAGCCGATGGTGTAACGGGTCTTGAGCTGCGCCACCACCGCCGCCATCGCCGCCTTCACCGAGCCGAGGCTGCGCACGTCCATTATCTCCCCGCCGGTCTCGCGGGTAATCTTGCTCACCGAGCCGACGCCCTGCAGGCGAGTGCCGAGACGGAACATGATGGGAGGCTCGTCGCCCGGGGTCTTGACGCTGTAGATGACCGTTTCCGACTCGAGCGCTTGGCGGATGACGCGATCCTGGCTGGCGATGCCGCGCACCGTTCCCTGGTTGTCGCTGATGAGGATGATGGCGCGGCGGTCCTTGGGCGCCGCCAGCGTCAGGTACTGGTTGGCGACATGCAGCGCGTCCAAGATGTTCGTGCCCCCGCCGGCGCGGATGCGCGCAATACGCTCGGCCACACGGCGCTTGTCGGTGGTAAGTTCGGTGAGGCGCTCGGTGTCTTCGGCAAAAGTGAAGAGCACGACGCGGTCGGTGGCCTTGAGCTGCGTTAACGTGTCGTAGGCAGCGCGCCGCAGCTCGTCCATATACGGCATGACGCTGCCGCTGCGGTCGACCACCAGGGCCACGGAGAGCGGCAGCTCGTCGCGCGAGAAGTGGCGAATCTGCTGCTCCTGGCCGTCCTCGAAGATGCGGAAGTCCTCCGCCTTGAGGTCGCTGATCATCGAGCCGCGCTCGTCGCGCACGAACGCCTCCACGAGAACCAGGCGGACGTTGACGCGTAGCTTGTAATCGGTCTCGCCGGCGCTGATGTCGGGCGGCGGAGGCGGCGGCAGCCCGGGCACCACCGGGATGGGGGTGTTGCTGGCGACGGTTTGTGTCGGCTCCGAGGCCGAAAAGTCGGGAATGGGCGGCCCGGAGGGCGACGAGGCTTCAGTCGTCTGCGCCGAGCTCTGCACGACTCCCGCGTCACTGGAGGCCGGGTTCGGAGTTGTCGCACCGTAAAAGACCGACGAAGCATCAGGCTCGGTCGGGGTGCCGTAGACTGGTGGCGTCCCGTAAACGGGCGGCGTCGGCAAAGCCGGCGGCGGCTGGTTGAACGCCGCCACCTTCTCGGCTGGCACCGCCAGCGGTTCACTGAGAGAAACTTCGAACGGAGTTCCCGGCGGCAAGTCGAGGTGCGGGCCGCGGTCGAGAAACACTTCCAGAATGCCGAGGCCGGCGCCGATGGCACCGCCGTAGGCTGCGCCTTTGGCGCCGCCGATGAGCGCACCCAGCAGCGCGCCCTGGCCCGCCTGCACGCCCACGATGACCGCGTTGCCCTTACCGCTGCGCCCGCTGTCACCCGCCACACTCATTCCTTTCTTGTTGTTCTTCGGTTTCTTGATGAGCAGGCCGCCGGCCGAGAGCAGTTCGGTCTGCATCGGGAGCACAGTGCCGTCGGGAAGAACCACTTCGTTGAAGTCGAGGGTAATCTTGCCGGGCGAGCCGCCGGCGCCGGGCTTCTTGACCTTGACCACAGTGGCGTTCACAGTGCTCCCGGCGGGAATCAGAATCTGGTTGCCGTCATCCACATCGGTGACCACCCGCAGCTTGACCTTCTCGCCCTTCTTGGTCCGTTTGGTGTGGACCTCGTCCTCCAACTCGAGTGTCAGGATGGTATCCGCGGGCAGATTAACCGAGGGGACGGCAGTCGCCGGAGCGGCAGGAACAGGAGAGTTTGCAGTGGGAGTGTTCGTCTGACCGGCAAGCGCTGCGGCCAGCAGCAGCCCCAGGCCAACCAGCGTCAGACCCCGTAGAAAGCAGCGCATCGCCTCCCGCCTCGCTAGATAGATGCCATCATAACACGCCAAGATGCCCGCGACGGGGGTTGACAGCCTTCCTCACTTTCTTACAATTAATGGGACGGTTCGCAGGGCAATCCAGGTACGGCAATTGGGGTGAGTTATGGCAACGAACGGAGGAGCACAGGCAGCCGGCAGCGCGGCCGCGCCCCAGCGGATCCCGCTGGCCCAGCGCGACCCGAACGCCATCTACCAGAAAAACCGCTACGGACAGGAGCGCGTGGTGGCGCGGGTGGCGGACGTCGAGGTGGATGAGACAGGCAAGGAGATCTTGTTTGGCGAGATTTCGCACAGCGACGACTTGCTGCTTCCGGACGAATGCGAGTACCAGAAGTGGATCATTCTGGTGCGCAAGATTGCCTACGCGGTGGCGGTCGACAAAGCCAATCCGCAGCGCGGACGCGTGCTCAAAGGGGTGACGGCGGAGATACTCGGGCGGATCGACCAGTAGCCCCACGCCTGCGACCAGCTAGGCGGCGAGGTGGGCGGCCGTAACTTCGCGCCAGGCGCCGGGCGTGCGGAGGAGCTTCAGAACCAGCGCAGTGTGGAGGGCGTGGCCGGCGCGGTTGGCAACGACACGGCCGATGAGGCGGCGCCCGATAAGGGCGAGGTCGCCGATGAGATCGAGAGCCTTGTGGCGGCAGAACTCATCGGGATAGCGCAGTCCCTGAGGATTCATCAAGCCCTCGCGCGTCAGGACCAGTGCGCAGTCGAGTGAGCCGCCGCGAATCAGGCCCATCTGGCGCAGCTTTTCCACTTCATCGTAGAAACAGAAGGTCCGGGCGCTGCTGACCTGCTCGGTGAAGCTGGTTTCGTCAAGCTCGAAGGCCAGGTGTTGGCGGCCGATGAGCGGATGGGGGAATTCGATGGTGTACTCGACCTCCAAGCTCGCTATGCCGTTGGCGGGTGGGTAGATGCCGACGGTGCGGTGCCCGGGACTCCCCGGCTGGCCTTCGCTGACTTCCACCGGACGCAGCACCTGGGCGTAGCGGCGCGGGCGACGCTGGCGCTTGCGGCCGGCACCGGTGACCAGCTCGACGAAGGGCTGGGCGCTGCCGTCAAGAATCGGGAGCTCGAGGTTGTCGAGCTCGACGTAGACGTTGTCAACGCCGCCGGCATAGAGCGCCGCCAGCAGGTGCTCGGTGGTTGAAATGAGCACGCCTTTCTTCATCAGGCTGGTGGCGTAGCTGACGCGAGCGATGTTGACGGCGCGGGCTTCGACTTCGAAGCCGTCGAGGTCAATGCGGCGGAAGACGACCCCGGTTCCCGACGGGGCGGGCAGCAGGCGCAAGTTGCAGAAGACGCCAGTGTGCAGTCCGGTGCCGGAGGCTTCGACGGGGCGCTCGATGGTGTGCTCGAAGCTCATCTCAGGTTATGATGCAAGGTTGGGTCCAAACGAAGCAACAACAGCAACATATTCAGTATCTATAAGGTACATGATGGGCGCTGCGAGCAGCCTGTTGCATATGTGCAACAGTCAGTGCCAATTGCAAGACACGGCCTACGCTTCTTGCTTTTCAAAACCGAATGGCGTAAATTGCAACGCCATGCGCAAGTCCACGACCGCGGCGGGAAGCCGGTGGTGGGGGCGCAAGTGGAGTTGCGTCCGTCAACCGCGGCGACTCCGCTGCGGACTCAAACCGATGCTCAGGGAAGCTTCCGGTTTCCGTTGGTGGAACCAGGGAGCTGCACGTTGCACGTGGAGGCGAGCGGTTTCTTCGTGTCGAACTACGACCTCGCCGTGCGTCCGCGGCAGGCGGTTGTGCTGAGTGTTGAACTGGCGCCCCGGCTCAGCGAGAAGCAGGAGGTGGAAGTGCGGGCCGAGTACACAGACCTCGACCCGGGACAGACGGGTTCGGCGCGGCTTCTCACCCGGCAACAACTGGACGAGCTGCCGTGGCCGGCGCGGAAGGACGTGGCATCGCTGACGGAACTCATTGCGCCCGGGGCGACGCTGAGCCACGACAACTTCATTCACTTCCGCGGCAACGAGCTCTCGTTGCACCAGTTCATCAACGGGGTGTCGTTTCTCGACAACCCGCAGGTGCATTTCTCGCCCGCGGCCAGCCCGCAGATTTTCGACTCGGTCAACTTCCTCTCTGGAGGGCTTGCGGCGGAGTTCGGCAACCGCTTCGGCGGAGTGATGGACATTGCGACGCGATCGGGACGCTCGCTGGATGGGCACGGCTCGGTGAACGCGGGAGTGGGAACGGCGCTGAACCGCGACTTGAGCGCCGACTACGGCGGCGCTGCCGGGCGTTGGGGCTATTACTGTTTTGCCAGCACGTCGGAGTCAGGACGCTACCTCAACCCGCCGATTCGAAACGAGCTGCATGACATCGGCTACGGCGTGGAGGGCACAGCGTAGGTGGATTATCAGGGAGAGAAGAACCTGCTCAAACTGTTCCTCACCGGCGGCGGAACCAACTTCGAATTGCCCAACACCGAGGACGAGGAACTCGAAGGGCGCGACGCCACACGACGACTGCGGGCACAGACCGCCATTCTGAGCTGGCAGCACATCTTCCCGCCGCGCTGGCTGGTGGCGACTTCCGCGTATGAGCGCGTGGTGTCCGACCGCCTGGTAGGTACGAGCGATCCGGCAACGCCTTACGGCGACGGTTCGCGCAGCACGCTGACCACAGGAGTCAAGAGCGACCTGACCTATGCCCGCGGCGGCCACACGGTGAAGGCCGGTGTGAACCTGGCCCTGTTCCGTCTGCGCGAGAGCTTCACCTTCGATGAGCGCGTGCACGACGACCACCATCTCGCAACAGACGTGGTCCTCCAACCATTCCACACAGTGACCGACCTCTCTGAGTTTTCCTTCCGCGGACGGGACGTGGGTGGGCAGTTCAGCTTCTACGTGCAGGACCACTTCTCGCCGTTCCGGAACTTCACGGTGGACGCAGGAGTGCGCTGGGACCAGTTGAACCTGGTGGAGTCGTTCGCGCAGGTGAGCCCGCGAGTCGGGGTGGCCTACTACGTCCCGCGCAGCCGCTCGGTGATTCACTTCGCCTATGACCGTCTGTTCACGCCTCCGCCGCTGGAGTGGGTGGTGCTGGCGAGCTTCCTCGGCAACGCCCCCCACGACGAGGAGGACTAGGTGGGCGCAGCCAAGCCGTACCGGCAACATTACTTCGAAGTCGGGTGGCACCAGGAGATGAGCGAGAAGGTTTTCTTCGAGGTCAACGCCTACGCGCGCCGCGGGGACGACGGGTTCGAGAACGGCGAGATCAGCAACACGCGACTGTTCGTGCCCATCAACTTCGCCCGCACGCACGCAAAGGGGATTGAGCGGACGGTGGGCCTGCGGCATCTGGAGCGGCTGGGACTGGAGGCGCGGCTGCAATATGCGCTGGCGCGCGCCACCTCCTTCGGCCCCATTACCGGCGGCCTGTTGGATGAAGAGCTGCAAGAAGGCGAGCGCATCCGCCCAGCCTTCGACCAGCGCCACACCGGGACGGCGATGATCTTTTATCGCCGGCCGTGGCGGAACCTCCGAGCAGGATTCATTCTGCGCTACGGCAGCGGCACGCCGAAGGAAGAGCATGTCGAGGTGAATGGCGAGGAGGTGCTCACGTTCGAGCGTCTGCCGCAGCACTTCACCGCGGATTTCTCGACGGGCGTGGCGCTGTGGCAGCGCGAGGCGCGGCGGCTGGACTTCGAGTTCAATGTGACCAACCTCGGCAATGACATTTACCAGATTGCCAAAGAGAGCGAGACCACGCCGGTGCAGTTCTCGGCGCGGCGCGTCGTTTCCGGCCGTTTGAGCTGGCACTTCTAGCCGGCCGCCCAACCCGCCAAACGGAATCGCTGGGGTATACTGCCGGGCGATGAGCGAGCGGGCACGGAAGCGTCTCTACTTGATCGACGCGATGAGCTACATCTTCCGCGCCTACCACGCGCCGACGCCACTGCGGTTTTCCAGCCCGCAAGGCGTGCCCACCAACGCCGTTTTCCTCTTCAACAACATGCTCAGCAAGCTGCTGCGGGAGCACGCGCCCGACTTCGTCGCCGTGGTGTTCGAGTCGCTGGGACCTACGGTGCGCGACGAGCTGTTCAAAGAGTACAAGGCGCAGCGGGCGCCCGTCCCGGACGACCTGAAGCAACAGATTCCCTACATCCGCCGGTTGTGCGAGGCGCTGCGGCTGCCGATGCTGCAGTATGAGCGCTACGAGGCCGACGACGTCATCGCCACGCTGGCGCGACGAGCCGCCGAGGCGGGCATCGAAGCGGTCATCGTCACCTCCGACAAGGACATGCTGCAATTGGTGAAGACCCGAGACGGCGCGCCCATTCGCGTCTTCAGCCCGACCAAAGAGAAGTTTTTCGACGAAGACGCCGTAGTGGACTACTTCGGCGTGCCGCCGCAGAAAGTGGTGGAACTGGTGGCCCTGCTGGGCGACGCCATCGATAACATCCCCGGCGCGAAGGGCATCGGAGAAAAGGGCGCGCGCGAACTGATTACCCAGTACGGGACGGCCGAAAAGGCGATGGCGCACGCCCGCGAGGTCAAGCACAAGCGCTATCGCGAGGCCTTGGAGCAGCAGCAGGAGCAAATCCGAATGTCTAGGCGACTGGCGACGCTGCACGACGCGCTGCCGGTGCCGCTGGAGCTCGAGCGGCTGGCGCGGCGGGAGCCGGATCGAGAAAAGCTGGTCGAGCTCTACACCGAGTTGGGGTTCACTTCCCTGCTGAAGGAACAACTGGCCGCAACGCCGGGGTCCGCCATTGAAACGCACTACGAGGAGTTCAAGACGCCCGAGGAGTTGCGGGCATGGCTGGAGGCGGCGCGCGAACCGGTCGCGCTGTGGATTGAAACCAGCGGGCCGGCGCCGCTCGACTTGGAGTTGAGCGCACTGGCGTTCTCGGCCCATGCGGGAGAGGGTTGGCTGGCGACCTTGACTGGCGACCGAAAGGCATGGCTGGAGGCAGCGCGCAGCTTCTTTGAAGACGCACAGCGGCCAAAGACCGTGCACGAATCGAAGACGGCGATACACGCGTTGGAGCGCGAAGGCATCGCGCTGCGCGGGGTGGAGCACGAGACGTCGCTTTACTCCTATCTGCTGATGCCGACGACGCCGAAGCACGGGCTCGAGGAAGTGGCGGCGCGGCAACTGAATCGGCCGCTCTCGGGCGCCGTGGCGGAGAAGGCCGACTTCGTGGCGCGGCTGGCGGCGCCGCTGCGGCGCGAAATCGAGGCGCAGGAACTGGTGCAGGTGTATGAACTCATCGAGCGGCCACTGGTTCCGGTTCTGGCCGCTATGGAGCGCGCTGGCGTCCGCGTCGACCCGCGGGCGCTGGAAGAACTTTCCCATTACTGCGAGAAGGAGATTGAAAAACTGACCGCGCGCATTTACGAGCTGGCCGGCACGGAATTCAACCTGAACTCGCCCAAGCAACTGAGCGAAGTGCTGTTCCAGAAGCTGCAACTGCCGATGCCGCGCAAGCGGGGCCGCGGCAAGGTGATGTCGACCGCGGCCGACGTGCTGGAAGAACTGGCAACCGCCCATGAGTTGCCGGCGCGCGTGCTTGAGTACCGCGAACTGTCCAAGCTCAAGTCCACTTACATTGACGCCTTGCCAGCGGCGATTCATCCGCGCACCGGGCGGCTGCACACCAGCTTTAATCAGACGGGCACAGCGACTGGCCGGCTGTCGTCCTCCGACCCGAACCTCCAGAACATTCCGATTCGTACCGAGCTGGGAAACAAGATTCGCGAAGCGTTTGTGGCCGAGCCGGGCTGCGCGCTGCTGGCGGCCGACTACTCGCAGATTGAATTGCGGGTGCTGGCGCATCTATCGGAAGATCCAGTGCTGCTCGACGCCTTCCGGCGGAACGAGGACATCCACGCACGCACAGCACAGGAAGTGCTGGGCGTGCCGCCGCTGGCGCAGACGGGCGAAGAGCGGCGCATCGCCAAGATGATCAACTTCGGCATCATCTATGGGCTGACGGGGTTCGGCCTAGGGACCCGGCTGGGCATCGACCCCAAGGAGGCGCAGAGTTACATTGACGCCTACTTCAAGCGCTACGCGGGAGTGAAGAAGTTCCGCGAGAGGCTGCTGGAAGAGACGCGGCGGACGGGGCAGACGCGGACGCTGTTCGGCCGGCTGCGGCCGATTCCGGAGATTCAGTCGCAGAACACCGTGCAGCGCAGCCTCGGCGAACGAATTGCGCTCAACTCGCCGCTGCAAGGGACGGCGGCAGACATCATCAAGCTGGCGATGATTCGGGTGCACGCGCGTCTAAGAGATGAGGGGTTGCGGACGAAGATGATTCTGCAGGTGCACGACGACTTGCTGTTTGAGGCGCCGGAAGACGAGGTGGAGCGAGCGAAGGGGCTCGTGAAGGAGGGGATGGAGCGGATTGAGCTGCCGGATGGGCGGGTGTTTCCGTTCAAGGTGCCACTGCAAGTGGAGATGGGAGTGGGGGAGAACTGGGCGAAAGCTAAATAGGATTAGCCACAGAGGCACAGAACTAAAGGGAAATCTACTTCTGAAAACACTTGGGCATCCAAAAGAGCGATGAGGCAAGTTCCCGCAGGGCTCACAATGGTCATAGTGGCGGCGGGGGCGGTGTGGGCAGGAGAGGTGTGGAATGAGAAGGCGGCGTCGGCGTGGACGGCGGACGAGGCCCTGGAGATTGTGACGGACTCGCCGTGGGCGAAGTCGAAAGCCGTAATGAGCGGCCGGCACGCGGTGCGCGCCGGCAGCCCGCAGCCGCGCCCGGCGCGAAGCAGCCGCGACCGCGGCCCCACCTCGCAGGCACCGGCCCCGCCCAGCGGACAGGACTGGGCGCTGGGGCCGGACGACATTCCCGTCGAAACCTATCTCGTGCGCTGGGAATCGGCCAAGCCGGTCGCCGAAGCCTTTGCCCGGCTGCGTGAGCTGGGACTGGAGACCAGCGCGGAGTTCCAATCCCCGCCGCCGCTGCTGCCCGGGAACCGCTACGTGATTACCGTAAAGACCCTCGAACCCCCGCACTCGGGCAAGGATCTGCTGGAAGGGCTCGAGCCCGCGGAGTTGATCCAGCGGGCGCGGCTGAAGACGCGTCGCGGCGAAGTCCCGCCGGTCGAGGTGGGGCGCAGCGGCGTGGGCGCGAACGCGGCGGTGCACTTTCTGTTTCCGCGCGAGCGCGACGGCCAGCCCCTGCTGCGGGGGCCGAGCGAGGTGGTAGAATTCGTTTTCAAGGCTCCGCGCCAGACGCTGAAGCAGAAATTTCGCGTCGAGCGCGAGTGGGTGCGATGAATCTGGTGGTGTTCAAGCGACGAGCCTTCCCTTGCCTGCTTGTTCTGCTGGCGGCGAGCGCCGTGGTGGCATTGCCGCCGGAAAAGTTCTGGCAGTCGAAGCCAGCGGGCGGGTGGAGCGAAGAGGAAGCCAAGGAGCTTCTGATCAAATCGCCGTGGGCGGTGAAGGTGGAAATTTTGCAGCAGAGCGGGCGGCAACTGGCGCGCTTCGCCAACGGCCAGGTGGCGGTGTATCGCACCAGCCCCGAGAACCCGCCGCGCGTCTTTGACCAGGAGCCGATGCGGGTAGAGCAGGAATTTCTGCGCGCCGTGTATGGCGTCCGCTGGAGCTCGGCCCAGGCGGTTCAGGACGGGCTAAAACGGCTGGAGGAGTTGTCGCCGGTCATCAAGGGGACGATGGCGCCGCCGGCAGAACTTTCGCCCAACCACTACGTGGTTACGGTGCGCGTCATCACGCCGCCGGAAGAAACCACGGTGGGGGCCTTCGAGCGCAAGAGCCAGGACATCAGGGACGAAATGGGCCGGCCGGTCTACGACGAGGCGCCGCGCGTGGCCGACATTCTTTCCGGGCTTGACGACGCCGAACTGAAAGAGCGCGCCGAGCTGGCGACCTCAGCGAAGCTGCGCCTGAAGCCGGAGAAGGTCATGCGGCACGGGGTGGGGACGGGCGAGGGGTTCAGCTTCTTCTTTCCCCGGACCGTGGATGGCCGCGAGACACTTCCGCCGGGAACCGCGTGGGCGGAGTTCGTGTTTGAGGGAAGGCGGAAAGACAAGATGAAGGCGCGGTTCAATCTGAAAGAGATGATCTATCAGGGCAAGCAGGACTATTGAGAGGAGCCGATGGCAAAGCCGCACAGCCCGGGGTTTCTGAAGATCGTGGAGGAGGCGCGACAGCGCGTGCCCGAGCTTTCGATCGAAGAGGTGAAGGCGAAGCTCGAGGGCGGGGAGAATTTCCGCTTGATTGACGTCCGCGAGGGCGAAGAGCACGCCCGCGGGCACCTGCCGGGGGCCGAGTCGCTGTGCAAGGGGATTATCGAGCGCGACATCGAAGAAAGAGTCCCCAACCACGAGACGCCCATCGTGCTCTATTGCGGCGGCGGCTACCGCTCGGCGCTGGCCGCCGACAACCTCAAGAAGATGGGCTACAAGAACGTCTGGTCCATGTGGGGCGGCTGGCGTGCCTGGAGCGAAGCGGGGTTCCCGACCGAAAAGTAGAAGAGCAATCTCCGATTTGAGATTTCAAATTTGAGATTTGAAATCTCAGACTCACGCCCGCGGCAGGCGCACGCGGGCCACGGTGCGGGTGAGCTCGTCGTAGTAGGCGACCAGGGACTTCTCGTCCCCATACTCGAAGCGCTGCCAGACTCGCGAGAGCGGGAAGGTACGCGCCTGCAACCGGCCTTCAATGATGATGGCCGGCGAGTGGAAGAGCTCCTCATCCGCGCGCCACACGCCCCCGAAGGCGCGCAGCACCACCTCGCCCACGTAGCTGCCCATCTGGACGATGAGCGCGGCGTTGTCGTCGGCCGAGCCCGGCCCGAACTCGGCGTCAATCAGGTTGTCAAGCTCCGACAGCGAGTCCGGGGAATAATTGAGCTCCAGGCCGAAGCGTTCCTGCGCCACCAGGCAGAATTCGCTCGCCTCGCGCCGGAAGTCACCGGCCACCCAGTTGCGAAACAGGTTCTGCGCGGACATTTTGCCCATCCTACGCCTGCACTGCGGGAGAAGCAAGCCCGCCAGAGCCGGCTTCCTCGAACGTTTCCGAGTTGACTTGAGCCCGCGCCCGGCCTACTATCGCCGCAGTTCCGAGTGAGCCGATGCGCGCCCGCCTCGACGTCCTCTTTGCCGACTACGCCGAACACCACCGCTCCGCCGGCAACCAGTGGTGCCACTCGGTCGGGATTCCCTTGATTGCCTTTGGAACTCTCGGCCTCACCAGCCTGCCGCTCTTCGCAGTGCGCGGGTGGGCGGTCGAAGCCGCGCTGCTCTTGATTGCGCTGATGGCGCCTGTCTATCTGGGGCTCGACCTGCGACTCGGCCTCGCCCTCACCGCGGTCTACGTTCTGCTCTATCTAGGCGCGCGCCACGTGCCCTGGCAGTGGAACCTGGGGCTGTTCGCGCTTGGCTGGGTCTTCCAGTTCATCGGCCACGGCGTCTATGAAAAGCGCTCGCCCGCCTTTTTCAAAAACCTCGCCCACCTGCTGGTGGGACCGATGTGGGTGTTGAATCACTTCATCCCGCTGAAAGCCATCCCCGGCCCTCGCTCCAGCCAGTAGGACACACATTGCTGTCTCTCCACTCGCCGAGGTCGCTCAGAGCCGCCGGGCGCCATCAGAGTCCAGCATACGGACGACGATGAATGTGGCGTCGTCGAGCAGAGGACGGGGGCGGCGCGCGAGGCGTCGCATCAGCCCGTCCGCCAACGCAGTGGCGGAGGCGTCGGGGTGGGAGGTGAGGTAGCGGGAGAGGTAGGCTTCGGCGCCACCGCGACCGTGGTCGAGCACGTCGCCCAGCCCGTCGGTGTAGAACAGAATGCGGTCGCCCGGCAGAAGCGGCGTGGTGACCTGGTCGAACTCGCACGGGTCGAAAAGCCCCACCGGCGAGCCGGTGAGGCGCACCGGCTCGGACGAGCCCCCGCGCTGCAACAGCGGGAACGGCAGGCCGGCGTTGGCGAAGAAAAGCTGGCGGGCGTCGCGGTCGATTACCGCGTACCCAAGACAGCAGAATTTTCCCGGCACGTTGCGAAAGCAAAGGCGCCGGTTGAGCATGTCAATCACGCTGGCGGGCTTGTTGCCGGTCTTGTTCAGGCCCCGCATCAGCCCGCTCACCAGCAGGGCGTACATCGCCGCCTCGAGTCCCTTGCCTTGCACGTCGCCCAGATAGAGACCCAGCCCGCCGGCGCCGATGGGGAAATAGTCGTAGAAGTCGCCGCCCACGCCGCGGGACGGCATGAAGCGCGCCGCCACTTCCAGGTCGGGCAGCGAAGTCAGCGGCGGCGGTAGCAGGCCTTCCTGCACGATCCGCGCGATCCGGAGCTGGTGTTCATCGGGCGGAAGAGGCTTGGCGTTGCGACGTGCTGGAAGGCGCGAGCGGGTCATTGCAGACCACCAGTGTACGATGGAGTGGCAAAAGGAGCAATGCGGTGGTCAGCGCTGTCGGTTCCACCACCAGGCCACCAGGCCCACGATGGGGTTTGTGGGCGTGCGCGGCAGCGGGATGGCAGGGTAGTTCTTGTTCTCCGGGACAAGGAGCAGAGAGCCGTCGGGCTGGAGGTTGAGCCACTTGATGGTCACGCCATCCTCCACGCGGGCGGCAACCATTTTCTGGTGCAGCGCCTGCGGGTCGCGCTGCAAGTGGTCAATCGCCACCACCGCCCCATCCAGCAGAATCGGCGACATCGAAGCGCCGCGAACCCGCACGCAAGTGAACTCGGCCGGGTTCGGGCACCACGCGTATTGAATCATCGCGTAGCCTTCGATGTCCTCCTCGGAAATTTCCCGCGGTGAGCCCGCCGCCGCCGCGTCCCGCAGCAACGGAATCGGGACAAAGTCGCTCAGCCCCTCCAGCGCTCGAAAGCGGTCGCTCAGATCCGCGGAAGGAATTACCCGCAACCCGGCAACCGGCAGCGGCGCCTGGCGGCCGCGCCGTCGCGCGCCCAGGGCATCCTCAAGCAAACCCTCATCGGCGCCGATCCGATCGAGCGCCTGCCGAATCAACCACCGACGCAACTCTCCCGGGGCGGCCAACCGCGCCAGTTGCAGAGCTCGCTCTGCGCTCGGTACCTGCCGCGCCTGCTCCCATTCCGCAATCGTCTTCTTGGTTACCTCAAGCCGGCGGGCCAACTGCTCCTGCGAGAGGCCAAGCGAGTCCCGTAACTGCTTGATTTTGCTTGGCCAACTGTCGCGCGCAGAAACCATTTGACAAAGTACACCTGTTAGGTGTACACCTTTCGAGTCGATAGTAGCTCATTGGTGGGTCACATGCAAGCCCTTTCTTCCCGTAGCCGGGCGAGTCGAAAGCCAGTCCTTCCCGTCCCCTGGAACCATTTCCAGCCCCGCGCCACGCACCCGGGTCAAAGCAAGCCAAGGGCGCGTGCGAGCGGGGCCGTTTCCTGCTGGTTGGAGGTTGAGAAGTCACTCCTGCAACTGGCGCAATTGACCCTGCAACTCGGCACACTCGAGAGAGCAGGGGCCGAGGCGCGGGCTCGACTGGAATCGGAGATTTCCGCGCGTCGGGCCCCGCTGGAGTCCCAGCGGGTGAGGCTGGAAAGGGCCATCGAGAAGTTTTGTCGCCGCCACGACGAGTTGGCACGGATCGACGGGCACGCGCGCAAGTCAAGGACGCTGCGGTTTGGGCGCGTGGGGTATCGAACGGCGCGCGCGGTGAGCATCCAGGATGAAGCGCGCGCCTTGCGAGCTCTGGCCAATTGGCGCCCCGGCCAGCAGTTCCTGCGCGTCCGCACGGAGCTCGATCGCGACTCCTTGCGGCAGTTCTTTCTCCAAGCCGTGGGGAAGAACGGGCCCGGGGCGCGAGTGCGTCGCAGGCTACAGCGCGCCGGGGTCCGGTTGCAGCAACGGGAGAAGTGGTTCTATGAACTCAACTGGGAGGCGCTAAAGCGATGGGAGCCGAGTATGGATGCGCGACAGGCCACGGGGAGAGGCTCGCGGTGATTGCGCCGCCGTCCAAGCTTCCGCCGAAGGACGAAGAGCGGCCCAAGTCCGCACAGTTCGAGAGGGCGCGCGCGCTGCTGGCCCAGCAGGAGAAGCGCGAGCTGATCTCGGCTGTGGCCGCAGCGAAGCTCCTGGGGAAATCCCCCGACACGATTTACCGCTGGCTCCACGAGGGCCAGTTGGCGGGCCGGCGCGTCGGCGGCCGCTGGCTGGTTTACAGAGACACTGTGCAGAAGGAATGGCAGGCCGGTGTAGTGGGGGAAGAAGATTGAAGCCGCCGATGAGCCCTCGACTCGTCCCGTCTGCGTCGGGACTGCTCTCCAAGGTGGGCACGGAGGGACATGGGTAAAGAGCCACTGGACCCGAGTAATGGGAACGGCACTAGGTGAGGGTGATGTGGGTGTCGGTGTGCTCAACGTCGGGGAGCTTGGAGATTTCGTTGAACACGAGGTCGTTCAGCGCTCGCTCGTTTTTGACGTCGCAGACGGCAATGATGTCGGGCGTGCCCCAGCAGGGATCGGCCTGCACCACTCCTTTGAGCGCGGCGATCTTCCCTGCCACCCCCTTGGCCTTCCCGGCCTTAACGTTGACGAATACATAGGCGCGCATGGGACCCCTTGCCTCCGAACAAACACTTAGTCTAGCAGAAAAACCGGCGCGGGGTGTCGCGGCCTACGAGGTGGTGTCGGAGTCGGGGCCGGGCTTGGGCGGCGCCTTCGGCTGGGCGGGGACACGGCCCTGGGCGTCGGGGAAAATCACCGCCACGCCTTCCCAGTGGCCGTTGGTCGTCTGCGGCTCCGTGCGCAGCACCACCCCTTTGAGGCGAAATTCTCCCGGCGGAGCTCCCTTCCCGTGGTGCGCAGCGGTGGCGGCGGACGGGTCGGGCTGCAGCGGCACGGCGATTTCGATGGACTGCTGGGGCTCGAAGTGATGCGGGCTCAGGATATAGGCGCCGTGGAAGCTGAGGTTAGCCAGGTACGCCTCCTCCCGCACCCGCGCGCCGTCCTGCGTGGTCTCGACGTGGACCGGCAGGTGGACGTCGGCGCGCTGACTGAGCCGCGCCGGGCGATTGGCGAAGAGCACTTCCCGGCGGCGCACCTCCACCACCAGCGTTTCCGTGGCCGAGTGAGTGTTGGCAAAAGCCCCCCGGGCGCGAACCAGAATCGCGTCCAGCACTTCGTCGCTGTGGGTCGGCTCGTGGTGGAAGAGGATCAGGTTCTTGACCTCGGCCGCCCGCGCCAGTTCGGTGGCCGCCTGCCACGAGCTGTGGCCCCAGCCTTTGCGCTCGGCGACAAGCTGCTCGGGGAAATACTGGGCGTCGGTGATAAGCACGTCGGCGCCGCGCGCGAAGTTGCGCAGCCGCCGGTCAATTTCCTCGTTGCCCGGCTCGTGGTCGGTCGCATAGACGACCGAAGCCCCGCCGTGCTCGAAGCGATAGGCGACCGAGCCCTGCGGGTGATTGACCCGGCAGGCGCGCACCCGGAGATCGCCCAGCGAGAAGCTGGCGTTGTCGTCAAATTCTTCGATGGGATGGGCGGCGCGCAGGTCGGTGGCCAGCACCGGGAAAAACGGCGCGCAAAACAGCGCTTGAAGCGCCGCCGAGAGCGACGAGCCGGCGACGTCGCGGAAGCGCGGCCCGTAAAGGCGAACGGTGTTCCCGGGCGCATAGATGGGCGCGAAAAACGGTAGGCCCTGGATGTGGTCCCAGTGGTAGTGAGAGAACAGCAGAGAGACGTTGATGGGCTTGGGCGGAGCACCGGCCGAATCGGGGCGGGCTTCGGCGAGGAGCTGCTGGCCGAGCTCTCGGATGCCGGTGCCGGCGTCAATCAAAACCAGTTGGTCGGGCAGGCGCAGCTCGACGCACGGCGTGTTGCCCCCATAGCGCCACGTGTGGCGCGCGGGTGTGGGAGTAGAACCTCGCACCCCCCAAAAGGTGATGCGCAAAGTTGTTTCCTCTGCCCTCTGTGGTGAAACCCGACCCCAAACGACAGGGAGATTGTAGGGGGCAGGCGGAGGGGAGTCAAGTAGAGGAAAGAACGTGATTTGCAACTGCCAACTCCGGCTTCGAGGACCGCTGGCCCGGGTTGGGCCGTGCCGAACGCGGGCGAGCCTTTTTCGGCGGTGGCTCGGAAGAAGCGCGAGCCAGTCGGTGGAGACGGCCGTTGAGGAGCTTGTGGATGGCTTCGACGCGCCGGGCGACGTGGTTCAGCAGCACGTCCTGCTCGCGCTGGAACGAGTTCTCCCGCGCCACCAACTGCTCGACCGCGCGCGCCAGGCTTTGCAAGGCCACCGCCGTTTCCCGCTGGGCGGCGATGAGTCGCGGCGCGTAGCGGTCGGCCAGCAGATAGAGAAAGCCGAACAGGAGAAGCAGAATGACGAACTGCGGTCCCCAGGCGATGACGATGCGCTCCAGCAGAAGCTGCGCCAGCTCGGGGCGCTGCTCCAGCAGAAACCACAGCAGCGCCAGCATGCCGCCCGCGCCCGCCAGCGTCGCCTTCAGGTAACGCCGCTCGGGCGTCCTGCTTTGCTCGGTTGCCAATACTTCAGTGGTCACTCGCTATTCTCCCTTTTCCAGTTTCGCCGTTCCCTCCGGGCGCAGGCGCCGCACGGCCTCCTCGGGCGTGAGCGCGATCTTGACTGCGTCGAAGTCCACCGGCTCGTCATCTTTCAGCGCGGCGACGCCGGCAAGCAGCATCTGCGAGATGAGCTGAATCAGTTCTGCCCAGGTAACGATGTCGCGTTTGGTGATGGCCATGGGCTACCTCCTCGATTGACGACTCTCATCGGCCGCCGCGGCGCCGCCGGAGTCGAACGAGCCCAGCAGCGCCCGCAGGTCGGCCAGCAGCACCGGCAACTGAGCCAGCGCGGCGTTGATGCGCGCCTCGAGGCGCGCCCGCTCGTCCTCCGACGAACCCGCGCGCCGCACTTGCTGGTAGGTCTTCATCAGGTCAGCCGCGAGGGTGTGCGCGGCGATGAAGCGGTTGCCGGCCACCGCGAAGCGCTCCCACTGCGGCTCCGTCAGCCGGCCCTCCAGGTAGGCGCGCGCGGCGTGCTCCTGCAGAAGCTCGTATTCGACTTTGGCGACCTTGAGGGTGCGGTAGGCGTTGCGCTCGAAGTCGCCGCAGCCCGGAAGCAGGAGGCTGGAGGTTAGAAGCAGGAGAAAGACAAGGCGGCGATTGGCGAAACTGAGACTCATGGCGTGGGCTCCTTTCGCGGGACGTCGTACTGGGTGAGGCGATAGCGGCGGATGAGCAGCGCCAGCTTGTGCGCGTAGTGCGGATCGGTGGCGTAGCCGGCGCGCTGCAGCTCCACCACGAACGCCAGCGGGTTGGCGGCCACGCGGCGCGCCCGCAAGTAGCGCGGGTGAGCGAGAACCCGGGCGTAGTCGCCGAGGCAGTCCTCGTAGCTCGCGTAGGCCGCGAAGCGCGCCGCCTCGCGCCGCGCCTCCCCGCCCTCGTACTCTGTCGTGTTGAACGTGGCGGAAGCCCGCGCGCCGCGACGCGCCTTGATTCCAAACAGATTGTGGGCTTGCCGCGCCAGCGCCGATCGCCCCCAGTTCGATTCCAGAATGGCTTGCGCGAGCACGGCCGACGCCGGCAGGCCGGTGCGCGCCGCCAACCGCTGCACCGCCGGAGCCAGTTCCGCCAGGAATCGCCCCTTGTCGTCATTCAGAAGCGCGGCGGCGCGGGCCTGGGTTCGATTCGATTCTCGCTTCACCTGGTTGTCGCTCATCGGTTCAACCACGTCTTCCATAGCGACAGCCGCCGCCGCTTGTCTACGGTTTTTGCGGTTTTTGCGGTTTTTGCGGTTGTTTTTTTTCTGGTTGTAATTTTTCCGGCCTTCTGGGACAACGGCAAAACCGCAAAAACCGCGAAAACCGCAAAAACCGCAAAAACCGCACGGCGCGACCGGCTCACGGACAGGAAAATGCTCGATTTCTGAGCTAATCTCTTGCAAGTAAAACACTTAGGAAATAACGGACAACCTTTTCGGGGCTCGAAGGCCTCTGTTTAGGCTTGAAACGGGCGACACGTCGCCTGGAGGTAGCAATCATGCGCATTCCTAAGGGCAAGAGCCTTTGGGTGGCCACGGCAGCGGTGCTGCTCGCAGCGTCGCTGATTGTGGGAGCCACCTACGTACTCAGGCCAGAACCGGTGATTGTGCCGGCGGGGACGGAGCTCACCGTGCGGCTGACGCAGAGCTTGAGCTCCAAGACCAATGAGCCGGGCGATGACTTCACCGGCGTCCTCGACCACGACGTGGTGGTGGGCGACAAGGTGATCATCCCGGCTGGCTCGGAGGTCACCGGCGAAGTGGTTGACGCCGAGGCCTCCGGCCGCTTCAAGGGCAGTGGCCGGCTGTTTATGACCCTGACCGAGGTCGAGGTGGACGGCGATAGCTATGACGTCGAAACCTCGACCACCGGCCGCCGCGAGGGCAGCAAACTGAAGCGCAACGTGCTGTTCATCGGCGGCGGCACCGGCTTGGGCGCCTTGATCGGCGGCCTGGCCGGCGGCGGCAAGGGGGCGGCCATCGGCGCCGGCGTGGGCGCGGGCAGCGGTACCGGTGCCGCGGCGCTCACCGGGCAGCGCGACATCCGCTACCCGGCTGAAACCCGCCTGCGCTTCCGCCTGAAGGAAGACCTGGCCATCAGTCAGTAAGGCCGGTCGAAGGGACTGGAAAGGGCCCCGACCCTGCGTCGGGGCCCTTTCTCTATTTGATGGAGGGGTAGGACAGACATACCTGTCTGTCACGCGCCGTCGGCTTTTCTAGATTTTGACCGCAACGAACCAGGCGAAGGACTGCCAGAGCGTTTCCGAGGCGAGGGGCCTCAAGCCAACGTCGCGCAGCGCCTGGGCAAAGGTGGCCGAGTCGAACCGACCGTCCGCGGGGTGGTCGAGCAGTCGCCGCGCCATCGGGTGCGTGGTGAACTTCTCCAGCACTTCTTCGGCGTAGAAGCGCCCGCCGGGCTTGAGCACCCGATGGACTTCGGCCACCGCGCGCCGCCACCCGGGCACGTGATGAATGATGGCGAAATCGAAGACCGCGTCGTAGGTGGCGTCCGGCACGGGAACCTGCGCCGCGTCGCCCACCCAGAGCCGTACATGCTCAGCGCGCGCGTGGAGGCGCTTGCGAGCCAGCGCCACCATGCGCGGGTCGAGGTCGAACGCATCCACGCGCTCGGCGCCAAAGTCATCGAGAATGAGGCTCACGCCGACTCCGCGGCCGCAGCCCATCTCCAGCGCCACGCCGCCGCTCAAGGCTCCGCCCAGGCGCAGCAGCCGCCGCGCCTCGAAGCGCCGCTGCACCAGCGCCCGCAGCGGGTTGTTCACCAGCGCGTACTCAATCCGATTCAGCAGCACGGCCTTCGATGATAGCACGCGCAACCTGCTACAATTCCTCCGCGGAGTGAACGCCATGCCGCCGGTGAAGGGGATTCTCGAGACCGCCCTGTTCGTGCAGGACGTAAAGCGCGCGGTCGAGTTCTACTGTCGCATCTTCGGCTTTGAAGTCATCGCCTCCTCCGAGCGGCTGCACGCGCTGGCAGTGGCGCCCCAGCAAGTTCTGCTGCTGTTCAAGCAGGGGGCTTCCATCGAGCGCGTTTCGCACGAAGGCGGTTTTCTTCCCGGCGGGATTGACACCACCGGCCCCGACCACCTCACCTTCGCCATCGCGGCGGAAGACTTCGACGCCTGGGAGCGGTGGCTGGGCCAGAACGGGCTGGCCATCGAGCTGCGCAAGCAGTGGGAGCTCGGCGGCCGTAGCCTGTACTTCCGCGACCCCGACGGCCACCTGCTCGAGCTCGCCACTCCCGGCGTCTGGCAGAATTACTGACCAACAGACTATTGCCCGGCGGCAACAATTCGGGTAGCGTGCCACGCATGGCGGGCCGCGGCCGGCTGACAGTGTGCTTGCTGTCTTCGCATCCGCTGGTGCTTAGCGAGCTGCAGCGCCTGCTGGCGGATGCCGGCTTCGCGGTGCGCGCCGTGCGCCTGGAGTCGGGGCTGGCTTCCGACCTTCGCCGCCGGCGGGTGCCCTCAGCGCGGCTCTATCTGATTGACGCCGCCGACTCCCGCCCGGGCGCCGAAGCTCTGGTGGCGAACATCCTTTCGCGCTCACCCAAGGCTCGCGTGCTGCTCGTGGCCGAGAAGTTCACCGAGGCCAACAGTTTTCCCCTCCTGCGCTTGGGCGCCAAGGGCTTGGTGCCGTACTCGCAGACGCGGGCGCAACTGGCGCAGGCGGTGCGCGCCGTCGCTGCCGGGGGGTTCTGGGTGCCGCGCCCGGTGCTGTCGCGGTTCGTCGACTGGATTCTGGAAGGCCTCGGCCCGCGGCGGTGGAGTTTCGGCCCCGCCTACGTCAGCCCGCGCGAGCAGGAAGTGCTGGAGGCGCTGCTGGCCAACATGTCAAACAAAGAAATCGCCCAGCGGCTGACGCTCTCAGAGCGCACGGTCAAGTTCCACGTCTCGAACGTGCTGGCCAAGTTCGGCGTGCAGCGCCGCACCGATTTGATTCTGCTCTACTGGCAGTCGCGCCCGGGCGCCGCCGGCCGCACTGGCCGTTGATTGCCCTGCGGTACAGGCATCCCCCCTGTCCTTCGTTTGGCCGCTTCACCAGTTACTTTTCGGTCTCGCCGGGGCTAGGCTGTTTCTTCCCGCCTCCACGCCTGTGGGACAGCGCGGGCGCAGTCAGCCTGGGGGAACGTTCGACAGAAAGGCCGGAGGGCACGTGGCAGCATCCCGCGTGGGAGGCAAGAGCGTGCAACTGACTTTCTGGGGAGTGCGCGGTTCAGTCCCGTCGCCGGAGCCCTGGGCGTGGCGGTATGGGGGCCACACGCCCTGCCTTGAGGTTAGCACCGGCGACCAGATTTTTATCCTCGACGTCGGCACCGGCGCCCGCGACCTCGGCCACGAACTGGTCAGGCGGCGCAGCGCTGACCTCAACGTCAACGTCCTGCTCAGCCACTACCACTGGGATCACATCCAGGGTCTGCCGTTCTTCGAGCCGCTCTACTACGCCAACACCACGCTGCAATTCTTCGGGCCGCCGCTCTCGGGCAAGAGCGTGCCGGCCACGCTCAGCGGCGTGCTTGACATCCTGTTCCGCTCGCCGTTTTTCCCGCAGCCGCTCGACCAGCTCCACGCCACCTACACGCTGCGCGAACTGGAGTGGGTGACCGACTACTATCTCGGCCTCACCCGCATCCGCACCTGCCGGCTCAACCATCCCGACGGCTCGATGGCCTACCGGCTCGATCGCGGTGGCGTCTCCATCGTCTACGCCACCGACCACGAGCCCGGGGCGCCGGAATTCGACGACGCTTTGGTGGCGCTTTCTCGGGACGCCGACGTGCTGGTTTGCGACGCTCAGTATTTCGCCGACGAGCTGCGCGGCGCCAAGCGCGGCGTCGGCCACGGCACCTGGCAGGATGCGGTGCGGCTGGCGAAGAAGGCCGGGGTCAGGCAGCTTGTCCTTTTCCACCACGACCACTGGCGCACGGACGACGAGGTGGACCAGATTCTCGGCCAGGCCCGACGCGAATTCCCTCGCACCCTGGCTGCTTCCGAAGGGATGGTGATGGATGTGGCGCGAGGCGAGACACGCGTCGGCTCGCGCCGCCTCCGACTGAGCCAGCGCATGGCCGCCCAGGTGCCTGTCGAGGTCGAAACGCGGCTCAACGGCCGCGCCCTGCGGGAGCAGGTGCAGCTGGAGAACATCAGCTTCCACGGCGCCTACTTCCTGACGCCAACACGCTACGAGCCCCAGCAGCCCGTCGAACTCACCGTCCGGCTACCGGTCAACGGCTACGGCGCGGGCGGCGCGCTCGGCAAGGGACGAGGCGAGAAGAATCCTGTGGAGGTGCGTCTGAGCGGCTACGTGCTGCGCAGCGAGCCGGCGACGCTCGACAGCGGCTGGCGCGGCGTGGCGGTTCATTTCCCCGGCCATCCTGCGGCGAACAAGCCGGGTGGCAGCCACTAGAACCAGTGGCCGTGGCGTTGGCTGTTCGCCTCCTGCGGGCCGGGGAAGGATTTGGCAATGGCAGGGCTTCTTGGGTTGCCCTCCCCAATCCAGAGCGCAAGGGCAACGGGCCCGTCAGCCGGAGCGAACTCAGGTCCCAGGCAGGCTCAGTTCGCTCCGGCGGGGCCCGTACTTCTGGTTTCAATCTCCCAAAGTTCATAATCGGCTGGCAACCCGCGCGCCGCGGCCGGCATCGAGAAGGGGTTATGAAGCGGCTTTATATCGTTCATACATTCATAGCGGAGGTGAAGCATGACAGAGAGCAATCGGGAGAGTGTCCCGGCTAGCAGTTCTTCTTTTTCTTCCTTAAGTCCATCTCGAGCCACGGTCATTCTGTTTGTCTGGTCGCTCGTTCTGACCGGTCTACTGGTGTGGGTGGCCTACGGGCAGTCGCAGCTCCGCCAGGAGCTGGCGGCGCAAGGCGAGAGCCTGCATCAGCAGTTGAGCAGCGTGGAAGCGCGCGCCGACCAGCTCGAGGGGAACCTTGGCGACGTGCGCGCCGAAATCAGCGCCACGGCCGACAAGGTTGGCATCACCCAGAAGCAGCTCGAAGCGGCCCGCGCCCAGGCCCGCAAGCTGCGCGAGGAGCAGCAGAAGGCCGACGCCCAGTTGGCCGAGCAGCTCCAGCAGCAGCAGACGAGCCTGAGCACGGTCTCCAGCGACCTGGAAAGCGTCAAAGGGACGCTGCAAAGTGCGGTGGGCGACCTCGGCGTGCAGAGCGGGCTCATCGCCACCACCCGTGAGGACCTGGCCGAGCTCAAGCGGCGCGGCGAGCGGGACTACTTCGAGTTCGACCTCGCCAAGTCCAAGCAGTTCTCGCGCGTCGGCGAGATGTCCATCAAGGTCACCAAGGTCGACCCCAAGCGCCAGAAGTTCACAATGGTGGTCCTCCTGAATGACAAGGCCGTCGAGAAGAAGGACAAAACCATCTTTGAGCCGGTCCAGTTCTATCCGGGCGAGAAGGGGGCGTTGGTCGAGCTGGTGGTGTTCGAAGTGAGCAAGAACCGCGTGGCCGGTTACGTGGCGGCGCCCAAGCAACTGGCCTGGGCGCGCCCGCAGCAGTAACCCGGCCGGACTTTCGTGAGCCAAGTCTGACTCCGGCGTCCCGACTCGAGTCGGGACGCCGGAAGTCAGAGGCCGAAGGGAGGTTCTCATGCGAACGACAAAGAGAACGCTGGCCGCCGCACTTGTAGCCGTCCTCAGCCTGCTGGCAGCGCCGGTACGCGCCGGGCACGAGTCGCTGACGGAAGTGCCGGCGGGCACGCGCTTCCTGGTGGAGCTGAAGGACAAGCTCGACGCGCGCAAAGCAAAAGTGGGCAAGAAGTTCGGAGCGCGCACGATTGAGCCTCTCCACGCCAGCAACGGCGCCTACCTCAAGGCCGGCGCCAAACTCAAGGGGCGTGTGACCCACGTCGAGAAGAGCCGCCTCCTGCTGCGCTTTGAAACGATTGATACCGGCAAGGACAAAGTGCCCATCGTGGCCACCGTGGTCGGCGTGGTCGGCGAGAAGAACGTGAAGAGGAAGGTGAGCAACGAAGGCGAGATCCGCGCTGAAGGCAGCAACCGCGGGCGCAACGCCGCCATCGGCGCCGGGGTAGGCGCGGGCACGGGCGCCGCTATTGGCGCGGTCGCCGGCGGAGGAAAAGAGGCGGCCATCGGCGCGGGTGTCGGCGCTGGCGCGGGAGCGCTGGTCGGCGCGCTCAGCAGCGGCAGCAAACCGCTGGTGCTGCAAAAGAAGACGCGCATCGAGTTGGAGCTCGACCGTCCGCTGGCCTTTGAACCGAGGAACAGGTAGAATGAGCGGCACCGGTCGAAAGGTGCCGACTGGATTTTCCGGGGGGCTATCACTCAGAGCAGGAGGTGTCTCGTGAAGGGCAATCCCTTAAACAAGCCAGTCTTCATCCCAGTTGTTTTTCTCCTGGTGCTAGCCGTGGTGGGGTCGGTGATTCTGGTGAGCTGCGGCGGGGGCGGGATGGACTCGACGACCACCAGCGGGGGCGGCGGGAGCAACTTCACCCGCACCGTCACCACGACCATCAGCGACCCGCCCATCTGCGAGCCGCCCGCCGGGCAGTTCGCGCACGTCTGGGTGACGGTCACCAAGGTGCGCGCCCACCTGTCCAGCACGGCCGACGGCAGCGCAACGGGCTGGGTTGACCTGGTGGATCTGACCAGCGCGCCCAAGCAGATTGACCTGCTGGGCGGCAGCAGCACCGAGTGCATTCTCTCCACGCTGGGCTCGGTGGCGTCGTTGCCGGCCGGCAAGTACCAGCAGATTCGGATTCACCTGATGGCCAACAGCGCGCCGGGCAGCAACCCCGTTCCCAGTCCCAACAACTGCTCGCCGCTGACCAACGTGTTCAACTGCGTCCAGTTGGACGACGACAACGGGCCCAAGAAGGAGCTGAAGCTCTCGAGCCAGGCCAACACCGGCATCAAGATTCCGCCCGGGCAGATTGCCGGCGGGGGACTGATGCTGGAAGCCGATCAGACGGCGGACATCAACATCATGTTCAACGCCTGCCTTTCGATCGTGGAGCAGGGCAATGGCCAGTTCCGCCTGAAGCCGACGCTGCGCGCCGGCGAAGTCACTACCTCAGACACGCTCACCGGAAAAGTGGTGGAAGTCACCGACCCGATGACGGGCGCGACGGGGCCGCTGCCTTCGGGCGCGGTTGTTCAGGTGTTCCTCGAGGACACCAGCGACCCTATGAACCCGAAGATCATTGAAACCATCATGACCGACGCCAGCGGAAACTTCACCATCTGCCCGGTGCCACAGCCGGTGCCCACGGGCGGGTTCACGATTGTGGCGACGGCAATCGTCCCCGACACCAGCATGAATGCGGGGGTGACTGCAACCTACAACGCCACAGTCATCTTCGGCGTGATGCCGGGCACGGCCATCGGCGACATCGGGCTCATCAAGGAAGCCGACCCGAGCACGCCGGCGCAGATCGACGGCGTGCTGACCACGTCGCCCAATACGCTCTCGCCGGTCTCCTTCCAACTCGCTGCGTTGCAGGAAGTGACGGGCCCGGGCGGGGCCACCAAGGTCATCGTGCCGACCTTCTCGCTGCCGGACGAGATGATTGAATCCGACTCGACCGCAGCCACCGACGCAATGAACACCTGCCCGATGGACGCCCCCATGGGCTCCATTTGCGGCAACTACACGCTGTTCGTTCCGGCGAGCAATCCGCGGGTGGGTACGACGGCGCCGGCGGGGCCGCCGGTGAACTTCTTCGTCAGGGCGGACCTCGATCCGGCCGTGACCTGCAACGTCAACACTCAGACCACGGCGGCAATTGAGGTGATGGCGGGCATGACCGCGAACGCCCCGCGGCTCGACTTCAACACCTGCGCGGCGGCGACGCCGTAGCTAGAACTAACGGGTTGCCCGGCGGTTCATATGTCCTATTTTTAGGCGGGACACCCTGCCGGGTTCTGTAGCGGCGACGAATCCTCTCCCAATCCCCACCGGGGGATTCGTCGCCGTCTTATTTCCACTCTCCTCCTTATTTTCTCTCGAACACTGAAACGAAGGCACAAGCTCGGCGACCAATCAGGGGGCGTGCGTGGTGCGCCTGGTCGCGGAATCTTTTGCAGGGGAAGTCCATCTCAAGTAGGGTAGAGCGGCAATGAGCTGGTTCAACAAGCCGGGCAGCGTCTGGGACATGGGGCCGCGGTTTCCTGTCTTGGATGGGAACCGGCAGTCGTCCATTCCGGGGCTGTACCTGGCGGGCGACGTTACGGGCACGCCGGACATCAAGGCGGCCATCAACGCCGGGGCGGAAGTGGCGCGGCATATCCTCTCGCAGGATCTGAAATGCAAGCCGCCGTGCGACGCACACGTCATCATCATCGGCGGCGGGCCGGCGGGCGTGAGCGCGGCGCTGGAGTTTGAAAAGCAGACCCCTCGACTGCGCTCGGGGCAAGCCCCTCGCTCCGCTCGGGCGGACAGCCCTTTCTACTTGCTGCTGGAGAAGAAGAGGCTGTTTGCGACGCTGCACGGGTGGGCGAAGTCGAAGCCGCTGTTCTATGCCTCGACGGGTGACCCGGACGTCCGCGGAGAGCTGTGGTGGCAGGAACCCTCGGCCCGCGCGCCCGTGCGCACCGGCGACCTGCTCGACCTCTGGCAGGAGCAGCTCCAGCAACGCTCGCTCAACGTCCGGTCGGGCGAAACCGTCACCGACATTCAGAAGACCGACAGGTTCCGGGTGGTCACCGACAAGGGCAGCTACATTTGCGACCGGGTGATTCTCTGCATCGGCAAGCTCATCTACCTGCTCAAGCTCGAGGTCGGCGCCGAAGCCGAGCCCAAAGTGTTCTATGAGCGGCCCGATCCGGCGCAGGTGCGCGACCGCGACGTGCTGGTCGTAGGCTCAACCAACGAAGCGCTGGAAGCGGCGGCGACGCTCGCCGCAACCAACCGCGTCACGCTGGCGCATCAGACCGCGGACTTGAACGAGGCGGAGCCGGAAGCCGTCGAAGCGCTCAGAGCCGCGCGCGTAAACCACTTGCCTGGGGCGCGGGTGAAGCAGGTCGAGCGCGACGCCGTGGTGGTCGAAACGCCGCAAGCGCCCGCGTTGCGGCTGAAGAACGATCTTGTATTTGCGCTGCTGGGCGTGGACAAAACCGAGCTGCCCATCGGTTTCTTCCGCAAGATTCACATCGCCTACGAGCGCGACTGGGATTGGAAGCGCTACGGACTGTTCCTGCTGAGCATCGTGGCGGTGGGCGCGTTCTATCTGCTGAAAAAGTTCATGCCGGGTGTGGTGATGGTTCCGGCGCCCGCGTGGCTGGGGCTGCCGGGCAACGAGTGGGACCTGGGCTCGCTCTACCCGCTCATCTACACGGTCGTTGTGGCGGCCTTCGGCGTGCGCACCATCCGGCGCTGGAAGAAGGCGCGCTGGCGCGTCCTTGAAAGCTACGGCGGCCAGCAAACGCTGCGCCTGGCATCACTGATTTTCTTCCAGACGGTTTTCTTTTTCCTGGTGCCGCTGTTCATCGTGAAGGACTGGCGGGCGTGGGGGCTGCTCTATCCCTGGCCGCTGGTGTTCAATCCGGTGACGCTGCCGCACTTCCAGGCGAGCCCGTTCTGGTGGTGGTGGAGCCTGGGGCTGGTGTTCATCGCCGTGCCGGTGGCGGTCTACTTCCACGGGAAGAAGTACTGCACCTGGGTGTGCGGCTGCGGCGGGCTGGCCGAGACACTGGGCGACTCGTGGCGACACTACTCGCCCAAAGGCGTCGGGAACACGAGGAAGGAGCGGCAGATTTATTTCGTCACCGGCTTCGCGGCGGTGGCGACGGTGCTGGGGGCGGCGGGGCGCGACTTCGCGCTGGCCGGCATCACTCTCAGCCGCGTCTACGAGTACACGGTGGATTTGTTTCTCATCGCGATTATTCCGGTGGCGCTCTACGCCTTCATGGGCGGGAAAATCTGGTGCCGCTACTGGTGCCCGGTAGTGGGGTGGATGAACGCGATTGAGTGGGGGCTGCGGAAGCTGCGGCGCGCGCCGAGAGGCAGCCAGTTCCAGATTTCAGCCGACAAGCACCGCTGCATCACCTGCAACCTGTGCACGCGCTACTGCGAAGTGGGGGTGGACGTGATGCGGCACGCGGTCAAGGGCGAGAGCTTCGGGATGTGGAACTCGAGCTGCGTCGGGTGCGGCATCTGCATCCACGTCTGCCCGACCGATGTGCTGACCTTCGGCCACCATCAGTTGGTGACGTTGCCCTCTGCGCCGCCTCTCAAACGTACAGCGACCACGTGAGTCTCCCGGCGGCAGGTGCCGCCGGGCTCGGGGGGGGTAGTGGGCGTCGCGGGTTCACGAAGCGAAGCGGGTGTGCGAGAATGGCGGCTGGGCGGAGGCACTGATGAAACTTCAAAGGACATTCCTAGGGTCTGTTGTTTCAGTTGTGTTGGTTTGCGCGCCGGGGGTGCGGGCGCAGGAGCAGCACCAGCACCACGACGAGTCGCGGGAGGCGCAGAAGCTGGGGCGGGTGGTGTTTGCAACGTCGTGCCAGGCGGGGGTGAAGGAAGACTTCAGCCGGGCGGTGGCGATGCTGCATTCGTTCTGGTACCAGGCGGCGGAGAAAGCGTTTGCGGCGGTGGCGGAAAAAGATCCGTCGTGCGGGATGGCGTACTGGGGCGTGGCGATGAGCCGGTTCCATCCGTTGTGGGAGAAGCTGAGCCCGGCCGACATCGAAGCCGGGCAGGCGGCGCTGGAGAAGGCGCGGGCGGCGGCCAAGACCGACCGGGAGCTCGCGTACGTCAACGCGCTGACGGAAATCTATCGCAACGCCGACAAAGTGGATCACCTCACCCGGCTGCAAGCGTACGAGAAGGCGATGGACAGACTGCAGCGGGAATACGCCGACGACACGGAGGCGAAGATCTTCTACGCGCTTTCGCTGCTGGGGACGGCGTACTCCTCGCCGGCGGACAAAACTTACCAGCGGCAGCAGAAGGCCGGAGGGATACTGGAACCGATTTTCGCCGAGCAGCCGAACCATCCCGGAGTGGCGCACTACATCATCCACAGCTACGACTACCCGCCGCTGGCGGCGAAGGCGCTGGCGGCGGCGCGGGTCTACGCCAAGGTTGCGCCGGCGGCGCCGCACGCCCTGCACATGCCGTCGCACATCTTTACCCGGCGCGGGCTCTGGCCGGAGTCCATCTCGTCGAACCTGGCGGCGGCCGCGGCGGCCCATAAGGACAACTGGATCGGGGAAGAGCTGCACGCCATGGACTACCTGACCTACGCCTACCTGCAGGGTGCGCAGGACGGCGAGGCGAAAAGAATCCTGGAAAGGATGCCACGGGTGGCCCGCGGGACGCCGAGCTACTTCGCCGGGCTCTACGCCACGGCGGCGATACCGGCGCGGTATGCGGTGGAGCGGCGCCAGTGGAAAGAGGCGGCGGGGCTGGCCGCGCCCGAGGGCGTTTTCCCCGGCGGCGCGGCGTGCTGGGCGGAGGCGACGCTCTATTTCGCGCGCGGGTTGGGAGCGGCGCGCACAGGCGATGCGGCCGCCGCGCGGGCGGCCATCGCTCAACTCGAAGGCTGCGGGAAGGAACTGGCGGCGGCGAACGACAAGCTCTGGGGTGCGCAGGTCGAAGTGCAGCGGCGGTCGGCGGCGGCGTGGTTGGCGTTGGCGGAAGGAAACAAGGACGCGGCGCTGGCGATGATGCGCGCCGCGGCCGACCTCGAAGACGGCACCGACAAGCATCCGGTAACGCCGGGCGCGGTGGTTCCGGCGCGGGAGCTGCTGGGGGAGATGCTGCTGGAGCTGAAGCGGCCGGTGGAGGGGCTGACGGCGTTTGAGGTGGCGCTGCGCGCGTCGCCCAATCGTTTCTGGTCGCTCTACGGCGCGGGGCGCGCCGCGGAGCTGGCGGGGGAGCAGAGGAAAGCGGCCGAGTATTACGACAAGCTGGTGGATGTGTGCCCGGCGTATGACACGGATCGCGCCGAGCTGCAAGCGGCGCGTGCGTTTCTGAGGCGAGTCAACGCCATCGAGTAAGGCCCGGGGAAACCCAGCAAGGGTTTCCCCGAACCCTCCCGCAAGAGGCGCGGGATCTCCGCCCGCGACGGCGGGCTCCGACTTCCAAGGTTGCGCTTCGCGCAAACGATCCTTCTCGGCGGGGTTCCCTTCGACTCGTCCCGATTGGATCGGGACTCGCTCAGGGTCTCCGCTTCGCTCCGAGAAACCCCGCCCTTCCCAGACAAAGGCCGCAGGTACCCTTCGACTTCGCCCGACTGACGTCGGGCTGCGCTCGGGAACCTGCGCTACCCGACCTTGTGGTGGTGGGGGTGGGAGTGGCGAGAGGCGTAGAAGCGGTGACTGCAGTCGGCGCAGCGGTAGGGGCGGCGGCCAACAAGCGGGAGCAGGACGCGCTCGTAGAGGCCGCGGCGATGCGACCGGTGAACACGGCTGCTGCCGCACTTGGGGCAGGCGGCCTTGGGCTTCGGCTGCTGTGGCATCGAACGAACCCGCAGGCATCCTAGGCAGAGCCGAAGCCGAGGTCAAGGGAACGGTGCTGCATAGAAGAAAAAGCAGGTTCCTTCCTTCAACTTGGCTCCCTTCGGCTTCGCCCAGCGTCTACGACAGGGTCTTCGACGACTACGCCCAGCCCTTTCGATGAAAGGGCTGGACTCCGCTCGGGATGACAAACGATGGGAGGGAAGAGGCTTGGCGTTGACAGACGAGGGGGGGATGCTATCATCGGCGTGCCTGCCCGGGGGAGAGGGGACGCCGCATGCGTTATAAGCCGAAAATTCTGGTGGTGGAGAAGGATGCGGCAACGCTGCGTCTGTTCGACACCACGTTGAAGGCGTTCGGAGCCGCGCCGCGCTGCGTGGCCAGCGGCCGGCAGGCCTCCGAGGTCATCAACCGCGAGAAGTTCGACGGCGTGTTCCTGGACTGGGACACGCCGGAAGTGGGCGGGGCCGAGCTGACCAAGCGCGTGCGGCTGTCGAAGTCGAACTCGCGCGTGCCCATCGCCATGCTGACGCAGCGCCGCGACACGCGGGCTATCGCCGAAGGTTTCAAGGCCGGCGTGACGTTCTTCCTCCAGAAACCCATCGGCGCAAAGGAGCTGACGCGGCTGCTGAACGCCAGCCGCGGCGCCATGCTGGAAGAGCGGCGGCGCTACCAGCGCGTCACGGTGGAAATGACCATCCTCTGCGACTGGGAAAAACGGCAGTTGAAGGGGCAGAGCGTCAACCTCAGCAGCTCGGGCGTGCTGGCGACGATGAGCCCGCGTCCGGGCGTGGGCGCGGCGGTTGACGTCGAATTCACCCTGCCGGGTACGCGGCAGACACTGACGCTCAGGGGAACCGTGGTGCGGCACGGGCCAGGCGGGCAACTGGGCATCAAGTTCCAGCGACCAACGGCGGAAGAGAGCGAAGCCATTAAAGCGTTTGTGGAGAAAGCGCTCGCGAGCGCGGGGTAGAAGGCCTTGGCGTTCCGACCAAGAATCGTGGTGGTGGAAGACGACCCGTCGGTGCTGCAACTGATGGGCGAGGTGCTCGACCACATGGGTGCCGAGCCCCGCCTGGTCGGCAATCCCGTCCAGGCGGCCGAACTCATCGAGCGCGAAAAGTTCGACGGTGCCTTCCTCGGCACCGCAAGGTGCGCGAGGCGATAACCGACTACATGGATAAGGCCCTTGCCGCTCTCGCTCCCGACTCCTAGTTCCGTTCCGACCCTTTCCGCCTCGTTCTTGTCATCGAGAGGGTGCAGCGAGGCAGTCCCTGGCTCGCCCTACACGTAGGCGAAGTAGTTGGAACCGCTCCAGCTAGGCGGCGGTGCCGTTGGGGTCGGAGTGGCGCCGCGGAGGTGCGGGAGCGGATGCGGCTCCCGGCTGGTAGCGCGCGAGCAGCAGGCTGAGGTCGTCTTCCTGGACGGCGTCCTGGGTAAAGTCGCGGACCGATTTCAGCACAGCCTGGGTGATGGAGTGGAGCGGCGCCTCGCGGTGCTCGGTGAGGAGCTGCCGCAGCCGGTCCCGGGTGTAAAGCTCCCCGCGGGAGTTGGCGGCGTCGATGACGCCGTCGGTGTAGAGTGCGAGCAGGTCGCCGGGCGTGAGTTGCACCACCCGGGCCTTGTATTGTTCGGGCTCGTACATCCCCAGCGGGACGTTATCGGCGTCGAGCGACTCCGCGTTGTCGCGGCGGAGCCAGAAAGCCGGGACGTGCCCGGCGTTGACGTAGCTGAAGGTGCCGTCGGGCGCCAGCAGGCCGAAAAACAGCGTGGCGAAGATGTTGGCCTCGGTGTGCTGGCAAAGGTATCGGTTCAACTGGTTGGCGACGCCGGAGACGTCGTTGCACCACTGCATCCCGGCCGCCAGCGCGCCCTGAAGGGTGGCGCTCAGCAGCGCCGCCGAAACGCCTTTGCCGCAGACGTCGGCGATGACCAGCGCCAGGCGGTTGCCGGGCAGCTCGATGACGTCGTAGTAGTCGCCGCCCACTTCGCGGCAGGGAAGGCTGAGGTAAGCGAGCTGGAGGTAGTCGTGCGGCCGCGCCTCGCGCGGTAGCAGGCGCTGCTGGATGCCCCGGGCGATGGCAAGCTCGCGGTCGAGCTGCTCCTTGGCGCGCGCCGCCGCAAAGAGCCGCGCGTTCTCGATCAGCGTCGCGGCCTCCTGCGCCAGCGTGCGCAGAATCTGGCGGTCGAGCTTGACGACCGGCTGGGAGCCTTTCTGGTTGTCGAGGTAGAGCACACCGAGGATGCTGGCGCCGCCGGCGTCGGTGGTGTCGAGCGAAGCCACCGCCGGCGTGCGGTGCAGCGGCAGGCAGATGATGGCTGGCTGGGGCGACTGGCGCGCTTCGCGCCCCACCACGCTGCCCAGCGGCCGCACCCGGTCGACAATGACTTCGCGCCCGCGCTCCATCACCTGCAGGATGGCCGGGTGGTTGATTTCAATTTCGCCGCATTCGAGGTTGTTGTGGTTGTTGTCGCGCCCCACGCGGCAGGCCAGCTTCCCGGTGTCGTCCGGCAGCAGCAGGAAGCCGCGCTCGCTGCCGGTGATGTCGAGGCAAGCGTCGACGACGACGGTCAGCACGTCTTCCAGCGCCAGGCCAGCATGCAGCGCGCGGCCGACTTCGAGAAACAGGTTGAGCTTGCGGATTTGCTGCGAGACGACGTCGGTGCCGGCCGGCGTGTCCACGCGCTCCAGCAGTTCTTCGAGGCTCTCCTCTTCGGTGACGAAGAGCAGGCTGTAGGAATCCGGGACGCCGAAGTCGATGCGGTCGCCGGCGACCAACTCCCGCGGCGCTTCCACCCGCTCTCCGTTCACGAAGGTGCCGTGGCGGCTGCGGCAGTCTTCGATGAGGTAGTGGCCGTCCTCCGCTCGGATGATGGCGTGCTGGCGCGAGATGCGGCCGTCGCGCAGATGGATGTCGGACTCCGGGCGTCGCCCGATGCTGACCGGCGTGTGCAGCAGCGGCACCGGCCGGCGGTGGCCGTTGGGCTCGACCAGAACCACAGTGGGAGCTTTCTCGGGACTCACCTCACCCCTCGCGAGTCAGAACCGTTCTCAACTGATAGTAGGCGCGCGTCGCACAAAAGTAAAGCGCCCGGCTGTCGGCTCAGTCGTCGGTGACGGGGTGGGGGACGGGGGCGTCGACGTAGCGCAGCACGGTGTGGTTGGTGACCGAGCTGAACCAGCGCTGGCGGAAGTCTTTGCCGTCGGCCGAGAGCAGCCACTGGCGGAAGCGGTCGGCGTTTTCCTGGGCGGGCCAGAAGGCTTCGTTCAAGTACTTGGGGCGGCGTTCGGGAGAGCCGTGGTCGTAGTCGCCGTGGATGCCGTCGAGAAACACCCAGGTCTTGCGTTCAAGACACCCGAAGCGCTTGGTGATCTGGTCGAGCTGGCTGTCGAGCCACTCGATAAAGGCGCTTTCGACCACCCCCGGTTTGACGTCAAAGGCGTGAATCACGCGCAGCATGGTTGACCTCGCTGGGTGAGATTGACGAGTGCCATCCTAGCCGTGTCGAAGGCGATTTGCAATTGCAGAACGCCGGGAGGCCCCACAAGCGGTTTCCCCGAGTCGCGCATCCCGCGCGGCGGGATGTGGGGTGAAGGAGCTGCTTTTCTCAAGTGGTCTTGGGAGGGCTGGGCGTCGCCTTCTGGTCAGGGCAAGGAGAAGAGGATCCAGGCGGCGGCCAGCGTGGCCAGCATGGCCACGCCGTAGCAGCCGATGACGATGGGAATCGTCAGGTGCTTGAGCATCAGGCCGTCATAGAGCGTGTAGCGGAAGCGGTGGCCGGCGTGGAACAGGGGGAGAGAAATGGACGCGAGCAGGTAGAGCCGCGCCAGAGGATGGCGGGCCAGCGCGAGCGCGGTCGCGTAGTCGGGCGGCGAAAAAATGCCGAGCGGCCAGGCAATACCGACAATAAAAAGTTGCGCGGCGAAAAAGAAAGCGGCGAAGGTTCCGCCGGCGCTGAACAGCAGCCAGAGCAAGGGAGTGGGGTCGCGGCGCATTCTAAAAGCTCCGGAGGGTCGCTGCGGCTTGATGGCCTCCGCGACGGCCTACGGCAGTGCGGTGCGGGCAGCGCCCGCGATTCGTTTCGGCGGGGCTGAAGCCCCGCCCTTCCCAAACATGGATTGAACGCCGTACTTGGCGAGTTACGGCGCTTACGGAACGCATCATTGCGAGCCTCGCAGCAGGAGCCAGAAGAGGGCGCCCGAGGCGGCGAACCAGGCCAGGTAGTTGGCCGCGATAATGGCCGAGTCGGGCAGCCGCTGGCCGCCCAGGCGAACCACCATCGCCCGCGGAGCAAGATGAAACCAGGTGACGGCGTGATAGACGATGAAGAACAGCGCCACGCAGTGGAGAAAAATGGAGAGTGGCGAGCGCAGCCAGTGCAGGTAGATGGCGTACGCGCCAGGGCCTTCCGCCAGCGCCGCGACCAGCCCGAGAGTGACCAGAGCAAAGAAGCCCACCGACAGGCTGGTCAACTCGCGCAGGACAAAGCGGGTGTAGCGCCAGCTCTCGAGCCACCACCAGACGGAGACGCGCCGCCGGTACCAGCGGGGATGGTGACGCGTGTAGGCGGTCGTCGGCGCGCTCATCGGGCGGACCAGGGGAGCAGAAACGATTTCAAGGCGTGCAGCGCCGCCTCAATCTTGTACTGCTGGATGGCACCGGCGGGGTCGACGTTCTTGGGGCAGACCTTGGAGCACTCGCCGACAAAGGTGCACTGCCAGATGCCGTCGCGCTCGGTGCAGAGCTCCAGGCGCTCGCCGGCGCCCTGGTCGCGGTTGTCGAGGTTGTAGCGGCGGGCGAGCGCGATCACCGCCGGGCCGAGAAAGCCGGGCTCGAGCCCGATGACCGGACAGGCGGCGTAGCACAGCAGGCAGTTGATGCACATCGAGAACTGCTTGTACTGCTCGAGCTGCGCCGGCGTCTGCTTGTACTCGCCCTCGGCCAGCGGCTTTTCCTTTTCGACGACGAGCCAGGGCTTGACCTTGCGCAGCTTGTGGAGGAAGTCGGTGAGGTCGACGACGAGGTCGCGGATGATGGGGAAGTAGGCGAGCGGCTCGACCCGCACCGGCTCGCGCTGCTCGGCGTAGTCCACCAGAAAAGTGGCGCAGGTGAGCTTGGGGTAGCCGTTCACCATCATTCCGCACGAGCCGCACACGCCCATGCGGCACGACCAGCGGTAGGCGAGCGAGCCGTCCTCGCGGTCCTTAATGTAGTTGAGCGCGTCCAGCACCGTCCAGTCGTCGCGCAGCGGGACGTCGAAGGTTTCCGTGCGGGGCGCGGCGTCCCGCTCCGGCTGGTAGCGCGTGACCTCGAGTTGAATCAGCTCAGCCATCCGAGATTCATTTCATTTCCCGTAGACGCGGGCGCCGGGGGGCCAGCGGGTGATGGTCACGGGGCAATAATCGATGCGGGGGCCGTCGGCGCTTCGATACGCCAGCGTGTGCGCCAGGAAGTTCTGGTCGTCGCGCTGGGGGAAGTCGGTGCGCTGGTGAGAACCGCGGGATTCGCGGCGGGCGAGCGCCGAAGCGACGATGGTGTCGGCAACGTCGAGCATGAAGCCGAGCTCGAGGGCGTTGAGCAGCTCGGTGTTGAAAGTATAGCTCCGGTCGTCAAGGCGCAGGTTGCGGGCGCGGGCCTGAAGCTCGCGGATTTTGGCGGCGGCGCGCTCGAGCTGGGCGGCGGTGCGGTAGATGCCGGCCGAGTCCTCCATCGTTTTCTGCATTTCTTCGCGCAGGGTGGCGAGCCGCTCGGTGCCGCCTTGGTTGCGCAGGAAGTCGCGCTCCAGCCGCTGCTGCTCTTCGCGCGCCTGGGCGTAGATGGCCGTGGCGGGCGCGGCGGCTTCGGCGGCGTAGGCCGCCGCGGCTTTCCCCGCCCGCGCGCCGAACACTAGGCATTCCGTCAGCGAGTTGGAGCCTAGCCGGTTGGCGCCGTTGATGGAAACGCAGGCGACTTCCCCGGCGGCGTAAAGCCCGGCCAGCGGCGTGGCCCCGTGGATGTCCGTGCCGACGCCGCCCATCATGTAGTGCACCACCGGGCGCACCGGAATCGGCTCGCTAACCGGATCAAGGTTCTGATACTTCAAACACAGCTCGCGCACGAAGGGCAGCTTCTGGTTGATGAGGTCTTCGCCGAGATGGCGGATGTCGAGGTGGACGTAGTCGCCGTAGGGACCTTTGAAGGTGCGGCCCTTCTCCTGCTCTTTGACAAAAGCTTGCGAGAGGCGGTCGCGCGGGCCGAGCTCCATCGAGCGCAGCACCGGCTTGGGCTCGGGCTTGCCGAGGTCGTAGTCCTGGAGGTAGCGGTAGCCGTCTTTGTTGAGCATCCAGCCGCCTTCGGCGCGCGCAGCCTCGGTGATGAGGATGCCGGTGAAGGGAAGTCCGGTGGGATGGTATTGGACGAACTCCATGTCCTTGAGCGGCGCGCCGGCGCGGTAGGCGAGCGCCATGCCGTCGCCGGTCTTGATGGCGCCGTTGGTGGTGAAAGGAAAAACGCGGCCGCAGCCGCCGGTGGCGAGGATGACGGCCTTGGCGAGCAGGGCGAGGATCCGGCCGGTGGAGATTTCAATCGCCACCACGCCCTGGCAGCGGCCGCCTTCGACCAGCAGGCGCGTGACGAAGCATTCGTCGAAGCGCCGGATGCCGTCGTACTTGAGCGAGGTTTGAAACAGCGCGTGCAGCAGATGGAAGCCGGTCTTGTCGGCGGCGAACCAGGTGCGCTGGATTTTCATTCCGCCGAAAGGGCGGACGGCGACGGCGCCCTCGGGCTCGCGCGACCACGGGCAGCCCCAGTGCTCCAGCCGCAGCAGTTCTTCCGGCGCTTCGCGGACGAAGGCTTCGACGGCGTCCTGGTCGCACAGCCAGTCGCCGCCGCTGATGGTGTCGTAGGCGTGAGCGTCGAGCGAGTCGTCGGGCTTGATGACGGCGGCGGCGCCGCCTTCGGCGCTCACGGTGTGGCTGCGCATGGGGTAGACCTTGGAGACCAGCGCCCCACCAAGCTCCGGGTCAGCCTCGGCGACGGCGATGGCGGCACGCAGGCCCGCCGCGCCGCCGCCGACAATGAGCACGTCCGAACTGAAAACTTCCATAGGGCCGCTCGCGGCGGAGCCTATCGCGAGCGCTTGGCGCCTGTCAACGAAACGCGCCGGTTGACAGGAGCGACCCGCGGGCGTAGAGTTCGTCCGCCTACCTGTAGGCGATCCAAGGAGGAAACAATGAAAAGGGCAGGACTTTTTCTTCTGGCGACCTGTGTGGCGTTGCTGGCGGCGCCGCTGATGGCGCAAACGCCGAGCAGCGCCATCGTGCGCGTGGCGATCTGGAAAGTCAAACCGGGGATGGGGAAACAATTTCAGGATGGAGTCAGGAAGCACAACGAATTCCACGTGAAGGTGAACGATCCCGTGGCGCTGGAGACGTGGGAAGTCACCAGCGGGGATGACACGGGAACTTTTCTGCGCATCGTCTCGCTGCCCAACTGGGCGGCCTACGATACGCCGAACTACGACACCGCCGCCGACGAAGCGGATTCGGCCACGAACATCGATCCGTACATGGAAGCCGGGCCGGTGCGCTGGTGGCGCTTCCTGCCGGAGGTCAGCCACGGGCCGATGACCGGAACGCCGCCGGCGATGGATGAAGTGCTGTTCTTCCACTTGAACATGGGCTACGGGCGCGATTTCTCGGCGCTCATCAAGAAAATCACCGACGCCGCCAGGGCGAGCAACTGGGGCGTGCACTACTACTGGTACGTGCTCGAAAACGGCGGCGAGCACCCGACCTTTGCGCTCGTCATCCCCAAGCAGAAGATGGCCGACTTCGACGATCCGCCGGTGACCTTCCAGGCCATGCTGGAAAAAGCCCTCGGGCGCGCCGAAGCCGAAATGGTCTACAGAGCCCTCGACAAATCCATCCACTGCCAGCGCAGCCAGACCATCGCCTACCGCGGCGACCTCAGCTACACGCCGGCGAAAAAGTAGCGGCCCAGGGCCTACGCCGTCCTCCGTACCCAAACGGTGACGAGCACGTCCGTGCTCGTCATCGTTTTTTTTCAGAACGCCGCCGTCTGCGCGAACGCGCAGGCCGCGCCGCTCGACAAGAACTCGGTGCTCAGCACCGGCGCTTCGGCGGCGTGCACGGCCAGCGCCAGGGCCCAGAAATGGTCGGCGTGGCCGGCCTCGGAGCGCTCGGCGTCGAACCGCACCGTGCCCGCCGGCGTCACCAACCGTTTGAGGGCGCCCATCGCCGAGCGAATCGCCGGGTCGTAGGGAATCTTCAGCCGGCGCTCTTCCAGCAAGCGCTTGACCCGCACCGCCAGCGCTTCTTTCAGCGCGGCGGTGAACACGACCGGCTCGACCCGCGCGCCCCAGCGGGCGGCCAACTCTTCCGCCAGCATGGCGCCCAGGCCGGTGGCGTCCACGGCGCAGCGCGCAATCTCAAATTTCAAATTTGAAATATGAGATTCTCCCGGCACCCTCAGCAGTGCATCGAGCGCGGCCCGCTGCGCCGCAAACGGCTGCCGCTCGAGCACCCGCACCCCGCGCGTCACAAAGACCCGCGCTTCCGCCGGCGCCTCGAAGTTCTCGACTGCGACCGCCCACAGGACCGTCAAGTCGCGCTTCCTTCCCACATCCACCCCGAGAAAAAGGGAGGCGGCTGAAGCCGCGCCCTCCCCGAGAGCGGTTGAAGCCGAGGAGGACTCGGCCGCCACGATCAGTTCCGGCGGAATGAAGTACGCCGCGTCGGACAGGAACGCGCAGCAATACTCCTGCTGCCAGGCGTCTTCGTCCGCGATGGCCGCTCGCAGCGCCTCGACGTCGACGCGAAACCCCTGCGCCCGCGCCCTCGCCAGGTCCACCCAATGCCCACTCCACCCTCCTTCCCCGCCACCGGCCCCATCCCGCTCCACCAGCCCCGCCGCCCGGGCCAGCTCGTAGTACTTGCCGCGCGTTCCATTCGGCGTGGAAATAATCTCAATCTGGAATCCGCGGGTCGCGGTCGCGAACGCCGCCCGCCAGATGGCCTCGGCGTCGCGATGAAAGGCAAACTCGTCCAGCACCACGTCGCCGGCAAACCCGCGCACCGTGTCGGGATTCGCCGGCAGGGCAATAATCCTCGACCCGTTCGGCAGCCGCACCACCCGCTGCTTGACCTGCGTCCCGGCCACAAACTCTTCCTCCAACAGCGCCGCGCACTTCAGCTCCCGGCAGAATCGCCGCACGTGCTCCATCGCTTCCAGCGCCTGCCGCTCCGAGGCGGAAATCCACAGCGTCAGCCCGGGTTCGTTCAGCCGCTTGTCCACCACCCGCCACGCCGCCGCGAACGTGAACCCGATCTGGCGCGCCTTGCAGGCAATCTTGAACCGCGAGTCGTCCTGAACCCAGCGCTCTTGATAGGGATAGAGCTGCGGAGCTCGCAAGGGGGGCGAAGTTTTCTTACTCCTTCTCATCGGGCGTTTCCCTCGGAGTCGGAATCCAGGCCGTAGAGTTGGCGCCAGCGACGCCGCACTTCGCGAGCCTCCGCCAGCGCGCTCCGCTTTTTTCCCGGCCGGTCGTTGCCCGCTGGGCCGCCGGTAGTTTCTTCCTGGGCGCGAGCCTGCTTCAGCAGCACCTCCGGGTCTTTGGCCCGGAGTTCCTTCACCTTGTTCACCAGCATGCTGTAAAGCATTTCTCTCGCAAAGTCGCGGCTCCGGCTCCCGGCCGGCATCCGGAAGGCCTTCTGGAACACCGCCAGCAGCCCGCGCGCCGCCACCAGGTCCTGATGCTCTTGGTGCCACACGTGGCGCCAGTACCGGCTCAACGCCGCCGGATGGATCCAGTGGCCCATCTTCCGCAGCCGCTCCGACATCTTCTTGTACTGCACTCCCCGCGCGTACATATCGAACACGCGGGCCTGGACCGCGGGCGGCAGCCGGTTCACCAGGTAATTGCGCCGGTAGACTCGCTTGCCCTCTTCCCGCAGGCTTTCCGGCACCGGCGAATTGGGCTTGGTTCGCGCCTTCGTGGTTCGGTGTTTCACTTTCTTTCCCTCCTGCCACGGAGGAATCGTGCTCATGCCGGATTCTCCCTCCCGGCGGGGCAGCCCTCTCGTCCCGAGCGAAGTCGAAGGTTTCGGCCCGCCATTGGATCCGCCTTTGAAAGGGCTTTCGCCCCGGAGCTTCTTCTCATTGCTCACTGCCCCCAAGCCGAGTCCTCCCGGCGGGGCAGCCGTCTCGTCCGGAGCGAAGTCGAAGGGTTCGGGCTGCCATTGGATCCGCCTTTGAAAGGGCTTTCGCGCCTGAGGTTCTTCGGAAGGGCGGGGCTTCAGCCCCGCCGATAATCCGCTCGCTTGCAGGGGGCTTTAGCCCCTGAAGCCGATTGTTCATGGCAAATCCACCCCCGGGTCGTCCACCGTGCCGTCGACCACGTCGGCGCCGCGCGCGGTCAGCGCCACCCGGACGATGCGCGGCAGAGCGGGGAGCTCGCGCGAGCGCAACTCTTCGAACTCGACGTAGCCCTTCGACCTCAAGTACTCCAGCGCCGCCGCCAACTCCCGCGACGTCACGTCGTAGTGCAGCCGCTCCAGCACCCCCAGCAGCACGTCGGCGTTCAGCCGCTGCGGGGCTTCCTCCCCCAGTAACGCCAGCACCGCCCCCCGCAGCCGGCGCGCCCGCGCGGCGGTGCGGGCCTGGGTTCGATTCGGTTCTCGCTTCACCTGGTTGTCGCTCATCGCTCTCCTCGGGGTTGGCGTCGAACGGCCGGCCCCTTTTCGCTTTTCGAGATTCGAGTTTCGCTTCTCCACCGGCGAACTGGGGTCGGACGCCTCCTTTCAACCGCGTCTTCCATAGCGGCCGCCGCCGCCGCTTGTCTACGGTTTTTGCGGTTTTCGCGGTTTTTGCGGTTGTTTTTTTTCTGGTTGTATTTTTTGGGGGGTTCTGGGACAACGGTAAAACCGCAAAAACCGCGAAAACCGCGAAAACCGCAAAAACCGCACGGGTGGCGTCGGCGTCCCTGCCGGGCCTGAAACCCAGGGCCGGCCCGGTTTCTCAACGTTGAACCCGGTGGCTCCTTTATCTATCCGTTGACACGCCCGAATGGCGGGAGTAGCCTCAGGCCACAAGGAGCCGACGGTGCACCTGAGCATCCGCGCGCGCCCGGTGGGCGACGTAACCATTCTCGAGCTCGAGGGCCGCGTCACGCTCGGCGCCGAGGCCGACGCGCTCTACCAGCAGGTGCGGGCGTTGCTCGACCAACAGCACCCGCGGATTGTGCTGCAAATGGAAAAAGTCCACCGCGTGGACTCGGCGGGCTGGGGGGCGGTGATGCGCTCGGTAGGCTCGGCGCGGCGCGCCGGCGGCGACGTCCGGCTGCTCAAGCCCTCCAAGCCGACCCGCGAGTTGCTGGAGCTGCTGGGACTCTGGGCGCGCCCCGATGTCCTGCGCGTCTTCGTGGACGAGCAGGAAGTGGTCGAAAGCTTCGCCCAGCAGCCCTGATTTTCCGTTTTCTGTTTTCTCTCTTCGTCTCTTGTCGTTTCTACGGCGGGGGCTTGAGGGCCGGGTTGAGCCGCTGGGCTTCGGCGAACTCGCGCCCGGCTTCTTCTTCGCGCCCGGCCTGGCGGAGCGCGGTGGCGAGGTTGTAGTGGGTCTCGGCGCGGTCGGGCTTCAGCTCGACCGCTTTGTAGAAGACGGCAAAGGCGTCGTCGAACTGCCCGCGCAGCGCCAGCGCCAGCCCGAGGTTGTTCAGCACTTCGAGGTTTTCCGGCTCCTGGGCGGCGGCGCGGCGAAAGCTGGCGACCGCCTCCTCGGTTTCGTTCTTCATCATCAGCGCCACCCCGAGCCGGTTGAGGTTGGAGGTGGAGTCGGGCTTGCGCTCCAGCGCCCGGCGGAACAATTCGGTGGCTTCGTCAAACTGTTTTTGTTTGAGCAGTAACTCGCCCAGCGCCGCCATGGTCTCGATGTCGTTCGGCTCGAGGGCCAGCGCCCGGCGATAGGCGGCCCGCGCTTCGTCGTTGCGTTCGAGCAGCGCCAGGGTGTCGCCCAGCAGCCGCGCCGAATCCGGCTGGCGCGGCTCGAGCCCCAGCGAGCGCTCCAGCGCCTCCACCGCCGCCTCGGGCTCGTTGTGCTGCGCGTAGGCCGCGGCCAGGTGCGCCAGCAGCAGCGCGTTCTCCGGCTGCGCTGCGAGCAGGCGACGATAAATCGCAATCGCGTCCGCCGGACGGTTGTTGCGCGCCAGCGCCGCCGCCAGCCGGTGCTGCAGCTCCGGGTCGTCCGGCCGCAACCGCACCGCCTGCTGATAGGCGGCCAGGGCATCGGCCTCGCGCCCGGCGTTCCACAGCGCGCGGCCGAGCGCGTCCCACAGGCCGGGGTCGTCGGGGTTGAGCTCCAGAGCGCGGTCGAGCGTTTCGGCCGCTTCCTGATTTTTTCCATTCATCCACAGGGCCAGGCCGAGATTGGTGAGCGCCCCGGAGTCCTGCGGGGCGCGCTCGACCGCCTGGCGCAGCACCGGCTCGGCCTCGGCGGAACGCCCGGCATCGAGCAGTGCGCGGCCGAGGTTGTTGAGCGTCGCCGCGTCGCCCGGCGCACTCGCCAGCGCTCGGCGATAAACCGCGATGGAGTCGTCGAATTTGCCGGCGTGGCTCAGCGCCGTGCCGTAGTTGTAGAGCAGGTCGGGGTCCTCGGGACTCAGCTCAACCGCGCGCTCGAGCAGCGGCAACGCTTCCTCCCATTTCTGCTCGCGCGCCAGGGCTTCGCCCAGGCTCGCCATCGTCCCGGGATGATTCGGGCGCAGCTCAAGCGAGCGGCGAAACGCCGCGATGGCTTCGTTGTTTTTCTGCTGCGAGGCCAGAGCCAGCCCCAGCCCGGAGTAGGCGTCGGGGTCATCGGGGGCCAGCGCGGCCACGCGCTCGAACATCCGCTGCGCGTCAGCGTAGCGGCCGGCGCGGCCGAAAACCATCCCGAGGTTGAAGAGCAGGTTGGGGTCGTCGGGCCCGAGGTCGAGCGCGCGGCGGTAGAGCGCCGCGGCGGCCTCGAGGTCACCTTTCTGGTCAAGCGCCAGCGCCAGATTGAGCGTCAGGTGGCGGTCGTCGGGCTTGAGCTTCAGGCCGCGGCGAAAGAGTTCAATCGCGGCGTCGAACTCGCCCCGCTCCTGGTAGGTCGCGCCCAGGTTGTTGAGCGCCTCGGGGAAATCCGGCTTGAGCTCCACCGCGCGCCGGTAGGCCGCCAGCGCTTCGTCGGCTTTCTGCTGGCGATCGAGCGCGCGCCCGAGTTGAAACCACGCCTCGGCCGACTCCGGCGCCGCCGCCACGGCGCGCCGCAAAACCTCCTCGGCCTGCGCGAGTTGCTTTTCTTCAATCAGCGCCCGCCCGCGCGCCACCAGCGCCCCGACCTCGCCCGGTGTCGCCGCCGGCGCTGTCTGTTGGGCGTGCAGGGCCGCGCCCACCAGCAGCAAGGTAAAGATGGGAACGACAGGCAGCTTGCCCACGGGAGGACGATGCTACCACAACCGGCGGCGACGAAAGCAGGTCCCCACTCGTGCGGTTTTCGCGGTTTTCGCGGTTTTTGCGGTTTTGCCGTTGTCCCAGAACCCCCCAAAAAATACAACCAGAAAAAAAACAACCGCAAAAACCGCAAAAACCGCAAAAACCGTAGACATTGCCTCCGCCAAGTTGCTACAGAGCGCTCGCGATGGCCGAGACCATGACAGTGCCGAAAGCGCCGGTAAGCGGAGAGCTGGTGACCAGCGAAGTGCTGGCCTCGGTGGGGACAAACCCCGTCGCCTATGCCGGGGCCGACAATCCCTCCGCGGCCTGGCGCCTGATGCTCACCGACAGCACGGCCGCCTACGCGCTCTACCGCGATCTGGAAGAAAAGGACGGGCAGGTCAGCTCGGCGCTGGAGACCCGCAAGGACGGCGTGCTGCGGCGGGAGCGCAAAGTGGTGGCCGCGTCCTCCACCGCCGAGGATGAGCGCCGCGCCGCGTTCGCACGCGAGGTGCTGGCCGGCATTCCCCATTTCGAGAATGTCCTTTACGAGCTGCTCGACGCCGTCGGCTACGGCCTCACCGTAGCGGAAATCCTCTGGGAGCAGCAGGGCTCCACGGTTCTTATTCGCGACCTCAAACCGCGCCCCCAGGAACTTTTTGCGTTCGGCGATGCCGGCAAGCCGCAAACCGGGGCACTTCGCTTTTCGCACGAGTTACGCGTTGCGAGTCACGAGTCGCGTCTTCTTCCCGAGCACAAGTTCCTGGTCAACAGCTTCCGGCCCCGCCATGGGAATCGCCGCGGGCGGCCGCTGCTGCGGCGCGTCTTCTGGGCGTCGTGGTTCAAGCGGCAGGACCTGAAGTTCTGGCTGAAGTTTATCGAGAAGGGCACGGGCGCCGTGGTGGTGCGCTATCCCGCCGGCGCCACCGAGCAGGACAAGCAGAAAGCGCTCGAAGCCGCCGAAGCCATCAACGCCGAGACGGCTGTCGCCATTCCGGAGAACTTCCAGATTGTCACCGAGCTGTTGAACGCGGCCCGCGCGGGCGGCACCGAGGTGTTCCTCACTCTGGCCGACACCGTGTGCAACAACGAAATCGCGCGGGTGATTCTGGGGCAGACGCTCACACAGCGCGGCGGCGAAGACGGCCGCGGCTCGCGCGCCCTGGGCGAAGTGCACCAGGATGTCCGCTTCGAGAAGGTCGCCGCCGATGCGCGCGACCTGATGAGCGTCATCAACGATCAGCTCTTGCGCTGGCTCTTTCTCTTCAACTTCGGGCCCGACGTTCCCGTGCCGCGTTGGACCATTGCCCTCGACCCCCCGGAAGCCTTGCGGCAACGGATTGAAATTGACGAGCGCCTGGCGCGCCTCGGCACACCCCTGCCGCTGAGCTACCTGCAACGCACCTATTCCATCCCGGCGCCCCAGGCCGGCGACCCGACCCTCGGCGCGGCGCGGAGAGAAACGCAATGAACGAAACTCCAAAATCGAGAATCGAATCCCGGGCTCCCTCGGCTGGTTCGCTCGAAAACGCGTGGATCGAAGTGTTTCGCGCCGGAGACTACGGCGAGCGCGGCAACTGGACCGCGGGCGACCTGGACCGCTTGGCGGCGAGCTACGACGCCCGGTTGCACGCCGCGCCGGTCGTGCTCGGCCATCCCGGCGACGACTCCCCGGCCTACGGCTGGGTGAAGCGGCTGCGGCGCGCGGGCGAGTCGCTCTGGGCTCAGCTCGAAAAAGTTGACCCGGCGCTGGAGGCGCTGGTGCGCGCCGGCCGCTTCGCACAGCGCTCGGTGGCGCTCTACAAAAAGTTCCCGCTGACCGGCGGGCCATACCTGCGCCACGTCGGATTCCTGGGCGCGGCCCCGCCGGCCGTCAAAGCCCTGTCGCCCGTGCGCTTAGCGCCCGCCGAGTTTCAAGAGATTGACGCCGGAACTTTTCCCCTCGCGTCCATTCCCACTTTGCCGGAGGCGGCCATGCCGGAATCGAAATCGAAGCTGGAGAGTTTCCTGGATCACCTGCGGGGCTTCTTCGTCCCCGCCGTGCACCTCCCCTCCGCCACCCCCACCGGCGAGGGATCCGCGGATCCCTCGCCGGTCCCCTCTTCGAGCACCGAGCTGCTTGCCGAGCGCCTGGCGGCACTCGAGCAAAGGCTCGACGCGGTGGCGGAAGCGAAGGACGCAGCGGAACAGAAGTTGAATGAGACCGAAGCCACGCGCCGCCAGGAGCAGGTCGCCAACTTTGTAGAGTCGCTGCGCAGCCGCGGCCGCTTCCCGCCGCTGTTCGACCGCTGGGGTGTGCAGGAGTTCATGGAGCGGCTCGCGCAGGCGGAGGGGACAGCCAAGAATGCCTGTCCTGCCGGAGAAGAATCTGCCGGCGAGCCGCAATCGACGCTGCTGGAGTGGTTCCAGGAGTTTCTGGCGAAGCTGCCGGCCGTCATCGAGTTCCGCGAGCTGAGCAGCAAGACGAGTCACGAGTCACGGGTCATGAGTCACGGCTCGCGGCTCGTCCGCTTCACCGAGCCCCAGCGCGGCATGAGCGTCGATCCGGAGAGCGTCGAACTGGCCGAGCGCGCCGAAGCGTTGGCGGTGGAAGAGAACATCAGCTACGCCGAAGCGCTGGCGCAACTGAGAGAGGAAGGACGACAGAGGAACCCCGTCGCCTAGGAGACATTCGTTTTTCGGTTGCCACGAGCGCAACGCGAAACTCGAAAATCGAAACTCGAAACTCGGAGGAAAACAAGATGCCCATCGGAGGCGAAATCGTTCTGACGCAGAAGGCCGAAGGCGGCGCCATCAACGCCGACCTGGCCGTGATTCAAGGCACCAACGCCGACGACGTGAAGCTGCCCACCGCGGCCGGCCAGCGCGCCAAGGGGATGACGGCACTGCGCGCCGATGCGGCCGGCAAGGCGATCCCCGTCGTCATCCTCGGTCCGGCGGTCGGCACCGCGGCCGCGGCCATCACCGCCGGCAGCTTCGTGAAGATCGCCGACACCACCGGCCGGCTGCAAGCCGTGGGCGGCGAGGCGGCGGGCACCACCATCGAAGTCGTCGGCATTGCCCTCACCTCGGCGACTGCCGCCGGCGATACCTTCGACCTCGTCGTCGTCCCCTTCCGCTACAAAGTCTGATTCCGCGACCAGGAGGAAACTCAAATGGCATTCGTGAGTCCGTTGCAAGGCCACATTGACGTTGCGTTGTCGAACTTCGCGGTGAAGTACCGCAATCCCGGCTACGTCGCCGACCAGGTGTTCACCCGCGTTGGGGTGCAGCGCCAGTCGGACAAGTACTGGCGCTTCGGCAAGGAGCAGCTCCAGGCGCTGGTGGACGACACGCGCGCGCCCGGCGCGGCCGCGCAGCGCGTGGCGCAGTTGCTCTCGTCAGACACTTACTTCGCCGAGGATCACGCGCTCGAACGCCTCATCACCGACGAAGAGCGCGCCAACTTCGACGCCGGCGACATCGAGCAGTGGGCCGCCGAAACCCTGACTGACAAGCTGCTGCTGCGCAAGGAAAAGCTTTTCGCCGCCAAGGTCACCGACACCGCGCAGGTCACGCAGAACACTACCCTTTCCGGCACGGCCCAGTGGTCCGACTACACCAACTCCAAACCGACCGAAGACATCCAGGCCGGCCAGGAGGTCATCGCCAGGAATTCCGGCGTGCGGGCCAACACGCTGGTGCTGGGGTTCAGCGTGTTCTCCAAGTTGCGCAACCACCCGCGCATCGTCGAGCGGGTGCAGAACATCCGCGTGGGCGTGGTGCGGGAGGAAGACCTGGCGTCGCTGTTCGACGTCCAGCAGGTGCTGGTGTCGCAGGCGCTGGAAGTGGCCGCCGACGGCACCGTCAGCTTCGTCTTCGGCAAGCACGCCCTGCTCTGCTACGTCAGCCCCACGCCAGCCTTCGGCGAGCCGAGCTTCGGCAAGTCGTTCGTGTGGGCGGGCGCGCCGGGCTCGACCTCGGGCTTCATCGTTGAAATCGGCCGCGCTACCCCCGTCAGCCGCAAGGCCGACGAGCTGGCCGTCCACTTCTACTACGACCAGAAAATCACCGCCGTCGAAGCCGGCTACCTCATCAAGAACGCCGTCGCGTAGAGGTTCAGAACGAGGCGACCGTGAGCGCGCAAAGAGGCATAGGAAGCGGAGGAGGCAGAGGAGGCAGAGGAGAAAGCTTTTTCCTCTGCTTCGTCTGCTTCCTATGCTTCCTCTGCCTCCCGGTCGTCGCGCAAGCGACGACCGTGAGCGGAAGCGTGAAGGATGCGGCGGGGGCGCCCATTGCCAGCGGGAAAGTGATTTTGCGGTTGTCGCAGGAGGGCACGGTCAGCGACCCGGCGCTGCTGGTGATTCAACCGCCGGTCACCTGCACCATTACCAGCGGGCAGATCGACGCCGGCTGCGTGGTGCGGGGCAATGACACCATCTCGCCCGCGGGGACGTTCTACCGCGTGCGCATCGTCAGCGCCACCGGCCAGGAGCTTCTGCCCGAGCGCCGCTACGTCATCAACGGCGCGACGTTCGACCTCGGCGCCGCCACCCCGCTGGCCTCGGACACCGTCGCCGCCCAGGCCTACCAGACCGTCCAGGACGAAGGCGCCGCGCTGATTGGCCAACGGGTCCTCAACTTTGTCGGCCCCGGCGTCACCGCGAGCAACGATGCGGCTAACGGCCGCACCACGGTAACAATCAGCGGGGGCGGCGGTGGGAGCGCAACGCACCAGATTGACGGCGTGGCGCTGACGGCGCAGGACCCCATCAACTTCCAGGATACGGCGACCATTGACTTCACCAATCCCTCGGCCGGCAACCTTCAAGCGACCGTCCGGCCGGCCTCGGTGACCGATGCGATGCTGGCCGCCAACTACGCCGGCGTCGGAACCTGCACCAACCAAGTGGTAACGGCGACCAACGACAACGCCGCGCCCACTTGTTCCACCGTCACCTCTGCCTTCACCTCGGGCACGTTTGCGCCCGACGCCCACGCCTTGGTTGGCGCCTCCCACACCGCCAGCGGCCTGACGACCGGCACCGTAGTGCGCGCCACCGGCGCCAGCGCCTTCGCCTGGCAGCAGCTCGCCTTCTCCGACCTCGGCGGCTCAGCCGCCAGAGCTCAGCTCCCCGCGGCCGCGGCCTACGAAGACGAGGCCAATGTCTTCACGGCCGCGGGCGGGCTGACGCTCGACAACCAGCTCGGGCTCCGGCTGCGCGAGGCCGACGCCAACGGCGACAACTACCTCGAGCTGCGCAGCTCCGCCTCCCGCACCGCCGACTACACGCTCGACTGGGCGGTCACCGGCGACTGCACCGCCAACGCCAACGGCGGCGCGCTCACCATCAACGCCTCGAACCAGATTGTCTGCTCCGACGACGACGGCGGCACCGGCGGCGGAATCACTTCCCTCAACGCGCAGACGGGCGCGACCCAGACTTTTTCCGACGTCGACGACGCCAACGTAACCCTCGCCATCACCAGCGCTGCCAACAATCATCAGTGGGCCCTGGGCTGGACGGGCACGCTGGCCAAGGCGCGCCAGAACGCCGCCACGGTCTACACCGACCAGGGAAACGCCTACAGCGCCGGGGCGCAGGACTTCGGCGCGGCGGCGTCGCTCAAGCTCCCGACCAGCGCCGGCGCGGCGCCCACCGCGAGCGGGCTCATCGCCTACGACTCGACCTCGAACACGCTGGAGTACGGCGAGAACGGCACCAACCGGACGCTGGTGAACAGCGCGCGCGGGGTGAACACCAGCGCGCCGCTCAGCGGCGGCGGTGACCTCTCCGCCGATCGCACCCTCGCCTGCGCGAGCTGCACCACTGACACCAACGCGCAAACGCTGACCAACAAAACGTTGAACGTCGAGGCCACGGGCAATGTGATCACGACGGTCAGCAAAGTGACCTTCGTGGCAGCAGGCTGCAACAATGCCACCGCCGGGCCGGGCTGGGACATCCCGACCTCGAACGGGCCGACGGCGAGCTGTTATGGCACGTCGCCGCAACGGTTCGGGGGGCTCGACTTCGCCGACGGCGCCAGCGCGCTCACCTCAACCACGCACCTGCGGCTGCCCTCGGACTGGACGGGCGCGATTGACGCGGGCTTCATCTGGTTCAGCGGCTCGACCTCCACCAACTCGGTCGTGTGGACGCTGGCCACGGCCTGTGTCGCCGACGGCGAGGGCTTGCTCGCGCCCACCTTCAACACCGCGCAGACAGTCTCCGACGCCAACAACGCCACCGCCAACACGCGCAATTCCGCCACGATTTCCACTATCACGACGACTGGCTGCGCGGCGGGGGAAACGCTGTTCCTGCGCATCGGGCGCGACCCCACCAACGGCTCCGACACCCTGGCGGCGACCGCCGTCCTGCTTGAGTTGGAGCTAACGCTGCGGAGGACACAATGAAGGCGAGGCGCCCCCTTTTCCCCTTTCTGCTTTCTATCTTCGCTTTTGCGCTCTTCCCCGCGTCAGCCTGGGCTGGATTTCCTACCGTGGCGGCTACGAATGGCGGCAACAGCGGCGCCAACGTTACTAATCACACTTTCAATCTGCCGACCGGCATCGCCAGCGACGACTTGCTCATCATCATCGCTTCATTCGATGCTGTCCCGACCGTGACCTGGCCGAGCGGGTGGACGCAACTCATTCACACCGCGACGACCAACAACTTCGCCACCTTCGATGTCTACTACCGTATTGCCGATGGCACCGAGGGCAGCACGATTACCGTCACGACCTCGACCTCCGAGGGCAGCGCTCACACCTCCTACCGCATCACCGGTTACCAGGGCACGCCGGAAGTCTGCACGGTAGTGGTGGCAAACACCAACGTGCCCAATCCGTGCTCGCTCTCGCCCTCCTGGGGCGCGGACGACACGCTCTGGCTGGCGGTGATGGGCTATAACGGCAACCACAGCATCAGCGCCTTCCCGACCAACTACAGCAACACCATCTCCAACCGCTGGGCGAGCTCGAACGGCACCGGGGTGGGGTCCGGCGAGCGCCAACTGAATGCGGCCAGCGAAGACCCCGGCACGTTCACTATTTCCGCCTCGAACGATACCGCCGCTTCCACCCTTGCCGTTCGAGGAGCGGCTGCGGGCGCCGACCAGCCGCCGCTGCGGCGGCAAATGCTTGCGCAGCGCCCAAGCGGCACACGGCCGGCGGGCCGCTAGAAGGAGACGGCGATGGCATACTGCACCCAAAGCGACTTGCTGAATCAATTGACGGAAGCTGAGCTGATTCAACTGACCGACGACGCTCAGGCAGGCACGGTGGATACAACGAAAGTAGACGCGGCACTGGCCGCCGCCACCGCCACCATCGACGCCTACGCCGGCGGACGCTACGCCCTGCCGCTTCAGCCCAGCGAAAAAATCAAGCAGCTCTGCGCCGACCTGGCGATTTACGAGCTGGAGAAGCGCCGCCGGCGCATCCGCGAAGCCACCCTGGCGGCGCGGGACGCGGCCCTGGCCTTTCTGCGCGACCTGGCGCTCGGCCGCGCCGTGCTCGACCAGCCCTCCGGAGCGGCCGCGCAGTCGAGCGGCGCCACGGTGAAGAAGACCGAAGCCGAGCGGATATTTTCGGAGGAAAACCTGGAAGGCTTCTGAGCAGCCACAAAAACACGAAGGCACAAAGAGAACCATGATTCGAGTGCAAGTACGAGTGGGAGGGGCGATGGACTTGCTGACGGCGCTGCGGCGGCGGCTGGAGGCGCCCGGCGAGCTGCTGGCGAATGCCGTCCCGGTGGTAGCGGGCGCCATCGAGAAAAACTTCGATGCGGAGGGACGGCCGCTGCGGTGGCCGCCGCTGGCGCCGGCCACCCTGCGCCGCAAGCCGCCAGGACTCAGGATACTGGAGCGCACCGGCCGGCTGCGCCGTTCGATCAGCCCGCGCATTGAAGGCGGCGCTCTCCTCGCCTCGACCCGCGTCCCCTACGCCGCCGCGCATCAGCGCGGCGTCCCGGGTCGCCTCCCCGCGCGACCCTTCCTCGCCCTCACACCCGGCGACGTTGCCGAGGTGGAGCAAAGCGTCGCAGCCACCCTCGCGGACACGCGCCGCGGGACGCCACATCAATGAATCTCGCTGCCCTCGAAACCGCGCTCCTGAACGCGCTCCGCGCGCACGCCACGCTCTCCTATCTCCGCACCCTTGAGCCGGTGAGCGAGCGCACGTTCGACTCCGCGCGGGGGGACTTCATCGTCGTCCCCCCGGCGGTGCTGAGCTTCTTTCTCGGCTCGCAGTTGCGCGCGCGCGACCTGGCCGCGCGCACCTACGACTACAACCCGCGCCTGCTGCTGTTTGCCGTGGCCCGCAACCTGCGCGGCGAGGCCGAAGAGAAACGCGGCGGTCCGGCGCCCGCAGAGGTCGGCGCCTACACGCTGCTGCACGATTTGAAGACGGCGCTGGCGGGCGCGCGGCTCGAGCTCTCGAACGGCTCGGCGCCGGTGGTCGAGCTGGCGGGCGAGTCGCTCGAGGCGGCGACGCCGGAGTACTCGGTGTACTCGCTCGAAGTGCTGCTGCGGGGGAGTTTCCATGCGTAGCGAGCGGAGAAAAGCCGGTCCCTCCTCCCGTCCCCATGCAATCGGGACGAGAGGAGAGATGAAACGCGCAGGGAGTAACGAAAAGGAGCCCGGCAGACAGGAATGTCTGCCCCACGAAACAAGAAACCATGGAGGTAGCTGATGTTTGAGCCACAGAGAGCCTTGGACGTAACCTGGGCGTTTTCGCCGCGCAAGGAAGCGGCCTACGGGACGCCGCTGGCCGACGCGGACCTGACGCGGCGCGTGGTCGCCAACGCGGTCGAGCTGGGGAAGATCGCCAAGCTCTTCCGCAGCGACCTCGACCGCATCGGCAAGGGCCACGAATTCGCCACCGAGCTGGAGGAGCTGGCCCGCGACCTGCGGCGCTCGACCAGCTTCGACGCCAGCTCGCTTACCCTGGCCTGGATCGCCGCCTTCGGCCTGGGCAAAGTCATCACCTCCCAGCCCAACCCGGTGGGCAACCCGACCGCCTACCAGCACCGCTGCCTTTTCGCCGACCCGCTGGTGACCAAGCACGCGCCGACAACGACGGTCTACGAGGAGCTGACCGCCGACCTCAAGCGGCGCCTGGTGTCGCTGGCCTGCAACGACTTCTCGATCAGCGGGCGGGCGCGCGAGCCGGTGCAGGTGGCGGCCAACTGGGTGGGCTCGGGGGCGACCAGTGACGGCGCGCTTTCGCCGCTGCCGGCGCTGACGGCGCAGTCGTTCTTCCTGGGCGCGGACACCGACGTGCTCTTCGGCCCGCAGGGCGCGCCGGTCTCGCTCAAGGACCGCGTGCTCGACTGGTCGGTGAGCGTGTCGCAGAACCTGGAGGCTGACCTCGGCTACCACCCGGGCTCGGGGAAGTTCCGCGGACGCATCTGGTATGGCGCCCGCCGCGCCGCGGCGTCGTTCACCGTGTTTGCCAAGCAGAGCGACGACGTGGTCTCGCTGTTTCTCAACGACACCGTGCGCGAGCTGCAGTTCGTGCTCGACGCCGACGTCATCGGCCCCGGGCCGGAGAAGCACAAGGCCGTCATCAAACTGCCCGCCGTGCGCATCACCGCGCTCGACGACGCCCAGGAAGGCAACCACATCGTCTTTCGCGTCGAAATTGGCGAGCAGGGCGTGCTCAAGCAAGGCAGCAGCGAGCCCATCGAGATCACGGTCACCAACACCGAGCCGGCATTTCTGACCTAGAAGCGCGGGGAACCACGGATGAACACAGACAAAACTGCAACTGCGATGGAGAAGACGCTGGAGCTGGCGCCGCCGGAGAGAGTGATCCCGCTGAAGGTTACGCAGGCGGGGCACGTGTATCGCCTGCGGCATGTGCTGCGCCCGCCGGCGGCGGCCGACTGGTTTGCCTACGAAGCGGCGCTGGAGCCGACGGTGGAAGAGCTGAACGACGACGCCGGCGAGCCGTGCTACCGGCTGCGCGTGCGCTCGACCGATGCGGCGGCGGCCCTCTGGGAGCGGCTCATCGCCCGCGTGGACGGCTACGGCGAGGTGAGCGGTCGGGACTGGCGCGCGCTGATTCCGCTGGCGCACAAAGAGGCCGCGGTGGGCGCGCTCACCCTGGTGGCGCCGGCGACGCGGGCGAGCGCGTCCCCGGACGGTTTTTATCCGCTGGCCGTCAACGAAGTGCCGGTGGCGCTCGAAGCGGTGGTTGGCGGCGTGGCCTACCCGCGCCTCGTGCACGTGTTTCAGACGCCGACGGTCGAAGCCGAGCGCGCCTATCGGCGTCTGCTGGCCGAAACCCTGACCGTGCGCGGCGGGCGGGATGGGGCGACGCGGACGCTGATTCCGGCGCGCCTGCCGGCGCTGGTGCGGCTCTACGACTCGCTCATCCTGCGCGCGGAAGGCTACAGCGTGGACGGGAAACCCTCGACTTCGCTCGGGGTGAATTCGCTGCGGGATTTCATGGATGCCTGGCACAAGCGCATCGCGGTGCAAGCGCTCTTCGGCGGCCTGACCGCGGAAACGCCCGCGGCCGCCCCGCCGCCGGCGGAGGAACGGCCATGAACGCAACATCGCGCGCGTTGCCCATGTTCAACGACCTGCCCGGGCTTGAATACGCTGCTTACCAGTTGTTTTGCCTGGCTTCCGAAGAAGCAGCGCGCGAGCCGCGGCAGCAGGCGCGGCTCACGGCGACGGCGATCAATCCCGAGCGTGTGAAGGCTGAAGCGCCCGCCAGGCTCGCGATTCCGCTTCGCTTCCAACTCTGGCTGTCGCACCTGCTCTGGCTGGAAGAAGTCGTCAACACGCTGGAGTGCCGGCCAGCCGATTTGACGGCGGCCGAACTCGCGGGCTTGCAAGCGGTGGCGCGGGCGCGGGCGCGGTTTCTGCGGCGGCACCGCCTCTGCCCGCGCTGCGACACGGCGAATCCGCGCCTGGCGGCGAGCCCGCGCTGCCGGCGCTGCGACGAGGAACTCTGATGGCCGACGCGCGCGTCGAGCTTCGCGTGGAAGTGGAAACCGAAGGCGCCGAGCAGCTCACCTCGCTCCGGCGGGAGCTCGAGCAACTCGGCGAGGTGGGCGCCGAGTCCGTGCAGCACTTGGACGCGGCATTCGAGTCCGCCCTGGAGCACTTGCAACAGTCGCGCCAACTCGTTGCCTCCACCACGAACGAGTTTCTCCAGAGTCACCGCCAGCTTTTCTCCTCGCTGGAGCCCATCTTCCAGAACTTCTTCCAGCGCATCCTCGGCGGCGTGCGCAGCTTCCGCGACGCGTTCAAGCGGTTGCTGGCCGACCTGCTGCAATACTTCCTCCGCGCGCTGGCGCAGATGGCCGCGAGCTGGCTCTCGACTTTTGGACGTTTTTCCGGCGGGAGCTGGCTGGGCTCGTTGGTTCCCTCCCTCGGAGGAACGCCGCCGATTTTCGGTGGCGGCGGGGGCTCGGCGACGAACATCGGGCTGTTCGAACGCCTCGGCATCGACCTGCGCGGGCTCGGCCCGATTCCCGGCGACCTGCTGGCCAGCGGCGGCCTGCTGGCGGCGCTGCTCGGGATTCAGCGCGGCTCGCCGGTGATTTCAGGACTGGGGGGCGCGGCGGCGGGCTTCGCCTTCGGCGGCCCCATCGGCGCGCTCATCGGCGGGGTGCTGGGTTTCCTCGGCGGGCTGTTCAGCCGCGGAGCCCTGAAGCGCCGCGCAGCCGACATCGCCGTCGCCGGCTTCGCCGAGATGCGCAAGGTGCTCGACAACTTCAAGCGGTTTCAAGTTGACTTTCAATCGGCGCTGGCCGCCCTCGACTCCATCTGGGCGGGCATGGTGCAGGCGTGGCGGGAAATCGGCGGCTCCGTCGGTCGGCGCAGCATCCGCTCGCAGGAGCCGTTCTACCGCCAACTGCGCGCGGAGCTGCAGCGCATTCAGAAACTGCGCCAGGCCAACCAGAGCCTGCTCGAGGCTCTGCCGATTCCCGAGTTCGCGCAGGGCGGCCTGGTGGACCAGACGCTGGCGCGCCTGCAGTCCATCCACGCCGGCAGCGGAAAAGTTCTGGCCTTCCTGCATCGCGGCGAAGCGGTACTGAACGCGCGCGCCGTCCAGTCGCTGGGCCCGGTTGCAATTCATCACCTGAATCGCGCGCCGCACTTCCAAGGCGGCGGTTTTGTCGGCGGGCGACTCCCCACCGGCGACTCGCGCCCGGTCAACATCAACGTGCTGGTGGTCCCGGCGCCGGGAATGGACGAGCGGGCGCTGGCGGCGCTGACGCTGCGCGAGCTCGAGCGCGCGCTGCGCGATCGCGGCAAGAGATTGTGACCAATGCCTGAGAACGACGTATTTCCGCTGGAGCCGGACTACAGCGTGGTGACGCGCTGGAGCGACGGCGTGGCGCGCGCCGTGGCCGAGAGCGGGCGCAGCTTCGAGCGCCTGAAGCGGGCGCCGCAGCGCCTGTTCGAGCTCGACTTCCGCGCCCGCCGGACGAGCGAACTCACTCAACTGCGCGCCTGGTGGCGCCGCTTCGAGCGCGACTTCTTCATCTTCGAACACAAGGCGCACTCGCTCGACTCCGAGCAGACCGCGCTCCGCAGCCGCTGCTTCGCGGTTACCTTCGCCGGACCGCCGGAACACGACCTCGCGGGCCACGAAGCACACGACATTCATCTCCGGCTGGTGGAAGCCGTCGGCCGGCCGCTCAATTCCTACCCCGACCCCGAGGCCGGGCACGAATCTGTTTTTCTCGAAGAGAGCGCTGGCGCGGTGCTCGCTGGCACGTGGACGCAGGCCACGCAGGCGGCGGCGCACGGCGGCGCCGAGCGGACGAACACCAACCTCAACACCACCGACGCGTTTCAGTGGGTCTACGCCGGCTACGGCTTCCGCGTCTGGGCGCGCCGCGCGCCGAACCTCGGCATTATGGAAATCCTTCTGGACGGCGTCTCGGTGGGCACCGCCGACCTCTACGCCGCCGCCGCGCAAGCCGCGCAACCCGTCTTCACCAAGCTCGATGTCCCGCTGGGACTCCACACCGTGAAGCTGCGCGCCACCCACACGGCGAATCCCAACAACTCGAGCTCGGAAGGAACCATCCTCGCCGATGCCCTGGAGATTCTGATCTGATGCCGAGGAATTTGAGCGCCGCCGCCAAGACCTACACCGGGCCGATTGTGTGGCTGGCACAGATCACGACCGGCGCGGGCGCGACGTATTACTTCGCCGAAGACAACGTTCTCTTCAGCGGCAACCTGTATCAACCGTATTTGCGCCTCACGCAAGGGCCGCGGCTGAGTCGCCGCTTGCAGGCGGACTCCGGCGAAATCGAGCTGCTCAACGCCGACCTCGCGGTCAGCGCGCTGCTGGAAGCCGAAGCCTTCGAAGGCGCGCTTTGCGAGTTGAAACAACTGCTGCTGGGCATTGACGAGGCCGTGCTTATCCTGCGCGGCCGCCTGACCGAACAACAGGAAACCGACACCGGCGTCAGCTTCCGGCTGGTGAGCGAGCTCGATCCCGGCCAGATTGAGCTGCACGCGCGCGCCTACGCGCAGCTCTGCACCTGGCGCTTCGCCAAGCCCCCCTGCGGGTACGATCCGGCCGCCGCCACGCTCACCGAGCACCTCAGCGAACAGTCGGCCGACATTTTCTCCGCCGTCACCATCGGCCTCAGCACATTGAACATGACGGTGGACACGCACAAGGGCCGCGTCGCCGTTCTCACCGCGGGCACGGGGCGCGGCCAGAAGCGCTGCATCCGCGCCAACACCGCCACCACGCTTGTTCTTCACCATCCCTGGGCGACGCTGCCGGACGCGACCAGCAAGTTCGCCGTCTACTCCTTCACCGCCGGGGCGCCGAAGCTGCTCTTCCGCGCCGCGAGCGCCGTTTTCACGGGGCAGGCCAGCGCTGCGACTGCGCGCGAGCTCACCGACTCCTCGCTGGCGATGACGCCCAACGAGCACCGCGGCGACTGGCTGCGCATCCTCGCTGGCGCCGGCGCCCTCCAGCAGCGCCGCATCGGGGCCAACACCGCCACCACGCTCACGATTGACGCCACCGAGCCCGACTTCAATCCCGCGCCCGACACCACCAGCCAGTTCGGCGTTTTCTATCGCACCTGCCCGAAAGACTACGCACCCTCCTGCGAAGAGCGCGCCCGCACCGAAGCCTTCAACGGTTTCCCCACCCTGGTGCCGCTGGTGGCCGATTCGCTGGCCGAAGGCGGCCCCGGCACGCTGCCGCCTGGGCTCGACCCCGGCGATGTGCCCGGCGAGTCGCCGGGACTCCCGCTCTAGGACAAGCTGGCATGGGCACTCCCCCCACCTTCCCCACCGGCCAGAACGTGTGGCAGTGGCTCATCCAGCAGTTTCTCCGCAGCCTGAGTTGGAACCTGCGCGGCGCCGGCGGCCGCATTCTGTTCTCGCCGCTGCTGGATGATGACACTCGCGGGCCCATTGGCGGCGGACCCTTTGGCCCCGAGCGCGAATTGCCGCCGGCGCGCCAGACGGAAAAGCTGGAGCTGCTCACCTCCACTCTCGACCGCCCCATTCCACTCGCCTACGGCCGCCACATTGTCGGCGGCAATCTGGTTTTCCAGCAGGAAAACCACGACGACACCGTCAGCCTGTTCATCGCGCTGGGCGAAGGCGAGTGGGACGGGCCCGAGCGCGTCTGGGTGAACGGGAGCGAAATTGATCTCGCCGATGCGAGCGTCTTTCATTTTCATCCCGGCCTTGACGGCGAGCCGGGCGCGGAAACCGATCCCGCCAGTCGCAACCAGAAACTCTGCTCGTTCTTCCCCGCCGACTTCGCGCCGCCGCTGACGTTTTCGCGCACCGCCTACGTGGCGCTGCGGCTGCGCCGCGACCCGACGCAGCCCGGCCCTGACTTTCGCGTGCTGGGCATCTATCGCACGCTGCGCGTGCGCCAGTTCGACCCCAGCGGCGCGCAGACTGCCTACGGCTATTCTTCCAATCCCGCCTGGGTCGCGCTCGATATTCTCTTGCGGCGCTTTCTCTTCCCGCACGGCAAGGCCGGCGAAGCGCTGCCGCAAGCGGTGAAAGACCGCGTTGACTTCGCGGCGTGGAAAGGCTGGGCCGACTTCTGTGACGCCCCGCTGAGCATCAACGGCGAGGAGGTGAAACGCTTCGAGGCCCACCCGGCGTTCGTGGATTCGACTGATCTGCTGCGGGCGCTGGAGTGGCTGCTGCTGCTCGGCCGCGGCTATCTGTTGGAGCGCAACGGGAAGCTGGCGGCGTTTGCCGACGCGGCGCGCGCGGCCCAGCTCACCGCCGCGCGGGACCACCTCGCCGCCGATTCGCTCCAACTTGCCCGCCGCTCGCTGCGCAACTCGCCCAACCGTTTTGTGTTCCGCTACCGCGCCCTCGATTCCGGCCGCGGCGCCGGCACCGTCACCAGCGCCGGCGTCACCGTCACCGGCAGCGGCACGCAGTTCACAAAGTTTTTCCTGCCCGGGCAGTCCATCGCGCTGGTCGATGGCCCGCAAGCGGGCGAGTCGCGGCTCATCGACGAGGTCGCCAGCGACACTTCGCTCAAGCTGAAGACCGCCTTCAGCGCCGACCAGGCCAGTGCTCGCAAGTATTCCAACCCTTCGCTGGATTTTCAGCCGCAGCTCAAGCAAGCCGCCGATGAAGACCACCAGGACGCCGTCGGACGCACGCTGAAAGTCGAGGCCGATCTCGGCAACTCCACCGGCGAGCGCGCCGAGCGGCTGGCCGAGCATCTCCGCCTGCGCACGCTCGGCTTTCCTCGCCAGCTTCGCTGCCGGCTCTTGCCCGACACCATCGGCGCGCTCGACCTGCTGCCCGGCGACGTTCTGACCGCGCCGGACGACCTCGATTACTCCCGCACCCGCGAGTGGGAGATTCTCGAAATCACCGACGAGCCTGACGGCTCGCGCCAACTCTTCGCGCGTGAGTACGACGCCGCGGTCTACGTCGACACCGCCGGCCCGCAGCAGCAGCTCGTCCACGCGCCCCAGCCCGGCCCCGGCATCGCCGCCAACGCCCCCCAGATGCGCAACCTGCTTCAGAACGGCAGCTTCTTCCGCAGCGGCCTTGCCGGCCAGGAGGGCGCGACGCGGCCGAAATACTGGAAGGAATACTCGAACGCCGGCGGGACGCCCGCCGTGCCCACCGACGTCGAGCACGACGTTCCCAGCGACAAAGTGAAACTGAAGACCAAAACCTCCAACGTGGACAAAATCGGCGTGCGCACGCTGTGGAAGAACCTCGGGCGGCTCTTCAAGCCCGGCCAGCGCGTGATGCTGGCCGTGTCGTTGCGCCACACCGGGGCCGACGGGCGCTACAACAAAGACGTCAAACTCAAGCTCGACTCGCACACCGAGGACTACACCCGCGCCGACGGCTCCAAGTACATCGCCACCCTCAAAGCGGGCAGCATTCTCCCTCGGCACGTGGTGCGCTTCGCCGGCTTCGTGCTGCGCACCGACCAGGCCGTGCCCGACGCGCTCAACGTCTTTCTCTGGTCGGAGGCGACGGCGGCATCGAAGGCCAATGAGGACTTGGAGATTGACTGGGTGGCGCTCGGCTCCGGCTTCATTCCGCCCGCTTACGAGCCCGCCGACGAGATTCGCGACGCCGACATCTCCTGGGACGCCGCCGCCGGTCTCTACCAGTTTCCCGCCTATCTCACCAAAGACCAGGCCGCTTCGCAGGACTCGGGCGGCGCCGGCGGCTCTTCGGGCGGCGGCGCCGGTGGCGAAGGCGGCGGCGACGGCTTCGGGCCACTTTCGTAAAGGAGAAGAACAATGAAAGCGAAAATGGAAATTAGAAAAGAGAAAATAGGAAGGGTAGTTTTCTGTTTTCTATTTTCTCTTTTTGCCGTCATTCCGCTGCACGCCACCACTGTCTCCGGCACGATCAAGAAGCCGGACGGGACGCCGATCAACGGCACCATCGAGTTCACGCTGTCGCAGCCGGCGAAGACCACGACGCCGCCGATTGTGTTCGCGCCGGTCAAGACAAGCTGCGCCGTCACCGCCGGACAAATCGCCGCCGGCTGCACCGTGCAGGGCAACGACACGCTCGACCCCGCCGGCACGTTTTATCGCGTGCGCGTGCTCGACCTGAACAACCTCGTCGTCGTGCCCTCAGCCAACTACACCCTCAGCGGCGCGGCGGTGGACCTCGGCTCGCTCCCCGTTACGGCCACCGACACGCTGGTTCCGCCCACCGGCAGCGTCACCGGCAACCTCAACGTTACCGGCAATCTCACCGTGGGCGGCAGCGCCACCTTCGGCGCCGACCCGGAGAGCTTTTTCCACCTTCGCCTGCTCGGCCAAACCTCGGACCCGGCCACGGCGACCTCCGGTTCCGTCTTCCATCGCTCCGACCTGAACCGCCTCCGTTTCCGCGCCGGCGGCCTGGAGATTTTCGACGGCACGCAGTATTTGCCGGTCATCGCCGGCTCGCAGGGAACGATTGAGTTCGGCGCCAACCTCAGTTTGCCGGGGCTCTACAGCGCCGCGTTCAAGCGGCTGAATGAAATCCGAATCGTTGACCCGTTTCTCTGGCTCGAGTCGGGGGTCCCGGCCAAAATCGACGCCGCCAGCAGCGACTGCGGCAGCCTCAACTGCCTGGTGGTGCTGCCCTCCAACCTCGGCGCCGGCGCGCCCACCTCCCTTCCCGCCAACATCAGCTTGCTCGACCTGCGCGGCTCACCCCAGCTCCAGCGCCTCAACCGCGTCCTCAACGCCAATCTGTTTTTCGGGGCGGACATCGGAGCGAAAGTCAACGCCGCGCTGGCGGAGATCTACGCCACCGGCGGCGTCGTGACGGTGCCCGCCGGGGCGTACTCCTACTCTACGCCCATTGTCATCAATCGCAGCACGCTCGGCAACAACAGGACCCTTACCCTCGACCTCAACGGCGCCGTCCTGACCTACACAGGCGCCGCCGGCACCGCCGCCCTCCAGGTCACCGGCACAGCCAACAACCAGGTGATCATCGAAAACGGTGTCGTTCAGTACGGCGGTGCCAACAACAACGTGTACGGGGTGGAGCTGCTCGAGTCCAACCGGACGGTCGTGCGCAACCTGCACCTGCGCGACTTCTCCACCAGCGGCTCGGAGGCCCTGCGGTTGAGCGGCACCACCAACTACTCGCAGAACGGAATCGTCGAGAACGTCTATTTCCGCAACAACCGGCTGGCAATCAGCCTGCGCGGGACGTCGAATAACAACCAGTTCAACGGCATCCGCATCGACCAGGACAACATGAACCCGGTGCTCATCGAGGACGGTGCCAGCGGCAACCTGTTCGTCAACAGCCTGATTCAATCGAACACCGGCACCTACGGCGTCGAGATCCGCGCCGTAACCCAGAACGCAGTGGGCAACAGCTTCGTCAACTGCTGGTTTGAAAACAATGGCGACGCCACCGCCAACAGCCGTGTGATTGCGTTCAATCCGTCGGCGGGAAGGTTCGTCGTCTCCACCAGCATCCTCGGCGGGGCTATCACCGCCGGAACCAACGGTGCCAGCGGTAAGGCCATCGCGCACATCGGGGCTGGCACCACGCAGTTTGTCACCATCCAGGGCGTGCAGTTCAACGGCTGGACTTCGACCAATCCGGCGATTGATTCCGGCTCGCAAACCCGCTGGCTGCTGCTGAACAACAACGGCATCCCAACCTCCGGCAACACCGGCCAGTGGGATTTCCGGGTTCACAACGGCGCCGACTCCTCGATGCAGATTGTCCTGAACAGCGGCTCGTCGGCGGCGCAGAACACCGACCTGGAGTTTCAAGACCGCGGCACGATGCAGACGCGCATCCGCAAATCGAGCAGCAACGCCATCGAGTGGGCCGATTCGGGCGGCTTGAACCGCGTTTCGTTTGCCAGCGGGCTGCGCACCGCCTACCGCTCCGGCCAGCACCACGAGTTTCTGGACAGCAGCAGCGTCCTGCGCATCCGGCTGCGCAGCGATGCCGACGCCATTGAGTTCGGCTCGACCGGCGACACCCGGCTGGAGCGCAGCGCCGCCGATACGCTTTCCACCGGCTCGAATGACAAGTTCCGGTTCACCACCGGCATCGTCGCCGACGGTGGTGGCTTCAAGCACGCCCGCGTCTCCACCGGCTCGATTGCGGCGTCGAGCTCCGCCGCGGTGACGGTGAGCTGGACCACCGCCTTCGCCGACGCCAACTACACCGCCAACTGCTCGGTCGTCGAAGCCACCGCCGGCGCCAACTCCCTCCGCATGCACCACCTTGAATCCGTCTCCGCCTCTTCCGTCGTCGTCCGCGTCGTCAACGACGACGGCGCGACGGCAAAAACCGGTACGGTGCATTGCACCGCTGTGCACGACTGATCCTTGACCGTACTTCCACTGCTTGGCTAAGCTGATAGGTTCGATTCGTGTGCGTGAGCCTCACTGAGGGACTCTGCGTACCGTTCGCCAATGTCGATCACCGAAATCACCGTCCGCGGAGCGCGCACCCACAACCTCAAGAACATCTCTCTCTCCATCCCCCGCAACTCGCTGACGGTCATCACCGGCATCAGCGGCTCGGGCAAGTCCTCGCTGGCCTTCGACACGCTCTACGCCGAGGGCCAGCGCCGCTACGTCGAATCGCTCTCCGCCTATGCGCGCCAGTTCCTCGACCAGCTCGAGCGCCCCGACGTCGACTCCATCGAAGGCCTCTCGCCTTCCATTTCCATCGAGCAGAAAACCACTTCGCGTTCACCGCGCTCGACCGTCGGCACCATCACTGAAATCTACGACTACCTGCGGCTGCTGTTCAGCTCCATCGGCACGCCCCACTGCCCGCGCTGTGGTCGCGCCATTTCCCGGCAATCCACCGAGCAGATTGTGCGGAGCGTCATGGAGCTCAGCCAGGACAGGAACGGTGAGGCCGCGCGCATAATGATCCTGGCTCCTATCGTCCGCGGGCGCAAAGGCGAGTTCAAGAAAACCTTCGAGCAGCTCGCCCGCCAGGGCTGGACCCGCGTGCGCGTGGACGGCGCTCTGCGCTCGCTCGAGGAGCCCATCAAGCTCGACCGCCGCCGCACCCACACCGTGGAAGTGGTTATCGACCGGCTGCTGGTCAAGCCCGGCATCGAGAAGCGCCTCGAGAGCTCCATCGAAACCGCGCTCAAGCTCGCCCAGGGGCTGGTCACGGTCGCGGTGGTCGACGGCGAGGAACAACTCTACTCCGACCGCCTCGCCTGCCCCGACTGCGGCCTAAGCGTGCCGAAACTCGAGCCGCGCAGTTTTTCGTTCAACTCGCCCTACGGCGCCTGTCCCGACTGCCACGGGCTCGGCTCGCGCTACGACCTCGACCCGGGCAAGGTCATCGCCGATTGGTCGAAGCCGCTTTTCGAGGGCGGCCTCGGCCCCGGCGGCGGCTCCACGTACTTTCAGCGCTGGGTCGAGCACCTCGCCGCCCGCCACGGCTTCGACCCGAATCTTCCCTTCGAGAACTACCCGCGCCGCATTCAGAACCTGATTCTCTACGGCACGCAGAAAGGCAAGAACGGTCACGGCAAATCCGTGGGTTTGATGGAGCTGCTCCGGCGCACCTACGAGGAAACCAAGTCCGAGGACTATCGCGAATGGATGGAGCAGTTCATGTCGGCCACGCCGTGCGCGACCTGCGGCGGCCGCCGCTTGCGCCCCGAGTGGCTGGCGGTGAAAGTCGCGGGTGTGAGCATTGCGGACTTCTGCGCCCTGCCCATTTCCGATTCGGTCGCGGCGCTGAAGAAGATTGCCGGCGCACTCACGCCCCGCCAGCACGAAATCGCCGACCGCATCCTCGACGCCATCGGCGAGCGCCTGGAGTTTCTGCTCGCCGTCGGACTCGGCTATCTCTCGCTCGAGCGCTCCGCCGCGACGCTCTCCGGGGGCGAAGCGCAGCGCATCCGACTCGCCACCCAGATCGGCGCGCGGCTGCGCGGCGTCCTTTACGTTCTCGACGAGCCGTCCATCGGGCTGCACCACCGGGACAACGCCCGCCTGCTCGCGACGCTCGAGCAACTGCGCGACCTCGGCAACACCGTCATCGTGGTCGAGCACGACGAAGACACCATCCGGCGCGCCGACCACGTCGTCGACCTCGGCCCCGGCGCCGGTACCGCCGGCGGCCACCTGGTCGCCGCCGGAACGCCGCGCGACATCGCCGCTTCGCCCGGGTCGCTCACCGGCCGCTACCTGGCCGGCGAGCTGAAGATTCCCGTCCCGCCCCGGCGGCGAAAACCCAACGCCAAATTCCTCATTGTCGTCGGCGCGCGGCACCACAACTTGAAAAACATTGACGCGCGCTTCCCGCTCGGGCTCATCACCTGCATCACCGGCGTCAGCGGCTCGGGAAAGTCTACGCTGGTGAGCGACATCCTCTACCGCGCCCTGGCGCGCCAGCTCTACCGCTCGCTCGAAGAACCCGGCGCGCACAAGGCTATCCGCGGCGCCGAGCACGTCGACAAGGTGATTGTGATTGACCAGGCGCCCATCGGCCGGACGCCGCGCAGCAATCCCGCAACCTACACCGGCGTGTTCGGCCCCATCCGCGAGCTGTTTGCGATGCTGCCCGACTCGCGCGAGCGGGGTTACCGCGCCGGCCGCTTCAGCTTCAACGTCAAGGGCGGGCGCTGCGAGGCTTGCCAGGGCGACGGCTTGCGCCGCATCGAAATGAATTTTCTTCCGGATGTGTATGTGACCTGCGAAGTCTGCCGCGGGCGTCGCTACAACCAGGAGACCCTTCAAGTTCGCTTCAAAGGCCTCTCCATAGCCGACCTGCTTGAATCCACCGTCGCCGACGTTCTCCCACTCTTCGAAAACATTCCTCAGGTTCAAGCCAAGCTGCAAACCCTCGCGGACGTCGGCCTCGGCTACCTCAAGCTCGGCCAGCCCTCGACTACACTGTCGGGCGGCGAAGCCCAGCGCATCAAGCTTGCCCGCGAGCTTTCCCGCCGCCAGACCGGCCGCACACTCTACATCCTCGACGAGCCCACCACCGGCTTGCACTTCGACGACGTCCGCAAGCTGCTCGACGTCCTGAACCGCCTCGCCGACCTCGGCAACACCGTCCTTATCATCGAGCACCACCCCGACGTCATCAAAACCGCGGACTGGATTCTCGACCTCGGCCCCGAAGGCGGCGCCCTCGGCGGAAAAATTGTGGCCGAAGGCCCCCCCGAGCAGGTGGCCAAGGTCAAGTGCTCCCACACCGGCAAACTCCTGGCCCACATCCTCCGCAACGGCCGGCCATAGTTTCTGTCCGTGTTAATCCGTGTTCATCCGTGGTTCCACAAATCTGTATTTTGGTGATAGGCTTCACGCGGTGAAATGAAAAGCGTTTACCACGTCGACCCGCTCGAATTCACGGGTCTGAAAACTGAGCCGCTCGCCCAGCGCCCCTCCAAGGTCACGCCGCGCGAGTTCGCCCGCCCGCACAAGCGAGGCTTCAAGTTCAAGGATTTTCTAAAAACCCTCCCTGCCATTCTTGCCGCCGCGGAATTCAACCGCCTGGTTGAAGCCCTGTTCGACGCGCGCCGTAAGAAGAAGCCAATCCTCTGGGGCCTCGGCGGCCATGTCATCAAGACCGGCCTGGCCCCCATCCTCATCGACCTCATGCGGCGCGGCTTCGTCAGCGGCATTGCGACGACCGGCGCCGCTCTCATCCACGACTTTGAAATCGCGCTAGCTGGTCGCACCTCCGAAGACGTCGAAGCCCAGCTCGCCCGCGGCCGCTTCGGCCTGGCAGAGGAAACAGGTGCGCTGCTTAACAAGTTGGCGAAGTTCGCGCAGCGCGAGGAAATCGGCTTCGGAGAAGCTGTCGGAGGGTTCCTGGCGCGGGGAGAGCCCGGGGCCTCCAGTCCCGCTCGGTTTGCTGAGGTTTCACTCCTCGCCCAGGCCTATCGCCACCGCGTACCGTTCACGGTGCACCTGGCGTTCGGCACCGACATCTTCCACATCCACGCCAGCGCCGACGGCGCCGCGCTGGGCGCCGCAAGCTTTCGCGACTTCCGACTTTTCTGCGCCGGCGCGGCGCGGTTGCACCGCGGCGGGGTTTATCTGAACTGCGGCTCGGCGGTCATCCTGCCGGAAGTTTTCCTAAAGGCGCTTGCCGCGGTGCGCGGGCTCGGTCGTCCGCTCACTGGCTTCACGACAGCCAACCTTGACTTCCTCCAGCACTACCGCCCGACGCAGAACGTTCTCCTGCGGCCCGCGCACGCGCTGCGCGCCCGGGCCATCTCGCTCACCGGCCCGCACGAGCTCCTCATCCCCCTCCTCGCCGCCGCCCTCATCGAGAACACCTAGCCCACGAATGTCATCCCGAGCGGAGCCCCGACGGAGTCGGGACGAAATCGAGCGACCTGCTCTTGCCTTTCCTCGCAGTTGCCTGTCTCTCCACTCACTGCTAGAGTCAACTCCCGATGCCCTTGGCCACCAGCGACCAGGAAACTCCCCTGCCGTCGGCTCGTCCTCTTGGCGGGCTGCTCGATTTGTTTCTCTTCATTCTGCTCGCCGTGGTGCTGAACATCGGCGTGCAGCTGGTTGCAGTCGCCGCCCACGTCGCCGTCGTCCACCAGCAGCAGCCGGGGATTCCCTTGCCGCAGCTTGAGCAGCAACTGCGCGAGGGTCTGCAGCATAACGCGTTTTTCCTAGTGCCGGTGCAGCTTGCCTGGCAGGTTCTTCTGCTGTTGTCGCTTTATCTGATCCTGCGCCGCATTCGCGGAGTGCCCTTCTGGTCGAGCCTTGCCTTCCGCGCCCTGCCCGCCGGCCGCCTGGGTTTCGGCTTTCTCCTCGGCTTCCTGCTTGCGCCGCTCATTCAAGGCGCCAATCTCCTCGTCCCGCCGCCCGAGCCGCTGATGCTGGAAAGACTCTTCACCACCAAAGCCGCCTCGCTCTTGATCCTCGGCGCCGCCGTTCTCGTCGCCCCCTTTATCGAAGAGCTCGTCTTCCGCGGCTACATTTACACGCTGCTCGAGCGTCTCTGGGGCGGGCTGCCGGCCGTACTTATCAGCGGCATCCTTTTCGGCGCCATCCACTTCGTCCAGCTCTGGCCGGGCTGGTTCCAGATGATTCTTATCTGCGTGGTCGGCATCGTCTTTTCCGCCGTGCGCGCCCGCGCGGGTAGCACGCTCGCCAGTGTGGCCGTTCACTTTGGGTACAACCTCGCCCTCGCCCTTTTTTTTCTGCTCTCGCCCACCTTCCGCAGCCTTCCGCCTTGAGAAGACGGCTTCACACGCCTCGGCGACGTCCTATGCTTCTTCTGTCTCGTTTGCTAAACTGCATCGCTCTATGATCAAGACGATTGAATGGACTGAGCGCGGCGTGGTACTGATTGACCAGCTCCAACTCCCCGCCCGTGAGGTCTACGTCACCTGCACCACCTGGCAGGAAGTCGCCGAGGCCATCCGCCGCATGGTCATTCGCGGCGCCCCCGCCATCGGCGTTGCTGCCGCGATGGGCATCGCGCTCGGCGTCAAGCATTCGCAGGCAAACGACCTCGCCGCTCTCGAAAAGGAGTTCAACCACATCTGTGATTCAATGGCCGCCACCCGCCCCACCGCGGTCAACCTTTTCTGGGCTATTGAGCGAATGAAGCGCGCCTTCCGCGCCGCCGCTTCTGCCGGCGTCGACGCGGTTCGCAGCGAACTCGTCGACGAGGCTCTCCGCATCTACTCCGAAGACCTCGCCCAGTGCGAAGCCATCGCCCGCCACGGCGGCGCGCTCCTGCCGGCGCAGGGCCGTGTGCTCACCCACTGCAACGCCGGCGCTCTCGCCGTCGCCGGCGGCTACGGCACCGCCCTCGGCGTCATCCGCGGCGCTCGCGAGGCCGGCAAGCAGCTCGAAGTCTTCACCACTGAAACCCGCCCCTATCTCCAGGGCGCTCGCCTCACCGCCTGGGAGCTTCAGCGCGATGGAATCCCCACCACGCTCATCACCGACAACATGGTCGGCCACTTTATGAAACTCGGCGAAATCCACGCCGTCGTCGTCGGCGCCGACCGCATCGCCGCCAACGGCGACACCGCCAACAAAATCGGCACCTACACCATCGCCGTGCTCGCCCACGAGCACCGCATCCCCTTCTACGTCGCCGCTCCTTTCAGCTCCATCGACCTCTCCATTCCTTCCGGCGACACCATTCCCATCGAAGAACGCTCCGTCGAAGAAGTTACCCGCATCGGCTCCGTCCGGATCGCCCCCGAGGGACTCCCCGCGCGCCACCCGGCCTTCGATGTCACCCCCGCGCGTCTCATCACCGCCATCGTCACCGAGCGCGGCGTCGCCCATCCGCCCTTCGACCAGTCCCTCCGCTCCCTCGCCGAGACCGCCCTTCCCATGTCCCGCTAGCCCTCCTCGTCCAAACTTCGTTCTATCCTCACCCCGCCTTCGTTACACCCGCACATCCCCGCAGCTAGCCTCGGCGTGAAAGCAACATTTGGAGGGTTTCACAAATGAAAAGAGTTATTGCTCTATCGCTTGCTTGGCTGCTTCCCCTAGCTGCTCTGGCGCAAGCCGTGCCCGGCGCCCCGCTACCCATCGATCCCGGTTTGCGCAACAAGCAGGTCACCCTGCGCCTGCGCGACGCCCGCGTCTACCAGGGCAAGCTGCTGGACATCCAGCCCGACTCGCTCGTCCTCCAGGTCAAAAACCTCGACCCCAAAACCCGCAAGAAGGTCACCCGAACGGAGATCATCTCCCGCGCCGATGTCGTCTGGATGGACAGGAACCGGCGCTCGTACAGCCGTGCCTGGGGCTGGGCCTTCGGCGTGGGCGTCATCATCACCCCCATCGCCATCGCCTTCGCCGTCACCGACAAGAACAGAACCTAAGTTTAGCGGTGAGCGCCACGGGCCACAGCTAGGCGGGTCAGGGCTTTAGCCCTGACATAAACAGCGCTGAAATGAACAGGGGTTTTAACCCCTGAGGCAGGTTTTGAATGGCTTCTCGGTGTTTTCTATGACGAGCTAGGTGCCGTAGGCGGTACTGTTTCTCTGCTTGAAGTCTTGCATGAAGGCCACCAGCGCCTCCACCGCTTCCTTCGGCAGGGCGTTGTACAGCGAGGCGCGGATCCCGCCCACGCTGCGGTGGCCCGCCAGCCCGACGAGTTTCGCTGCCTTCGCTTCCTCGACAAACTTCTTCTCCAGCTCCTCCGACGGCAGCCGGTAGGTCACGTTCATCCGCGACCGGCTCGCCTTCTCCGCCGTACCTCGGTAGAAGCCGTCGCTCGAGTCAATCGCAGCATAGAGCAGGTCGGCTTTCTCGCGATTGCGCCGCTCCATCTCGTCGAGCCCGCCGATGCCCTTCAGCCACTTCAGCACCAGCCGAACCATATAGATCGCAAACACCGGCGGCGTGTTATAGAGCGACCCCTTCTCCGCCTGCAGCTTGTAGTCCAGCATCGCCGGCAGCCCCGCCGGCACCCGCCCCAGCAGGTCCTCGCGGATGATGACCACCGTGACACCCGCCGGCCCCATGTTTTTCTGCGCCCCGGCATAAATCAGCCCATACTTCGAAACCTCAATCGGCCGGCTCAGAATATCGGACGACGCGTCGCAGACCAGCGGCACCGCACCCGCCGCCGGCTCGGTGAACCACTCCGTCCCTTCAATGGTGTTGTTGGAGGTGAAATGCACGTAAGCGGCGTTCGGGTTGAGCTTGATCTCCTCCGGCCGCGGGAGCCGGGAGTAGTTGTCGCTCTGCGTCGTCGCCGCCACATTCACCTTGCCGATTTTCTTTGCTTCCTTAATGGCCGCCGTCGCCCAGCTTCCCGTGTCGATGTAATCCGCCGAGCCGTCCTTGGGCAAGAGGTTCATCGCCACCATGGCAAACTGCAGGCTGGCGCCGCCGCCCAGAAAAATCACTTTGTAGTTCGCCGGAATCCCCAGCACGGCGCGCAGGTCGGCTTCCGCTTCGGCCAGAATCCCTTCAAACGTCTTCGAGCGGTGGCTGATTTCGAGCACCGACATCCCCACGCCCGGCAGCGCCACCAGGTCGCGCTGCGCCTCCTCCAGCACGGGCAGGGGCAGCACCGCCGGCCCGGGGTTGAAGTTCCACACTCGTTCGGGCTTCTTCGCCGCGGCGGCCGCTTGCGCCGCCTCCACCGCTTCCTTCACTGCGCTGCGTCCATACGGAGTTCCGACCATGGCTCACCTCATCGCACCAATGCGGGCTGATTGACCGCATTGGGAACTTCACCCCTGTCCCGATACGCCTGCAAGATCCGAGTTGTTTCTTCCGCAATCGCTTCCTGCGCCTGCTCGGTGGACGCCCCGATGTGGTGCGTCCCATAAACACCCGGCAAATCGACGATGTCGTCGGTGAAGTCGCCCGTCGCCGTGGCCGGCTCGTGCCCGAACACGTCCAGTCCGGCGCGGATGCCCTTTTCCTGCACCGCTCTCTTCAGCGCCGCGTAGTCCACCACGCCGCCTCGGGAGGTGTTGATGAAATACGCCCCCGGCCGCAGCGCCGCAAAGAACTTCTCCCCGCACAACCCCTTCGTCTCTGGCGTCAACGCCACATGCACGCTCACTGCGTCCGCCACCGCCGCCACTTCCTCCGGCGAGCTCTTGTATTCCACGCCCAGCTCGCGCGCCCTCTCCGGCGTCAGCGACCGGCTCCACGCCACTACCTTCATTCCGAAAGCCTTGGCGCGCGGGATCATCCGCTGCCCGACCTGCCCGAGGCCCAGCAGCCCCAGGGTACGTCCGGCAATTCCCTTGGCCTGGCTGTATTCCTTCTTGTTCCACTTTTTGCGCCGCAGTTCAATGACGTTGTCGGGGATGCGCCGGTCGAGCGCCAGCAGTAGCCCGAAAGCCAGTTCGGCCACGGCGGCTGAATTTTTTCCGGGACAGTTCGAAACAAAGATGCCGCGCCGCGTGGCCGCCGCGACGTCAATCGTGTCGTAACCGGAGCCGGCGCGAATCACCAGCTTGAGCTTGCTTCCCTCCAGCATCGCCTCGGTCACCTTCGTCGACCGCACCACCAGCGCCTCGGCGCCGCTCTTGCACACTTCGTCGGCCAGTGCGTCCCCTTTCAGCTCCGTGTTGTAGAGCACTTCGAAGCCCTGCTCCTTCATCTGCGCCAGGGCTGCGGCCGGAAACTTGTCCACCACCAGGACCTTCATCAGGGATCCCCTCTTCTCCAGGGCTGCTTGTGACGTTACCTCTATACCTCTATGGCCATGGTCATTGTAGCTCCCTCCCTTGCCTCCGCAAAGCACAATCGGCGCCGGGCTTGCCAAACCACCGGCCCTGGCGCAAAATTAATTCCACGGGCGCGTAGCTCAGTTGGTTAGAGCGCTACCTTGACACGGTAGAGGTCTCGTGTTCGAGTCACGACGCGCCCACCACTTTCACCTACTCCAGCACGAAGATGTTTTTCCGCGCGCACATCTCCTTCAACACCTTCGGCCACACCGACACCGTCACCTCGCCCAGGTGGGCCTTGCGCAGCAGGAGCATCATCGTGCGCGATTGCCCGATGCCGCCGCCGATACTGAGCGGAATCTCGTTCTTCAGAATCGCCTGATGGTAGGGGAACTCAAGGTAGTGCAGCTGCCCCGCCATCTCCAGTTGTTTCCGCAGCGTCTCGGCGGTCACCCGAATGCCCATCGAGCTCAGCTCATGCCGCCGCCGGGTTACGGGGTTCCACACCAGGATATCCCCGTTCAGCCCGTGTATCGGCCGCCCGTCCTCCGACACCGTCTCCGTCACCCAGTCGTCGTAGTCCGCCGCGCGCATCTCATGCGGGTAGCCGTCCTTCAGCGGCCAACCGATGCCGATGATGAAAATCGCCGGGTACTGCTGGAGCACCATCGTTTCCCGCTGCTTGCGCGGCAGCGTTGGATACATTTCCAGAATGTCCTCAGCGTGCAGGAAGGTCAGCTTCTCCGGCAGGTTCGACCACCGATCGCTCTTGAGCTGCGGGAACATCTGCTGCGCAAACTTCTCCGCCCCTACAATCACCTTCCAGATGCGATTGACGATTTCTTTCAGGAATTGCAGGTTCCGCTGTTCGGGGGTGATGACGAGCTCCCAGTCCCACTGGTCCACGTAGGCGCTGTGGTCGTGGTCGAGGAAGTAATCCTTGCGCACCGCGCGCATGTCGGTGCACAGCCCCTCGCCCACCTTCATCCCGAACTGCCGCAGGGCCATCCGCTTCCACTTGGTGGCGGCCTGCACCACCTGCGCCTCCACCGGGTGCTTGTCCCGGTCGTTCGAGATGTGGAATTGGATGGGGGTCCGCGACCCGTCGCGGTCGAGAAAATCGTTCACGCCGCTCTCCACGTCCACAATCAGCGGCACGGTTACCATCATCAGGTTCAGCTCTTTGCACAGGTGTTCCTCGATGTAGTTCTTCAGCGCGTAGAGAGCCTGCTGTGTCTCCCGCGGCGTCAGCACCGACCGGTAGTCGCCCGGCAGGAGCTTCTCCAGTTCGTCGTAATCGCCGATCCCCGGCCCCGCCAGGTCGGCTCGCTTCTGCGCTTCCGTCTCTACATCCTGCAGCATCGGCTTGCTCATAGCACTCCTCCGTTTTTCCGAATGCAGTTGCGTTTTGGCCTCCACCTTACGCCGCCGCCCGTCCCCGGGCTTCTTCCAACTGCTTCAGGCACTCCGCCAGTCGGCTCTGCCGAACCCGGAGCTCCTCGCGGAAGTCCCAGGAATCCGTGCGGTGGATTTCAACCTTCAGGTCGGTCAGTTCCCGACGCAGCAGCGCCTCCAGCGCTTCGGCGTTCTCCGGCGACAACTCTAGAGTTATCATCGGCGTACCTCAACCGCCCGATGTTCACACTCGCAAGAGTGGGCGGTTCAGCACCAACCAAAGCACTCGTGTTGCCACTACCACCGTCGGCACAGGCTTCTAACTGCAACATAGAAGGACGCTTAGGTGGTTGAGGCAAGTTCGGGACAGACCCACAACCACCGCCCTGGACTTCCTGTCGCTTTGGTGGCCCCGGCGCGCAAACCGCCGGACAATTTGTTTAGGCCGCCATCCGACGGTCGCCCCGCCGCACCCGCGCCCGCTCGCGGCGCCCGTGGGGATGAGCGTGGGCATCCGGCCGCAGCAACGGCACCCCGCCCCAGCAGTGCGGGCATTCCCGACTGCCATGCGTCGCCAGCCAGAGCTGCTCGGCGCGGTTCAACTTGCGACCACAGCTTGGACACCGCATAAGTCGTCGCCTCCACCGCTGAGCTGTGCACGCGCCGTGCCGTTACCCAAGGACCTGGGCAGTCCTAGGTGTCGGGCCCAGTTCCCACCGTTCGCCCAACCCTTTTAGCCACAAGGCTCCCACCCGAGGGAATACGTAGACCTTTTCCCCGGAGGCAGTAGCCTCGGGCTACGGAAGGGAACCGGCGCAAGAAACTAGGGGGACAGGGACCTGGGGCCTTTTGACACCGGAGGACGTTTAATCACGCAGCGGCTGCTGGTAGCTCTTGCCGCCTCCAACTCCACGCCAGCAGCACCACGACGACAATCCCTGAGAGCGCGCTGACCACTCGCCCAATCCAGTTCTCCAGCGGCGTCTCGAACACCACTCGGATCTCGTGCTCCCCTGGCGGCGCCGCAATCCGCATGAACCCCATGGCGTCCTTCTCAATCGCAAGCCGCTCGCTCCCTGAATACGCCCGCCACGCCGCGTCGTAGGTCACCTGCAGCACTACCGACTCCCCTGCATTCAGCCTCGCCTGAACCCGGACCTCATCCGAGCTTACCCAGCGCATCGTCGCCGGAGAGTCCGGACCTTTCTCCAGCAGGTCGGCGTAGGCGGCAATCCTTTCGGTGTCGGTATTCCCTCGCGGCGGGAGCAACGCGGCGGCGACCCGCGTCTCGACCACGCGCGCCAGCCCCGGATACCGCCGCGGCACCCGGTAAATCACGTTCCCCAGCCTGTCGTCGTAGAGCACCGGCAGCACGCCGGCAAACTTCTTCGGGAAGACAAAGTCGTGATAGACCTCCTGCGAAGACTTGTCGTTCACGATGACCGCGTCCGCGCCCACCGCCTGCAGCCACTGCACCGACGGCTCCGGATTCTCCGCCAGCAGGATTTCCCACTGCGCCGGGGCCACGAAGGGATGCATCTGTCCCTGGTCGGAGCCACCGCCCACCTGCGGCAGGTCGAACCAGGCATTGTACCAGAAGCGCACCGAGCCCGCTGCCAGCGCCCGCGACTCCGGCAGGTTCTCATGCATCCACTTGGTGATTCGGTATTCAACTCGTTGCTCGTAGTTCGGGTCTTCAACGAAGAGCGCCCACGGATGGCGCACGTAGTTCCGCGCCGGCGCGAAGCACACCAGCACAATCATTACCGCCGCCGTACGCCAATACACTCGGTGTTGCCCGTCCCGCAACCACAACCACCGCACACCCAGCGCGGCCAGTAAGATCATCGCGAGGTCGAGCTCCGGCACCAGCCGCCCCATCTCCCCTGCGACGCGAAAATCATAGAGAATTCCGCCGATAACCAGCAGTGCCATCAAACAAGCCGCCCCACAAGCAAACACGCCGTAGGCGCGCTCCCGCCGGCCAGAAGCCAGAAGACGCGCAGCCAACACCAAAACAATGACAACCACCACCAACAGAGCAATCGAGGAGAGCTTGGCTGGCCGCGAAACATACCGTAGGTTGTCGAGCGTCACTCGGATGTAGGACGGAACCAGCCAGAACGCCGTCAGACCGTAGGCCAGCGCCGCAATGCCCGCCCCTCGCAGCCAGGGCCGCCAGTCGTCGGAAGTAATCGAAAGACTGAAAACGAGAACGGGAAACAGGACCGCCAATCCCACCGCCCCGTAGAAATTGTGTGACACCACGAGTGCGCTCAGGACGCCTGCTGCCGCCAAGGCTGCTGGATGGAACCGCTCCACCGCCCGCCAGCAGGCCGCCAGCGCCAGCGGCAGCAGCGCCAACGCCGACATGTGCGGCCCCTCGCCGTAGCGAACCAACACACCCAGCCGCTGCGGAATGAGGAGTTCTCCCGCGTCGGCGCGCACACCGCTCAGGACAAGAAACGAGGGCGAGAGCAGCGCCGAGGCGGCTGCGGCCAGCCACGCCAATCCTCGTGAACCGCTGGCAGTGCGCACAAAGATGTACACACCGGCAATCCCCAGCGCATAGAGCAAAGCTACGTAGATGTGGTAGGCCCGCGCAGGTGGCACGTCGCCCCAGCGCACGATCAACGCCGTGCCGTAGCGCAGCGCCGGAGGATAGATGTAGTCATACCGCGTCCCGCAGTACCACAGCGGCTGCCAGCCCGGGTGCGGCCAGTTCTCGTTCAGAAAGCGCGCATCCGCGATGAATGTGCTCTCAATCGACGCCCACTTGTCCAGGTACGTCGCCTGGAACAGCGGCCAGACCAGCCAACAAGTCAGGAAGAAAATCAGCAGCGAGTCGAGCCAAAACGTGGCCGCTGCCCTCCGGCCTTCGCTCACGACTCGGCTCCCCGCTCCATGCATGCGCGCCAGCATACTGCCTCGCCCCACCCATCTCAAGCACGCCGACTCGACTCATGAAAAACTCTGCTTGTCTTTCCCCTCCTTCGTTGTACACTTCGCCCAGCGTGGAGGAGGGCTGGCCATGGCAACGAGCCGAACCGTCCTGGACTTCCCCTATAGCGGCGACCTCTGGGCAATCGTCGAGAAGTGGGCCAACGAGAACGGCTATCGCCGCAAGGAGGGCGACGACACACGCCGGCTCTATCAGAAGGGCACGGGCTTTCTTGTCGCCCCCATGATGCTCGAGCTCCAAAGGCAGGGCGATCAAACCCACCTCGAAGCCTGGATCCGCTGCAACATTTTCACCCGCCTCATGTCATTCTTTATCCTGCCCGCGGAGATGGGCATCGAATCGGGCGGCTTCCGCGCCGTCGTCCCGCGCAACATGGCCCGCGGCGCGGTCAACAAGCTCCTGCCCCAGCTCGGCCAGCCTTTGATCAACTGAGGCCATGGCGGAGCCGACCGGCAATGAGGGACTCAAGCTCCTGTACAGCACGGTGCAGAAGTTGGTAGCGAACGATGGCCGCTTCTCGGACATGGAGTACCGCATCCTGACGCCGCCGGCAAGCGGCCAGACCCTCACTATCGAGGTGTCCAAAGGTCGCTGCTCCCGCCAAGTCATCGTCGAATCGCTCATGCTTCAACCGATGGCGCTGTCCGGGCAACCCGACGCCGGGCTGATTCGCGAGCTTCGCACCGCTCTCCTTCACGTACTTCGCCTGTCCCAGAAAAGGCGCTAGGCGCGCCTCCCGGCCATCTGGAATTCCCATGCAAAGCTTGCCAAATCAGCCCTTGAATCGTTATGCTAAGGCGCTTTTGACTGGCGCTTTTTCTTCTCCGCTGCACCGAGCCGGCACACGGAGTCGGGCCTGCCGCGCTCGTGTGCGGAGGAACAGGGAGTAACCAGGGACTCGTGGCCGCCAACGCCCCGTCCGATGCCGCTTTGACGGCAATCAAGGCCTCACGGCTGGCGATCAAGTTCGTCCTCTGGATGGTCATCCTCGGGTTCGGCGTCATCTTCGCCCTGCAGTTCCCCCACAACCCAGCGTTCGAATCCCTCTGGATTGTGGTGACGCTGCACGGCTTCGTTGACCCGCTGATGAACAGGGCCCAGGAACTCTTCGGGATGTTCCCCGGCCTGCAACCCTACCTCAAGTGGCTGCCGCTGGCGCTGCTGATCGCCACCTGGATTGTCAAGTCCACCATCGACACAAATCTGCTCCAGTGGCAGAAGCGAATGATGAAGGCGCAGAAAGCGGCCGCGCCGCCGCCGCTTCCGGTGCCGGTAAACCCGAACGCCCCGGTCGCCCCCGTGTCGCCCTACTCGACCAACTCGGGCGTGGTCGCGCCCGGGGTTCCGGGCTCGGGGGTCGCGCGCGCACCGATTCCGCGCCGACACTGCACGTTTCTCGCTCTGGAAGTGGTTCAGCCCAACCAGATGCGTTCCGGCGCCGACGAGGCCACCATCGCCGCCTCCTTCCAGGCCTATCAGGGTTATGTCCGCGGGCTGCTGGAGGAGAATAACGTCTGGAAGTCCGCCTGGACACCCGATGGAGTGCGCGGTTGCTTCCTGCAGCGCGAGCACGCGGTGCTCGCCGCCCAGCGCATCCTGCGCGGCCTGGACGAATTCAACTCCGTTTCCAATCGCCTCCCGCAGCCGTTCCGCGTGCGGTGCGGGGTCGCCGAGGGCGAGGTCTCCATTCCCGAAGATGCGCCGCTGGAGCGTGTGGTCGAGCACGTGATCGACCTTGCCGGCCATCTGCAAAAGATGGCCCGCCCCAACACTCTCTGGCTGCCCGCCGAAGTCCATGACAAGCTCGCCGACCAGTCCGGCTACCAGCTCGCCGACCAGACTATGCAAGGACGCAACATCTACGAATGGTCGCCCCGCTACGCGCGCCCGTCCTCGGTCACAGAGCAGACGGCTGCCGGAGCGCGGGGCGCTGCAGCCGCAATCAGCCTGGGGCCCGGCCAGCGCCTGGGCCGCTACGAGATCGTGGAAGAGCTCGGCCGCGGTGCGATGGGTGCGGTGTACAAAGCCCGCGACCCGCAACTCGGCCGCGAGGTCGCCATTAAGGTCATCCTCACCGCCAACCTTTCGCCCGACGAGCTCAAGCAGTACAAGCAACGCTTCTACCGCGAGGCCCAGGCGGCCGGCCAGATGTCCCACCCCGGCATCATCACCATTCACGACGTTGCGGAAGACGAGGTCAGCGGCCAGCCCTACCTGGTGATGGAGTTCGTTCAGGGCGCCACGCTGGATGACTTGATGTCCGGCGGGAAGAAACTGACGATTCCGGAGATGCTCGACATCGCCATCCACGTCGCCGACGCGCTCGACTACGCCCACCGCCGCGGCGTCATCCACCGCGACATCAAGCCGTCGAACATCCTTGTCACAGCCGACGGTCGCGCCAAGATTGCCGACTTCGGCGTCGCCAAACTGGCCGGCACGGAAATCACCCAGACCGGGCAGCTTGTCGGCACCCCTGCGTTTATGTCGCCGGAGCAGCTCACCGGCGATCCGGTTGACGCTCGCAGTGACCTCTTCAGCTTCGGCGCCGTGCTCTATTTCATGTTCACCGGAGAGAAACCGTTTCCCGGCGACACGGTGACCTCGGTTATCTACAAGGTCATGCAGACGGCTCCCACGCCCGCGCGCAAGCTCAACCCGGCGCTGCCGCCGGAAGTCGACGTCATCCTCTCCAAGGTGATGGCCAAGAACCCCGACCAGCGCTACCCGAACGGCCGGGCGCTGGCCGCCGACCTGGAAGCTGTCAAGCTGGGTCGTCCCCTGGCCGGCGCCTCTCAGTCGGCCTGAGGCCTCGCTGCTTGGCAGAGGAGTCTTTGTTTGCTAGGATAGCGCGCCAGTTGGGGGCGAAGGGAGCTTTAGAATGGAGCCGTTCAACGACAAGCGCGTCAGCCCGCGCATTCCGGCCAAAATTCCGCTGCTGATCGAAGGGCGCGACGTCGACATGAATCCTGTCCGCGAGCAGACCCACACGCTGCTCATCAACGAGAGCGGCGCCCTGATTGCGCTGGCCGCCAACTTCCGCCTCAACGAGCGCGTCCGTGTCACCAACCAGCGCAACGGCAAGAAGACCGATTGCCGCCTCGCTTGGCGCAGCGCCGAGCCTCTGGACGGCCGGTGGAGCTACGGCATCGCTCTCATGGATCCTCCGCCCGATTTCTGGGACGGAAGCAACTAGAGCGGGCGCCCCGCAGGCGTCGCAGGAGTCCGATGGTTTTCGAGAAACGAGTCAGCCGGCGCGTTCCCATCGTTGCCCGTGTCGAAGCCCACGGCGGCGCCGGTCCCCACATCATTCTTGCTCAGAACATCAGCGTCGGTGGAATGCTGGTGCGGACCGCCGATACGCTTCCGGAGGGAGACACGATTCAGCTCCGCTTTATGCTGCCGGGAATCGACCGCGAGATCCGGGCCACGGCAGTCGTCCAGCACGTCACGCCCGGGGAATTCATGGGCGTGCGCTTCACGGAGTTGGGGCCGGAGGATGCCGCCGCCATCCGCGAGTTTGTCGAAAAGGCCTGATAGCCCGACGCTGTTGTGAGACCCTTCTCGGACGCTTCGCCCGTCATTGAGTTTCGCGGCACCAGCTTTGCTCTTCCCGCGTCGCCGGCGCTGCTCGTCAACCTCAACCTCAGCGTGCGAGTAGGAGAGACGCTGGTGCTGCTGGGGCGCAGCGGCTCGGGGAAGACTACGGCACTCAAGCTCATCAACCGCCTGCTGGAGCCTACCGAAGGGGCTGTGCTCGTCGAAGGCCGCTCCACGCTCGAGTGGGATCCGATCCGGCTGCGGCGCCGCATCGGCTACGTTATCCAGGAGACCGGCCTCTTTCCGCACTTCAGCGTCGAACGCAACGTCGCGCTCGTTCCGCAGCTCGAGGGCTGGCCGGTGGAGCGGTCGCGGGCGCGTGTGAACGAACTGCTGGAACTTGTCGGGCTGGAGTCATCACAATTTGCTCACCGTTATCCGCACCAGCTTTCCGGCGGGCAGCGCCAGCGCGTGGGCGTCGCCCGCGCCTTGGCCGCCGATCCGCCGATGCTTTTGATGGACGAGCCCTTCGGCGCCCTCGACCCGCTCACCCGCGCCGAGATTCAGCGCGAGTTCCATTCCCTGCAAGCGCGCCTGCACAAGACGATTGTTTTCGTGACCCACGACCTGCGCGAAGCCCTGCTGCTGGCCGACCGCATCGCCCTGCTCGAGGCTGGCCGGCTGGTCGGAACCTTCGCACCGGACGAATTCCTGAAGTCCACCGACCCCATCGTTGCCGCCTATATTGCCGCTTTCCGGGCCGGCGAGCGCTGAAGGGAGGCTGTCGTGAACCTGTTCGAGTTCTTCCTCAGGAACAGCAACCAGATTCTCACGCTAACCGCCGAGCATGTCTGGCTGGTGGGGATGTCGATGCTGCTGGCGGTGGCCGTGGGGATGCCGTTGGGCATGGCGCTCACACGCTGGCCCGCGGCCCGCAGGCCGGTGCTCGGCGGCGCCAACATCATGCAGACCATTCCCAGCCTAGCCCTGTTCGGCTTCCTACTTCCCTTCCCCTGGTTGGGAGCGCGTGCCGACCGATTGGCCATTACGGCGCTGACGCTCTACGCGCTGCTGCCCATCATCCGCAACACCTACACGGGCATCACAGGGGTCGACCCGGCAGTGCGTGAGGCGGCGCGCGGCATGGGCATGACCGACCGCCAGTTGCTCTTTCAGGTGGAGTTGCCGCTGGCCTGGAGCTTCATTCTCGCCGGCATCCGCGTCGCCACGGTGGTTTGCGTCGGCGTCGCCACCATCGCGGCCGCCATTGGCGCCGGCGGGTTGGGTGAATTCATCTTTCGCGGGTTGGCGATGGTGAACAATCAGTTGATTCTCGCCGGTGCCATCCCGGCCGCGTTGCTGGCGCTGCTGGCCGACTTCGCGCTGGGGTTGCTGGAGAAGCGGCTGCGCGTCCCTTCCGCTCAAGCATGATAGTTCGCGCCCTTTTCCTTCTGCCCTTCGTCGCTCTGGTTGCCTGCACGCCCGGCCGCGAGTCCCGACTAATCATCGGGTCCAAGAATTTTTCTGAGCAGGTAGTCCTGGCGGAGTTGCTGGCCCAGCACCTCGAGAACCGCACCGGGCTGGAGGTCGAGCGGCGCTTCTATCTCGGCGGAACCTACATCTGCCAGCAGGCGCTGCTGGCCGACCGCATGGATCTTTACGTGGAGTACACCGGGACGGCGCTGACGGCGATTCTCAAGGAGCCGCCGCAGTCGAGCTCTGCGGCGGTCTACGCGCGGGTTCGCGACCAATACGCCCGGCGCTTCAACCTTGAAGTCACCGAGCCCCTGGGCTTCGACAACACCTTCGCCATCGTGGTGCGCGGCGAGGACGCCCGCCGATTGGGCCTGCGCACAATTTCCGACGCCGCGCGTTACGCGCCGCAGTGGCGCGCGGGCTTCGGCTACGAGTTTATGGAGCGGCCCGACGGGTACGCGGGCCTGGCACAAACCTACGGCCTGGGTTTCGCCGCTCCGCCCCGCATTATGGATTTGGGCTTGCTCTACCGCGCCCTGCTGGAGAAACAGGTCGACCTGGTGGCGGGCAACTCAACCGATGGGCTTATCGCCGCGCTCGACCTCGTGGTTCTCGAAGACGACCGGCGCTATTTCCCGCCTTACGAAGCCGTGCCCATCGTCCGCCGCGAAACCCTGGCGCGGCACCCGCAGGTCCGCACGGCACTGGCCGAGTTGGCAGGGATCATCTCTGACGCGGAGATGCGCGAGCTCAACTATGCGGTGGACGGCGAACGCCGGGACGTCAAAGAGGTTGTGCGGGAATTCTTGCAATCGAAGGGGCTGACACCCAACGTGGCTAAAAGAACTCGGTGAGAGGCTAGTTGGCCGTCACCCGGCTGGGGAAGCTCACCAGGCGCTGGCCCACCACGTTGCCGAAGTACTGCAGAATCGAAGTCATCTCGGCCAGGCCGCTCTGCCAACTGCTCAACCCCAGCAGCTTCTTCATCCGCACCCAGACGCGCAGCAGCGCAAAGTCCATCACCAGCAGCCGTTCCTGACGGGTGTAGCGGCCCACGTGGACGGTGGCAGCGTTGCGCAATAAATAGGTAAGCGCCTCGTAGTCCCGCTCCAGCGCGCCCAGATAGGCGCGATAGTCCACCTCGCCCTCCGCGCTGTCCGCCAGCGCCTTGCGGATAGTCAAGAACTCGAGCTGATTGGCCTCCGCCACCTCGGCGCTGTAGTCCTGCTCGAATCGCTCCGCCAGAATCGAGCGGCACGCCGAGCGCAACCAGAACACCAGCATGGCCGCCGACATCACCAGGATCAATACACTGATCGCTGTCGCCATCATCCCGACCTCACCCGGACGGAATTCGCACTGGTACCGCTTCTTCTCGCGGTGCGGCCGCCGGTGCCACGGCGGGCGCGCCCTCAGGTATCCGCAGGAAGGTATAAAGCCACAACCCGACCATCAGCGTATAAGCCAGCGGCGGCACCTTTGTCAACGCTGCTGCCACTCCCTTGGAGTTGACGAGGAACTGCACCGCGTAGTTCACCGCGTGGGCGGAGAAATAGATGCCCAAGCCGGAAACCAGCAGAACGAACTGCCGGCTCTCCGCCCGCAGGTACGCCATCGACGCCCATAACAGGAAAGTCAAAAGAACTCCGACAAAGAACATGTTCTGCTGGAACTCTACCAGGAACCCCGGGGCCGAGAAACGGTTCACGCTGCGCAGGATCACCAGCAAAGACGCACCCACTACCCCCAAGAAGAACAGCCCCAGCGTAGGTCGCACGTACGGCCGGAACGCCGAATTGCGGAACATATGGTCAAACATACCGGCAATCAGGAGAAACCCGAAGATATTGCAGAAGCTGTCGCCGACGTAATAGAAGTAAAAGTACGTCAAGGAGTCATAGCCAACGGTGGCCAGCAAGTACACCCCACCGACTGTAAAGGCTGCGCTGAACAGAAGATAGGCATTAAGGAAAATATAGCGGACGAAAACCTTGCGCCAGAAAGACACCCCCACGATACCCAGTGACAGCAATACACTGAGCCCAACAACCGTCAGATCGTACGCACTGACCACGGCCTAGTCCTCAAACCCTCGAGAACCAAGCCGGACGGGCCTGCTTGCTTCCGGCTTAGTTCCGCAGCGGAACCGGCGGCGGCGGCAAACCACCACCCGCAACCATCACGGGGTGGCTGCCCCGAGCCTGTTCCGCGGCCATGTTCTTCAAGCCGATCACGCTGCACAGCAGTAGCAACGCAAACAGCAGAGATACAAGTATACGGCGCATGCTCACACTCCCCAACTAGTTTTGTGGGTCCCCCCAAGGAACCCAGCCCGCCACACGACGAGCGGCACTATTCTGAGGCTCCTGGGAGGCGCGAGGCAATGGGAAGATAGTCCTAGAAAGACCAGGCGTAACTGACTGAGCGTGCGTCACTTGTACGATTTGTCCTATGCTCGTATTTGTCCACATCCAACCCCCGTCCTATCGACGCCCAGGACGTTTCAAACCCATGCTGAATGCCGTGGTATGATTCACCACTCACCTATGGCGACTCGGAGCGAATGCTGGGACATCCTGTGTGAGCACACGAAGAGTGAAGCCCTGCGCAAGCATGCCCTCGCGGTCGAAGCCTGCATGCGCGCCTATGCCCGCAAATTCGGCGAAGACGCAGAACTCTGGGGTCAGGTCGGCCTGTTGCACGACTTCGACTACGAGATTTACCCAGACGCGCCAAGACATCCGCTGGAGGGTTCCAAGATTCTTCGCGCGCGCGGCTTCGCCGAGGAGTTCATCCAAGCCATCCTCTCCCACGCTGACTACATGAATGTTCCGCGAGTGACGCCGCTTCAGAAGGCGCTTTTCGCTTGCGACGAGTTGGCCGGCTTCATCACCGCCGTCACTCTGGTGCGTCCCAACAAGAGCCTCAAGGAGGTCGAGGTGTCTTCGGTCAAGAAGAAGCTGAAGGACAAGAGCTTCGCGCGCACGGTCAACCGCGACGACATCGCCCGCGGGGCCGCCGAGCTGGGCGTGGAGCTCGACGCCCATATTGCCTTCTGTATCGAGGCCATGCGCGGCATCGCCGCGGAATTGGGATTGGAGGGAAACCGGACGGACGACGCCGCCGGTTAGCGCGCCAGCGACTCTTTGTACTCGCCGAAAACTCGCCGCAGAGCGTCGGAGATTTCGCCCACCGTGGCGTAGGCCTCCACAGCCTCGAGGATGGGGAGCATCAGGTTTTCGTCGCCGCGCGCCGCCTCCTCCACTCGCTGCAGGCATTCCTGCACGCGCCGGGCATCGCGCCGCGCGCGCACGCGCTGCACCCGCTCCACCTGAGCCCGCTCGATTTCCGGGTCGATGCGCAGCACGGGCACCGGAGTTTCCTCTTCCGTCACATAGCGGTTTACGCCTACCACCACCTGCTGGCCCCGCTCCACCGCCTGCTGGTATTCGAAGGCTGCCTGCTCAATCTCTCGCTGCACGAAGCCCTTCTCGATGGCCACCAGCATTCCGCCCATCGCTTCGATCCGCTCCACGTACTCTCGCGCCCGCCGCTCAATCTCGTCCCCGAGCGACTCGACAAAGTAGCTCCCTGCCACCGGATCAACGGTATTGGCCACGCCGCTCTCCTGGGCGATCACCTGCTGGGTGCGCAGGGCCAGCAAGGCGGCCTCTTCCGTGGGCAAGCCCAGCGCTTCGTCCTTCGCGTTGCAGTGGAGCGATTGGCAGCCACCCAGCACCGCGGCCAGCGCTTCCAGCGCCGTGCGGATTACGTTGACATCCGGCTGCTGCGCCGTCAGGGTCGAGCCCGCCGTCTGCGCGTGGAAGCGAAGCATCAGCGACCGGTCGCTGCGCGGCTGGAAGCGCGCCTTCACCAGCCGCGCCCACAGACGCCGCGCCGCGCGGTACTTGGCCACCTCTTCCAGGACGTTGCTGTGGGCGTTGAAGAAGAACGAGACGCGCGGGGCCACGTCGTCCACGCTCAGCCCGCGCTCCACCGCGGCTTGTAGATAAGTCAGAGCGTTTGACAATGTGAACGCCACTTCCTGCACCGCGGTCGAGCCCGCCTCGCGGATGTGATAGCCGCTGATGGAAATCGTGTTCCATTCCGGCAGGTTTTCATGGCAGTACGCGAAAATATCGGTGACCAACCGTAGAGCCGGTTGCGGCGGATAAATGTACGTCCCGCGAGCGATGTACTCTTTCAGGATGTCGTTCTGCACCGTGCCGGAGAGCTGGCGCACGTCGGCACCCTGGCGGCGCGCGACGGCCACATAGAGCGCAAGCAGAATCGCAGCCGTGGCGTTGATGGTCATCGAAGTGGAGACCCTGTCCAGGGGGATGCCCTCGAACAACACCTCCATGTCCTCGAGTGAATCAATCGCCACGCCCACGCGGCCTACTTCTCCACACGCCAACGGATGGTCGGAGTCGAGCCCGATTTGGGTGGGCAAATCAAAGGCGACCGAGAGGCCGGTCTGTCCGCGCTCGAGGAGGTAGCGAAAGCGCCGGTTGGATTCTGCGGCGGTGGCATAGCCGGCGTACTGCCGCATCGTCCACAGCCGGCCACGGTACATGGTCGGATAAACGCCGCGAACGAAAGGAAACTCGCCGGGGTAACCGAGATCGCGGTCGGCGTCGAAGTCTCCAAGATCGGCCGGCCCGTAAACGGTTTTGACTTCGATGTGCGAGCTGGTTTCGACCTTCTCTTTCGGCTCCCCGTGCGGCGCTTCGCTGGCAGATGGTTTCTTCACGGCTGGGCCCAAGTTTGTATGGTAGCCGAGCCGTACCGGCCTCGCAAGCAAGGCTCGCCATTTGCCTTGACACCGCTTTTTGCGCAGGCATACAATCCGCCCAGCAGCGAAAAATGCCGAACCGAGGGGCACCGTGGAACTCGACAACCGCATGAAGCAGCTGCTTCGAGAACTGGGACGCGCCATCAACGAAACCGTTTCTGAATCCGACCGCATCGCCGCCGCCATCTCCCGCATTCGCGCCAACGGCTACGACGTCTTTCTGATGCTGGACGCGGTCGTCGGCTTGAGCCGCCAGGGGCAGACAACCGGCGCCAGCCCCGGCATAACCCGGCAGGACCGGCACTTCCTGAAGTCGCTCAAGATCCGGCTGGATGAAGAGAACCTGGAGCCCGAAAGCGACGCCGACACCCGGCTCACCATCACCCCTCAAGACATCCGCTTCCTTAAATCCCTGCGGATCAGCAGTGATGACCTCTCCTAAGCGCGCGCTGTTCCCGCTTGCGGTTTTGCTGCTGCTGGTGCCGCTTCCGGCCGCCGGCCAGGTGACCGAGACGGCCCCGGTCAAGATCAAGACCCCCAAGCCCAAGAAGGAGAAGTTCAAGGGCGAGGTGCTCTCCATGACGCGGGTCGCCATCACAGTGCGTGGTCGCGACAACTACAACCTGGTGCGCACGTTTACGTTTGATGAAAAGCTCGCCGCCAAGATGGCCAAGCAGATCGACGAGAACAAACCCTACCAGTTCGGCGATCGCGTCGAGATTCACTACCTGGCCGGCAGCGAGGTGGCCACCAAGATCAAAGGCAAGCGCGGCCAGAACCGCCCGTAGCTTCCTCGATTTCCCTTCCTTGACGCCACCCGTCCCCGGGTCTACGATTCCGCTGAGAGGTCCGGAATGCGTCGCGCACCTGCGGTTGCCGGTCGCTTTTATCCTGCCCGTCCTGCGGACCTTCGCCGCGAGCTGGAGGGCTACATTCAACCAATCGCCGCGCGCGAAAAGGCCCTGGCCTGCGTTGTCCCGCACGCCGGCATCATGTACTCAGGCCATGTTGCCGGCGCCCTCTACAGCCGACTTGAGCCGGTTCCTCGCTACATCATCCTGTGCCCCAATCACACCGGCTACGGCGCCCCGCTGGCCATCATGTCGGAAGGCGAGTGGGAAACGCCGCTGGGAGATGTCCCCATCGACTCGGAGCTGGCGACCGACCTGAAGAATGCCTGCCGGCTGCTGGAGGAAGATGCTGGCGCGCACCGCTTCGAGCACTCGTTGGAGGTTCAGCTCCCGTTCCTACAGTTCATGCAGAAAGAGTTCCGGTTTGTGCCCATCGCTCTGGGCGTGGGGCGCTTCGACGCGCTGGAAGAGCTGGGCGAGGCCATCGCCGAGGTGGTCAAGCGCGCGGAGCCACGGCCGCTGATCGTCGCGTCCTCGGACTTGAACCATTACGAGCCCGACAACATCAACCGGCGCAAAGACCACATGGCGATCGAACGCATTCTGGCGCTTGATCCGCGCGGGCTGTACGACACCGTCCATCGTCAGGACATTTCCATGTGCGGCTTTGGGCCCGCCGTCTCGATGCTGACCGCAGCGCGCAAGCTGGGGGCCCGCGACGCGGAACTGGTGCGCTACGCCAATTCAGGCGACATTACGGGCGACCGCTCGCAAGTGGTGGGCTACGCCGGAATCCTGATTCGCTGAGCTTACGGCCTGGAGCGCGAAGAGCCGCGCAGTTGCGCCAACACTCGCTCGGCCTGCTGGCGCGTAACTCCGTCGTAGTTCGCGTCGCTCACAATCGCTTCGAGTTGGGGGACGAAATCCTGCGGCGCGATCACGCCGTCGCGCGCCAGCACTGCCTCCATGTCCTTCAACACGACGAGAAGCATCTCGCCTTCGCCCTTCACCGCCATCGCCAGCCGGCGCTCGACAAAGTCCTGCTGGATGATCTGCCGGAACACGTGAACCATCTCCGCCACGATGGCGTTGGGCGGCTGAACGAATACCGCAAGGTTGTGCTCGGCGCCGGACTCATAGGTAAAGCGGTAGAGCACGGGGGCCTGTTCGTCGTCGGCGGCGCGCAGCCCGCGCAGGTTGTCGGCCAGTTGTAGAAGCTCGCGCAGGCGCGCGACCGCGGGGGCCGGCACTCTCCAGGGCTGGAGGTTCGGTTGCTCGGCCAGCAGCCGCGCTTCGTAGGCAGTCCCGCCGGGCTCGTCCACTACCAGCCGGTAGTAGCGGCCGGTGGGCTTCTCGACCAGCTCCAACTGAAACCGCGGCGGCGCGCCCTGAATGCGGCGCAGCAGTTCTCCGGCGCGCGTCCTGGCCAGGCGCGCGATCTGCGGGTCTTGCGCCACTTGCTGCAGCAACGGTGCGAACTGCTGCGGATCGACAATCTGACCGGAGTTGAAGTCGCGCTCCAGTTCGCGAATCACCGGGATGATGCCCAGCCGGTCGTAGCGCAAGCGCGCTTCAAGCTGCTCGTAGAGGTAGCGGCCGCGTGCAATGGCTTCAAACCACCGCTGCAACTCCTTGGCGTCTTCATTCTCGGTGTAGTTGAAGCTCACGCTGCTTTTCTGACCGCCCTGCTCGTAGGTGAACGTCTTCTTGCCCATGTAGGCGACGCGGTAGCGGCTCTCGAGCGCGAGATCGCGGAAGTAGCCCAGCGACGCGGCAAAGCCGAACAGGCGGCTGACCGTGCCGGAGGAAAGCTGGAACTCGCGTGGCTCTTCCTCGGGCTGCCCTTTGTAGAAAGCCCGGCCGGTCTCCCGCACGGCGACATAGATGTAGTTCGGCGCGCTATCCTCGAAAACCTTTGTAAAGGTCAACAGCGCGGGCTCTGCACTCGGCGTCGGCTGGGCTGCGGCCAGCGCCAATAAAAGGACAATAATCCGGGCCCTCATTTAGCTAGCGGCTCCTGATCTGGCGTCGCCGAGTCGTCTCAGCATGCACGTGGCACAGCGCGACGGCCAGCGCATCGGCGGCGTCTTCCGGCTGCGGCGGCGCCGGCAGTGCCAGCGCGCGCTGCACCATCTGCTGCACTTGATGTTTCTCCGCGCGGCCATAGCCCACCACGCTCTTCTTTACCGCCAGCGCCGAGTATTCGCGCACCGGCAGGCCGCACTGCGCCGCCAGCAGCAGCACCACGCCGCGCACCTGACTCAGGTGCATGGCGCTCTTGACGTTGAACGCCTGGAAGACTTCCTCCAAAGCAATGCTGTCGGGTTGAAACCGTTCCAGAAGGCTTTCCAACTGCTGGTGGATGTGCTGAAGACGCTCACCCAGCGGCCGGGCGCGCGGCGCGCGGATGGCTCCGAAGTGAAGAACCTGGTGATCTTTGCCGTTGCTTTCGAGGACGGCAACGCCAGTTTGAATACTTCCGCAGTCAATCCCCAGAACGCGGAGCCCGTTCACCGGCGCGGCGCGGCCGGGATCAGGAAGCAGCCATCGCGGCTTCGATTTCTTTTTCGGCAATGTCGAAGTTGGCGTAAACGTGCTGGACGTCGTCGTGCTCTTCTAGAGCGTCAAGCAGGCGAAGCATCTGCTGGGCCTGCGAACCCTCGAGATGGACCGTGCTCTGCGGAACCATGCTGATTTCGGCAGTGGTGGGCGTCAGGCCGCGCGCCGCCAGCGCCTGCTTGACCGGCTCAAGGCACTCGGGAGGGCCGGTGATTTCCCAGGTGGCGCCGTCTTCGCGCAAGTCGTCGGCGCCGGCCTCCAGCACCAGCTCCATCAGGTCCTCCTCCTTAACCGCTTCGCGCGGCAAGGTGACCACGGTCTTGCGGTGGAACATCCAGGCGACCGAGCCGCTTTCCCCCAGGTTCCCGCCCCACTTGGAAAACAAGTGCCGGAGCTCGTTCACGGTGCGGGTGCGGTTGTCGGTGGCCGTTTCCACGAGAATCGCCACGCCCCCGGGGCCGTAGCCTTCAAACGTCACTTCCTCGATAACCAGGCCGGGAATCTGACCGGTGCCGCGCTGGATGGCGCGCTCGATGTTGTCAGCGGGCATGTTCTCGGCGCGGGCCGCGGCTATGGCCGTGCGCAGGCGCGGGTTGGCGTTCGCATCCCCGCCCCCGGTGCGGGCCGCGACCGTGATTTCCTTGATGAGGCGGCTGAAAACCTTTCCTCGGCGCGCATCGGTCGCCGCCTTCTTATGCTTGATTGTGGCCCATTTGGAATGGCCGGACATAGAACACCTTCTAGGTTGTAGTCGTCATTACTTTATCACAGGCGGAAAAAACCTGCCACGCGCCTGCCGCAGCGGGCTCATGCGCCGATATAGCGGGCATAGAGACTGCGGGCCAGGCCGGGGTCGGTGGTGCCGCGGATGATGGCACGGCCGTCGGCGAACACCGTCAACTCGTAAGGCGGCACGCTCAGACGCAGCAAGTAGTCGTTGTTGCGCACTTCGCCATGGGCCGCCAGGCGCGCGCGCAGCTCCGCCAGGTTGAGTCGACGGGCGTGCTCGTGAATCTGCACCGAGTTGCGCCCGCACAGAGTAATCTGCGGCTGCGCAGCGCCCTCCAGATAAAGAAACTCGCGCCGCCGGCAGGTGAGGCAATCCGGCCGCGGAGCAGGCAGCGGCGAGGAATGGAAGTCGTTCTTCCACAGGTCGCCCCGATGCAGCCGTGCTTTGTCCGCCGACCAGTGACCGGTCAACAGTTGCAGAGCCTGGCTCACCTGCAGAGCCGCCACCCAGGTGACGGCGGGATTGATAACACCCACAGTGTCGCAGGTTTCTTCTCCGCCACGTTCCGGTTCAGGCTCGACCAGGCAGGTGAGGCAGGCAGTCTTGCCGGGCACAATCGGCATTGTAATGCCGTAGCTCGCCACCACCGCGCCGTAGATCCACGGACGGCCGAGCTTGACCGCGATATCGTTGATCAATCGCCGGGTTTCAAAGTTGTCCGTCCCGTCGAGAAACAACTCGCAGTCGCCCAGCAGCGCTTCGCCGTTCTCGGGAACGAGGTCGGCCACGACACCCTCAACCCTTACGGCGGAGTTTATTTGTCGCAGCTTGCGCTCGGCCGCCACGGCTTTGGGGAGGCTGTCGCGGGCATCGGCTTCGTCGAAAAGCATCTGGCGCTGGAGATTGCTTTCTTCCACGAAGTCGCGGTCGATGATGCGCAGAAAGCCGACGCCGGCGCGCGCCAAGGCGTTGGCCTGTGCTGAGCCCAGCGCGCCGCAGCCGACAACCGCGAGGCGCGACTCGCAAAGCCGGCGCTGGCCTTCTTCTCCGATGCCGGAGAAAAGGATCTGCCGGGAATACTTCGTCCACAGCTCGTCCCGCATGCATCCATTATAGCCCTACAACAACCTGCGCCGGCGCCATCCGCACGCGCTATACTACCGGCAGAGCCATGAAAACCGTCGAGGGTCGGGATCTGGCCGCCAGCCGCGCCGCCATGGTGGAGTGGCAGCTCCGTCAGCGCGGCATCCACGATCCTCGCGTCCTGCGCGCCTTTCGGGAAGTGCCCCGGCACGAATTTGTCCCGCCGGAGCTTGTTTACCAGGCCTACGACGATTGCCCGCTGCCCATCGGCGATGGGCAAACCATCTCGCAGCCCTACATGGTGGCTGCAATGACGGAAGCTGCGGAACTGACCGGCCGCGAGAAGGTTCTGGAGGTCGGAACCGGGAGCGGCTACCAGGCGGCGATTCTGGCCCAACTGGCCGAGCACGTGTACACCATCGAGCAGCACCCGACCCTGGCGGCCTCCGCCGAGGAGCGGCTGCGGCGGCTCGGCATCGCCAACGTGACGGTTCTTGTGGGCGACGGCAGCCTGGGCTATGAGGCAGCCGCGCCCTACCACGCCATCCTCGTCACCGCCGCGGCGCCGACGATTCCTCACACGCTCACCGAGCAGTTGGCCCCGGGCGGGCGCCTGGTGATTCCGGTCGGGAGTCGCGACTCGCAGGAGCTCCTTTTGGTGCGCAAGCAGGACGGCGGGTTCACGCGCGAGACGATCAACTACTGCCGCTTCGTCCCCCTCGGCGGCCGCTACGGCTGGTGAGGCGCGCGGCGGTGCAGCAGCGCCAGCCCTTTTTCGCAAATCGAGCGCGCCTTCTCAGAAACCTGATAGCGCGGAAAATCGTCCGGGCGGACCCACTCGGCGGCGGCGACGTCGGAGCCAGCCAACAGTTCCCCGCTCACTGGCACGCAGAGATAATCCAGGAGGACGTAGTGGTACTGCACGCGGCCGTGTTCATCCCGAGCCATGCGGTCAAAGGCTTCGATCAGCCCCAGCACGCGGACGTCGAGGCCGGTTTCCTCGCGTAACTCGCGCACCACGGCCTCCTCCAGCGTCTCCCCCAGCTCCACCGCGCCACCCGGCAGTGTCCACTTGCCCGAGAGCGGCTCCTGGGCACGCTGCACCAGCAGCACGTGGCCATCGCGAACCACCACCGCACCCACGCCGACGATGGGCCGGTCGGGATACTCGCGTTGCCCAGTCATTTAGTCTCTCCGCAGGAATGAAGCCAACGCTAAGGCTTCTTTGTGCATCTTTCCTCGGCGACAAAAAACCGCTGGACAACCCGTAAAACAGCGGTGCTATATAATAGCGGAAACGGGAGGATTGAACGGGAGGTATACAGCCGTGGCCAAGTGCCCTGAGTGCGGCGCTGTGCTCGACATTGACGTGGATGAGATCGAAGAGGGCGAAATCCTCTCCTGCCCCGACTGCGCGGTGGATCTGGAGGTCGTCAGCCTCAATCCGCTCGAACTGAACATCCTTTCCGAGGAGGACGAAGAGGAGGAAGAAGAAGCAGAGGAGGAAGAAGAAGAGCCGGACGACGACGAGGATTTCGACGACGAAGGTGATGAAGAGTCCGACGACGGCCACTACCGCTAGGATGACTCGCGTCGCTTCCCGCCCGCTTGCCCTCTGCGCCGTTTTTGCCCTCCTGTTGAGCTCCGGCATCGCGGTGGCGCAGCCGCCTGCCAAGCGCATCGTGCGGGGCCAGGTGCTGGACGAGAATGACAAGGCCGTGGCTGGCGCCGTGGTTCACCTGACCAACCTCGCCACCAAGGAACGCCTCAGCGTGGTGACCGACAAAGAAGGTCGCTACCAGTTCAACGACGTCTCGCGCAAGTTTGACTTCGAGGTTTCGGCGGAAATGGCGGGCAAGAAGGCCCGCCCGCGGCGGCTCTCACAGTTCGACCCGCGCCACATTGCCGTCTTTAACTTCAAGCTCGAACCGCCGGGCGAGAACGCCGAGAAGAAAGACAACCCCTAAGGAAGCCTGCCCAGGACCCGCAAGGCCGCCGGCTCCACGGTGATCTCCAGCGGCAAGCGCGCCAGAAATTCACCATCCCCGTAGAGCTCCGCTCCCTCCGGTGCCTGCAAGCGCACCCGGCTGGCGCGGAAGGAGCGCACATGAGGAGACTGGTTGTGCGTTCCGCGCAGGATGGAAGGATAAAGCCGCAGCAGGACGGGCGTGGAGATGCGCTCAATGATGCAGACGTCGAGCCGGCCGTCATCCAGACGGGCCCGCGGCGCGATGCGCAGGCCGCCGCCGTAGTTGGGCGCGTTGGCCACCGCCACCCACATCACTTCGCCGGAGAAACTCTCGGTGTCGCTGGTCATTTCAACCCGGATCGCCCAATAGGAAGCCAGTGTGTAGAGTGCGGTGAGAAAGTAGCGCGTGTGACCAGTAAGCTGGCCGCTCCAGGCATTGGCACGACGGTTGGTGGCGGCGTCGAGGCCGACTCCGGCCACGCAGGCGTAGACAATGTCGCCCACGCGAGCCAAGTCAATCGAGACCACGGGCGCCTTCAGCAGAAACTGAACGGCGGCCAGCGGGTTGAGAGGGACGCCGAGGGCGCGGGCGAGGTCATTGCCGTGACCCAGGGGAATCACTCCCAGCGCGGCCTGGGTGCCGCGGAGGGCGTTGACAGCGGCATGGGCGGAGCCGTCGCCCCCAGCCACCAACACCCGCTCGTACCCGGCGCGCGCCGCGCTCTCCGCTTGGCGCCGCAAGTCGGCTGCGTCCTGCGATTCGTAGTAGTCAAATCCCGGCGCCTGCCGTGCGATGACGTCTCGAATGGCGGGAAGGAGTGGACGGGCGCGCCGGCCCGCGGCAGTGGGATTGGCGAGGAAGAGCAGCTTCAAGTGAGTTACGGCTTCTTATAGCGAAGTCGAAGGAACTTCCCACGCTTGCCGACCTTCACGGTGTATTCGATGTCGGGCTGGAGGTCGAGCTTGAACTCCGCGAAGGGTTTGCCGTTGATGTCCACTGCGCCTTGCTTGATGAGCCGCGTGGCCTCAGTGCCCGAGGGCGCCAGGCCGTGCTCAACCAGCAGCTTGGCGAGCTGGATGGTTGACTGCCCGACCGTAACCTCAGGCGTATTCGCCGCCGCGCGGCCTTCCTTGACGGCGCGGGTGAATTCCTCCGAGGCCTGCTCGGCGGCCTCGGTGGTGTGGAAGTCGCGCACAATCATTTTGGCCAGCTCCCGCTTGACCTCCATCGGGTGGCGCTTTCCCGTTTTCACGTCACTGCGCAGCGCCGCAATTGCCGCCGGTTCGAGATCGGTGAGGAGCTCGTAGTAGCTCCACATCGTTTCGTCTGAGATGGACATCACCTTGCCGAACATCTCAGCCGGGGGCTCGTTGATGCCGATGTAGTTCCCGAGGCTCTTGCTCATCCGCTGCACGCCGTCGGTACCGACGAGAATCGGCGTCATCACCAGAATCTGCGAGGGCTGCCCGTAGGCGCGTTGGATTTCACGCCCTACCAGCAGGTTGAACTTCTGGTCGGTGCCGCCGAGCTCAACATCGGCCTCCAGTGCCACCGAGTCGTAGGCCTGAAACATCGGGTAGAGCAATTCGTGCAGCGAAATGGGTTGGTTCGATTCGAGCCGCGTGCGGAAGTCTTCGCGCTCGATGAGCCGCGCCACCGTATACTGCCCGCAGAGGCGGACGATGTCCTCGCCGGTCAGCTTGCCGAGCCACTCCGAGTTGAAGCGGACCTCGGTGCGCGCCGGGTCGAGAATCTTGAAGACCTGTTGCTTGTAAGTTTCGGCGTTGGCATCGATCTGCTCACGGGTGAGCGGAGGCCGGGTGGCTGTGCGGCCAGTGGGGTCGCCGACCATGCCGGTAAAGTCGCCGATCAGGAAGATGGCTATGTGCCCTAAGTCCTGAAAATGCTTTAGCTTACGAAGGACGACCGTGTGCCCGAGGTGGATGTCGGGCGCGGTGGGGTCGACACCGAGCTTAACGCGCAGCGGGCGACCGCTCTTCAGCGAGAGCGCCAGACGCTCGCCCAGCTCGGCGGGCGTGATGCACTCGGCCACGCCCTTGAGCAGATACGCGAGTTGCTCGTCGACGCTCTTCAACCGCACGCCCCCTAAAGGACGCTTCAGACTAGGACAAGTTGCGTGGCGAGTCAAACGACCAAGAGGAAGAGCGGTGCCTCATCCCGCCCTTTTCTGCGAAAGGACGAAATTCGCAACGACAATTGTGAGCATCAGGGTTCGGTGAGCAGAACGCGGCGGCCCTCGATGCGGAACTTGCCGCTCAGGACGATACGGATGGCCTCGGGATAAATGCGGTGCTCCTCGTGGAGGATGCGGGCGGCAAGCGTCTCTTCGGTGTCGTCATCGCGCACAGGCACGACGGCTTGCAGCACAATCGGCCCCGCGTCGAGGTTCTCATCCACAAAGTGAACCGTGCAGCCGGAAACTTTCACGCCCCAGTCCAGCGCCTGCTTCTGGGCTTCGAGGCCGGGAAACGCGGGGAGAAGGGCGGGATGAATGTTGAGGATGCGGTTGCGGAAGGCGCTGACGAACACGGGTGAGAGCAGGCGCATGAAGCCGGCGAGACAGACGAGGTCGACTTTCTTCTCCTGGAGCAGTGCGACGACTTCGCGGTCGTAGTCTTCGCGCTGGCGTCCTTTCGAAGGGATGACGACGGCCTCGAGGCCGCGCTGGCGGGCCTTCTCGATGCCGGGCGCGTTCTCGCGGTTGCTGATGACGACGGCGATCTCCGCGTCGGGAATCTTGCCGGCGGCGACCGCATCGGCGATGGCCTCGAAGTTCGAGCCGCGGCCGGAGAGCAGGACGGCGATGCGCTTCATTGCCAGCTCCCCTCGTAGCGCACCGACGGCCGCCCGCGCACCACTTCCCCAAGGACGAAGAACCGCTCGCGCCGCTGCTTCAGGAAACGCTCCACCTGGCCGAGGCGTCGCGGCGAAACCATCAGAACCATTCCGATTCCCAGGTTGAACGTCCGCAGCATTTCATCCGCCGGCAGGTTGCCCAGTCGCTCCAGCAAGCGAAACAGCGGCGGAAGCGACCACGAGTCCAAGCGGATTTCGACCGCACAGTGGCGCGGGAGCACGCGAGGAATGTTTTCGCTCAGGCCGCCGCCGGTGATGTGGGCGGCGGCGGTCAGCCAGCCGTTGTCGAGCAGCGGTTTCATCAGCGGGTAGTAGCAGCGGTGGATTTTGAGTAACTCGGCGCCGAGCTTGCTCTTCAATTCAGGGACATACGAATCAACGCTGTAACCCCCGACTTCGAACAGCAGCTTTCGGGCCAGCGAATAGCCGTTGGTGTGAAGTCCGCTGGAAGGCAGGCCGAGCACGAGGTCGCCGGGGCGGACGCGGCGGCCGTCGAGGATGCGGTTGCGGTCAGCGACGCCGAGAATGAAGCCCACCAGGTCGTACTCGCGCCCGGCGTAGAGGCCGGGCAGCTCCGCCGTTTCTCCGCCGATGAGGGCGATGCCCAGCCGACGACACGCGCGGCTCATGCCCCGGAACACCTGTTCAAGCACTTTGGGATCGAGCCGACTGGCGCCGATGTAGTCGAGAAACGCCAGTGGCGCGGCGCCGTGGACGGCGATGTCGTTGACGCAGTGGTGGACGAGGTCCTCGCCCACGCCTGCGTGCCGACCGGCCATCGCAGCCACCTTGAGCTTCGTGCCCACGCCGTCCACGCTGGTGAGCAGGACGGGGCGGCGCCAGCGGCGCACGTCGAGCTCGAAAAGCGCGGCGAAGCGACCGATTTCGGAGAGCACGCCGCGGGTGAAGGTGGAGCGCGCCTGTGCGGCCACGCGGCGCTTGGCGCTCTCGGCGCGGTCGCGGTCAACGCCGGCGTCGGCGTAGCGGATGGCTGTGGGTGGCATCCGAAGCAGGCTTATTCTAGCCGAACCAGGGCTCAGGCGGTGGCCGGTGTCGCCAGGGTGCGACGCCGCGCAGCGCGCCAGGCATAGACCATCAGAAATGCGGCGCCGACTACCATCGCTCCATCGCGCGTCAGCGTACGCGGGCTGATAGGCTCTTCGCCGAAACCGCAGCCGCAGTTGGCTTCGATCCCGCGCATGTAGGTGATGAACATCGCCAGCCAGAAGCCGCACAGCAAGAGGCCGGAGGCCAGCGCGGAAAAACGAAGCTGCCAGCCGGTCAGCAGCCACAACCCCAGCACAATCTCGAACGGCGGCAGGAAGTACGCCAGTGGCTCAATGCTCCACTCCGGCAGCAGGCGGTAGGAACTGATGTCCATCATGAACTTGAAAACGTTCGCGGTGGGATAGAGTTTGGCCCAGCCGGCGTAGATGAAGATTCCCGCCAGAGCGAGACGAAGCAGCACCACGACAGTGCGGGCCATGCTATTGCCCTTGCAGCAGACCATCGAGGACGCGGCGAAGAATCGGGTACTGCACGCCGGGCGGGATGCGCTCCTCCCGGCCCGGGGCGATGATGAAAGAGGAGGGCGTGGAGCGGACGCCGCGGCGCTGCCCCTCCCGCACGCCGCTCTCAACCGCAGCATCAATTCCGGGGTCATCCACCAGCCGCCGCACCACGTCCATTTCTTTTTCAGTAAGCGCCTTGGCAACGACCGGCTCGAGTTGGCCGTCCTGCGACCATTGCGGCTGGTAGTAGAAGATGGCGTCGGTGACGCGAATCCACTGATTCGGGCCGAGGCGTGCGGCGGCCTCGGCGTACTGTGCCGCGCGGCGGGCGTATTGATGTCCACGCAGCGGGAACTCGTGATAGATGAGGCAGACCTTGCCCGCCGTCGTGTAGTCGGCCATCAGCGGCCGCGCCACGTCGAAGTAGAACGCGCGGCAAGCGGGACATTGATAGTCGGAGAAGACTTCGACCTTGAGCGGGGCGTTGGGGCTGCCGATGCACTGCCAGGTGCGCTCCTTAGGGAGCGGCTCGGTGGAGGCGGTCTTGGGCCTGGGCGGTTCAGTCTTTTGCGTCTCCGGCGTCGGAGGCGGTGGCAGCGCCTGGGGGTTCGCGGTCGAGGTTGCTGGGGTGGACGCCGGCGGAGCCGCGGGGCTGGAGGCGGCGGGTTCGCTGCTGGAGGTGAACTTCCACACGCCGAGCCCAGCCAGGACAATCACCAGTAGTGCGATGAGCAGCTTCTTGTTCATACGCTCGCCTCAGTCCATTAGACCACGCTTGCCGTGAAATGTCTCCTGGCGCGCGGCCTTGGTTTCCGCCTGCTGGAGTTTGAGCTCGACGAAATCCGTGGGGTAGTTGCCGGTATAGCAGGCGTTGCAGTAGCGGCCCTCCGCATCGGCAACGGCTTTGCGCAGGCCTTCGAGCGAGAGGTAGCCGAGCGAGTCGGCCTCGAGGAACCGGCAGATTTCTTCCACCTTCTTGTGCGAGCCGATCAGCTCGCTGCGCGTTGGCGTGTCGATGCCGTAGAAACAGGGCGAAACGATGGGTGGGCAGGAGACGCGCACGTGGACGCCCAGCGCGCCGGCGCTGCGGACCATGCGCACAATCTTGCGCATCGTGGTGCCGCGGACAATGGAGTCATCCACCAGAATGACGCGCTTGCCCTCCAGCAGGCTGCGAACCGGGTTCAGCTTCAGCTTGACGTTGAAGTCGCGGATGGTCTGCTCCGGCTGAATGAACGTCCGGCCGATGTAGTGGTTGCGGATGAGCCCGAACTTGAGCGGAGCGCCGGACTCGAGCGAGTAGCCGATGGCGGCCGAGGTGCCGGAGTCAGGCACGGGAACGACGATGTCGGCGTCCGCGGGGTGCTCGCGCGCCAGCAGTCGCCCGAGCATCTCACGGCTCTTCTGCACCGGACGGCCGAAGATGACCGAGTCGGGCCGCGAGAAGTAGACGTGCTCGAAGATGCAGTAGCTGTGCTTGACCGGAGGGGAGAAGTAGCTCGATTGGATGCCGTCGCGCGTCAGCGCCACCATCTCACCCGGTTCGACCTCGCGGACGTACTCGGCCCCGATGAGGTCGAAGGCGCAGGTTTCCGAGCCCACCACCCAGGCGCCTTCCAGCCGCCCGAGGCAGAGCGGGCGGAAGCCGCGCGGGTCACGGATGGCGTAGACGACGTCGGGCGTGAGCATGACCAGCGAATAGGCACCTTCGAGCTGGCGCAGGGCTTCGGGAACGGCGCTCCTGATGTCCGGCTGGCGCGACTGGGCGATGAGGTGAATGATGACTTCGGTGTCGGAACTGGTCTGGAAGATCGAGCCCCCGGCTTCGAGCCGCCGGTGGACCTGCTCGGCGTTCACCAGGTTGCCGTTGTGGGCCAGGGCGATGGGGCCTTTGTTGCAATCGACGACGACGGGCTGGGCGTTGGCGAGCGCGCTCTCGCCGGCTGTGGAGTAGCGGGTGTGGCCGATGGCGGCGTGGCCGGCAAGCGTGGCCATCACCGCATCGGTAAAAACTTCGGCGACGTAGCCCATGCCCTTGTAGAAGCGAACCTCGGCGCCGTCGGTGGCGGCAATGCCAGCGCTCTCCTGGCCGCGGTGCTGGAGGGCGTAGAGACCGAGGTAGGTCAGCTTGGCGGCTTCTGGATGGCCGAAGACGGCAAAGACGCCGCACTCATCGTGGAAGTGGTCCTCGTGGCTGTACCGCACTCCGCTCACGTTACGTTCTCACTTCGCATGCGGCGGGCGAGACTTGTGGCCCATGCTTCCTTGAGGATGTTCACGTCTTCGCTCAAGACAACCTGACCGTTAAAGCGCACCCGAAACTCGCCCTGAGTTGTGGTGCCGAGTTGTTTCGCCGGCACCAGGTATTGTGCAGCAACCTGCAACGACGCGGCAAGGTGGGTGGGGTCGACTTCCAGCACAATGCGGGAGGGTTCCTCGCTGAAGCACACGGCTTCGAGCGGCAGCGGGGCATTGAGAGTCAGCTCAGCGCCGAGGCCATTTTGCGCGGCGAAACAACCCTCGGCCACGGTAACCAGCAGGCCGCCATCAGAGACATCGTGAGCGGCGAGCACCCAGCCGCGGCGCATCAGTTCGAGACAGCAATCGTGCACACGCTTCTCGAGCGCCAGGTCAATCGCGGGCGGCTCGCCGGCGGCGAGGCCGTGGATGCGGAGAGCGTACTCGCTGGAGGAAAAAGTTTTCTCGAGGGTGTCGCGGGCAGTCTCAGCCCCGCCGAGCAGAACCAGCGCGTTGCCGGCGCGGCGGAAACCGGCGGGCACAGCCTTCCCGACATCCTCCAACACGCCCAGCATGCCGATGACCGGCGTCGGATGGATGGACTTGCCCCGGGTCTCGTTATAGAAGCTGACGTTGCCGCCGGTGACGGGCGTGTCGAAAGCGCGGCAGGCTTCGGCCATGCCGTCAATCACTTCGCTGAACTGCCACATTACTTCGGGCTTTTCCGGGTTGCCGAAGTTGAGGCAGTTGGTCACGGCCCACGGCTTGGCACCGACGCACACCAGATTGCGCGCGGCTTCAGCCAACGCAAGCTGGGCGCCGCGGCGCGGGTTCAGATAGCAGTAGCGGCCGTTGCCGTCGACAGTGAGCGCCAGTCCGCGGGTGGTTCCCTTGAGACGCAGCACCGCCGCATCGCCGGCGGCGGGGCCGAGCACGGTGTTGGTGCGCACGGTGTGGTCATACTGCTGGAAGACCCAGCGCTTGGAAGCGATGGTGGGCGAAGCCAGCAGGCGCAGGAAGTTCTCGCGCAGCGAAGCCGCGGCAACGTCATCGGAGACGAAGTCGAAACGCTCCGCCGCTGGCTGCGCCGCGGGGGCGCGCAGCGGGCGCTCATAGACGGGGCAGTCATTGGCCAGCGCGCCGGCGGGGATTTCGGCGACCACTTCGCCGTGCTGGCGAACGCGGAGGAGCGCGTCATCGGTTACGTGACCGACAACAACGGCGTCGAGGCCCCACTTGTGGAAGATGGACAGGACTTGGGCTTCCCTTCCCTTTTCCACCACGACCAGCATGCGCTCCTGGGATTCCGACAGCATGATTTCGTAGGGTGTCATGCCGTGCTCGCGCGTGGGCACGAGGTCGAGCTCGATTTCGATGCCGGTGCCTCCGCGGGCGGCCATCTCGCAGGTGGAGCAGGTGAGCCCCGCCGCGCCCATATCTTGCAGGCCGACGATGGCGCCGGTGTCGAGCGCTTCGAGCAGCGCCTCGAGCAGAAGTTTTTCCAGGAACGGGTCGCCAATCTGCACGTTGGGTCGCTTCTGGGCAGAAGCTTCGTCGAACTCGGCCGAGGCCAGCAGCGAGGCGCCGTGGATGCCGTCGCGGCCGGTCTTGGCGCCGACATAGATGACCGGATTGCCGACGCCGGAAGCGCGGGCGAGAAGAATCTTGTCCTTGCGGGCGACGCCGAGGCAAAGCGCGTTGACGAGCGGGTTGTGCGCGTAGCCGGACGGGTCGGGTTCGAAATAAACGTCGCCGCCCACGGTGGGGACGCCGATGCAGTTGCCGTAGAAGCCGATGCCGCTGATCACGCCCTCAGCAATGGCGCGGTTCTTCGGGTCGCTCAAGTCGCCGAAGCGCAGTGCGTCGAGAATCGCAATCGGCCGCGCGCCCATGGTGAAAATATCGCGAAGGATGCCGCCCACGCCGGTGGCGGCGCCCTGGAAGGGTTCGACGAAGCTGGGGTGATTGTGCGATTCGATCTTGAAAACGGCGGCATAGCCGTCGCCGACGTCCACCACGCCGGCGTTCTCGCCCGGGCCTTGCAGCACCTGCGGACCGGTAGTCGGCAGGCGCTTCAAGTGGACGCGCGACGACTTGTAGGAGCAGTGCTCGCTCCACATCACGCTGAAGATGCCGAGTTCGGTGAAAGTGGGCTCGCGGCCGAGGATGGCTTGGATGCGGTCGTACTCTTCGGGCGTCAGCCCGTGCTGGGCGACCAGGTCGGGCGTAACGGCGACTTCAGTCACTTGGAAACAAGCGAAGAAATCATGGATTCAAAGAGGAGCCGGCCGTCGGCGGAGCCCGTTAGAGGCTCGGAGGCGCGCTCGGGGTGCGGCATCAAGCCGAGCACGTTGCGCTCGCGGTTGCAAATGCCGGCGATATTGGCCAGGGCGCCGTTGGGGTTGGCCTCTTCGGTGTCCACCACTTCGCCGGTGGGCGTGGCGTAGCGGAACACGACCTGGCGGTTCCGTTCAAGCTCGGCGAGCGTCTCCGGCTCGCAGAAGTAGTTCCCTTCCATATGCGCAATGGGCATCTTGAGGACCTGACCGACCCGGCAGGCGGAAGTAAACGGTGTGTCGGTGGTTTCAACGCGCGCGTGAACCAACCGGCAGAGGAACTTGAGCCGGCGGTTGCGCAGCATGGCGCCGGGGAGCAAGCCGGCCTCGAGCAGAATCTGAAAACCGTTGCAGATGCCGAGCACCAGCCCACCAGCGGCGGCGAACTTCTTGACCGCGCCCATCACCGGCGAGTGGCTGGCGATGGCTCCGGTGCGAAGGTAGTCGCCGTAAGCGAATCCACCCGGAAGGATGATGGCGTCGAGGCCGCCCAACTCCGTGGATTGGTGCCAGATTTCTTCCGTCGGCTGACCCAGTACGTCGCGCAGAACGTGGAGAGTATCGTGGTCGCAGTTGGAACCGGGAAAGATGACGACGCCGAACTTCATAGTGGGTGGCACAAGTCAGTCTATCACAGCCACGGCGGGGCGCAACCGGGTCGGGCCGGGCCAAATTGTCGCTCCCGGGCGCTTCAGGGATATGCTTTGGCATGCGTTGGAACGCGTTCTAGACGCATTTCGGGTCGCAGGAGGCCTATCCCCCGCTGCTCCCTCCGTTCAGCCAGCCCGCGGCCCCCGCCGCTGGGTCACCCCTAGTCGAGGCGGCGGACGGACTTCGGGGGCCTATTGGAGCAGGCGATGTTCTGGTCGCGGCCGGCGGCGAGCAGGCCGCAGGCGTTGTCGGTCGCGGTGCGGGTCGCCTCTGCTTCGGTGGGCGCGGCAGCGATGCGGCACTCCGTCCGCCCGTTGAACTCCATACAGACCTCGACCTTGACCTCACCCAGCGAAAGCGTCGAGACAACTACCAGGAGGAGAAAAAGCAGGAAGGCGGCGCCGATGGCGAGCTTGGTGGCTTTGGTCACGAAGGAATGCTACACCAAGGGGCGAAAAGCGAAAAGCAGATCCCTCTTTCCGCCCTTTCCACGAAAGGGCAGGCTTCGGGATGAAAACGCAGATGAGGCTAGCGGCGGCGGGCGCGCCGCCGCGCGCGACGCGGCTTGCGGGGGCGGCGCTTCGGCTTGGCGGCAGTGGCGTTGGCGAGCTGCACGGCAACCGCAGGCTCTTCCTTGCGGGCTTTGGCGGCGGCGAGCTTCTGTCGGCGGGTGCGCGCCCAGCCAGGCTTGTTCACCTGGCGGCTGCGAGCAATGGCGAGCGCGTCGGCCGGAACGTTTTCGGTTACGGTCGAGCCGGCGGCCACGTAGGCGCCACTGCCGACGCGCACCGGCGCGACCAGCTCGGTGCCGCTGCCGACGAAAACGTTGTCGCCGATGCGGGTCGGGTTCTTGTGGACGCCGTCGTAGTTGCAGGTGATGGTGCCGGCGCCGATGTTGGTATCGCGGCCGATGGTGGCGTCGCCGAGGTAGGTGAGGTGCTGCGCCTTGGTGCGCTCGCCGACGATGGATTTCTTGACCTCAACGTAGTTGCCGATGCGGGCGCCGGGACGGATGACGGCGCCGTCGCGCAGATGCGCGAAGGGGCCGACCATCACGTCGGCGCCCAGCCGGGTGTCGGCCACCAGGCTGTGGGGGCGCACGGTGACGTCGTCGGCCAGCACAGCGTTGCGCAGGATGCAGAACGGCCCGATGCGGCAGCGGGCGCCGATGCGGGTCGCCCCGCGCAGCTCGACGCCACGCTCGATGATGGTGTCGGGACCGATGGCGACGTCGGGATCAATCGCCATTGTATCCGGGCGATAGAGCGTGACGCCGGCGGCCATCAGCGCCTCCGCCTTGCGCCGGTGGAGCACCGCGTCGGCGTGGGCCAGCTCGGCGGGCGTGTTGACGCCGAGGATTTCCTCCGCGTTGGGCGCGATATGGGCGGAAACACGCGCGCCGCCCTGGCGGAGCAAAGCGATGGCGTCGGTCAGATAGTATTCCCGGTGGATGTTGCGGCGGCCGAGGCGCCCCAGCACGCTCGCCAGCGGCGCGCGCTCGAAGCAGTACATTCCGGAGTTGATTTCGCGCAGGCGGCGGTGCTCGGGCCCCAGCGCGCTCTGTTCGACGATGGCTTCGACCTCGCCCGAGCCGGCGCGCACGATGCGGCCGTAGCCCGTCGGGTCGTCGAGGTCGGCCGAAAGAATTGTGGCCGCGCTCGCCGTTTCCTCGTGGACCCTCAGCAAGGCTCGCAGGGTGTCGGCAGTGACGAGCGGGGCGTCGCCGGGCAGCACCAGCAAGCGCTTCACCGCGCGCGGCAGCGCCCGCAGCGCCTGGGCGACGGCGTGCCCGGTGCCGAGCTGCGGCCGCTGCAACACAGTGCGCCCGCCCAGCGGTTCGACCAGGCCGCGCACGGTCTCCGCCTGGTGACCGATGACCACCCAGGTGTTGCGCCGGCCGCGCTTCGCCAGCGGCTGCACGGCGCGCAGGACGTGAAGCACCAGCGGCAGGCCGCCCGCTTCGTGCAGGACTTTGGCGCGCTGCGACTTCATGCGCGTGCCCTTGCCGGCGGCAAGGACGACTATGGCGAGGTCAGCGGGCATCAGCAGCGGAGTGGCGCTCGCGCGCTATCAAACCACAAAACGGGATGGGAAACAAAGGCTTTCCGCGCGGCGGGGCTCAGGCGCGTGCTTCGCGAGCCGCGGGGCCGACGGGGCGCTCCGGGTAGAGCAGCTCGAGGAAGCGCGGCTCGTCGTGCAACAAGCGGAAGTCGTCGTCATTGCGGGCGTGGAAGCGGTTCTCCGGACGCAGCTTGATGGCCTGGGCCAGCAGGTTGACCGCCTCATCAGTTTCGCCGGTCAGGGCGAAAACCGAAGCCAGGGCGTAGTAGACGTAGTCGGCCTTGGGCGCGAGCTTGCGCGCGCGTTCCAGATGGGTGCGGGCTTCCTCGTAGTTGCCGAGGTTGATTTGCGAGACGGCGTAGTGGTAGTGGTCGTCGGCGCTGCGCAGATGCACCGGCGCTTCACGCTGCATCCGCTGCTCGCAAATGGCCAGGTGCACCCGGGCGCGGTCGGCCAGCTCGCGGCTGGGCCCGACGAGAACCTTCTCGAAGATTTCCCGGGCGCGGCGGTAGCCTTGCCTGTTGAAGTGCTTCATCGCTTCCGCGTAGAGCTTCATCATCGCGGCGATCTGCGGGTCAACCGTCTCCTTGCGCGGCGCGACGAGCCCAGCACGGTGCCGGCCATTCCTGGAAATCGACGTGCCCACACGCGCACTCACCCGCCGCGAACCGCTGCGGCGGCGAGAATTCCGGTGGAAGGCCTTGTGCTTCCTGCGTGCCATTTGGACTTGTAAGAAATTACACTATATCAGAGGGTTGTCTGTAAGTCAAATGGAGTCAATAACATAACCGGGCGGGAATGCCGTTAAGTGTCTCCTGAAAAGACATTTTGTGTCGCAGCGGCAATTCAATGAAAAAGCAACTACTTAGTGCATCGCCGATGCGATCCGGCGGTCACGGTCGGGGCTTTTTCCCGAGAGTGTGAAACGCGAGAACTTGGACAAAGGTCTAGTTGCGCCCCATCTGCGGGTGTGTTATAAGGGGCAGCCGGGGAGTTCGGAGCGCATTCGCTTGTCATTCATCAACTTTGCAGCGCGCGAAATCAACTGCAAGCTGGTCTACTACGGGCCAGGTCTCGGCGGAAAAACGGCGAACCTGCAGTGGATTTACGACCACGCCAACCCCGGGCACAAGGGGAAGATGATCTCGCTCGCCACCGAGACCGACCGGACACTTTTCTTTGACTTCCTGCCGCTGGATCTGGGAACCGTGCGCGGTTTCAAGACCCGCTTCCACCTCTACACCGTTCCCGGCCAGGTGTTTTACGAGGCCAGCCGGAAGCTCATCCTGAAAGGCGCGGACGGCGTGGTGTTCGTCGCCGACTCGCAGGAAGAGCGCATGGACGCCAACATGGAAACGCTCGACGGCTTGCAGGAGCACCTCAAGGAGCACGGGCTCGATTTCCAGACCATCCCCTACGTTCTGCAATTGAACAAGCGCGATCTGCCCAGCGCCCTGCCCGTGGACGAGTTGCAGAAGCAGCTCCAACTCAAGGGCGAACCGATCGTCGAAGCCGTCGCCTTCCAGGGCAACGGCGTGTTTGAGACTCTGAAGGCGGTCGCCTCCCAGGTTCTCGCCGTCCTCAAGCAAGGCTAGAGCACATTCGGAGGCTCCGCGCCCCTCATTGCCATTCCGAAACCCGGCCTTGGGCAGGAAGGGCGGGAGGAGGAGCCTGCTTTTCCCGGTTTTCACTGCGCTCCTCAGCTAGAATCCCACCATGCAGGTCAAGCTTCCCCACCGCTGGGACTTGTCTCCCAAGGAAGCCGCCCAACTTCAACTCGAACTTCGCGACCATCTGAACCCGCGGCGCGACTTCCGCACCATCCGCACGGTGGCTGGCGCCGATATCGCCGTCGACGGCCGCGCAGGTTACGCCGGCGTCATCGCCTACCGTTTTCCTGATTTGCAGGAGATCGAGCGGCAATCGGCCAGGCTACCGCTCGCTTTTCCCTACGTCCCCGGCCTGCTGGCGTTTCGCGAGGGTCCTGCGCTGCTGGAGGCTTTCGCGAGGTTACGAACCGAACCCGACCTGCTTCTGTTCGACGCGCACGGCTACTCGCACCCGCGGCGCTTCGGGCTCGCGTGTCATCTCTCCGTCGTGCTCGACAAGCCCGGCATCGGAGTCGCCAAGTCGCTGCTGGTGGGAAAGTACCAAGAGCCCGCGGACAAAGTCGGCGCCTGGTCGCCGCTGGTCGACTCGGGCGAAACCGTCGGCGCCGTGTTGCGCACCCGCCGCGGCGTCCGGCCGATTTTCATTTCCATCGGCCACCGCGTGGACTTGAAGGCCGCGATTGAGCTCGCGCTCGCCTGCTGCGATGGCTATCGCATCCCCAAACCAACCCGCGAAGCCGACCACTTCGTCGCCCGTTTGAAACGCGGCGAAGCTTGAGCGGGCTAGTGGGCGTCCGTTCCCACGCCAGTCGGGACGGGAGACCGCGGGTGAAACCCTGAGCGAGTCCCGACTCCGTCGGGACGAGTCGAAGGGCCTGCTCGATTTGGCTCCCCGGGCTGGATTCGAACCAGCAACCCTTCGGTTAACAGCCGAATGCTCTACCGTTGAGCTACCGGGGAGTAGAAGAAAATCTTACCATCACCGGCGCGAATCGGTAAACGCCGTCGGCGGAGAGGGCGCTAGGCGTCGGGGCGCGGGAGGTCGTCAGGGCCGAGGCAGACGGGCTGGTAGCCCTGCTCGACGCCGCTGGCGGTGTAGCGCGCCGCCCAGCCCGCCGGGCTCTTGAACAAACGGATGACGCGCATGGTGCGGTCGGCGCAAAGGTTGAACCAGTGGCGCGTGCCGGCCGGGAGTAGGATCAGGTCGCCGGCCTCGACTTCCAGGGCGAACACCGGTCCCTGGCGCGGGTGGATGTGGAACAGGGCTCGCCCGTGCAGGAAGAACCGGACTTCGTCTTCGTCGTGCCAGTGCTCGCGGGCGAACTTCTCCAGCAGGGCGTCGAGCCCCGGTGTCTGGGGCGTGACGTCGACTACGTCGGCGGCCACATAGCCGCCGCGCTGCTTGAGCTGCTCGATTTCGCCGGCGTAGGCTTGCAGGATCTCCTGCTCCGAGGCATTCGCCGGAACTGGATGTGAGGGCGTCCACCGTTCATACTCAATCCCTCTGTGGGCCAGGTAGCTCCGCACGGCCTCCAACCCGCGCAGCACCCGCCCCTCATCGGGGATTCGAATCACGGCCATTGCCTTATCCAGCTCAGTTGCGTGGATCCGACTTTCCGGGCGAGTCTAACACAGTCAGCTCACGCCGCGGCTGGCGTTGGCTGTGCTAGAATGAAATTTGCAGTTGCAGTCCGCAGCCACGAAATCTCGGGAGTAACCCATGCTGAAGGTGACTGATTTCATCGAGAAAAACCACGAGCGCTACATCTCCGAGCTGCGCCAGCTCTGCGCCATCCCCAGCGTCAGCACCAAGAGCGAGCACAAACCCGACATCGAACGCTGCGCCCGCTGGCTGGCCGACCACATGAAAAACATCGGCCTCGAGAACGTCGAAATCATTCCTACCGAAGGTCATCCGATTATTTATGCCGACTGGCTGCACGCGCCCGGCAAGCCCACTCTGCTCATCTACGGCCACTACGACGTCCAACCCGCCGAGCCCCTCGACCTCTGGCTCTCTCCACCCTGGGAGCTCACCCTGCGCGACGGCGACCTCTACGCCCGCGGCGTGGTCGACGATAAGGGCCAGGTCTTCATCCACCTCAAGGCGCTGGAGGCCTTCTTCAAGAACGAGGGCAAGCTGCCGGTCAACGTCAAGCTGATGATTGAAGGCGAAGAGGAAGTAGGCAGCGAGAACCTCTATCGCTTCATCGAAAAAGAAAAGGAGCGCCTGGAGGCCGACGCGCTGGTCGTCTCCGACACCTGCATGCTGGGCAAAGGCATCCCCTCCATCTGCTACGGCCTGCGCGGCCTCTCGTATTACGAGATGGAAGTCATCGGCCCGAGCGTGGATCTGCACTCCGGGTCCTTCGGCGGCGCGGTGCCCAACCCGCTCAACATCGCTTGCGAAATGATGGCCAAGCTGAAGGACGCCGACGGCCGCGTCACCATCCCCGGCTTCTACGACGACGTCCTTCCGCTCACCGAGAAAGAGCGCAAGCTGCTCGCCGAGTTACCCTTCGACGAGAAAACGTTTCAGGCAACCACCGGCGCCAAGGAGCTGCCGGGCGAGAAGGGCTACAGCGTCGCCGAGCGCATCTGGGCGCGGCCCACACTCGACATCAACGGAATGTACGGCGGCTACGAGGGCGAGGGAGCCAAGACGGTCATTCCGTCGAAAGCTACGGTCAAGTTTTCCACTCGCCTGGTGCCGAATCAGGATCCCGTCAAAATCGCCCGACTGGTCGAGGAGCATATGAAGCGCATCGCACCGCCTAGCGTGACCATCAACTTCAAGATTCTCAGCACCGGCAAGTGGTGGCTGGCACCGTTCGAACATCCGATCATCCAGGCGGGCAAGCGCGCGCTGGAGGAAGGCTTCCAGAAAAAGGCGGTGTTCATCCGCGAGGGCGGCTCGATCCCGCTGGTGAGCATGATTTACGAGAGCCTGCACAAGCCCTGCGTGCTGCTGGGCTTCGGCCTGCCGGATGAGAACGCGCATGCGCCCAACGAACGCCTGCACCTGGAGAATTATCTGAAGGGAATTCTCAGCATCGCTTACTTCTACCACGAAGTCGGCCAACTGCCGCCCGAAGCCGCCCGCGCCGCCGCCTGACCGGGCGCAGAAAAACCGCATTTTTGGCGGCTTTCCCTCTTGCCAGCCGCGGGGTCTTTGATTATAGTAGCGCCCGTCCTGAACACTCGGGACGAACCCGTTGGGTCGGGGTGGATCGGGTTCCTAATCAAAAATCACACGAGGAGAACGAGAGAATGGCCAAGCCGATGACCAAGAGCAAGATCGTGGCGAGCCTCGCTGAAAAGTGTGGCTGCTCGAAGAAAGCCGTCAACACCTTTTTCGAAGAGCTGTTCAAGCTGGCCGTGAAGGAAACCAAGAGCGCCGGCAAGTTCGTCATCCCCGGACTGGGACGCGCCGTGAAGCGCCAGACCAAGGCGCGCATGGGCCGCAATCCGCAGACCGGCGAACCCATCAAGATCAAGGCGAAGACCGTGGTGCGTCTCCGCCCCACCAAGCAGTTCAAAGAGGCGGTCCTGAAGTAAGCGATTTTTCGGGGAATCGTACGGCAAAACCCTCAAGCCCACGCTGCAGGCTGTGGCTTGGGGGTTTTGTCTTTCCAGGCTAGGGGAGTCTCGATGGCATCGCAGTTCTGGGATAAAGAATTGGAGACGCTCGCCGCGCGCTACGAGCGCTTCGAGTTCGACTTCCCCGCCCTGACCCTGGCCGGCAAGGTAATCCTCGCTCCCGGAGGCGCTGGAGGCCTGGGAGCCGCTACTGTGGCGCTTCTGGTGGCGGAAGGCGTCCAAGTAGTGGTCGGTTACCGCCAAGACCGCAGTCGCGCCGAGAAGCTCGCCCAGACGCTCAACTCCCGCGGCCCGGGGCGCGTCCATTTGGTCGAGGGCGACCTGCGCCAGCCGGAAGCCCGCCGCCAGCTAGTCGAGCGGGGCACGGGTCTGGGGGATATCTACGGCCTGGTCAACTTTCTGGGCGACCCCGCGCGGGCCGACTTTGCCACTCTGGACGACCGCACGATGGCCGACTCCCTGGCCACCAACTACATCGCGCCCGTCCTGCTGGCCCGCGACGTCGCCGCCCACATGATCGAACACAAGGTCGCCGGCAGTCTGGTGTTCCTGGCCAGCATGCAGGCGGTGGCGGAGTTCGAGGGCAGCGTCAACTACGCTGGCGCCAAGGCGGCCCTGGTGCATGCCGCGCGCATCCTGGCGCGCCAGTGGGGCTCGCTGCGAGTGAACGTGGTCGCCCCAGGGGTAACGATTGCCGGCATGGCGCGCGCCAGCCTGGAGTCCGGCAAGTACGACGCCTACCGGAGCAAAGGCATCATCCCGCGCTTCGGTCGCCCCGAGGACGTCGCCCGCGTCATCCGTCTGTTGCTCGAACCGGACAACTACCTCACCGGGCAGGTCATCACCGTAGACGGCGGGCTGAGCTTGCGCCGCTGACCGCTGCGACGCGCTTTACAACGTCTTCAGGTAAGCCACCAGGTCATCAATCTCGTTCGGCTTGAGGATTTCCCGATAGGCGGGCATCGGCGGCAAGCCGGCGGGGCTGGCACCTTCCTCAATCGCGCGGCGCACGTTTTCCTCCGTCACTGGCACTCCACGCCGCGGCAGCCTCTCCTGATGAAACAGCCCCTTCAAGCTCGGCCCCACGCGCTCTTCGTCCCGGGTATCGCTGTGGCAGAAGGCGCACTGCTCTTGAAAGAGCCTCCGGCCGGCCTCGGGATTGCCTTTGGGTGGCGCCTTCTTCTCCGGAAGGCAGGCGCTGGAAAGCCCGAGCACTAGGACGGCGCAGGCGACGACGGCACGCGAGCGATTCACGATTTCTTCCTGAGCAATACTCGAGACACACCATTGTCATTTAGGTCGGGCTGCGTGTCAAAGGAAGGTTGGGAGCGCTAGGGACGAACGGCCTTCGCCAGTTGTTCCTGCAGAGCGGTGCGCCGCTGGCGGACGTGATCGGCGATCGGCCCGGTTGGGACGAGTGCGAGGAACTCGTCGAACTCGGCCAGGACGCCCTCGTAGTTTCCCCGCGCCAGCAGGACATTGGCGCGGATCAGATGCACCTGCGGGATCTTGGGGCTCAGCTCATGGGCGCGCGCCACGGCCTCTTCGGCTTTCTCCAGGTTCTGCAATCCCCAGTAGGCGCGGCTCAGTTCGAAAAACGCCAGCCCGCTCTTGGAGTTAAGCTTCGTGGCATACGCCAGGTGCTCCTCGGCCTCCGCAAAACGCTGTGCGGCGTTGTAGAGGGCACCCAGAAAGATACGCGGCGCCGCCACGTTGGGGTTCAACCCTACCGCTTTTTCGAACAACCCCTGGGCGTCGCTGTACTCGCGCTGCCGCATGTGTACGAGTCCTTGCGCGTGAATCGCGGAAACGTAGTTGGGGTATAACTCTGTGGCCTTGCGGAAGTGAACCAGAGCCGGTGCCAGATTGTTGCGGTTGTACTCCTCCACACCCTTCTCGAACTCCTTGCGCGCTACCTTGGGGATGAGTTCCTGGTTGATATCGAGCGGCTCCACAGCCGGCGGCGGCGCCTGATTGCGCGCGCGCGGGCGGAGGAAGATGGTGATTCCCAACACCGGTCCGCTAACGACCTGGACCTGTTCCTGCTTTTCTTCGTAGTCGGGGTGCGAGGCGGTGACGTAATAAGTCCCGCGCGCCAGGCCCCCGAAACTGAAGCTTCCACTCATGTTGACATAGGACTCCATGATGAAGCCGCCGGCGAAACCGGAGATCCCTACCCGGGCGTTGTCAATGGGACGGTTATTGGAGTCGTCCAGAACCGTGCCGCTGACGCTGAAAGTGCGCTCGCCCGACCGGGAAACCTGAACAGGAGAACGGCTCGGGTTGTACTCCGCTCCGCCCGCCTGCGCCGCCGCCCGCGCGGGCAAGAGCAAATACACCAGGACAAGAGTGGAGCCACAAGCTCGGAAAAGAAGGCGGTTCATTGAGCGCCTCCGCCAGTTAGAAGTGTCCAGCATTATACACACAATCGAACCGTTCAGTGTCAAGGAAATTTGAAGGGGTATTGCCTGCCCGAGTCGAGTGTGGTAGACAGAGAAAGCCGATTTCCGTTATGGGAACCTTTACCCGTCGGTCCCTGCTGAGCCTGGCCGTGCTGGCGGCCGGCGCCGCAGCCCTGGCGCAAGCGCCTCAGCCTATCCCCAATCTTCCCAAGCCCGCCGTCCCCAGTCCTGTGGACGCTACCATCCAGCATGTCGAGACCGGCCATGACGGCTGGATGAGCGAGCGCTACGACGAGGAGATCAAAGAGCAGCTTGGGGTCCTGAAAAAGCTGCTCAAGCACTTCCCCCTGGAGACTGAAAAGGTGGCGCCGCTGGTGGCCGCCGACTTCCGCGGCACGCTCTTGGTCCCCAAGAATCGCAGCCAGTTCAAGCAGGCGGGACTCTGGGTGGAGCGCTTGCAACCCGACCCTGTCTTCCGGGTCACCGCCCGCGACCTTCCCGCCGAGTTGGCTCGTTGGCTGGACGATATCGAGCACATCACGGAGATTGAGCTGAAAACCACGGCTATCTCGATTGAAGTCCCCGACCCGCCCCAGGTTCGCCTCCAAATCCGCTACTACGTCACCGGAACCACCGCCAAGCACGAGGTTCGACAGTTGACCGGCTTCTGGAACACCCGTTGGCGGAAGGACGAGGAAAAGGGGTGGCAGTGGCTGGAAGCCGTGCTGGAGGAGGGCTGGGGCAGCCGCGCACCCTATGCTCTCTTCACCGACATTACGACCTGCTCCCTGCCCGAGGGACCGGCCTACGACCAACTGCGCCGCGGGATCGATTGGTGGAGCGCCAACCTCGACGTTGCCACCGGGGTTGACATCTACGGCAACAACGGCGTGGCCGTGGCCGATGTGGACGGCGACGGCAACGAAGACTTCTATGTCTGCCAGCCCGCTGGCCTGCCTAATCGCCTGTTCCGTTCCAACGGCGACGGCACATTCAATGAAGTGGCTGCCGAGTCGGGCGTGGATGTGCTCGACCGCAGCTCCGCGGCGCTTTTCTTCGACGCCGACAACGACGGCGATTCCGACCTGCTGGTTGTCGGCGCGGCTCTGCTTTTCTTCCGCAACGACGGCCGCGGCCACTTTGCCTACGAAGAGCCCACCCGCACCGGTCTGTCGCCCAAGGGGACCGAGAAAACCGTTTTCACCTCGGCCTGCGTAGCCGATTACGACCGCGACGGCGCGGCCGATGTCTACGTCGCTTCCTACGCCTGGCAGGTGGGCGAGAGTGGTTACCGCCTTCCCACACCCTACCACGACGCCCAGAACGGTCCGCCCAACTACCTCTTTCGCAACAACGGCGACGGCACGTTCCGCGACGTGACCAAGGAAGTCGGCCTGGACCAGAACAACAACCGTTTCAGCTTCGCCTGCTCCTGGGCCGACTACAACAACGACGGTTGGCCCGACGTCTACGTGGCCAATGATTTCGGCCGCAACAACCTCTACCGGAACCAGGGCGGCAAGTTCCGCGACGTGGCCGCCGAGGCCGGCGTCGAAGACCTCGGCGCCGGCATGAGCGTCGCCTGGGAAGATTACGACCACGATGGCTGGCTCGACCTCTATGTCGGCAACATGTATTCGACCGCCGGGCTGCGCACCACCATGCAACCCATCTTCATGCCCAAGACCAACCCCGAGGTCAAAGGACTTTTCCGCCGCCAGGCCAAGGGCAACTCGCTATTCCGCAATCGCGGCGACGGCACCTTTGAGGAGGTCACCGACGCCGCCGGCGTCTGGATGGGCCGCTGGGCCTGGGGCAGCAACTTCGTCGACATCGACCTCGACGGCCACGAGGACCTCTACATCGCCAACGGCTACATCACCAACGAAAGCACCAAGGACCTTTGAAGCTTCTTCTGGCGACAGGTGGTCGCCAAATCCCCCGACGCCAAGAGAGCCCGGAACGACTACGCCGAAGGCTGGCTGGCCATCAACCGGCTCATCCGCAGCGACGGTTCCTGGAGCGGACGCGAGCGCAACGTTTTCTATCTGAACCTCGGCGACGGGCGCTTCCTCGATCTGTCAGGTGTGGCGGGGCTGGACTTCCCTCAGGATGGCCGCTCCTTCGCCCTGCTCGACCTCGACGGCGATGGCGACCGGGACATGATTCTCAAGAACCGCAACGCGCCCCAACTTCGCGTGCTCCGCAACGACGTCCCCGCCGGCAACCACAGCATCGCTTTCCGTCTGATTGGGCGGCCGGAATCAAGCTCGGGAGCCTACCGAACCACTCGGGACGCGGTCGGCGCGGGCCTGACGCTGGAAACACCGCAGGGGAAGCACACGAAGTACGTTACGCTGGGCAGCGGCTTCCTTTCCGAGTCCTCCCGCGATCTTGTGTTTGGCCTGGGGCCCCATTCGGAACAGCTCCGGGCCACGGTGCGCTGGCCGGACGGAAAGGTGGAGACGTTCGAGGGCCTGCCGGCTGACCACCGCATCACCATTGTCGAAGGCGCGAGCCGCTTCGACGCTGTTCCGTTCAAGCGGCGCAACAGCGACCTGCGCGCCTGCGCGCCGCAGCAGCCCCTGCCAGCCAATTCGCCCCGCGAGGGCGTCGCCCTGGCGAGCCCGGTGCCCCCACCGCCTTTCTCTCTCCCTGACCCGAAGGGAAACCAGTGGACTGAGAAGGACCTGGTGGGACGGCCCACGGTCATCAACTTCTGGGCCACGTGGTGCGCCCCCTGCCAGGAGGAGATGAAGGCCTGGAAGCAGAATTATGCGGCCATACAGGCGGCTGGCGGCGAGCTGGTGGCGATTTCGGTGGATGACCCGCAGGATGGCCCGAAGGTCGCCCAGTTCGTCCAGGAGCGCGCCCTGGCGTTCCCGGTGCTCCACGCCGACCCGGAGACCCTCCAGCGCTACAATATCTTCTACCGGCAGCTTTTTGAGCGCCGCACCGACCTCCAAGTCCCTACTACTTTCTTGCTGGACGCGAGCGGCCGCGTGATCAAGCTCTACCGCGGGATTGTGCCGGTCCCGATTCTGCTCGCAGACTTGCGGGACGTGGGCACCGCGCCCGAGAAGATTTTTGCCTCGGCCCTTCCCTACCCGGGCCGACATCTGGCCGGCAAGCCTTTCCGGGACTACTACCCCATGGGGGCCGCGTTCTACGAGCGCGGCTTCCTGAGTGACGCCGCCAACTATCTCGAGCTGGCCGTTGTGGCCAACCCTCAGGACAACCAGTCGCTCGATAGCCTCGGGGTCGTTTGGGCCAAGCAGGACCGCCTTGATCAGGCGCTGACCGCATTTCAGCGCGCCACCGCCATTCAGCCGGACTACGCGGAGGGTTATTTCAACCTGGGAAACGCGTACCTAAAGGCCGGCGACTCAGCCCAGGCTGAACGGGCCTTTGCCCGAGCCGCTGAGCTCGACCCGGCGGATCCGGAAAAGCTGCTCCATTACTCTTCCGTATTGGCCCAGAACGGCAAGAACGAGCTGGCCGCTACCGTGATGGAGCGCTACCTGAAGCTGCAACCAGATGACTTCGAAGGTTACACACAACTGGGAATCCTGCATGCTAAACTCGGCAGCCTGAGCCGCGCCACAGAGGAGTTCCTCCGAGCCATCTCGCTGAACTCCGAGTACCCTGATGCCTACCGGAACCTCGGCATTGCCTACTTAGCGCAAGAGATGCCCTACCGGGCGGCAGAGACTTTGGAGCGGGCGGTCGCCCTCAAGCCCCAAGATGCCTCTTCCTGGTTCGCTCTGGCCGATGCCTATCTGCGGCTGGGGCGCCAGGCCGATGCGGCGCAAACGCTGGAGCGCGTGCTGGAACTGGACCCCAACCATTCCCAGGCCGCCGAAGCGCTGCGCCGGTTGCGGCAGCCAGGCACCTAGTTTCCGGCTCCAAAAGAGAACCGCCCCGAAGGACTCGGAGCGGTTGCCACCGTCTTTGGATTGTTTCGTTGCTTCGCGCTACCAGCGGAACGAAGCGCCGATGCGGAACACCAGGTTGTTGGTGGTGTTCTGCTCCACTCCGTCCACAGTGCCGAGGAAAGCAATCAGGTCGCCGATATCCACGCGCAACCCGAACTTGCGGATCGGGTAGTACTCGATGCCGCCGCCGAACGTGAAAGTGAATTTGTTGACGGCACTCGTGGCCAAGGTTGACTCCACGATGGCATTCGGGTCAGCATGCACCCAGCCGGGCCCCGCGTACACAAACAAACCCACCTGATCGTTATCGCCCTGCCGGGCTGTGGCCTTGAAGTGGTATTCGTTATGGAAGATGTTGTACTCAGCGTTTTGGGTCGCCCCAAAAACCACGTTGGCCGGAAGGCCTGCCACAGTTGTGATATCGACGTTCGGCTGCCAACTGAGCACGGTTTCGACGGCTGCCCACCGGTTGACGTTGATCGTCCCACGAAAGCCAAACCCGCTGGCCTTGCGGTCGAAATTGGCGGCGCCGAGCGTGGTGTTGAAGTGCGCCACTTGAAGGTTCTCGTAGTAGATACCCACTTCCGCCTTCGGCACCTCCTCTTGCGCCATCACCGCCACGGGAACGAGCAACAGAGCGAGAACAAGGGCCACTCTCTTCATCGGGTTGAACCCTCCTGATCGAGGACTAGTTTTCATTGCTCCCTGTGAATCTCTTGCCATGCCTTGTAACACACAGCGACCCCGGGGGCAAGCTCTTTCTTGCCCCACGGGGTGCTGCGTTTCTAAACCGCGAGGTCCTACTTACCCGGCCAACTCCTCCCTAGAAGATTACGCGCAGGCCGAAGATGCCGATGCGGCCGGCGGCGTCGTTGACATTGTGCAGGCCGAAGCCAATGCCGGCATCATCGGTGAAGTTGTCGCCGCGACCGAAGTTGCGGTGGTTGAACACGTTCACCATCTGGAAGCGGAACTGGATGTTGACCTGGTTCTCGCTGCCCACATAGGTGTTCTTGTACACGCCCATGTTCACGACCCGCGTATCGTCGCCGCGAACCAGGTGCTTGTTGGCGCCAAACAGCGGGTAGCCCGCCAGGATGGACTCGGCGTTGTTCAGGATCCAGCGAACGTCATTAGGCGTGACTGGCACGAGGTTCCCGCTAAGGTTGAACCACTCTGCGAAGTCGAACAGCCCAAGAACACCGTTCTCAAACAGGTAAATGCCCACAGTGTGTTCGGGCGCGTTCGGGTTGCCGATGTGCGGCTGGCAGGGGTTGGTCTGCTGGAAGCGCGGACTGGAAGCGCAGAACGGGTTGCGACCGCCGGCTCCCACCGCGGCGCCCGTCGTGCCGCCGGCGAAGAATTGCACCGGAGTCCACGGCCGTCCGCCATAAATGAAGCCGCTGGCGCTCAACTGCCAGCCGCCCAGAATCTTGCCCACGGCGCCCTTCTGGTCGCGCCGCACCGGGACGTCCCAGGCGCCATAGAAGGTAAAGGCGTGGCGGATATCGATGCTGGCATCGCCGTAGATGCCCTTACCGGTGTCAAACACGTTCTGTTGGATGGTGTTGGCGAAGTTGCCGCCGCCCAGGATTTCGCTGCCGTTGTCGATATTGTGGCTCCAGGTGTAAGCCAAGCCGCCAGTCAACTGGTTCTTCCAGTTGCGGACGTCAAAGCGCGTCTGAAGGGCATGGTACTTGGAGCGGCCGCTGTTGTCGCGAACCAGCAGGCGCCCGGCCGTGTTGGCCGAGCAGTCAATGCCGCTGAAACCGCTGGCGGTGGCATCGGTGCACGCCGTGACGTTGGACGGTACCAGCTCTGGATGGCCCGGGATGCCAACCGGCAGCAGTACCGCCGCCGTGTTCTGGTTAACGGTCTGGGTTTGGGAAATGCAAATCGTCTGGCCGGTGCCCCAATCGAAGGTGCGAATATTGCCCGCCGGGCAGATGCCTGCAGCTGACTCGAACCCCGCGCCCTGCAAATAGAACTGGACAACGGGGTTCGCATCCTTGTTTGTAAACTGGCCAATCTGGCGGTTGCCCACGTAGCGGACTTCAAGCACGGCCGAGCGGCCAATTTCCCGCTGGATGCCCAGCGTCCAGTTCTCCACATACGGGGCGTGAAAATCTGTGGACGTGAATGTCTGGTTGAAAGTGATCCGCGATGTGGCGGCGTTGAGGTCGTGGTCGCAGCCCAACGTGGTCAGGCCGAGCACGGGCGACGACTCCCCAAAGGGAGCGCAGCGGTTCAACGGCAGTGTGGCCGTCGCCTGAGCGTTGAAGCCGTTGGCGGGAAAGAGCAGCGGCGGGCAGAGGGCCGCATTGAACGTCGAGCAAGCGTTGGTGAAGGTGAACACACGCGGCGCGGAAGTGGACGTGTTCAGCAGGATGTTGTAGAAGGCCACCTCGTAGGCAATGGCGTAGCCGCCGCGGATGACGGTCTTGTCCTCGCCGAAAATCGCCTTGCCCCAACGCGGGGTGTAGGCGAAGCCAATGCGCGGGCCCCAGTTGTTGTCGTCCGAGGGGATGCGCGGGTAGATCCGCCGCTCCAGCGGCAGCGCCTGCAGCCAGAAGGCCCGGCTCGGATCGCTCTCCCGATCCAGCGTCTCCTCGTGGATTCCGTTCACCGGGTTGCCGGTGTGCTCGTAGCGCAACCCGATATTCAAGGTGAGGTTGGGCCGGATACGGAAGTCGTCCTGGATGTAGTAGAACTGGTCGGTTTCAAAGGGGTAGTAGGTAAAGTCGCCCGCAGAGAAGAAGAAGCTGGTCGGCTGGTTGTCCACAAACCGTTGCTGGCTGCTGAAGCCGTAGGAGCCGTTGACTCCGGGCAGGAAGTACGCAACGGTGCGGTCGCGCCGGATGTCGATGCCCGCCTTAATGGTGTGGCGGCCCTTGACCAGCGACCAGTTGTCCTGGAACTGAAAGTCGTTCACGATGCGGCCCTGGGGGATGTTGGTAGCCAGGCCGAAGCTGCGGAACCCAGTGGGCATGGTGATGCGGGAGATGTTGCTGGAGTTGTCGGACAGCGGGAAGGTCGAGCCGCCATCGAAGGTAACCAGCAGGCGGCTGAAACCGAACCGGAACTCATTCAACTGCCGCGGGCTGATCTGGTAGGTGTGCACCACGCTGATCAACTGCGAGCGCGAGGGCACGGCGACAAAGTACCCCGAACGGATATCCACGCCGTCGCCGCCCGTGCAGCAGAATGTTTCATCCTGGAAGACGTAGCGCCCATACATGCTCTGCTTCTTGCCGACCCAGTCGAGGCGGGCATTGAAGTCTTCGAGGTTGTCAAAGTTGGGGACATCGCGCTCGACGCGGCAGGCCTCCACGCCCGCCACACCCGCAAAGGTAACCGTGGTCAGGCTGCCCGCCTGGCAGCGCGGGTTGCCGGCTGGGTTCTGGAGCGGACCGAAGGAAGCGTAGTTCTGCAAGCTGACGCTGCCCGGGAAGGCCGCTTGAAGCGTGGCCACGCCATTATCCGTAAGGGAGCGGACGTTTGAAGTCTCTCCGTCCACAAAGGAGCCCGGGTTGCGGAAGATGCGGAAGCCGCCAAAGAAGAACAGTTTGTTCTTGATGACCGGCCCGCCGACGCCGAAACCGGCCTCGTTGTAGACCAAGTGGGCGGGGTTCTGATCCTGCCGGGACTCCAGGGCGCGGGTGCTGTTCAACGCCGCATTCTGATGGAACCAGTAAACCGAGCCGTGCACGTCGTTGGTGCCGCTCTTAGTAACAATATTGATGGTGGCGCCCAGGTTGCGACCCTGGTCGGCGTTGAACTGGTTAGTGGTGATCTGGTATTCGGCCACCGACTCCACGTTGCCGATGAAGATGCCCGGGCCGCTGACCGTGATGTCGTTGGCGGTCTGGCCGTCAACCGTGAAGTTGTTGGAACGGGCGCGCAAGCCGTTGGCGCTGATTGAGGAGGCCGTGCCGGTCTGGTCCCCGAAACCGGAGGAGCCAACGCCGGCGTTGGTGTTGATGTTGCCGGCGCCGGGGAGGACTCCGGGCGTCAGGAAGGCAATGGCATCCAAACCGAAGAAACCAAAGACGTTTTCCGTCAGGGTGCGGTTCGAGTAGGTGCCGGTGATCTGGGGGTTTTCAGCCTGAACCAGGGGGGCAGCGGCGGCTTCGACCTCTACCGTTTCACCAGTGGCGCCGACCTCGAGCCGGATTTCGCCCAGCGCCGTCACTTTGCCGGTGGTAACTTCTACCGCTTTGATCTCGGTCACTCGGAACCCTTGTTTCGTAACCTTCAATGTGTAGGTACGGGAGGCGACACGTTCGAAGTTGAACTGACCGGCGTCATTCGTGTCCTGAACGCGCACGAACCCTGTCGCCGGGTCAATCAGCTCAACCGTCGCCCCGGGAACCACCGCTCCCATAGGGTCAACAACTGTCCCCGACACGCTACCCGGCGTGAACTGGGCCTTGGCCGGGACGGTCAAGAACAAGGCAACTGCCAGGACGAAAAGAAACACCCGCAACGTTGCAAACTTCATGGTTTTGCCCCCTTTAGACGGATGCGCAGTTATAGTCATGCTCCGCCTTTCATACGGCAAGCCGGGTTCCAGAGCCTCGCCAATCGTCAGGGCGCATTCTATGTTATTGAAGACACAGACGATAGCTTGGGCAGCAGTGACAAGAACACCGGCCAACCCAACAACTAATCGAAGTATTTTTTCCAAAAAACAGTATTTAGAAGACAAGATTTACCGGTTTCTGTAATGGGGAAAGAATCAATAGCAGTGCCATCCACCCGACCAACTGACGGGCACGCGAACAATTTCAAAGTCGAGGGCTGGCTTCTGTGCTAGGATGTGCTGTTGCACGCCCCAGCAGGTCCGGAGTCCCAATGCCCGCTCGGATGAGAGCACTGATGAAGAAGCGCCCTGCGCCTGGGGCGTCGCTAGGGCGCGCGCCACGGCCGGAGCTGGGGCCGAACGACGTTCTGGTCGCCGTGCAGGCGGCCTCTATCTGCGGGACCGACCTGCATATCTATTCGTGGGATCCGGTAATGCGCCGCCGGATTCATCCGCCGCTCATCTTCGGGCATGAGTTCTGCGGGGTAGTGGAAAAGGTCGGTAGCGAGGTTGACGGCGTCAGGCCCGGCCAGTTCGTCAGCGCCGAAATGCACGTGGCCTGCGGCCATTGCTTGCAATGCCGCATCGGCCAGCAGCACATTTGCCAGAACCTGCAGATTATCGGCATCGATCTGGACGGCTGCTTCGCCGAGTTCGTCAAGATCCCAGCCTCGAACGTCCTACCCATCGATCCCGCCATCCCGCGCGACTACGCCGCGGTGCTCGACCCCCTGGGCAACGCCGTGCATACCGTGCTCGCAGGCGAGATTGCGGGGCAGACCGTCGCCGTGGTGGGCTGCGGCCCCATCGGGCTGATGTCGATTCAAGTCGCCAAGGCCTGCGGGGCCTCGGCCGTCTACGGGATTGAAGTCAAACCGCAACGGATGGAACTGGCAAAGCTGGTGGGGGCCGATGCTGTCTTCAATCCCAAAGCCACCGACGCCATCGCAGCCGTCCGCAGCGCCACCGGCGGCGTCGGTGCCGATGTGGTCCTGGAGATGAGCGGCCACCCCGACGGCATCCGCGCGGCGTTTGGGATGCTGCGGGGCGGCGGGCGCATTTCCCTGCTCGGCCTGCCCACTGAGCCTGTGCGGCTCGACCTCGTCGCCGACATTATCTTTAAGGGAGCGACCGTCCAGGGCATCTTCGGGCGGCGGATGTATGACACCTGGTACCGGATGCTCTCGCTGCTGAAGGCTCGGCGGATCGACCTTGAACCAATCATCAGCGCCCGGCTGCCGCTGGACAACTTCAAGCGCGCCTTCGAGCTGCTCAGCAAGGGCGAAGCCTCCAAGATTCTGCTTTATCCCAACGGCATTCCGCACTGACGGTTCGGAGGACTCCGATGAGTGAACCGGCTGGCACACGCTCGCAACTGCTCTACCTGGGCGAGGAACTCAACAAGCTCAAGGAACAGAAGCTCTACCAGAAACTGCGTGTACTGTCAGGCGAGCAGCTCCCGGTTTCCACTTTCGACGGCAAACAGGTGATCAACCTTTCCTCCAACAACTACCTCGGCTTCACCACCCATCGCGCTCTGCGCAAGGCTGCCGCGGCCGCCATCAAGACCCACGGGGTCGGCTCGGGTGCCGTCCGCACCATCGCCGGCACCATGGACATCCACATGGCGCTCGAGGAGCAGATTGCCCGCTTCAAAAACACCGAGGCCTGCGTCGTTTTCCAGTCCGGCTTCGCCGCCAACGCCGGCACCGTGCAGGCCATCCTGGGCGAAGGCGACCTCATCATCTCCGATGAGCTCAATCACGCCAGCATCATTGACGGTGGCCGGCTCTCCAAGGCCGAGCGCAAGATTTTCCGCCACAAGGACCTGAACCACTGCGAAGACATCCTCAAAGAAACCGCCAACTGGAAGGGACACAAGCTGCTCATCACCGACGGCGTCTTTTCGATGGACGGCGATATCGCGCCGCTGCCCCAGCTCTGCGAGCTGGCCGAGAAGTACAACTGCATCATGATGGTGGACGATGCCCACGCCAGTGGGGTGCTGGGCCGGGGCGGCCGCGGCACCATTGACCACTTTAACGTCCACGGCCGCGTGGATGTTCAGGTCGGCACCCTCTCCAAAGCCATCGGTTCACTGGGCGGCTATGTTTGCGGCACGCGGGACCTCATTGAATTTCTCTACCACCGCGCCCGGCCGTTTCTTTTCTCGACTTCGCACCCGCCGTCGGTCACGGCGACCTGCCAGGCCGCTTTCGCCTTGCTCGACTCCCCCGAAGGCGAGAAGCTCATCAAGAAGCTGTGGAACAACACCAAGTTCTTCAAGCGCCGCTTGAAGAAGCTCGGCTTCAACACCGGGATGAGCGAGACGCCCATTACGCCCATCATCGTCGGCGACGCGACGGTGGCGCACGAGTTCAGCCGGCAGTTGTTTGAAGAAGGCGTCTTCGCCATGAGCATCGGCTATCCCACCGTTCCCCACGGCAAGGCCCGCATCCGCACCATCGTCACCGCCACCCACAAACGCAAAGACCTCGAAACCGCGCTGGAGATCCTCGAACGCGTAGCCCGGAAGTTGGGGATCCTCTGAAGGAGATGGGATGAAACCAAAACCGGCCACAACTCTTATTGCCTTCCTCGTCCTCGCCGCTGCCGCAGCCGCGGCGGAGACGCATAAGTACAGGCCGAAGCCGGAAGAGCTGAAATACAACTTCGCGACCGCACCGCCGGTGCTGCGGATCAAGCCCGGTGACACCGTCGAGACGTGGACGGCGAATGCGCTCGGTCCAGCGGTCAAGAAGCCCGGCGACCAGATGGCGCCCGACCAGCGCCCCAATCCCAACACCGGGCCGTTCCACATCGAAGGCGCCGAGCCCGGCGATACCATCGCCGTCCATCTGATTTCGATTGAGCCGGCCCACGACTGGGCGGTCGGCATCGCCGGTCCTGGGTTTGGCGGACTGACGCAGACCCGTTACACGCCGATGCTCGACCAGTCCATCCCGGAGCGAATGTGGTACTACCGCATCGACAAACAGGCGCGCACGGTGGAGTTCTCGGCCCTGGATTCCGATTTCAAGGTCAAGCTGCCGCTGCGGCCGTTTCTCGGTTGTCTCGGCGTCGCGCCCGCCGACGACGAATCACGCTCGACGATTGTCCCCGAATTCTTCGGCGGCAATATGGACACGCCGGAAGTGCGCGCCGGGACCACGGTTTATCTCCCCGTCAATGTCGCCGGCGCCTTGCTTTACCTCGGCGACGGCCACGCCGCCCAGGGTGAAGGAGAAATCGCTGGTACGGCGGCGGAAGTAGCAATGAACGTAACTTTCAAAGTTGACCTCTTCAAGGGCCGTCGCATCACCGCCCCACGGCTCGAGGACGACACCCATCTGATGACCGCAGGCAGCTACCGCCCCCTGGAAGATGCAATGCGCATCGCCTCGCGGGAGCTGATTCAATGGATGGTGGAAGACTACGGCTTGTCTGCCCTCGACGCCTACGAGCTGCTCTCGGTGGCGATGGAGTCCAACATCAGCCAGATCGTTGATCCCAACTACACCGTGGTCGCGAAGATCAAGAAATCCTATCTCCCCTCGAAAAAGAAATAAGGTATCGGCCCAAGAGACCATGAGCCTGGGCTTCAGCCCAGGCTCATCTAGTTTGGGACGACTGCTAGAAGATCAGCTTCAAAGAAAACTGGATGTTGCGCGGGGCGCCACCGCCCAGCGACGGGTAGCCGATGCCGGTGTCCGGCGTCGCCACCAGCGGCAGGAAGCCAATGCCGCGTCCTGTGGTGGGGTCAATCCCGTTGAAACCGGCCAGCGCGATGAAGGCCGGCAAGGTAGGCGAGGCAAAGTTCGGGTGGTTGAAGACATTGAAGAAATCGGTGCGGAAGAGAATGCTCACCCGCTCGGTGATGGGCGTGCTCTTGGCAATCGAGAAGTCGAAGTTCTTGAAGTCCGGCCCGGTCAACGAATTGCGCCCCAGGCCGCCGTAGTGCAACGTTCCGGGCAGACAGGAGGCAACCGTGCCGTCGCCCAGCGGGTTGAGGGTGCAGGGCACGGCAAAAGCCTCCAGGTTGAGGAACCGATCCGGCCCGCCCGTACCCGCGGAGGGGTCGCCCACCAGGTCGGGCCGCAGGATGAAGTCGTAGATGCCGTCGCTGTCAAAATCATCCACAAAGTTGACGTGGTAGGGATGGCCGCTCATCAGCGTCACGATGCCGCTGAACTGCCAGCCCTGGGTCAGCTTGGGCGCGGAGTCGGTGAACTTGGGCACGTCCCAGATCCAGTTCCAGACAAAGCGGTGGCGGGTATCGAAGTTGGAGTTGCCGCGCTCATTGTGTGGGTCGTGGCTGTTGTCGGGCGTGCCGGCGTTGGGGACGGTGGACTCGTTGCCGTCGCTGGCGGTGTCGATTGAATGCCCCCAAGTGTAGTGGGCCGAATGCGTCCAACCGTGCCAGTTGCGTTGCGTCAAGCTGATCTGGAGCGAGTTGTAGTTCGAGGTGGCAGTGGACTCAAGCTGGTTGACGATGAACGGCACCACGGTGTTGTCGACCGGGCACGAAGCGCTGGTGACCGGGCAGAGCGGCGCGGCGGCATCGAATGGCCGTACACCCACGTTAGGGTCCAGCACCTGGTTGATCTCGCGCGTACGGAAAAGCTTGCGGCCCGCGGAGCCCACATAGGCAATCTGGATCACTGTGTTCTTCCCCAGCTCGCGCTGGATGTTGAAGTTGTAGTTCTGAATGTACGGTGTACGGATGTTCGGATCGGCCTGGGTGATGTCAGTGGTGTCAAGCGCGCCGGGCTGGAAGCAGGCAGGATCCCAGATGGGCGTGTTGGGCTCCAGCGTGTTGGGGGTGGCCAGAGCCGGGTTCAACGTAAAGCAGAACAGCACCGGGCTGCCCCCAATCGGGTTCTGGGCGGCGCTCACGGCGAAAGAGTTGAACGGAATGTGCGCGAGGAAGAAATCCTGCGAGTACGCGTCGTAAAACAGCCCCCAGCCTGCGCGCACCACGGTTTTGCCGTCGCCCCACGGATCCCAGGCGAAGGAAATGCGGGGGCCGAAGTTGTTCCAGTCGCGGTCGTAGAGCCTGCCGAAGCCGGGCGAGCCTAGTTGGATCAGACCAATAGTGGGGTCGTAGCGGCTGAGGCGGTTGCGTTCTTCGTCGAGCACACCGTAGTAGTCGTAGCGCAGTCCCCAGTTGAAGGTCACCCGCGGCGCGACCCGCCAGGTGTCCTGGATGTACCCCGCCCAGGAGTTCTGGAAGGTGCCGCGCTGGGTGTCGCCGGCATAGATGAACGAGAAGCCTTCGGCATCGCCGAGCAGGAAATCGGCCAGCGGATCGCCACTAAAGTCGCCATTGAACCGCAACCGGCCGCGGTAGTGGGAATCGTTAAAGGAATTGACGAAGGTGCGGCGGAACTCAAAACCGAACTTGAAGTCGTGCTTGCCGTACTTCCAACTGTAGTTGTCAATCGCCTGCCAGTTGGTGTCCACGCGGCCGCGCGGATTGGAGAAGCCGCTGGAGCCGAGAAACGCAAAGCTGCCCACCCGCAGCACCGGCAGGCCGAAGTCGCGCTCCTCGGTGACGCCGTTGTTGAGCTGCAGGGTATCGAGCGGGTTGCCGAAGACATCGGCGTCGTCCGCCAGAAAGTCTTCGTTGAAGCGGTTGTAGCCGAAGCGGAACTCATTGACCCGCGTGGGCGAAAAAATATGCACATAGGAAAGCGAGAAGAGTTGCACAGTGGTTGGCGTGAAGGTGTTGGTGTTGGGGAGGTTGTTGCCGCCGGAGAGCCCGAGCGGAAAGCTCTGGTCGCTGTCGCCGTAGAAATAGCGAGCAGTGAGCAGGTTATTCTGGTTGAAGTTGTGGTCGATCTTGAGGATGAGACTGTCGACCCGGTTGCGGTAATCGGAAGGAACAATGGCGTTCAGTGTCTCCCCTTCGCGGCCCGGCGTCGGCAGCGGCCAGGGTTGACTGCCGCCTGAGCACTGCCCCGAGCTCCCGCAAAGGTTGTAGAAGTTGCGAATGACGGGATTGAAAAACGCCAGATTGCCCGACACGCAGGCCTCGATGGTGGTCATGCAGGCAGCCTGATTGCCGCCAATCAGACCGACAGCGTTGAAGTAATCGGTCAGCGTTGGAACCGCGACCAGAGTCGTGATGGCGCCGCGCTCACGCACCCCTTCGTACCCAAAGAAGAAGAACGTCTGGTTCTTCCTGATGGGCCCGCCGAGCGAGAAACCGAAGTCGTTGTAGCGGAACTTGTCCTTGTCGCCGACGTTGTTGAAAAAGTTTCGGGCGTTGAGGACGTCGTTGCGGAAGTACCAGTAGGCCGAGCCGTGCAAGTCATTGGTGCCGGACTTAGTGACGATGTTGACTACCGAACCGCCGTTGCGGCCGTACTCGGGCTCGAAGTTGCTCAGGACGCGGGTCTCGGCAATGACGTCGAGGGGCAGGATGGTGGCCGGAGTACCGAACACGCCGGCTTCGTTGATGGCCGGAAGGTTCCGATACCCGTCGTTCATGTCGGTGCCGTCCAGCAGGAAGTTGTTTGAGCGGCCACGGCTGCCGTTGGAGGAGAAAAGCCCGAAAGAGCCGGGATAGTCGGTAATGGCGTCGGGGGAGCCGGTGGAGCCGGGGACCAGTACCAGCAGCTTGGTGAAGTCTCGCCCGCCGATGGGCAGTTCGGTGGCCTGCTTGGAGGCAATCGTTCCGCCCAGCACGTTGGTGGTCGACTCGACCAATGGCACCTCGGCCGTCACTTCCGCCGTCTGCTCCAACGCGCCGGGCGAGAGGACAACATCAATGCGGTGCTCACCGGCAACCTCAACGCGGATGCCGGAGGTCAACGCACGGCGGAAGCCGGCCTTCTCCACCGTCACGCTGTAGTTGCCGATGGGCAACTCGGTGGCAACGTAGTAGCCGCTTTCGTCGGTGTCAGTCTCGCGCACCAAGCCGGTATCCAGATTCTTGACGCTGACATGAGCGCCGGGAACGACCGCACCAGTCTGGTCGGTGACCGTGCCCAAAATCGTGCCGCGAAACGTCTGGGCGCTGAGAGCCAACGTCCCCAACAACAGGACAAGCGCAAACCGAGAGAGTCGAATGATCATGAGGAAGCTCCTTGGGAATAACGAGTGCGACGGCATCCTGTCAATGCCTCCGCGAACCTCGCGCCGCTTATAGTCCTCCGGCCCGCCAAAGTCAAGCCGGCTGCCTTGACAGTCCCGGGAGGTGCCACTAGAATCTTCTGTTTCTGAGTAGGCCGTCCAGACCACTGAGGGGCAGCACGATGGACAAGAAGCGCCTCGATTTCTACCGCAAAAAACTCGAAGCCAAGCGCGAAGAGCTGATGCGCCTGATGGCGCAGAATGAACAGGAGGCGATGACGGCCGACGATGCCACGCAGGACATTGCCGACAAGGCGGCCAACTCCTATACCAAGGAGTTTCTCTTCAGCCAGTCGAACAACGAGCGCTTCATCCTGCAACTGGTGGACGAAGCCCTGAAGAGGCTGAAGAACGGCGGCTTCGGGCTCTGCGTGCAGTGCAACGAAGAAATCCAGCAGAAGCGGATTGACGCCGTGCCCTGGGCGCGGCATTGCATCTCCTGCCAGGAGAAGCAGGAGCAGGGTTTGCTGTAGTTTTCTGGAGGCGTCGCCTTCTCCGACCCCGACCCGAGCGCAGCAGCAAGCTCCCCGCGATCCCGGTTCCCTCTTGCCTTCAGACTCGCCCGACTTCTGCGCGACGCCCGCGACGGCTTGGCCAGCATTGTCTTCGCCGCACCTTGCCGCTTGTGTGAGAGCGAGCTTACCAACTCGTCCCGCATACCCGTCTGCGAATCCTGCCTGGGACGAGTCCGGCCTCTCGAGCCGCTGGCCTTCTGCGACCGCTGCCAGATTCCGCTGTCGCTGGCGGCAGTGTCACCGGAAGGAACCGCGCTGTGCGGCGCCTGCCGCCAGGGAGAAACCATCTTCGACCGGCTGCGCAGTTTCGGCACCTATGACGCCGAGCTGCGCCAGCTCATTGTTCTACTGAAGTACAACCGGCTGCGCCCGCTGGCCAAACTGCTGGGCGGTTGGCTGGCGGCGGTGGTGCAGCAGAACCCCGACCTGGCCGAGGTGGATGCCCTCGTTCCCGTGCCGCTTTACCCCAAGAGGCAGCGCGCCCGCGGCTACAACCAGGCTGAGCTACTGGCGCGCGAGCTGGCCAAGTGGACCAGGCTCCCGGTTGAGCCGGGAGCATTGCAGCGGATCAAAGACACCCCCTCCCAGACCGGCCTGACGCCGGCTCAGCGGGTCGAAAACGTCCGTGGAGCCTTTGCCGCACGCAGCAAACTTGACCTGAGGCGCATCTTATTGCTAGATGATGTATGTACGACCGGGGCGACACTGAACGCCTGCGCCCGCGTGCTCAAACACGCTGGCGCCGAGGAAGTTAAGGCCGTGACTGTGGCCCGAGTCGCGCAGGAGATTTGACGTGGCAACGTTGCATACGCCGGTGCTGGTGCTCAACGCTACCTACGAGCCTATCCACATCACCGGCCTCAAGCGTGCCATCGTGCTGGTGCTCAAGGGCGTGGCGCGCACCGAAGAGGAGAACCACGCCGTCATCCATTCGCCCTCGCGGGCGCTGCCGGCGCCCTCGGTTATCCGGTTGCTCGAGTATCGCCGCATCCCGATGCAGCCCCGGGCCCTTTCGCGTAAGAACATCCTGCTGCGCGACCGCAACACTTGCCAGTTTTGCGGCCACGTCTTCTCGGCCGCCGAGCTTACGCTCGACCACGTTGTGCCCCGCTCCCGCGGCGGCATGACCTCTTGGGACAACCTGGTGGCTTGCTGCCACCGCTGCAACAACATCAAGGGCGACCGCACGCCCGAAGAGGCCGGGCTGCGCCTGCTCCGCCGCCCCCGTCCTTACAATCTCCACACCAACCGCCACCTCATGCGCCTGCTGGGCCGGGCCGAGGAAAAGTGGCGCAAGTACCTCTTCTACTAGAAGCCATTGCAGAACCCGTTTGAAGGGTGTGATTTCAGAGCAGGCGATAGGCTTCCTCCGTGGCAAATCCTTTCGTTCCTTCGGCATCATAGGTAGCGGAGGCGTTGCGCGATGGCGTCGCGGTGGTTGGGTGTAGGGCTGGCTGCGCTCCTGCTGGTCGGCAGCGCGGCGGCGGGAACGCCCAAGAGCAGGAAGGAACGGCTCAGCCTCGACGAGTTTCTACGGAAGGTTCCGACCCGGGTGCAGGACAAAGACGGGCACCTGGGCGACATGGTCAACTTCGTGCTGGTGGGCTCGCGCGAGCAGGTGCAGAAGGCGCTGGCGGAGGCCGGCTGGCAAGAGGTAGACCGCAACTCCACCGAGGCGGCGCTGCGCGCCATCCTTGTGACGCTCGAGAAAAAGGTTTATGTGACGATGCCGATGAGCGAGCTGTTTCTTTTCGGCCGCCCGCAGGATTTCGGCTATGCACTGGCCGACCCCATCCGCGTGGTCGCCGAGCGCCACCACTTCCGTCTTTGGGAAACTCCCTGGCAGACCGAGGACAGCCAAGACATCTGGCTGGGCGCGGGCACCTACGACGCCGGCTTTGAAGAACACAACCGCACCGGCGACATCACCCATAAGATCGACCCCGAGGTGGATAAGGAGCGCGACTTCATCGCCGAGACCGTGCGTCGGACAGGGCGGGTAGCCGGGCTTGGCTATGCTCTGCCGCCGCAACCCATCCGCGAAGCCACCACCGCGCATGGCGGGGCGTACCGCTCCGACGGACGCCTGGTCATCCTTCTCCTGAAGTAGGAGCGGGCTACTTCTTCGCCATCTTCTTGGCGGCGGCGACGTTTTCCTTGATGATGCGGGCGAGGACGCGCAGGTCGATGTCGGCCAGGCGCTTGAAGCGGATGCAGCTCCGCCCGATGTCGGCTTTCGGCAAGTCCTTCTTGTGCTTTTCGGCAATGTACTGCTTGCCGTCGGTGAGGCAGGAGTAGAACGAAATGCCGTCCTTGCGGTTGGCCAGGCCGACGACGAACCAGTCGCCCTCGCGGCCGGTGGCGTAGCGGTAGTGGAATTGTCCGTAGCCGATGGTTCCTCCCCACAGCTTGGGCTTGAGAGCCGGCGCGGTCCTGGTGATGAGTTTGTGAAGCGCCTTCATCTCGCTCCGACGTGGATCGGGCAAACTCTCGATATATTCCTTCGGCGTCTTGGCCCTGGTCGTACCCAGCATGAGATGTTCCTCCTTCCTCTGCGGAGGGCAAGGATTCTACACCGTGGCACAAGTGGCGCGGCAGGTCGAGGCAAGGCTATAATGCCCCCGGCCGCCGTCCAGGCGCTTTACCCGGAGGGGTGCTGGAGTGGCCGAACAGAGCTGCCTGCTAAGCAGTTAACCTGGGCTAAACCCGGGTTCGAGGGTTCGAATCCCTCCCCCTCCGCCACTTAACCTAACCTAGGAGGAGCCTCCATGAGCGCCGGCGCCGAGGTTCACCTTTCCCAGATTGGCCAGATTGCCCTCACCGTCCGCGACCTGAAGCGCATGGTCGCCTTCTATCGCGACACGCTGGGGATGAAGTTTCTTTTCGAGGCGCCGCCCCGAATGGCCTTCTTCGACGTGGGCGGCGTCCGCCTGCTGCTCGGCCAAGAGGACAAGGCGAATCCGGCGCACCCGGCGTCGATTCTCTACTACAAGGTGGCAGACATCCGGGCCACCTTCGAGACGCTGGTGGGGCGCGGCGTGACAGTCGCGGAAAAGCCGGCGCTGGTGGCCAAGATGCCCGACCACGACCTGTGGCTGGCGTTGCTGCGCGACCCCGAAGGCAACGCCTTCGCCCTGATGAGTGAAGTAGCGAGAGCGTAAAGGGAAAAAGCAGGTCCTTCATCACGCTCCCACTTTGTGGAAGCGCGATTCGGGATGACACGCGTAGGGTAGGCTGGCTCTGAGAATGTGGGGCCTTAGACCTTCGACTTTTCGACTTCCTAATACGCCCAGCGGAGGAGCATGCCACCGGTAGTGTAGCCGGCGCCGACGGCGAGCAGCATCACCAGGTTGCCTTTTTTCAGGCGGCCGCAGTTGAGCGCATCCACCAAGGCCAGCGGGATGGTGCCTGCCGTGGTGTTGCCGTACTTGGCGATGTTCAGCAGGACGCGCTCGTCGGAGAGGCCCAGCCGCTCCTGAGTGGCACGGATGATGCGCTCGTTGGCCTGGTGAGGCACGAGCAGGTCGAGATCGGCGGGTTTGAAACCGTTGCGCGCCAAAAGCATCTCCGGCACCTCGCACATCCGCCGCACAGCATACTTGAACACCTGGCGGCCGTCCTGGTGGACGTAGTGCATCTTTTTGTCGACCGTCTCGTGGGAGGGCGGATTCAGACTGCCGCCGCCGGGCATGTAGAGGTTGCAGCCGCCGGAGCCGTCAATGTCGTTGTGAAAATCAATCACGCCCTCTTCGCCGGGCGCGCAGGGCTCGACCAAGGCGGCGCCGGCGCCGTCGCCGAAGAGCACGCAGGTGGCCCGGTCTTCATAATTGAGAATGGAACTCATCGTGTCGGCCCCGATGGCCAGCGCCTTCTTGTGAGTGCCGGCGCCGACGAATTGGGCTGCTACGGTCATGGCGTAGACGAAGCCGGAGCAGGCGGCGATGAGGTCGAATCCCCAGGCGCGCTTGGCGCCGAGGTTGTTCTGTATCAGGCAGGCGGTAGAGGGAAAAAACATGTCGGGGGTGACGGTGGCGACCACGATGAGGTCGATCTCTTCCGGGTTGACGTTCTTCTGCTCCAGCAGCGTGCGCGCCGCTTCGGTGGCCATGTGGGAGGTCGCCATGCCTTTGTCCACGATGTGGCGCTCGCGGATGCCGGTGCGCTCAATAATCCACTCGTTGGAGGTGTTGACCATCTTCTCCAGGTCGGCGTTAGTCAGCACCCGCGGCGGCACGTAGCCCGCTACCCCGGTTATCTTGGCAGCAATCTTCGGCATCCACTCTCCTTTCTGGAAATGCGCAGCTGAATGGAAACGGCGATTCTAGGGGTTGCGAGCGACAAACGCAACCCTAGGCTTCCTCGATGGTGTGGGACCACTCGATGGAGGCAGTGTGGGCCAGCGTCGCAGCCACCGAGCAGTATTTTGTGCGGGAAAGCTCGATGGCCTGCTCGACCCCACGGGGGCCGATTCCCTTTCCCACCACGCGGAAGTGAATTCTGATTTTGGTCCACACCTTGGGCGGGTCGGGAGCGCGCTCGCCGGAGAGCTCGACCGTCAAGCCGGCCAGCGCCTGGCGCTTCTTCTTGAGAATCTCGACCACGTCGGTCGCCGAGCACGCCCCCAGCGCCACTAGCAGCAGCTCCATCGGCCCCGGGCCGCGGTTGGACTCGCGGTCGGAGTCGAGCAGGAGCCTGTGCCCGCTCGGGCTTACAGCCTCGAACTGCTCGCCCTCCACCCAACGCACGCTGGCTTGGTACATGACTGTTACCTCAGCGGCTTTAGCCGGTGACACTGTTGCGTCTTTTCGGCACGGGCCGAAGACGTGCCCCTCCCGATGCACCCTAGCTGTGGCGGGCGCGGGGCAACTCTTCGCGCGCTTCCATCTGCGCCTTGACGACTTCAGCGAAGGCTTCAACCAGCTCAGGGTCGAACTGGGTTCCAGCGCAGCGGCGTAACTCCTCCACTCCCTCCAGGCGGGTGCGGGCACGCTTGTAGGTACGCTCGCTGATCATCGTATCGAAGGCGTCGGCGATGCCAATCAACCGGGAGACCAGCGGGATGGCCTCGCCAGCCAGCCCGTCGGGGTAGCCGGAGCCGTCCCAGCACTCGTGGTGGTGGCGGACAATTTTCTGGATGTTCTTGAGCGCGCGCAAAGGTTCGAGAATCCGCGCCCCGAGCACGGAGTGTTCCTTCATTATCTCGAATTCGTCGGCGTCGAGCGGGCCGGGCTTGTTGAGGATGCGCTCGGGGATGCCAATCTTGCCAACGTCATGCAGCAGAGCCGCCTGGCGAACTTCTTCCACCTCATGCTCAGGCATGCCCCTGTGCTGCGCCACGGCGACGCAGTAGCGGGCGACGTTCTGGGAGTGGCCCTGCGTGTATGGGTCTTTGGCTTCGATAGCGGCGGCCAGCGAGGTAATGGTTTCCAGCACCGGCACGGGCACTTCGCGCCAGTCCTCGGCGGGCGTGCCCAGTGACTTGATGACCTGCTCGAGGCGGTGGTAGACCTCATCGAACGCTTCCGGGCCCGTAGAGAACAAGCGCTTGATAGTTACGCCCAGGTAGGCTTCCAGCACGTTGCGCTGCCACTGCTTCTGCTCGCTGACCTTGTAATGGTCGGCGCTGGTGACCCTGTTGCCGCCCTGGTGCTTGGAGAGGTACATGCTGGCGTCGGCAATCTGGATGAGTTCCTGCGGCGTGGTGCCATGGTGCGGATAGGTGGCGATGCCGACCGAAGCGGTGATTTTCTTCTCCCGCAGCAGCGGGTCGGTGGCCAGCCACTGGCGAAGCTTGTCGCCGAGAGCATAGGCGGCTTCGGCATTGGTTTCCGGCATTAGCACCACGAACTCGTCGCCGCCGTAGCGGGCGACGACGTCGGACCGGCGGACGTTCTGTTCCAGGATGGCGCCAACGCGCTGGAGAACCATGTCTCCTTCGAGGTGGCCGAAGAAATCGTTGATGGGTTTGAACTTGTCAAGGTCGAGCAGAACGAGGGAGAAGTTGCGGTTGGCGCGCGTAGCCCGGCGCCACTCCGCCGCCAGTGATTCCATGAAGTAGCGGTGTGTCTTGACGCCGGTGAGGCCGTCGGTGATGGCCTGTTCCTGGGCCTTCTGAAAGACAAAGGCGTTGTGCAGCGCGCTGGCGATAACGTCGGCCAGCGTACGAAGCAGCAGGATGTCATCCTCATGAAATGCCGCTGGGTGTGTGGACTCGATGTTGAGCACGCCGAGCAGTTGATCGCCGTAGGTCATCGGCAGGGCGAGGACGGACTGGGCATCGTCGAGCACCGGGCGGCAATCGTCCCAGTCCGCCGAGGCCAGCGCGTCGATGTGCATCATTTCCCCCCGGCTGGCAACCTGACCGATGCAACCTTCGCCCAGCTTGTAGCGGCGATTAAGTCCCGAGGCGCCGGAGGTGGCTTCGGCCTGGATGACCACTTCGCGGCTGGCATAATCGAGAACGGCCAGACTGATGTGCTCATAGGGAAGGCCGGTGCGCATCTCAGCGGCCATGGCCGTCAGCATTTCCTCCGGGTTCAGCGTGGCGATGGCTTTGCGGGAGATGTTGTTGAGCAGTGCAAGCTGGTGGCTGCGGCGCTGCTCCTGGCTGAACAGACGGGCATTCTCGATGGCCACCGCGGTTTGCGCGGCAAGAATCGTGAGCACCTCGATGTGCTCCTGGTCGAAGGCGTTGTTTTCGACGTAGTTGACGATGCCCATCACACCCGCGGCCTCGCCGTGAAGCAAGATCGGCACCGCACAGAACGAGCGCGCCGAGCGGCCGGGCTCTACGCCGAGCTCCGCCACTACCTGCTCGAACTTCTCCCGAATGAGGAGCGCCTTGCGTGTTCGCAGGATGTATTCAGTCAGCCCATTACGGGCGCGGCGGCGGCGCTTAGGCAGGAACTGCCCGTTCTTGACCTCGAGCTCGAAAGCTACCTCGTCGTTGGCGTGGTCGTAGAGGGCGATGTAGAAGTTGCGGGCATCAATGACTTTCTGAATCTGGGCGTAAACGCGCTCGAGCAGTTCGTCCACCGTGAGCGCGGAGCTGAGAGCGCGGCCGATTTCGTTGAGCAGCCGCAGCTCTTCGGCGCGGCGGCCGGCCTGCTGCAGCAGGTGGTAGTTCTCGACCGCCATGCCAATCTGACTGCCCAGACCGAGCAGGAGCCGAAGCTCAGCAGCGGCAAAGCGCCGCGCGCTGGTGGAGGCCAGCAGCAGCAGTCCGCGGTCGCCGGTCTTGCTGCGCAAGCTGACGCCAACCAACTGGCGAATCCCCGCCGGGCGCGCCAGCCGCAGCAGGCGGTCGTAGTCGGCTTCGTGGGCAAAAGCCGCCGGGGCCGTCGACCCGTCAAGGTCGGGAAAGACGACCATGCCGCCCAAGCGACCGACGGTGTGATGAAGGTAGGGGAGCAAGCCGACCTGCTCCACCTCGCGGAGGAATGCGCTCTCTCCCCGATGCACGCAGGCCAGCGCGTCGCTTTCTTCGTCGAGGGTCAGGGCGATGGTTCCCGCCGGGACACGTTGCGCCACCAGCAGCCGCTCCAGCGTCAGGCCCACCATTTCCTGCACGGTTGCGGCCTGGGTAGCGCTGCTAGCGATGAGGTTGAGTCCCGCCAGGCTCAGCATGTGCTGCTCGACGCCGCGGCGCTCCACTTCGTAGAGAACCACCAGCATGCTGATGCCCATCAACTGCGTGGGCAGGTTCTCCAACCAGACGGGATCCATCCGGAAGGCCAGGTGCATCATCGGCTGAATGACGGGGACCACCTGCATCAAACCCCAGATGAGGAAGCCCAGCGCCAGCAGCGGCCCGCCAACCATCTCCTGCTTACGGCACTCGCGCCAGCAGTGCACGGCTGACAAGAGCGCAACGGCGCCGCCGCCCACGGTTAGCGGGACCTGCTCGAACGCGCCGCCAAAGGCAAGCTGCAACAGCAGCCAGAGAATGAAAACCGGAGCAAGGATGGCGGTTACGGTTGGCCCTGTGGCGTGCTGGGCCAGGATGCGGGTTGAATCATAAAAAAGGACGGCGCCCAAGGCCAGGCACAGCGCGCCTACGTCGAGGACCGCCTGATCGGTGCGGCCGAGAAAGACTGTGTGCAGTTCGGCCAGGTAGCTGAACGAAAGCATCGTCCAGCCGGCGGCCCAATAGAGGAGATAGTTCTCGCGCTTCTGCCGGTAGACGTAGAGGAACACCAGCACCAGGATGATGCGTCCCACCAGCGGCACGAGGGCATACTGAAGCTCGGTCACCCCGGTCACCCTGTCTTCGTCCTGCCACTACTGCTCGGCATCCTGTAGACACCCCAACGCTTGTAAAGCGGTGCATATACTAGCGGTTTCGACTGGCGGAGTGCAAGTTGGCAGCCCCTGCTAGTTCGCGTATGATGAATCGCTTATGGAGAAACCCCGTGTTCGTTTCGCGCCCTCCCCGACCGGCTACCTGCACGTGGGCGGGGCGCGGACTGCGTTGTTCAACTGGCTTTTCGCCCGCCAGACGGGCGGGGTGTTCATCCTCCGCATCGAGGACACCGACGTCGACCGCTCCAAGCCCGAGTTGGTTGAGGCCGTGCTGGAGGGGATGCGCTGGCTCGAACTGACCTGGGACGAGGGCCCCTACTTCCAGTCGCAGCGCCTTGAGAGCTACCGAGCACTGGCCGAGCGGCTGCGGGCCTCCGGTCATGCCTACCCCTGCTATTGCACCCCGGACGAGCTGGAGCTACGGCGCAAGGAAGCCGAGAAGGCGGGCAAGCCGCCGAAATACGACGGGCGCTGCCGGCGTCTTTCGGCCGCCGAGGTCGCTGCGCGGGCCGGCCAGCCGCACGCGCTGCGCTTCGCGGTCCCGGAGCAGGGTGAGTCGGTCTTTGAGGACGCAGTCTACGGGCGGATGAGCGTGAAGTACGATGAGATTGAGGACTTTGTGGTGCTGCGCAGCGACCGCCTGCCAACCTATCAGCTCGCGGTGGTGGCCGACGACCTCGACATGCGCATCACCCACGTCATCCGCGGCGCCGACCACCTTATCAACACGCCCAAGCAGTTGCTCATCTATCAGGCGGTCGGGGCGACGCCGCCCATCTTTGCGCACGTGCCGCTGATTCTTGGGCCCGACCGGACCCGGCTCTCCAAGCGCCACGGCGCTACCTCGGTCACGGCGTACCGCGACGAAGGATTTCTCCCCGAGGCGTTCCGCAACTTCCTGGCGCTACTGGGGTGGTCGCCGGGTGACGACACTGAGCTGATGCCGACCGAAGAGCTAATCCGCCGGTTTTCGCTCTCCAACGTGAGCCGCACCAACGCGGTGTTCGACCGCGACAAACTGGTGTGGTTCAACTCGGAGTACCTCCGCAACCAGCCGTTGGAGAAGATTCTTCCGCATGTCGAGGGCGAGCTGATGCGCCGCGGGCTGTGGCGCGACGAGTGGGCGGGAGAGCAGCGCGACTGGTTCGCGCGCGCCGTGGACACGCTGCGCCCGCGGGCGCGACTGCTGACGGATTTTTCGACCTGGGGACGCGCCTTCTTCAGCGATGAGTTTGAGTACGACCCCGAGGCCGTGAAGAAGTTCCTGAAAGACGGCAAGCTGGGCGAACTGCTGCCGCAAGTGCGCGACGAGTTGGCCAAGGTGGAGCCGTGGGCGCACGACTCGATTGAGCGCGCGGTGCGCGGCGTGGCCGAGCGCGCGGGAGTCAAAGCGGCGCTGCTCATCAACGCTTCCCGCGTGGCGCTGACCGGCCAGGCCGTCGCCCCGCCGCTGTTTACGACGATGGAGCTGCTCGGCCAGACCCGCGTCGTCTCCCGCCTCCAGCGCCTCGTCAATTCCCTCCCCTCATTGGCTATGAGCGACTAGCGACTGGCGACTCGCGATTACTCTCGCTCCTTTCTCTGCGTTCTCTGCGTCCTCTGCGCATCAGCGGTGGGCTTTCCTGCTTCCGTCAGTTCGCGGATAATGGCGGGCATGAAAGCCAAAGGGAGGCGGGGGAAAGGGAGCTCGCGCGAGGCGAGGAAGAAGAAGCCCGCCGCGGCGAGCGCGAAGTTCCGTGTACGAAGTTCGTTGCCCGTTGCGCGGAAGGCGAAGCCCTATGAGTTTCTTGACCATCCGGCCGACGTGGGGTTCGTCGCCCGCGGGGAGCACCTGAGCGAGCTGTTCGAGTCGGCGGCAACGGCGTTGCTGGACTACGGCTGGGAGTTGGACAAGGTGCGCGAGCGCGAGCAGGTCGACATCCGCGCCCGCGCCGCCACACTGGAAGATTTACTTTTCGCCTGGCTGGCTGAGTTCATCTACCTCGCCGATGCCGAGCACTGGGTCTTCAAGCGCGTCAGCGTCACGCGCCTCGAGCCGCCCCACGTCCATCCGCCTGAAGGGGCACCGCCGCAGAAGCCGCACTGGGAAATCCGGGGGGCCGGCCACGGCGAGCGCTTCGACAAGGCCCGCCACCGCGCCCGCACCTACATCAAGGCCGTCACCTACCACCAACTGGAAATCAACGAATCCCCTCAAGGCTGGAAGGCCACCGTTTTCCTGGACGTCTAAGCAGACCCTTACTGCTTGTAGCCTATCTTGCGCAGGAATTCTTTGCGGTGCTGGACGTCGGCGGGCCCTTCGACGCCTTTGGGCGAGGAGCCGTCAATCACTCCCAGCACGCCGCGGCCCTGCTCGCTGTGCGCCACCACCACTTCCACCGGGTTGGCGGTGGCGCAGTAGATGGAGCAAACCTCGAAGCAGTCCTTGATGCGGCCGAGCACGTTGACGGGGTAGGCCTGGCGAATCAGCACCACAAACAGGTGGCCAGCGCCGATGGCCTGGGCGTTTTCGATTGCCGCCTGGCGCAGCTCGTCGTCGTTGGCCTCGACCCGCACCAGGCAGGGCCCGGAAGCCTCGTTGAAGGCGATGGCGAACTTGATGCCCGGCACGGTGTTCACCATCACTTCGTAGAGGTCTTCCACCGTCTTGATGAAGTGGGTCTGGCCCAGAATCAAGTTGGCGTTGTCGGGGATGCGCATACGGACAGTGTGCAGTTCCATACCAGCCTCTCGGTTTCATGTTTGGTCTGAGCATACCACTGCGCGCCGACGCCGGTAGCGTCAGTCTTTGAGGTTCGCCGAGAGCGACCTGGCTGCGCAGCCGGTGACGAACTCGGCTGGCAGAAAAGGTTCGCTGGGCTTCAACGCACCGACGCCGAGCAGGCGTCGCACACCGCTGGAGACGCCGATGAGGTGCGAGAGTAACACCGGAGGAAGGCGGAGGCGGGTGAGGAGCGCGTGGGTCAGGCGCGGGTGGTCGGCCAAGAAGAGCATGGCGTGGGTGAGGAAGCGGTAGTCCCACAGGAGGGCCCGGCGGTCGCGCTCGAACTCCCAGAGCCAGTCCCCCGCGGTCGCGTGGTTCTTGGCGACGTAGCCCGCCAGAAGCTCCGCGGTCATCAACGCCTGGGTCATTCCCCCGCCGGTGATGGGGTCGAGAAAGCCGGCGGCGTCGCCGAGCAGAACAATCCCCGGCGCGACGCCGGAGCGAGCGCGGGCCTCCAAGGGCGAGGCGCAGAGCAGAGACGAAACCTGCTCGGCGCCTTCGAGGCGCGCCGCCACCGCCGGATGCTCGCCGCACCAGCGGCGAAACACGCGCTCGATGGATTCGCGCAGCGGGCGCGAGTCGGCGAGGGCGGCAACCAGCATCTCGCCCTCGGGCAGCGGGGTGACGTAGAGCTCGTGGTCGCCCGCGGCGAAGACTTCCACCCAGGGCGGTTGTTCGCGTCCCGGCGCGAGGCGAAAGTGGGCGCGAACACCAAAGCGCTTGCGGCGCACGGGCAGGTCGAGGCCGAGCTGGCGGCGCAGGCGCGAGCGAGCGCCATCGGCGGCGACGACGAGTGAAGCCTGCCGCGGCTCGCCGTTCACACACAAGCCGACGACGCGTCCGTTGCCGAGTAGCGGCGCTTCCACCTTCGCGCCGGCACGAGCCGCAACACCGGGCGTCTCGGCCGCGAGTTGAAAGAGGATCCGATCGAGGCGCTGCCGGCGCTGCCCGCGACCGACAATGGGAAAGCCCGCGACTTGGGGGAAGCGCCCCTCGATGGTCTTGTCGCCGAAGTGGAAGCGGATGCCGAAGAAGGGCGCGCCACCGATGGCGTCGGCCGCGCCCAGCCGGTTGAGAACTGCGAGGCCGGCGGGCATCAATCCTTCTCCGCAAGGTTTTTCGCGGGGAAACCGGCTTCGATCGAAGAGCTCGACGCTCAGGCCCTGGCGGCCGAGCAGAATAGCCAACGCGGAGCCCGCGGGCCCTCCTCCGGCGATCAGGACGTCGGCCATACGGTCTTCCCGTCACTCCTTCAGGTGAATCTCGAACTCGATCTTGACCTCGTCTTTCACTCGCACGGTGCCGCCGGCAACGCTGACGGGGGTCATGCCGAAGTCGCGCTGCTTGAGGCTGGCCGAGCCGACGTAGCGCGCGCCTTGCTTCTTCACCGCCACGGTGACCGGGCGCGCCTGACCATGAAGCGAGAGCAATCCCCGGACCGTCCACTGGTCGGTCCCCGCCGGTTCGACGGCGTTGGACTGGAAGCGAATCTCGGGGAACTTGGTGCAATCGAGCACCTCGGGACCTTCCATGGTCGCCTGGACCTTGGCGCGCTCATCGGCATCCACGTCCGGGTCAAGCACGCGCAGCTTGCAGGCGACGACGCGAAACTCGACGCCCGCCGGTCCCAAGCTCACCCAGCCTTCTTCAATCGGCGCGGCGACGATGTGATTGTGCCCGAAGGCGGAGAAGATGCCGGACTTGTAGACGAAAACCTTCAGAGTCGAGCGTTGAACGTCAATGGGCTGCTTAGGAGCCTGCGCGACTACCGAGGAGGAAACCAGCAGCGCGATTCCCAGAAGAACTGCGGGGGCGCGTTTCGCCACAGACCTCATAACACTCCCCCGTTGGATGCAAATTCCAAGCCAAAAGGCAATTCCCTTTGTCACTTTTCGGCCTCTTCTTCCGTGGGTTGGGCGGCGGTGAGGAGGAGATCATCGAGTTTGTCGAGAAAGCGGCGGAGATGGAGGGGCTTGGGAAGGCAGGCGAGGCGGCGAGCCTCGAGGAAGAGCCGCAGCTCGTCGCTCAGCGGCTCTGCTGCAAGAAAGAGAAGCTGCATTCCCTCGGCGAGGCGCTTTTCGGAGCGGGCGCACAGCTCAGCCGCGTCGAGCCCGGACATTCGCACTTCGCTGACGACCAGGTCGTAGACGTTGCGCTCGAGCGCTGCCAGGGCGTCGGCCGCGGTAGTGGCGCAGTCCACCCGGCAGCGGCCGGTTTCGATGACCTGCTTGACCGCCGAGAGAAAGGCGGCGTCGGAGTCAATCGCCAGCACGCGCTGGTAGTGGCCGGGGGGAAGCTGGGCCGGCATGGCAGCTTCAAGATAATCAAAAATCGCGGCCTCGGCGCAAAAGAACGAAACTTTTGGCGGCCGGCGGGGTTCTAACGGTTGGGAGCAATACTAACGGGAAGGAGATTCCGATGCGACCTTCTAAATTGTGGTACGCGGTCGCGGTAGCAATCGTGACCGTGGCCTTTGGCACTGCCTGGAGCCTGGCGCAGCAACCGCCGGGGCCGCCGCAATCCCCCGAGCCGCCGGTGATAGTCGAAGAGCGCGAGTTCGACTTCGGCGGGCCGGACTTCATGAACGACGGGCCGGGCGGCGGGATGGGGATGATGCTGGGCCGTCATCACCGCGGGATGGGCTTTCACCGTCTGGGGATGGACCCAGCCATCCGCGAGGAGCTCGGGCTGAGCGAGGAACAAGTGAGCAAGCTGCGCAGCCTGGGCTTTGACGCCGCCAAGACCGGCTTGCGGGCGCGCACCGACATGCAAATCCGCCGCATGGAGTTGGAAGAGCTGCTGCAGCAGGACACGCCGGACAAGGTGGAACTGGAGAAGCGCATCAGGGCGCTGACGGAAGCGCAGACGGCGCTTACCCGCCAGCGGATCGAGCACCGCCTAGCGTTCCGCAACACGCTCACGCCGGAGCAGCGCACCAAGCTGCGCAGCCTGGTTCAGAGGCGAATGGCGGAGTGGCGTACGATGCGCTGGCGCGGGCGCGAACCCGGGCGTGGACGCCGCGAGATGCGGTTCTATCGTCGCGGGCCGGTTGGACCGCCGCCCCAACTCTAGGCTATCTTTCCAATCCGGCTTTGCTCGCTGAGGGAATCCTTCAGCGGAGCAAAGCCGGTCTTTTTTCCAAGCGTGTGGCGGCACGACTTCCGTCGTGCCCTGACGACCGCGGCAGACAGGGATGTTTGCTCTACTTGACGACGAAAAATTCGCGCAGGTGGTCGCGGCCAACGAAGGTGCGCGAGGAATGCGCGCCCTCGAAGAGCTGAAGCAGGGCGCGGTTGGCAAAGGAGCGTTGCTGCTTGAGTGGAAGCGACCCCGGCAACAATTCGACGGTGCGCGGGTCGAGGACGCGGTAGCGGACAAACGACGGGCTGCCGTTCTCGGTCGAGCGGTCGTGGAAGAACCCCAGAAAGGCGCCGCCCGGCTCCAATCGATCAAAAAGCCGTTGCGCCACCGGCGCCACCAGCGGCTCGGGGAGGTAGTCGAGTAAATCCCACGCCAGAATCCCTCGCAGACTTTCCTCCGGATACTGGAGCACGGAGCCGAGGAAGCGCTCTTCGAGCGGCAGCAAATCGGGCCCGCTTTCGTTGAGCGCCTGGAAGAGGGATTGGAAGACGTCCTCGGTGTAGAGCTTGCAGCCGAGGCCGGTGAAAAAGCTGACGGTGGAGTTCCAAACGCGGCCGAGGTCGAGAACGGCGGGATGGTTGACCTCACCAAGCGTCTCGACGAATTGCTCCAGCCCGAGCGATGTGCGGGTAACGCGGCCGGCGAGCGACACCTCTTCGCTGGGCCGGCTTTGGAGCCAGCTGGTGAGCGTCTGGCGCACGGACTCCACGACCTGCGATTCTACCGCAGCCTGTCTTACTGCAGTTTGTCCTTCGAAGCCGCCACCAGGGGCGTGGGTGTGGCGCGGTACGACTCGCTGACCTTGGCGGCTTTCTGCTCCTCGGGCTTCTGGATGTCGATGCTGCCCTTAAAGTAGGCGCCGTCCTCGATCGAAACGCGCGCGGCCACCAAATCGCCGGAGACGTTGCCGCTCTTGGCGATGTGCAGGCGGTCGCTGGCGCGCGCGGTGCCGCGCACCGTGCCCTCGATGATGATTTCACGGGCCTTGATGTCGGCCTGCACGCGGCCCTGGGGCGCGATGGTCAAGCGGCTCTCGCCCAGGTCCACTGTGCCTTCCACTTCGCCATCAATGACCAACTCTTCGGTGCCGACCAGCTCGCCCTTGATGCGCAGCGTACGCCCAACGCGCGCGCCGGCCTTGCCGGTGGCGGCGACTGCCGCAACCGGTTCGGCTGGCGCCGGCGTGTAGGTCGGCGATGCGTGCACCACCGGGCTTTCACGCTCCGACAGCGATGCTCCCGCTTCCTCGCCCTTCTTTGGTCCCCACATAATCGCTCCTCAAGTTGTGTTCAGAGGGCCCGCGCCCTCTGCTCCCCACACTTGAGCCGGCACTATAGACCAGTCGGTGTCAAGAGGCAACCCCCTTGTGGAAAAAATTTGCGGCGAAAACAGGGAGAACTCCCAAACCGGAGCAAAAAGGGCGGGCGAGGGCTAGTTGCCCTACGATGGTGCAGATGCTTCCTCAGCAGGCGAAGGCAACCAGAGGAGCTCCCACCAGGTGTAGAGCAGCTTGGCGACCTCGGAGGCCACCTGCTTGCGGCCTTCGCGCTGCCGCCACCAGGTTTGCGGGTCAAAGCGCTGGTCGGCCGCGGCGCTAACGATAACGCGCGTGCCGCGCGGACGATAGACGGCGAGAAAAATCGTCCGGGCGCGGCGGGTGTGGAAGTTCGAGGTGACAAGAATAATCTTGCGGAAGTCGTGCCGGGCTAGGCCTTCGCGCAAGCCTAGAGCTTCTTCGAGTGTGGAGTCGGCGCGGCTGGGGGCGAGAATGAGATGCTCGGCGGGCACGCCCAACTGCTTGGCCTCGTGGGCCATCAGTTCGGATTCGTTGAAGTAGGTGCGAAAGGGCGCGCCGCTCAGGACGATTCGCGGAGCCCAGCCGGCACGGTAGAGCTGGACGGCGTGGCGGAGGCGGTCGCCGGCGCGGCTGTCCCCGCCGAGGACGACGATGGCCTGGGCTTTCTCGAGGGGCTCGTCCACAATCCAGGCGGCAGCGGTGGCTCGAAGCAGCGGCGCGCGAGCGAGATATAGAATCAAAGCGAAAACGACGACGAAAACAACCGCGATGAGGCGAACTATCGCGCCACCGCGCTGAGAAATGAAAAAGCAGGTCCCTCGACGGCGCGGTGTCCTTGCATTGCAAGCACGCCGCTCCGCTCGAGATGAAAGATGTCGGGGTGTGGGCCTGCTTGGCATCGAGCGATTAGTCAGGTAGGCGGAGCTCGCGGAGGCGGGCGGCAGCGGCTTCGGGGGCGATGTTGATGAAGTAGACCTCTTTGGTCAGGTAGGGGCCGGGTCGGCGCTGGACGATGGGCATGAGCTCGAAGTGCCAGTGGAAGTCCTCCTCCAGCGAGGCCCAGAAGCCGATGCGCTCCTGGGTGGGGACGGTGTTGGGCGAGGTGTGCAGGACCAAGTGGTAGTCGGGCGTAACCTGCTCGATGCGCTGCCAGGTGCGGCGCAGCAGGCCGGCGAGTTCGGCGCGGTCGGCGAGCTTGGCGTAGTCCTCTTCAAAGCAATAGTGGTGCCGGCGCGGGAGCACCCAGACCTCGAACGGCACGCGCGAAGCGAAGGGACACAGCGCGACGAAGTGGGGTGTGGATTCCACCACGCGCTCCTTCTGCGCCAGCTCCTGGCGCACCATGTCGCAGAAAAGGCAGCGCTCCTTGAGCTCGTAATACTCGCGGGCGGAGCGCAACTCGTGCAGCACGCGCCGGGGGACGAACGGGGTGGCGGCAACCTGCGAGTAGGCATGGGCGGCTTCCTGGCCGGCGCCGGCGCCGGCATTTTTGAAAACGGAGATGTACTTGAAGCGCGGGTCGCGCTTGAGGTCGGCGAGGCGGCGGGCATAGGCCTCAAACACTCGGGCGATTTCTTCGCCGGTGGCCTGGCTCAAGCGGCGGTCGTGCTGGGGCAGCTCGACGATGATTTCATCCGCGCCCACGCCGCGCATGCGGTCGTAAATGCCGTCGGCCACGCGCTCGGTTTCGCCTTCGATGCGGAAGAGCGGGTCGAAGTGAGGGAAGACGCGGACCTGCCACTGGGGAGAGTTCTCCGGCAGCGAGAGGATGGTGGGCGACGGCGTGAGCCGTTCGTTGCCGGGACAGAGCGAGCAAGGATCGGTAGAGGGAGCGTGGGCCTCGCGGTCGCGCACCACCACCCAGCTTCGGGTGATGGGGTCCTTGCGCAGCTCCATCGGTCAGGCTTTGGCTCGCCCCAGACCCTCACTGGCGATAGAGGCGATGAAGAGCAGGAAGGCCGTCTGCCACAGGTGACGCGGAAAAACTTGCATGAGGGGTTCGCACACGCCAAAGCTGATGAGGAACTTGTAAAACACCGCTACCACCGCAGCCGCCCAACCGCCCCAGTAAGCCGCCTTCGCCAGCGCTTCAGTTTTCATTGTGCCCTCCGTTTGTCGGAAGTCGGTGGGTACTCTATAGCTGCACTGCTGTGGAATCAAGCAAGGTGACAGGCAAGAACGCCTGTCTAACCGAGATGAATCGGGTCAGCGGGTGTAGCGGGTGGGGGTGGGGCCGACTTCGAGCAGGTGGCGGTCCCAGATGGCGCCTTCGCGGGTAAAGTAGGCGACCTCGAAATCCTGGGTGAGCTCGAGGGCGTCGGTGGGGCAGGCGTCCTCGCAGCAGCCGCAGAACATGCAGCGGGAGAGGTCGTAGGTGAAATGAGTGAGAACCTTGCGGCGGCTCTTCTCGTCGCGCTGCCAGCCAACGACGATGAGGTTCTCCGGGCAGGCCAGTGCGCAGAGGTTGCAGGCGATGCAGAGCGTTTCGTCGGTTTCGGGGTTGATGTTGAGCCGCGGGGCGCCGCGGTAGCGCTCGGCCACCATGGGGCGCTCTTGCGGGTACTGCTCCGTATAGCAATGCTTCTTGGATTGATAAGCGAAGGTGCGGCGGAGGCCGATGAGCAGGTCGACCAGCAGCAGCCGCTTGATGCGGGCCTTCCAGTCCACGCGCGCCATGGGGGTAAGTTATATCGTTTGTCGGTGGCAGGTCAAGGCGTGCCTAGTACCTTGTGCCTCGTGCCTAGATAGTGGCGGAGAGGGTGGGATTCGAACCCACGGTGGAGTTTCCCCCACACTCGCTTTCGAGGCGAGCCCGTTCAACCGCTCTGGCACCTCTCCGGCTAATCGGAAGCGGCTGCATTATTTTACCATCGCGCCCAAGAACTTTGGCGGGCGCTCCCGTAGCCAAAGCCGACCATAACCGCGTCTAATTGAGCGTGACAACTCGAGCTACTTCCCTTCCTCGTCTTCTCCTGCTTCTTTGCCTCGTTGCTTCCCTGGCCCTTTGCCTGCCCGCGCAGGATTCGGGGAGTGCGCGGGACAAGTGGCAGAGGCCGCAAGAGGTGATGGATGCGCTCGGCATCGCCGCGGGCACGGTGGTGGCGGACGTCGGCGCAGGCAACGGCTACTTCACATTTCATCTGGCCGAGCGCGTCGGGGCGACGGGGCGCGTCTATGCGGTGGACATCAGCGAGAGCGCGCTCAAGAAGCTGCGGGAGCGAGCTGAAAAAGAAAAGCTGGCCCAGATTGAGACAGTCCTGGGCGCAACCGACGACCCGCGGCTGGCGCCGGAATCGGTCGACGTGGTGCTGGTTGTCAACGCCTACCACGAAATGCGCGACTACGATGCCATGATGGCGGGCTTCTTCCGCGCGCTCAAGCCCGGCGGGCGGCTGGCCATCATTGACGGCGCGATTGAGCCCGGGCAGAAACGGGACAGCTACTTCAGCCGTCACCGCGTGCCCAAAGAAGTCGTTCGGGAAGAGGCCGAGCGCGCCGGGTTTGTGTTTGCGCGCGAGGAGAAAGGGTTCACGCGCGGGCACGACAGCCGGCAGTTCTACTTCTTGGTTTTCGAAAAGCGGGAATGACTTCAGGGGCTAGAGCCCATCATTGGTTCGTCGTTTGCGGCGGGGTCGAAACCCGCCCTTCCCGGGCAAAAAGCGGCAGGGTGCAAGGCCCGCCCTACCTCTCGCGGCGGGAGGAGAAGAAGCGCTGGAGGAGGGCGGCGGACTCGTCGGCGAGGAGGCCGGACTCGACTTCAACGCGGTGGTTGAGGTGGGAAGCCTCGAGCAGGCGCATCGTGGAGCCGACGGCGCCGGATTTGGGATCGGTGGCCGCGTAAATCAGGCGACGGATGCGAGCGTGAACCAGGGCTGCGGCGCACATGGCGCAGGGCTCCAGCGTGACGTAGAGGTCGCAGCCGGTAAGGCGGTAGTTACCCACACGCTCGCCGGCAAACCGCAGAGCAAGAATCTCCGCGTGCGCGGTGGGATCGTTCAGGCCGATAGGTTGGTTGTGGGCGCGGGCAATCACCTCTTCACCGCGGACGACGACCGCGCCGACGGGGACTTCGCCCTCGGCTTCGGCCGCGCCCGCTTCGGCCAGGGCCTGCTGCATGAAGTGAGTAGGGTCTGCCACAGCGAAAACATTATAGGACAACGGGCTCCAGGCATCGTGCAACGTGCATCGGGGAGAAGCAGATTCCCCGGAGTCCCCGATGCTATCGGGACCCTTCGGAATGAAAAACAAAGAGGATGCCCAGCCCTACCTTGGTTTGAGCTTGCTGAGCAGGTCGCGGGCGTGGTCGCGATAGGGCGTATCGAGCGCGACGACTTCATTGAGCACCGCGCGCGCCGAGGCCGCCTCGCCCAGCTTCGCATAGGCAAACCCGAGCAGAAACTGATTGCGCGCGTAGGAGTAGTTGTCCGACTTGATCATCGGTCCGGCCAGCTTGAACTCGGCGATAGCCTGCTCGAGCTTGGGCTTATTGAGCGGATCCGCGCCTTCGTTGAGCAGAACCTGCGCCAAACTCAGGTGGCCCATGCCTTCCAGCACTTGTTTCTGGGCAGCCCACTGCTCGTCGGAAGTGCCGGCGACGCGAGCCTTGTCGGGGTCTTTGGTCAGCAACTCCAGCAGGCGCGTCGCAGCGTCCCGAGCTTTCTCAAGGTCGTCTTTGGTCGGGGGGCCGCCGGCGACGCCGCGCTCGGCGAGCGTGGTCGCCAGCATCATCAGCAACACGGCGTTGTGGGGCTCGGTTTCCAGCCCGGCGTCGGACCACTTCACCAGGTTTGGCACGTCGCCCTGCTGCTGCGCCGCCACCGCCAGTGTGAAGTAGGCCGAGCTGCGATAGGGCGACTCCGGGAACACTTCCAGGAATCGCTGAGCGAGTTTCGCCCGCCGCCCCGCGTCTTCCACCTGCGTCGTGGCGACAATCAGGTCATACGACAGCGACTGCAGCTCCGCCGACGCCGTGTCCGACATCTTCCGCTTCTCCGACTCCCAGGCGGTCGGCGAGAGATCGCTCGGCGGCGTCGCGGTTTGCAGCTCGTTGACCAGGCGTTGCGCCCGCGCCGCCTGCTCCAGGGCATTCTCCAGCAGGCCTTGACCCGCCCAGGCGCGCGCCTGGCGCACGATGGCGGGAAAATTCAGCGGGTCGCGTTCCAGCACTTTGTCGCCCGCTGCCAGCGCTTCGCTGTACTTACCGGCGGTGAGGTAGCTGTCCTGGAGCATCCCGTAGGCCAGCGCCGTCACTGGGCTGTCCCGGCCGAACTGTTGGGCGATGGCGTCCACTTTTTTCGCGCGCGCATCAGGGTCCTTTTCAAACTCGAGGTCAACCAGCGCCGCGTCTTCCACCGTCCCCGCCTGGACGTTGATGCGGGCGCCCAGCGGCCCGGGCGTGGTGCTGACGGCGGGGAGCAGAACCAGGTCGACGCGGGCGGTTTCGCCGGGCTTGATGAAGGCGTCGCCTTGTGCCGGCACGCGGCCTTCGGCGCGCACACGAACAACGTGGGGCCCGGAAGCCAAATCTTTGACCATCAGGATGCCTTCGGCGGAGAGGGCGCCGCGGGGCTGGCCATCCACCATGACTTCGCCGCCGGGAGCATTGGCCCGGATTTCCAGATGGCCGGGCGCCTTGAGCAGGTCGATGACCGCCGAGCTGATCTTGAGCGTGCGCAGGTCGCTCTCCAGTTGCGGGCTGAGCTTGAAGGCGATGCCGCGGGCGCGGATGGCGGCCACAATCTGGTCGGCCGGGGCCTTGGCCTGAATCATGCGCACGAACTCGGCTTCGCTGATGGGCGACTCGGCCTCCTGAGCGCGGAGCCCGGCGATGACCGCCGCGGACAGCAGAACCAGCAGGACAGTTGCCACGCGTTTCATTGCGCCACCTCCTCTGCGGGTGCAGGATGTACTATCGCAGCCGCGGCAGCAGGCGCGGCACGCGGCGGCGGTAGTCAGCGTAGGGTGCTCCCAAGCGTTTCAACAGCTCCCGTTCTTCCAGCTCCATTACCATAGAGGCCATCGCCACAAGCACAGCCACCAGAACCAGCAGGCGCGTGGAGCCGGCGAGCAGCACCGCGCCCAACCAGGATAGAATCATACCCAGATAGCGCGGATGGCGCACGCGCTCGTAGATGCCGGCCGCCTTGACCTCAGCCTGGTGGCTGCCCGGCATTAGTTCCGGCAGGCCGACGAGCACGCGCCAGCCCAGCGCCCGCTCGACCTGGCGCATCAGCCAGAGGTCAGTGGCGATGAACGCCAGGCCGAAAGCCGCCGCCAGCCAGTGCTGGGTGAACCGCCGCTCCAGCCACCAGTCCGACGGCCACCAGAGCCCGACGCCGGTCGCCAGCAGAATCACCGGCGCCAGGCCATAGTAGCAGGCGCGCGGATAGCGTCGCCAGAAACCGATGGCGGGATGGACCAGCAGCCAGAAAACCGGAATCCACGATTGCAAGCACAGAACCACCAGGGCGACTGCGTCTTGAATGCGCACCATTTCAGCGGGCCTTGTGGCTGCTCCGCCGCCTTGTACTGAGTCCCGCCAGGCGGGGCGAAGGAAGCAGCCTCTTCGCCATTTAGCCTGCCTTCTTGCCGCTCCGCCGGAGCAGCCAGCACGTCGGTCAAAAGCCGGAGGCGCCTTCGAGCGTCACGATGGCGCCGGCGACCATGGCGAGCCACGCGCCGAGCGGTCTCAGGAAGCGTCCGGTTTCGAGCGCATACCATCCAAAAACGACCCAGAACAAGCCGAAGATGACGTAGGCAATGCGGGTCTTGGGCCCGAGGTTGGGCAGCAGAGCCATCTTGTCCTCCGGTAAGGGAGTAGATAGTATGCGGCACATCAGGCAGAGGCAATAGTAATCAGCAGTCTTGTTGCACGCTGATCGCCGAAGGCTGATAGCGGATGGCAACGGAGGGGAGATGGACCTGGGATTGAAGGGAAAGGTGGCGGTGGTGGCGGGCGCGAGCCAGGGGCTGGGGCGCGCCATCGCCGAAGAGCTGGCGGCCGAAGGCGCGCACGTGGCCATCTGCGCCCGCACGGCGGCGAAAGTGGACGCGGCGGCGCGGGAGATTTCCGAGCGCACCGGCAACCTGGTTCTCTCCGCGACCGCGGACGTGACCAAGCCGGCCGAGGTGGAAGAGTTCGTCAACCTCGCCGCCGAGCGCTGGGGCGCGGTGCACATCGCGGTGGCCAACGCCGGCGGGCCGCCGGCCAAGCCGTTTGACGCGACCTCGCTCGAAGACTGGCACAAAGCGGTGGAGCTGACGCTGATGAGCGCGGTGCATCTGGCGCGCGCGGTGCTGCCGCGCATGCGGGCGCAGAAGTGGGGCCGGCTGATTTTTCTGACTTCGGTGTCCATCAAGCAGCCGATTGAGAACCTCCTGCTCTCGAACGCGCTCCGCGCCGGCGTGGCGGGGCTGGCGAAAACGCTGGCGAATGAGTGCGCGCGCGACAACGTGCTGGTCAACGTCGTGTGTCCCGGCTACACGCGCACGGAGCGGCTGGAAGAGTTGATTGCGATGATTCAGAAGCAGCGCGGCGTCGGGCGCGAGGAAGTGATTCGCGCCTGGACGTCGCAGATTCCGATGGGGCGCATCGGCGAACCGAAAGAGCTGGCGGCGCTGGTGGCGTTTCTGGCGTCGGAGAGGGCGAGTTACATCAGCGGGACCGCGATTGCGGTGGATGGCGGCTGGGTAAAGGGACTGCTCTAGCCACAAAGGCGCGAAGACACAAAGAGGAACGATTGATGGAAGAAAGGGCGGCGACGAGGGCGCCGATTCAGGAGCTGCTGGCGCGGCGGTGGAGTCCGTACGCGTTCAGCGAGCGGCCGGTGGCGCCGGAGATTCTGGTGAGCCTGCTGGAGGCGGCGCGGTGGGCGCCCTCGAGCTACAACGAGCAGCCGTGGGCGTTCCTTGTGGCGACGAAAGAAAACCCGGAGGAGTTTGCGCGACTGCTTTCCTGCCTGGTGCCGAGCAACCAGGAGTGGGCGCGGAACGCACCGGTGCTGATGCTGTCGGTGGCCAAGCTGAAGTTCGACCGCGGCGGGCGCGCCAACCCGCACGCATGGCACGACGTCGGGCTGGCGGCGATGAGTCTGGTGGTGCAAGCGATGGCGCACGGGCTCTACGTCCACCAGATGGCGGGCATCGAGCCGGAGCGTGCGCGAGAACACTACTCGATTCCCGAAGGCTGGGAGGCGGTGGCGGGGATTGCAATTGGCTACCTCGGCGACTCGAACGCGCTGCCGGAAAAACTCCGCCAACGCGACTTCGCACCGCGCTCGCGCAGGCCGCTCGAGCAGATGGTGTTCACCGGCCGCTGGGGCCAGCCCACGCGGCTGGCGAGCCGCGACTAGCGACTCGCGCATTTCTGATCGCGACGCTGCGTGATACCATTCCCGCCCGTGTCTTCAAAGATCTCGCCCAAGGTCTTCGGGATTGCAAGTATTGTTCTCGCGGGCGGATTCTGGCTCCTCGTGTACGCCAGCGAGTGGTGGCACCTCTCCTACTACCCGTGGTGGTGCGCAGTCATTCAATTGTTGACTGCTACGATTCTGGGGTTCGTCGCCGCCATGCGAGGGTCGCGCCTGTGGTGGGTTGCCTTTTGTTTCGCGCTCCTGACGTTTCTGTTCGTTTGGTACGTTCTTTCGGTCTGATCGAAGGACAAGAGGAGGCGGACGAGCTTAAAAGATTGCGATGAAACAGCTTCTAAAGATGCTGCTGTGGGTCGCGGTCTCTTTGCTGGGGGCGGGGGCGCTGGGGACGATCGCGCTGGAGCGCGACGAGCCCATCAACGCCACCTGGTTCATCGTCGCCGCCGGCTGCATTTATCTCTTGGGCTACCGCTTCTACTCGGCCTTCATCGCGGCGCGGGTGATGGCGCTGGATGAAACGCGCGCCACGCCCGCCGAGCGGCTCGACGACGGGCGCGACTTCGTTCCCACCAACAAATGGGTCCTGATGGGGCACCACTTCGCCGCGATTGCGGGGCCGGGGCCGCTCATCGGGCCGACGCTGGCGGCGCAGTTCGGCTACCTGCCGGGGACGCTGTGGCTCGTGGTGGGCGCGGTGCTCGGCGGGTGCGTGCAGGACTTTGTAGTGCTGTTCGCCTCCACGCGGCGCAACGGCAAGTCGCTGGGGCAGATGGCGCGCGAGGAAGTCAGCCCGCTGAGCGGCGTGGTGGCGCTCATCGCGGTGATGGCCATCATGATTATTCTGCTGGCGGCGGTGGCGCTGGTTGTCGTCAACGCGCTCAAGTCGTCGCCCTGGGGCACGTTTACGCTGGCGATGACGATTCCCATCGCCGTGCTGATGGGGCTCTACCTGCGCTACCTGCGCCCGGGGCGGGTGCTGGAAGCGACGGCCATCGGCGTGGCGCTGACGCTGTTCGTCGTGGTCGCCGGGCAGTGGGTGGCGGCGTCGCCGAGCTGGGCGAAAGTCTTCACGCTCTCGGGCACGGCGCTGGCCATCGCCATCATTATTTATGGCTTCGCTGCCTCGACCCTGCCGGTGTGGCTGCTGCTGGCGCCGCGCGACTACCTGAGCGCCTTCATCAAAGTCGGCGTGGTGTTCGCGCTGGCGGCGGGGATTCTTTTCGTGCGGCCGGAAATCAACATGCCGCCGCTGACGCGCTTCACCGACGGCACCGGGCCGATTTTCGCCGGCGGCATTTTTCCGTTCTGCTTCATCACCATCGCCTGCGGGGCCATCAGCGGGTTCCACTCGCTGGTGGCCTCGGGCACCACGCCGAAGATGATCCTGCGCGAAACGCAGACGCGGATGATCGGCTACGGCTCGATGATTATCGAGTCATTCGTGGGGGTGATGGCGATGGTGGCGGCGTGCGTGCTGCAGCCGGGCGTGTACTTCGCCATCAACAGCCCGGCGGGAATCGTCGGGCGCACCGCCGACCAGGCCGCCGCCACCATCACCGCCTGGGGCTTCCCGGTGACCGCGGCGGAAATGGAGAGCCTGGCGCATCTGGTCGGCGAAGAGACACTGCTCAACCGCACCGGCGGCGCGCCCTCGCTGGCGGTGGGCATGGCGCACATCTTTTCCAACACCATCGGCGGCGAAGCGCTCATCGCCGTCTGGTACCACTTCGCGATTATGTTCGAAGCGCTGTTCATTCTCACCGTGCTCGACGCCGGCACGCGCGTGGGGCGCTTCATGCTGCAGGATTTGCTGGGGCAGGCGTGGAAGCCGTTGGGGCGGACGAGCTGGCTTCCGAGCGTTTTGCTTTCGAGCACGCTGGTGGTCGGCGCCTGGGGCTGGTTCCTCTACCAAGGCGTGCGCGACCCGCTGGGCGGCATCAACACGCTCTGGCCGCTGTTCGGCATCGCCAATCAGTTGCTGGCCACGGTGGCGCTGGCGGTGATGACTACCATCCTCATCAAGATGCACCGGCTGCGCTACGTCTGGGTGACGCTCGTGCCGGCGCTGGCGCTGGTCGCCGTCACCATGACTGCCAGCTTCCAGAAGATGTACAGCCCCGAGCCGCGGGTCGGCTTCCGCGCCCACGCCTGGCAGCTCGAGCGGCAACTCGAGGAGCTGATTCTCTCCGGCCAGGGCGCTTCGGCGCAGGCGGCCGAACTGGGGCGGCTGATTTTCAACGACTACGTGAACTTCTACGTCACCGGCGCGCTGGCGACGCTGGTGCTGGTGGTGGTGCTGTCGTCGGCGCTGGAGTGGTGGAAGCTGCTGAGCGGGCGCCGCGCCCCCGACTTGCAGGAAGCCCCCTACATGGCGTCGCAATTCGCCGAGGCCGACTGAGATGGAACCACAGATACAGACAGATGCACACCGATTCTTGATTCCGTGGAACGGGCAACGTCCAGCGGTCGCGCGAGCTCTCCGCGCGTTTTGGCTCTTCCTCCGCGGCGCCCTTGGCCTCTTCCCTCAGGGGTCGCGAGTCGCGGGCCACCGGCCGCGCTGCTGCTGACCCCGCCCGGCGGGTCGCCGCCCATTCCCCGGCTGCCTCTCCCATGCGTCCGAACGCGTTCTGAACGCATAACGCATTCGCCCTGGGGATCCTACCCCTCCCCTCCCAGAGCGCCTTCCCCGGGGGCTCCGCGGCTTTTTGCGATTTCGAGACCGGCCGGCATATCTTTATGCAGCAAAGTACTTGACAGAACGCCCCCGACACCCGCATCCTACTCCCCGGCCACGGGAGGGCTCGCTCGATGACCAAGCGCATCGCCGGCATCCTGTTCATCTTCTTCTGCACCTCGGCGGCCTGGGGCATCCTGGGCGCCACCATTCTGGCGCGCACCTTTGACGCCGACACGCGGCTGCGCGGCCGCGTCGCCTCCAGTTGGGGCGCGCCGCACGAGCAGCGCCCGCCCACCGCCACCTATGAAAAGCTCGTTCCCACCACGGTGCGCGAGACCACGGGCAACACGACGACGGTGCGCACGGTGCAAGAGAGCGTCGCCACGCCGCTGCCGCTGGAGCGCAGCCGCGTCCGCGCCGCGCTCGACCTCGAGCACCGGCGGAAGGGGCTGCTGTGGTACAGCACTTACAAAGTCGACTTCGCCGGCGCCTACACCTTCCGCAATCCGACCGACAAGGCGCAGGAGGTTACGTTCCGCTTTTCCTACCCGGCCGAGCAGACGATTTATGACAACCTCGCCGTGACGCTCGACGACAAGCCGCTGGCGACGCAGAACGAAAAGACGGCGCTGGTGGCCATGGCGCCGTTGGCTGCGGGCCAGGCGGCGACGCTGAAAGTCTCCTACCTTTCGCAAGGGCTCGACACCTGGAAGTACAACTTCGGCGACGACGTCGCCCAGGTGCGCGACTTCGAGCTGCTGATGACCACCAACTTCAAGGACATTGACTTCCCCGCCAACACCCTCTCGCCCAGCGAAAAGCGGGAAACGCCGGACGGCTGGGAGCTGGCGTGGCGCTACCAGAACCTGGTCTCCGGCTATCAGATCGGCATGGCCATGCCGGAAAAGCTCCAGCCGGGCCCACTGGCCGGGCGCATCAGCTTCTTCGCGCCGGTGTCGCTGCTGTTTTTCTTCTTCCTGCTGTTTCTCATCACCACGCTGCGCGGGATCGACGTCCATCCGATGAACTACTTCTTCCTCGCCTGCGCGTTTTTCTCCTTTCACCTGCTGCTCGCCTACCTGGTGGACCACATCTCGATTCACGCCGCGTTTGTGATTTCGTCCGCCGTGTCTATCTTTCTGGTGGTGAGCTACCTGCGGCTGGTGGTGGGGATGCGGTTCGCGCTGCTGGAGGCGGGCCTGATTCAACTCGTCTATCTAGTGCTGTTCTCTTACACCTTTTTCCTCGAAGGCTACACCGGCTTGAGCATCACCATCGGCTCGATTCTGACGCTGTTTGTGGTGATGCAGATGACCGGCCGCGTCCGCTGGTCGGAGCGCTTCGCCGCCAAGTCCACGCCAACTTCGTAGCCGCTCTGTTTCTTGGTCATTGAGGTGGCTTGGGCAAGTTGGCGGGCCACTTCTCGACTTCCAGACGGCGCAGAATGCCTTCCGCCGCGCCCAACAATACGGCGGCCCTCAGAGTCGGATTCGCATCGCTCTCCGCCCACGCCAGCGAATCGTCGACTCCTCCCGAGGCCGCTTGGGCCGATGCGACGCTGCGCACGGTGTAGAGGTGAATCAAGGAACCCAGACCTCCTCCTCCCCTTTGTCCAGTCAGTTGCGCCGTCGTTTTTCGCGCACGCTGGAAATCTCCCAGTTCGCTTTGCGCTACTGCGACCAGGTAGAGTTGGTCGGCTCGATCGCAGGGAGACTCTATGCTTGCGGCGAGCTCTGCAGCGTGCTGCAATTGCTCGATGGCTGCCTTCTTCGCCGCTTCATCTTTGACCTCTACCGCGGCCTCGACCAACTCCCGCACGCGGTTCACCACAGGGTCCGCTGAATTGTCGCCTGCGACCAGCAATCCGGTTGAGGGTAGCTGTAGTTGAAAGGGAGCCGTCTCGGGACGAACGCGAGGGCTCCCCAGCGTGGCCGCGGGAAACGCAGTGTCGATGGTCTCGACCTTGCCGCCAGCGGCGATTAGCGGTTCCATTCGTTCGATGTTCCGCAGAGTTTTCTCCCTCTGCGCTTCGTCCGGGATTGCCTCGGCCGTCAAACGGGCTCCCGTGGCATCTCCCCGGGCCGCCTGACCCTGCGCGAGCAGAACCAAGGCCTTTCCTCTAACCTCTTCCTCCTCGATCTTGTCGGCTAGCTGGCGGGCCGGTCCCCAATAACCCTGCCTCCCCAGCCGAACCACCACCATCAACATCCCAAACGACTTCCAACCTTGATCCTCTGCCGAGTCGAAAGTTCTCAGCGCGCCGTCCACGTCGCCCGCGCGGGCTTGATGCACAGCAATTATCGTCAGTATGTTTCCCTTGAACTGACTGTAGCCTTCTCCCAGCGCGTCAACGGTCAAAAGCGCTGAATCCACGTCCCCGGCCTCGGCGTAGGCTCCGGCGATCCCTTGCAGGAGTGTCGCTCGCCCTTCTTCCTCGACCGGCAGGGCGAATGTGGCCTTGCGAGCCTCTTCCAGAATCTCCCGCGCGCGGGCAACTTGCTTCTCTTGTTCGGGTGTCCTCTTGGGCGGCTCCTGTGCCGCCACGGCCGTAACCAAGCACCAAACACAAAGCACCAAGCACGTTGTTCTCATCTGTGTTTATCCATCTTCATGGTTCGGCTTCGCTCACCACAAGTCCGTGCTTCCATTCTACCTCGCCAAGAGAATCCGCACATCGCGGAGGTTGTTGCCGGTGGGGCCGGTGACGAGGGCATCGCCGAGGCGTTCAAAGAACGAATAGGAGTCGCTGCGGCGGAAATAATCCATCGGATCCAGGCCGAGGCGGCGGGCGCGCGCAATCGTTTCGCCGTCGGCCACCGCGCCGGCGGCGGGGCTGTTGCCGTCCACCCCATCGGTGCCGGCGCTGAGCACGGCGATGCTGCGCCCGGCAATCTTTTCCACCGCGTCGAGAACAAACGCCTGGTTTCGCCCACCGCGCCCGTCGCCGAGCACCGGCGACGACAACTCGCCGCCGGAAATCACGCATACCGGCTTCCCTTCATTCTTCTTTTGCAACTCGGCCAGGCGCGCCAGCAGGAAATCCACCGCGCGGGGCACGTCCCAGTCATCGCACGATAACTCGAGCTCGACCGCGTAGCCGCGGCGTTCCGCGGCGGCACGCGCGGCTTCCACAGCATCTTTGTTGCTCAGCAGCACGAGGGCTTGCGAGCGCTGCAGCGCCGGGGCGCCTTCCTTCGGCGTCTCCCTCAGTTTCTTCTCTTCGAACAGCACGCGGATGGCCAGCGGCATTCGCGGCAGCAGGTTGTAGCGCGCCGCCACCTCGTAGCAGGTCTCGACCGTGGTCGGGTCGGGGAGCGTCGGCCCGGAGGCGATGGTCGCCCAGCTTCCCTCGGGCACGTCGGAAAGCAGCAGGGTTACCTTCTGCGCTTTGGCCGCCGCTTCCGCCAGCCGCCCGCCCTTGACCGCCGAGAGGTGCTTGCGCACCGCGTTCATCTCTTCAATCGTCGCGCCGCAGCGCACCAGGACGCGGTTGAGCTCGGTGAGGTCGGCGAGAGTGACCGATTTGTCGAGCGGCGATTCGACCATCGCCGAGCCGCCGCCGGAAATGAGAAAAAAAAGCAGCGTCTTGTCGTCCGCGTCCTTGCAGAGCTGGAGGATTTTGTCGGCGGCGTCCTGGCTGCGCACGTCGGGATAGGGGTGCGGCGCCTGCACGGCCATGAAGCCGGTGAAGATTTTTTCCGGGGGCGAGTTGGAGGCGATGACGCCGCGCGTGGGCCGGAACTCGTCGCCCAGGACTTCGACCAGGGCGTGGAACATCGGCCAGGCGGCCTTGCCGAAACTCACAATCCAGACCTGGGTGTAGGCCGCCAGGTCAATCTCGTGCGCGCCGACTTGGAGCCGGTTTCCACTGCGCATCACCTTGCGCGCGAAGGCGCGGGCGACGTCGACTTCCTCGAGCGCCTCGAGGAAGATTTCCTTCGCCATGTCTTTCAGCAGGCCTACAGCCACCGTCGTCTCCCCGCGTTTGTCATCCCGAACACCTCCCGCCTCGCGGGAGGGCGTGAGGGCCAACTCACATCGGGCGAATGCGTTCCTCGGGCACTTCGAGTTCTTTCACCCCGCGAAAGCTGAACATCAGCTCGACGAGGTACTTCGGCGGCGCCGCCGAGGTCTGCTTGACGATTCTCCCCACGGCGTCGGTCACCGCGGCGTGGAACAGGACGTCGCCGACCTGGATGCCGGCGAGATTGCAGCGAACTTTTTGTCCGGGCGCGAACGGCATCTTATCCCTTCCACACTTCTGGGTTGACGAGGTTGGGCGGCCTGCGGCCTTCCAGCACCGCCACCGCGTTTTCCGCCGCCATCACCGCCATGCGGGTGCGGGTTTCAACCGAGGCGCTGGCGATGTGCGGGGCGAGCACCACGTTCGGCATCGCCAGTAGCTTTGGATGCACCTGGGGCTCGTTCTCGAAGACGTCGAGCGCGGCGCCGGCTATGCGCTTGCGCTCCAGCGCTTCGACCAGCGCCGCTTCGTCCACCACCGGCCCGCGGGCGGCGTTGATGAGGTAGGCGGTGGGCTTCATCGTCGCCAGCTCGCGGGCGCCGATGAGGTGGCGCGTCGAGGGCAGCAGCGGCACGTGCAGCGTGATGAAGTCGGACGCGCGCAGCAGCTCGTCCTTTTCCGCCCACTGGACGCCGAGCTCGCGCTCGAGCGAGGCCGGAGCGCGAGCCGCGTCGTGGTAGAGCACGCGCATCGCGAAGCCGCGCGCCCGCTCGGCCACTTTGCGACCGATGCGGCCGAGACCGAGAATGCCGAGCGTTTTGCCGTGCACATCGGCGCCGAGCATGAGCATCAAGTCCCAGCCCTTCCACTTGCCGTCGCGCAGGAAGCGGTCGGCCTCGACCACGCGGCGGGCCACGGCCAGCAGTAGCGCCCAGGTGAAATCGGCGGTCGAGTCGTCGAGCACGCCGGGGGTGTTGGTCACCGCGATCCCGCGCGTGGTCGCAGACGCGACGTCAATGTTGTCGAAGCCGACGGCGACGTTCGCGACCACGCGCAGCTTCGGCCCCGCCGCCAAGACTTCGGCGTCGACTTTCTGCGTGAGCTGGCAGATCAGCGCCGAGACATCGCGCACGTAACCCATCAACTCCACCTTGCTCCACGGCTCCCCGCGGTTGACTTCGAGCTCATAGCGGCTCAGCAACTGCATCGCCTCCTGCGGCAGCTCCCTCGCGATCAGGACTTTTTCGTTCACGGTTCTCTCTATGTCTCTGTCGCTAATCTTCGTGAGTCTAGCACACGCCTTTGCCCTTACTTGCGCTACCATAGACGCGAATGGACAAGAAGCTAATCAGAGAACTCCGCGCACTCCTCGGCGAGGACGGCGTCATCTGGCACCCTGAAGAATTGCTGCTCTACGAATACGACGCCATGCCCGGCGGCAAAGCGGCGCGCGTCGCCCCCGACGCCGTCGTTCTTCCCCGCGGCGTCGAAGACGTGGTCCGCATCGTCCGCCTCGCGCACAGGCACGGCGTCCCGATTGTCGGCCGCGGCGCCGGCACCGGCCTCGCCGGCGGCGCGCTGGCCACGCGCGGCGGCCTGCTCATCGTTTTCACTCGCATGAAGCGCATCCTCGAAGTTGATCTACCCAACCTGCGCGCGGTGGTCGAGCCGGGCGTCGTCAACCTCGACCTTAGCAAGGCAACCGAACCCGGGGGCTGCTACTTCGCTCCCGACCCCTCGAGCCAGAAGGCTTGCACCATCGGCGGCAACGTGGCGACCAACGCGGGCGGCCCGCACACGCTCGCCTACGGCGTTACTTCGAATCACATCCTCGGCCTCGAAGTCGTTCTGCCCACCGGCGAGCTTGTCCCCGTAGGCGGCAAAGCCCTCGACACTCCCGGCTACGACCTCACCGGCCTGCTCGTGGGCTCGGAAGGCACACTCGCCATCGTCACCAAAATCATCGTCCGCCTGCTGCGCCTGCCGGAAGCGGTCAAAACGCTGCTGGCGATTTTCGAAACCGTGGACGACGCCACCGAAACCGTGGCCGAAATTACCGCGCGCGGCATCACGCCCGCCGCCTGCGAAATGCTCGACCAGTTCACGCTCGGCGCCGTCGAAGCGTTCATCCACGCCGGCTTCCCGCTCGACGCCGCCGCCGTGCTGCTCATCGAAGTCGAAGGCCTGCGCGAAGGCGTCGACTCGCAGGCCGAGCAGATTGAAGAAATCTGCCGCGCCCACCGCGCCCGCGAAGTTCGCCGCGCCCGCGATGACGCCGAGCGCGAAAAGCTCTGGGCCGGCCGCAAGAACGCTTTCGGCGCTGTCGGGCGGCTGGCGCCCAACTACTACGCGCTTGACGGCGTCATCCCCCGCACCAAGCTTCCCGAGACGCTCCGGCGCGTCATCGACATCGGCGCCCGCCACGGCTTCCGCGTCGGCAACGTCTTCCACGCCGGCGACGGCAACCTCCACCCGCTGCTGCTCTTCGACGCCCGCGACCGCGAGCAGTTCGCCCGCGTCATTCAAGCCTCGGAAGAAATCATGAAGCTCTGCGTGGAAATGGGCGGCTCCATCACCGGCGAGCACGGCGTCGGCATCGAGAAGCGCGACCTGATGCCGCTGCTTTTCACCAACGACGACTTCGACGCCATGCTGAAACTCAAGAACGTCTTCAACCCCGCCGGCCTCCTCAACCCCGACAAAGTGATTCCACTCTCCAAATCCTGCGGTGAATTGCGCGTGCAGCCGCTGCCGCAGCGCGCCGGTGCCCAGGAGAGAACATGAAAACCAATGGACTCTTCTCAATCACCTTCGCGCTTGTCTTCTATTGCCTGGGAGCGTCCTTCATCGAAGGATTCGTCAACTACCGCACGTGGATGCTGATTGGAACCAACGAGTTCAAGACGTACCACAACGCTCTGACCCAGTTGATCGTTCCTTTCATGGTGATTCCCCTTGGGGTCACATTCCTATTGCTGCTCGCCTTGCTCCGTTGGCGGCCGTCCGCGATTCCGGCTTGGCCGGTGTGGCTGTCGGTGGCGCTGATGGCAGTAGGAATCATCTCGTCGGTAGCCATACAGATCCCCATCCAGAGGGAATTGTCCTCCAGTGGCTTTTCGAGGGAACTCATCGAGCGACTCATCCTGACCGACTGGATCCGAAAGATACCCATGATTGGCGTGGGAGTATTGATGCTGAGGATGATGTGGTCGCTGCTCACAAACATACCGCCCTCGAACGCACGCTAGGAAACGTGAGAGGAAAAGCCGGCAATGCTGCACACAGCGCCTCTGCTCAGGGTTGGGAAGGGCGGGGCTTTAGCCCCGCCGACAGGATCGTCGCGCGAAGCGCTTCCTTGGAAGGGGCGCGGGGAACCCCCTGTTGGGTGTCCCCGCATGAATCCTAATGCCTGTCGCCACCGCTAGTCTCGAGCACCTTCTCGGCGCGCAGCACGTGCGCACCGACGCCGAAGCGCTGCAACGTTTCCGCGTCGATGGCCTCGCGCCTTCAGCCGTCGTCGAGCCCGCCAGCTCGAACGAGCTTGTCGAGATCGTCCGCTGGGCGCGCGCCAACAAGAGCGCCCTCCTGCCCGTCACCAGCGGCAACTTTCTTCCCATCGGCAATCCACCCGAGGCGCTTGACGTCGCGGTCTCTCTCGCCCGCCTCAACCGCGTCGTTGCCTACGACCCCAAAGATCTCACGGTCAGCGTCGAAGCCGGCGTCCGGCTTGGCGAGGTGCAGCGGCGCCTCGCCGAGCACAACCAATTCCTGCCCGCCGATCCGCTTTTTGCTGAGGAGGCCGCGATGGGCGGCCTCATCGCTACCAACGCTTCCGGCCCGCTGCGTTGCGCCTACGGAACCTGGCGCGACTTCACCATCGGGATGAAGTTCGTCACCGGCGAAGGCAAGCTGGTGCAGAGCGGCGGCCGCGTGGTGAAGAACGTCGCCGGCTACGACCTCGCCCGACTGCTCATCGGCTCGCTCGGCACCCTCGGCATTATCACCGAGGTCGGCTTCAAGTGCTTTCCGCTGCCCGCGCGCCGCGGGACTTTCCTCGTGTCGTTCCCCGACGCCCGCGCCGCGCTCGCCTTCCGCGACGCTGTTATCCAATCGCCACTGCAACCGATGGCCCTGGAGCTGCTCGACCCCGCCGCCGCGCGACTCCTCGACTCAGCGCTTGTTTCTCGCGAACACTGGTCGCTCGTGATCGCCGCCACCGGAGTCGACAATGTCATCCAGCGCCACCAGCGCGACCTCGACCAGCTTGCGCGCAAGTTGACCGCTTCTTCTTTCGTCGCGCACACGCAGGAGCATCCAGCCTCCCTCTGGGAGGCCGTGCGCGAGCTGATTTCCACCGCTCGCGCCATCCACCCGCGCACTACCATCATCAAGGTTGGGCTGCCGTTGGCTTCGATGGCGCCCTTCTATGAAAAGGCGCTTGCGGTCGCGGCCCGCTACGAACTCCCCGCCGCCGCCAGCGGCCACGCTGGCTCCGGCATCGCCTACATCTATCTATTGGAAGACGCGCCCAAGAAGGCCGCGCAGGCGGCCACCGAAATGATTCACGCCGGGAACAACCTGGGCGGGCGCGTCACCATTCCCTGGTGTCCCACCGAGGTCAAGCACGACGTCAACGTCTGGGGCCCGCTGCGCGACGACTTCTCTCTGATGCAGAAACTCAAGGCTGCCTTCGACCCCGACCGCATCCTCAACGCCGGCCGCTTTCTCGGAGGCCTGTAGCGTGGCGACCGAACGCGCCACGCCCAGCCCCTACCGCGGCCCCGACCGGCCGCGCTACGAGGACTACTCCCGCTGCGTCCACTGCGGCCTCTGCCTCAACCACTGCCCCACTCACCGCCTGCTGGGCGTGGAGATGGACTCGCCCCGCGGTCGCATCCACCAAATGATTCTTGTGGACGAAGGCCGATTGAGGCTCGCCGACAGCTTCGTTCGCCACATTGATCTTTGCCTCGATTGCCGGGCCTGCGAAACCGCCTGCCCGTCGGGCGTCGAATACGGCAAGCTGGTCGAAGCCGCCCGCGCGCAGATTGAACTCACCTACCGCCGCCCGCTTGCCTCGCGTTTCCTTCGCTGGCTGGGTTTCAAACAGATTCTTCCCTACCCCAATCGCCTCGCCCTCGTCGGTCGCCTGCTGCGCTTCTACCAGCGCTCTCCCCTCAAGTCGGTGGCCCAGGCCTCCGGCCTGTGGAAGCTCTTTCCCAGGCTCGCTGAAGCTGAATCCCTGCTGCCACGTATCGACGACAACTTCTTCTTCTCCGAGCTTGGCCGCGTCTTCCCTGCCGTCGGCGAAAGGCGGGCGCGGGTCGCCTTCTTCGCCGGCTGTATGCAGCAGGTGGCGTTTTCTGAGCTCAACCGCGCCACCATCCGCGTCTTACAGCAGAATGGCTGCGAAGTCGTCGTCCCCGCCGCCCAACTCTGCTGTGGCGCCCTCCACGTCCACGCCGGAGTCCGCGACACCGCCCGCCAACTCGCCCGCGCCAACCTCGATGCGTTTCTCACCGACAACTTTGACGCCATCCTCACCAACACCGCCGGCTGCGGCTCGACTCTCAAGGAATACCACCATCTGTTTCCTAATGGCTCGACACACGGCGAACGAGCCCGCACCTTTGCTCACAGGGTCCGCGACGTTTCAGAGTTCCTGGTCGAGTTGGGATTGCGTCCGCCGGAAAAGCCTCTGCCCCTGCGCGTCACCTATCAGGATTCCTGCCATCTGCTCCACGGTCAGAAAATCAAGACGGCGCCGCGCCAGCTCCTGCGCGCTATTCCCGGGCTCGAGCTCATCGAAATGAAACTCGCCGACCAGTGCTGCGGCAGCGCCGGCATCTACAACCTCACCCAGCCTGAAGTCGCCCGCGCTCTGCTTAAGGAAAAGATGGATTGCGCCCGCGCCACCGACGCCCAGGTCATCGCCACCTCCAACCCCGGCTGCATCCTTCAGCTTCGCGCCGGTGTGGCGCGGCTCAACAGTAGCCAAGAAGTCCTGCACGTCATCGAACTTCTCGACCGCAGCTACGCTTGAGAACTACAAGGAGGGTGTTATGAAGCGCGCGGCTGTCTTGATGGCACTGACCGTTGTGGTTGCGTGGGGCGCAGCCTCATACGCGGAGAAGAAGGCAGAGCGCCATTACATCAATCTGCGCGACCCGGCCACCAGCGGCCTGCCGTTCAGCGACGGTGTGCTCGTCGGCGATACGCTCTACCTCGCCGGCCGCCTCGGCCTCGAGCCCGATACCGGCAAGCCGCCCGCCGACCCCAAAGTGGAGGCTAAGCTCGCCCTCGACGGGATCCAGCGCACCCTCGCCAAAGCCGGCATGACCATGGACGACCTGGTTTACGTCCAGGTCTTCTGCTCCGACGTCGCGCTCTACGACGACTTCAACCAGGTCTACCGCTCGTATTTCAAAAAGGATTTCCCCGCCCGCGCCTTCATCGGCTCCGGGCCGTTGCTGCGCGGCGGCCGCTTTGAAGTTCAGGGAATTGCCGTGAAGCGGTAGGAGGGTCAGCCGAAGTCGACGCTGAGTTCCTGCATCTCTTTCTTCAACTTTTTCACCGCCTCGAGCAGATGGTCGAGGTTCTGCTCCAGTAGTTGCAGGGTCTCGCGGTCGCGCGGGCTGAGCCACTGGCTGGAGGAGGCCAGGTCGGTGGTCGCCACCGCCACGGTGAGCGGGTTAACGATGCTGGAATAAAACTGGCGCAGAATCGTCTCCAGCCGCAGCGCCCGAGCCTGCGCCTGTTCGCGCTGCTCCCGCGAAGCCTCCCACTGCGCCAGCCGGTTCTTTTCCTCGGGGGCGAACGCCGCCGCTTGCTGCTTCAGCTCCTCTTGAGCCCTTTGCAGCTCGGCGCCCGCCTGCTGCAAGGCTTCCCGGACTTTCTTCAGCTCTTCCTTCGCCTGCGCCGTCTCCGTCTGCGCCTCCTGCAACTGCCCCATCATCTTGCCCATTTCGCTTTGGGCTTCGATGGCCTTGTGACGCAGTTGGGTAAGCTCGGTTTCATAGCGCCCGCAGGCAACGGCCAGGTCGCGCCGGGCGTGCTCAGCCTCGGCCCGCACTTCCTCCATCGCTTTCTGCCAGCGCGCGGCGTCGGCTTCTCCTTGCTCCATCAGCGGCCGGAGCCCTTCCAGCTCCTTCCGGGCCGCCGCCGCCCGGGCCTCGGCTTCCGCCGCCTGCTGCCGGAGCGCTTCGACTTCGTCCTCCAGACGCTGGCTCGCCTGCGCGGCCTCCTTCAATTCCTTCTGCAATTGCTTTTCGCGCTGTGTGAACTCCTGTTCGCGCCGGGCGAAATCCTTTTCACGCTCCTGCAGTGTGGTGTCGGCTTCCAGCCGACTCGCGCGCGCGCGCGCCTCTTCCAGTTCTTTCTTGACTTCCTCCAGCGCTCGCGCGGCCTCCGCCCGCAGGTGCTCCTGCTCCTGGTACATCTCTTCAAACTTCTTCCGGCCGTCGGCTTCGCGGCCGGCCAGTTCGCGGCGCAGCGCCTCAACTTCGGCGTTGCGCTCATCCAACGTGCGTTTCAGGGTCTTGACCTCACTGCGCAGGGCGATCAACGCGTAGCTCAGCGCTTCCTCGGTGGCTGACTTCTCGTCGGCCGTCATGTCCCCTTCGGGTTTCGCCGGCATCGGGGGCGGTTCGACCGCGGCCACCGTCACTGAATCCTGAAAGGGTACGAAGCCCGCGGCCTCCGGCAGCAGCGGCCGAATAGTCTCCAGCAGCAACGGCATATCGAGCGGCTTGGGCAGGAAGGGCCGGCGCGCCTGGGCCACGAAGGCCATCGTCTCCGGGCTGGCGGTGTCGCCGGACATGAAGACGACGCGCTCTTTGTAGTCGGGCAGGTGCTCATCCAGAAACTCCATCAGTTGCGACCCGCCGAATTCCGGCATACGGATATCCGACACGACGACGTCGAAGTCGCCGCGGGCCAGCATGGTGAGCGCCTCGCGTGCGGAGTCGGCGACCACCACATCGAATTTGTGCTTGGCGAGGTTCTTGCTCAGGACAGTGAGGACGTCAATGTCATCATCAATCACCAGCACGCGCCCGCGGCAGCCGGCAAAGGGCAGCCCGGAGGACGCCGGCGCCTCCGGCACGGCGTGCAGTTCCCAGCGGGTGATGCCGACGCACTCGCGGCAGGCACGATTGATGTAGCCCTGGTTGCGCAGCGCGGTGGACTGCTGCTCGCTCAGCTCCACCTCAGCCCGTGCGCCGCAGTTGTGGCAGTGCAGGGCGACCTTCACACCCGGCTCCTAGTCCACTGCGGCGCCGCCCACGGCAACAGCGCAACGAGAACCCCTTCCTTCCACATCGTGGCTGGCAGCCCCTTCGCCCCCCCGCGGCTGGATTATAGCAATCCGCGCTACCGCAACCAAGTGGGTTGTCGGCAACCTATCCTCAGGGAGCGACGCGCTTCAGCACGACGCTGGCGCGCTCATCGGCGGCGACGCGGCGGTAGAATTCCTTCAGCCGCTCCAACTGCGGGGTGGAGATGAGCACCGGCGTCGTCTTCGTCCATCGCGTCCGGCCGGCGCTCTTTCCGGACGCCCAACGGGTTTCCCTGGCACACGGGCCCTCAGAGACAGAAACACAGGTTGGGCCAGTCGCGACTTCAACCTAGCGGCGGTCGACGGCGGGGTGACGGACGTCGCGGCCGGCGACGATGTAGATGACATCTTCAGCGATGTTGGTGGCGTGGTCGCCGATGCGCTCTAGATTCTTGGCTACCAGGATGAGCTCAAAAGCCGGATGAACGACCGAAGAGTTCTCCATCATGTAGGTGAGCAGCTCGCGGAACACCTGATCGCGCAGGTGGTCGACCTGGTCGTCCCGCAACAGCACGCTGCGCGCCAGCTCGACGTTGCGCTGCACCAGCGCGTCCAGGCTGTCGTGCACCATGCTTTCCGCCACCTCGGCCATCCGCGGCAGGTCCACATAGGGCTTGACCTGCGGGTGGCGCACAATGCGCTCTGCCGATTGCGCGATGTTGACCGCCTGGTCGCCGATGCGCTCCAGGTCGGCGGTTATGCGGGTGACCGCCAGCAGAAAGCGCAGGTCGCTCGCCATCGGTTGATGCAGCGCCAGCAACTGGCTCACGCGCTCGTCGAGCTCGATCTGCATTTCGTTGATGGCGTCCTCGCCGGCGATCACCTCCGACGCCGGCTCCGCCTTGCCCTGCAGCACGGATTGCACGGACTGGTGCACGGCGCGCTCCACCAAGCTGCCCATCCACAGCAGGCGTTCGCGCAGTTCATCAAACTCGCGCTCGAAGTGGCGTTCCATCGCGGGCCTCTAGCCGAACCGCCCGGTAATGTAGGCTTCGGTACGGGGGTCGGAGGGCGTGGTGAAGAGCTGCGGCGTGGGGTTGTATTCCACCAACTCGCCGTTGAGCAGAAAGGCGGTGAAGTCGCTGACGCGCGCCGCCTGCTGCATGTTGTGGGTGACGATGACGATGGTGTAGTCCTTCTTGAGCTCAATCATCAGTTCTTCAATCTTGGCGGTGGAGGCCGGGTCGAGGGCCGAGGCCGGCTCGTCCATCAGCAGCACTTCGGGCTCCAGGGCCAGGGCGCGCGCGATGCACAGCCGCTGCTGCTGGCCGCCGGAGAGGCTGGTGCCGGGGCGGTCGAGCGAGTCGCGGACCTCCTCCCACAAGGCCGCGTGGCGCAGCGCCCGTTCCACCAGGGAGTTGCCGTCGCGGATGGCCAGCCCCTGCAAGCGGAACCCCGCCAGCACGTTGTCTCGGATGGACATAGTGGGGAAGGGGTTGGCCTTCTGGAAGACCATGCCCACGCGCTGGCGCACGCGGACCGGGTTCACGCCGTTCTCGTAGATGTCCTGGTCGTCCAGCAGCACCTGACCGGCCAACCGCGCCCCGGGAATCAACTCGTGCATCCGGTTCAGGCAGCGGATGAAGGTGGACTTGCCGCAGCCGGAGGGTCCGATGATGGCGGTGATGTGCCGGTCGTAGACGGAGAGCGAGACGCCCTTGAGCGCCTGGGTGTCGCCGTACCAGGCGCTCAGGTCCTTGGTTCGCAGCTTGACCGGGGCCGACGGGTCGTCCACACCCTGGGTGGCGAACTCGTGCTGGCGCGCGTCCACCGTCTCGATCAGGCGTATCTTCGCTGTAATCTCACTCGCAGCCAAATGGCGGCTCCATTCAGAAGTAACATAAGTAGCAGCAGGATTACAATCCCGGCGGCGGCGTTTCTGTGGAACTCAACCTGCGGCCGCGACACCCAGTTGAAAATCTGGATGGGCAGGACGGTGAAGGGGCTGGAGAGTGAGTCGGGCAGGAAGGCCACGTAGGTCAGGGCGCCGATGGTGATGAGCGGCGCGGTCTCGCCGACGGCGCGCGCCAGCGAGAGGATGATGCCGGTGAGGATGCCGGGGAGGCAAGAGGGCAGCACCACGCGGCGCAGCATCTGCCAGCGGTCGGCGCCCAGGGCGAAGCCGGCCTCGCGCAGCGCGTGCGGGACGGTGCGCAGGGCCTCGCGCGAAGCCATGATGACCATGGGCAGCAGCAGCAGCGCCATGGTAGCCGACCCCGCCAGCAGGCTGCGCCCCATCTGCATCGCTCGCACGAAGAGCTCCAGACCCAGCAGGCCGTAGATGATGGAGGGGACGCCGGCGAGATTGCTGATGTTGAGCTCGATCAGCCGCGTCAGGCGGTTGTCCGGCGCATACTCTTCGAGGTAGATGGCGGCGCCCACGCCCACGGGGATGGCCATGAGCGCGGTGAGAACAATCATGACGGCGCTGCCAGCCAGCGCCGCCAGGATGCCGGCCTGCTCGGGCCGCCGCGAGGGGTAGCTGGAGAGGAACTGCCAGCTCAGCCGCGGCCAAGCGTCGAAAACGATGTCGACGACCAGAACCCCCAGCAGAAACAGCGGAACCACAATCGCCACCCAGCAGAGCGCCTGAAAAATCCGCTCCCCGGAAAACCCCATCCCCTCCCTCAGGGTGTGCGCCCGCCTAGGCGGGGGGACGCTGCCGGGAAGGGCCTGGGTGCTCATCGGCCGTGCCCCTTAAGAATTCTCTGGCGGAGCCGGAAGGCGAGAATGTTGAGCACCAGCGTCATCAGGAAGAGCATCATGCCCACGGCGAAGACGGTGCGGTACTCGAGGGTGCCGGTGGGCGTGTCGCCCAGGCTGACCTGGACGATGTAGGCGGTGAGGGTTTCAATCGGCACGCGCGGGTCCAGAGTGAAGCGCGGCTGCTGGCCCGCGGCGATGGCGACGATCATGGTCTCGCCCACGGCCCGCGACACGCCGAGAATGACGGCGGCGGCGATTCCGGAAAAAGCCGAGGGAAGGATGACGCGGAAGATGGCCGAGAGGCGCGAGGCCCCCAGAGCGTAGGCGCCTTCGCGCAGGCTGGCGGGCACCGCGTAGAGCGCATCCTCGCTCAGGGAAGCAATGATCGGGAGGATCATCATCCCCATCACCAGCCCGGGCCCGAGGGCGTTGAAGCCCGCCAGCCCGAGGATGAACTTCTGCAGCAGCGGTGTCACAAACGTGAGCGCGAAGTAGCCATAGACCACGGTGGGGACGCCGGCCAGGATTTCCAGCAAGGGCTTCAGCACCTTGCGCACGTCCTCGCGGGCGAATTCGCTCAGGTAGATGGCGGCCAGCAACCCCAGGCCCAGCGCCGTCACCACCGCCACGGTGGTGGTGAGCAGGGTTGCGGTGACCAGCGGCCAGACGCCGAAGTGCTTCTGGGCGAAGAGCGGGGTCCACTGGGTGTCGGCAAAAAACTGCGCGAACGAGACTTCCTCAAAAAAGGCGACGGTCTCTCCCAGCAGCACCGCGATGATGCCCAGCGTGGTGACGATGGACATCAGGCCGCAGAGCAGCAGAACCCAGGAGACGCCCCGCTCGGTTCGCGATCGGGGCGCTTTCAGGTTCCAAGCAGTTGCAGCCAACGGCTATTTTTCCTTCGCCAGCAGAGCTTCGATGGAGACGCCCACCTGCGAGCCGCCGCCGCCGAAGATAGACCCGGTGATGCGCTTGTCCACGCGGGCTTTGGCCAGTTGGTAGGCCCGGGCCGGCAGCGGGATGTAACCCACCTCGCGAGCGAGGTTCCCGGCGTTTTGCAGATAGAAGTCAATGAACTTGGCCACCTCCGGGCGCGCGAGAGCTTCCTTCCGCACGTAGATGAAGAGCGGCCGGGAAAGGGGCTGGTAGGTGCCGTTCATCACGGTTTCCAGGGTCGGAAGGATTGGTCCCTTGCCGTTGTTGGGGTTCTCGTCGTCAATGGGGACGAGCTTGAGCTTGTCCCGGTTCTCTTCGTAGTAGGCCAGCCCGAAGAAGCCCAGGGCGAGCTCATCGGTGGCGATGCCCTGTACCAGCACGTTGTCGTCCTCGCTGGCGGTGAAGTCGCCGCGGCTGGCGTGCTCCTTGTGGTTGATGGCCTCGGTGAAGTAGTCGTAGGTGCCGGAGTCCACGCCGGCGCCAAACAGGTGAATCTCCTTATTCGGCCAGTTGGGGCGCACCTGGTTCCAGCGGGTAATCTTGCCCTGGGCTTCCGGCTCCCAGATCTTCTTCAGCTCGGCCGCTGTCATATGGTTCGCCCAGGTGTTGCGCGGGTTGACCACCACCGCCAGGCCGTCATAGGCTACCGGCAGCTCGATGTACTCGATGCGGTTCTTCTGACACAACTCGACTTCCGACGGTTTGATGGGCCGGGAGGCGTCGGAGATATCTGTCTCACCGTTGCAGAACTTCTTGAAACCGCCGCCGGTGCCGGAGATGCCGACGGTGACTCGGACGCCGCGGTTCGCCTTTTGGAACTCCTCGGCGACAGCCTCGGTGATGGGATAAACGGTGCTCGAGCCGTCGACGCTGATCAGGGTTGCCTTCTGAGCCACGAGGGCCGTGGCCCCCGTCAGCACCACGAGCAGCACCGCCGGTACGATTTGCTTTCTATTCATTGGTTCCTCCTCGAATTAGTATCTCTCGCAATTGTTACAAGCCGGTTACAACTGCGTGAACCCGGGGTTACGGCCTAAAACTTGTAGACCACGTCGAACTGCATGCGCTTGAGCCAGGGCTCTTCGGTCGGGCTGGTGGCGGCTTGGAGCTGGCGACCGACGAGCAACGTGTAGTTGAGCGTTATGTTCTTAAAGGCCTGATAGCCGAAGTTGAAGCGGTGGTTGATGACGTTGGTGGGTGAGCGCAGGTCGCTGAAGTTGAAGGCGGCCAGAACCGCTTCCCGCTCGATGCGGATGAAGGTGTAGCCGAAGTTGAGGTCGTTCTTCTCCACCGTCTTGCCCAGCTGAACCTCAGCCCACCAGGCGCTGCGGTCGTGCGGGTTGCAGGTGGCGACAAAAACGTTGCCGCAGGCGCGGGTGTTGTTGGCGAAATCGAGCTGCAGCATGAGCGGCCAGCGCGGGCTGCCGGTATCGATGTCGAACCGGCCGATCAGGTTGAGGATGGCGAACTTGGAGGCAAACCGGTTGCCGGGCGCCACGGTGTTGGTGTTGCTGCTACCAGTGAGAGTGCCGGCGGCCTGCGCGGCACGCACCGGGTCGGCCATGTGCCAGTTGTAGAAGCCGGCGTAGCCGGCAAAGCGCACGCGCTCGCCGAACTTCCAGAGACTTCCCACCTGGCCGACGTAGAGGAAGCTGTCGTCGCTGCTGCTGATTTCGTTGAAGGGTAACTCGGCTCCAACCAGCGTCAGCTTCTTGAAGACGGGGTTCTTGAACTCCCAGGCGAAGGCCTGCGAGAAACCCTCCGGGTTTAGATCGTTGTCGAAGGTCAATTCGTTGCGGTACCAGGTGTAGCCAAACTTCCCGCCGGTGAGCGTCAGCGGCTTGTACCACTTGGGGTTGTAGTTGACGAACGCTTTATCGATGGCGATGAACTTGCGCTGGAAAAAGCTGGTGAGGGTCTGGTTGGTGGAGATGGGGTCGAACGCGTCCCCGCTGGCGATTGTCAGCCCGCCACTGATTTCGTCGCTGAATTTGGCATTGGCATTGAAGCGCACGCGAAAGCGCTCGCGGTGGCGGTCTTCGCTGGCGGTGCCGCCGAAGAAGGGTTCGTAGCGCAATCTCACGTCGCCGCTGAAGCTGAGGTTGCCCAGGCCCCGGGTCTTGGCGGTGAGGTTCTTTTCGTTGTCGTTGGTCTTCTTTTCGATGTTGTTGACCTTGTCGCCCAGTTCCTTGTTGGCCTGGGCCACGGCATCCAGCTCACCCGAGATCCTCTCCATCTCCTGCGACTGCGTCGCCCCCGGAGTCGCCGGGGCTTGCGCCGAGGCGGAGCTGGGTGGGGCCGGCTGGTCTTGATGGGCCAACTGCTGCCGCAGAGCTTCCAGCAGCAGACTCTGCTCCTTCAGCAGGCGTTCGAGTTCCAGAATGCGTTGCTGCTGCTCGGCCAGTTGCTGCTGCACATCGGCCAGGGCGGTCGGCGGAGTCTTCTTGCTCGGACTCTTGGGTTCCCCGGCGCGCGCAGGCGGCGCCAACACCACAATCGCCAGCAGGGTTCCCACCACGGTTTGCTTGAACGACACCTTCATCGGTTGTTCCTCCTGTGATCTTGCGACTGGGCGTCGTTCTCGGACTCCGCGACCCAGCCGATCAAATCGAAGATGTAATACCGAGTACGCCGGCGTGTTTCCGCATCCGGCCGGAGCCAGCAGAGCACAGCCGTCAGTTGCTTGCGCCATGCAGGAAACGCCACGCCGCCAGCTTCCTCGCGCCTCATCAACCGGGGATAAAACCAACGTGAAAATCCGGTTAAAGGACGGCGGTATGACGAGGAAGTGAAATTCGGATTACAGGCTAGCCGGCGGGAAGATAGACCGAGAAAACCGAGCCGCGGCCGACTTCACTCTCGACCGTGATGCGTCCGCCGTGGGCTTCCACCAGGTGCCGGGCGATGCTGAGGCCCAGGCCGGTGCCGCCCACCTCGCGCGAGCGGGCCGCGTCCACGCGGTAGAAGCGCTCGAAGATGCGCTGCTGGTCCGCCTGGGGGATGCCGATGCCGGTGTCGCTGACCGCAATCACCACCTGACCATCCGCATGCGCCGCGCGGACCGTGACCCGGCCGCCGGCGGGCGTGTACTGCACGGCGTTGTCGAGCAGATTCTGGAGCACTTCGCGCAGGCGGTTCGAGTCGCCGCGAATGAGTGGCAGATCAGACGGACATTCAACCGTCACGGTGAGTTGATTCTGGGCTGCCTTGAGCCGCGTGGTCTCGACACAAGATTCGATCAGGTCGGCCGCCGCGACCGGACGGAGATCGAGCTCCAGTTTTCCCGCCTCGATTTCCGAGAGCTTGAGCAGCTCGTCGGTGAGCCGCCCGAGGCGAACTGCGTGGTCACGGATGATTCCGAGAAAGCGACGGTTGTTCTGCGGGTCTTCCAGAGCGCCCCCCAGCAGAGTTTCGGCGAAGCCCTGGATGGCGGTGAGCGGCGTCTTGAACTCGTGGGAGACGTTGGCGACGAAATCGCGCCGCACGCGCTCCAACCGACGCAGCTCGCTGATGTCGTGCAGCACCAGGACAACGCCGGCGGTGCCGGCGGCTTCCACCGGGGCGGCGGTGACATCGAAGGTTCGCAGGGGCGCCCCGCCCAGGGCCACTTCGCCGCTCGTGGTGCTCCGCGTGGTCAGCGCCCGGCGGATAAGCGCCACCAGGTCGGACTGGCGGACGATTTCGAGGAGCGGACGGCCCGCGCAGGTGGCGTCAGCGCCGACCGCTTGGCAGAAGGCGTGATTGCAGAAGACGATGCGCTCGTCGGCCCCGATGACGGCCACGCCCTCGGCCATGCTGTCGAGGATGGCCGCGGAGCGGTTGCGCTCTTCCGTAAGCGTGTGGATGGTTTCGGCCAGCCGCGCTGCGGTCTGATTCAGCGAGCGGGCCAAGCCGGCCAGCTCGTCGCCTTCACGCTCGGCGGCCACGGGACGGAAGTCACCGGTGGCAATGCGACGAGCAAACTGCTGCAGGTCGCCGATGCGGCGCGCCAGTCGGCGAGAGACCAGAAAGGACACGCCGCCGGCCAGCACGAGAATCACCAGCGAAGTGGTGAGCAAGCGCCAACGCAACTCGGCCAGCGCCGCGTCGATTTCCGCCAGCGGCAGTGCCAGGCGCAGCACCACGGGCGGATGCCCTGGAGCCGGTTGGTGGCGATGGGCCAGGTACAGAAGGTCGCGGTTGAGGGTGTCGCTGTGGCGGACAACGCGTCCCCGGCCCCGGGACAGCGCCTGCTGCACCTCCGGCCGGCCGGCGTGATTCTCCATCGTGGCGGGGTCGTGCAGCGAGTCGGCCAGCACCCGACCGTCGGCGGCGATGATTGTGACGCGGGCGCCGCTCTGCCCCATCCAGACCGTCCAGGCGCGCAACTCATCGGGGTTGTCGAGCGGCGGCGGGCGGTGCTCGGCCAGTTGCATCAGCGAGTCGAGTTGCTCAAAACCCCTCTCCAGATAATCGGCGCGCAGCAGCCGAGCGGCCAGAAGGTCGGCGGCCAGCAGCACCAACGCCAGCAGCAGCAGCGTGCTGAGGCTGAGCTTCCAGAAGAGGCTAATCCGCACGGGTTTCGAAGAGGTAGCCGGCGCCGCGCACCGTCTTCAGGTGGACGGGATTGTCCGGGTCAGGCTCGATTTTTTCGCGCAGGCGGCGGACGTAGACATCAACGCTGCGCGGCGTCACGAAGCGTTCGGTGCCCCACACGGCGTCGAGGAGTTGGTCCCGGGAGAAAACCTTGTTGGGGCGAGAGGCGAGGTAGTAGAGCAGGCGGAACTCGAGCGTGCTGAGCGTGACCGCTTTGCCGGCGCGGGTCACCCGGTAGGAAGCGGGGTCGATGACCAGCTTGCCGACTTCAATGACTTTGGCGGGCTCGCCGGCGGGCTCGGCGCGACGCAGCAGCGCTTTGACGCGCGCCACCAGCTCGCGCGGGCTGAAGGGCTTGGTGACGTAATCGTCGGCGCCCAGCTCGAGGCCCACAACGCGGTCGGCTTCATCGCCGCGCGCCGTCAGCATCAGAATCGGCAGGCGGTTGAGCGCGGCGTCGCGGCGGATCTCCTTGCAGATTTCCAGCCCGGAAAGTTTGGGCAGCATGAGGTCGAGCAGCAGGAGATCGGGCGGCGACTTTTTCACCTGCGCCAAACCGCTGACCCCGTCGCCGACCGCTGTCACCTGGAAGTCATCTTTCTCCAGGTTGTAGCGCACCAGCTCGACGATGTCCTTGTCGTCTTCGATAATCAGGATGCGTCGCATCGGCAACTCGGAATCCAGCCCACCCTAGCGGAATTATCCGACTATAGCAAGCCGACGGGAATGTCCCCTGTTTGCTGAGCAGAGACTTTCGCTGCTCAAGAACTCGGGACACCTTCCCCGATCCTCTGAACTCAGGATAAACTTCTGACTGCCGGTGCGCCAAGCGGTCGAGCAGATACACCCAAGAGGCTAAGGCAGGCTTGCTCCAATAGTTAGATGGAGCGAGCGATGGGATTCGAACCCACGACACCTGCCTTGGCAAGGCAGTGCTCTACCAGACTGAGCTACGCTCGCTCCGAAGGCATTTTTATTCTATGCGGGGCGGTTCCAAGCGTCAACCCGGCCGCCACGAACAGCGGCCGGGCCCACCTAGTGTAGAATTGCGGCACGCTGCGGCAAAGGTGGCGGCCGATGCGCATACTGGTGGTGGAAGATGACCGCAAGACCGCGGCCTTCATCACCAAGGGCCTGCAACGGGCGGGCTTCGCCGTCGACCACGCCGCCAACGGTGAGGATGGGCTGCACTTGGCGTTGACCGAGCCCTACGACGCCGTCGTCCTCGACGTTATGCTGCCCGTGCAGGACGGCCTGAGCATTGTCGAGGAGCTGCGGCGAAAGAATCGCAACACGCCCGTGCTGTTACTGAGCGCCAAGCGCTCGGTGGACGACCGGATCCGCGGCCTGCAATCCGGCAGCGATGATTACCTGACCAAGCCGTTTGCGTTTTCCGAGTTACTGGCGCGCGTGCGGGCGCTTATCCGGCGAGCGACCGGCGCCCCGGAGCCAACCCATCTCAGGGCCGGCCCGCTCTCGATGGACCTTCTGCGCCGCGAAGTCACCTGGAATCAGAAGCGGCTGGACTTGCAGCCGCGGGAGTTTGCCCTGCTGGAATACTTGATGCGCCACGCCGGCGAACCGGTTTCCAAGACGGTGCTGCTCGAGCACATCTGGGGCTACGATTTTGACCCGCAAACCAACGTGGTTGATGTTCTGGTGTGCCGGCTGCGCAAGAAGCTGGAAGCGCAGTCGAAGCAGGAAGTCATCCACACCATTCGAGGAGTGGGATACGTCCTCAAAGACTCTTAGCCTGCGGCGCAAGACCATCGGCTTTCGCCTGGCCGTCTGGTATTCGCTCGCCTTTGTCCTGAGTTCGCTAGCCGTCTTTGGGCTGGCCTACCTTCTACTCTCCACTTCGCTGGAACAAAAGGACCGGGAGCTCATCGCCTCGCACCTCAAGGTTTACGTCTCGCGCTACGAAGCCGGTGGCCTGCCGGCGCTGGTCGAAGAAGTCCAGGCCGGACATAAGGAGTCCCTGTTCGTGCGGGTGGCCAATCCGAAGAACGAAACGGTCTTTCAGAACATCCCGCTGGACTGGGGCGACTTTGACGCGAAGCAACTGGAGGCCTTGAAGGTCGAAGGGGACCTGCAATGGAGCTACCTACTGGGCAAAGAGGAGGAAGAGGAGTTGATCAAGGATCCAGACCGGCTCGACTTGCTTTCGGGGCGGGCGCGCGATGGCTTCCTCGTGCAGGTCGGCAAGACCACCGAAGCCCGCAAGGAGATTCTGGAGGACTTCCAAAGCTCGTTTGTCCTGGTGATGATTGGCGTGCTGGGCGTGGGTGTGGCGGGCGGGGCGCTGCTGGCCCGGCGTTCGTTGCGGCCGGTGCGCGAGCTGGCGGAGGTGATGCGCTCCATCCGCCGCACGGGCAGGATGGATGCTCGCGTACCCACCCGGCAGACCGGCGATGAAGTCGACGAGATGGCCGAACAGTTCAACGCCCTGCTGAACACCATCGAGTCACTGGTCACACGCATGCGCAGCGCCCTGGATGACATCGCCCACGAGCTGCGCACTCCGATGACGAGAATGCGCGGCGCAGCAGAAATGGCCTTGCGCAGTAACTCCGACGCCGAAACCTACCGGCAAGCCCTGGCCGATTGCCTGGAAGAGACGGAGCAGGCTCTCACCACCCTGAATGCCCTGATGGACGTGGCCGAGGCGGAAGCCGGAGCAATGAAACTCAACCGCGAGGACGTTGACCTTGCGGCGCTGATCCGGGGAGTGGTGGGGCTCTACGAAGACGTAGCGGAAGAGAAAGGTCTTGCTCTCGAAACCACGGTGCCGGAGCGGCTGGTGCTGCGGGCCGACCCGCGGCGGCTTCGCCAGGCTGTGGCCAATCTGCTGGACAACGCTATCAAGTACACGCCACGAGGAGGACGCATCGAGATAGCGATTGCGCAGGAGCAACAATTGGCTCGTATCTCGGTGAAAGACACCGGCGTGGGCATTGCCGCCGAGGAGTTGCCCCGGATCTGGAGCCGGCTGTATCGTGGCGAGGCCGGTCATTCCCAGCGTGGCCTGGGACTGGGGCTCAGCCTGGTGCGCGCCATTGTACTCGCCCACAAGGGAAGCGTCGACGCCCGGAGCCAGTCCGGCCAGGGCTCAGAGTTTACCATCCGCCTCCCGCTCACCGTGCCCGAATAGAAGGGCCCAACCTTTCACAAATGTAACCTCCAGGAAACCGTGCCGTAAGGTTGCCGGTGCTAGCCTGCGCTGGCGTGAAAAGTAGCTCATGGAGGAGGCTGGCGTGAACAAACTCAACAATCAGTCTTCAATTCTCAAGAGACCATCATTCGCTTGCACTCTAGTCGCCGTTCTGCTGCTGGCGACCGCCCAGACGGGCGCCGCTCCCTTCAGCGCCACGAAGATTTTCATCGAAGTCAACGCCACCGATGGAGACGCCGGAATTCAGATTTTCCTGGATGCGGAGGGGTGGACCCGGCTGGAAGTGTTTGACCCCAGCGGGCAGCCGGTTCTCGACTTCATGGCCAAAGGCAGCGGGGAGCAGCAAGGCATCACCGAGCTTCACCTGGAGAGCGCCGAGCCGTCGTTCGAGGATCAGACGCTGGCGGAGCTGTTCCTCCTGTTCCCAGCAGGGCAGTACAGCTTCAAGGGGGTCACCGACGAGGGGAAATCGCTGAGCGGCAAGGCGACGCTTAGCCACATCCTCCCCGCCGGGCCTGTAATCGGGTCCCCAGCGGAGGGCCAAGTGTTGAACGCAGGCTCGCCGGTGGTCATCGATTGGGAGCCGGTCACGACCGCATTTCCGGGCAGCAGCCCGGGGGTGAACGTGGTGGCCTACCAGGTCATCGTCGAGCAGGTGAAGCCTCAGTCGGTGCGAGTGTTCAGCATCACCTTGCCATCCTCGACGACGCAGGTGCAACTGCCGCCGGAACTCATCCAGTCGAATGCAGAATACAAATTCGAGATTCTGGCCATTGACGCCAGCGGCAACCAGACCATCACCGAGAGCTTTTTCAAGACGCAGTAAGCAAAGCTTGCTGAGGCAGGAAGCAATTGAGTAGGATGACACCAGATTGTGGGGAGGGCCAGGGGTGCGGCGTGGTTCCGCATCCGCTGGCTCGGGCTGATGGGTGGCACGTTGGGTCTATTCTCCAAACTCGCCTCTCGCATTCGCTCCAATCGCCAGCGCTGACCCCAGGTGTGCGGCCGGGGGAGGAGAGAGTATGAGCAAGCGACTGCTGGGGGTTGTTCTCCTGCTCGGCTTCAATGTCAGCGCAGCATGGGCGCAGGATGCCTTTCTGCCTGTTTTCTCTTCCCCCCTCGACTACCTCTCCCGCACGATTCCGCTGGCGGTTCCTGAAGGAGCGACGCTGCAGGTGGCTCTGATCGACGAAGTCCGAATCAAGCAGGTCGGCCAGCCCATCCAGGGCCGCCTCGTGGAAGCAGTCTACGCTTTCGACCAAGAGGTAATCCCGGTGGGCAGCGAAGTCCGTGGACGGATCACTTCGCTCAAGGGGGCCTCCAGCGCGCAGCGCATCCTTTACGGACTGAACGCCGATTTCTCTCCTCCGCGCGCGGTCGAGGTCACGTTCCATGAGATTGTCTTGCCCGACGGCCGAGTCATCCCCATCCAGACCCGGGTGACGCCGGGCTCCGGCCAATCGCTTCAACTCGTGACCACAGTGGACAATAACAAGAAGAACGTGGCCAAAGACCTGGCGACGCAGAAAATGAAGGAGGCGGTGCAGGAGGCCAAACAGAAGTGGGACGAGGCCACGGCCCGGGTCAAGCAGCCGGGCAAGATGCGCCGGCTGAGGCGCTATGCGCTCTCGCGGCTCCCCGTTCACCCGCAGTACCTGGACGCGGGCACAGTCTACTTCGCCGAGCTGCAAGCGCCGCTCGACTTTGGCAGCAAACTGCATTTCCCGCGGCCGGTGAACCTCGAGTACTCTCCTCCTTGCAGTCTGCTCGCGCATGCCCAGTTGGTCACTCCGATCGATTCCGGCAAGGCGAAGAAAGACGATCCGGTCGAGGCCGTGCTCACCCGGCCGCTTTTCCACGCCGACCAGTTGCTCTATCCCCAGGGAACGCGCCTGAAGGGCTCCGTTCTGCACGCCCAGTCGGCCCGCCATTTCGCGCGCAATGGCCAGTTGCGCTTACTGTTCCACACCGTGGTGCTGCCCGAGGGCATGGAGCAGACGTTCGATACCAGCCTCGAGGCCATCCAAGCCGCAGAGGCGCAGAACGTGCGGCTCGACCTGGAAGGCGGAACCAAATCCACACCGTCGAAGAGGCGCTACGTTCAGACCGGCCTTTCGGTGCTGGCGGCCACCCGCGGCTATCGCGACAGCGACGCGGAGGACGGTGTGACCAGCTCGAGCGGGAGCGTCAGCGGCGGCGCGGCCGCCGGCGCGGCGGGATACAAGTTGCTCGGCCTGGTGGCCGGCGCTTTTGCGCGCTCTGGGCCCTTTGCCTTGGGCCTGGGAATCTTGGGAGCCAGCCGCTCGGCCTATTCGGGTTTTGTGGCCCGAGGGCACCAGCTGGTCTTCCCCAAGGGCACGGCCATGGAGGTGGGGCTGTGGACGGGCGAATCGTGCGAAAGCCCCGCCGATGCGGTGACAGCCGAGGAAGATCGCAGAAATGAAAAACAACCTCCAGGAGGGACGCAATGAAGCGCAAGACCGGAGTGACGCCGGCCCTCACGCTGGCGGCCTTGCTGCTCGGGCTGACCTCGCTGCCGTGGGCACAGGAGGAACAAATCCGCCGCAAGAATGTGCCGGCAGTAGTGCTGGCGGCCTTCGAGAAGACCTACCCGAACGCCACCATCAAGGGCTACAGCAAGGAGATGGACAACGGGCAGCTGGTCTACGAGATCGAGAGCGTGGAGGGCACGGTGACGCGCGACGTCACCTATACTGCCGACGGCACACTGGTCTCCGTCGAGGAAACGCTGGAGATCAGCGCCTTGCCGCCGAAAGTGAAGGCGGCCCTCGACCGGAAGTTTCCCGGTGGCAAGATCCGCAAAGCCGAAAAAATCACAAAGGGCGCGGTCGTCGCCTACGAGTTCAAAATCCGGCACAACGGCCGAACCAGCGAAATCGCTTTCGACCCCGAGGGCAACGAACTGCAGATCTGACCCAAGCCTTCCGGACAACTCAGCGACGTCGCGCGAACCGAAGCCCGCCCAATGCAGAATGCTTTGACTTGGCCGCCCATCCTGCCTACACTTTCGCAGCGGTGGGGGAAGTCAGGAGCATGGGCGAAACGCGGTGCCGGGCGGGCGGTTGTTCGAACCCCATCCCGGAGCATCTGGCCGACCAGGCGCTCTGCCTCGACCACTACCTGGTGGAGGCGGAGGTGCGGATCACTGCCTGCAAGCGGCAGCTGGCCGAGGGCTCGCTGGATGACGCCGCGCGCGACGCGGCCCTCCAGTTCGTCCTGCTCACCGCGGCGCGGATTGCCACCGTGGGCGTGCAGTCGCCGCCGGATGACCAGATTCTCCGCGGGCGCATGCTGCACACCATGCTGATGCTGGCCGACCTGCGTGAACGTCTCGACAAAAAAGAAGAAGTTCCAGGAGGAAAGCGATGAGGAGTCGCATCCATGTGTTGCTGTTGGGAATCGGGCTGGTTTTCGGAGCCGCGGCCGGAACGCCGGTGAGCGCGCAGGACGAGCTGGTCGTCGCCAAAGATACACTCCAGATCAAAGCCAAGGTCTGGGAAGTCACCTGCCGATCCGATGATCGAAGCTGCGTGCCCGGGAACAGGTTGGAACTGGAAACCGAATTCCAGGTCATCGGCGCACTGCCCAGCGGCGCCCAGTTTTGGGTGGAATACACTCCAACCGGTAAAAAACCCCTCAAGCATGTCTGTGAATCCGATGATGTCTTTCAGAAACCCGATCGGGTGCAGGCCCGCTGCAACTTGGGAACCCTCGCCGGGCAGGACAAAGGCGTCTTTTACAAGGGCGTGGTTCCCACGGGACTGGTTCCGTTCACGCTCGGAGTGCGCAATGAGCTGATGGAATCCGATACCGTCCTCTACAAGGGGAAGTTCAAGCTGGGCTCCTACAAGTTCGGCACCGGGTTCGAATACTACGTGGACGAGGACTGGCGGCTGCCCATCGGCTACCTCTACTTCACTGGGGATCGGGGCCTCCGCGTCGTCACCTGGTACCGCGGGCGACCCGGCGGGATTCGCGCCTTCCTGTTCTACAACGGCAAGGAGATCGCTAAGAACGAAGGCTGCGGCATCGGGAGCGAAGCGGACTTCGACCCGCACCGGATGGATTGGTGGATTGATGACTGCGAAATCATCGGCGTCTACCCGACCGACCCGGGCGAGGGCCAGGGCTACGACCCGCACTTCATCCTGGGCCAGAATCCCGGCGACTACGAGGTCAAGGCCATCGTCGGCGGCAAGCTGGCCCGCTCGGTGAAGTTCACCGTGCGCGAGGACGGCACCATCGACAACAGCATTGCCGAGTCGAACAAGGTCGGCACCGACCGCATCCTCGTCCCCGTCCGCGTCATAACCGACCCGGTGCCGTGGAACAGGCTGGCGTGGAAGACCGAAGCCTTCTACGGCAACCCGCTGACCGGCTTCACTCCGCCGCAGTAGACGGAGAATGGTCGCAGCGCAGCCTCAAGCCGCTCGCGAGACGTTCCGGGCCGCCAAGAAGGGAGACTTGGCGGCCCTTTGCAAGCTTTTGAAGGCCGACCCTTCTCTCGTTCATGCTCGTGATAAGGAGGGCTCGACGCCGCTGCATTGGGCGGCGTGGCGCGGCCAAGTGGAAGCCGTTCGTCTGCTGCTGGAAGCCGGGGCTGAGGTGAATGCTCGGAATCAAAACACCCACTGGGGAACCACACCGTTGCACGCCGCCGCGCACGGCAACCAGGCGGCGGTGGCTCAACTCCTCCTCGAATACGGCGGTGATGTCCATTCGAAGAACCTGAACAAGAGGACACCTCTGGAGGAAACGGCTATACACGACGCCCGCGCCGCAGCCGCGGTCCTGCGCGCCGCCGGCGCGACTGAGTAGACTGGCGGAGCGGGAGGGATTCGAACCCTCGGGCCGATTGCTCGGCCACAGCATTTCCAGTGCTGCCAGTTAAACCGCTCCTGCACCGCTCCGCGTGAATTCACGATAGCAGACGGCAGCAATTTGGTGCAATATAGGCCGACCCGAGGAGGTTGCGATGAAGGTACGCCTGTGCGCCCCTGTCCTGCTGCTGGTGGCCGCGACCGCCGCCGCCGCCGCGGCGGATGTCCTGATTGTCCTGAACAAGTCAGACCACGAAGCGGCATTGGTGGATCCGGCGACCTATGAGGTGGTGACCAAGCTGCCCACAGGTAAGGGCCCGCACGAGGCGGCGGCCTCGCCTGATGGCCGCTACGTTTATGTTTCCAACTACGGCTCGTTCGCGGTGTTCCGCGAGGGGGAGCGGCCGCAGATGCAGCCGGGCACGACGCTCACCGTGATTGACCTCGAAGAGCGCAAGGTCAAGGCGACCTTAGACCTCGGCAGCTACAAGCAGCCGCACGGCATTCACGTCAGCCGCGACGGCTCGCGCCTCTGGGTGACCTGCGAAGGCAGCAAGGCAGTGCTGGAGCTGGACGCTGCGTCGGGCCGGGTTTTGAAAGCGTGGGAAACCGGGCAAGACGTGAGCCACATGGTGGTGCCGACGCCGGACGAGAACAAACTGTACGTGGCGAACATCGGCTCGGGCAGCGTGACGGTGATTGACCGCACGACCGACATCGTCAAGAGCGTGCCCACGGGCACCGGGGCCGAAGGCATCGACGTCTCGCCCGACGGCCGGGAGGTGTGGGTCTCGAACCGCGGCGCCAACTCGGTCTCCGTTATCGACGCCGCCAAAGACCGCGTGCTGGTGACGTTCGAGAGCGGCGGGAAGATGCCGATTCGGGTGAAGTTCACGCGCGACGGCAACCAGGTGTGGGTGTCGAATGCGCGGTCGAACACCGTGACGGTGTTCGACCGCGCGACGCGGCAGTTGGTCGACTCCATTGAAGTCGGCGCGGTGCCGGTCGGCATCCTGATGACGCCCGACGGCCAGCGCGCCTTTGTCGCCAACACCAATGACAATAAAGTCACGGTGGTTGACGTGGCGACGCGCAAGGTCATAAAGACGTTCACGACCGGCACAGAACCGGACGGCATGGCATGGGCCGACTGAATTTGAAATCTCAAATCTGAGATTCCGAGGTTGCGATGACGCTGCGTGGAGCGACGGGGGGAATCCTGGTGGGAGTGGCAGGGCTGGCGGGGCTGACGGCGGCGTTTGCGATTGAACACTTCGCCGTCGGACAGGTGCGCACATTTCTCGCCGCCCATCCGGAAGCGCTGCCGGTGTCGGCCAACCAAGCGATGCTGGGTCTGATGGCGCTGACACTGTGGATGGGGCTCATCTATGCCGCCGTCTTCGAGCAGGCCTACCCGCACTCGATCAGCGCGTCCCGCGCCGTTACATTTGGCACGCTGCACTGGCTGGGCGTAGCGGTGCCGGCGCTGGCCGTGGCGCTGCTGTGGACCGGCCTGCCGCCCGCCGGCCTCGCCGCCGTGCTGCTCGGCTGGATGATCGAGCTGGTCGGCGGCTCCTTCCTTCTCGCCCGCCTGCTCAAGATGGAAAAACACGCCGCCTGAGGCCGCCGCGGGCGGGTTGCCCACCACGCAGCGGCGTGCTAGGATTGCAGTTCGGATCAGACTTCGGGCTCTGTGCAACGCAGCCCCGTGAACCCCGCCAGGTCCGGAAGGAAGCAACGGTAACGGGTCACTGTCGTGTGCCGCGGAGGACCCGGGGTCTGGTCCCCTCAATGTCTCGCGAAGCGGGACATTGACCCTCAGCGAAGCCCCGATACATCGGGGCGAAGTCGAAGGGTGGACGTCATCGTCAGCGACCTCAAACCCTAGATGACCTACCTGGCCATCGCGCGTAAGTACCGGCCGCAGACCTTTGATGCAGTCATCGCCCAGGAGCCCATCGTCCAGACGCTGAAGAACGCCATCCAGCAGAACCTGGTGGCGCACGCTTACATTTTTTCCGGCATGCGCGGCGTGGGGAAGACGACCACGGCGCGCATTCTGGCCAAAGCGCTCAACTGCCAGAAAGGCCCGACGGTAACACCCTGCGGCGAGTGCCCGCCGTGCCTGGAAATCGCCGCGGGCACGGCGATGGATGTACTCGAAATCGACGCCGCCTCCAACCGTGGCATCGATGAAATCCGCGAGCTGCGCGAAAACGTGCGGTATCTGCCGGCGCGCGACCGCTACAAGGTCTTCATCATTGATGAAGCCCACATGCTTACTGCCGAAGCGTTCAACGCCCTGCTGAAGACGCTGGAAGAGCCGCCCGAGCGGGTGATTTTCATCCTGGCCACCACCGAGGCGCACCGCATCCCCTCCACCATTCACTCGCGCTGCCAGAGCTTCCACTTCCGCAGCGTGAGTTTTGAAGAGATTCTCTCGGTGCTGGAGCGGGTGGCGAAGCAGGAAGGAATCCAGGCCGACGCGGAGGCGCTGGCGGTGATGACGCGCGCGGCAGAAGGCAGCCTGCGCGACGCGCTGTCGATTCTCGACCAGGCCATCGCCTACTGTGCGGGCAAGGTGGAGGCTCCGAAAGTGCGCGAGCTGCTGGGCGTGGTCTCCGAAGACGTGCTGGAGCGTCTGGTCGAAGCCATTCGCGCCCAGTCGGCCGAGGACGTCCTGAAGCTGGTGGACGAGCTGGTGCGCGACGGCCATAACCTGCAGCACTTCTGCCGCGAAGTATTGCGGCACATCCGCAACCTGCTCTTGGTGCGCGTGGGCGGGCCGGCGGCGGCGCTGGTCGAAGCCACCGGAGCCGAACGCGCGCACTTGGAAGCAGCGGCAAGTGTCTTCCGCGAAGAAGACCTGCTGCGCTTTTTCAACACGCTGATGCGCGCCGACGGCGAGCTGCGGTGGTCGCCGCACCCGCGGCTGCACCTCGAGCTGGCGCTGCTCAAGCTGGTGCAGGCCGAGCGGCTGGCCTCGGTCGAAGAGATTCTAGCGGAGCTGAGCGGCGCCACGTCGACCCCCCGTCCAGCTGCGGTTTCCTCCACCCCGGCGCGGGCGGCCGCAGTTGCCTCCGCGGCACCGGTACAATCGAAGCCGGCAGCCGCGCGCGCTTCCGAGCCGAGCGGAGGGCCCGGCTCCAACCTAAGCTCGTCGACCATTGATTCCATCAAGAGCGCTGTCTATGCCCGCTCGAAGATGCTGGGCTCGTTCGTGGAAAACGCTGCCGCGTGGGAACGCGACAAAGAAACTCTGACCTTGTGGTTCGCGCCGGAAGATCGCTCGCTGAGCGAAATGCTCGGGCGGAAGCAACTGAACGATCTGGAGGCTATCGTGTCGGAGGTGCTGGGCGAGCCCACCAAAGTTTTGCCGCGTGTCCGCCCCGCCACCGCGGCGCCGGCGCAGGAACCGCCGCCACCCGCCGCCGATCCGCGCTTGCAAAACCCGGTAGTGCAGGCGCTGTTGGAGCGGTTCGGCGGCACGCTGCGCACGGCGTCGGAGCTGCCGCGGCGAAAGGGACAGGAATGACGATGCCCGACATGCAGAAGATGTTCGGCCAGGTGAAACAGATGCAGGAGCAGCTCCAACGACGACTCGAGACGCTGACCGTCGAAGCCTCGGCGGGCGGCGGGATGGTGACGGTGCGAATGAACGGACAAAAGCAACTGCTCGAAGTCCGTATCGAGCCCGAAGTGCTGGACGACCGGGAGATGCTGCAGGAGATGATTGCGGCCGCGGTCAACGAGGCCGGGCGCAAGGTGGACGCCGAGATGCAGGCCGAACTGGCTAACATGGCCGGCGGGCTGGCCTGGCTGAAGCTCCCGGGGTTGTTCTGAACCAATGAAAGACCTGGCGGAACCGATCAAGCGGTTGGTGGAAGAGTTGAAGCACCTGCCGGGCGTGGGGCAGAAGACGGCGGTGCGGCTGGCGTTCCATCTGCTGAAGCAGCCGACCGCGGACGTGGAGCGGCTGGCGGCGGCCATCTCCGAAGCCAAGCGCAGCCTGCGCGCCTGCTCGGTCTGCCACAACCTGACCGACCAGGAGACCTGCGAACTCTGTCGCTCGGTGGAGCGCAACCCCAGACAGATTTGCGTGGTGGAGACGCCGCAGGACATCGTCAACCTGGAAAAAACTGGCCGCTACCAGGGGCTCTACCACGTGCTGGGGGGCGTGATTGCGCCGCTGAGCGGGGTAACGCCGGAGCAGCTCAACATCAAGTCGCTGCTGGCGCGGCTGAGCGCCACTCAAGTGGACGAAGTCATCGTGGCCACCAATCCGACGTCGGAGGGCGAAGCGACGGCTCTCTATCTGGCGCGGCTGCTCAAACCGCTCGGCGTGCGCGTTACGCGGCCGGCCATGGGCCTGCCGATGGGCAGCGAGCTCGAGTTCACCGATTCGCTTACCTTGCAGCACGCCCTCGACGGCCGCCGAGAGCTATAGCTACGCCAGGTTGAGTTCTGGTTTCAGCCTCCCAATCTTCGCCAAGTCGCCCCATGTCGGGCCGTACGCCTCGGCGAATGCCGACGCACCCCTGAGTGATTTTTCGCTGCGTGTGCGGCTTGATTTTGGGCCAAAGACTACCCCCTGCGATCGAGAGGGCAGGCAGATGGAAGTTTTCCTGGCGCCTGGACCAGGTGAGGGCTACTCCCTAAGCTATGCAGAATATTGCCTGTTAGCTCGCAATTGCCTACGTGCCAAGCCCAAACTACCTACCCATCCGCACTATCTGGTTTCGCCCGGGAACGTGGAATCGCGATTGCAAGGATACAGGCAGGTTTCAAGAGGGAATTGTTTGCTTGAGGCGACTAAACCAACTCTTATGATATAACCTCCCTCCAAAACCAGTGAAAGAATCGCAGACACGAGAGGAACCGAGCAGCAATGAACAGACGTCAACGTTGGTTGCTAGCCTTGTCTCTCTTGGCACTCCCGCTCACCTTGGGTGCGCAGGCTCCAGTCGGCGTGATGTTCCGGGTTTCCGTGGGGAACAACGGCGAAGAGGGAGATCTCACTAGCGCAGAGTTCACTACCCCGCGCTTAGGTGCGAACGGGCGATATGCGGTGTTCGAGTCCCGCGCCAGTAATTTTGTCCCCGGTGACACCAACGGTTTTCAGGATATTTTTGTCCGGGACACTTGCCTGGGCGCGCCGCCGGGTTGCACACCTTCGACCACGCGTATCTCCGTCTCGACGATGGGCGTTCAAGGGGATGGCCACAGTGGCTGGCCGGTCATCAGCGCGGATGGACGCTTCGTGGCGTTTGAATCGGACGCGGAAAACCTGGTGGCGAACGACAACAACATGCGGCGTGATGTCTTTGTCCGCGACACCTGCGCCGGCGCGCCGCCGGGTTGCACGCCGAGCACAAGCCGGGTTTCCGTGGCGAGCAACGGGACGCAGGGCGACGAGGGAAGCGGGCGACCGGCGATCAGCGCCGATGGACGCTATGTAGCCTTCCAATCCAGCGCCACCAACCTTGTCGCCAGCGACACCAACAACTCGAGTGACATCTTTGTGCGGGATACCTGTTTCGGAGCGGGAGGAGGCTGCATCCCCTCGACGGTTCGGGTGTCGTTGACCAACGGCGGGGCGCAAGCGAACTTCGCCAGTTTTTCCGCCGACATCGATGACAGCGGTCGCTGGATCGTTTTCGTCTCGGCGGCCAACAACCTGGTGACAGGCGACGGCAACGGGGTGGAAGACGTTTTTCGGCGCGATACCTGCGCGGGAGCGGATCCGGGATGTGTGCCCTCGACTACGCGCGTCTCATTGGCTGATGACGGCAACGAGGCGGAACCGGGCGCGATAACTCTCGACCCGGCGATCAGCGGCAACGGGCGCTACGTGGCGTTTCGGTCGTCCGCGACGAACTTGGTCGCAGGAGACACGAATCTCGCGGACGACATCTTTATCCGCGACACCTGCGTCGGTGCCGCCCCCGGCTGCCAGCCCGCGACCACCCGCGTCTCGGTGGCCAGCGACGGGAGCCAAGGGTTGAGCAGCAGCCACTCGCCACGACTGAGCGCCACTGGCCGATACGTCGCCTTCCGCTCCTCAGCGGTAAATCTGGCACCAAACGATACGAACATGGTCTTCGATGTTTATGTGCGCGACACCTGCGCGGGATCGCCCGTGGCGTGCAGCCCTGCAACCCAGCGAGTCTCCGTGTCCGCTAACGGCGCCGAAGGCAACCTGCCCTCGGACCGACCGGCGCTCAGCGCCGACGGACGGTTAGTCGTGTTCCAATCCGACGCGGAGAATCTCGTAGCGGATGACACCAACGGCTTCTCAGATGTCTTCCTGGGTCGAACCGGTTTTCGGATTCCGGTGCTCAACGCGGGCGGGACAGTGAACGCCGCCAGCTTCGTTCCCGGCGCCGGAGTCGCCGCCGGCAGCATTTCGGCGGTGTTTGGTGTGGAACTGGCCGACGGCACAGCCGTGGCGGGTGCCGTGCCGCTGCCGACGACCCTGGGGGGTGCGACGCTGCAATTCAATTCCAGCCAGGGAGTTCCGAAGTTCTTCGCCTCAGACCTTCAACTGAACATCCAAGTGCCGTGGGAATTGGCCGGAACCGGCCAAGCCACCCTGGCCGACGCCCTTGCCAGCGGCACCAGTAACACAGTTGCCGTGGATGTTGTCGAGTTCGCGCCCGGGTTGTTTGCGACCAACCAGGCGGGGACGGGCCAGGGCGCGATCCTGATAGCCAATACACCGAACCTGGCCGCGCCCATGGGGATGTTCCCCGGCTCGCGGCCGGCGGTGCGCGGCGTGGACTTTCTGGAAATCTATTGCACCGGGCTGGGAGCGGTGACCAATCAACCCGCGACCGGGGCCGCGGCGTCGGCCAATCCGCTTTCCGCCACCACGACCACGCCCACCGTAACTGTCGGCGGCGTGAATGCACCGGTTCTGTTCTCGGGGCTGGCGCCGGGGTTTGTTGGCCTCTATGTGGTAACCTTGCAGGTGCCGATGAATGCGCCGACGGGAGAGTCGGTGCCTGTTCAATTGACCATCGGCGGGGTGCCATCCAACACGGTAACGATTGCCATCGAGTGAGCGGCACTTCTCTTCTCCGCGCCGGCATAATTGTGGCGCTGCTTCGCGAAAGAAGTCATCGCCACCGCCAATCCCAGCACGCCCTCGACGGCCGCCGAGAGCTCTAGCCAATCGGTTTTCTTGACATCACGGCGGCCCGTTCCTACACTTTCCCCTGGGCGTCTCCAGGAGGCGGGGCTGAGGTGCGGCGGCTGGCACTACTGATTGCTCTGGCTGCTCTGCCAGCCGGGGTGAACAGTCAGACCGCGATCCTCCCGCAGGGAAACAACTTTCTCATCTCACCCGCGTCGACGCTGCCGGCCATCGGCGGCAAGCCCACCATCGCTTCCGACGGCACAAACTTCTTCATTGTGTGGCGGGATGCGCGCAACCAAGCCACCAGCGGCAAGGACGTTTTCGGGGCTCGCATCGCCTTCGATGGCACGGTGCTCGACCCTAACGGCATCCCCATCGCTACGGGGACGGGCGATCTGACAGTGAACTCCGTTCCTTCGGTGGGGTTCGACGGCACCAATTATCTGGTGGTGTGGGTCGGGACAATTCCCGGGACCAGCGACAACGAAATCTTCGGCGCTCGCGTGACGCCCAACGGCACGGTGCTCGACAACCCGGCGATTCAGTTCACCTCGGGCGTCACGCCGCGTCCGCGGCCGATTCCGGTCGCTTTTGACGGGACCAACTACTTGATCGTGTGGCGTGCCGATCCGCCGGACGTACAGAATGAGCTCCGCGGCATCCGGGTCTCGCCTGCCGGAGCGAATCTGGATGGGCCCACGGGCTTCCACATCGGTGGCCCGGGTTTTTATCCCTGGGTTGTCTTTGATGGGTCTCAATACCTTGTCACCTGGCATCACTGGAACAACAACTTCTCTGGCTTCGATGTCTATGGCGCCCGCATACTTCCGGACAAAACTGTGCTTGATCCCAACGGCATCGTCGTCTCCGACCAGGCGGGCTTTGCCGACCAGGGCGGAATCGCCTTCGATGGGACAAACTACTTGATTGCCTGGGGAGAAACGCAGAGTCAAGGCAGCGTCCAAGGCAAGTTGTACGGCGCACGGGTATCCACTACCGGCATGGTGCTGGACTCGCCCGCACTGCAGCTGGCCGACTCGGTACGCCTGCAAGCGCCGCCCCATGTGGTCTTCGATGGGGACGACTTCGTAGTTCTCTGGTTTGACGAGAAGGTGGCGGACGATGCGCGCTACACCGACGTGTATCTGCGCCGCGTCTCGTCGGGTGGCGGGCTAGTGGGAGAGCCGGTTCCAGCCTCGGCCACTTATTTTCACCAGTTCGCTCCGGTGCTCGGCTATCACAACGGGACCTACCTCGCGGCGTGGATTGACGGCCGCACCGGCCTGGGCTGCGATGGTCCTCAGTGCCTCTATGGTCAAGTGCTGACCAAGGAGAGCCCTACACCGCCGACTATGGCTGGTGTGAATGCGCATATTAGCTCGTCGAGCCCAGTGAAGAATGCGCCCAACAGCGCGCAGGTGGCGCAGGATTGGAGCTCGGTTCCCAGCCAGATCACCCTGCCCATTTCTTCCATCTGGGGATTTGACAACAACAACATCTACGCCACAGCGGAAGCGGCAAGCTCCGGCCAGATGCTGCGCTTCAACGGCCTCACCTGGTCGCCGACGCTCATTAATCTCCGCTTTCTCTTTGGTGTCTGGGGGACGGCGCCCAACAACGTGTACGCCGTGGGATGGTGTTGGGGGATCACCCGGTTCGACGGCGCGAGCTGGAGCCAGGGCGATTGCCGCGGCACCACCATCCCAGGGAACCAGTACCCAGTGGCGTATGGAATCTGGGGCAGCAACAGTACGAATCTCTTGACGGTGGGAGCACAAGCCGGTTTTCAATCCTTCGACGGCACGTGGCATCCCGGCAGTTCCGGAGTGCCCTTCAGTCTGTGGGACGTGTGGGGAACGGGGCCCAACAACATGTATGCCGTGGGAGAGCAAGGAACCATCCTGCGCTACAACGGAGGGGCGTGGGTTCCGCAGGCCAATGTTCCGACGCTGCAAAGCCTGAACGCGATTTGGGGGAGCGGGCCGAGCGATATCTTCGCGGTGGGCGACTTCGGCGCCATCGTTCACTTCGACGGCAATGCATGGACGACGCAGGCGAGTGGCACCACTCACCACTTGTTCGGCGTCTGGGGCAAGGGTCCGGCAGACGTGTACGCGGTCGGATGGGCCGGCACCATCCTGCACTACGACGGAAACAACTGGCAGGCGGAGAACAGCGGGACAACCGTTGACCTGCACGACGTCTGGGTGGGCGGCAACGCCGCCTGGGCGGTGGGCGACCAGGGACTCATCCTGAAGAAGTCCATCCCCGAGACTCCGCCGGCGATTAATCCCGGCGGAGTCGTGAATGCTGCCAGCTTTGCCCCGGGACAACCGGTTGCGCCCGGCAGCATTGCCGCCGTCTTCGGTTCCGGGTTGGCGTCGTACGTTGATGTGGCGACGGCCGTGCCGCTGCCGACCAACCTGGGCAACTCGGTTCTGCTGCTCGACACCGGATGCTGTCAGTTCTTGTCTGCTCGCACCGCCCCGGAGTTCTTTTCCTCTTCCCTGCAAGTCAACCTTCAGATTCCCTGGGAGCTGGCCGGGCAATCTCCCGTCTTCCTCACCGACACAGTGAGTGGCTCGACCAGCAGCCCGGAAGCCTTCAACCTAGCCACCTTTTCACCAGGACTGTTTGCTACCAATCAGGGAGGGACGGGCCAGGGGGCGATCCTGATAGCCAATACGCCAAACCTGGCGGCGCCCATGGGAGCGTTCCCTGGCTCGCGGCCGGCGGTGCGCGGCGTGGACTTTCTGGAAATCTACTGCACCGGGCTGGGAGCGGTGACCAATCAACCGGCGACTGGGGCCGCGGCGTCGGCCAATCCGCTTTCCGCCACCACGACCACGCCTACCGTAACGATTGGCGGCGTGAATGCACCGGTTCTGTTCTCAGGGCTGGCGCCGGGCTTTGTTGGCCTCTATGTGGTAACCTTGCAGGTGCCGATGAATGCGCCGACGGGAGAGTCGGTGCCTGTTCAATTGACCATCGGCGGCGTGCCATCCAACATCGTGACGATGGCCATCGAGTGAGCAACTCTTCCCTTCTCCGCGCGGGCGTGATCGTGGGGCTGTTCTGCGTGTCGGCGATTGCTCTCGGGGCGCAAGAGCCGGAGGCGACGTCGCTGTTGGGCAAGCCACTCTACGCTCCAGCAATTTCGGCGGAGAGCCGGCCAAAGCTCGAAGAGAATCTCGCCCGGGCGCGCGCGGAGTATGAAAAGAACCCGGACGACGCCGACGCCATCATCTGGCTCGGCCGCCGCACTGCCTACCTCGGGCGCTACCGCGACGCCATCGCCATCTTCAGCGAAGGAATCGCCAAACACCCGAACGATGCGCGAATGTATCGGCACCGCGGGCACCGCTACCTGACGGTGCGCGAGCTGGACAACGCCATCGCCGACTTGAAGAAGGCCGCCGAGCTGGTGGCCGGCAAGCCCGACGAAGTCGAGCCCGACGGGCAGCCGAACCCGAAGAACATCCCGCGCAGCACGCTGCAATCCAACATCTGGTATCACCTGGGGCTGACCTACTACCTCAAGGGCGATTTCGCGCATGCCCGCGAGGCATTCGACAACTGCCTGATGCTTTCTGACAACGACGACATGGTCGTGGCCAGTTCCTACTGGCTCTACCTTTCCTGGCGCCGCCTCGGTGAGCGCAACGAAGCCCTGTTCGTGTTGCAACCGATCAGCGAGAAGATGAACATCCTCGAGAACTCCGCCTATCACCGCCTGCTGCTGTTTTTCAAAGGCGCGCGCACGGCCGACGCGGTGCTGGCCTCGGCGGAAAGCGACCTCGACCGCGCCACGCTGGGCTACGGGGTCGGGGCCTACTATCTGGTCAACGGGCAGCCGGACAAAGCGCGCACGCTCTTCGAGCAAATCGTTGCCGGACCGCTCTGGCCCGCCTTCGGCCACCTCGCGGCGGAAGCCGAGCTGGCGCGCCAGTAGGGCTCTTCCTTGCCCGCACCCGAGCGGTGGGTGCGGTTCCAGACAATCAACAGGCCGGGCGGCGAGTCGTTGCCCACCACCAGATCCTTCAACCTATCGCCGTTGAGGTCAGCCACCGCCAAGCCTTTTGGATTGATTCGGCCGAGAGGCACTGCTTGCGCATCGGAGAATTCCCCGTGGCCATCGCCGAACAGCACCCGCACGCTTCTGTCGGCGCCGCAGAGGACGGCGATATCGCGGATCCCGTCGTGGTCGAAATCCTCTGTCGCCACCTCAGTAAGCCCCTCCCAGAGGCCCCGAGCGGGGTCGGCTACCTTCAAGCGCTTGGGGTCGGGCCGATACCCGCCCTCGCTGCCTAGAAGAACACTCACCGTTCCTGCCAGATTGCCAACGACGGCGTAGTCAGGAAAGCCGTCGCCGTTGAACTCTGCCGAAGCAAGGGTCAAGGGAGTAGGAACGGAAAACTCAATCGGTGATGCCAGGAATTCGCCCTTGCCCGTCCCCAGGAAGGCCTTGACAACATCCAGGTGATACAAGCTCACGAGCAGGTCCCCGTGAGTGTCGGCGTTGAGATCGGTGTAACAAAGCTCTCCCTGAGGATTGGGGCCGCCACTCCTGCCAAGCTCGAGCTGGGGTCCGGGAGCAAAGTCTCCCGAGCCAGTGCCCGAATAAACGTAGATCTTCATTTCATCACGGCAAAAGACAGCCAAATCCTTGTTGCCATCTTCATTGAAGTCGCCGACGACCAAGCTACTCGGAGTGCCGCCGGTGATGAACTCTCGGCCCGGTGTATGGAAGCCCCCGCGCCCGTCCCCGAGCAGGACGACGAACTTGTTCCCAAAGCAAAAGTCGCTGGTGCCGCTGACCAGGAGAATCAAGTCGAGTGCCCCGTCGTTGTTCAGGTCGGCCGCTCGAGGACTCTGCATCGTCCAGCACCGGGGTCCGGGTGGATAAATCACTGGATCCGCAAACTCCCCCCGACCAGTTCCGAGGAACACGGCCAGCCGGAATTCATTGGCCGGATACGTCCCGGTGTTGAAGGTGGCGGCGAGGTCGAGAACGCCGTCGTTGTTGAAGTCTCCCACGATGGGGAATCCGGCTCCCGGCAAAGGGAGAACGGTGCCAGGCTCGAGGGACATTCGCGGGGGCGTGAGGCGGTTCAGCAAAGTCGGGCGGACTAGAAACCAGAACGCCACCAGAGCCGCCACCGCGCCCAGGGATGCGGCGGCTCTCCACCAGCGTCGGCGCCCGGCGGCGATTTCTTCCTGCTGCTCCAGCTTCGGGCGGCGGTTGTTCCACCAGGCATCGAGTTCCGCCTTGTAGGCGTAGACGGAAGGCCGGCCGGAGTGGACGTGGCGGTGGACGGGCAGCGCTTCTCTTTTCTCCCAGAGTTGGACGGTGCGGACTTCCCGCTTCAGGTAGGCGGCGATTTCCTTCCAGGAATCCAGCCGGTCGTTCGCGGCGGGAACCGTGACGGGCTCAGTGGCATTGTCGGGCATGATCCCATCCCGCCCCCTACCCCAAGGAGGAGCGAATGCTTGCAAGGAAATCTAGCACCCCGCCCCCATGGGTTCAAGAGCCTCCCCCTGACCGGAAATCAGGCGAAATCCGGGCCCTTTCGCCTCCCTTCGCTTGACGTGCGACGCCAAGCGGCGAACATAGGCACCGACTGAGGAAATCGTCTACATGTGGAGGTTTGTCATGCAACGCATGGGTACGCTCGCGGTTCTTGCAAGCCTGATGCTGGTTGGTTTTCCCGATCAAGCCCGGGCGCAGGGCGGCACTTGGACAAGCAAGGCGCCGATGCCAACAGCGCGAACTGACCTCGGCGTTGTGGGTGTCAGCAATACCATTTACGCCATCGGAGGTACGCCAACAGACGGCGCATCCCTCGGCACCGTAGAAGCCTACGATCCAGCAACAGACACCTGGACCACCAAGGCCCCCATGCCCACGGCGCGAAACGATTTAGGCGTTGGAGTCATCAATGGGATCATTTACGCGGTCGGGGGCTGCCCAGGCTTTTGCAGTATCACATTTGACACATTGGAAGCTTACGACCCAGTGACCAACACCTGGACGAGCAAGGCTTCCATGCCCAGCGCGCATACCGCGCGAGCAGGCGTTGTTGGGGGCAAGCTGTATGTGGTAGGGGGATTCACCGGCAGCAGCCTGGTCGGGACAGTGGAAGAGTACGACCCCTCAACTGATACATGGAGCACGAGAGCCTCGATGCCCACGCCGCGCGGTGGCTTTGAAGTTGGGGAGATAAACGGGATCCTCTACGTCGTGGGGGGCGTCGCTAGCGGCAGCCTTGTCGTGGGGACTTTAGAGGCGTACGACCCCGCGACCGACACCTGGACCACCAAAGCCCCCATGCCGACGCCGAGATATCTTCCAGGAGCCAGTGCTCTCGGCGGCAAACTGTACGTCCTCGGCGGTCAAACTGTTGCAGGCGTCCCCGGGACAGTAGAAGTGTACGACCCAACCACTGACACCTGGAGCACGGTTGCCTCAATGCCCACCGCGCGCCGCGGTTTGGGTGTCGGCGTTGTGAATGGCATTCTCTATGCGGTTGGGGGTAGTGTGCCGGTTGAGGGTTCTGTCGAGCACCCCCGTGTTGCCACTAACGAGGCGTTTAATCCGGTGAAGACTGTCGGCATCGACATCAAGCCGGCGAGCGACCCCAACAGCATCAATCTCGGCTCGGCCGGGACGATTCCCGTCGCCATTCTCAGCAGTGGCGATTTCAATGCCCCGGCGGAAGTCGACCCGGACAGCCTGCGCCTCGCCGGTGCCGCCGTTAACCTGATCGGAAAAAGCGGGAGGTTCCAGTGCGGCAGCCAAGACGTCAACGGCGATGGCCTCCCAGACCTGGTGTGCCATTTTGACACGGCGGAGTTCTTCATAGAGCTGGGCGAGTCAACGGCAGTACTTGAGGGACAGACGCTCAGCGGGCGGCCGATTCGCGGCGAAGACTCTGTGCGCATCGTCCCGAACTAGACTCCGGCACAACTGAGAGTTGCCCTCCTCTATGGGTATAATCCGCCTGTGGCGGATTATGCGTATCTGAGCCTGTGGTTTCGGAAGTTCGCGGTTGAGCGCGGGCTGCATCATCTCGAGGCGCTGCTGCAACTGTTCCCGCAGTCGGCGGCGCGGCCGGGCTTCCGGCTGGTGGTGCGCAGCCTAGGGCCGGAAGAAAGTCCGACGCTGGAGCGCGACCTGATTGCCGCGCCGGCGGATGTGCGGGCGCTGGCGAGTGAGTTCCTCCACGAGGACACCGCGTATGAAGTAACGGCGTGGTGGGATTTGTGGCAGCCGCAAAGGCGGCAGACAGGAACGTCTGCCCCCCCGGGTTGGGAGCAGGCGGCGTCGCCGGTGGAGTTCGTGCTCGAGGGGGAGGAGTACGACCCCAGCCGCGAGCCCGGCGCCCGCGAGCACATCGTCGCTACGCTGGGCCCGGAAGACCTCTACCTTTCCTCCGAACAGCCTCAGGACGATGCCGGCCCGCGCCGCGAGAATGCCCGCCGCCTCCACGCTCTCCTGCGCGACATCCAGAAGTCCCTGCCGCTGGCGCGTCTCGTGCTCTGGTCGGAAGGCCGCGAAGACTTCGCCGAGGCCACGCGGCGCCTCGTCTCCCAGCCGTAGCCAAAGGCCGCAGGCATCCCTATAATGATTATTTTGCGACTTTGAGCGAGTCGCGGCAGTCCAAACTGTGATGAGCGAAGCGAACCCATCCCCACCGCGCTGGGAGCGGCTGCGCCCGCTGTTTCCCTACCTGCGGCGCTACCGCGGGCGGATTGTGCTGGGTCTGGTGTGCCTGCTGGCCAACAACGGCATCTGGATGACGTTCCCGGTGCTGCTGGGGCAGGCCATCGACGCGTTGACGGCGGGCGCTACCCTGCGCACGCTGATGCTTTACGGCGCGGCATTGCTGGGCATCGCCGCCGGGCGCGGGTTCTTTCTCTACGCCATGCGTCTCATCCTGATCAACGTTTCGCGCGACATCGAGTACGATCAGCGCAACGACCTCTTCCTGCACCTGGAGAAACAATCGCCGCGGTTCTACAGCACCTGGCGGATCGGCGACCTGATGTCGCGGCTGACCAACGACCTGGCGGCGGTGCGGATGATGGTGGGGCCGGCGGTGATGTACAGCGCCAACTCGCTCGTCGCCTTCCCGCTGGCCATCGGGTGGATGCTCTACATTGATTGGAAGCTGACGCTGCTGGTGCTGGTGCCGGTGCCGGCAGTCATCCTGGCGGTCAAGCACTTCAGCCACATCATCCACGTGCGCTTCGAGCGCATCCAGGCCAAGATGTCCGACCTGACGGCGCGGGTGCAGGAGAGCATCGCCGGGGTGCGGCTGCTGCGGGCCTTCAACCAGGACCGGGCGCAGGCCGCAGCGTTCGACGCGCTCAACCGCGACTACGTCGAAACCAACCGCGGGCTCATCCGCGTGCAGGCCGGGTTCTTCCCCGCCCTGGCGGCGCTGCTGACCTTCGCCTTTCTCGTCGTGCTGTGGTTCGGCGGGCGCGCCGTGCTGGCAAAGCAGATTTCCGTCGGCAGCTTCGTCGCCTTCACGCAGTACATGTTCCTGCTGGCCTGGCCGATGATTGCGCTGGGCTGGGTCATCAATCTGTTCGAGCGCGGCACGGCGTCGCTCGGCCGCCTGGACGCCATTCTGAGAGCGCAACCGGACATCCGCGACCGCGCGGCGCCCGATGCGCCCGACGAAATCCGCGGCGAAATCGAGCTGCGAAATCTCAGCTTCCGCTACAACGGCGTCCCGGTATTGCAGGGAATCAACCTGCACATTCGGGCGGGGTCGACGACGGCGATTGTGGGGCCGACAGGCTCGGGCAAGAGCACCCTGGTGCACCTCATCGGGCGGCTGTGGGACGCGCCCGAGGGCGCGGTTCTGGTCGACGGGCGCCCGGTGACCGCCCACCGGCTGGAGGCGCTGCGCCGCGCCATCGGCTACGTCCCGCAGGAGACGTTTCTGTTCACCACTACACTCCGGGAGAACATCGCCCTCGGCGCGCCCGACGCCCCGGAAGAAAAAATCCGCTGGGCGGCGGAAATCGCCGGCCTGGCCGACGACATCGCCGGCTTCCCCAAGGGCTACGAGACGCTGGTGGGCGAGCGCGGCATCACGCTTTCCGGCGGCCAGAAGCAGCGGGCCGCCATCGCGCGCGCCATCCTGCGCGACCCGCGCATTCTGATTCTGGATGACGCGCTTTCCAGCGTCGACACGGTGACGGAAGAAAAGATTCTGCGCGGGCTGGCGGGGGTGATGCGACAGCGCACCACGATTCTGATTTCGCACCGGGTTTCAACCGTGCGGGACGCCGACCAGATTGTGGTGCTGCGCGAGGGGCGCATCGTCGAGCGCGGCACCCACAGCGAGCTGCTGGCCCGCGGCGGCTACTACTACGACCTCTACCAGAAGCAATTGCTGGAAGAAGAGTTGGAACGCGAATGAGCGACGCCCACCACGAAGAAGAAGCGCTGGGCCAGGTCACCGACTGGCGCCCGGCGCTGCGGCTGTTCCGCTACCTGCGGCCCTATGCCGGCCGGGTGGCGCTGGCGGTGGTGTTGCTGCTGGTGGCCTCGGGGTTCGAAATCATCCAGCCCATTTTTTACAAAGTCGCCATCGACCACTACCTGTCGCCGTCGGCCGCCGGGCAGGAGCACGGCTGGCTGGCGGCCTGGCTGCCGGCCGACCCGCTGGCGGGGCTGAACCTGCTGGCGCTGACGTTCGCGGGGCTGCTGGTGCTGAGCTTCGTGATGGGCTACGTCCAGGCGATGCTGACGATGATGACCGGGCAGTACGTGATGTACGACCTGCGGCGGGAAATCTTCGGACATTTGCAGAAGCTGCACATCGGGTTCTACGACCGCAACCCGGTCGGCCGGCTGGTGACGCGGGTGACGAACGACGTCGAGACGCTGAACGAGCTTTTCACCGCCGGGGTCAACGCGTTGTTCGGCGACATCATCGTGCTGGTGGGGATTGTGGCGGTGCTGTTCTACTACGACTGGCAACTCGCGCTGCTGACCCTGGCGGTGCTGCCGCTCATCGGCGCGGTGACGATCGCCTTCCGCAACTACGCCCGCGACGCTTTCCGGCGAACGCGGACAGCCATCGCGCGCATCAATGCGTTTCTCAACGAGCACCTGAGCGGGATGAGCGTGGTGCAACTGTTCAACCGCGAGTCGCGGGCGGCGCGCGACTTCGACGCCGTGAACGAAGAAAACCGCCGGGCGTGGCGGGACGCGATTCTGGCGCACGCGCTGTTCTATCCTGCGGTCGAGTTTCTCTCTGTGCTGGCGATTGCCGCCATCGTGGTCTACGGCGGCTGGCAGGTGCAGTTGGGCGAGGCCGGCCTGGGCACCGTGGTCGCCTTCCTGATGTACGCGCGGCGGTTCTTCTACCCCATCCAGGACTTGAGCGAAAAGTACGGCATCCTGCAGCAGGCGCTGGCCAGCTCGGAGCGGGTCTTCAAGCTGCTGGACACCCAACCGGCCATCACCGCGCCGGCGCAGCCGCGGCGGCTGCCCTCGACCGACGGGCGCGGCGCCGGCAAGGTCGAGTTCCGCAACGTGTGGTTCGCCTACAAGGACGAGGACTGGGTGCTGCAAGACGTTTCGTTCACCATCGAGCCCGGCGAGATGACCGCCATCGTCGGCCACACCGGCGCGGGCAAGACCACCCTCATCAGCTTGCTGCTGCGGTTCTACGACGTGCAGAAGGGACAGATCCTGCTCGACGGGGTGGACATCCGCGAGCTCGACCTCGACGAGCTGCGGCGGCCCTTCGGCATCGTGCTGCAAGACCCGTTCATTTTTTCGGGGACAATTGCGTCGAACGTGCGCCTGGGGTCGGAGCACATCAGCGACCAGGACGTCGAGCGGGCGCTGGAGAACGTCAACCTGGGCGGATTCGTCCGCGTCCTGCCCGAGGGGCTGGCGCACGAGACGCGGGAGCGGGGCGCGACGCTATCGGTGGGGCAGAAGCAGTTGCTGTCCTTCGCCCGCGCGCTGGCCCACGACCCGCGCATCCTGATTCTCGACGAAGCCACCTCGAGTGTCGACACGGCGACCGAGTTCCAGATTCGGGCGGCGCTGGAGCGCCTGATCAGCGGGCGGACTTCGATTGTCATCGCGCACCGGCTTTCCACCGTGCAGCGCGCCGACCGCATCCTGGTCCTCCACAAAGGCCGCCTGCGCGAGCAAGGCACCCACCAGGAGCTGCTGGCCCAGCGCGGGCTCTACTTCAAGCTGTATCAACTTCAGTACCGCGACCAGGAAGTGGGCGCGGTGGCCGACGACTGAGGCTCTTCACCTCCCGTGCCTCCGGGTCCTGGCTTTCTTTGGTGGCCTAGCCTCCAAACAGCTTGACACAGCAACCGTTTTCGCTTATAATTCGCTGGTGTGTGAGTGTCGAGAGATGGCCGCTCCAACCCCTCCCCTAGAGTTATCACCGACTAACTGCTTTAGAATCAACACGAGGAGCGACTGGAGTCGGTCGCGTCACCTCGTAAGGTACTACGCCTCAATCACATACGACAAAACCCCCCCGGGGGGTTCAAAGTCATGTGCTTGAAAAAAAGCTACTTCGGGGGTGACAGGGCGATTCGAGTCGGCGGTTCCCAGCAGAATCACTTCGGTGCGCGTCGCCTTTCCGCTAGACTGGCCGCCCACTTATGAGCTCGGAGTCGACGCCCGCTCTCCTCGTTGCCGGAGAAGCGTCGGGCGACCGCTATGGTGCCGCGCTGGCAGCGGAATTGCGCCGGCGTTTCGGTGTGAGTTGGTTTGGCATCGGCGGCGATCACGCGAGAGCGAGCCAAGTTCACCTGATTACGCACGCGGAATCGCTGGCTGTCGTCGGCATCGCTGAGGTCGTCGGTCACCTGCCCCGCATCTATGGCATCTACCGCCGCCTGCTGGAGGAAGTCGGCCAGCGGCGGCCGCGGTTTGCCGTGCTGGTGGATTTCCCCGACTTCAACCTGCGCCTGGCGCGGCAGCTCCATCGCCGCGGCATTCCGGTCATCTACTTCGTCGCCCCGCAGATGTGGGCCTGGCGGCCGGGACGCGTGAAGCAGTTGCGGCGCTACGCGCGTAAGCTGCTCTGCATTTTCCCCTTCGAAGAAGAGTGGTTCCGGCGGCGCGGCGTGGACGTTCAATACGTCGGCCATCCGCTGCTCGACGCTGCGCGGCCCACGTTGACGCGCGAAGAGTTCTTGGCACAGCACGCGCTGGGTGCGAGCGCGCCGCTGATTTGCCTGCTGCCGGGCAGCCGCAACCAGGAGGTGAAACGCCACCTGCCGCTGCTGCTCGAAGCCGCGGCGCGGCTGGCGCAGAAGCGCAAGGCGCAGTTCGTTCTGGTGCGAGCAGCGACGGTGGCGCCGGAGCTGGTGGATTCTCTGACGCGGCGCGCGCCCGGCGTTCCTCTTACCGTGCTGGCGGAGAACCCGTATAATGCCCTGGCCGCGTCCACGCTGGCGGTGGTGGCCAGCGGGACGGTAACGGTTGAGGCTCTGCTGCTTCAGGTTCCCCAAGTGGTGGTCTATCGGGTGGCGGCCTCTACCTGGCATCTGGGCCGGCGGCTGGTGCAGACGCCGCACTACAGCATGGTCAACCTGCTGGCGGGGCAACGCCTGGCGCCGGAGCTGATTCAAAGCGACTTTACGCCGGCGCGCGTGGTGGCCGAAGTGGAGCGATTGCTCGACGACCCCGAGCAGCGGGCGCGCATCCAAGAGGTGATGGGAGTTGTCAAGGAGCGGCTGGGGCCGCCCGGCGCCATCGAGCGCGCCGCCGCCGCCGTGGGCGAGATTGTGGGGTTGAAATCGATATCATGATGGCTTTTGCGAAAAACCGTCTTCGTTGGGCGCTGTGCGTGGCGCTCATCGGCGCCGGGACGGCGGCGCCTCTGGCCGCGCAGCCGGACAAGTCGCCGTTTCACGCCACGCGCTACGACCTCGAGGTCGAGTTGCAGCCCGACGTGCATCTGTTGCGCGCCCAGGCGCGAGTGGAGCTGACCGCGGACGAACCCCTGGCGGCGCTCACGCTCCACCTGAACAAGAACCTGAAAGTCGAAAAAGTAACCGACGCCCGAGGCCCGGCGCTGCGGTTCGAGCAGCTCGCCGGCGCGGACACGTTCCGGGTGGAGCTCCCGCAGCGAGTGAACCCCGGCGAGTCCGTGACGTTGACGGTCGAGTACCAAGGCGCCTTCGACCCGGCGCTGCGGCCGGAGCGCGGGCCGCTGCTGGCTTCGATTGAACCCGGGCACTCCTTCCTGCTGCGCGAGGCGCGCTGGTTCCCGCACTCGAACAACCTCTGGGACCGCGTGGCCATGACCCTGGCAGTCACGCTGCCGCAGGGCGAAACCGCGATTGCTCCCGGCCGCGCGGAGACCAGCGCCGCGCCCGGAGGAAAGACGCGAACTGTTTTTTCGGTGACCGAGCCGACCCTGGCGGGGACGCTGGTGGCAGGCCAGTATGAAAAAGGAGTGGCGCCCGGGCCGGTGAGTTTCTACCTGCGCACGGTGCCGCCGGGCTACGCCAGCGGCAACGCCGAAACCGCGGGCAACATCCTGGCGTTTTTCTCCGACAAGTTCGGCGCGCTCGAGAATCCGTCGCTCGCGATAGTGGAAGTGGACGACGATTCGTGGGACCTCTACGCCGCGCCGGGGCTGATCCTAATTCCCACGCGGCAGTGGAGCGCGGAGCTGAACCCGCGCCTGCTGGCGCGCGGGCTGGCGGCGCAGTGGTGGGCGGCACGCACCAGTCCGGCGACCGCGGCGGACGTGTGGCTGGCGGTCGGGCTTTCACGCTACTGCGAAGCGCTCTACCTGGAGAGCGCCGCGGGTGAGCTCGGTTTGCAGAAGACGCTCGAAGACTTCACCATCGGCGCCCTAGTGGACGAATCGGCGGCGCCTATCGCCAGCGCCTACCAGTTGGCGGGGTTTTCGCCGGAGTTCAACTCGGTGGCGCGCGACAAGGGCGCGATGGTGTTCCAGATGCTGCGGGTGGTGATGGGCGACGAGCCGTTCTTCCGCCTCCTCGCCACCTACAGCCAGCGCTTCCGCGGGCGCGCGGCGACGATTGACGATTTCGAAAAGCTGGCCGAGGAAATCCACGGCCAGCCGCTCGATTACTTCTTCAGCGAATGGCTGCGCTCCACCGGCGTGCCGCAGTTCGAGATGGACTGGGTGATCTACAGAACGCAGAAAGGCTTTCGCGTCGGCGGGCAACTGAGGCAGCAACTGGAAATCTTCCGCATGCCGGTGCCGATTCACATCGAGACCGAGGGGCCGCCGACGACGCAGACGGTGGAAGTAGTCGGCCCGCGGACGGATTTTTCCATCGAGACCTTCGGCAAGCCGACCAAGATCGAGATCGACCCGAACTTCACGGTGCTGAAGTACACGCCGGCGCTGAAGCTGCGGGTAGCGATTGCGCGCGGCGAGAGCCTCTACGAGCGCAACAAGTATTTCGAAGCGGCGCGCGAGTACCAGCGGGCGCTGGAGGTCAAGCGCAACAGCTCGCTGGCGCACTACCGGCTGGGCGAAACCTTCTTCGCGCAGCGGAATTATCAGGCGGCAGCCAACTCGTTCCGCGAGGCGCTGAACGGCGACCAGGAGCCCAAGTGGACGGTGGTGTGGAGCCACATCGGGCTGGGAAAAATTTTCGACCTCACCGGCCAGCGCGAGCGCGCCATCAATGAGTATCGCCGCGCAGTTGAAACCAACGACGACACGCAGGGCGCGCAGGCCGAAGCGCAGAAATATTTGCAGGAGCCGTTCCGCCGCGAGGAGCGCACCATCGAACGGCTCGACCAGAAGAATCCGTAGCTAGAGCGGCGCCAGACCCGCCAGCGTCGCTGTCTCCACGTTTTTCGCTTGAATCAACACCTTGAAAGTCTCACCCATTCCTTCGGGATGAATCAGTTGGATGAGTTGACGTCGCGCCGCCGCATCCATTTCGTCGAGACCGCCGGCGCGCGACAGTGAGAGCAGAAAACTCGACTGCGGCACAAGCCCAAGCGAGGTCAGTCCCAATTCCTTGCCGCGCTCTTCGAGCGCCGTGAAGTTGACGTGTGCGGTCAAGTCCTGCTCGCCGGGCGAGTCAAGCCAGTTCTCCTCCGCGCGATGCTCGTGGTAGGCGAGCAACGTGCCGCGCCGGTGCGCGGGACCGTAGAGCTCGCGGGCGCGATAGCCGTAATCAATGGTGAGGAGGAAACCGCGCTCCAGCGCAGCCGCGGCTTTCTCCAGCCACTCGAGCGCTTCCAGGTTGATTTCGGCGCACTGGTCTTCCTCGAGCCGCGCACCGTACTTTTCCCAGTACTGCGCCAGCGCCGGCGACGCCAGCTCGCCTTCGACCTCGCGAAGCGCATCGCCGTCCGCAGCGACGTAGATTGCGCGCAGGCCGGAACTGCGTTGCACGACGCGGTGCACCGGCAACGCATCCAGTAACTCATTGGAGAAGATGCAGCCGACGATGCCGTGGCGCGGAAGCTCATCAGCGATGCGGGCTTTGCTTCCGAGCACTACTTCAGCCTCGGCCCGCAGCTTTGCGCTGGCTTCGACGAGTGTCAGCCGAAGCGCAGCCCCGAAGTCGCTTCCCTGCTCCGCGCCCGCGGCCAGCAACTGCGCTGCAAGGCACCCACGACCGGCGCCGCACTCGACCAAGTCGAAGCGCGGCGGGCGGCCGAGCGCTTCCCACATCTCGCGGAGCTGCACGAGGAGCAGCCGCGCGAACAGCGGTCCGACATCAGGGCTCGTGAAGTAATCGCCGCGGCCGCGCGCCGAGCGGCCTTGCGAGTAGTAGCCGTGTTCGGGGTGATACAGGCACGCTTCCATATAGGCCGCGAAGGTCAGCGGGCCGTCGCGCCGAATGCGCTCGACGAGAACGTCAGCGAGAGGCGTGCGCCGCCCCATGCTCAATGGCTCTTCAGTTGCGGATTGCGGGTGAACATCTCGATGACGTAGTCGTGCAGGCAGTCATAGAGCTGGCGCTGGAAACTCCAGACGAACTGCGGATGGTCAAGCTCGCGCGGGCGCAGGGTGAACTCGTAGGTGTGCACGGGCACGGCCGGATTCTTGAAGCGGATCTCAACCACGACCGACTCGTCCTCGCCGCGGGCCGCGAACTCGAACAGCGGATGCTCGTAGTCGGCCAGCGCCCGCCGCACTTTCTCCAGCCGTTCGCTCACCGAGCGCTCCGCGAGGCAGCCAGTGCGCGCTGGAACTCAGCATCACCATAGAATGCACGGATGCGCCGCTCCAGCTCGTCGCGAATCTGGCGGAAGAGCGCGCGCTCGTCATCCTCGCTGGCGCCCCCCACGTCGGGATCGGGTAGATGCCAGCGCAGCCGCGCGATGCGCGCCGGCAAAACCGGGCAAGCAGCGTCGGCTTCAGCGCAGACGGTGATGACGTAGTCGAATTCACCGGGCAAGTCACTCACCGACTTCGTGTACTGCGCAGTGACGTCCACGCCTTTCTCGCGCATTACCTCGATCGCACGCGGGTGCACACCCTTCGGATTCGGTTTCGTCCCGGCGCTGAACACCTCGACGCCGGGCGGCGCCAGATGCCGCGCCCACCCTTCGCCCATCTGGCTGCGCGCGCGGTTGCCCGTGCACACAAACAGCACGCGAAAAGAGCTCACGCTGGGATTATAGCCGGGACGAGAAGGATTATGAACCAGCGCCACCCGGCTGCTGGCCGTGGCCTTCCGCCTATTGCGCCGTTACCGCGGCGGTGGTGGAAACTGAGTCGCTGGCGAAGTTCGCCACCCAGATGTTGGCGCCGTCGAAGAGCACGCCAAACGGCCCCTTGCCGGAACTGAAGCTGGCGACGATGGCGCCGGAAGGCGAGAGGCGCACGACGCTGTTGGTGCCGCTGCTGGCCACCCAGAGCGTGGCCCCGTCATAGGCGAGGCCGGCCGCGCCGTCACCGACCGCATAGGTTCCCAGCACCGCGCCGTCGCTGGGGCGCAGCTTGCTCACGGTTCCATCGAAGAAGTTGCTGACCCAGATGTGCGATCCGTCGTAGGCCACGCCGAACGGCCCGCGACCCACGACATAGGTTCCCAGCACCGCGCCGTCGCTCAGCCGCAACTTGCTCACCGTGTTGTCCTGGCCATTGGCCACCCAGAGGTTGGCGCCGTCGGTGGCCAATCCCAGCGGGCGCATGCCCACGGTGTAAGTGGCCAGAATGGCGCCGTCGCGCGGGCGCACCTTGCTCACCGTGTTGCTGTTGCGGTGGGCGATCCAGAGGTTGGTGCCGTCATAGACGAGGCCGCCCGGCCCGTCGCCGACGGCGAAAGTGCCAGCCGTGCTGCCGTCGGTGACCTTCAGCTTGGTGATGGTGTCGCTCTCCAGGTTGGCCACATAGACATTGCTCTTGTCGGTGGCAATGGCCACCGGGCGCTCGCCCACGGTGAACGTGCCGCTCTTGGCGCCGTCGCGGGCGCGGACGCGAGTAACGGAGTTGCTGAACTGCCGCACAATCCAGATGTAGGTGCCGTCGGAGGCCAAAGCTTCCGGCCCGCCGCCGGGCGCCGTGCCGGCCGCGACGAAGGTCTCCTCGCCCAGCGCCGCGGTCGCATCCAGCGTGCCGCCGCCGGCGCTGCCGTCCCCCAGCGGAATCTCGTTCAAGCCGGCGGCCGCGGCCACCAGCGCTGCCAGCGCCACGACCATCAGCGCGCCCTTTGCTTTGCAGGTCTTCATGGCCATCCTCCCATCCAACTCGTCAAGCCGTCGCGCCTACTTACCCTCGTAAATCGGGATGCCCTTCAGCGAAGGGGAGTCAAACTCGAAGAGCATGGTGCGCAGCGTCTGCTCAGGCCGCGCCATGCCCGGACAGGCGGCCCAGCGCAGCGCGGGCTCGACGCCCAGCCGCACCATGCCGATGTGGTTGCTCTTGTCCGCGTCCTCGACCGGATCATCGTAGGTGAAGCCCAGCGCGCGCCGCAGCTTTTCGATGTCGCCCGGTGCGCCGGTCAGGAACAGCCAGCCCGGGCCGACACCGTGCATCTCAGCATAGCGCTTCAGGTCCGCCGGCGTATCCTCTTCGGGCTTGAGGGTGATGGAGTAAAAAAAGATGTCGCGGCCCACGCGGCCGTTGAGCATCTTCTGTACCCGCACCAGGTTCGACGTCGTGGGGACGCAGATGCCCTCGCACTTCACGTACATGAAGTTGATGGCCACCTTGCGATCCTTTACCAGGTCGTCATAGAAGCGCACCTGGACGCCTTCGTGCGTGGTCAGCTCCAGGTTGGGCAGATGGTGGCGCTGAATTCGCTCGCGTGGCGAGAGCCGGGCCGGCGCCGCCGATCGGGTTCCGCCTTCCGTCGCCCAGGCCAGCGCCGCGCCGGCCCACGGCGCCAGGCCAAGGCTCGCCAGCAGGCTTCGTCTCGTCGGTCCCTTCATCGCTCGCTCTCCTTCCCGTCGTCAGGGCTCGGTCTTGTTGTCCCCGGTGTCGGCAATCTCGAACAGCAGCAGCATGGCGTGGTCCTCGTGAATGGTGTTGTGGCAGTGCATGGGAAAGCCGCCGCGAAAGTCGCGGAAGCGGAACAGCACTTCGATTTCTTCGTTGGTCTGCAACCGGGCCACGTCCTTGCGCCCGAACTCCACGTTGCCGCATTGAATGAGCTGGTTGTTGCGCCGGACCATGCGGAACTCTTCGAAGTGGATATGGATGGGGTGCTCCCAGCCGCCGGAGTTGTTGCGCAGGATCCAGCGCTCGGCGGTGTTGCGCTCGACCTTGAACCGGAATCGCGTGCAGTCCACGAACTGCCCGTTGATCTGCCACTGCCCGTTGCCGCGCTCGAAGCGGAAGGTGCGGGTGATGCGGATGCGGTCCTCCTTGGCGGGCGCGTTGTTGGTCGGCACCGGCGGCAGGCAGATGGGCGCGAACACGCAGTCAGTCGGGCTGCACGGCACCGTGGGGAACGACACCGGTGCCGGGTCGAAGCTTGCGTCCGCCACGTTGCTGGGCCCGGTCAGGCGGAACTCCAGCACCACATTGTTGGGATTGCCAGCCGGCAGGATTTCGTTGGTCGGCCCGCGACCGTTGTCCTGCCGCAGCCGGTTCTCCAGCCAGATGCGCGAGGGGTTGCCGAAGTTGTTCCAGATGGCCTTGAAGTCAATGATGACGTCGATGCGCTCGGCCACGCTTAGCCGCACGTTGGTCAGCCGGATGGGCCGCGGCAGCAGGTTCCCGTCGGTGGTGGTGATGGCGTAGAAGGGAATCGACTGGTTGGGATTGTCGGGATTGGTGAGGTAGAGCTGATAGAAGCGCGACGGTCCCCCGTCGAGAATGCGGAAGCGGTAGCGGCGTTTCTGCACCTCAAAATAAGGCTGAATTTTCCCGTTGGTCACGTACTTGTCGCCCACCAGACCGTCGAGCCCGAAGGTGTCGAAGCAGAACTCGCCCTCGGGAGTGAACAGCTTGTCGGTGAGAATCAAGGGGATGTCGAACTGCGGGAAGCTGGGAAAGCGAAAACCGGTGTTCTCGTCGCCGGTGTCGAAATCGTTGAAGATGAAATGGAAGCCCGCCAGACCCTTGTAGACGTTCTCGGCGGTGTGGTCGACGCGGTGGTCGTGATACCACAGCGTGGTCAGCGTCTCGCGGATGTCGCCGTCGGTGGCGCTGAACTGCGGCGTGTCGAAGCCCGCCCGCGCCATGGTGTGGTAGTAGTCGTAGAACTGCCCGATGAAGAAGAACCGCCCCTGCACCAGCGGATTTGTGCTGTTGCCGCCGGTGTTGGGGTCGCAGGGTCCGCCGTCGCTGTCGGGGCCGGAGTGGAAGTTGTGCAGGTGGGTCGAGACTTCGGGCACGCCAAAGCCCAGCGTGTTGGTGGAAAGCTCATTGAAGCGGCGGATGAGAATTGGCCGCCCGTAGCGGCTGACCACCGTGGGCCCCGGCGAAAGCGCAACATCCGAGGCATCCGCGCCGCCGAGGTTGAATCCCCAGACGAGCTGCGGGCCGATGCGCGAGAGGTTGGTCGCGTCGTCGCTGAAGGTGGCGTTGAAGTTCGGCCGCAGGCGGGTGATGAAATAGTCCTGCACCGGGAAACGGTCGCGGAACTGGTGCACCTGCGTACGACCTTCGAACGGAATCCCCGTCGCCGGATTAATGTTGCGGTTGGGAGTGGCCGCGGGCGGCGAGAAAGTGAATCCGGGATCGGTGTTCGGGTCGCGCAGCGGCAGCACCGGCGGGACGACTAGAGGGTCGCGGAAGGGAATCGTCGGCGGGCTGCAGCCCAGGTCGCACTCGCCAGCGTCGCAGCCGCCATCGGCCCAGGCGCTCAGCCCGCTCTTGGCCACCAGGTAGCCGGCGCTGCTCAGCAGGCCCAGCTTGAACAGCTCTCGCCGGTTCAGCCCGGCGCGGAGAATCTCCTGGCGGTTCCGCAAAGCAATCCGCTGGATTCTAGGCCAGTAGTATTTCAGTGGGTGCATCGGCGCTTCTCCTCGCCCGACGTCGGGGACTAGAGCTGACTTGAGTCTTCCACTCGCCAGCGGGAATCTAGGAAGGGCGCGCGGTGGATGTCTACTACCCGCGCGGGTAGGTCATACCTGTCCGTCCGCGCGCGAGGGGCAAAGAGAGCGGCTGATTCAGCCGGTCTCGGGAGCGACCAAGTCGAGGAGGAGACGCTCGCGGGCGAATTCGCTGACCGAATATCGGTCGCGCACGCCCAGCTTGGTGTAGATGTTCGACAGATGAAACTTCACCGTGTTCTCGCTGATGCGCAGAATAGTGGCGATCTCCTTATTCGCCAGACGGCGGTGCAACAACTCGAGGATGTGCCGCTCGCGGCGCGTCAGCAGCGCACCGCCGTCCTGCTTCAGGCGCTCCACGCCGCGCGTATAGGCGACGTACCGCTCCAGCACCTCCGCCGCAAACCACAGCCGCCCCTCGCTCAACCGCCGTACCGCCGTCCGCAACTCCGTTGCCGCATCGTCATACGCCACAAAGCCGTGCACCCCCAGCACCAGCAGGCTTACCAATTCTTCCACCGGCTGCGGCCGGCCGACCACCAGCGTACGCGCCGAGGGAAACCGGAGCCGGATCCAGCACAGGCATCTGCCCAACGGCTCGGAAAGGCTTCCCCGATCGACGACCGCCACCGAAACTGCTCGGTTGGTCGAACCCGCGCCGGCAATCTCGTCCTCCCTAAACACGCGAATCGCCGGGTCGCCCTTCAGGAATGACCGCAGTTGGTCAACGGCCAGCGGGTTTCGTGCCAGCAAGCCGACCGCAATCCTCGCCCGTCGCTCTGCCGTCAGTGGCACAACTACCCCTCCACTAGCGCAGACGGCTCTGCCGGAGCGAATTCGCCTATCCGCCGGCAGCAGAGTTTTGCTCTTGTACCCCTGAACCCGCCTTCATCTACCGCCAGGACGAGCGCCTTGTCAAGCAGGAAGTGGCATTAAACCACCTTAATTCAACGGGTTAACTCCCGTTAAATCCTCGGATTCTGGCATGGGGATTTTTTCTACACCCCTGGCCGCGCGGCTGCCCGTTTCCGCCGTTCGGCCCAGACTTGCCGAAAGGTTTCCAGGGCCGCAGCGTCGAAGAGGACGAAGTACACTTTCTCCAACGAAGTTTTCCCCTTGAGGTGTGCCTCCACTTCGTGGAGCATGATTTCGGCGCAGTCGCGCAAGGGGAAGCCGGCGATGCCGGTGCCGACGGCGGGAAAGGCAATCGTCTTCAGTCCCTTTTCGGCGGCGCGCGCCAGCGAGTTGCGCGTCGAAGCGCGCAGCGACTCCGCGGTGGTCCGCCCGCCGAGCTGCATGCTGGCGGCGTGAATCACGTAGCGCGCCTTCAGGTTGCCGCCGCGGGTGATGACCGCCTCGCCGATGGGAATCGAGCCGATGCGGTCGCACTCTTCCTGGATCGCCGGACCGCCCTTGCGCCGGATGGCGCCCGCCACGCCACCGCCCAGTTGCAGGTCGTTGTTGGCGGCATTGACGATGGCGTCCACGTCCATCTCCGTCAGGTCGCCCTGCTGAATGACAATCTTGTCTCCGATTCCCGCCACGGCTACTCGCCCTTGAACTGCGGCTTGCGCTTCTCCAGGAACGCCGTCGTGCCTTCGAGCTTATCCTTCGATTCAAAAAGAATCGTCTGCGCCAGGCGCTCCACTTGAAGGCCGGCGTCGAGACCGGCGCGCGCCGCCACGTTCAGAGACAGTTTCGCCAGCCGAATCGCCAGCGGCCCCCGCGCCAGAATCTTCTCCGCCAGCGCCCGCGTCGCCGCCATCAGTTCACTGCGCGGCACGACAGCGGTCACTAGGCCAAGCCTTTCCGCGGTGCGCGCGTCAATCATCTCGCCGGTGAAAATGTACTCCTTCGCCTTGCCCCAGCCGATGTGGCGCGGCAGCCGCTGCGTGCCGCCGGCGGCGGGCATGATGCCGAGGCCGGTCTCGGGGAAACCAAACTTCGCCTCCTCGGCGGCGACGCGCAGGTCGCAAGCCAACGCCAACTCGAACCCGCCTCCCAGAGCGTAGCCGTTGACCGCAGCGATGACGGGCCAGGGAAAGTTCTCCACCGCGGTGAACAGCTCCTGGTTGATGGCCTCAAGCGCCTCGCGCTTGCCGCGCTGGCGGATTTCGCGGATGTCAGCGCCGCTGACGAAGGCCTTGTCGCCGGCGCCGGTCAGGATGAGCACGCGCACGTCGTCGCGCGCGGCCAGCGCGCGTAGCGCAGCGTGAATCTCCTCGACTGTTTCTTTCCCCAGCGCATTGCGTACTTCAGGCCGGTTTACCGTCAGCGTGGCCCTGCCGCCGCCGACTTCCAGCAGAATGGTGTTGTAGGTCCCCATCGTCGCTCCTATTTCTTCTCGTACTCGTAGACGCCGCGCCCAACCTTGCGCCCCAGCCGTCCCTGAGCAACCAGTTCTCTCTGCAACCGCGAAGGTCTGAACCGCTCGCCCAGCGTCTGATGCAGATACTCGAGGATTGCCAGCCGCACGTCCAGCCCCACCAAATCCACCATCTCGAACGGTCCCATGGGATGATTCAAGCCCAGCTTCACCGCCTTGTCGATGTCTTCCGCGCTGGCAACGCCTTCCTCCAGCATGCGGAAGGCTTCGTTGCCGATGAGCGCGTTGATGCGGCTGGTGGCAAAGCCGGGCGAGTCCTTCACCCGCACCGTTTCCTTGCCCATCTGCCGCGCCACCGCTTCGGCTGTGCGCAGCGTCTCTTCGGAGGTGTCGCTCGTGTGCACCAGCTCGATGAGTTTCATCTTCGGCACCGGGTTGAAGAAGTGCATCCCGACAAAACGTTCGGGTCGACGCAACACCGCGCTCATTTCGGAGAGACTCAGCGAGGACGTGTTGCTGGCCAGAATGGTTTCCGGCCGCGCGACCTTGTCCAGCCGAGTAAAGATATCGATCTTGAGCTTGATGTCTTCCGGCACCGCCTCAATCACCAGGTCGGCTGCGCCGGCCTCTTCCAGCCGCGGGGTAAGCGTCAGCGCCGCCACGGTGGCCTCTACGTCCCCGCTCCACTGGCCGCGCTCCTTCGCGCCCTGCAACGTCTCGCGGATGTAGCCCTGCGCCTTGGCCAGGATTGCTTCGCTCACATCCGTGAGCAGGGCGCGGAAGCCGCCGGCGAGCGCGGCATACGCGATGCCGCGGCCCATCGTGCCGGCGCCCACCACGGCGACTGTCTTGACTTCCATCCTGACTCCTCAGCGCGGGAACAACCGCATTGCATTGTCGAACAGAATCTTCTGCTTCGCTTCCGCGCTCAGCGGCACCTCCAGAAACTTCGCCAGGTTCGTACCCATGCCCGGCACGCCCGGCCCCGGCCAGTCTGAGCCCCACAGAACTTTGTCGGCCAGTTGCTCGAGCCGCGGAAAATACTTCAGCAGGTTCTGCGGTGGGATGCCGGAAATGTCCATCCAGAAGTTGCGGTGCCGGCGCACCACGAACGCCGCCGACTCCGTCCACAGCGGCCGGCCGCCGTGCGCCAGAATCACCGGCAGGTTGGGAAAGTCCACGCCGATGTCGTCGGTGAAGATGGGATCGGCGTAGACATTGCGGGCGCCGGGAAAGATGGACGTGCCCGTATGAATCATCACCGGCAGCCGCGCTTGCTCCGCCATCCGGTAAATGGTCTCGAGCGGCTTCAAACCGTTGCGGTACTGGTTGGGATAAAAGAGCTGGTGCGGCGGATGGAGTTTCAACGCCGGCAGCTTCCATTCAGTCAGGATGCGGCCCAGGGTCGCTGCCGCGTCCTTTACCGTTGTCGGGTCGATCCCGCCGAAGGGGATGAGCCGGTCGCGGAACTCGCGCGTATAATTGGCCGCCCACGGGTTCACCTCTTCGGTGAAGCCCATCACCCGCGGCGCCACGTAGTTGATGATGCCGGCGCGCTCGATGCCTTCCTTGTCCATCAAGGCCACGAAGCGCCGCGGGTCGGCCGCCAGATCCATCACCGCTTCCAGCTCCTGCGGGCGAGCGCGCATCAGCGCCCGGGCTTCGGGCTTCATCATCTCCAGCGGCTGCACGTGCACGTGGATGTCAATGGCCCTTGTCATCGTCAGGGCACGGCTTCGGCCGTGCCGGAAGTGCCAGAATGTATTTCACGGCTTTAGCCGCCGACGGCCGTCAGTGCTTCCCGCTGCCGTTAGCCCACAGCCGCGTCAGCGCGCGGCGCGCAAACACCCGCAGGATGTCGCGGCGATACTCCGGCGTCGACACGCTGGTCTTGAGCGGCTTGCCCGTGCGGATGACAGCCTGGGCGGCTTCCTCGACGCGTTCCGCTGAATACCGCTGTCCTTCAAGCGCCTTCGGAACGTCGCGCACCAGTAGTGGCGCCGGATTTACGCCGGTCAACGCCACGCACGCGGAGCGGCAGACACCGTCCTCGAGCTTCATCGCTACCGCGAGTCCGGCCAGCGGATAGTCAATTGCGTTCCGCACGCGCAGCTTCGAGTAGCTGCCGCGCAGGCCGGCGGTGCGCGCCGGCACGCGCACGCCGGTGACGATTTCGTCTTTCGCCAACCGCATGCGGTCCATGCCGTCGTTCTTGTAGAACTGGTCGAGCGGCAGCCAGCGCGCGCCGCGCGGGCTGGCGATGCCGAGCTCCGCCTCGAGCGTCAGCAGCGCCGGCGCGGTGTCCGACGACCACACCGCCCAGCAGCGCTGCCCGCCCGGCGCTACGTGGCAGACGTCGCCGTCTTTCTTCAGGCAGAACCCGCATGAACTGCGCCAAGTGTAGGACTGGTTGTACCAGAGGCAGCGGGTCTCCAGGCACAGGTTGCCGCCCAGCGTCCCCATATTGCGCAGCACCGGGCTGGCTACGGTAGCCGCAGCCTCCGCGAGCACCGAATAGTGCTCTCGCACGATCGGCGATTCCGCAATCTCAGTCAGCGTCGTCAGCGCGCCGATGCGCAGGCCGCTCTCGGCATCGAAGCTGATTCCTTTGAGGTCAGTCAGCCCTTTGATGTCTACCAGCGCCCGGGGCGCAAACAAGCCGGCGCGCAGGTTGGGAACAACATCGGTGCCGCCGGCGATAATCATCGCCTCGGAGCCATGTTGCGCGAGATGACCGAGCGCCTCTTCGAGCGCGCGCGGGCGCAGCAAGGCAAACGGCGGCAGGCTCATGGCGCGCCTCCGTTGCCCGCGGCCTTCTTCTTCTCTTTCTCGCGCAGGGCGCGCAGGATTTTCTCCGGCGTGATGGGCAGCGAGGTGATGCGCACGCCGACGGCGTCATAGACCGCGTTGGCCAGCGCCGGAATCGTCGCTGCCAGCGAACCTTCGCCGGCTTCCTTGGCGCCTAGCGGCCCTTCGGGATCGATGCTCTCGACAATCAGGCAATCCACCGGCGGCGACTCCAGCGTCGAAGGCACTTTGTATTCCAGCATCGACGGGTTCATGATGCGGCCCTGGTTGTAGAGCATCTCTTCCTGCACCGCCTGACCGAGGCCCATCCAGACGGAGCCGATGACCTGGCCTTCGACGGTGATGGGATTGAGCGCGCGGCCGCAGTCGTGCGCCACCGTGATGCGATCAACTTTCACCTGGCCGGTCTCCGGATCGACGGTTACTTCGACCGCCTGAGCGCTGTAACTGTAGGATGGTGATGGACCCACGCCCGCGCCCTTGAACTTGCCACCTTGCGCTTCCTTCGGCGGCGAGTACGCGCCCGTGGCTTCCAGCGCGCCGAACTCCTCGATGGACACTGCGGCGGCTTCCTCAAAGCTCATTGACTTTCCGGTTCCATTGCGGTGATAGAAGCGCCCGCGACGCGATTCCAGCTCTTCGACCGGAACGCCCCAGCGCTTCGCCAACGCCTCGCACATCTTCTTCTTGAGATTCCGCGCCGCTTCCAGACAAGCATTTCCCGCCATGAAGGTGACGCGGCTGGAGTAGCTGCCGAGGTCGATGGGTGTGCGGTCGGTGTCGGCTGCGACCAGCTTGACGCGCTCGAGGTCAATGCCCAACTCTTCCGCCACAAGCTGGACTTGAATCGTGTCCGAGCCCTGGCCAATCTCTGACGCACCGGTGAACAGCGTGACCGTACCGTCCGCTTCCGCCCTCAGGTTGATCGTGGTGTGCGGCATCTCGGAGCGGTTGATGGCGTTGGCGGCGCCGCTGACGTAGTGGCTCCCGGCAAACCCCATGCCCCTGCCGAAGGGGAGCTTGCCCTTCTTCTCCGTCCAGCGCGCCCTGGCCGCGACTTTCTCGATGCACTCCGGATAGCCGTAGCTGGTGACGCGCAACTGGTTGACGGTGAGGCACGGCGGCTTCAGCAGATTCCGCCGACGAATCTCTACCGGATCAATCTTCAGTTCCTCGGCCACCATGTCGAGCAGCGACTCGAAAGCAAAGCGCGTGTTGACCGTGCCGTGGCCGCGCATCGCTCCGCAGGCGGGCTTGTTGGTCAGCACGCGGTAGCCGTCGAACTGCAGGTTGGGGATGTCGTACATCGCGCCCAGCAGCGCGCCGGAGTAGAGAATCGTCACGGGCCCGTACCCGCAGAAGGCCCCGCCGTCCTGCACGATGCGCGCCTTGACCGCGGTGATGCGCCCGTCGCGGGTGGCGCCCATGGTCAGCTCGACAATCTGCTGCGGCCGCCCGCGGTGCGCGTAGAACACTTCCTCGCGCGTGTAGGTGATCTTGACCGGCGCGCCCGCCTTGCGCGCCAGGCACGCCGCCTGCACCTCCAGCGGGCAGACTTCGCTCTTGCCGCCGAAGCCGCCGCCGATGAGCGGCTTGATGACGCGAATCTGCTCCATGGGCATGGCGAGCACGTTCGACAGCGTCCGGTGCAGGTAGTACGGCACCTGCGTCGACGACCAGACAGTGACGCGGCCGCCCTCATAGGTGGCCAGCGTAGAGTGCGGCTCCATCGCGGCGTGGGTAACTTCCGGGCAAACGAAGCGCTCGCTGCGCACCACGTCGGCCGCGGCCAGGGCCGCCTCCACGTCGCCGAAGTTGTGGTGGTATTCCTTCTCGATGTTGTGCGGCTTTTCGTCGTGAATCCAGTTGGACTCCGCCTTCATGGTCTCCTCGGCGTCGAACCAGGCGGGAAGAATCTCGTAGTCGACCTCGATGAGCGCGAGCGCCTGCCGCGCCGCTTCTTCGCTCTCGGCCGCCACGCCGGCGACGTTGTCGCCGATGTAGCGCACCTTGTCGACCGCAAAGGCAGTCTCGTCGTGCCCGATGGGCAGGATGCCGTACTTGTTGGGAAACTCGCGGCCCGTAACGACGGCGCGCACGCCCGGCAACGCCTCGGCCTTGCTGGTGTCGATGCGCCGGATGCGCGCGTGCGGGTGCGGGCTGTGGAGAATTTTCCCGACCAGCATTCCCGGCAGCGCCAGGTCGTCAGTGTAGAGGCCCGCGCCGGTCACTTTCTCCGGCGCGTCCACCATGGGCAGGCGCTTGCCGATGACGGAGAACTCAGCCATCAGTCGTCTCCGGGGACGGCCTCGAGCGGCGCCGTCTGCAGCTTCTTGATGGCGTGCTCGATGGAAAGATAAATCTGCTCGTAGCCCGTGCAGCGACAGAGATTGCCAGAGAGCGCCGCCGCCATTTCCTCGCGCGTCGGGTTGGGGTTGCGTTCCAACAGCGCCTTGGCCACCAGGATGATGCCCGGCGTGCAGAAGCCGCACTGCGCGCCGCCCTCGACGCAGAAGCCTTCCTGCAGCGGCGTCAGTTCCCCGTTGCGCGCCACTCCCTCAATGGTTGTGATTTCGACGTCCTGGTAGGAGGCGGCCAGCATCACGCAGGAAAGCTGCGGTACGCCGTCCACCAGCACCGTGCAGCAGCCGCAGCTTGAGTCGTCGCAACCGCGCTTGGAACCCGTCAGGCGCAAGTCTTCGCGCAGGAGGTCGAGCAGCAGCTTATTCGGCGGCACCGCGACGTCGTACCGCTGCCCATTGACCTTCAACTGGATTGATTCTTTGGTCATGCTAGAAGCTTCGCACCCGAACTGTCATTCTGAGCCCCGATTCATCGGGGCGAAGAATCTCAGCGCTGCTCTAACTCGCAACTGAGATGCTTGGCTTCGCTCAGCATGACAACCTTCCTACCGACCGGCCCAGACCGGCTGGCGCTTCTCGATGAAGGCGCGGATGCCTTCCATCGCATCGCGGGTCTTCATCAAGGTGCCGAGATAGAGGTCTTCCATCTCTGCCAGCGCGGGCTCGAAATCCAGCCCGCTGGCGCGCAGCACGGCCTTGCGCGCCAACGCCAGGACCGCCGGGCTCAAGGCCTGCAACTCTTCAATCAGCTTCGTCACTGCGGAATCCAATTCGTTCTCGCCAACTACTTGCGTCGCCAAGCCAAGGGCCTGCGCGTCGGCAGCCGTGAGCGTGGGGCCGGTGAGAATCAGCTCGAGCGCCCGGCGCGGCCCGATGAGCGCCGGCAGCGTGACCGCGGCGACCGGCGGGAAGCAGCCCAGCCGGATTTCCGGCTGGCCGAACCGCGCGGTGTGGGTGGCAATCAGGAAATCACAGAAGGTGGCCAGCTCCATGCCGCCGCCCAAACAATTCCCGTGCACGGCCGCGACGGTAATCCAGTCTGAGGCCCAGAGCTTGCGGAAGACAGCGTGAAAGGTGGAGAGCATCTGGCCGACGCGGTCGGGCGTGTGATCGCGAACCTCGACGCCGGCGCTGAAGCCGCGCTCGCCGCGGCCCTGGAAAACCAGGAAGCACAGGTGCGGCGGGCCGGGCAACGAGTCCAGCGCCGCGCCCAGCTCTTCGAGAGTGGCGATGTCAAGGACGTTGAGCGGCGGGCGGTTCAGCCACACCCGAGCGACCGCGCCCTCGCGCTCGACCTCAATGTGCCCTGCCCCGCTCATTGCGCGCGCGTAGTGGCCTGTTTGGTCTCGACCCAGTTGCCTTCTTCGAAAACCTGCGCCAGCAGCGCCAAATCTTTCTCGCCCGGCAGCACCTCGGCGATGTGCTTCTTCCAGTCCTCCTCGGAGAGCCGCTCGCCGGTAACGCTGTAGGGCTGGTTGGCGTAGTCGCCAATGCGACGGTAGAACTTGACGTCGGGGACGACGAGCCTAGGCTGGTCGTCCGGGACGAGCTTGTTGAGCTGCCCCACCAGCATCTCGCACTCCTGCTGATAGAGCCCGCGGTTGTGCTCGTTCAAGTGCTCGACGTCCACCGGCTTCTGACTGGTGTGCTCGTCGTAGCGCCCCTTCAAGCCCCAGTTGTAGAACCAGTGCGCCGAGGAGGAGTGATCCACGCCGAACAGGTCGTAGGCCGACGGAATCCACTTGTTGAGGTACTTCTGAATGACGGGAACGGGAATCTTGCCCGCCTTGAGCACGCGGCGCAGGCCGTCGTGGCCGGTGCCGAGGTGAAAGGACTCTTCCTTCAGCATGGGGATCATCGAGCTGGCGAGCGGCGCGAACCCCGAATAGCTCAGCATGGTGAGCTGGAACTTGCCGTCGCGGTCGACGAAGTCGGTGTAGGTGTAGAAGTCGAGCCAGTTCTGCACCGGGTCGTTGAAGGCCTTCAGCAGGCGCTTGTTCTCGAAGGCGCGGCGCTCGAGCTGCTTCATCGCCTCGAGCTTGCCGGAGCGGCCGTAGTGGGTAATGAGCAGGTGGCACATCTGCCACCCGTGGCGCATCTCTTCGGTCATCACGCGGGCGATGGCCTGCAGGTCGTACTCGCTGGGTGCGGTCTCCAGCAGGTAGCGCTGCTGCTCAACGGAAGCGAACTCGGTGTCGCCCTGGTAGACGATGAGGTTGAGCAGGCCGTCGCGGATGCGCTGGTCGGGGATGTCGAGCACCTTCTCCCACTTGCGCTCGCCGCGGAACTCGCCGAACTCAATCTCCATCGTCTTGAGCTGGCCGTACTTGGCCTCGAACTTGTACTCGGTGATCAGCGGGTGGTCGACGCCGATTTCCTTCTGCCACTCGCGGAACAGGTCCACCCAATCATCAAAGGTTGAGATTCGCGTCGCCATCCGTTCACCTCGTCGGAGCGTGAATCAATCGAAACACTAACTGCCCAGGCGCATCTCCAGGTCTTCAATCCCTTCCTGCTCTTCCTTGATGATTTCCTCCAGCAGAAACCGCAGGGCGATATCGTCGCCTACCTGCTTCAGCAGCTTGATGTACTCCTGCACTTCGTACTTCTCGCTCTCCAGCTCTTCGCGCAGCATCTCCTCCACGCTCTTGTGGCCGATCTCCTTCATCTTGGGCACGTCGATGGAGGGATGCCCGCCCAGGGCCACAATCTTCTCGCCGATGGCGGTGGCGTGCGTGAACGACTCCTTGGCCTGGTTGCGGAAGAAATCCACCAGCGGGCCGCGGTTCACGCCTCGCACCAGAAAGGAATGGTGCAGATAGCGGATGACGTTGCCCAGCTCGCGCTCCAGCGCCGCGTTGAGTCCAGCGATGATCTTTGCGTTGGCCATCGAACTTCCTCCTGTCAGTCCTTGAGATTGACCATCACGTTCTTGATCTGGGTGTAGTGCTCGAGCGCGTAGGGGCCAAGCTCGCGCCCGATGCCGCTTGCCTTGTAACCGCCGAACGGCGCCGCCGGATCGTAGACGTTGTAGGCATTGATCCAGACGGTGCCGGCCTTCAGGCGATGCGCGACGTAGTGCGCTTTGCGGATGTCCCGCGTCCACACCGCCGCCGCCAGCCCGTAAGGATTGTTGTTGGCCTCGCGGATGACTTCGTCGAGGTCTCTGAACTCGATGCTCGCCAGCACGGGGCCGAAGATTTCTTCCTGGGCGATGCGCATCTGGTTGGAGACGCCGTCGAAGATGGTGGGCAGGATGAACGCGCCCTTGCCATTGCCCACGCTGGCGCGCTCGCCGCCGGTGACCAGTTTGGCGCCTTCTTTCTTGCCGACCTCGACATACTCGAGCACTTTGTTCATCTGGTCTTCGGACACGAGGGCGCCCAGGCGCGTCTTGGGATCAAGCGGGTCGGCCGGCTGGAGCTTCTTGGTGCGGTTGACCAGCTTCTGCATGAAGTCGTCGTGAATCTTCTTGTCGACGAAGAGCCGCGACCCGGCCGCGCACACTTCGCCCTTCCCGTAGAAGATGCCGTTATAAGCGCCCTTGACCGCGGCGTCGAGGTCGGCGTCCTCCAGGACAATGTTGGGCGACTTGCCGCCGAGCTCGAGCGTGATGCGCTTGAGCGTGTCGGCGCCGGCGCGCATCACTGTCTTTCCGGTTTCGGTCGAGCCGGTGAGCGCAATCTTGTCCACGCCGGGATGCTTAACTAGGCCCATCCCGACCACGCGCCCGTCGCCTGTCAGCACGTTTACCACGCCCTCGGGCACGCCGGCCTGCTGGCAGATTTCCGCAAACTTGAGCGCGGTGAGCGAAGTGAGCTGCGCCGGCTTGTAAATGACCGTGTTGCCCGCCGCCAGCGCCGGAGCAATCTTCCACGAAGCCAGCAGCAGCGGGAAGTTCCACGGTACGATGGCGCCCACCACGCCGATGGGCTCGCGCAAGGTATAGTTGAAGTAGGGCCCACGCACGGGGATGGTCTCGCCGTGAATCTTCGTCGCCCAGCCGGCGTAGTAGTGGAACACCTCGATGACCATCGGCATGTCCACATAGCGCGATTCGAAAATCGGCTTGCCGTTGTCGATGGTCTCGAGATAGGCGAACTCCTCGATGTTCTTTTCGATGAGGTCGGCAATCTTGAGCAGCAGCTTGCCGCGGTCGGCCTGGCACATCTGCGCCCACGGCCCCTCTTCGAAGGCCGCGCGCGCGGCGCGCACGGCGGCGTCGACGTCGGCTTCATTCGCCGCTGCCAACTGGGTGATGACTTCGCCGGTGGCCGGGTTCACCGTCGGGAAAGTCTTGCCCGAGGCGCTGTCGGCCCACTTGCCGTCGATGAAGAGTTTGCCGGCTTGAACCTGGACTGCTGTCGTTGCCATCGTGCCCTCTCCTGACCCTACTTGGCCCTGAATTTCGGTTGCCGCTTTTCGACGTAGGCCTGGAGGCCTTCCTTGGCATCCTCACTGGTGAACAGGAGTTGCTGCAGCTCACGCTCCAGCCCCAGCGCTTCCCCGAAGCCTACTTCGACGCCGGTCTGCACCGCGCGCTTGATGCGGCCCACGGCGCGGCTGGCCTTGGCAGGCGGAACGAACTGGCGCGCGTAAGCCATCACGTCCTCCCAGAAGCTATCGCGGTCGAAGATGTCATTCACGAGGCCGTACTCGATCGCCTCTTCAAACGAAAAGGTGCGGCCGGTGGCCATCAGCTCGATGGCGCGCGACTTGCCCACCACCCGCGCCAGCCGCTGGGTGCCGCCGGTGCCGGGCAGCACGCCGAGGTTGACCTCGGGCAGGCCGATCTTGCCGCCTTCCTTGCGCGCCAGGCGGATGTCGCAGGCCAGTGCAATCTCCAACCCGCCGCCCACCGTGTGGCCGTTGAGCGCCGCAATCACCAGCTTGGGCGTCTGCTCCAGCCGGCACAGCGTCTCGTTGGCGTGCAGGCAGAAGTAGTACTTCCACTCCGGCGTCGAGGTAGCCAGCATCTTGATGTCGGCGCCGGCGGAGAAGAACTTCTCGCCCGTGCCGCGCAGGATGATGACGTGGGCGTTCTCATCCATGCGCGCCTGCAGGATGGCTTCGTCCAGCTGGCGCATCATGGCGTAGGTGTAGGTATTGGCGGGCGGATCATCCATCTCGATGACCGCCACGCCGTTCTCGGTGCGGTAATGAATGAGCTGCTTTTCCGTTACAGCGGCTTCCGTGGCCATAGTTTCCTCCAATGAATTCAGCCCGCGCGCGGGCGACCGTTGCGCGAAGCTTTGTGGCGATGCGTGGAATTGGTGGCGGCGCCGACTCCGTCGAGGAACAGACCGGCGATGTGCTCGGCCAAGGCGTCGGCGTTCGGGTCCCGCCCCGGGTTGTGCCAGGTGTAAATCCAGTTCATCATCCCGAAGAGACTCAACACGGCGACGCGCGTATTCAATCCCTTGAGGCCGCGCTCCTGCTTCAAGTCTTCCACCAGATTGCGGGCGCGGCGGTAGTAGGCCCGCTTGAGCTCAGCCACCTCGCCGGCGAACGGCGGGCGCAGGCTTTCGGCCTCGTGCGAGAGAACCTTCATCGCCTCGCGATTCTGCAAGAAGTACTCCAGATGAGTCCGAATGAACAGGCGCAGGCGGGCTTCCGGGCTCGTCCCAGCGCGTTCCAGTTGCTCCTCCAGCCGCGCGATCAGCGTCGTGAAGGCGTGCTTCTGGATGAGGTAGAGCAGCTCTTCCTTGCTTTCCACGTAGTAGTAGAGGCCGGCGAGCGAGACCCGGCTGCGCTGGGCAATGTCGCGGATGCTGGCGCCCTCGTAGCCCTTGTCGTAGAAGACGCGAGTGGCGCAGGCCAGGATGTGGTCGAGCTTCTGAGTGGTAGCCGGACGACGCTGGACAGCCGTAGCCAAAGCGGGCGGCGCCCTCCCAAGAGTTAGTTATCGAACGTTCGTTCGAATACTACCTGCGAAATACCCCCTTGTCAACACGCCCTACTAGTCCACCCGCAACCGCCTCAGCCAGAGCCTGTGCGTCGGCCAACAGACGACCGGCGGCCGGGCTGAGCGGGTCGCTCGCAGAAATGCCTCGGCGCCCAGCCTCGACTTCAAGTCAAGCAAACGCGGGACGAAAACAGGGCCGCGGGTGCGACCTTGGAGGCTGCGGGTTCATCTATTGAAGTGGCCGAGGCAGGAAGGCTTGTCAGATGGAAGTGCGTCGGGCAGAATGGCGGTTCGAGGCGAGAAGACTCAGGTCCCTTTCAATCGAAGTCGATGCCGACGCATCTGGCCAACGAGACGGAATTGGTGGAGGCGGCGCGCAGCGGCGACGCCGAAGCCTTCACCACGCTGGTCAACCAGTACGACCGCAACATCTACCGGCTGGCGCTGAACATCACCGGCAATCCGGAAGACGCCGAGGACGTGCTCCAGGAGACGTTCCTCAAGGCTTACGCCCACCTGAGCCGCTTCAAGGGCGACTCGCGCTTCTACACCTGGCTGGTGCGCATCGGGGTGAACGAAGCCCTGATGAAGCTGCGCAAGCGCAAGGCCGACCGGACGGTTTCGCTGGACGAGCCGGTGGAGACGGGCGACGAGGAGTCGATCCCGCGCGAGCTGGCCGATTGGGGCGAGAACCCCGAGCAGCGCTACGCCCGGCAGGAGCTGCAGGAGATTCTGGCGGCGGCGCTGAGCGAACTCGACCCGGCCTTCCGCATCGTCGTCTACCTGCGCGACGTCGAACACCTCTCGACGGAAGAGACGGCGGAAGTGCTGGGCCTGTCGGTGCCGGCGGTGAAGTCGCGCCTGCTGCGCGGGCGCCTGAAGCTGCGCGAGAGCCTGGCGCGGCGCTTCCGGCCCGGAGCGCCGGCGGCGGAGAGACAGAAAGCATCGGGAAAGATGCGCCAATGGCTGAATCGAATCTGGAAGCGAGGATAGGAACGTGGACTGCGGCGAAATCATTCGCGTGCTGAACGAATACCTCAACGGCGAGTTGGACGCCACCCTGCTGGCCGACCTGAAGGAGCACCTGCGGAAGTGCGAGGATTGTCGCGTGGTGGTCGACACCACGCGCAAAACCATTGACCTCTACTGCAACTGCGAGCCCCTTCCCCTCCCCGCCGGCGTGAAGCAGCGGCTGGAAGCTGCGCTGGCCCGCAAGCTGGGCGGCGCCCGCTCCTGATGCTGCTCGTCGCGTCCAGCTTTTGCCGATCAATGGGCATCTTTGCTAGTGTATGTGTGTGACCCAATCGAGGCCTGGTGCTCCCTTGCTGCTTCTTGCCCTTCTCCTCGGCATCGGCGCCGCGCCGGCGCGCCTGGCGGCCGACGAGGTGGAGCCGCGCGTCTACGCCTACGCCGGGCTGGACCACTTCTACAACGTCGAGCACAAGGACGCGATCGCCGACTTCAAGAAGGCCATCGAAGGCGACCCCAACAATCCTTTCTTCCACAACTATCTTGCCAATGCCTACCTGTTCAGCGAGCTGCGGCGATTGGGCAAGCTGGAAGGAAACCTCTATGATGCCAGCAACTCCTTTCTGAAGGAGAAGAGCCCCGAACCCGACCCGCAAGTTATCGCTCAGTTCAAGAAGGAGATTGAGTGGGTGAAGAAGCATTGCGAGGAGCGGCTGGCCAGGAATCCGAGAGATGTTGACGCCCTCTACGCCCTCGGTGCCGCCTACGGGATGCAGGCCAATTACCACTTCACCATCGAGAAGAAGTGGTTTGACGCGCTGGATGCCGGCGGCAAGGCCAACGACCTGCACGAGAAGGTTTTGAAGATTGACCCCAACTACCACGACGCCAAGCTGATTCCGGGCGCCTACCAGTACGTCGTGGGCAGCATTCCGCGGACGGTGAAGTGGCTGGCCTTTCTCTTCGGCTTCCGTGGCAGCCGCGAGAAAGGCATCGCCATGCTGCAAGAGACGATGGTGCACGGCAAGCTGGCGGCCACCGACGCCGTTTTTCTGTTGGCGGTCGTCTACAACCGCGAGAGGCAGTACGAGTACTCGCGCCGGCTGCTGCAATCGCTCTCCGAGTACTTCCCGCGCAACCCGCTGGTGCGGCTGGAAATCGCGCGCACCTACGTCAAGGAAGGCCAACTCGACAAAGCCCTGCCGCTCTACACGCAGGTAGCCAAAGACCTCGACGCCGGGAAGTTCGGTCAGGGCAAAGTGCCCCGCGACCGCCTGTGGTATCAAATCGGCACGCTCTATCAGCAGCGCGGCCAATCGAGCGAGGCGCTGGAAGCCTACGCCCAGGTCACCGACCACAACGACAGCGACGGCCTGGTCAAGGCACACGCTGGCTTGCGCCGCGCGGAAATCTTTGTGGCCCAGAACCGGCTGGACCGTGCCCGCGCCGAGTACGAGCGCGTGGCGGCCATGCCCTATGACGAACCGCGCCGGCAGGCGCAGGAACGGTTGCGCGATCTGCAGGCCCGCACGTCGCCCTAAACCTCCGCTTCCCACATCAGCAACTTGCGCCCTACGCCTTCCGCCCGCGCGCGCTGGTAGACACGCGCCGCCACCGCGACATCCTCCAGCGCCACACCAATCGACTTGAAGAGCGTGATCTCTTCCGGGTGGCCACGACCCAATGCCGTTCCCGCCACAATTGCGCTCAGCTCGCTGACTCTCTCCCAGCGCTGGGGATTGTCTTGGAAAGGAATCAGGAGGTCGCCCGCCTCCATTTGTGCCTGCTCGCGCGAGTCCACCGCGATGCGCGCCGCGCGCGACACCACTTCGTCATCCACCTCGCGCCGGTGCGGATAGCTGGCACCGGCGGCGTTGACGTGAGTGCCCGGCCGGAGCCACGCGCCCTCCACAACCGGCGCTTTGGCCGTTGTAATCGTCGCCACGATGTCGGCGGAACGAACTGCCTCCTCGGCGCTGGCCATGGCCTCGACGCGCACCCCTAGCTGCGCGCTCATCTTCTCGGCGAACGCGCGCCGCCGCTCCGGGTCGCGGCTGTAGACGCTGGCGCTTTCCAGCTGCTGCACGCGCGCAATGGCTTCAAGCTGCGTGGGCGCTTGATGGCCACTGCCGATGATGGCGGCGCGCTTCGCATCCGGCCGAGCCATGTACTTCGTGGCGACACCGGAAGCCGCGCCCGTGCGCAGGCAGCCCATCGTGCCGGCTTCAATCAACGCCACCAGTTCGCCCGAGTCGCCCCGATACAGAGGAACCAGGAAGCGGTAGCCGTGCTTGGAAACCGTGTAAATCTTCATCGCGAAGTAGCCGCTGCCGTCGTCGTTGGCGGCCATGTAATTGAACCAGGCCCCGGCTCCACTGCGCAGGCGTCGACGCGGTTGGTTCTGCACTTGCCCCGTAGCCGCGGCGCGGAAGGCTGATTCCACAGCCTCCAGCGCCACCTCCATTGTCAGGAGTCGCGCCACGTCCGCTTCGGTGAGATACAGGACTTCCATCGGTCACCTCAGGAGGCAATCAACGGGTTAATCGCCGAAGGAAATTCCGGTGGCGCGAGCCGAGCGGATGAGGTCGCTGGTGGGATCCACGGTGCGGTAGACGCCGATGGCTTCCTCGATGCGGCAGGATACAATCTGCCCGCAGCGCAGCGCCACCATGTGGCCGAACTTGCCTTGCGCCAGCAGGTCGGCGGCGGCCACGCCGAAGCGCAACCCCAGCACTCGGTCGAACGCCACGGGCGAGCCACCCCGCTGGATGTGCCCCAGAACGGTCACGCGCACGTCCTTGCCGGTATGCTGCCGCACCGAGTACGCCAGCGTGTTGCCCACCTGGCCGGCCTTGGCTTCCGGCACCGGCTTGCCATCGGCATCCTTCTCCGGGAACTTGATGCCTTCGGCGACCACGATAACGCTTGACTTCCGCCCCAGGCTCTCGCGCTCCATGATCTTGTCGCAGACATTCTTGATGGTGAACGGGACTTCCGGCAGCAGAATGATGTCGGCCTTCCCCGCGAGCCCCGCCCAGAGCGCGATCCAGCCGGCGTCGCGGCCCATCACTTCGACAATCATCACGCGATGATGGCTCTCCGCGGTGGTGTGCAGCCGGTCAATGGCTTCGGTGGCCGTCTGCACTGCGGTCAGAAAACCGAAGGTCAGCTCGGTGACCGACAGGTCGTTGTCAATCGTCTTGGGGACGCCGACCAACGGCAAGCCGAGCTGGGCAAGGTCGCAGCCGATTTTCATCGTGCCGTCGCCACCGATGACCACCAGCGCGTCGATGCCCATCTTCCGGGCGTTCTCGATGCACTGTCGGGAGAAATCCTTGATGACCTTCTTGCCGTCCTCGACAATCTCGTAGGCAAACGGGTTGCCGCGGTTGGTGGTGCCGAGGATGGTGCCGCCGCGCGGGAGGATGCCGCGCACGTTGTCGTGGGTGAGCTCGAAGGTGCGCTCCGGCCAGATGAGCCCGTCGAAGCCGTCCTGGATGCCGATGCAGCGCCAGCCGTAGTCGAGCAACGCCGCCTTGACCACGCCGCGGATGACGGCGTTCAGTCCCGGCGCGTCCCCGCCGCCGGTGGTGATGCCGATGGTGCGGATGCTGGTGCCCATAGCCCTCCTCGCGGAAGCGAGACAAAGGGAGCGCTATCGAATGCGCGCCTTCTAGTATACACTTCCGCTTCCAACGCAGTGAAGGCTAACCCCCGAACGGAGAACGAAGCATGAAGCGCCAAGTCTTGCTAGCCCTCCTTTGTGCCCTGCTCCTGCTCGGCTGGGCGGCCGCCGACGAGAAGAAGCCGGAGTGGACGGCGGAAGACATCCTGCTCGCGGAGAGCGCCGGCCAGTTTCGCATCTCGCCCGACGGCCGCTGGGCCGTCTGGGTGCGCACGGCGATGGACAAGGAGAAAGGCGAGCGTGTGTCCAACCTGTGGCTGAGCAGCCTGACGGAAAACAAGGAGCTGCAGCTGACGCGCGGGAACTTCACGCATTCGGCGCCGCGCTGGTCGCCCGACGGCGCCCTCATCAGTTTTCTGAGCACGCGCCCGCTGCCGGAGAGCGTTAAGAAACAGGACCTGTCGAAATCGCAGCTCTGGCTGCTGAATCCCGCCGGCGGCGAGCCCTGGCACCTGACCGAGTTCGAGCGCGGCATCCGCGCCTACGCCTGGAAAGACAAGGACACCATCGTGTTCGCCGCGCAGGAAGACCCGACCCTCTACGAGCAGCGAATCAAGGAAAAGAAAGACACCTCGCAGGTGGTCGAGGACGCGCCGCACGAGCCGCCGGTGCGGCTGTTCCGGCTGAGTGTGAAGGATAAAAAGGTGAAGCGACTGACCGCGAACGACGACTGGATCGATATGCTCGAAGCTTCCCCCGACGGCCATTGGGCCGCCACCCGCCATCAGCGCAGCCTGAGCTATGAGTTTGACCAGCGCGTCCCGCCGGTGACGTTCCTCACCAACCTCGACACCGGCGAGCAGAAGCAGGTCTTCGCGGACGGCCGGATTATTCCCACCGAAATCGAATGGGCGCGAGACAGCAAAGGCTTCTACGTTGTCTCGGACTACTCGCGCCATCCGCGCTACCGCACCGCCGTTATCAGCCTGCTCTACTACCTCGATGTCGCCCGCGGAACGCCCACACAGGTCAACCTCGAGTGGGAGCGCGGCCTCGGCGCCGAAGTCGATCGCCTGCAAGCCACGCCCGACGGCGTGCTGGCCTTGCTGGCTGACGGCGTGCGCTACAAGCCCGCGCGGTACACCAGGAGCGACGGCGCATGGACGCGGAGCGACCTGGAAGGCGAGCACGTCAGAAACTTGTTTGGTTGGGCTCTGAGTCAGGATGGCAAAATGCTCGTCTACAACCACTCCACACCCGGCAAGCCGACACAGTGGTACCGCGCGCGGCTTGACGCCACGCGGATCGTGGACGCCGACCCGTTGACCCAGCTCAACCCCAACTTCAAGGACAAACCCACGCACAGGAGCGAGATCGTGCGCTGGAAAGGCGCGCGCGACGAGGAAGTGGAAGGCATCCTTTACTACCCGCTGAACTACGAGGCCGGCAAGCGTTACCCGCTGATTCTCAGCATTCACGGCGGCCCGGCTTCGATGGACCTCGACGCCTGGGAGCAGAGCTACGCGTATCCAAAGATTCTCCTGGCGCAGAAAGGCGCGCTGGTGCTCGAGGTGAACTACCACGGCAGCGCCAACTACGGCCTCGATTGGGTCGAGTCCATCGGCGGCGGCAACTACTATGATCTGGAAATCCCCGACCTCGAAGCCGGCGTCGACTACCTCATCGCGCGCGGCCTGGCCGACCCGGACAAGCTGGCGACGATGGGCTGGTCGAATGGCTCCATCCTTTCCATCGAACTCGTCGTGCGCAACCCGCGCTACAAAGCGGCCGCCGTCGGCGCCGGCGACGTCGAGTGGTTCAGCGACTGGGCCAACGTGGACTTCGGCGCCGCGTTCGACAACTACTACCTCGGCGCCGCGCCCTACGAAAACCCGGAGATTTATCTGCGCAAGTCGCCGGTCTTCCGGATGAAGAACGTCAAGACGCCGACGCTCATCTTCTTCGGCACCGAAGACCGCAACGTGCCCACCGGCCAAGGCTGGACGCACTTCCGCACCCTGCAGCAGATTGGCCAGACCGAAGTGCGGTTCATCCTCTTTCCCGGCGAGCCGCACGGCCTCCGCAAGTTCGTCCACCAGCGGCGCAAGGTGGAAGAAGAGCAGGTGTGGTTCGACCGGCACCTGTTCGCAACCTACAAAGCGCCCAACGAGGCCTTCAAGGAAGGCTCGCCGCTCGACGTCGCTCTCAAGCGCGGCACGATTCAGAAGGTGGGAACGCAGTACGGCGTGCTGAGCAACGGCAGGTTGATTCCTGAGGTGGTGGAGCACAAGGAGCTGGAGCTCGGCCGCTTCGAGGTGACCCGCGCGCAGTTCGCCGCCTTCGACCCCAAGTACAAGGTCGAGCCCGGCACGGAGAACTTCCCCGCCAATGGCATCCCCTTCGAGCAGGCGCAAGCCTACTGCGCCTGGCTGGCAAAGCTCACCGGCCAGCTTTACCGCGTCGCCAATGAAGATGAAGTCAAGGAAGTTTACGAAGGCGCGAGCGGGAACGAGAACACGCTGGACTTCTGGGCCGGTTATTCGCTGAACCCCGACGACGCCGAGCGACTGATGAAGAAAGTCGGCGAACTCGCCGGCGCCGCGCCGCTGCTCCGCGAGGTCGGCCTGTTCCAGGGCCGCGGCGAAGAGGAATTGGTCTTCGACCTCGGCGGCAACGTGGCCGAATGGGTCATCGGCCGCGATGGCAAGGGCAAGCTCCTCGGCGGCAGCGCCGACCGCGCCGCCGATCCCAAGGCCGCGCCGCGCGACGCCGCCGAAGGCTACCGGGGCTTCCGCGTCCTCCGCGGCGAGCCGAAGAAAAAAGAAGAAAAGAAAGAAAAGTAGCCACCCCGCTCAACTCTGCGAGGCGGGGGCCGAAGGCGCGGCCGCAGGGGTCTCATCTTCGGCGTAGGGAATCACCAGCCAGCAGATGATGTAGGCCACCACGCCGGGAAAACCGCCGCCGAAGAGAATCACTAACGCCCAAATCAGCCGGACCAGGACGACGTCCACGCCGAAGTGTTCGGCCATGCCGGCGCAGACGCCGGCGATCATTTTGTTCTTGCGCGAGCGGCGCAGCGGCTTGGGCGGCGGCGCCGGCGGAGGCGGCGGCGTCACCGGCTTCTGGGCCGCGCCACAGAACTGGCAGTAGCGGGCGCCGTCGAGAATCTCCTTCTGGCAGTTGTAGCAAATCATACTTGCTCTCTCGCTATCCTGTTACGAGGCCGCCGCGCCAAAAGTTCCTTGACAACCATGGCTAATAGGCCAGCAACTCGCGCGCCGCGCGCAGGATGTGGTCGGTCTGCGGCAGGATGACGTCTTCCAGCAGCGGCTGGTAGGCGCAGAAGGTGTCCGTAGCCGCCACGCGACGCACGGGCGCATCGAGCTGGTCGAAAAGCTCGTCCCCGATGCGCGCCGCGATTTCCGCGCCGTAGCCCCACGAGAGCGTGTCCTCGTGCACCACCAGCGCGCGGTGCGTCTTCTTTACAGACTCCGCAAGGGCGTTCCAGTCATAGGGGCTGAGCGAGCGCAGGTCAAGCACGTCGGCGGTAACGCCGTCTTCTTTCTCCAGCGTCCCCACCGCCTGCACCGAGCGCACCAGCGTCGAGCCGTAAGTAATGATGGTCAGGTCGCTGCCTTCGCGCACCCGGTTCGCCTTGCCGAAGGGAATCATGTAATCCGGTCCGGGATAGGGCGAGCGGTTGTGTCCCTGGCGGTAGAGATGTTTGGGCTCGAGGAACAGCACCGGGTCGTCGCAGCGGATGGCGGTGCGCAGCAGGCCATTGGCGTCGAGCGCCGTGGCCGGCATCACCACCCGCAGGCCGGGGATGTGCGTGAAGATGACTTCGCCCGACTGGCTGTGGTAGATGGCGCCGCCGCCGAGATAGCCGCCGATGGGGATGCGCAGCACCACCGGGCACTTGAAGTGGTTGTTGGAGCGCCAGCGCAGCACGGCCAGCTCGTTGCGCAACTGCATCATCGCCGGCCAGAGGTAGTCGAAGAACTGAATCTCCGCTACCGGCTTCAGTCCCCGCGTCGCCATGCCAATCGCCCGGCCGACGATGTTGGCCTCGGCCAGCGGCGTGTTGAAGACGCGCTCGGAGCCGAAGCGCCGCTGCAGGCCGTAGGTGCATTTGAAGACGCCGCCTTTGCCCTTCACCATCTCCAGGTACTCTTCCCGGCTGACGTCGGCCACGTCCTCGCCGAAGACCACGAGGCGCGGGTCGCGCGCCATCTCGTCCTGCAAGCAGGCGTTGATGAGGTCGACCATCGTCTTGGGCTCGCCGGTCAGCTTCGGCTCGGTCGAGAACGCCGGCGCGGTCGGGTCAACGTCCGGCGAATAAACGTAGAGGTGCACACTCTCCGGCGTCGGCGCCGCGGCCGCCAGGGCTTTGTCAGTGGCGGCGAGAATCTCGGCGTCAACCTCTTTCTCAATCCGCTCCAGTTCCTCTTCCTCCAGCACACCCTCGCGGATGAGAAACAGCCCGAAGCGCGGGATGGGGTCGCGCTGCGCTTCCTGCTCGCGTTCTTTGTCGGGGCGGTAGAGCCGCTCGTCGTCCGACATCGAGTGCGAATAGGGGCGGATGACCGAGGCGTGCACCAGCGCCGGGCCGCGCCGCGCCCGGCAGTACTCCACCGCCTGCTTCACCGCGGCGTAGCTCTCCAGCGGGTCGGTGCCGTCGCAGCGCACCGTCAGCAACGTGGGGTAACTCTCGAACAGTCGCGAGATGCTGCCACCCGCCGTCTGAACCTCCACCGGGACGCTGATGGCGTAGCCGTTGTCCTCCACCATGAACAACACCGGCAGCTTGGCGTTGCAGGCAGTGTTCATGGCTTCGTAGAACTCGCCCTGGCTGGTAGTGCCGTCGCCGCCGGACACGTAGACCACTTCGTCCTTTTCGAACCGAGCCCCGCCCTGCTTGGCGGCCTCGGGGAACTCGGTGAAGTAGAGCCCAGCTTCGGCGCACCCCACCGCTTGCAGCCACTGCGTGCCGGTGGGCGAGGATTGCGAAACGATGTTGAGTTGCTTGTGACCCCAGTGCGAGGGCATCTGGCGGCCGCCGGAGGCGGGATCCTCAGCGGCGCCCACCGCTTCCAGCAACTGCTCGTAGGGCGTGACGCCCAGCATGAGGCACAGCGCCCGGTCGCGGTAATACGGATAGAACCAGTCGTGCGCCGGCTTCAGCGCCAGGCCGGCGGCCACCAGAACGGCTTCGTGGCCGGCGCCGCTGATTTGAAAGAAGATTTTCTGCTGCCGCTTGAGCTGGATTTCGCGGTCATCCAGCTTCCGCGATAGATACATCGTGCGGTAGAGACGGGCCAGCGTGTCGCGGTCGAGCCCCTGGAAGCGCGACCTGTCGAGCTCTTTCGCTTTTACGCGCGTGGTCTTCGTGCCCATTTCGCGGTGCCCGGTCGAATTCTAGTCGGTGCGCGCGCGGGGCGCAACTGAATCCGGACCGGCCCGATAGCCCTTGGCTGACGCGCGCCCTCACTCCTCCTCGGCTCCCCCTTTCTCTTCCTCCTCCATTGCTTTGGCGATGTTCTTTTCCTCCTTCTGCAAGCGCCACGCCAGGCTCTCCACCTCGTCCGGCTCCATCCCGGCCCAGCCCAGACGCTGGTGCTCTCGGAGCTCACTGTCCACTTTCGGCAGGTTCTCTTCGATCAGTTTCACCAGGCAGGCCAGAGCGTAGGCCCGTTGCGGATCCAACTTCTTCCGGCTCACCGCTTCTGTGGTCTGCACCAGGAACTCATGCAGGTCGCTGTGGTTCAGCCACTTCAACCTCATCAGCTTTTCCCCCAGTGCGATTCGCTCTTCCTGCTTCTCGACCTCGTGGAAGAAGCAGTACTCGGAGTTTCTGCGTCGCGGTGCTCGGCATTGTTCCTCCGTGCCCGCGCCCATCTGGCAACGACCTTCCTGAGGCGGTAACTTCCTTTTTCTCATCGGCTTATCCTCCGGCGTCCGGACTGTTTCGAGCTCGGCGGTAGGGGGGAGGGGGGTAGGGCCCTCGACCTCGGTCTAACCTACTGGCAGGAAACGCCTTGTTGGCTATTAGCTAGCTATTTTTCATGCTATTCTTCTCGCCTTGCGGCCTCCTTCTGGGCGAATAATAAGCGAAGTATACACGACTGTCAAGCCTTTTTTTGGAGACGGCGAGAACCCTGTCCTTGCCAGCGGGCAAGTATCTCTATTCTCCGCGAAAGCTATTTCTTCTTCCCGAAGTGGGCGCGGATGTAGTCGAGGACGACGGCGTCAATCTGGTTGTCCTTGCGGAAGCGCATCTCAAGGTTCTCCCAGCCCTGGAACTCTTCCAGCGCCTTGCGGGTGGCGTCGTCATAGACGCCGTTGACCTCGCCCTTGTAGAAGCCGGTGCGCTTGAGGACTTCCTGAATTTCTTTCACCAACTCGGGCGTCAGCGGGACAAGTTGCCTAGTCTCCCCGAAGTAGAGAGTGTGAACGCCGAGCAGGCGTCGCAGCTCGCGGACCGGCTCGGGGTGGTCGTCCACCCGCAGATCAATCCAGCGGTCCCCGGCCCCGCCGTAGGCCGCGCCTTCGCGCACCACTAACAGTGCGGCCGACTCCTTGCCGCGCCGGTCACCGCCCGCCGCCTCGCCCGCCTCCAGCGCCGCCACCAGTCGTTCGGCGAGCGGGCCTGAGGTCTTCTGAAACTTCTCCGCCATGGCCTCGACGACCGGGCGGCCGGCGAGGATGTTGCCCTGCACCGCGAAGTTTTCGCCGGTAATGCCGCCGGCAAAGTCGAAGCAGTTCTTTCCCGTGAAGGTGGCCGCGCGCCCCTTCGCGTCCACGACGCCCACTTGGCGGTCGTCCCGCCCGGGATCATTCCGGGTCAACTGGTTGAGCGTCTCTTCAGCGCTGAAGCCCAGCTCCATCATCTGCAACCCCCGCGGGCCGTAGGTGGGGTTGGCCAGCGCCTGGGTGGCGATGGCGCCGACTTTGGCTTTTGCCCAGGGAACCAGCGCCCCCACGGCCGGGAACTTGGAGGCGACGGCCACGCCGAGGTCGCCGGTGGCCGGATCGAAGGCGACGATGGAGAAAGTAGCTGTGAAGCGCTCCAGCCGGGTGAGCTGAGCCAGGCCGGTGCCAAGCGCCAGCAAGGCAAGCACAGCAATGCCGGAGCGCATCTTCATGGAGTTCGCTTTCGACCGCACTGAAGTTCAGGATTCGGCGAGCAGGGCGTGGAGCAGCCGCAGGCAGTCAATGGTGGTTACGATGCCCGCCAGTTTCCCGTCGGCGTCCACAACCGGCAGAGCGCCGTACTTCTGCTCGTACATCAACGACACCGCCTGGCTGATGGGGGTATCGGGGGTGACGGTGACGATCTCGCGGGCCATCACCCGGGAAACGGGAGTGGTCTCAAAGATGCGGTTGTACTCTTCCTGGGTTACCTCGCCGAAGAGAGAGGGCGCGGCGCGCTGCACGTCGCGGTCGGAGAGCAACCCCACCAGTTGCCCGTCCTTCACCACCGGCAGGTGACGAAAACCGCTGGAGCGCAACACCAGAACGGCGTCCAGCAACTTGGCGTCGTGGTCAATGGTGCTGACCTGAGCGGTCATGATTTCACCCACCAGCCTGGGCACGGACATCGTCAGTCCCCCTCGCCGATGCGTATCCGAGCACACGCCGCCCGGGAAGTCAAGGCAATAGGAATCAACTGAGGATGAGCCAGAGGAGGTAGAGAACCAGGAAACCCAGCAGCACGCCGACAAAGAGATGGTAGCCCTGAGCGACGAAGGCGCGGAACCCGGTCTCCTCGGGCGGAACCAGCTCGGGAACCTCGCCCCCTTTGGCGGGCGGCAGGACAACCTTGCGCCGTTGCTCGGGCGGCACGCCGGTCTGGCAGTAGGGACAGGTCTCCAGCCCCAGACTCACGGCCTGCCCGCAGTTGGGGCACTCCCAGCGCATACCCTCACTTTAGCGCAAGAGGAGGCGGCGGAGCGAGCGCAGGTTGACCCCGCCCGCAGCCAGGGCGCGATCATGGAACCCGGACAGGGTGAACCCTTTGCCGGGCTGGCGCTCCAGGTCGTGGCGCAGTCGCCACCATTCCCGCCAGCCGACGAAGTAGGTGGGAAGCTGGGCGGAAGAAAGCTTGGCCCGACGCAGTTTGGCTTCGGCCTCGGCGCGCTCCTGGAAGGTGCGGTTGAGCATCAGGTCCATCGCTTCCTCGTCGGTCATCCGGCCGGTGTGGAAGCCGACGTCGATGATGGCGTTGGCCAGCGCCCGCAGCAGCATCTTGTAGTTGGTCAGCGCCAGCCGCGGGTCGCCGTCGAGATAGCCCGCCGCCAGCACCATGTCCTGCGCGTACTGGGCCCAGCCTTCGACGTAGGGCCCGTTGCCGAAGACGCTGCGCAGCAGGCGTCGCCATTCCGGTTGGATGTTGGCGGCGTGCTCGAACTGGATGTAGTGGCCGGGCAGCGCTTCGTGAATGGTGAGGATGCGGAGCATGTAGTTGTTGTACTCGCGCAGCTTGGACTCGGCCTGCGGGTCGGTCCAGCTCTCCGGAATCGGCGTCACCCAGTAGAAGGCGCCCAGGTGGGGCTCGAGCGGCGGCGCGGAGCTGAAGCCCGCCACGCCGTAGATGCCGCGCAGGAAGGGCGGGGTCTCGATGACCTGGAGGTTCTCGCGCCCGCTCAGGGAGATGACGTGGGCGCGGGCGAGGAAACTCTGAATCTCCTGGACGTTGCGCTTCACTTCGGCCATCAACTGGTCGCGGGTCACGTGTTCTTCGGCAATGCGGTCGAGCACCTCGCGCACAATTACGTCTTCCTCCTGCGCCCCGGCGAGCGCTTTGTGGTCGTGCGCGGGGAACCACTGGTCGTGGAGCGGCGTGGCGCGGCGCAACATCTCGCGCCGCGTCCGGGTGAGCTCCCGCTGCGCGTCGCGCAGAATGGCTTCCGGGCTCAAATCGGTTCCCAGGGCGTAGCGCAGCTTCAAGGCATAGAGTCGTGGACCCAACCGCCAGTCGGCGGTGGCGCGCCGGCGCAGCTCGGCGTCCATCCAGGTGTTGAAAGCTTCCAGCGCCGCGATCGCTTGCGGAGCAACGCGCCGGTAGCGCTCGGCCAGCGGCCCGGACTCCGGTACCAGCGTTTTCACCGCGCCTTGAATCAGGCCGATGTTGCCTTTGTTCTCCTCAATGGCGGTGTCGAGCCAGATGGGCGCGGTGGTGGTGAGGTTCTCTTTGGCGCCTTGCAGGAAGGCCGGCACCTGCTCCAGTCGGGCCAGAATGTGCTCGAGGCGCTTCTCCGGCGGCGCGTACTCCAGCACCAGCGGCGCGAAGATAGCGTTGCCGAGCGTCTCGACGTAAAACTGCGGTTTGTGCTTGTGGGATTCAATCTGCTCGATTTCGAGCAGGCTGAGCTCGAGGTTGTCGCGGATGAGCTCGTAGTCGGCGCGGGCTTCCGCGTCGAGCTGGCTGACGCGAATGTAGCGGCGCAGGCGGCGGCGAAAGTCGCGGTAGAACTGGCGCTGGCGCTCGATGCCAGCCGGGGAGAGGTCGTCGAGCTGCTCGTCGAGGGAGATGACGGCGCCGGTCTTCGGGTCGCGGTGCTGGTGATAGCCGACCGAAGTGGCGCTCGAAGGCGAGAGCGCCAGGCTTCCGTACAGAAACTCCTTCGCCAAAACCGCCAGAGCGTCGCTGGGGGATGCCTTCATCGGCTCAGCGGCGCCCCCGGACAAGGGCGTTGCCAGAAGAGCGAGGACGAAGGAGAGAAAAGCCTTTCGCCAGGGAGGCACGAGTCAACACCTCGATAGATGGATTCAAGAGAGCAAATATGGTGCGGAAGGTGGGATTCGAACCCACACGCCTTACGGCACCGCCCCCTCAAGACGGCGTGTCTGCCAGTTCCACCACTTCCGCACTCGGAAAGATTGTAGCCAAGCGCCGGTCAGCCTGTAAACTCGCCTATTCGACGCGTGTGAGGGTCATCTCGAAAAACTTCTGCCAGGTTTCGCCGTCGCTGGAGCGCTCGCCGATCTCAACCCACTTGCCGTCATCGGTGAACTGACTCGTGAACCGAATGGTGCTGCCTCCCGATCCACTCATCGTCCATTGCCAGCCGCGCTGGCCCACCAGTTTCAGCTCATGGTCGCCGGCGCCGCCGCGGGCGGTGTAGGTTCGGAAGTTGTAGGCGCTCTTGCGCGCGTCGAAAGAAATCACAGCCAGGGTTTCGTGGGAAGTGAACTCGGTGCCATCCGGCGCCGGGGATTTGAACAGGCCTTCGACCAGAAGAACCTTCCCGCCCAGTTTCCACTGCACGGTTTCGCTGCCGCGGCTGGTCATGCGCTGGCCGCCCGGGCCCAGAATCCAGGAGTCTCCCTGCCAGTGCCCGACCATGTAGTCGAGCTTCTTCATCGCCTCCAGTTCGGCCGGGTTGGGGCCGGGCATCTGGGCGTGAGCGGCGGTTGCGAAAGCAAGGAGCAGGATGAGGATCAGCACGATTCCCTCCCGGTCTACGCGAACTACGGCTGGGGCGGTGGCGGCGGATTCTGCGGCGGCGGATTCTGCGGCGGCGTCTCCTGTGGCTGAGGCGGTTGCTGCTGGGGCGGGGCCGGCGCCGGAGTCTCGGTGGTCTGCGCCGGGGGCGCAGCCTCTTCCGCCGCGGACATTCCGCGGCTGCTGGCCAGCGCCAGAGCCAGCGAAGTCACCATGAACACGATGGCCAGGAACGAAGTCGCCTTGGAAAGAAACGTCGCCGCGCCGCGCGGGCCGAAAGCCGTCTGGCTGCCCGCGCCGCCGAACGCGCCCGCCAGATCGGCGGCGCGCCCGCTCTGCAGGAGCACCACCAGAATCAGGATGCCGCAGGCCAGCACGTGCAGGCCAATCAGCAGCGGCCGGAACCACATGATTCCGCCGTAGACAATGCCGGCGGCGACGAGGCCGGCCAGTGCCCAATAAAGTTTCTCGTTCATTCTTTCCTTCCACGCTACCTCAGGGGCTAAAGCCCCGGACTTTTGTGGGCTCGAACGGCACGGCTGAAGCCGTGCCCTGACGAAACCCTAGAAGTTAACGATGGCCGCGAAGCCCTCGGGCTTCAAGCTGGCGCCGCCCACCAGCGCGCCGTCAATCTCCGGCTGCGCCATCAGGCCCTGGATGTTGTCGGGCTTGACGCTGCCGCCGTAGAGAATGCGCAGCGCCTGGGCCTGCGCCGGGCCGAACCGCTCTTCCGCCAGCTTGCGCAGGGTGCGGTGGGCGTCGGCCGCCATTTCCGGCGTCGCCGTCTTTCCGGTGCCGATGGCCCACACCGGCTCGTACGCCACAATGATACGGGAGAAGAGCGCCGCGGTCAACGCGCTGAAAGCGCCGTTAAACTGCGTGGTCAGCACCTGCTCGGTCTTGCCGGCCTCGCGCTCGGCCAGCAGTTCGCCGACACAGACGATGGGCGTAAGGCCGGCCTCGAGCGCCGCCATCGTCTTGCGGGCCACGGTTTCGTCGGTTTCGTGGAAGAACTGGCGGCGCTCGGAGTGGCCGATGATGACGCAGGCGCAGCCAATCTCGCGCAGCATCCCGGCGGAGACTTCGCCGGTGAAGGCGCCTTCCTTCTCCCAGTGGAGGTTCTGGGCGCCGATGGCGATGTTGGAGTTGCGGGCGGAATCAACCGCCGTCGCCAAGCCCGTGAACGGCGGGCAGAGGACGATGTCGCAGTGGGTCGCGTTGGCCACCAGCGGCTTGAACTGCGTGAAGTAGGCGCGGGTCTCCGACGCGGTCTTGTACATCTTCCAGTTGCCGGCAATCACGGGTCGTCTCACGGGCTCTCCTCAAATCAAAAGCAGGCCCTTCGCTTGGCTCAGGAGGACAAAGCCGCTGGCGCCGACATGTCACTTCTCCGTCAGAGCTTCGACGCCGGGGAGCTTGAGGCCGCCGAGGAATTCGAGCGAAGCCCCGCCGCCGGTGGAGATGTGGGTGATGCGGTCGGCTACGCCGGCCTGCTGCACCGCCGCCACCGAGTCGCCGCCCCCGATGATGGAGGTGGCGCCGGAATCAGCTACCGCGCGCGCCACCGCCAGCGTGCCCTCGGCAAACGGCGGGCACTCGAAAACGCCCATCGGGCCGTTCCAGACGATGGTCTTGGCGCCGCGAATGGCCCCGACAAACGCCTCGATGGTCTTGGGTCCGATGTCGAGCGCCATCAGGTTGTCGGGAACCTCCCGCAGGCCGACGACGCGCGCCTGGGCAGCCGGGTCAATCTTCTCGGCCACCTTGTGGTCCACCGGCAGCAGCAGCTTGACGCCGCGCTTGCCGGCGTCGGCGAGCAGATTCCGCGCCAGGTCAATCTTGTCGGGCTCGACCAGCGACTTCCCTACGCCGACGCCCTGCGCAGAAAGGAACGTATAGGCCATGCCGCCGCCGATGAGCAGCCAGTCCACCAGCGGCAGCAGGTTGGAGATGACCTCAATCTTGTCGGAGACCTTGGCGCCGCCCAGGATGGCGACGTAGGGCTTGTCGGGGTTCTGGATGGCCTTGCCGAGATAGGTCAGCTCCTTTTCCATCAGGAAGCCGGCCGCCGCCTGGGGGACACGATGAGCGATGCCCTCGGTGGAGGCATGAGCGCGGTGGGCGGAACCGAAAGCGTCGTTTACGTAGAGGTCGCAGAGGGAGGCTAACGCCTGGGCAAACTTCTCGTCGTTCTTTTCTTCTTCCGGATGGAAGCGGAGGTTTTCAAGCAAGAGCACGTCGCCGTCCTTGAGCGACGCGACTTTCCTTTCGGTCTCGTCGCCGATGCAGTCGTCAGCGAAGGCCACGGGCGCGCCCAGCAGCTCGCCCAGGCGGTCGGCGACCGGCTTCAGGCTCATCTCGGGGTTGCGCTTGCCCTTGGGCCGGCCGAGGTGCGAGGCCAGGATTACGCGGGCGCCGTGCTCGCGGGCGTACTTGATGGTGGGGAGCGACTCGCGGATGCGGGTGTCGTCGCTGACTTTGCCGCCGGCCAGCGGGACGTTGAAGTCCACGCGGATGAAAACGCGCTTGCCCTTCAGATCGAGGTCGCGGATGGAGAGTTTAGGCATGGTCGGCGCCCTCGCTCGATTGAAGGCGCGCGACTAGAGCTTCGCGCCCATGAACTTGATCAGGTCAACGCAGCGGCAGGAGTAACCCCACTCGTTGTCGTACCAGGCCAGCACCTTGACGCAGTTGTCGGCGACGACTTTGGTGTAGGGCGCGTCGAAGATGGCCGAGTGGGAGTTGCCGCGGAAGTCAATCGAGACCAGCTCTTCCTCGCTGTAGGCCAGAATGCCCTTGAGCGGGCCGGCGGCGGCGGCCTTGAAGGCGGCGTTCACCGAGTCCACGCTGGCTTTCTTCTCGGTGGTGACGGTGAGGTCCACGATGGAAACGTTGGGCGTGGGCACGCGCATGGCGTAGCCGTCGAGCTTCCCCTTCAGTTGCGGCAGCACCAGGTGAAGCGCTTTGGCGGCGCCGGTGGTGCTGGGAATCATCGAGAGCGCGGCCGCCCGGGCGCGGCGCAGGTCCTTGTGGGGCAGGTCGAGCAGCCGCTGGTCGTTGGTGTAGGAGTGAATCGTGGTCATGGTGCCGTGGACGATGCCGAAGTTTTCGTGGACGACCTTGGCCACCGGCGCCAGGCAGTTGGTGGTGCAGGAGGCGTTGGAGACCACGTGGTGCTTGGCCGGGTCGTAGGTGTTGTCGTTCACGCCCATTACGAAGGTGGCATCGGGATCGGTGGCGGGGGCGGAGATGATGACTTTCTTGACGCTGTCGCGCAGGTGCTTGGCGGCGTCGGGGCCCTTGGTAAAAAGGCCGGTGGACTCGACGACGATTTGCGCGCCGACCGAGCCCCAGTCGAGCTGCGCCGGGTCTTTGACCTTGAAGACTTTGATGGACTTGCCGTTCACCTTGATGCAGTCCTCGCCCCAGCCGATGTCGGCGTCGAGGTTGCCGAGCACCGAGTCGTACTTCAACAGGTGGGCGAGCGTGTGGGGGTCGGTGATGTCGTTGACGGCGACGATTTCCAAATCGGTGTCGCCCATGGCGGCGCGGTAGATGTTGCGCCCGATGCGGCCGAAACCATTGATGCCTACGCGGACCATTGGACCCTCCTGTGAGCTGCGGAAATCTCCCCCGGAAGGCGCATCATACTCCCGGGGAAGACAAGGTTCAAGAGTGAAAGAGGAACGGAGTCACAGAGTGTGAGACACCTAAGCCGGGCGGAGGCGTGCAGACCGAATCTCGCTGGTCCTACCGCTGGGCTAGAGTCGTGCGCAGGGCGGCCTTCAGCTCCGCCAGCTCCGCGTCCTGCTTTTCCAAGCGCGCCCGCAGCTCGGCCAGCTCGGCCGTCTGTTGCTCAAGCTGCTTGTGCTGGCGTTGGAGCTCGTTGAGCAGCAGCACCGGCAGCACGTGGTATTGCACGGTCTCGGGCTGCCCGTCGGCGTCAAGCACGACGATTTCCGGCATCACCTCGGCCACTTCCTCCGCGATGAGGCCGTACTGCAACGGCTTGGAACCATCGGCCGCAGGCTGCTTGTACCGGAACGTCACCGGCCGCAGGCGCAGCAGCCCCGCGCTGGCCCCTCCCAGGTCGCCGATGTCTTCTTTCACGCGCCGCGTGGAGCTGACTGTGCCGAGCTGCCCGGCGCTGTCAATCAGCACCGCGATGGCGTTGGCGTTTCCGGTGGTCACCCCGCGGATCCCCCCGATAAAGGTCGCCCCTTGCACCCCCGCCACGCCGATGCGAATCCGGCCCGACTCCGCGGCTGACCCGGGGTGCCCAATGTATATGTTTGCGCTGCCCGTGGTGGCGTTGGCTCCGGCGGCGGCGCCGATGGCGATGTTGTCGCTACCGGTGCTATTGAGCAGGGCGTTGCGCCCCACGGCGGTGTTGTCGAAGCCGGAAAGGTTTGCTCCCAAGGCGTTCAGCCCCACGGCGGTGTTGTTGCTGCCGGTGGTGTTGGCATCCAAGGCATTGGCGCCCACCGCGGTGTTGCCCACATCGGTATTGGCGGCCAGCGCGTTCAGCCCCACGGCGGTGTTCTCTGTGCCGTTTTGGTTCGCGCCCAAGGCGCCGCGGCCCACGGCGGTGTTGTTGCTGCCGGTGGTGTTGGCGTCCAAGGCCAGGGAGCCGACCGCGGTGTTGTTGTTGGCGGTATTGACTTGCAGGGCGCCGGTTCCCACGGCGGTGTTGTCGGTGCCGGAAACGTTGGCGTTCAGGGCAAAGGCCCCCACGGCGGTGTTCTGCTGACCGGTGGTGTTGGAGAACAGAGTGAGCGAACCCACCGCGGTGTTGCTGTTAGCGGTGCTGGAGGCCAATGCGCCTGAGCCCACGGCGGTATTGTTGAAGCCGTTGACGACCGCGCTCAGCGCGTTGGCGCCGACCGCCGTGTTGTCGGTCGAGCTGACGTTCGCTCCCAGGGCGTTGCTTCCCACAGCCGTGTTGGCGCTGCCGGAGGTGTTGGCGTCGAGAGCGAAGGCTCCCACCGCCGTGTTGCCGGCCGCGATGTTCATTTGCAGGGCAGCTCGTCCCACGGCCGTGTTGTTGGAGGACAGGATGTTGTTGGCCAAGGCCTGGTGGCCGAGGGCGGTGTTGTTGTTGCCGCTGGTGTTGGAAATAGCCGCCAAGCCGCCCACGGCCACGTTGGCCGACCCGGTGGTGTTCTCTTGCAGCGCGCTCAGGCCGACGGCGGTGTTGCCGCTCTCGGTATTCTTGAACAGGGCGTTGGTTCCCAGGGCGGTGTTCTGCGACCCGATGACGTTGCTGAACAGAGCGTCCTGGCCGAAGGCGGTATTCTGGAAGCCGGCGTTGTTGGCAAACAAGGCCCGGAAGCCCACCGCGGTGTTGCTGTCGCCCGCGCCATTCGAGCCCATGGCGTTGACGCCCAGGGCCGTGTTGTTGTTGCCCGCGGTGTTGGCGTCCAGGGCAAACGTTCCCACGGCTGTGTTGTTGCTGCCGCCGGAATTGCTCAGCAGCGCATCGCGTCCGACGGCGGTGTTGCCAAAGCCGCCAACGTTGGCTTGCAGGGCAGCGACGCCCACGGCGGTGTTGCTGGCGCCAGCGTTCGCCGCCAAGGCGGCCGGGCCGACGCCTGTGTTTCCCTGCCCCAGGGGAGCGGCTTCGTGGGTGTGGTCGCTGCGAGCCGCGGTGGTGGCCACGCCGGTGCCGGCAACGTCGGCGCCGCTGTCGGTCTCGCAGACGACCGCGCCGGCCTGGTCAATGCTCTGGATGGATTCCCCGGCTGCGCAGGTGCCGGTCACCCGCGCCTGAATCACGGCGGTGTTGACGTTGAGGGTAACGTCGCCGGTGGCGCCGCCATCCATCAACCCGACGCCGGGAAGAACGGCCGTGATGTCGCCGAACTGGCTGGCGTGCATCCCGTCGAGCATGTCGGCGTTGAGGTTGGTGACCATCTGGGTGGAGAGCACCGTCAATGGCGGGGCGGTGGTGGTGAGGGAGATGAGGCTGGGCAGCCCGTCGCTGGTGGCGGTGTAGAAGGGAGCGACGGCGCCCAGCGCATTGCTCTGCGTGCCGGGAGGCACGGTGGCCTTGTCCGGGGAGACCTGTACAAAGGCCGAGGCGGGCTTCCCGCCCAGGGTCTCGGCGTCGCCGGCCTTCAGCGCATACGGCACGCTCACCAGCAGCACCCGCTGCTCCTTCTCCCCTTTGACTTGAATCCCCAGCCAC